>NZ_JAQTXI010000038.1 GCF_028688855.1 Neomegalonema sp. | reverse complement strand
ACGAAGATCAGGTTGTCGAGCTTCTCGCGCCCCGCGAGGCTGATGGCGCCGAGCGATTCCGGCTCGTCCATCTCGCCGTCGCCCATGAAGGCCCAGCCCTTGCGGTTGGCGGTCTGGGAGAGGCCGCGCCCCTCCAGATAGCGCAGGAAGCGCGCCTGATAGATCGCCATCAGCGGCCCGAGGCCCATGGAGACGGTCGGGAACTGCCAGAAATCCGGCATGAGCCAGGGATGCGGATAGGAGGAGAGGCCCTTGCCGTCCACTTCCTGACGGAAGTTCAGCATCTGGTCTTCGGTCAGGCGGCCTTCGATGAAGGCGCGGGCGTAGATGCCGGGCGAGCTGTGGCCCTGGATGAAGAGCAGATCGCCGCCATGGCCTTCATGAGGCGCGTTCCAGAAATGCGAGAATCCGGTGTCGTAGAGCGTCGCGGCGGACTGGAAGCTGGCGATGTGGCCGCCCAGCTCCGAGGATTCCTTGTTGGCCTTCAGCACCAGCGCCGCCGCGTTCCACCGGACGATCGACCGGATGCGATGTTCGAGCTCGCGGTCTCCGGGATGGGTCGGCTGATCCTCGGGATCTATGGTGTTGATGTAGGCGGTGTCGGCGGCGAAGGGGATGCGCGCTCCATTGCGCCGGGCCACCTGCACGGCGGCGGCGAGCAGTTCGTCGGCGCGGTCCGGACCGTCGAAGGCGATGACCGATTCGACCGCCTCCTCCCATTCCCGGATCTCGGCCGGATTCGTCGTCTCGCGGTCAGTGGTCATGGTCGAACCTCCTCCAGCCGCCCTTGGGGGCGATCTTCGATCAGGATGACGTGCAGGAAACGCGGGCCATGAGCGCCGCGCACATAGGAACCTTCGATATCCGAAGTGCCGCTGGCGCCCGTCATCAGGATGGCGTTGCGCGGCGGGAGTCCGGCGGAGGCCTCGGCGTGATCCTCGAGCCGCCCGAGGATCGTCGAGGCCCGCACCGCCAGGACCAGATGAAAGGGCAGGAACAGATTCAGGATCCGCGAATCCGGTCCCGATTCCAGAACCACGGAGCCGGTCTCCGAGATCCCCCGGCGCCCCGCCGCCAGAGCGACCGCCTCGTCCGGGGCGGCCTCGTGATGGAGGTCGAAGCCCGCCCAGCTCAGGGCGCGCAGCTCCTCCTGCGGCTGCAGGCAGAGCCGGAAGCCGAGCCGGTGCCTCGCCATGTAGCTCCGCAGCGCGGCGGGCAGGGCTCTGATTCCGTCGATGCGCTCGATGCTGGCGGCGAAGGCGGGGTCGTCGATCTTCGCGAAGAAGGCCTCCACCGGATCGGCGGGCGCCGGAGGCCGCGCCGGATCGAGGTCCTCCAGCAGGGCGGCGGCCTCCGCCACGATGAGGTCGGGCGCGGCGGGCGGCGCCTTCAGGGCCCGGCGGACGGCGCTCAGGATGTCTGCGCGGGCGCTCATGAACGACGCCCCGCCTTGTATTGCGCCATGAAGCTCCCGCCGCGCGGAGGCGTGGGGAAATCGCGCTGATCCGTCCAGGCGCCGAGCAGCGGAGCCTTCTCGATCCAGCCCTTTCTCCCGAAGATCCGCAGCACGGGCAGGGCGGCCTTCACCCCCAGCCGATAGAGCCGGGGCCGTTTCGCGACGAAGGCCCAGAGTCCGATTCCGGCCCGCACGGTGGTGGGCTCCAGCCCCTCGCGCCAGCTTCTGATGCGCCAGCCGCGCAGCAGCGTCGGGAGGGGGATCTTGACCGGGCAGACCTCGGCGCATTTGCCGTTGAGCGTGCAGGCCTGAGGCAGCGCGCGGGATTCCTTCAGCCCCTGGAGCACCGGCGTCAGCACGGCGCCCATCGGCCCCGGATAGACCCCGCCATAGGCGTGGCCGCCGATCTGGCGATAGACCACGCAATGATTCATGCAGGCGCCGCAGCGGATGCACCTCAGCATCTCCTCCAGCCCCTCGCCGAGCATCTTCGAGCGCCCGTTGTCCACGAGCACGATGTGCATCTCTTCGGGGCCGTCGAGATCGCCGGGGCGCTTCGGTCCGGCGTGGAAGGTGGTGTATTGGGTGATCTCCGCCCCGGTGGCCGAGCGCGCCAGCAGACGCAGGAGCGTCATGGCGTGGGCCAGAGTCGGGACGAGCTTCTCGATGCCCGCCGTGACGATGTGCACCCGCGGCGGCGTGGTGGTGAGTTCGGCGTTGCCCTCGTTGGTGACGGTGCAGACCGCGCCCGTCTCGGCGATGAGGAAATTCGCGCCGGAGATTCCCACATCCGCCCCGAGGAACTTGCCGCGCAGCACGCGCCGGGCGCTCTCGACCATGGAGGGCACGTCGTCGGGATCCTGAGGCGTCTGGTGATGCTCGGCGAAGAGCTCCGCCACTTGCTCGCGGGCGATGTGCATCGCGGGCCAGACGATATGCGAGGGCGGATCTCCGGCAAGCTGGACGATGTGTTCGGCGAGATCCGTCTCCACCCGCTCGATTCCGGCCTCGGCCAGAGCATGCGGGAGGCCGATCTCCTCGCCGAGCATGGATTTCGAACGCGTGGCCGAACGCGCCCCGGCCTGGCGGCAGATCTCCACCGTGATTCGACAGGCTTCGTCGGCGGTGCGCGCCCAGTGGACCTTCGTCCCCAGAGCCTCCGCCCGGGCGGCGAAGCTTTCGAGATAATGATCCAGATGCCGGAGGGTGTGGTCCTTGATGGCCGCGCCCCTGACGCGGGCGGCCTCGAAGCCGGGGAAGGCGGCGACGGCCGCGCCGCGTTTGGCCTCGGCGTTGCCGGCGGTGCGGTCGAGGGCCAGCTTGAGCCTCGGCGAGGCCAGAGCCTCCGCCGCCTGAGCCTTGAACCGCGCCGGACGACGCGTTTCGGGGTGAAGCTCGGGGGCGGCGCTCATGCGGCGCCCTCTTCGCCGAGGGCGGACGCCTTCTCGCCCCAGGCCAGGACTTCGGCGGCGTGGGTCACCCGGATCTTCGAGCCGCGCCGCCGCAGCTTGCCCGCCATGTTCATCAGGCAGCCGAGATCTCCGCCGAGCAGCAGATCCGCGCCGGTGCTCTCGATGTTGGCGGCCTTCTCGGTCGCCACGGCGTTGGAGATCGCGGGATATTTCACGCAGAAGGTCCCGCCGAAGCCGCAGCAGACCTCCGAGCCGGGCAGAGGCCGCATCTCCAGGCCCTTCACCGCCGCGAGCAGCTTGCGCGGCTGGGCCTTCACGTCCAGATGGCGCAGCCCCGAACAGGAATCGTGATAGGTCGCCGAAGCCGGAAGGCTCACGCCCTCGGGCCGCCATTTGCGCACGTCCGTGAGGAAGCTGAAGAGCTCCCAGGTCTTGGCGGCCATGGCCTCGGCCCTGGCGCGCATCGGCGAGCCCGGTTCGAAAAGCTCGGGATAATCGCGGATCGTCGCCGCGCAGGAGCCCGAAGGCGCCACCACATGCTCATGAGGCGCGAAGGCCTCGATCACGCGCAGGGCCATGTCCCGCGCGGCCTTCTCGTCGCCGGAGTTCCAGCCGGGTTGTCCGCAGCAGGTCTGGGCCATGGGGACTTCGACCGCGCAGCCTGCGCGCTCCAGCAGGGCGATGGCGGCGAAGCCCGTCTGCGGACGCATCGCGTCCACGAGGCAGGTGACGAACAGGCCGATTCTGGGCCGCTCCGCGCTGGTCATGCCGTCCTCCCCCCAGAGAGACGCTTGTTGCAAGGCGTCGGCGCCTGCTTCGGGCGCCCTTTGTCGTTCTTGGCCCAAGACAAGCCTAATCCGCGGTCTGGCGCAAGCTCCTTGGGCGGGAGAATCGCGTCCTGATCCGCGTTATTGGATAAATTTTTTGACCATGATTTTCAAGCGGTCGTTTTTATTTTCCTACAAAAAGATGACGGCGTTTTAAAAACCGCTGCTTTGCATTTGGGAAAATCGGGATTAGCCTCCCCCGGATGGACCCTGCTGCGACGCAGTGAAGATGGAGCCGGAAATGGATCTTCGGGCATGACCCTGCGGCCCTCCGTGAAGCCCGTGAAGCTCGCCGAGGCGGTGGCCCTCAAGCTTGAGGACCTCATCCGCGACGGCGCCCTGCGTCCCGGCGACCGGCTCGCTCCCGAACGGGATCTGGCGGAGAAGCTCGGAGTCTCAAGGCCTTCGCTGCGCGAGGGCATCCGGATTCTCGAACGCAGCGGCCTCCTCGCCCCCACGCCGAAGGGCGAGGGCGCCCGCGTGGCGGCCATCGGCGCGACCCTGGCCGATCCTCTGGTGAACCTGCTGCGCAGCCGTCCCGAATCCGCCTTCGACTACCTGGAGTTCCGCGGCGCCGTCGAGCCCATGGCCGCCGCCCACGCCGCCCAGCGCGCCGCCGAACCCGACCGCATCGCCGTCGCCCGCGCTCTGGAGCGCATCGAGGCGGCGCATCTGGCGGCCAATCCCTCCGACGAGGCCGACGCCGACGCCGCCCTGCATCTGGCCATCTACGAGGCCAGCCACAACGCCGTGCTGCTGCACGTCATGCGGGCTCTGGCCGAGATGCTGCGCGACAAGGCGCTCTACAGCCGGGATGAATTCTTCGCCCGCTCCGGCATGCGCGAGACCCTGCTCCGTCAGCCTCGCGAGATCGTGGCCGCCCTGCTGGCCCGCGACGCCGAGGCCGCCCGCCTCGCCGCGCAACGCCACATCGCCTTCACCGTCGAGGCTCTGGGCGAGATCCGGGCCGCCGAGGCGCGGCTCGAAGCCTCGCTGCGGCGTCTGGGCCGCGCGGGGCTCGCCGTCGAGGAGGAGCAGCCCGAGGGGCTCCGGCGGCGCGGCGACTGAGGTTCGACGACCCCCTGGCGGCTCCATGGGGCGCGAGGCGCTCCCGGAGCGCGAGGGGAGGGAGGCGCGGAAGGGGGTCGCCCGGCGCGTCAGACAGGTTTTCCGCGCCTCGCGCGCCAGAAATGGGGGGCCCAGCCATGCGCCAGTTTCAGAAGATCCTCATCGCCAATCGGGGCGAGATCGCCATCCGCGTCATGCGCGCGGCCACGGAGTTGGGCAAACGCACCGTGGCGGTCTACGCCGAGGAGGACAAGCTCGGCCTGCACCGCTTCAAGGCCGACGAGGCCTATCTGATCGGACAGGGGCTGTCTCCGGTGGGGGCCTATCTCTCCATCCCCGAGATCATCCGCGCGGCGCGGGCCTGCGGCGCCGACGCGATCCATCCGGGCTACGGCATGCTTTCGGAGAACCCGGAGTTCGCCGAGGCCTGCGCGGCGGCGGGGATCGTCTTCATCGGCCCCAGCCCGGCGGCCATGCGGCTGCTCGGCGACAAGGCGAGCGCCCGTCAGGCGGCGGAGGCGGCGGACGTGGCCACGGCGCCCGCCACCGACGTCCTGCCCGACGACATGGACGAAGTGCGCCGCATGGCCGCCGCGATCGGCTATCCGCTGATGCTCAAGGCGAGCTGGGGCGGCGGCGGACGCGGCATGCGCCCGATCTTCTCCGAGGCGGAGCTTGAAAAACAGGTGCTTTCGGGGCGCCGCGAGGCCGAAGCCGCCTTCGGCAACGGCGAAGGCTACCTTGAGAAGCTGATCCAGCGCGCCCGCCACGTCGAGGTGCAGATCCTCGGCGATTCCCACGGGACCATCGTCCATCTGCATGAGCGCGACTGCTCGATCCAGAGGCGCAACCAGAAGGTGGTCGAGCGCGCTCCGGCGCCCTATCTGACGCCCGAACAGCGCGCCGAAGTCTGCGGCATGGCGCTGCGCATCGCGCGGCATGCGGGCTACGAGAACGCGGGCACCGTCGAGTTCCTCATGGACGCCGACACGAACGCCTTCTACTTCATCGAGGTCAATCCGCGCATCCAGGTCGAGCACACCGTGACCGAGGAGGTCACCGGCGTCGACATCGTGAAGGCCCAGATCCGCATCGCGGAAGGCGGGCGCATCGGCGTGCTGGAGGAGACCGGCGTCCCGGCTCAGGCCGACATCCGCCTGAACGGCCACGCCATCCAGTCGCGCATCACCACCGAAGACCCGATGAACAACTTCATCCCCGATTACGGGCGGATCACCGCCTATCGCGGCGCGATGGGATTCGGCGTGCGGCTCGACGGCGGAACGGCCTATGCGGGCGCGGTGATCACGCGCCATTACGATTCGCTGCTGGAGAAGGTCACGGTCTGGGCGCCCTCGCCCGGCGAGGCCATCCGGCGTCTGGACCGCGCCCTGCGCGAGTTCCGCATCCGGGGCGTGGCGACGAATCTGGCCTATGTGCAGAATCTCATCAACCACCCGGATTTCGCCGCGGCCAGCTACACCACGAAATTCATCGAGGAGCATCCCGAGCTCTTCCATTTCGCCGCCCGTCAGGACCGCGCGACCAAGATTCTGAATTACGTCGCCGACATCACCGTCAACGGCCATCCGGAGGTCGCGGGCAGGCCCAGGCCTTCCGCCGCCGCGCTGCGGCCCGTCGCGCCCAAGGTCCCGGAGGGCGTCGCGCCG
The DNA here is from genome assembly GCF_028688855.1 of Neomegalonema sp. Taxonomy (GTDB): domain Bacteria; phylum Pseudomonadota; class Alphaproteobacteria; order Rhodobacterales; family Rhodobacteraceae; genus Neomegalonema. The sequence goes on along the minus strand of NZ_JAQTXI010000038.1, from coordinate 7,552 downwards.
CCGCCGGGCTTCAAGCAGATCCTCGACGCCGAGGGGCCGAAGGCCGTCGCCGACCGGATGCTGGCCGAAAGGCGCCTGCTCGTCACCGACACCACCATGCGCGACGGCCATCAGTCCTTGCTCGCCACCCGCATGCGCACCCATGACATCGTGAAGGCGGCGCCGGCCTATGCGCACCGGATGTCGGGTCTGTTCAGCCTCGAATGCTGGGGCGGCGCGACCTTCGACGTCTCCATGCGCTTCCTGCAGGAGGACCCCTGGGAGCGTCTGCATGAGATCCGTGCGGCGGCGCCCAATCTGCTGCTCCAGATGCTGCTCCGGGCCTCGAACGGCGTGGGCTACACCAATTACCCCGACAACGTGGTGCGGCGCTTCACGCTCCAGGCGGCGGAGAGCGGCGTGGACGTCTTCCGCGTCTTCGATTCGCTGAACTGGGTCGAGAACATGCGCGTCGCCATGGACGCCGTGCTGGAGTCGGGGAAGATCTGCGAGGCCGCCATCTGCTACACCGGCGACATCCTCGACCCCTCCCGCGCCAAATACGACCTCGCCTATTACCGCCGCATGGCGAAGGATCTGGCGGCGGCGGGCGCCCATGTCATCGGCCTGAAGGACATGGCGGGGCTGCTGCGTCCGGCGGCGGCGAAGATCCTGGTCCGGGCGATCAAGGAGGAGACGGGCCTTCCGGTCCATTTCCACACCCATGACACCAGCGGCGTTTCCGCCGCCAGCGTGCTGGCCGCCGCCGAGGCGGGCGTCGACGCCGTGGACGCCGCCATGGACAGCCTCTCGGGCCTGACCTCGCAACCCTGCCTCGGCTCCATCGTGGCGGCACTGGCGCATACCGAGCGGGACACCGGTTTCGAGGCCTCCGTCATCCGCGAGATCTCCGATTACTGGGAGGCCGCGCGCGCGCAATACGCCGCCTTCGAGTCCAATCTCCTGAGCCCCGCCTCCGAGGTCTATCAGCACGAGATGCCCGGCGGACAATTCACCAACCTCAAGGAGCAGGCGCGCAGCCTCGGGCTGGCGGCGCGCTGGCACGAGGTCGCGGCCGCCTACGCCGAGGTCAACCAGATGTTCGGCGACGTCGTGAAGGTCACGCCCTCCTCGAAGGTGGTCGGCGACATGGCCCTGATGATGGTGGCGGGCGGACTCAGCCGCGCCGACGTCGAGAATCCCGACAAGGAGATCGCCTTCCCCGAATCCGTGGTGGATTTCTTCCGGGGCGGCGTCGGGCGTCCGGAGGGCGGCTTCCCCGAGGCTCTGCAACGCAAGATCCTCAAGGGCGAGGCCCCGCTCGCGGATCGCCCCGGCGCGCTCATGCCCCCCGCCGACATCGAGGCCCTGCGCAGGCAGGCCGCCGAGGCCATCGGCGTCGAGACCATCGGCGAGGAGGAGCTCTGCTCCTATCTCATGTATCCGAAGGTCTTCGTGGATTACGCGAAGCGCGCGCAGGACTACGGCCCGGTTTCGGCCCTGCCGACCCCGAATTTCTTCTACGGCATGAAGCCCGGCGAAGAGATCGGCGTGGAGCTCGAACGCGGCAAGACCCTGGTGGTCTCCTGCGTGGCGGAGGGCGAATCCGACGACGAGGGCTTCCGCCGCATCTTCTTCGAGCTGAACGGACAGCCGCGCACCGCCCGCGCTCCGGACCGCCATGCGCAGAAGAGCGTCGTGCGCCGCCCCAAGGCCACCGAAGGCGATCCGCGCCATGTGGCGGCTCCCATGCCCGGACTCATCGCTTCGGTGGCGGTCCAGGCGGGCCAGAAGGTCAGGACCGGCGACGCCCTGCTCTCCATCGAGGCCATGAAGATGCAGACCTCGCTGCACGCCGAACGCGACGGCGTGATCAAGGCCCTGCACGTGACCCCCGGCGCGGCGGTGGAGGCGAAGGACCTGCTCGTCGAATTCGAGGCCTGACCGGCTCCGTCGCGGCGCGGCCCCGGTCGGGCCGCGCCGTCCTGCGGAAATTTCCGCCCCGACCCATTGAAACCGCCCCGGTCCGCGACCTAATTGAAGCGCCTGGAGCGGAGTCTCCCCAGACGCCTTGCGGGCGCCCAGGCCGCCTTCCGGCGAGATCCTCGCCGTCGGATCCGCTCCCATTCCTGATTCCCCGGCGGGCGCCGCCCGCTCCGGCCTTCGGTTTCTCCGTGCGCTCCGGCGCGCGGAGCGGAGTCCGTCCGGCGGCCCGCGGATCGCAAGGACAAGACAGATGAGCAAGCTGGCCCTCAAGCCGCAGAAGGATTCCGGACTCAAGGCGCGTCAGGCCGCGCCCCTGCGCACGCCGAACGCCCTCGGCGAACAGGCCGTCAAGGACGCCTCCGCCGCGCTGAACGGCGTCCTCGCCGACGTCTTCGCGCTTTACCTCAAGACGAAGAACTTCCACTGGCACATGTCGGGGCCGCATTTCCGCGACTATCACCTGCTGCTCGACGAGCAGGCGGATCAGATCCTCGCGGCGACCGACGTCCTGGCCGAGCGTTCGCGCAAGCTGGGCGGCCTGACCCTGCGCTCCATCGGCGAGATCGCGCGCAACCAGCGCCTGCTCGACAACGACGCGGAGTTCGTCACGCCCCGCGACATGCTCGCCGAACTGGCCGAGGACAACCGCCGTCTCGCGGAGTTCATGCGCGGCGCCCACGAGCTCTGCGCCGAGCATGGCGACGTGGCCTCGACCAGCGTGCTCGAGATCTTCATCGACGAGGCCGAGCGCCGCGCCTGGTTCCTCTTCGAGACGACGCGCTCCAGCGAAGGCTGACGCGGGTCTTCCGCAAGAGGAGCCCCTCGCAAGAACGGCTTGCCTTGACGCCTGAAATCCGGAGACTCGCCCCTTCCCGCGAAGGGGCGGGCCTTCATTCCGGGAGAAGAACATGGCGGGCGCTTTGGGAACGGCGGCGCTCTGGATCGCCGCAGGGCTCGGGGCGCTCTGGACGGGGCTGGCGGTCTGGCATCAGGTCGCGACGCCCTGGCGCTGGCTGACTCTGGCGGGGGTGGTCCTGGCGCTGCTCCTGCTGCTGAGGCTCAATGCGGCGCGTCCGGCTCTGGCCTGGGGCGGGCTGCTGACGGCGGCGCTCGGCGTCGGGCTCTGGTGGGGGTCGATCCGCCCGAGCGATGAAGGCGACTGGCGGCCCGAAGTCGCGCGTCTGGCGCGGGTCGAGGTCGAGGGCGCGAAGATCATGATCCATGATCTGCGGAACTTCGCATGGCGCGCGCCGAACGACTTCGACGAACGTTGGGAGACCCGCAGCTATGATCTGGATCACCTGGATTCGGTCGATTTCATCAGTTCGGTCTGGGGGAATCCGGCCATCGCGCACACCTTCCTGAGCTTCGGCTTCGCTGACGGCGAGCGCGTCGCCTTCTCGGCGGAGGTGCGGCGCAAGAAGGGTCAGGTCTTCCGCGGCCTGGACGGAGCCTTCAAGCGTTTCGAACTGGCTCTGGTGGCGGCGACCGAAGAGGACGTGATCCGGCTGCGCACCCATGCGCGGGGCGAGGCGGTTTCGCTCTATCCCCTGCGGGTCTCGAAAGACCAGATGCGGGCGATGTTTCTGGCCTATCTCGGGCTGGCGGAGGAGCTGGCCGAGAAGCCGCGCTTCTATCACACGCTGCTGACCAACTGCACCACCGAGATCTTCCGTCTGGCGCGGATCGTGGCGCCGGGCGTCCCGCGCGACTGGCGGATTCTCGTCTCGGGCCATGTGGCGGACTACCTCCACGACCATGGCCTGATCGATCCGACGCGGCCCATGGCGGAGATCCGCGCCGAGGCCGCGATCAACGCGCGGGCTCTGGCGGCGCCGCCGGAGGCGGATTTCTCCGCCGCGATCCGGGCGGGCCGCTGATCGGGCCTTAACCTCCGGGCGGCAGGATGGCGGCAGGCTCCTGCAACAGAGACTCCGCCATGTCCGCCTCCTCCCGCCGCGACCTCCCCTCCATGTTCGAGACCATGGTTCAGATCGCGCCGCTCTTGCCGCGCGGCTCATGGCTGGGGGCGCTGATCCTGCTGCTCGTCTTCGCCTGGCGTCAGGTCCCTGTGGTCGAGGCGCTCGGCGCGGAGGGCCTGGTCAAGATCTCCGGCGGCGCGGCGGTCGGCTGGCTGGCCTTTCCCGCGCTCGGCGCCTATGTCCTCGGCTTCGTCTCGCTGCTGGATCCGGGGTTCGCCGGAGCGCGCCGCCCGCTCGCGCTGATCGTCTGCCTCCTGACCCCGCTCTGTCTGGCGCAGGGTTGGCTCTTCGGACCTCTGGCCGAGATGCGGGCCGCCAACGCCGAGGCTCTGGCGGCGGGGCTCGCGCCGGTCTGGGAGATGCGCTGGACGGATTCCGTGAGCTTCAAGATGATCGTCGTTCCGCCTCTGGGGCTGGTTGGCGCGATGTTCCTGACCCGCATCCATGAGGCGGCGGCGGCGCAGCGGGAGGCCTGATCAGGCCTCCCCTGATCAAACCTCCGCCGGATTCACCAGCTTGATGTCGGCTTTGGCGGCCCAGAGCCCCATGTCCTCGCGACGCAGGGCGCAGGCCATCATGTCGGGGAACTTGTCGGGCGTGCAGGCGAAGACCGGCGCTCCCAGAGCCGCCACCTGAGCCGCCATGTTCGGATCATAGCCCGGACGCCCCGTGTCGGTCAGAGCCAGCAGCACGATCACGTTGATCCCGAGGCCGATCATCCGCGACAGCCGCGCGAGCAGCTCCTTGGAGTTTCCGCCCTCGTAGAGATCGGTGATGAGGATGAAATGGGATTTCGTCGGGCGCTCGATGCGCTCGGCGCAATAGGCCACGGCGTGATTGATGTCCGTGCCGCCGCCCAACTGCACCCCGAAGAGCACCTCCACCGGATCGGACAGCATCTCCGTGAGGTCGAGAATCGCGGTGTCGAAGCAGACGAGCTTCGTGCGCACCACCGGCAGCGAGGCCATCACCGCCGCGAAGATCGAGGCGTAGACCACCGAACTCGCCATGGAGCCCGACTGATCCACGCAGAGCGTCACCTCGTCGAGATCCACGAGGCGCTTCTGACGCCGCTGGAAGCCGATCAGGGTCTCGGGCACGATGGATCTGTATTCGGTCTGATAATGCCGCAGATTGGCGCGGATGGTGCGGTCCCAGTCGATGTCGGCGTGGCGCGGACGGCGCGTCTTGCGCGAGCGGTCCACGGCGCCGCGGATGGCGTCGGCCACGCGGCGTTCGAGGCGCTCCATCAATTGCTCGACCACCTTGCCGATCACCTCGCGGGCGACGGCCTTGGTCTTTTCGGGCATCACGCCGCGCATCGAGACCAGATCCGCCACGAGGTTCACGTCGGCCTCGACCGTGGCGAGGAACTCCGGCTCCAGCAGCATGCTGCGCAGGCCCTTGCGCTCGAAGGCGTCGCGCTGGATGACCTGAACCACGGGCGTCGGGAAGTAGTTGCGGATGTCGCCGAGCCAGCGCGCCACGCGCGGCGCCGAGCCGCCGAGGCCCGCCTTGCGGCGGCCGGAGCCTTTTTCTTCGCCGTCGTCGCCATAAAGGGCGCTGAGGGCTTCGGAGAGGCGGCGGTCCTCCGCCCCGAGCTTCTCCTCCTCCAGACCCACCGCCAGACGCCAGCGGCGTTCGCGACGGCCTTCGCCGAGGTCTTCGGGGTCGAGAGGCTGAAGGTCTTCGGTCATGCGCCTTGTCCTCCGGAGAGAATGCCCAGGATCCGCGCTTCATGCGCAGGCCAGATCGCGGCGAGCTCCGGCGCGGGCGCGAGTCCCGTCGGGCCGCTCGGGGCCTTGCCGAAGAGCGCCGAGAACATCCTTCGGCGCTGCGCCGAATCCATGTCGGAGAAGACGCGCCGCATCAGCGGCAGGCTTTCGACGAAGGCCTCTTCTTCGAGGCCCATCAGCCAGCCGTCCACGGCGGCGCGCAGCGGCGCGTCATGGATGAGCCTTTGCGCGCCTCCGCCGAGGAAGAAGCCCTCGAAGAAGCCCGCCCCCCGCGCAGATCCACCCGGAGCCGATCCGCCCGGCGAAAGCGCCCGCTCCAGCCGCCGCGCGGTCTCCTCGGCGTCGAGGAGTCCGGCTTCGGAGAGGATCTGCGTCGCGGTTCCGGCGATGAGCGGCGTGGTCTCGGCGTGGTCGGCGGCCTCGCGGAGGGCCTTCAGCCAGACTTCGCGCGTCTCGGCGTCGATCTCCGCGAGGTTCAGCGCCTCCTCGGCGGCGCGGAGCCGGTCGCGGAAGTCGCGGGCGGCCTCGGAATCGAGATTGCGCGCCGAATGCGGAAGGCTCAGGGCCGCGCGCAGCGCCATGGCCCGGAGCAGCGTCTCCAGACGATCCGTCGCGAGCGCCCGCGCCCCGCCATAACGCAGGGCGTTGGCGAGGGGAGGCAGCGCCTTCATCAGCCCGAGGGCGTCGCCGGTTTCGGCGGCGCGGCGCTCCAGCACCTCGACGCCCCGCGCGGCGGCGGCGGGCGCCTGGATCACCAGGGCCTGCATCACCAGATCCGCGAGGTCTGAGAGGTCCTGCGCCTCCTCGAAGCGCTCCATGAGCCGCCCCGCCGCGGCCTCCGCCACGGTGGAGCCCCAGGCCAGAGCCTCGACCAGACGCACCGCGAAATCCGGCTCCCAGCGCAGACGCCAGTTCTCGCGGAAGGTGCCCCGGCTCTTGCCCGAGCCCTCCAGACGGCCCCATGGAACATCGAGGACGTTCAGCCGATGCAGCAAGGTCGAGCGGGCGAGGCCGCTGTCGGTGCGCAGATCCACCGGAAGATCGCGGTCCAGAGCCTCGGGCTTGAGCTTGAGCGCCTTTTGCTGGCGCTGGAGATCGGCGATCAGCGGCGTGAGCGGCGCGTCTCCGGGGATCTCGCCGACTTCGGCGCCGATGAGCAATTCCTCGGCGATGAGGTCCCATTGCTCGCCGAGCCCCTCGCAGAGGCAGGCCACGGCGGCTTCGCGCATCTCCTCGAAGCCGGGCGTGGGGCGTCCGCGCAGGACCGCCAGCGCCGTCGAGAGCCGCAGGGCCTCGATCACCGAAGCCGTGGAGATCACGCGCCCTTCCGCGCGCAGAGCCGCCGCGATCTTCGCGACCCATGCGGCGTCGGCCCTGCCGGGCGGAGATTCCCAGACATGCCGCAGCCAGCCCGGCGCCTCGACGCCCGCCCCATAGCCCCGGCTGAAGGCGAGGCGGGCGGAGCTCCAGGGGGCCCAGGCGGCGGCGGTCTTGCGTTTCGGCGCCTTCGGAACCAGCGCCTTGTCGGTCTTCTGGGAAGAGGCCTTCAGCAGCGCCGGGACATGCCAGGCCCCGCAGACCACCGCCACGGGCTTTCCTTCGGCCGCCTTGACCGCCTCGGCCATGGCGAGCCGCATATGCGCCTCGCGGGCGGCTTCATGGGCGTCGGGCGGAGGAGCGGCGGCCCGCAGGGCGCTCATGGCTTCGGCGATGGCCTCGAAGATCGGGCCGGGCGCCGGATTCTGCTCGATGAGGTCTTGCCACCAGCTTTCGCCGTCCTGATAGCCCGCCGCCTCGGCGAGCGCGCCGATGGGATCGCGGCGGAGCTTCAGGGCCTCCGGGTCAGGCTCGGCTTCGGCGGGAGCCGTC
>NZ_JAQTXI010000037.1 GCF_028688855.1 Neomegalonema sp. | reverse complement strand
ACGCTGATCCCATCAAGACGCCAACCCGCCAGACACCGACGCTCATCGGACGAAAGATAACAAAAGCTCGCCATCTCGAAGACCACGCCTCCTCTCCTGAAATTCAAGAGCCTTGAAGCGCAGAAAGACGCCCGCCTTCAAGAGAGCGCCCCCTTTTGAGCCCTGTTATCCCTTGACTTTCAAAACCCAGTAATCCGCATTCTGCATTCTCGAGACAGATCCAATAACTCTCTCAATGCGGGAATTTATAAAAAAATTCCACCAAATTAAATCGCCGCATTTCAAAGCCTTGAAGCAAAAACTACCCGTTGCACCAATGTGGTCACACGCCGCCAAAATGGTCACACGCCCAACCCGTGCAGCAATTGCAGGACCAGCATAAAGAGGGAACTCTCTCAGCCGAGAGCTCTGCAAGACGACGATTGAAACCCCAAAACCCGATCTGACCAGACCCCCCTCGCCCTCCTCGACGCTCAGATCGTGGCATCATATCCAGATAAAGCACGCTAGTTTCCGGAGGCGTCCATATCGCTCTCCCAACGCCCAGCCTCCCCATCCCTGTGCCCAAAACTACAGAGCAATAAATGGAGTGCGAACCCGATCCGCCTGTGCGAGAGAGCCGCAAAATCCGTCGTTCACACATGCCCAAGGCCGCCATGCCCCTCTCTGACCGCTATACCGAATCCGTGAGCTTCCTGCGCGATCTCGATGCGGATTGGGATCGCGCGATCGGTCTGATCGGGCCCTGCACGCACGACCCCAAGGCGGCGCGAGAACCCTATGAGGCGCTGATCCGGGCCATCGCCTATCAGCAGCTGACGGCGAAGGCGGGCGACGCCATCATCGCCCGGCTGAAAGCGCTCCACCCCGGCAGCCCCTTCCCTACGGCGGATGAAGTCATCGCCGCTGAATTCGACGATCTGCGCGCCTGCGGATTCTCCGGCGTCAAGATCGCGACGATCAAGGCCATCGCCGAGGGGACGAAAACCGGGCTTGTCCCGACCCGCGACATCGCCGTTCGGATGGATGATGAGGATCTGATCGCCGCCATCTCGACCATCAAGGGAATCGGTCGCTGGACGGTCGAGATGTTGCTTATGTACACGCTGGAGCGCCCGGATGTGCTTCCTGTGGACGATTTTGGCGTCCGTGAAGGCTACCGCGCCCTGAAGGGCCTACCCGAACAGCCCAAACCCAGAGCGCTGCGCAAGATCGGCGAAGCCTGGGCTCCGCATCGCACTGTAGCCTCGTGGTATCTGTGGCGCGTCCCACGCGAGCGGGGAAACGTGCTGGCCTGACCCCCTCGCGCTTTTGAGAAACCGCGCTGGGTTCACCGCCCGCCTGTCTGACGTCCGGGCGCGCGCCCATGCAAAATCACATGGGCGGACAAACCAATCACCAATCCCCAGAAGGCCCCGCCAATCCCGAGCATTGTGATATTGGCCGACGAAGCGAGGAAGGTGATCAGGGCCGCCTCGCGCGAGGCCGGGTCGGCCATCGCGCCAGCAAGGCTGCCGCCGATGGCGCCAAGCAGCGCCAACCCCGCCAGCGTGGTGATGAAGCTGGCCGGCAAGGCCATGAACACGGCCGCCAGCGTCACGCCGAACACCCCCACCAGCACATAAAAAACACCTGCCGCGATCCCGGCGACCCAGCGCTTAGTCGGATCTTCATGCGACTCGCGGCCAGTGGCGATTGCGGCGGTGATCGCGGCGAGATTGAATGCGTGCGAACCGAACGGCGCCATGATCAGCGAACCGAGTCCGGTCACGGTCACGATTGGGTTCGCGCTGATCTCGAATCCGTCGTTTCTGAGCACCAGCATGCCCGGCATATATTGCCCTGTCAGCGTTATCAGAAACAAGGGCAGCGCAACGCTGAGCGTAGCGCTCAGGGTGAACGTCGGCATAGTGAACATCGGCGCGGCCAACTTGAAGCGCAGGCCGGAAAGGTCAACCTGATCCTGCAACAACAGAAAAGTCAGGCCGATCAACAGAATGCCTACCACCGCATAGCGGGCGGCGATGCGCTTGAACACCACATAAGCTATGATCAGCAGGCCAACCAGAAACGGATCGACGCTCATGCCGCTAAAAGCCCCGACGCCAAATTGCAGCAGGATGCCCGCCAGCAAACCAGACGCGATTCCGGGCGGGACCAGCCGGATCACCCGATCAAAACAACCCGACAGGCCCAGCAGAACAAACGCAAAGGCCGAGAGGATATAGGCTCCCACCGCCTCAGGATAGGGCGTCGCGGGCAGCGCAGCGACAAGGAAGGCCGCCGCCGGGGTCGACCAGGCGGTGATGATCGGCGCGCGATAGCGCCAGCTGAGCAGCATCCCTGTCAGGCCGACGCCGATGGACACCGACCAGACCCAGGAAGCGGTCAATTCGGGGCTGAGCCCAGCGACCCTCGCCGCCTGAAAGACCAGAACGAAGGTGCCGCCGTAATTGACGATGACCGAGACCAGCCCCGCCACGACAGGATGAATGAGGTCCCAGAGCCGGAGCTGCGGGGATCGCGACGAGAATTGCATGACGGAATCCGGTCCTGAACGCTCCAGCGGAGCGTATTTGCGATGGGGGGAACGCCGGGGCGCCAGACGACGACCCCGGCCCTAGCATGGCGCTGCGTCAGCGCGCCGACCGACCGGCGGCGTCGACCTGCGACTTGCGCGGCGACCTGCCGTTCAGAGCGACATAAGCGATCAGGCCGATCACCAATCCCCAAAAGGCCCCGCCGACGCCGAGCATCGTGATGTTCGCAGCCGAAGCGAGAAAGGTGATCAGAGCCGCTTCTCGCGTGGCGGGGTCAGCCATCGCGGCCGAAAGGCTTCCGCCAATCGTTCCAAGGAGCGCAAGACCCGCGAGCGCAGTAATGAAGCTTCCGGGAAAAGCCATAAAAACAGCGGCGAGCGTCACCCCGAACACGCCGACCAGAATGTAGAGGGCGCCCGAAACCACCCCGGCGATCCAGCGTTTCGACGGGTCCTCATGGGCTTCTCGGCCCGTCGCAATGGCGGCGGTGATGGCTGCGATGTTGAAGGGATGCGCCCCGAAGGGCGCCATCAGCAGCGAACCCAGTCCCGTCGTCGCCACAATGGGATTGGCGCTCGTCTTGAAACCATCGTTTCTGAGCACCAGCATTCCCGGCGTATACTGCCCGGTCAAGGTGATCAGAAACAGCGGCAATGCGATGCTCAGCAGCGCATTCAGGCTGAATTCAGGCATCGTGAAGATCGGCTTGGCCAATTCGAGGCGCAGACCCGATAGATCCAGACGGCCCTGGATCAGCAGGAACACAAGGCCTATGACCAGAATGCCGACCACCGCATAGCGCGCTGAGACGCGTTTCAGGATCACATAAGCCATAATCAACAGGCCGACGAGCAGCGGATCGGCATTTGCGCTGCTGAACGCCCCGATCCCGAATTGAAGTAAGATCCCGGCCAAGAGCGCCGAGGCGATCGCCGATGGGATCAGCTGGATGATTTTCTCAAAATAACCAGAGACGCCAAGAATGATGAAGGCGACTGCGGAGACGACATAGGCGCCGATCACCTCCTGATAGGGCGTCGCCGCCATCGCCGTAACCAAAAAGGCTGCGGCGGGGGTCGACCAGGCGGTGATGATCGGCTCGCGGAAACGCCAGCTGAGCAGCAACCCTGTCAGCCCGACGCCGATGGAGACCGACCAAACCCAGGACGCGGTCAGCTCCGCGCTCAGCCCGGCGACTCTGGCGGCCTGAAAGACAAGAATGAAAGTTCCGCCATAGCTGACGATCACGGCGATCAAACCGGCCACCAAGGGATGGAGCAGATCTTTCATCTGGAGGAAGGAACGGGTCGGGCTGCGCGACATGGCGAGTACGGCCTCCTGAGGCTTCAGACAGTCATTTGTTTACGCGCCGGAACCTCTAGAATATTATTGGCCTGAAGCGCCCCGCCAATTTGAAAAATTTAGCCATACCAATTGTTCAAGCACTCACAGCTGAAATCCGTCCACGTCTGGATCTCCCATCCCGCCCATGCGGCCATGCCGCTGCACGCCCGGATCCAGCGCGCGATCCGGCAACTGATCCTCGATGGCGCCCTTGGGCCGGGCAAGCCTCTGCCGGCGTCGCGGGCCCTTGCGAAATCCCTTGAGGTCTCCCGCGACACCATCGAGGCGGCCTATAGACAACTCCATGCCGAGGGCTTCATCGAGCGCCGGATCGGCAGCGGGAGCTTCGTCGCAGAAATGCGCGAATTTGCGCCGGACCGCCAACGCAAGACGCGTGCGTTGGTCGATGCCTCGACATCAGGATTGAGCAGACGCGGGAACGCCATATTGCGCAGCGGAGGGGTGCGCGAGATGCTGCTCCCGCGCCCTTTCGCTCATGGCGTGCCTGACACCCGCCACTTCCCTCTCGCCCTGTGGGCGCGGCTGGAGCGGCAAATCTTGAAAGAGACCGGCGCGCAGGCCCTGCTCCACGGCGATCCCCAAGGGGCGGAACCGCTCCGATGCGCAATCGCCGATTATGTGAATCTTGAACGTGGCGCGCGCGCGACCGCCGACAGGGTGCTCGTGCTGACCAGCGCACAACAGGCGATGACGCTCTGCGCGACCGTCCTTCTGGACCCGTCAGATCAGATTTTTATTGAAGACCCCGCATATTATGGCGCGCGCAAGGCGTTCGAGGCCGCAGGGGCGGAGTGTTCGCCTGTCCGCGTCGATGCGCAGGGCATCCTCACAGACTTTATTCTGACCTCGCCTGAGCGCGCCAAGGCTGTCTTTTTGACGCCTTCCCATCAGTTTCCGACCGGCGCGACGCTCGCGCTGGATCGCCGCCTGGCGCTGATCGAATGGGCCGCCCAAAACCAGACATGGATCATCGAAGACGACTATGACAGCGAGTTCCATTATGTGGGAAAGCCTATGGCCTGCGTCCAAGGCCTTGATCGGAACGACCGCACGATCTACATCGGCACCTTCACCAAATCCCTGTTTCCCGGTCTGCGGATCGGCTATGCGATTTTGCCGCCGCAACTGGTCAGGCCAATGACGGCGGCGCGCACATTGCTCGACGGCCACACAGCCTCGATCGCACAGCTGACATTGGCGCGGTTCATGGAAGGCGGGCATTTCGGCGCATATGTTCGGACTATGCGTGGCGTATACGCCGAAAGACTCGCGCTGCTCACACAACTGATCCGTCAACACTTGTCCGAATTCATCGAGCCGCAAGTTCCCTCCGGCGGCCTGCAGTTGCCTTGCCTTCTGACAGGTTCGATCTCCGAACAGGAGGCCGTCGATGCAGGCCGACGAGTCGGCGTCGACATTCTTGGCCTGTCCGCGCTGCACGCCGCAAATGATGGCGAAGCAGGGTTCCTGATGGGGTTTGCGGCCTACGCCCCAGCCGAACTTGAAGCGGCGGTCGTCAAACTCGCGGCCGCGTTCAAAGCCGCGACGCAGTCCGGATCATCACATGGCCAACAGAGATCAGCGTCAAATGATCCACATAGGCCGCACTGAACTCGAGTCGGCATCGCCGATCAAGGCTCTGGCCCCGATCTGACGAATCTGTTCCTCGCAAGGCCGCCTGACAGGCGGGATGATTTTGAAAGCAAGGAACGGATCGCTTCATGGGGAAAGACGCCCTAGCCTTCAGCCCAGCAAAACGATGCAGCGAGGCGTGAAGCCATGACGGAACACATCAAATATAGCTGGGGCCGCAGCTCGCTTGGCGCCTTCGTCGTCGCCGCTTCGGCCAGAGGGCTTGTCGCCTTTGAATTCGCGGATGACCCGGCGCGCGGGCTGCAAGCCTTGCGGGACCGGGCGCCTGACGCCGAATTGACCGAAGATCCCGAGAAGCTCGCCGATCTCGTGCGGCGCCTATCGGCCCTCGCGGAGGATCCTGCGGCTGCGGCGGAGATTCCGCTCGATCCGCGCGGCTCCGCCTATGAGCTCGGCGTCTGGCGGATGCTGCGGGAGGTCCCGAGAGGCGAAACCACCTCCTATGGGGCGCTCGCCGCCAAGCTTGGAACCCGCGACGCCCGCGACGTGACGGCGGCCATCGCCGCGAACGGGATCGCGATCCTCATTCCCTGCCATCGGGTGGTGAAGAAGGACGGCTCGATCTCGGGCTATCGCTGGGGCGTGCGGCGCAAGAAGGCTCTGTTGGAGCGCGAGCGCGCCGCCCTCCCTTTTCGGTTGACCTGACATGTCGCCCGAATTCTTTCAATCGGCGGGCGGCCAGAGACTGGCCGCCTTCGTCACGCGACGCGTCCTGATGTCCGACGAAGAGGCCGAGGAATGGGCCGTCAGCGGCGGATTGGCGATCAAAGGCCCCTTCCAGCATCATCCGCGCCCCTTCGACGCCCACTTGCGCCGGATCCTCGACGCCTATCGGCTCGGGAGCCTGTTCGGAGACGACGGCCCCGGCCAGCATCACCACCAGATCCGCCCCCTGGGCTATAATTATCGCGAGGATCAGGTTTGCCCCCTCGGCATGGAGCTCTGGCGGGCGGAGTATCGCGCGATGGAGCCCGTCCGGCAGATGATGGCCGCGACGGCGATCTGGCTCTATCGCGGCGGCAAGGACAGCCGCTGGCTGCGCCGCGTCCCCTGCGTCTGGAGCGCCTCCGACGCCTTGCAGGGGCTGGAGGAGGCGGGAAGCTTCGAGGATTGGCTCAAGCTCGTCGTGCTGTATCCGGGGTGGTGAGAGCGCGGCCCGGTCATGTCTTTTGCGCCTTGCGCGCGATCCAGATTCCCGCCAGCACGATCAAACCGCCGATGGCCTGCAGAGGCGTCAGGGCTTCGTCCAGCAGCGCCCAGGCGAGCAGAGCGGCGACCACCGGCTGAAAGAGAAGCGTCAGCGAGGAAAAACTCGCGGGCAGGAAGGCCAAGGCCCAAGCGATCAGACTTTGTCCGCTCGCTTGGCTGATCCAGGATAAAGCGCAAAGCGTCGCCCAGCCCATCAGCGTGACCGGCGCGAAGGCGGGCTCCGTCAGGAGCGCGAAGGGCGCCACGGCGAGCGCCGCCGCCGCAGTGCTGTGGAGCATGATCGTCGGCGCGGAGAATCTTTCGCGCGCGCGGCTCAGCATCAGGATATATCCGGCGTAGAGCAGAGCCGCGAAGATCGCGACGGCGTCGCCTGCGAGATCCCCCTCGCCTAGAGCGGCCGGGCCTCCCTTCAGCACGACCACCCCGAAGATCGTCACCGCGAGCGCCAGCAGGAACAGCCGTCCGGGCGGCTTGCCCAGAAAGGCCCAAGAGATCAGCGCGACGAAGACCGGCGCCATATTGACCAGCAGCGTCGAATTCGCCACCGAAGTCATCTGCAAGGAGATGTGCCAGGCGACCAACTCCGCCCCGAGGATCACGCCCGGAAGAGAGATGAACAATCGGTCTCGCCAAGTCGCGGGACGCGCCGCGCCCTTGGCCTCTCCCCGTCCCGCCATCAGCAGAAGCGGGATCAGCGCCAGAGCCAGCCGCCAGAAGGCGGTCGAGACCGAACCGACCTCCGAGAGCCGCACGAAGATCGGCGAACAGCCGATCAAAGCCCCGCCGAGGATCAATCCCGGCAGGGCCAGCCGCTCCGGAGCGGAGGCGGCTTCAGATGAGGCGGGAGCAGGCATGTTCGCCTTCATGTTCGAGAAGCCATGTCTTGCGCTCCAATCCGCCCGCATAGCCGGTCAGGGCGCCGGAATATCCAACGACCCGATGACAGGGCGCGACCAGATTATAAGGATTCTGACGATTGGCCCCTCCCACCGCGCGGGCGGCCTTGGCGTCGCCGAGCCGCGCGGCCTGCTCGGCGTAGGAGACCGGACGCCCTGCGGGAATCTCCCGCAGAGCGGCCCAAGCCTTATTCTGAAATCCGGTCCCATTGAGCCGGATGGGAATGGCTCCGAGCGCCTCGACCTCGCCGGAAAAATAGGCCTCCAGCGCCTGAGCGGCCAAGGCGGGCGCCGCGCCGGGCTTCAGCGCATGCGCGCCGATCCTGCGCGCCAACAGACGATGCAGGCGCTCTTCAAGATCGGCGTATTCGCTGGCCCAGAGGCGGCCTTCCGCATCGGAGACCAGAAGAAGATCTCCGAGCGGCGAGGGGAGGCGGCTGAGGGTCAAGTCATTTGGCGTCATGGAAGATGATCCCGAGGGTATGTCTGCGCCCTGAGCGTAGACGGCTGACGCCATGGCGCAGATTGACGCGATAATCGCCCTTCGAGCCGCGGACAGGGCGATTATGGACCGCGAAGGCCACGGCGTCGCCCTGACGCAAAGGCACGACCTCGGCGCGGCTCTGCATCCGGGGGCGCTGCTCGGTCAGAACGAATTCGCCGCCGGTGAAGTCCCTTTCTGGCTCGGAGAGCAGGAAAGCGACTTGAATCGGAAAGGCGAGATCGCCGTAAAGATCCTGATGCAGGCAATTGAAGTCGCCGGGGACATATTGGAGCAGCAAAGGCGTCGGGCGCGTCTGACCGACCGCATGGCAATGACCCAGAAAATCCTCATGCGCCTCAGGATAGCGGATGGGCTGACCCATCCGCTCGTTCCAGCCATTCGCGATCTCGGCCAGATGCGGATAAAGCGCCGTCCGCAATCCCCCGATCAGATCCGGCAGAGGATATTTATAATAGCGATATTCGCCTTTGCCGAAGCCATGGCGCGCCATCAGGACATGGCTGCGGAAATGCTCCGGATGCGGATAGGCCGAGGCCAAATCCGCGCATTCCTCCGGCGTCAGAAGGCCCGGCAGCACCGCGCAGCCGTAGCCGTCCATCTCCTTAGCGAAGGCGCGCCAGTCGCAGGCGGCGAGCCGCCGCTCCGCCGCTTCGACGGAGGTCGGCGCGGGCATGAACTCCTCCACGGCGCTCATGCCCGAGCCTCCTTGTCGAGCAGGGCGCGCTTGCGCTCGACGCCCCAGCGATAGCCGGAGAGCGCGCCGTCGTTGCGGACGACGCGGTGACAGGGGATCGCCACCGCGATCCTGTTCGCTGCGCAGGCCTGAGCCACGGCGCGCACGGCTTTGGGTTCGCCGATCCGGCGGGCCACTTCGGCGTAGGAGAGGGTCTCCCCCGCCGGAATCCGCCGCAGCGCCTGCCAGACGCGCTCCTGAAAGGCGGTGCCGCGAATGTCGAGCGGCAGATCCAGCCCGATCCGCGGCGCTTCGACGAAGCCCACCACGCGGGCCACGAGGGCCTCGAATTCGGCGTCCGCGCCGATCAACTCGGCTTTCGGGAAACGATCCTGCAGGTCGCGGATCAGGGCCTCGGGATCTTCGCCCAAGGCGATGGCGCAGATCCCCTTCTCGCTGCGCGCGACCAGGATCGCGCCCAGAGAGCTTTCTCCGAGGGCGAAACGGATCTCGGCGCGATCTCCGCCGTTTCGGAAGGCGGTCGGCGTCATGCCCAGCACCTCGTTCGAGGTCTCATAAAAGCGGCTGTTCGAGTTGAAGCCCGCGCCGTAGATCGCTCCGGCCAGATTGGCGGATGGGTCCGCCAACTCCGCCCGGATCTTGCGCGCGCGATGGGCCGCGACCCATTGCTTCGGGGTCACTCCGGTGATGGCCTTGAACTGGCGGTGAAAGTGAAAGGGGCTCATGCCGATGCGTCCGGCGAGGCCGTCGAGCTTCAGCGTCTCGTCGGAGGCCTCGATGATCCGGCAGGCTTCGGCTACCAGCGCCGCATTGGCCTCGGCCGCAGAGGGGCCTTTCGGATTGCACCTCAGGCAGGGGCGGAAGCCTGCGGCCTCGGCCTGAGCGGGCGTATCGTAAAAGGCGACGTTGGCGGCCTTCGCCCGGCGCGACGGGCAGGAAGGGCGGCAATAGACGCCCGTGGTCTTCACCGCGTAGACGAAGCCGCCGTCGGCCTCCGCATCGCGCGCCAGGACGCTGCGCCAGCGCGGATCCTGTTCGGTTGACATCTCGATCATGGCGATTCTCTTATCCTGATCTGTCTTGCGGACAGAGATAAGTCCGCCGCCCTCCGACCGCACTCCGCTCCTTGCTTTTAAATTCGAAAGGAGTCCGGCTGAGGGGTCAGCTCCGCGCCCAATGGGCGCGAATGAGGACGTCGAGGACTGGAGCCCGCTCCTCCGGGTGGAACATCCGCCCGCCGGGGAACTCATGAACCTGCGCCGGGCCCGCCAAAGCCTCCTGCAGCCAATAAGCCGCGTCGACCGAAAAGAAAGGATCGTCCGTGCCCCAGACGATCAGCGTGGGCGCCTTCACCTTACGCAGGAGCGGCTCGATCCGGGTGGTTTGGGCGTTGTCGAAACCCAGAATGAAATCCGCGAGCCGTTGCGTGCGGGCCGCGCTGGTCAGATGAGGCGCGATGTAGATCTCGATGGTTTCATCCGTCACCTGCTCCGGACGCTCATAGGCGCCGGCCATGGCCTCGGGGCCGCGGTAGAAATCCTTATCCGCCAGCATCCGGCGCAGCGCCTCCGGCAAGCCGCCCGCCGCCACCATGTCGAGGAAGCCCTTGAAGCCCTCCGGCGGCCAATTGTCATGCACGTCGCCGTTGGTCAGCGTGAGGCTGCGCAGCCGGTCGGGATGCTTCGCGGCGAAGACCTGCGCCAGACCCGTTCCGCTGTCGTTCGCCACGAAATCGGCCTGATCAAGCCCGAGCGCGTCCATCAGCTCGACCAGCATCCGGGCTTGACCGTCGAAGGTCAGATCAGCGCCGGGCGCCGCTTCGGTCCAGCCATGGCCCATCAAGTCGACGGCGAGGCAGCGCCGGAGGTCGGAGAGGCCGTCCAGCTGCTGGCGCCAAAGCCAGCCGTTGACCAGCACGCCATGCAGGAAGATCGCCGCAGGGCCCTCGCCCTTCTCGACGAAGGCGATGCGGCCCGAGGGCGTTTCGACGTGACGCCGCGCGGCGTGAAATTCTTCAGGCGTCATAGGAGCGCCTCCTTTCGAATGAGACCATCCGGCCGGAGGATTCCAGCCGAATGCTTTGCGGATCAGGCGAAGCTGGCGGGCGGCAGAGCGCCCGTCTCGGCCAGAGACTTGGCGGCGGCGTCGAAGGCTCCCCGGGCGGCGGTCGCGAGGAAGCCGCCCACGCTGACGCGGCGCACGCCGAGGCGCTCCAGATCGGCCGCCTTCATCGTCGGGCTGACGAGGATGACGTTAATGGGTTTGGGCGCGGCGGCCTCGACGATGGCCCGGACGTCCTCGGGCTTCGAGACGCCGGGGGCGTAAAGCACGTCGGCACCCGCCGCCGCATAGGCCTTGAGACGGGCCACGGTCGCGGCGACGTCGGAATTTCCGATCAGAAAGCCTTCCGTCCGCCCGACGAGGACGATGTTCGGATCGACGGCGTCCAAAGCGCCGCGCGCCGCGCGCAGGCGGGCGACGGCCTCCTCCAGAGGGTAAAGGGCACCGCCTTTGCGGTCCTCGATGGAGAGGCCGGCGATCCCCGTCTCGGCAGCGAGCGCGACGTTGCGGGCCACGCCTTCGGCGCTCTCGGCGAATCCCGCCTCGAAATCGGCGTTCACCGGCAGATCGGTCGCGGCGACCAGAGCGCGCAGATTGGTCAGCGTGTCTTCAAGCGTGGAGGTCAGGTCGTCCTCGCCCAGAGACAGCGCCAGGCCGTGGCTGGTCGAGGCGAGCGCCTTGAAGCCGAGGGCGCGCAGCGCCTTCGCTTCGCCTGCGTCGACGGCGTTGGGCAGGATGAAGAAGGCTTCATGCATCTTGCGGAAGGCGGCGCGGCGGCTGGCGATGTCGGTCATGATTCGATCTCCGGTCGGTGGATTGCGGCCGCAGGCTTTCACGGCGGATCGGTCCCGACACTCCGTTCCTTGCTTTGGAATCCGCCTGAAGGGGCGCCTTTAAGGAGGGGCCGCGAAAGTCGGGGATCGGCCTATCCTGAGATGCGCCGCGACCTGATCCGGCCTTCCCCTGAACCGCCGTGAGGAGCCCTCATATGAACGCGATCATCGACCATACGCGCCCCATCATCGCCACCTCCGAGGCGCGGCGCGCTCTGGAGCGCATGAAGGCCGAGCATGGCCCGATCCTCCTGCATGTGACGGGCGGATGCTGCGACGCGCGCACGCCGCTCTGTCTGAAGAAGGGCGAATTCCGGCTCGGCGCCCGCGACATCCTGCTGGGCGTGGTGGAGGGGGTCGAAGTCTATGAGATGCAGTCGACGCCCGAGGCGGTCTTCTGCGCCGGGGATTATCTGCTGGAGATGCGCCCCGGATTGCCGGTCGGTTTTTCGCTGGACGCGGGCGAAGGCGAGCGCTTCGCCATCCGCGAAATCCTGTGACCGCCTAGCTGTTGGGCGCGTTCGGACAAGTCGTCGGGCGCGGTCGGCTGCGTTTGTCGGGCGGAACCTTGCAGTCGTCGACCCTTTGCTCGTCCGTCCATTTCGCGCCCAGCCGCTCTTTCCCAGTTCTGAGCTGAGCCGGAGGCTCCGCCTGCTGCGCCCAGACCGAAGGCGAGCTCAACGCCAGGCATCCGGCGATCCAGATCAGTTTTTTCATGTCGCTCCTCCTTGTTCTTCGCCTCACAAAGCGCCTCTGAAGGTCAGATTCAGCCGCATCCGGCCCAGCTTGGGGTGTTCGCCCTCCTTGAGCATCGGCACGCCGTGATAGGCGAGCCGCGAAGCCCCGCCCCAGACGGCCGCATCCCCATGCCGCAGAGCGTATTTCGCGACCGCATCCGCCCGCTTCAGCCCTCCGAACTGAAAGACCGCAGGCAATCCCAAAGAAACCGAGACGATGGGATGGGAGAAATCCCGCTCGTTCTTATCCTGATGCAACGAGAGCCGGGCGCCGGGCTCATAGCGGTTGATCAGACAGGCGTCGGGGCGAAAAGCGGGATATCCGGCCTCGACCGCTGCGGCCAGAGCCAAAGCTCTGAAGCTCTCGGGCATGGGCGGCCAAGCTTCGCCGGTCTCAGGATCTACGGCGTCGTAGCGATAGCCGGAGCGATCGGTCACCCAACCCGCTTGGCCGCAATTCGTCATGGCGACCGACATCACGAAGCCGCCCGGGGTGACCATGTTGCGGAAGGGCGAGGCTTCGGCGATAGCGCGGATGTCGGCCAGCAAGGCGTCGTCCTGATCCAGAGCGAAGCCGCGCAGCAGGAAGGCGCCTTCGGCCATGGCGACGCGGGCCGTCTGACGCGGCTCCTCGCCGCCGAAGAGATCAATCGTCATATCGGGTTTCCGTCAGGGCTGAAGGATGGAGCATAGGCGCATAGCCTGCGCTCAGGGCGGCGAACGTCGAGGGCGGGGTCAGCAGGCCGTCGAAGGCCGATGGATCGGGAGAATCGGCGCGGCGATAACCTTCGGGCGACCAAAGCAGCCAGCGCCCGGCCCAAAGCCAGGCGACGCCGCCCGCCGCCGCCATCGCTCCCTGAGGCGGATCTTCAGGGAGCGGATACAGGCGCTTCTCCCGTCCGCGCAACCTTTCGCCATGCAGGACCGCGTCCATCTCGGACGCCCGGAGCGCTCCGGGAAAAGCCGCGCGGAAACGCTCCGCCTCCACCCTGCGGCAGAGGAAGCAGGGGCGATGCCCCGCCGCCAGCGCCGTCGCTTCATCGAGAAAGAACAACTCCGTCCATTTCCGGCCGGTCATCACCTCGCGGCGAATTCCCTTCCAGTCGCAACGACAGACGAGCCAAGCCTGCGTCGTCCAGCGGCTGCGGGTCAATTCGCGGTCCGGACCATGCAGCAGGCCGCGATTTCCGGTGAGCAAGCCGCGCGCCGGAACAGAGACGATCTCGCCGAAGGGAGTGACGCGGTTCTGCAGCGCCATCAGTTCGCCTCCTCAGGCGCGACTCCGACCTGCGGACCGCGGAGACCGCCATCGCGGCGTCTGTCCGTTCGGACATTGGCGGGAAGGAAACGCTTCAGCGCTCCGTTTCTTGCTCTGGAATTCGAACCCCTCCAACCTGCGCGCCTGAATGCGCGCTTTCCAGAGCCATGTCCGACCTCTATCCTGCCGAAATACGCTCGCGGTTCGAGTTTGCTAGGGTCTGTTGACGTTCAGGATTTTTCCTGAGCTTTTGAGCCTCCCCATCTTCGTGTGAAGGAGGCGTCCTTGATCCGTCTGTCATTGAACGACGCTCAATGGGCGTTGATAGCGCCGCATTGTC
>NZ_JAQTXI010000019.1:13697-64311 GCF_028688855.1 Neomegalonema sp. | reverse complement strand
CTCCTCCTATCCGCATCCCTGGCTCATGCCGGATTTCTGGCAGTTCCCGACCGTCTCCATGGGCCTCGGGCCGCTGATGGCGATCTATCAGGCGCGCTTCCTGCCCTATCTGGAGGGGCGCGGCCTCTCCCAGACCGCCAACCGCAAGGTCTGGGCCTTCATGGGCGACGGCGAGATGGACGAGCCGGAATCGCTCGGCGCCATCAGCCTCGCGGGGCGCGAGAAGCTCGACAACCTGATCTTCGTCATCAACTGCAACCTCCAGCGGCTCGACGGCCCGGTGCGCGGCAACGGCAAGATCATCCAGGAGCTCGAATCCGAATTCCGCGGCTCGGGCTGGAACGTGATCAAGGTGATCTGGGGCTCGGGCTGGGACGAACTCCTGGCGAAGGACGTCACCGGGCGTCTGCGCCAGCTCATGGAGGAATGCGTCGACGGCGAATATCAGGACTTCAAGTCCAAGAACGGCGCCTACATCCGCGAGCATTTCTTCGGCCGCTATCCCGAAACCGCCGCCATGGTCGCCGACTGGACCGACGACCGCATCTGGAAGCTCACGCGCGGCGGCCATGATCCGCTGAAGGTCTTCTCGGCCTTCAAGGCCGCCACCGAGCACAAAGGCCAGCCCACGCTGATCCTCACCAAGACCGTCAAGGGCTACGGCATGGGCTCGGCGGGCGAGGCCCAGATGATCACCCATCAGCAGAAGAAGATGGGCGACGAGGCGCTGCTCCAGTTCCGCGACCGCTTCCAGATCCCCCTGACCGATCAGGAGGTCAAGGATCTGAAGTTCATCAAGCCGGACGCCGACTCGCCGGAGATGAAATATTATCTGGCGCAGCGCGCGGCGCTCGGCGGCCCCATCGGGCGGCGCATGAAGACCGACGTCCAGCTGGAGATTCCGCCCCTCTCGGCCTTCGAGACCCAGCTCGCCAGCACCGGCGAGCGCGAGATCTCGACGACCATGGCCTTCGTGCGCATCCTCAACACGCTGCTGCGCGACAAGTCGCTGGGTCAGCGCGTGGTGCCCATCGTGCCCGACGAAAGCCGCACCTTCGGCATGGAGGGCATGTTCCGCCAATATGGAATCTTCAGCCAGGTCGGGCAGAAGTACAAGCCGCAAGACGCCGACCAGATGAACTACTACAAGGAGACGCCTCAGGGTCAGATGCTTCAGGAGGGCATCAACGAGGCCGGCGCCATGGCCAGCTGGATCGCGGCGGCCACGAGCTATTCGACCTCCAACCAGCCGATGATCCCCTTCTACATCTATTATTCGATGTTCGGCTTCCAGCGGGTCGGAGACCTCGCCTGGGCGGCGGGCGACATGCGCGCGCGCGGCTTCCTGCTCGGCGGCACCTCGGGACGCACCACGCTCAACGGCGAGGGCCTCCAGCATGAGGACGGCCACAGCCATCTGATCTCGGCGACCATCCCGAACTGCGTCTCCTATGATCCGACCTTCGCCTACGAGGTCGCGGTGATCGTGCAGGACGGCCTGCGCCGGATGGTCGGCGAGCAGGAGGACGTCTTCTACTACCTCACCCTGCTCAACGAGAATTATCCGCATCCCGCCATGCCCGAAGGCGCCGAGGAAGGCATCCGCCGCGGCATGCATCTCGTCCGCGAGGGCGCGAAGAAGCGCGGCGCGAAGAAGGTGCAGCTTCTGGGCTCCGGCTCGATCCTGCGCGAGTCCCTCGCCGCCGCCGAGATGCTGGAGAAGGATTTCGGCGTCTCCGCCGACGTCTGGAGCGTCACCAGCTTCACCGAGCTGCGCCGCGACTTCCTCGACTGCGAGCGCTGGAACCTGCTCCATCCTCTGGAGGAGCCCCGCATTCCCTTCGTGACGCAGCAGCTCGCCACGCGCGGCGACTGGCCGGTGGTGGCCTCCACGGATTACATGAAGCTCTTCGCCGACCAGATCCGTCCGGCGGTTCCGGGGCGCTACAAGGTGCTGGGCACCGACGGCTTCGGCCGCTCGGACTATCGGCGCAAGCTGCGCGAATTCTTCGAGGTGGACCGCCGCTTCATCGCGGTGGCGGCTCTGAAGGCTCTGGCCGAAGACAACCGCGTGGCCTCGAAGCTGGCCGCCGACGCCATCCGCAAATACGAGATCGACCCCGAGAAGGCCAATCCGGCCCGGACGTGACGTCCGAATCCGCCTGAACATCCATTCGCGCAGAGGACCCGTTTCATGTCCGACATCGAAGTCAAAGTCCCGAACATCGGCGATTTCAAGAACGTCCCCGTCATCGAGGTTCTGGTGAGCGTCGGCGACAAGGTGGAGATCGACACTCCCCTCGTCACGCTGGAATCCGACAAGGCCACCATGGAGGCCCCTTCCAGCGCCGCCGGAGAGATCGCCGAGATCCTCGTCAAGGTGGGCGACAAGGTCAGCGAAGGCGCGCCCCTCGTGCGCCTCAAGGCGGCCGGCGCCGCCGCCGCGGCTCCGGCGGCCCCCAAGGCCGAAGCGCCGAAAGCGGAGGCTCCCAAAGCCGCCCCGGCGCCTGCTCCGGCTGCGGCGGCCTCCGCCCCGGCCTCCTCCGACGCCCTGCCCGCGATCCGGGGCGGCCTGCCGATTCCGGCTCTGGCGGATTTCTCCGGCGTCCACGCCTCGCCGAGCGTCCGGCGTCTGGCGCGCGAGCTGGAGGTGGACCTCACGCAGGTCAAGGGCACCGGCGAGAAGGGCCGCATCACCGCTTCCGACGTCAAGGGCTTCCTTGTCGGCTCCGGAGCGGGCGCGGCGGCTCCGGCGGCGGCGGTTCAGGGGGGCTCGGGCATCCCCGAGATTCCGGCCGTGGACTTCAGCAAGTTCGGCCCCGTCGAGACGAAGCCTCTGGGCCGGATCAAGAAGATCTCCGGGCCTTACCTGCATCGGGCCTGGCTGAACATTCCGCATGTCACCCATACGGACGAAGCCGACATCACCGAGATCGACGCCTATCGCAAGGAGCTGGACGACGCCGCCAAGGCCGACAAGAAGTCGCCTTACCGCGTCTCGCTGCTGCCTTTCCTGATGAAGGCCTCGGTGAAGATCCTCAAGGAGTTCCCGGACTTCAATTCTTCGCTGGCGCCGGACAAGGCGTCGCTGATCTACAAGAAATACTACAACATCGGCGTGGCCGTGGACACGCCCGACGGGCTCGTGGTTCCGGTGGTCCGCGACGTGGACCGCAAGGGAATCGTCGAGATCAGCAAGGAGCTGGGCGACATCTCCGCCCGCGCCCGCGACGGCAAGCTCAAGCCCGAGGAGATGCAGGGCGCCAGCTTCACCATCTCCAGCCTGGGCGGCATCGGCGGCACGAACTTCACGCCCATCGTCAACGCGCCGGAAGTGGCGATCCTCGGCGTGGTGCGCTCGAAGACGGCGCCGGTCTGGGACGGCGAGAAATTCATCCCCCGCCTGATGCTGCCGCTCTGCCTGTCCTACGATCATCGCGTCATCGACGGCGCGGCGGCGGCCCGCTTCACGCGCGCCCTGGCCGTGACGGTCGAGGACGTCCGTCGTCTGGTCCTCTGACATTCCGGGAGCATTCTTCATGTCGATTGAAATCAAGGTTCCCGACATCGGCGACTTCTCCGGCGTCCCGGTCATCGAGATCCATGTGAAGCCCGGCGACGAAGTCGCCGCCGACGCCCCGCTGATCACGCTGGAATCGGACAAGGCCACCATGGACGTTCCCGCCCCTCAGGCGGGCGTGGTCGAGAGCGTGACCGTGAAGCTCGGCGACAAGGTGGCGCAAGGCTCCGTCATCGCCACCTTCAAGGGCGCGGGCGCCGAAGCGCCCAAGCCCGCCCCCAAGGCGGAGGCTCCCAAGGCCGAAGCGCCGAAAGCGGCCCCCGCTCCGGTCCCTGCGCCCGTCGCCGCGCCTTCTCAGGCTCCGGCGGCCAAGGCGGGCGAGATCTCCGCCGAGGTTCTGGTCCTCGGCGCGGGCCCCGGCGGCTACACCGCCGCC
This sequence comes from Neomegalonema sp., assembly GCF_028688855.1. Taxonomy (GTDB): domain Bacteria; phylum Pseudomonadota; class Alphaproteobacteria; order Rhodobacterales; family Rhodobacteraceae; genus Neomegalonema. Next base: position 60,355 of record NZ_JAQTXI010000019.1, on the reverse strand, counting down.
TTCCGCGCGGCGGATCTCGGCAAGAAGGTCGTGATGGTCGAGCGCTGGCCGACCCTCGGCGGCGTCTGCCTGAACGTGGGCTGCATTCCCTCCAAGGCGCTGCTCCACGCGGCCAGGGTGATTTCCGAAGCCGAGGAGATGGCCGCTCATGGCGTCAGCTTCGGCGCGCCCGCCGTGGACGTCGACAAGCTGCGCGGCTGGAAGGAAAGCGTCGTCTCGCGCCTGACGGGCGGGCTCTCGGGCCTCGCCAAAGGGCGCAAGGTGCAGGTGGTCGCGGGCTCGGGCGCCTTCGTCGATCCGCACCGGCTGCTCGTCACCGCCGAAGACGGCTCGACGCAGACCATCGTCTTTGAGCAGGCGATCATCGCGGCGGGCTCCGAGCCGGTGCGTCTGCCCTTCGCGCCGGAGGATCCGCGCATCCTCGACTCGACCGGAGCCCTGGCTCTGGAGAGCGCCCCCAAGCGGATGCTCGTCATCGGCGGCGGCATCATCGGCCTGGAGATGGCGACGGTCTACGCCGCGCTCGGGACCCAGATCACCATCGTCGAGCTGATGGATCAGCTGATCCCCGGCGCCGACCGCGATCTCGTCGAGCCCCTGCGCAAGCGCATGGCCAGAAAGTTCGAGAACATCTTCCTGAAGACCAAGGTCGCGGGAATCGAGGCCACGCGCGAAGGCCTCGTGGTGAAGTTCGAAGGCGCCGGGGCTCCCGAGCGCGACGTCTTCGACCGCATCCTGGTGGCGGTGGGCCGCAAGCCCAACGGCAAGCTCATCAAGGCGGAGGCGGCGGGCGTCGCGGTGGACGAACGCGGCTTCATCCCGGTCGGGCGCGACCAGCGGACCAACGTGCCGCATGTCTTCGCCATCGGCGACATCGTGGGACAACCCATGCTGGCCCACAAGGCCACCCATGAGGCCAAGGTCGCCGCCGAAGTCGCGGCGGGACACAAATCGGCCTTCGACGCCAAGACCATCCCCTCGGTGGCCTACACCGATCCGGAGATCGCCTGGGCGGGGCTCACCGAGACCGAAGCCAAGGCGAAGGGGATCGCCTATGGCAAGGGCGTCTTCCCCTGGGCGGCTTCGGGACGCGCGCTGAGTCTGGGCCGCGACGAAGGGATCACGAAGGTCCTCTTCGACGAGGAGACGCAGAGAATCCTCGGCGCGGGGATCGTCGGCCCCAATGCGGGCGACCTCATCGCGGAGGCGGCCCTCGCCATCGAGATGGGCGCCGACGCCCGCGACATCGGTCTGACGGTGCATCCGCATCCGACCCTCTCGGAGACCCTCGCCATGGCCGCCGAGATGTTCGAGGGCACCATCACCGATCTGATCCCGCCGAAGAAAAAGAAGCATTAACTCCTTCCTCCGCAAGCGTTACACAAGGCCGCTCCGGAGCGATCCGGGGCGGCCTTTCCATTCCCCCCTCCGAGGATTCGCCCCGCCATGAAGCTCTATTACAAGACCGGCGCCTGCTCGCTCGCGAGCCGCATCGCGCTGCACGAGATCGGCCTTCCCTACGAGGCCGTGAAGGTGGACACCGCCTCCGGCCGCGACGAAACCGGCGCCGATTACGCCGAGATCAATGAAAACGGCTATGTGCCCGCCCTCGCGCTGGACGACGGCGAGATCCTCACGGAGAACGTCGCGATCCTGCAATATCTCGCCGAGAGCAACCCCAAGGCGGGGATCGGCGCCGAGAACGCGCCTCTGCCCCGGGCGCGGCTGACCGAAGCCCTGAGCTTCATCAATTCGGAGCTGCACAAGGCTTTCGGCGTCCTCTTTCGCCCCATGGCGCCGGAGCTCCGCGACAAGGCCCTCGCGACGCTCAACCGGCGGCTGGAGAGCGTCGAGGGCCATCTCGGCGACGGACGCCCCCATCTGCTCGGCGAGCGCTTCACCGTGGCCGACGCCTATCTGTTCGTGGTGCTGAACTGGTCGATTCCGCTGAAGATCGACCTCGGCTCCTATCCGAAGATCCAGGCCTATCGGGCGCGGGTCGGGGCGCGTCCGGCGGTTCAGGCGGCGCTCAGGGCCGAGGGGCTCCTCGCGGCCTGAGGCCCTTCAGGACAGGGCCCTGATCGTCCCGTGGATCACGAAGCCCGCCAGAAGCGCGCCCATCGCGACGTTGAAGATCCGGCGCCGCAGGGGGTTGGTCAGCCAGCGGCGCAGACTCACGCCGAAGGCCGCCCAGCTCCCCGCCGAGAAGATCCCGACCAGCGCGAAGATCGCCGCGCAGATCGACGCCTCGCGCAGAGGCGCCGCGCCCGTGACGTAGCCGCCCGCCACCGCGAGCGCCATGGTCCAGGCCTTGGGATTGATCCACTGGAAGCCCGCCGCCTGGAGGAAGGTCAGGGGCGCGCGGACGCGGGCTTCCTCCTCTTCGTCGACGGGGGCGCTCGCGATGCGCCAGGACATCCAGAGCAGCAGCGCGGCTCCGGCCAGCGTCATGCCGAGATTCAGCCAGGGCAGCCGCGCCACGGAGCCGCCCAGGCCCAGCGCCACCAGAAAGATCATGAAGCCGAAGCCGAGCCCCACCCCGAAGAGATGCGGCCTCGTGCGGGCGAAGCCGAATTGCGCGCCCGAAGCCGCGAGCATCGTGTTGTTGGGTCCGGGGGTGAAGGAGGTCGCCACGGCGTAGCCGACCAGGGGGGCGTAAAGGTCGAGATTCATGGAGGGGCCTTCCGGAAGGCGCTCCGGAAGCCGTCTCCGGCCCGAGGATCGCATCCGGCGAGGCATAGACCGCGCTCCGCGGCCTGTGAAGAGCTTTCCGGCTCCGGCCCCATGGAGGAGCCGCAGACCGCTCGGGAAGCCGGGCCGGAGGAAGGACGCAGCCGGTTCCTCCGGTGCGGACTTATGCCGTAAAGCGAAAATTGACCCGGAAAGCGCCTTCGCCTAGCCTGCCCTGACCTTTAGCATAGGCGAACCGGACGAGGGACGAGATCATGGCGCGGCTTTCCAGACGCGAAATCCTGAAGATCGGCGGCGGCGGCGCGGCCCTGGGCCTGGCCGCCTGTCAACCTGCTCAGCCGCCCATCCAGCCTCCGGTGCAGCCGCCCGTCCAGCCTCCGGTGCAGCCGCCCGTCCAGCCTCCGGTGCAACCGCCTGTCCAGCCTCCGGTGCAACCGCCTGTCCAGCCTCCGGTGCAACCGCCTGTCCAGCCTCCGGTGCAGCCGCCCGTCCAGCCTCCGGTGCAACCGCCCGTCCAGCCTCCGGTGCAGCCGCCTGTCCAGCCTCCGGTGCAGCCGCCCGTCCAGCCCCCGGTGCAGCCGCCCGTTCCGGCCAATCCGGTCTCCGGCGCGAACCGCACCCGTCAGGACGCCGGAGCCCTCGGCGCGAACCACCCCATCCTGCTGGCCTACGCCGAGGCCGTGCGGCGCATGAAGGCCTTGCCCTCCTCCGATCCGCGCAGCTGGGGCGCTCAGGCGACGATCCATCTTCAGGCCTGCCCGCACGGGAACTGGTGGTTCCTGCCCTGGCATCGGGCCTATGTGCAGCGTTTCGAGCAGATCTGCCGCGAGATGATCCAGGACGAAGGCTTCGCCCTGCCCTACTGGAACTGGTCGCGCGATCCGCGGATTCCCGCGGGATTCTTCGACGCCTCCAGCCCGCTGTTTCAGGCGGGCCGGGCCGCCGGGCCCACCTCCTCCGCCGCTGCGGAGATGGTCTCCTCCGCCGTGGTGGAGCGCATCCTCGGCGAGCGCAATTTCGAGGTCTTCGGCAGCGGCCGCGCGGGCGGACAGCGCGATCAGGCTTCGCAAGGCCCTCTGGAGGCCGCGCCCCATAACCACATCCATGTCTTCGTCGGCGGCGAGATGGCCAATTTCATCGCGCCGGTCGATCCGCTGTTCTGGGTGCATCACGCCAACGTGGACCGCCTCTGGGAGGTCTGGAACCAGCGCGGCGGCCAGAACCCCACCGATTCCGCCTGGCGCGATCTGCCCTTCCGCGATTTCTTCGACCGCTCCGGAAACCGCGTGACCGACACTTCGGGCGGCGTCTCCTCCATCGCCGGACTGGGCTACCGCTACGACCAGACCGCCACCGCCGAAGCCCCGGGCCTCGCGGGACGGCGCGCCACGGCGCAGAACCTCTCCAGCCTCACGCCGGAAGCGCCTCTGCCGGTGGTGGCGGCCTCGGCGCTCAACGAGGCGCCCGTCACGGCGGGCCGCCCCCACAGCCTGCGCGCCCGCATCGCCGCGCCTGCGCCCCTCGCCCGCGCCGCGACCTTCGCCGCGCCCGCCGGATTCATCGCGCCGCCGCCGCCCGTCGCGGCCGAAGCGGCGCTGAGCGATCCCGAACGCGCCCTGATCCGCATCGCGCAGATCGACGCGCCGCCGGTCAATGAAAACGTGATCGTGCGCGTCTTCGTGAACCACCCGAACCTCACCGCCGCGACTCCGGTCAGCGATCCGCATTACGTGGGCTCCTTCGGCTTCTTCCAGACGCGCTTCGCCGCCGAAGTCTGTTCGACCAACGGGCTCAAGGCCTCCTATCTGCTCGACGCCGCCGAGGCCCTGCGGCGGGTCGGGGGCGCGGGAGGCGGCGCCGAAGCGGACATCCAGCTCATGCCCGTGGACGTCCAGGGCCGCCCGCTCGCCGGAACGGAGTTCTACGCCCGTCAGGCGGAGGTGCTTGCGCTCTGAGCGGGGCGTCCCACATCTGAAGCTCTGGATGGCCTCTCAGGGAGGAAGGTTCTGATGAACGGTCGGATTTCTGGAGCGGCGGCCCTGATCTGGGGTCTGGGGGCGGCCGCGAACGCCTGGGCGATGGACAGCCGCGCGCCCTCGGCCGAGCCCCCCGCCTCCCTCGCGAGCCCGGCGCCGGAGGCTGCGGCGGCCTCCTCCTTCGCCGCGCCCGCCTCGGCGCCCGCCGATCCGACGCGCCTGCGCGCCGGAGCCCCCTCGACCTTCCGCCTTGCGCCCGAGACTGCGACGCGCGACCGGCTTTCGACCGCCGCCTCTCCGGTCGCGGCGGCGCCTGCGGCCTCTCCTGAATCCCCGCCCGCCGACCCGGTTCTGGAGCTGCATTTCGCCGATCTCGCCGCCGCCGCCGCGACGGCTCCGGCGGTGCGCGTCTTCCTGAACAAGCCCGACGCCACGCCCGCCACCTCCACGGAGGATCCGCATTACGTGGGGGTGGTGAGCTTCTTCCCCCTCTCGCCCGGCGCCGAGGGCTCGCGCTTCCGGCTGCCGCTCCGCGAGACTCTGGGGCGCATCGGCCCCGTGGCTCCGGAGACGGCGGAGGTCACGCTGGTTCCGGTGGATCTCGGCGCGGGCGCAGGAACGGCGCCGCCCTTCGAGCTGCGGCTTCTGGGCATGGGGCTCGAAGCCCCGCGATGAGCCGCGCGGCGGCGTGGCGGATCGCCCCATGGCGCGACGCGCCCTCGCCTCGACGCTTGGCGCGCGGTCGGGAATCGGATAGCTCTCCGGCGCGCCCCGCCGAGGGCCTTCCTCCTTCTCCAGACCGCCCGGGAGCCTCCGCATGACCGCCGCCGATCCCCAAGCCCGCAAGGGCCTCAGCTACCGCGACGCCGGCGTGGACATCGACGCGGGCGACGCTCTGGTGAAGGCCATCGGGCCCGCCGCCGCCGCCTCGAAGCGCCCCGGCGTGATGGGCGGCCTCGGGGGCTTCGGCGCGCTCTTCGACCTCAAGGCGGCGGGCTTCGAGGATCCGATCCTCGTGGCCTCCACCGACGGCGTGGGCACCAAGCTCAAGATCGCCATCGACACCGGCATTCACGGCGGAGTTGGAATCGACCTCGTGGCCATGTGCGTCAACGATCTGGTGGCCCAGGGCGCGACGCCCCTGTTCTTCCTCGATTACTACGCCACCGGCAAGCTCGACGTGGCCGCCGCCCGCGCCGTGGTCGAGGGCATCGCCAAAGGCTGCCTCGAATCCGGATGCGCCCTCATCGGCGGCGAGACCGCCGAAATGCCGGGGCTCTACAAGGAAGGCGACTATGACCTCGCGGGCTTCACCGTGGGGGCCGTGGCCCGCGACGCCCTGCTGCCGGTCGCGCTGCGCGAAGGCGACGTGATCCTCGGTCTGGGGTCTTCGGGGGTCCATTCCAACGGGTTTTCGCTGGCGCGCAAGATCGTCGAGCGCTCGGGGCTCGGCTGGGAGGCGCCCGCCCCCTTCGCGCCGGGCCTGAGCCTCGGCGAGGCCCTGCTGACCCCTACGCGCATCTATGTGAAATCCACCCTCGCGGCGATCAGGGCGGGCGGCGTGAAGGCCGTGGCCCACATCACCGGCGGCGGCCTGACGGAGAACATCCCCCGCGTCTACGGCGAGGAGCTGAGCGCCGAGATCCGGCTCGGAAGCTGGAGCCGTCCGCCCGTCTTCGACTGGCTCCAGGAGACCGGCGAGGTCGATCCGGAGGAGATGCTCCGCGTCTTCAACTCCGGGATCGGCCTGGCGCTGATCGTGGATCCGGCCCACGCCGGGGCTCTGCGGAATCTGCTGGCCGCCGAAGGCGAGACGGTCTTCGAGATCGGCCGCATGATCGCGCGTCCGGAAGGCGCGGCGGGCGTGGTCTATCGCGAGTCCGCAGCGTGAAACGGCGGATCGGAATCCTGATTTCGGGGCGCGGCTCGAACATGGAGGCGCTGATCCGCGCCGCCGCCGCGCCCGAGGCGCCTTTCGAGATCGTCCTCGTCCTGGCCAACAATCCCGATGCGGGCGGGCTGGAGAAGGCCCGCGCGGCGGGGCTGCGCGCCGAGGCCCTCGACCACCGCCCCTTCAAGGGCGACCGCGAGGCCCACGAACGCGCTCTGGACGCGCAGCTTCGGGCCGCCGGAGCGGAGATCGTCGTCTTCGCGGGCTACATGCGCCTGCTGACGCCCTGGTTCGTCGAGGCCTGGCCGGACGCGATCCTGAACATCCATCCCGCGCTTCTGCCGAGCTTCAAGGGCCTCCATACGCATGAGCGGGCGCTTGAAGCGGGCGTTCTGTGGCATGGCTGCACGGTGCATCTGGTGCGCCCCGCCATGGACGAGGGGCCGATCCTCGGGCAGGCCGCCGTTCCGGTCCTGTCGGGCGATACGGCGGAGACCCTCGGCGCGCGGGTTCTGGCTCAGGAGCATCGGCTCTATCCGGAGGTTCTGCGGCGCTTCGCCTCCGGTCGCCTGAGCGTTCGCGGCGAACGCGTCCTCGGCGAGCCGGTCGTCCTTCGCGCCGATCTCGCGGAATCCTGAATGCTGCGTCGCCTTTACGACTGGACCATGAAGCAGGCCGAAGGCCCCCGCGCCCTGCCTGCTCTGGCGGGGGTCTCCTTCGCGGAGAGCTCCTTCTTTCCCATTCCCCCCGACGTGCTGCTGATCCCCATGGCGCTGGCTCAGCCGAAGCGCATCTGGTGGATCGGGACGGTGGCGGTTCTGGCCTCGGTGCTGGGGGGGCTCTTCGGCTACTGGATCGGGGCGACGCTCTTCGACAGCTGGGGCATGAAGATCCTGAACTTCTATGGGGCGGGCGCGAAATTCGCCGAGTTCCAGGCCTTCTACGACCGCAATGGAATCTGGGCGGTGATTCTGGCGGGCGGCTTCACGCCCATCCCCTTCAAGGTGGTGACGGTGGCTTCCGGCGCCATGAGCATGAATCTCTTCGATTTCATCTGGGCCAGTCTTCTCGCCCGCGCGACGAGGTTCTATATTCCCTGCGCCCTGATCTGGTGGTTCGGAGAGCCCGTGCGCGCCTTCATCGAAAAGCGCCTGACTCTGGTCGCCACGGTCTTCACGATTCTGGTGGTCGGCGGATTCGTCGCCCTGAAATATCTGGCGGGGAGCGCCTGAAGATGGCCAAACCGGTTCTCACCCTCGTCGCGCTGATCGCAGCGGCGATGCTCGGCGGGGCTCTGGCCTCGCAATACGTCTGGGGTCTGCATCCCTGTCCGCTCTGCATCCAGCAGCGTTACGCTCTGGGCGCGGCGGCGGTCGTCAGCCTGCTCGCCAGTCGGGCGGTGGGGCGGCGGGTCGGAGTCTTTCTGGCCTTTCTGGCGGGCTTCGCCTTTCTGGTGAACGCCGGGCTCGCCGGGTTTCACTCCGGCGTGGAGCTGAAGTTCTGGGGATCGGCCTGCTCGGGCGGCTTGCCCGGAACCTTCGATCCGGCCGCCCTGCTCTCCGGCGCGAACGTCGCCCCTCGCTGCGACGAGATCGCGTGGAAAGATCCCTGGCTCGGCCTGAGCATGGCCAACTGGAACGGCCTCGTTTCTCTGGTTCTGGCTTTTCTCGCCTTTTCGACCCTGAGAAAAATTCGGCCCGCCGGGTGAGGGCGGGCCGTCATTCGGCTTCAAGCTCCACATCCCAATAGAGGTAGTCCATCCAACTCTCATGGAGGTGGTTGGGCGGGAACTTGCGCCCGATGTTCTGCAGCTGCGAGGCCGAAGGCCGCACGGGCTTGCGGTGCAGGCGCAACCCGACCACGTCCGGCGCCTTGTCCGCCTTGCGCAGATTGCAGGAGGGGCAGGCCGCCACGACGTTCTCCCATGTGGTCTTGCCGCCGCGGGCGCGGGGAGTCACATGATCGAAGGTCATCTCGCCGACCGCGCCGCAATACTGACAGCGGAACTCGTCGCGCAGGAAGAGGTTGAACCGCGTGAAGGCCGGATGCCTGGCCGGCTTCACGTAATCGCGCAGACAGACCACGCTCGGCAGCTTCATCGCGAAGCTGGGGCTGCGGATCTCGAAGTCGTATTCCGACACCGTGAAGACGCGATCCAGAAACACCGCCTTGACCGCCTCCTGCCAGGACCAGAGCGACAAGGGGAAATAGGACAGCGGCCGGTAATCGGCGTTGAGCACAAGAGCCGGATGGTCGCGCAGCGCGGCCGGACTTCGGGCGAAGGCCAGAGCGGCGGCGGCGGCGGTGAGGGACATTTCTGGGAGCCTCTGAGCAACAAGAAGCCCGGACCGTTCCGGGCGAAAAACCGGAGCGCCATCCCTGATCGGGACAAGCGTCCCCGAACCTCTTTCTATCGCGCCCCTTCGCTGCGGTCAAATCACGCATGGACGCAGGATTGTTTTCTTGTTGTTCCTGCAACCGGGAGGCCACGATTCGGCGCAGCCCGCATCTGCGCCCGAGGTCCAGTCTCCGCGCCCTTCATGACGAAACCAGGACGGATCAGGAGATCCACATGCGCCTGCGTCCCATGACGCCTGACGACCGCGACGGCGTGCACGCCGTCTACGCGGCCGGAATCCTCGGCGGAGACGCCACCTTCTTCACCCGGATCCCCGAGCGCGAAAGCTGGTGGCCCGAGTGGTTCGCCGCCCGCCTGCCCTTCGGACGCGTCGTGGCCGAGGAAGACGGCGAGATCCTCGGCTATGCGGGCTTCAGCCCGACCAGTTCGCGCCCCTTCTATGCGGGCGTGCTGGAGGATACGGTCTATGTCGCGCCCGGAGCCAAGGGCCGAGGCCTCGGCAAGGCGCTGCTCGGGGCCGCCCTGGAGGAGGCCGACGCGGCGGGCGCATGGCTGGTGACAGGGCTGATCTTCGCCGAGAACCGCGCCAGCATCCGGCTGCATGAATCCCTGGGCTTCAAGCTCTTCGGAATCCGCGAGCGCATGGGCTGGCACGAACATCCGGCCTACCGGCGCTGGCGCGACGTCGCGATTCTCGACCGCCGCTCGCCGCGCGCGGGACTCGGCGCAGAGCCGCCGGATCTCGAAGCCTTGCAGGCGAAGGGCTGAAAGCCCCGGCGTGAAAAACCCCGCGCCTGTCCGGCGCGGGGCTTCGGTCTTCGTCCTGAGGCCTGCGGATCAGCCGCGGGTCTTGATGTCGGCGTAATCGCGCTGCGGAGCGCCGATGTAGAGCTGACGCGGACGGCCGATCTTCTGGTCCTTGTCCTCGATCATCTCCTTCCACTGGGCGATCCAGCCGACCGTGCGCGCCAGGGCGAAGATCGCCGTGAACATGGAGGTCGGGAAGCCGATGGCGTTCAGGATGATGCCCGAATAGAAATCGACGTTCGGATAGAGCTTCTTCTCGATGAAGTAGGGGTCGGAGAGCGCGACCTTCTCCAGATCCTGCGCCACCTGGAGGATCGGATTGTCCGAAGCGCCCAGCTGCGCCAGAACCTCCTTGGCGGTCTGCTGCATGACCTTGGCGCGCGGGTCGTAGTTCTTGTAGACGCGATGGCCGAAGCCCATCAGGCGGAAGCCCGAGTTCTTGTCCTTGGCCTTGGCGACGTATTCCGGCACGCGGTCGGGGGTGCCGATCTCGCGGAGCATGTTGAGCGCCGCCTCGTTGGCGCCGCCATGGGCCGGGCCCCAGAGACAGGCCACGCCCGCCGCGATGCAGGCGAAGGGATTCGCCCCCGAAGAGCCCGACAGACGCACCGTCGAGGTGGAGGCGTTCTGCTCATGGTCGGCGTGGAGCGTGAAGATCACGTCCATGGCCCGCGCGAAGATCGGATTGACCTTGTACTCCTCGCAGGGCGTGGCGAAGCACATGTGCAGGAAGTTCTCGGCGTAGTTCAGCTCGTTCTTCGGGTAGATGAAGGGCTGGCCGCTGGAGTACTTGAAGGCCATCGCCGCGATGGTCGGCATCTTGGCGATGAGCCGGATCGACGCGATCTCGCGCTGGACCGGGTCGTTGATGTCGGTCGAGTCGTGGTAGAAGGCCGAAAGCGCGCCCACCACGCCGCACATGACCGCCATCGGATGCGCGTCGCGACGGAAGCCGCGGAAGAAATACTGCATCTGGTCATGGATCATCGTGTGCCGCGTCACGCGGTTCTCGAAGTCCTTGAGCTGGGCGGCGGTCGGCAGCTCTCCGTAGAGCAGCAGATAGCAGACTTCGAGATAGTTGCTCTTGTCGGCCAGCTGGTCGATGGGATAGCCGCGATAGAGCAGCTCGCCCTTGTCGCCGTCGATGTAGGTGATGGTCGATTTGCAGGCGGCGGTCGACGTGAAGCCCGGATCGTAGGTGAAGCAGCCCGTCTGGGCGTAGAGAGATCGGATGTCGATGACGGAAGGGCCGACGGACCCGGACAGAACCGGAGCTTCGGTCTTGGTTTCGCCATAGGAGATGGCGGCTTTCGAGTCAGGCATCAAGGCTTCTCCCTAGCAGATGCGGGCGCTCCCCCGGCGCGCGCCATGAAGTCGCGCTGCGCCGCAGTCTCGCGCGCCGGACGAATCCGGCGCGGATCTCGAACAGGCGCGATTCTTCCTCAGCCCTGCGGACTCGCCGGAGCTTCAAGAAGCCTGCGCCTCCAGCCGCGCGAGGCTTTCCGCACGGCCCAAAACTTCCATGACCTCGAAGACGCCCGGAGAGACGCTGCGTCCCGTCAGGGCGGCGCGCAGAGGTTGCGCAATTTTGCCGAGCTTCATCCCCTCCGCCTCGGCATAATCTTTCACGGCGCTTTCCAAATTCTCCGCTTTCCATTCGCTAACATGCTGCAAAAGCGAAGTCAAACGGGCGATGCGCGCTTTCGCCTCGGGGGAGAGAAGCGCCGCCGCCTTTTCATCGAGGTCCAGAGGCCTGTCTTTCAAGAGATATCCGGCTGAATCCTCCAGATCCGTCAGGGTGCGGGCCCGCTCCTTGAGCCCCGGCATGGAGCGCAGGAGGAGTTCGCGTTTCGCGGCGGGAATCGGGGCTTCGCCGCGCAGGGCGCGCAGCTCCTCGACGGCCTCGACCAGCCTTTCGTCTTCGGCGGCGCGGATGTGGCGGGCGTTCAGATCCTCGAGCTTGGCGAAGTCGAAGCGCGCCGGAGACTTGCCGAGCGATTCAAGGTTGAACCACTCCATGGCCTGCTCGGTGGAGAAGACTTCGTCGTCGCCGTGGCTCCAGCCGAGCCGCGCGAGGTAATTGCGCATGGCCTCGGGCAGATAGCCCATGTCGCGGTAGTTCTCGACCGCCGGAGCGCCATGGCGCTTGGAGAACTTCGCGCCGTCTGGGCCGTGGATCAGCGGCACATGGGCGAATTCCGGCAGATCCCAGCCCATGGCCCTGTAGACGAGGCTCTGGCGGGCGGTGTTGGTCAGATGATCCACGCCGCGCATGACGAGGGTCACGCCCATGTCGTGATCATCCACCACCACGGCGAAGTTGTAGGTCGGGTCGCCGTCCGAGCGCAGGATGATCATGTCGTCCAGCTGCTCGTTCTGGATCACGACCTCGCCCTGGACGTGATCCCGGATCACGGTCGCGCCTTCGCGGGGGGCCCGGATGCGCACCGCCCAGGGCTTGTCGGCGGGCCAGTCCTCGGGCTTGGCGTCGCGCCAGGGGCTGTCGAAGCGCTGGGGACGGCCTTCGGCCCTGGCCGCCTCGCGGGCGGCGTCGATCTCCTCGGCCGGAGAATAGCAGCGATAGGCCGCGCCCTTCTCCAGAAGCTCGCGGGCGGCGGCCCGATGGCGCTCGACGCGGGAATATTGCGAGACCGCTTCGCCGTCCCAGTCCAGGCCGAGCCATTTCAGGCCGTTGAAGATGGCCTCGGTGGCTTCGGGCGTGGAGCGGGCGCGGTCGGTGTCCTCGATGCGCAGCAGGAACTTGCCGCCCCTGCCGCGCGCGTAGAGCCAGTTGAACAGCGCCGTGCGGGCTCCGCCGATGTGCAGATAGCCCGTGGGCGAAGGCGCGAAGCGGCAGACGAGCGGCGAAGAGGCGGCGGTCATGACGGGATTTCCTCAAGGATTGGTCGGGGGGTCTTATCGCCGCAGGGCGGGCGCGTAAAGGTCTGGCGGTCAGGGGCTCTCCGGCAGGATGACGCCGGGATTCAGAATCCCGAGCGGATCCATGGCCGTCTTGATGCGGCGGATCATCGCCATCTTCGCCGGATCGGCGGTGCGGGCCAGCTCCCGCGCCTTGAGCCGCCCGATTCCATGCTCCGCGCTGATCGAGCCGCCGAAGCTCAGGACGAGATCATGCACGGCCTCGCTGATCTCCTGCCAGCGGGCGAGGAAGGGGCCCTTCTCCGCGAGGCTCGGAGGCAGCACGTTGTAATGCAGGTTGCCGTCGCCCATGTGCCCGAAGGGACAGGGCCGGGCGCCGGGCGCCAGACGCTCGATCAGGGCGGCGGCCTGCTCCAGAAACTCCGGGATGCGGCGCGGCGGCAGAGAGACGTCATGCTTGATTCCGCCCCCCTCCAGCTTCTGGGCCTCGGAGAGGCTCTCGCGCAGCCTCCAGAGCCCCTGGCGCTGGGCTTCGCTGGCGGCCAGGGCGGCGTCGGAGATCTCGCCCGCCTCCCAGGCCGCGCCGAAGGCCGCTTCGAGCGCCTCGGCCACAGGCTCGGGCCGCGCGCCGGAGATCTCCACCAGCGCCATCCAGGGAGTCGGGGCCGCCAGAGGCGAGGCCGTTCCAGGATTGAAACGCAAGGAGAGATCCAGACCGAAGGCGGGCATCAGCTCGAAGGCCGAAACCGCGCCGTCGCCGGCCTCCTGCGCCCGGGCCAGCAGCGCCAGACCCGCCGCCGGAGAAGCCAGAGCCGCGAAGCCCGTCGCCCAGGCCCGCGGACGCGGAAAGAGCTTCAGCGTCGCCGCCGTGACGATCCCCAGAGTCCCTTCGGCGCCGATGAGCAGATGGCGCAGATCATAGCCCGTGTTGTTCTTGCGCAGGGGCGAGAGCCCGTCCCAGATCTCGCCCTGAGCGGTCACCACCTCCAGCCCGAGGCAGAGGTCGCGCGCATTGCCGTAGCGCAGAACTTGCACGCCGCCCGCGTTGGTGGAGAGGACTCCGCCCACGGTGCAGCTTCCCTCCGAGGCGAGGCTGAGCGGAAAGAGCCGGTCGACGCCCTCGGCGACGGCCTGAGCGGCGGCGAGCGTGACGCCCGCCTCCAGGGTCATGGCCTCGTCGGCGCGCGAGACGGCGCGCGTGCGGCCGAGCCGCTCCAGAGACAGGAGGATGGGCGTCGGGCCTTCGGGCCTGACCTGTCCGCCGACCAGCCCGGTGCCGCCTCCCCGGGGCACGATCCCGACGCGGGCCTGCGCGCAGAGCCGCACCAGATCGGCCGTCCGTTGCGTCGAGTCGGGACGCGCGACCAGAGCCGCCCTGCCTTGATACAATCCGCGCGGCTCGGTCAGATAGCCTGCGGCCTCCGGCCCGGCCCGCCAGCCCGCCGGGCCGAGAAGGTTTTTCGCAGCGGCGAGGAAATCCTCGGCAGGCTCGCACAAATTCATGAGATCCATTCCTCATTCGGGAAATTCAAGGGCTTGGCAGCGCCACGCTCAGATATGACGTTTACAAATCTTCATCTGATCCGTTTCATTTTGGGGTGAATCTGCGGAAAGATCTTTCCGTTCCCGCCCGACCATGGCAAGATCGGGGCGTTTTTCGGCACAAAGCTTGCGAAGGCTCGGGAAAAGCTTCTCGCAAAAGCACTCGGAAAACGTCTGATCTTGGGGCAGAACGAGCATGAGACACCCGAAAACGCGCGCGCTCTATGATTACTGGAACGCCCTCCGCGACGGCCGTCTGGCCCCTGGACGCAACGAGGTCGATCCACGAGAGATCGCCCCGCTGCTCGACAGCACCTTTATCCTGGAAGTCCAGAACGCCGACAACATCCGTTTCCGCCTGGCGGGGACGCGGCTCTGCGAAGCCTTCGGGATGGAGCTGCGCGGCATGAGCGCCCTGGCGCTCTGGCATGGCGAGGACCGCGCCAAGGTGCGCGACCTCATCCTGCGGGTGGTCAGCGGCCCGACCATCGGCCATGTGGCCTGCACGGTCGAGAATCGCGGCGGATTCGTCTACGGCGCCGAATTCCTCTACATGCCGCTGCGCTCGGACCGCGACGAGCTGACCCGGATCCTCGGCTGCGGCTATTACATGGGCGAGGAGCGCGCCTTCGCCAACGTCTACGACCCGATCCACCACTGGGTCGACACGGTGAACCTCTATCCCATCGATTCGGACGAGGCCGCCGAGGATCTCCCGGCTCAACGGCTCTTCACGCGCCCCGGCCCCGCCGCCGCGCCCGAACAGGCCAGACGCGACCCCTTCCGGACGCCGCCGCCGCGCGAACGCGATCCCTTCCGGGCTTCTCCGCCTTTCCGGGCCCTTCAGGGCGCTCCGGTGCTGACCGCCATCGACGGCGGACGCAAGCCCGGCGGAGTCAGGCCTTTCCGCGCCGAGGGCGAAGACGGCGCCCGCAAGGAGCCTGGGCTGAAGGATCGCGGCCATCTGCGGCTCGTGAAGTCCGACGCGGTCTGAGGCCGCGTCCGGAGTCGGCCCAGAGGGCGGATTCCGGACCGCCCTGAGCCAGCACCGCCAGAAGCGCCAGAACGCCCTTGCGGGCCGCCTCGGCCTGCTGCGCGCGGGCCGCCTCCAGCCCGGCCGCCTCCGCGGAGAGGGCCGGAGGACGCGCCGCCGTCTCCTTCGCGAGCGGCGCGCGCATGGCGAGGCGCGATTCGCGCGCCGCCGCCTCCGGACGTCCCGCCGGACTTTCGGCCTGGCAGGCGCCCCCGCAGGCTCCCCCCATGAGGCTCCCGAGCGCCGCCGCGACGCCAAGCCGCCGCAAGCCCTTCGGGAGGAGTTTCGTGAAACGGACCATGCCCCCATCCTCCATTCTCCGGACAGGATAGGGCGGCGCGCTTCGCGGATCCTGAAGGCCCGCGCGGAATTTGCGGAGAATTTTACAGGATCGCGCCCGATCTCAGGGTCTTTTGGCCTCCACGGCCCGCAGCGTCACCTCGACCTCGCGCCGGTCGCGCAGCGGCACGCGGAAGAAATAATGCGCCGTCTCGCGCGGCGCCAGCATGGTCCTGTCCTCCAGAGCGCCCATGTAGGCCTCCGCCGCCAGATCGCCTTGCGCGTCGCGCAGGGTGGCCTTGAGCCGGGGCGCCGGATGCGGCCGCGAATCCAGATTCGCCAGACTGGCCGAGACGATCACGAAGCGCGGAGCTCCCGCCGCCGCGATCTCGTCCTCGTCGGGATCCTCATAGGAATAGAGCGGGTCGATCACGCTGAAGTGGCGGCCGTCGAAGGCGCCCGAGCCCCCGCCTCCGCCGATGGCGCCCGCCCCGAAGCCGACCGCCGCCCGGTAGGATTCGAGCGTCGGCGCCAGAGCCGGAGCCCGCGCGGCCAGTTGCGGCGCGAAGGCGTAGGCCCCGGCCAGAACCGCCACCAGAGCCCCCAGCCCCGCGAAGAGCCAGCCCGTGAGCCTGCCCTCGCCCTCCGGACGCGCCGCGCCGGGCGGCGCCGGAGCGGCCTCCGCGCCTGCGGCCGCGACGCCCGCCGCGACGGGTCCGGGCTGGAACCAGGCCTTGCCGCAGGAGGAGCAGCGCACCCGTCTTCCGCGCGGCGGAAAGAGGGCGTCGTCCACCATGAAGCGCGCGCGGCATTCCGGACAGGAGACGATCATCGGCGAAACCCCTTTCGCGCTCGGGAGTCCATCCGGATTCCGCAGCGCGACCGCTTGCCCGGACGGAGAATTTTAAATAGCGTCCGGCGCACGCCGCGCCAAGCGCGCCGCCGCGCGCGAAAGTGGAGCCCCGTCTTGATTCAGTTTGAAAATGTCGGTTTTCGCTATGGAAGGGGCGCGGAAATCCTGCGGGATCTGAACTTCAGGCTAGGCTCGGGCTCCCTGCATTTCCTGACCGGGGCCTCCGGAGCGGGCAAAAGCTCGCTCCTGCGGATGCTCTATCTCGAATCGGCGCCGACGCGCGGACGCTTCACGATCTTCAACCGCGACGCCTCCAGCCTCTCGCGCGACGAGTCGGCCTGGTTCCGGCGGCGCATCGGAGTGGTGTTCCAGGATTTCCGCCTGCTCGACCATCTGACCGCCGCCGAGAACGTGGCCTTGCCGCTGCGGGTGGCGGGCGCGCGGGCGAGCGGCTATCGCGAGAACGTCGCCGAGATGCTCGAATGGGTGGGGCTCGGACACAAGATCTACGCCCGTCCGCCGGAGCTCTCGGGCGGCGAGAAGCAGCGGCTGGCCATCGCGCGGGCGGTGGTGGCCTCTCCGGACCTGATCCTCGCCGACGAGCCCACGGGCAGCGTCGATCCCGAAATGGCCGAGCGCATCATGCGGCTGTTCCTGGAGATGAACCGCATCGGCAAGACCGTGCTCATCGCCACGCATGACGTGAGCCTCGCCGCGCGCTACGGCGCGCCCATCCTCAAGCTGGTGGACGGCGCCTTCGCCGTCTGACCTCCTCCGGGGATTCTCCCGGAACCGCCTCAGGAGCCGCCCATGGGAGCCCTCACGAAACCACGCCGCAGCGCGCTCATCCCGCCCGACGCGGGAGGAGGCTGGCTGATGGCCGTGATCGTGGGCGCTCTGGCCTTCGTGGCCTGTCTGTCTCTGGCGGCGGCGGTGGGAGCCTCGCGGGCGGCGGATCTCTGGTCGGACGGGCTGGCCACGGCGGCCACGGTGCGGGTCTCCGCCTTCGACGAGGGCGCCGACGCCCGCGTCCAGACCGCCTTGCGGCTGCTCGGCGAGACGCCGGGCGTCCAGAGGGCGCGGGCGCTCACGCGCGAGGAGGTGGCGGATCTGCTCAAGCCCTGGTTCGGCGAGGGCGAGGATTTCGACTCGCTGCCGGCGCCGCGCGTGATCGAGGTGACGCTGGACCCTTCCTCTCCGCCCGATCCGGGCGTGATGCAGGCCCGGCTCGACGGCGCGCAGCTTCAGGCGACCTACGACGGCCACGACGTCTGGCGCGGACGCGCCGCCGCCGCCGCCCGCGCGGTGCGTCTGACGGCGATCTGCACGCTGGCGGCGGTTCTGGCGGCGATGCTGGCGGCCATCGTCTCTTCGGTGCGGGGAGGCATGGGGGCGCAGCGCCACGTCATCGCGGCCCTGAGGCTCTCGGGCGCCGAAGACCGTTTCGTGGCGGCGATCTATCAGCGCCGCTTTCTGGTTCTGGGGGGCCTCGGCGCCCTGATCGGGGTGGGTCTGGGGATGGGGGTGGTGGTCGCCTTCACGCGGGCCGCCCATCTGCGCGGACTCGCGCCGGGACTCGAGATTCCGGGATGGTGGCCTTTCGCCGCTCTGGGCGTGGTGGGAGCGGCGGCTCTGGCCGCCATGTTCGCCGCCCGGGCCGCCGCCTTCGCCGCCTTGCGCCGGGAGACCTGACATGATGCGCCTTCGTTCCGTGATCGCCGACGTCCTCATCTACGGCTGGATGTTCGTGTTCGGCCTGCTTGCGGCGCCCGCCGCCATCGCCTCGCGCGATGCGACCTACTGGATCATGAAGACCTATTCGCGCAACGTCTTCTGGCTGCTGCGCGTGATCTGCGGCGTCCGCGTCGAGATCAGGGGCGAGCCGCCCAAGCCCGGCGAGGAAGTGGTCGTCGCGAGCAAGCATCAGTCCTATCTCGACATCCTGCTGCTCATGCACGCCCTGCCGCGCGGCAAATACGTGATGAAGAAGGAGATCATGTGGACGCCGATCCTCGGGTTCTACGCGCTGCGCATCGGGGCGGCGCCGGTGGACCGGGGCAAGGGCAAGGCCGCGCTCGAGAGCATGAGCAAGCGCCTCGCCGAGCAGCGCGGCGAGCGGGGCCAGATCGTGATCTATCCCCAGGGCACGCGCATTCCGCCGGGCGTCAAGGCGCCTTACAAGATCGGGGCGGCGGTTCTGGCGCAGCGGTTCGGCATGCCCTGCGTTCCGGCGGCGACCAACGTGGGGCTCTGCTGGCCCAAGCGCGGGCCGAAGCGGCCCGGCCTGGCGGTGATCGAGTTCCTGCCCGAGCGCATCCAGCCCGAGGGGACTCCCGCCGAGCTTCTCGCGCGGATGGAGGTCGCCATCGAAACCGCCTCCGAGCGGCTGAGGCTCGAAGGCGAGATCGAACAGCGCCGGATCGCGGATCGGCTGACCTGAGTCAGCCGACCAGCCCGGCGAACTCCTCGGGGTCGGGGAGTCCCGCCTGACGCGTCGCGGCGAGGACCGTGTTGTGCATCAGGCAGGCGATGGTCATCGGCCCCACCCCGCCCGGAACCGGCGTGATCGCCCCCGCCGCCTGCGCGGCCGAAGCGAAATCCACGTCGCCGACGAGGCGGGCCTTGCCTGAAGCGTCGGGCGGCAGGCGGTTGATGCCCACGTCGATCACCGTCGCGCCGGGACGCAGCCATTCGCCCTTCACCATCTCCGGACGCCCCACCGCCGCCACGAGGATCTCCGCCCGACGGATCGTCTCCGGCAGATTCCGCGTGCGCGAATGGGCGATGGTCACGGTGGCGTTCTCGCGCAGCAGAAGCTGAGCCATGGGCGCGCCCACGATCCGCGAGCGCCCCAGGACCACGGCCTCCCTGCCCGAGAGATCGCCGAGCTGCGCCTTGAGCAGCATCAGGGAGCCGAGCGGCGTGCAGGGAACCAGCCCCGGACGCCCCAGAGCCAGAGCCGCCACGTTCTGCGGATGAAAGCCGTCGACGTCCTTGGCGGGGTCCACGCGGGCGAGGATCTCATCCTCGTCGAGGCCCTTCGGGAGCGGAAGCTGGATCAGGATCCCGTGCACCTCCGGGTCGGCGTTGAGCTCGTCCACCACGGCGACGACCTCCGCCCGGGACGCCGTCGCGGGGAGGATGCGCTCGAGGGAGCCCACGCCCAGGGCTCTGGCGGTCTTGCCCTTGCTCGCGACGTAGACCTGGCTCGCCGGGTTCTCGCCGACCAGCAGGACCGCCAGAGTCGGCGTCAGGCCGCGCTCCGTCCCGAGCCGCGCCACAGCCTTTCCCACCCGCGCGCGTACACGCTCCGCGAAGGATTTTCCGTCAATGATCTGAGCCGTCATGATTCGCTCCGCTCCGGGATCCCGGCGGGCCGCTGGGGGCTCGCCCCAAGGCGCCATGGCGGCCACGCTCGGGCGGCCGCGAAGATCGTCGCGCCCATTTACCTTGTTTTTCAGCCGTGTCATGCACATAAAATCGAGCCCTCGCAGAGGCGCGTCGGCCTCGCCGTTCCACGCCCCCCCAGACGGAGCCCGCCGCATGACCTTCCGCCGCACCTTCCGCCAAGCCGGACTCGCCTGCGCGCTCGGCGCCCTGACGGCGGGTTGCGCAAGCTTCATGGACCTCGGCTCGCCTGCGCCGAGGGACCTGCAGGATCCGGCTCTCGGCGCGGTCCCGGCGACCGATCAGGGCGCCGCCGCGACCGATCCGGCGTTGCTGGCCGCTTCGCTCTCGGCGGCCGAGGCGGCGGCGGCCTCGCCGCTGGTGGACGCCTCCGCGCCCGAGCAGCCCCAGGGATTCCGCTCGATTCTCGGACGCGTGACCAGCTGGTTCACCGGAGAGGAAGAGCGCCCGCTGATGAATCTGCCGAGGCTCAGCGCCACCGAGGGCGTGCTCTACGAGATCGAGGTCAAGGGGCTCGAAGAGGGGGATTCCGCCGAAAACGCGCGAATCACGGGGCTGATCGAAGCCGCGACGCGGCTGTACCGCATGCAGGACCGCCCCCCCGCGAGCCTGCCGCTGCTGCGTCGCCGCGCCGAGGCCGACAAGGAGATCATCGAACGCATCCTGAAGTCGGAAGGCTACTACAAGGGCCGCGCCGAGGTGAAGATCTACGCCGACGGCCGCGCGCCCGACGAGGCCGCCGCCCCTCAGACCGCCTACGACCTTCTGCTGGAGCGCGAGCGCGAAAGGGCCGAAGCCGAAAAGCCCGCTCCCGATCTCCGCCCCCTGGCGGTGATCGAGGTGGAGAAGGGCCCGCTCTTCCTCATCGAGAAGCACGAGTTCGCCTTCACGCCCCCGCCCTCGGAGGCCGAAATCCTCTGGGCGATGGAGGAGGCCGAGGCTCAGCGCCATGTGGGCGGCCCCGCGCGCGGCGCCGAAGTGGCCAGCGCCGAGAGCCGCCTCGTCGGGACCTTCCAGAACTCCGGCAACCCCTGGGCGAAGCAGTCGGGCCGCGCCGCCGAAGCCGATTGGGACGACGACCGACTCCGCGTCGAGACGGAGATCGCCACCGGCCCTTACGCCGCCTACGGAGAGACCACCGTCTCCGGCCTGACCAGCGTGCAGCCGGACTACGTGCTGCAGTTCCCCACCTGGGCCGAGGGACATCCGGTCTCGCGGGCCGAGATCGCCGAGGTCAGCCGCGATCTGACCGCCTCGCGGCTGTTCAAGGCGGTGAGCCTGCGCATCGCCGAGGAGCCGCCCGAAGCGGCCTACGTCGTCGCCCCCGTGCACATCGAGGTGGAGGAGGCTCCGCATCGCACCATCGGCGGCGGCCTGAAATACTCCACCGTCGACGGGCCCGGCGCGCGGGTCTTCTGGCAGCATCGCAACATGTTCGGGCGCGGCGAGCAGTTCGGCGTCACGCTGGACGGCTCGCTCAACAAGCAGAGCCTCGATCTGGGCTTCCGCAAGCCGCGCTTCCATCACCGCAACCGCGACCTCACCGCCGAGCTCGAGATCTACCACGAGGACACCGACGCCTATGAAGCCTTCGCGGCGGAAGGCGGAATCGGCGTCGCCCAGATCCTCGGCGAGCATTGGCGCGGCGCGGCGGGGCTGGCCTTCGAGGTGGCCCGCGTCGAGCGCCCCGGCGAAGAGCATGAATGGAGCTATCTGCTCGGCGCGCCGGTCTCGCTGAGCTTCGACAACACCGACGATCTGCTGGATCCGACGCGCGGCTTCCGGCTCGGGCTGGCGGCGACGCCCTGGGGCGGCGTCTACAAGGGCGACGCGACCGCCTTCCTCTCCACCGACGCCACGGCTTCGGCCTATTACGCCATCGACGAGGACGGACGCTTCGTGCTGGCGGGGCGTCTGCGCGGAGCGGCCATCTTCGCCGATGGTCCCGACAAGGTGCCCCCTACCCGTCAGCTCTATATGGGCGGCGGCGGCTCTCTGCGAGGCTATTCCCTGAAGTTCGCCAATCCGCTGGATGGAAACGGCGATCCCGTCGGCGGGCTGACGCTCGGCGAGGCGGCTCTGGAGCTGCGCGCCAAGGTCACCGAAAGCATCGGCGTGGTGCCCTTCGTGGAGGCGGGAATCGTCGGCCGCGAGCTCTTCAGCGAATTCGACGACGTCCGCTTCTCGGCGGGCCTCGGGCTCCGGTACTACACGGCCATCGGGCCGATCCGCCTTGACGTCGCCGTGCCGATCGACCCGCGTCCGCAGGACGACCGGTATCAACTCTACTTCAGCATCGGGCAGGCCTTCTGATGACCCAGCGACAGACGATCCTGCGCTCAGGCGCCGCCGGCCTCGCGCTCAGCCTGAGCCTCGGCTGGACCACCCCCGCCTCCGCCTTCCTCGACACCGAAGGCGCCTGGAACGACGTGCTGCAGTTCGCCGTGCGCCAGATCAACGCGCCCGGAGAATTCGAGATCGAGCTGGGGCGCGTCACGCGGCCCGAGGACGGATTCGCCCGCATCGAGACCCTGAGCCTCAAGGACGGCGACGGCGAATGGGTCACGGCGAAGGGAATCGTCATCGACTGGCGGGTGCGCTCGCTGCTGCGGGCGCGCTTCAACTTCCAGACGCTCAGCGCCGAAGAGATCAACGTCCTGCGCGCGCCCATCGGGCGCGGCGATCCCCCCGGCGAAGAGGCCCAGGTCTCCTTCGCCTGGCCGCGGCCTCCGACCAGCCTGACCATCGACAAGCTGCGCATCGACAAGCTGACCGTCAGCGACAAGCTGGCGCCTCAGGCGCTCCAGGCGCGGGTCGAGGGCTCATTCTCGGACGTCGGCGACGAACAGACCGCCAGCCTGACCGTCACCCGCACCGACGGAAGGCGCGGCGCGTTCAAGTTCTCCGGCGACCTCGACTTCGACGAAGGGAAGGCCAAGCTCTCGCTCGAAGCCTCGGAGCAGGCGGGGGGGCTGGTGGCCACGGCGGCGGGCCTGCCCGCCGGACAGGACGTGGAGCTGACCTTCACCGCCGACGGCGGTTTTGAGAATCTGCCTTTCCAGATCGGTGGCCGCATCGGCGAGATGGGCGCGGCCACAGGCGAAGGCTCCGTCGCCTTCCGGGGTCCGCCCGCCGTGACCTTCTCGGGCGCCATCGCCCCGGACGAACGCGCCTCGGCGACCTGGCGGCGGGCTCTGGGCGAGCGCTCGACCCTGACCTTCGACGGCCGCCAGACCGCCAGCGGCGGTTATGAGCTCAACGCCTTCCGCGTCGAGAGCCCCATTCTGGAGGCCGAAGGCGCGGGGCTTCTCTCGCCGGGCTCCAGCGATTCGGCGCTGAAGATCTCGTGGCGCGCCCGCGACGTGGCCGCCTTCAACGCGGTGATCGCCCCCACCCGCTTCACCGCCATGCAGGGCGAAGCCGAGATCACCGGCGACCTCAAAGCCCCGACGGCCCATATCGACGCGGTGGTCGAGGGGCTGCAAGGCGATTTCGGCGCGGTGGGCCGCATCGGGCTGAAGATCGACGCCGCCCCGCCCGCCGGAGCCTCGGCGCCCGCCGGAGGCGGGATCGCGGATTCCCGCTTCACGGCGCAGATCGGCGCGACGGGCTTCGCGCCCAAAGACCCCGCCTTGCTGGAGGCCCTCGGCGCCGAGCCGACCCTTGATCTGCGAGGCCAATGGCGCGCGGCGCAGTCCGTCGCGGCCATCGAGGCCCTGACTCTGCGCGCCGAGGGCCTCCAGATGGACGGCCAAGGCGCCTTCGACGTCGGGACCAAGCTTTTCGACGGAAGCCTGACCGGCGTTTCGCAGCAGATCGCGCCTTTCGCGCGTCTGGCGGGGATCGACCTGAGCGGCGCCGCCGACTTCAATCTGACCGTGGAGAAGGCGGGCGCCGAGGGCGTCCATGCGCTTCAGCTCGAAACGGGCCTGCGCGGGCTGGATTCCAGCGATCCCAATATTAAGGCGGCGCTCGGCGAAGAGGCGACCATCACGCTGGACGTGGCGGAATCCTCTCCGGGGGTGATGCGCGTCGCGAAGGGCGGAATCTCCTCGGCCTCTCTGGCGGCGGATTTCTCCGGCGAGATTTCTCCGGCGCAGGACCGCGTGGACCTCGCCATCGACTGGCGCGTGACCGATCCTCAGGCTTTGGCGGGCTTCGCGCCGGGCCTGAGCTTCTCGGCGGCGGCTGGTCAGGCGGCGGTGACGGGCAGCCTCTCCGAGCCGCAGCTCCGCACCACCGCCCAGGTGGATGATCCGAAGTTCCAGCAATATGGCGCCCTCTCCGTGGCGCTGGAGGCCGAAGGCCAGACCCGCAAGGATCGGCGCGCGCCCTTCAGCTTCACGGCGGAGATCCGTCAGCCCGACCTCGGCGACCCCGCCCTGACCTCTCTGGCGGGCGAGACGCCGCGTCTGGAAGGGCGCGGAATCCACGACATGGCGACTGGCCTGCTCACTGTGGACGAGATCAAGGCCAGCCTCGCCGCGGGCGAAGCGGTCATCTCGGGCGAGGCGAATCTCACCGAACGCACCGTCAACATGGACCTGACGGCGGATCTGCCGGATCTGGCGGTCTTCTCGGCTCTGGCGCCGGAGCCCGTTTCGGGCTCGGGCCGCCTGACCGTCGAGGCGCGCGGCTCGCTCGACGCGCCCCGGATCAACCTCGACCTCGCGGCTCAGGCGCCGCGCTACGGCCGATATGGCGCGGAGGAAGCCTCGCTGAAGGGCTCGGCGACGCTGCGGCCTTCGGGCGCCCTGCCCTTCGACCTGAATCTGGCGCTCGACCGCCCCCGCCTCGGCGACGAGGCCCTTGAAGAAACCATCGGCCCCAATCCGACCTTCTCGCTGGAAGGCTCCTTCGATCCGGCGGCGCAGAAGCTGAACTTCGCCTCCTCGCATCTGACGGCGGCGCCGGGCGAGATCCTCGTCAAGGGCGAGGTGGACCTCGCCGGGCGGGAGATGGACCTCGAACTCGACACCGAGGGGCTGAACCTCGCGAGCCTCTCCCCCCTGGCGGGGGGCGCCGAGATGGGCGGCGAAATCCGCGCCTCGATCAGCCTCGCGGGCGCCTTCGACAAGCCGATGATCGGCGTGAAGGGCGGCGGCGTCGACCTCTTCTACGAGCAATACCGCCTTTCCGAGCTTGAGGTCGAATATGGCCCCACGCCCCGCGAGGACGGCGAATTCCCCTTCACCGCCACCGCCACGCTCGACGGCGCGCCGCTGGACGACCCCAATCTGCGGCGCGTGCTCGGCGGCAAGCCGCGCATCCGGGCGACGGGCTCCTTCAATCAGGAGACGGGCCGGGTGGTGCTGGATTCCGCCCGCGTCATCGCCGCCATCGGTCAGATCGACCTCAAGGGCCGCATCGAGACCAAGGCTCAAACCCTCGACGTGACCTTTGACGCCGACGTCAAGAACCTCGCCTTGCTCTCGGGCTATGCGGGCGCCCCTCTCAGCGGCGCCTTCAAGGGCTCGGGTTCGGCGAAGGGCTCCTTCACGCAGCCGAGCGTCACGCTGCAGGGCGAGGCCACGAAATTCGTCTTCGACGGGCGCGGCGCGGATCGCGTCGCCCTGACCGCCACAGCCGCGCCGCAAGCGAACGGCGCGCTGAATTTCGAGGCGGATCTGAAAATCGCCGGGCCGAACCTCGGCGACGAGGCGCTTGAAGCCCTGCTCGGCGATCCCTCGCTGACCACGAAGGGCTCTTTCGATCCGGAGAGCGGGCTCCTGCGCCTGACCTCCACGCATCTGGAGACCGCCATGGGCGGGGCCGACCTCTCGGGGACGGTCAACTCCAGGACCATGGCTCTGGATCTGCGCTTCGCCGCTGATCTCGACGACATCGCGCCGCTCTCCGCCAAGGCGGGCCAGAGGCTCGGCGGATCGCTCAAGGCCGAAGGCCGTCTGACGGGCGAGGTTTCGGCGCCGCGTCTGGTCTTCGACGCCACGGGCGACAACCTCGTCTTCGACCGCTACGGCGCCAAGGGGCTGAAGATCTCGGCCCGCACCACGCCCGGCTCAGGCGGCGTGGTCTCCTTCGAGGCCGACGTGGAGGCGCAGGGCCCCCTGCTCGGCGACGCGCAGCTTGAGGCTTTGCTCGGCGACGTGACTCTGAAGACGGCGGGAAGCTTCAATCCTTCTTCGGGCCTCTTGCGCCTCGAAACCGCCGAGGCGGTCACGGGCGCGGGCTCGGCGAAGGTCTCGGGCCGCTTCGGGACCAAGGACGAGAGCCTCGCGCTGGATTTCGACGCCGACCTGCGCAATCTCGCGCCTTTCTCGGGTCTGGCGGGCGAGACTCTGGCGGGCTCGCTCAAGGCCGAGGGCCGCGTCGAGGGCTCGCTCTCCGCGCCCAAGGTGAGCCTCGCGGCTCAGGGCGAGGGCCTGCGCTACGGCGATTATGGCGCGGCGGCTCTGGATGTGAATCTCTCGGCCGCGCCCAATGCGAGCGGCGCCCTGAGCTTCACCGCGACGGGCGACGTCCGTTCCCCGCGCATCGGCGATCCGGAGCTTGACGCCCTGATCGGCGATGTGAAGCTCAACGCGCGCGGCGGCTTCAACCAGAAGACGGGACTCCTGCGTCTGGAGCCGGGCGAGATCACGACCGGACTCGGCATGGCGAAGCTTTCGGGCCAGATCGGAACCAAAGCCCAGACCCTCGCCCTGGATTTCGACGTGGACGCGCGCAATCTCGCGCCTTTCTCCCGCTTCGCGGGCGAGACGCTCGGCGGATCGCTCAAGGCCGCAGGCCGCGTGGAGGGAAGCTTCACGGCGCCCAAGATCAACGCGACCGCCCAAGGCCAGAGCCTGCAATATGGGAAATATGGCGCGGCCTCGCTGAACCTCGACATCTCCAGTTCGCCTGCGGCGGATGGAACCATGGGCTTCTCCGTGGCGGGCGACCTCCGTTCGCCGCGCATCGGCGATCCTCAGCTTGACGCCGCCATCGGCGACGTGACGCTGAACGCCAAGGGCTCCTTCAACCAGCAGACGGGCCTGCTCAAGCTGGATCCCGGCGAGATCTCGACGGGCCTCGGCTCGGCGCGAGCCTCGGGCTTCTTCGGGACCAAGGACCAGACCATCGGCCTCGACTTCAACCTGGACGCGCGCGATCTCGGGCCCTTGTCGGGCCTGGCGGGCGAGGCTCTGGGCGGGGCTCTGAAGGCCTCGGGCCGCGTGGAAGGCGGCCTCAAGGCGCCCCGCGTCAACGCCACGGCTGAAGCGCAAAGCCTGCAATACGGGAAATACGGCCTGGCGGGGCTGAATCTGAAGGTCTCCAGCGCCCCCGGCGCCGATGGGACGATTCCCTTCAGCGTCGAGGCGCAAGCGGTCTCGCCGCGTCTGGGCGATCCTCAGCTTGAGGCCCTGCTTGGAAACGTGACGCTGAACGCTCGGGGCAGCTTCACCCCCGAGACCGGCATGCTCCGTCTGGAGCCCGGCGAAGTCACGACTTCGGCGGTGGGTTCGGCGCGAGTCTCGGGCTTCTTCGGAACCAAAGACCAGAGTCTCGGCCTCGATTTCAGCGCGAACATCGCAAATCTGGCGCCCTTCTCCAGCTTTGCGGGCGAGACTCTCGGCGGCGCGATTTCGGCTTCGGGCCGCGTGGACGGCAGCGTCTCGGCGCCCCGCGTCAGCCTGACGGCCCAGGGCCAGAGCCTGCAATACGGCCCATACGCCCTGGCCGGGCTCAATCTGAAGGCCTCCAGCGCGCCTCAGCCGGATGGGACCATCCCCTTCTCGGTGGAGGCTCAGGCCGCCGGACCCCGCTTCGGCGATCCGCAGCTTGAAGCCTTGCTTGGAAACGTCAGCCTCAATGCGCAGGGGAGCTTCAACCCGACCACCGGCCTGCTCCGTCTGGAGCCCGGCGAAGTCTCGACGGGCGCGGGCTCGGCGCGGGTTTCCGGATTCTTCGGGACCAAAGACCAGACGCTCGGACTCGATTTCAGCGCCAATCTCGGCAATCTCGCGCCTTTCTCCGCTCTGGCGGGCGAGGCTCTCGGCGGATCTCTGTCGGCTTCGGGCCGCGTGGAGGGGAGCCTCAAGGCCCCCAGCGTGACCCTCGCGGCGCAGGGCCAGAACCTGCAATATGGAAAATACGGGATCGCGGGGCTGAATCTGAACCTCTCCGGCGCGCCTCAGCCGGACGGGACCATCCCCTTCACGGTTTCGGCTCAGGCGCGCGGCCCCCGCATGGGAGATCCGCAGCTTGACGCCCTGATCGGCGACGTGAACCTCAGCGCGCGGGGCTCCTTCAACCCGACCACCGGCCTGCTCCGTCTGGAGCCCGGCGAGGTGACGGCGGGCCTTGGTTCGGCGCGGGTCTCGGGCTTCTTCGGAACCAGGGACCAGACGCTCGGACTCGATTTCAGCGCCAACATCGGCAATCTCGCGCCTTTCTCGCAGCTTGCGGGCGAGACGCTCGGCGGCGCCTTCTCGGCCTCGGGACGCATCGACGGGACGCTCTCCGCGCCCCGCCTCCAGGCGACCGCCCAAGGCCAGAGCCTGCAATACGGGAAATACGGCCTGGCGGGGCTGAATCTGGATCTCTCCAGCTCGCCCCAGCCCGACGGCTCGATTCCCTTCAGCGCCCAGGCGCGGGTTTCCGGCCCGCGCATGGGAGATCCGCGCATCGAACAACTGCTCGGCGAGGCGACCCTCTCGGCTCAGGGCTCCTACAATCCCTCGACGCGTCAGCTTCTGCTGAACCCCGCCGAAGTCCGGATGGCGGCGGGCCATCTGCGCGCCTCGGGACAGGTGGACCTCGCCAATCAGGCCATGGCCCTCGACGTGACGGCGGATCTCCCCGACCTCTCGCCGCTTTCGGGCTTCGCGGGGGCGCAGATCTCCGGCGCGGGCAAGCTCGACGCCCGGATCGAAGGCCCCTTCGCCGATCCTTCGGCGCGAGGCTCGGCGAGCCTGCGGGCTCTGGCCCATGACGGGCGCGCCCTCGGCGACGCTCAGGCGCAGTTCAATCTGACGCGCCTGGTTTCGGCGCCTCAGGGCGAGGCCAGCCTCAGCGCCCAGACTCCGCAGGGCCCCCTGACGGCCTCGGCGCGCTTCGCCTCGCAGAACGGACAGATCCAGCTGGATCATTTCCGCCTCGAAGGCCTGGGGCTCTTCGCGGAGGGCCGCCTGAACATGGCTTCGGGCGGACTCATGGAGGGCTCCGCTCTGCTGAGTTCGGCCAGCCTCGGGCCCATCGGCGCCCTGCTCGGCTATGAGGCGACGGGCGCTCTGGACGCGAACCTCAGCTTCAGCGGCCAGAGCGGGCGTCAGACGGTTCTGGCGCGCGGCGCGGCCTCGAATCTGCGCATCGCGCAGAACGGCGATTTCCTCGCGGGGATCACCAGCCTGAACTTCAACGCCCAGGTGGACGACGCCTTCGGCGCCGATCCCTACATCCGGGCGAATCTCGACGGCCAGCGCCTGGAGGCGGCGGGGATCCTGCTCACCGACGTGCGTTCGGCGCTGCAAGGGCCGCTCTCGGATCTCGACGCGACCTTCGACGGCACGGGCGACCTGCTCGACGAGGGCCTGCGCGAACTCGACAGCTTCAGCCTTCAGGCGCGGGTGAACGCGGCGGGCGGCTTCAAGGGCGTCACGCTGCACCGCTTCAACGGGCGGATCAGCGGCGAAGACCTTTCTCTGGCTCAGGCGGTGGAGCTGCGCCCCACGCCGGACGGCGGCTTCGGCTTCCAGAACCTCGACCTGCGCCTCGGCGCTTCGGGGATGCTGGGCGGCTATCTGACCTACGCCCCGAGCGGCTCCTTCGGACATCTGGTGCTGCACAATCTGCCCCTGCGGCTGCTGAGCCTCGCGGGCGCGCCGCCCGCCGAGGGCCATCTCTTCGGCGAGGCGCAGATGGATTCGCGCCGGAACTCGGGGAGCTTCAGCCTGCGCACCGAAGGCATGACCCTGAGCGAGGCGGGGCTCACCTCGCCGATCCAGGCCAACGCCGAAGGCTCCTGGTCGGGGACGCAGCTCACCGCCTCCCTGACCATGACCAGCGCCAGCTTCCGCCAGCCCCTCCAGGCCAACGCCCGCCTGACCCTGCTGCCGGGCGGCGGCATCCCCATGCCCGACCGCAACGGCCCGATTTCGGCGCAAGCCTCCTGGGCGGGCGACCTCGGCGAGATCTGGCCGCTTCTGCCTCTGCCGGATCATCTGCTCTCGGGCTCGGCCACGCTTTCGGCCACGCTGGAGGGCTCTCTGGCGGCGCCGCGCACGGCGGGCGGCCTGCAGATCCGGAACGGACGCTACGAGAATCTCGAATACGGCACGGTGGTCCAGAGCCTCGGCGCCGACGCGACCTTCTCCGCCGACGGACGCCTGACGCTGACCGCGCAGGGGAACGACGGCTATGGCGGCCAGATCTCGGCCATGGGCTCCTATGTGCTCTCCAGCCGGGTTCTGGACGCGACCGTCCGGGTCAACCGCATGGCCGCCGCCCGGCGCGACGATCTGACGGCCATCGTCTCGGGCGAGATCACCGCCCGGGGAGACGCCGCCTCGATCAACGTGAACGGGCGCATCGACAACGACTTCCTGGAGTTCCGTCTGATCGGCGGCGGGGCTCCGAATCTGGTGGTGATCGAGGCGACTCCGGTGGGGCTCTCGGCGCCGCGCACCCCTCGACGCGCCGCAGGCGCGCCCTCGGCCGCCAGCCAGAGGATCAACCTGAACCTCGTGGTGAACATCCCCGGCCAGGCCTATGTGCGCGGGCGCGGTCTGGAATCGGAATGGGGCGGCCAGCTCCAGGTGACCGGCCATGCGGGAGCGCCCCGCGTGAACGGCATGATCCAGAAGCGGCGCGGCTGGCTGGATCTCCTCGGGCGTCAGTTCGATCTGGAGATCGGCGAGGTGCGCTTCTCGGGAGATCTCGATCCCTATGTGACGGTGCGCCTGACGGCGGAGTCCAACGACATCCGCGGCTGGCTGCAGGTGGCGGGCTATTCCTCGGATCCGAAGGTCTCCTTCGGCTCGGACCAGGGCCTGCCTGAAGAAGAGGTGCTGCCGCGCCTGCTCTTCGGACGCTCCAAGCAGTCGCTCTCCGCCATCGAGGCGGCGCAGCTGGCGGCGGGCGTGGCCACGCTCATGAGCGGACGCCCCGGCGCCATGGACATGCTCCGCGACGTGGCGGGCGTGGACACCCTGCGCATCGAGGAGGGAACCGACGGCGGCGCCGCCATCTCGACCGGCAAATACGTCGCCGACGGGGTGTTCGTGGGGGCGCGTCAGGATCTCGGCACGGGCCAGACCACCGCCCTCGTGGAGATCGAGACCTTCAACAACATCGTCATCGACGCCGAGATCGGCCAGAGCGAGACCAAGGCCGGAATCAACTGGAAGATGGATTACTGATCCGCCCTCCGCCCGACCGCAACGACGAAGGGGCCGCCTCTCCAACCGAGAGGCGGCCCCTTTCCTTCGTCCGCAGATCCCGTCAGGCGGCGTCCTGCGCGCGGAGGGTTTCGGCCCTCATGGCGGCGAGGGCCTCGTCGAACAGCTCCAGCCCCGGGCCGGATTTCGCTGCGCCCTCCGAAAGCCTCTGTCGCCAGAGCCGCGCGCCCGGACGCCCCAGAAACAGCCCGATCATCGGCCGGACCAGAGCCCCGAGCCGCCAGCCCTCGGCCAGCCGCGCCGCCAGATAAGGCCGCATGGCCTCGGCGGCGGCGAAGGGATCGGCGTCGGGGACCGCCTCGCCGTAGATGCGCCGATCCGCCGAGGCCAGCACCGCGACCGGATCGCGCCAGGCGGCCCGCCCGATCATCACGCCGTCGAGGCCCCGGGCCAGGTGGGCTTCGGCGACGTCGAGGCTCTCGACGCCGCCGTTGAGGATGATCCGCAGATCGGGCCGCGCGGCCTTGACCTCATGGACGAGCTCGTGATCCAGCGGGGGGATCTCGCGGTTTTCTTTCGGCGAGAGCCCTTTCAGCCAGGCCTTGCGGGCGTGGACGATGAAGACTCCGCAGCCCGCCGCCGAGACGCGTTCGATGAAGTCGGGCAGGACGTCGCGGGGCTCCTGATCATCCACGCCGATGCGGCATTTCACGGTGATCTCCGCCGCTCCGCCGACGGCCCGGATCATGGCGGCGACGCCCTCGGCCACGAGATCGGGGCTGCGCATGAGGCAGGCGCCGAAAGTTCCGGACTGCACGCGGTCCGAGGGGCAGCCGACGTTGAGGTTGATCTCGTCGTAACCGGCTTCGGCGCCGATGCGGGCGGCCTCGGCGAGGCGGCGCGGATCGGAGCCGCCGATCTGGAGGGCGAGCGGGCGTTCTTCGGGATCATGCCCGAGGAGCTTTTCGCGGTCGCCGCGGATCAGGGCCTCCGCCACGACCATTTCCGTATAGAGCCGGGTCCGGCGGGACAGCCGACGGTGGAAGAATCGGCAAGGACCTGTCGTCCAGTCGAGCATCGGCGCGACGCAGAGGCGATGATCCGGGGGATTTGTCTGGGGTGTGGTCATGCCGGGGCGCTCCCGCTCTTGCGCGCCTGCTCCGGAGGGCGGGCGGTCCGCGCGCTCGGGGGCCTCTCGCCGAGGCCATGCGAGGCCGCGCCTCCGACATCCTCCGAAGGCGCGCGACGATCCGGAACTTCAGGGGAGATCTGGTGCCGCAGAAGGGACTCGAACCCCCGACCCCATCATTACGAATGACGTGCTCTACCAGCTGAGCTACTGCGGCGCGGGGCGGACCATAGGGGCAGCCCGCACGTCGCGCAAGCGAAAAAACGCAGGTTCGCCGAGCTCCCGTCCTCCGGCGACGCAATCGGCGCAGACCTCCCCGAAAGACGAAGGGGAGCGGCCTGGAACCGCTCCCCTCCTCGGGTTTCAGATCTCTGCGGAGCGCCCGGCCTCAGGCCGGTCTGGCCTCCGGGCCCTCCGCTTTCGGCGGCACCGGCACCAGCTCGCTCCCGGGCGCCGGACGCGGCGGCGGAGCAGCCGGAGCCTCCACGCCGGGCCCCGGTCGGGCGGAGGCCGCGCGAGGCCCGCCCTCCAGCAGAGGCGCCATCGCCGCCGCCAGAGCATGGCCGTCCGCCACCGGCGCAGCCGGAGGCCAGGTCCAGTGGAAGCTGTCGAAGCTTCCGCATTGCGGGCAGCAGCAGACCCAGCGCGGCGCCGTCAGACCGCAGGACTCGCAGGTCCAGGCTGCGCGCGGCGCCTGAACCGCCCGAGCCAGCCATTGCCGCAATTCGGTCTCGGAAGCGCCCTCGGCCCGGGCCACGGCCCCCATCAGCGCGAAGACCCGCGCCCCGGGATGATTGACCTCCATGCCCGCCAGAGCCTTGCGCGCGGCCGCCGCGTCGCCCGCCGAGAGCGCCAGCTCCGCCGACAGCAGCCGCGATTCCGGATGATCCGCATAGCTCTTGATCAGCCGCTGAAGGCGCTTGCGGCGCGTGTCGGGCGGATCGTCCGGCGCGAGGGCCGCATAGGCCTCCGCGAGGTCCGGATGCGGAGATTGCGCCCAGGCCGCCTCGATGTGGCGCGCGGCCTCGGTCTTCTCCTTCTCGCCGCCGTCGGCCAGCAGCCGCGCCGCCAGAACCGCCGCCGGAGACAGCCCCGGCGCGATCTTCAGAGCCGCGCGGGATTCCTCCAGCGCGCGCGTCCTGTCGCCCGCGAGATCGGCCTCGATGGCCTCGGCCAGATGCAGCGCCGCCTCGCGACGCTTGCCCACCGCCTTCGGGACGGCGCCCGCAAGGATGCTCGCCGCGAGGCTCTGGCGCGCCTCGCCCCATTCATGAGCCGCAACCTGGGTGTCGAAGGCCGCCGAAAGCACCGCCGGATCGCGCGGACGCAGCTCCACCGCGCGGCGCGTCAGCTGAAGCGCCTTCGCCGTGTCGCCCGAAGCCGCCGCCTGAGCCGTCAGGCCCCGCAGACCCGCGAGCTCGGTGCCGGGGGCCTCCAGCATGGCTTCGTAATATTGCCGGGCCTCGTCGGCGTTGCCGGCGAGGGTCTGGGCCCGCGCCTGCACCAGACGCGCGAGGCTGCGGTCCTTGCGGTGATGCAGCAGCTTTTCGGCCTTGCGCGCCTCGTGGAGCGCCGATTTCGCGTCGCCGACCTCCATGGCCGCGAGGCCGCGCGTCACGGCCTCGACGCCCCGGGCCTCGCGCTGACGCTCCAGCGCCCTGGCCGCCAGGCTCGGCGCGAAGAACACCAGCCGCAGAAGCCGGATCAGCATGTAGAAGCCGATCCCCCCGAGCAGAAGCCCGAGGATCAGCAAAGGCGCCTGGACGTCGACGATCCGGTCCCCGACCGTGATCGAGGCGGCGCTCACGTTCTTGCGGATCCAGAGATATCCCCAGCCCGCCGCTCCGGCGAGCGCGAAGATCAGAAGGATGCGGAAAATAAGGCGAGGCATGGCGGCTTCTTCCCTGAGGAATGAGGAGCGGAGCGGCTGGTCATTGAGCGCCGGGCGCGATCAGCAGGTTCTGGCGCAGGCGTCCGAGGCTCTGCTCGACGTTGCGCCGCGCCTGGGCGCCCTGCAGCCATGAGGCCATGCCCTCACGCGGGGCGGCCTGCAGGAGATCCAGCTCCGTCAGGGCGCTGGCGAGGTCGCCTTCGCCCAGCCGCACGCGGGCGCGGGCCAGAATCGAGGCCGTGTCCACTCCGGTCGATTCGGCGGTCTTGCGCACCGAAACCAGAGAGGAGAAGGCGCCCGTCAGCTTGTCGCCGAGGGCCTCGGCTTCGCGGGCGCGGGCGGCCTGCTCGGCGGCGAGCGCCGCGCGTTCGGCGGCGTCGTAGCCGGAGAGCAGCGTGGCCATGGTCGGCACGCCCGTCCGCGCGTAGATCGCCAGAGCCGGGTCGGGCTCCACGCCGGAGAGGCGCTGGAGATTGGCCAGCTGCGTCGCGAAGGGCGCCGAGCCCGAAGCGACGCTCGCCAGATCGGCGGCGGCCACCGCGGCGGCGGCCTCCACCCGGACCGCGTTGGCCGAGGCGGATTCGGACTCCACCTTGTCGAAGCGGGCGGCCAGGGCGTCGAGATCCTCGCGCGAGGCCAGGGCCTCCAGATCCGTGCGGCTGGCGAAGCCGAAGCCTTCGAGATCGGCGGCGGAGAGGGCGGGCGCCGCAGGAGCTTCGGGCTCGGGCGCTTCGGCGGCGGCCTCCTGACGGGCGGCCAGTTCGTCCAGACGGGCGCTCAGGGCGGCCAGCTCCTCGGGCGAGACCGAAGGCCGCGCGCCGACCGAAGCTTCGGCGGCCTCGGCGCGGGCGCGGGCTTCGGCGATCTCGCCCTGAAGCTCGGTCCGCAGGGCGGCGCCGTCGAAATTCCCGAAGCGCGTTTCGAGCCGCTGGATCCCCGCGAGGGCGGCGGCGGCGTCGGAGGCCGCGCGCAGGCTTTCGGCGCTCGGCGCGGCGGGAGTCTCCTCGCCGCCGCCGTTGGCGAGGGCCGCGGCGATCTGGCCGGTCAGCGACTCCAGACGGGCTTCGAGGGCGCCGATGCGGGAATCGGCCTCGGCGGGGAGCCTCGGCTCCGCGAGGGCGGCGAGCTTCTCGTCCACCGCGCTGGCGCGCGCGGCTCCGGATTCGCCGAGCTGCGCGAGGCGCGATTCGATCTCGCCGAGCTGCGCGGTCGTCTCCTCGGAGGGACGGGCGGGCGCGGCGGCGGCCTCGTTGACGCTGCGGACCACGGCGGCCTGCTGCTCGGAGAGCGCCGAAAGGGCCGTCTCCAGAGAGTCGAGGCGCTCGGTCAGGGCGGCGATTCGCGGCCCGGCCTCGTCGGTCCTGGGCAGGCCCGCCACGGAGCCCTCCAGCGCGCCGAGCCCGCCCGCCATGGCCTCGACCCGCGCGTCCAGGGCGTCGACGCGTCCGGCGGCCTCGTTGAGGGCGTTGGTCTGCTGGTCGAAGAGCGCGACGCGCTGGCCGAGATCATTTACCTTGCGCTCGGTCTCGGCGGCGCCGGTGAGCTTCGGTCCGACCCAGAAGGCCAGCAGCGCGCCCGCCACGAGGGCGCCGACCGCCGTCAGGGCGGTCTTCATCCCGCCGCCCGAGGAGCCGCCCGAAGACGGCGGCGGCGCGGAGGAGGAGGAAGGCGAAGAGCTGGAGGAGGCGCCGCCCGAGGCGGTGGTGGAGGTCACGGGCTTCTCCGTCATGGTTTTCCCGGGGGTGGGCTTGCCGGACGCGGTCTTTTCGGGCGCGGAGTCCCGGGGCGTCGGCGCTTCGGACGGCTGAGGAGGCGGAGCGGCGGGCTTCGCGGCCTCTGCGGCGGCTGCGGAGGCGGCTTCGGTGACCCGATAGACCCCGTCCTGACCGATGGACACGTCCTTGAAGGCTTCGTCTGTCGGCTTTTTGGGTTTGCCTTTGGGATCGGCCATGATTCACGCTCCGGTTGACGTCCGACTCTCATAGGGTGAACGCGCCTGCAGGGCGCGCATCAACCTAGACCAGCGCGGGCCTCGGGCCAAGATTTTTGCGCTTTCGGAGAGGGTCCGGAGGCGGAGGGGCTCAGCCGAGCGCCGCCAGAACTCCGAGCATGTGGGCCTCGTCCGGACGGGCGGCGCGGAGAACTCCGCGAAAGCCCAATCCTTCCAAGGGCTCCGCCGCCGCCGCGCTGATCGTCGCGGCGAAGATCCCCTCCAGCGCCGCAGGCTCGGGCCGCAGGGCCGCGAAGGCGCGGGCGGCGCTCGGGGCGTGGAAAAGCGCCGCCCGGAGGCCCTCGGCGCGCAGGGCCGATTCAGGAAGGCGCGTCAGGGGCAGGGTCCGGTAGAGCGGAATCCGGATCAGCCGCAGCCCGAAGCCCGCCAGATCCCCCGCCAGATCTCCCGCAGGCGCCTCGGCGCCGAAATGCAGCGCCGGACCCGCCTCGGGACGCAGCCGCGCCGCCAGATGCAGCGCGAGGCTCCGGACGTCGCCGCCGCCCTCCTCGACCTGCGCGAAGCCCGCCGCCCGCGCCGCCGAGGCCGTCGCCGCGCCCACCGCGTGCACGGGGCGTCCGCGAAAGCCGCTCAGGGCCGCGAAGCGCCGCAGGCCCTCCGCGCTGGTGAAGATCAGCGCCTGAGCCGCCGCCGGATCCAGCGCGCCCGAGGTCAGGCCCGGATCGGGCAGAGCCTCCATGCGGGTGAGCGGGACATGGATCCCCTCCCAGCCGAGGGCCTTCAGACGCCGAAGGCTGCGCGCGGCGGCGGCGCCTTCCGGGCGCGTGAGCAGGACGACGCGGCGGCTCATGAGAGTCTCATGGAGGATCAATGCGCGAAGAAATCCGGCCCGCCATGGGCCTTGAGGATCTCGCCCGCCCGGCGGCCCATGGCCTCGCCTTCGGAGGCGGCGCCCTCCAGCATGACGTGATGGCGGATCCGCCCGTCGGGAGTCAGGATCTCGCCCTCGAAGCGCAGGCGCTCGCGGCCCTCCTCGCCCTCGACCCGCGCCAGCCCCGCCAGAGGCGTCCGGCAGGAGCCGTCCAGCGCCGCGAGGAAGGCCCGCTCGGCGGCGACCTCAAGCCCCGTGCGGCGGCAATGCAGCGCGCGCATCAGCTCCGCGAGTCCGGAATCCCCGGCGCGGATCTGGAGCCCCAGAGCCCCTTGCGCCACGGCGGGCAGCATCCCTTCGACGGGCCCCCGCGCCACATGCCCGAGCCCCAGACGGTTCAGCCCCGCCATGGCCAGATAGGTGGCGTCGGCGGCGCCTTCCTCCAGACGCTTCAGCCGCGTCTGGACGTTGCCCCGCAGCAGCGCCACCTTGAGATCGGGCCTCAGACGCAGCGTCTGGGCCTGACGGCGCAGCGAGGCCGTGCCGACCGTCGCGCCCGGCGGAAGCTCCCTGAGGC
Organism: Neomegalonema sp.; assembly: GCF_028688855.1. Classification (GTDB taxonomy): domain Bacteria; phylum Pseudomonadota; class Alphaproteobacteria; order Rhodobacterales; family Rhodobacteraceae; genus Neomegalonema. Next base: position 22,878 of record NZ_JAQTXI010000019.1, on the reverse strand, counting down.
TGGCGGCCTTCATCGAGACGAAGGCGTCCTGGACGTCCTCGCGCGGCGGATGGGCCGCGAAGACCAGGCCCGCAGGAGTCTCGGTGGGCGCGTCCTTCATGCTGTGGACCGCGATGTCCGCGCGACGCTCCAGAAGGGCCTCCTCGATCTCCTTGGTGAAGAGCCCCTTGCCGCCCGCCGCGTTCAGCGCCCGATCCTGGATGCGGTCTCCGGCGGTGGTCAGCGGCAGGATCGTCACCAGCTCCGCCGGGACTCCCGCCTGCTCGCGCAGGCGCCGCGCCGTCTCCTCGGCCTGAGCCATGGCGAGCGGGCTGGCGCGCGTGGCCAGAACAAGCGGACGGGTCCAGAGGGCGGTCATGGGCGGGCCTTCGACAAGATCATGGAGTCCGGAGATGCGGCGGGGGCTTTCCTCACGCCTTGCGCCGCTCTATCAGAGGCGGGGAGGCCTGACAATGAAAGGCCTGACAGGAAAGGACCGGCCATGGCGCGCGCCCCTGGCGTTCTGGAGCCCATCACCGTTCTGGGGATCGAATCCAGCTGCGACGAGACCGCCGCCGCTCTGGTGCGGGGCGTCGTCCCGGAGGCGGGCGCGCCTCGGGCCGGGATCCTCTCCAGCGTGGTCTACGACCAGATGGACCTGCATGCGCTCTATGGCGGCGTGGTGCCCGAGATCGCCGCCCGCGCCCACGCCGAGAAGATCGACCGCGCCGTCGAGGAGGCCTTGCGCAAGGCGGGCCTCACGCTGAACGAGGTCGACGCTCTGGCCGTGACCGCCGGGCCGGGACTGATCGGCGGGCTGATCGCCGGAGTCCTCGCGGCTCAGGGGATGGCGCTCGGGGCGGGCAAGCCTCTGGTGGCGGTGAACCACCTCGAGGGCCACGCCCTGACGGCGCGTCTGACGGATGGAGCGGCCTATCCCTATCTCTCGCTGCTGGCGTCGGGCGGACATTGCCTCCTCGGGATCGTGGATGGCCCGGGCGCCTTCACGCGGCTGGGGGCCAGCCTCGACGACGCCCCCGGCGAGGCCTTCGACAAGACCGCCAAGATGCTGGGGCTCGGGCATCCGGGGGGGCCCGCCGTCGAGCGCGCGGCGCAATCGGGCGATCCGGCGCGCTTTCCCATGCCGAGGCCGCTGATCGGGCGCCCCGGCTGCGACTTCTCCTTTTCGGGGCTCAAGACCGCGGCGCGCATGGCCCGCGATTCCCTCGGCGCCGCTCCGACGGAGCAGGACAAGGCCGATCTCTGCGCCGCCTTCCAGAGCGCCGCCGCCGAGCACCTCGCGCGCCAGAGCGCCAGAGCCATGCGTCTTTTCGTCCAGCGCCGACCGGAGGCGACGCCTGCTCTGGCGGTTTCGGGCGGCGTGGCGGCCAACGGCGCGGTGAGGGCTGCCCTCGCCGAGGCCTGCGCCGTTCAGGGCTTCGCCTTTCACGCGGCGCCGCTGAGCCTCTGCGGCGACAACGGCGCGATGATCGCCTGGGCCGGACTTGAGCGTCTGGCGGCGGGTTTTCCGGCGTCTCTGACGGCGCGGCCCCGCGCCCGCTGGCCTCTCGACGAGACGGCGGCGCCTCTGGTGGGCGCCGGACGCAAGGGCGCCAAGGCCTGACTCTTCACAACCCGGCGGGCCTTTCCGGACCCGCCTCATCTTCTGGAGGAAACCCCATGCTCTACGCGGTGATCTGCAAGGACAAACCCGATTCCGGCGCTCTGCGCGACGCCACCCGCCCGACCCATCTGAAATATCTCGAAGCGGGCGGCCCGGTCTTTTCGGGCCCGATGCTGGGCGAGGACGAGAAGACTCCCATCGGCAGCCTGCTGATCGTGGAGGCCCCCGACCGCGCCGCCATCGAGGCCTGGGCCGCCAACGACCCCTACGCCAAGGCGGGCCTCTTCGCCACGGTCGAGATCCGTCCCTTCCGCAAGGTCATCGGCTGAGGCCTCGTCAGGATCGGGCCTGCGGGCCTGAAGCGGGCCGGAGCCTTCCCCCCAGACGGCGGGAGGGCTCCGGAGCCTGAGACGCGGCGCGCCGGATCAATCCGGCTGCGACGGCTTCTCCGGAGGCTCATCCTCCAGAAAGGCGAACCATGACCCATTCGCATACCAGAGAGCTGTGTCGCAATAAGTTGTAAAACTATAGGTGAATCCTTCTTCATCTACCGTCGAGATGTAAAGATCCAACCGATGCCATGGGCTTGATCCACCTTCGCCAATGGCAAATTTGGTGACGCCGGAAACCACTTTGGGCGTCCTGACGAAAGGCTGCGAGAAGGTCACGCGTTTATTCACAATTCCTCTATGCTCGCCGGCGCAGTTGCTGGTGTCGAGCAATTCCGGAAATTGATCCTTGTGGATCAACAGATCCCCGCCTTCGAAGCGCCGCTCCTCCAAGGCCGCGACTTTCGCCTCAAGCGCCTGCAGACGCTGAATGAGGCCGGCCCCCGCCACTTGCGCCATGGAGGACGCGCTCCCTGAAACGACCGTCAAAACTCCCAGCAAAACCGACGCGCGCGCAGAATTCGGAAAACCTCGCTTCGTCAGACGCATGATCGACCTCCCTCATTCGACAATGGAGTCGCGTGGAGTCTAAACGACCGCAAAAGAGAGGTCTATGATCTACACATCCATAAGGATTGCAAAAAGCGCTTCTCCGGCGGCGGCTCGTCCCTCTTCGCTCTCCGCCAACCGCAAACATGAGAGGCCCCCGCGCTTTCCCCTTGAAAGGATGAGACCGCCCCCCACATGATCCCTGCAGGGCGCCGCTCACGGGCCCTGCGATAAAGTCGCTTGCATCAAGGGCTTTGAAAGGACTCGCAATGACGCGCACGACCTTCGCCCTCCATCCGTTCATGCTCGGCTTCGAGCAGGTCGAGCGGCTGGTGGAGCGGGCCGCGAAATCCGGTTCGGACGGATATCCTCCGTTCAACATCGAGCAGACCGGCCCCAGATCCTACAGAGTGACCCTCGCGGTGGCCGGGTTCTCGCGCGAGAACCTCAACATCACCATCGAGGACAACGAACTCGTCGTGCGGGGAAGACAGGAGGAGAACGCGGAGCCCCGCGTCTTCCTGCATCGCGGCATCGCCGCCCGCCAGTTCCAGCGCAACTTCGTGCTGGCGGAAGGCGTCGAAGTCGCGGGCGCGAGCCTGATGGACGGACTCTTGCATATCGACCTTGCGAAGTCCGAGCCCGAGACCGTCGTCCGCACCGTGCCCATCGCGGGCGGAGACTGACGCGGCCGCCTCCTGAAGAGGGAGCCGCATTGGAAAGGAGAATCGCCATGGCCAAGTTCGATCGCGAGAGCGTCCTTCCCGAGGCCGATCCGGAGGAGGCGCTGGCCGCCCAGCCTCTGGCCTATGTGCGCGAGATCCGCGCCGACGAGATCGGCCGTTTCGGCGCTCTGCCCCCGGGCGTGACCCATCTCTACGCCGTGCATGATGAAAACGGCCGTCGGCTGGCGGTCTTCGACGACCGCGCCGCAGCCTTCGCCATCGCCCGGCAGAACAGCTTCGCGCCCGTCAGCGCGCATTGAGCCTCCCGCGGGGGCGGCCGCTCGCCGCAGCCGCGAACCGGCGGGACAGGATCGCAGGCCCTCGCGAAGGGCCCTTCCGTCGCGGATCCCGGCCGGAGCCTCCGGCTCCGGACGCCGCGACGGGCCGAACCCCACTCAGAACCGCCCTTCCCCTCGGGAAGGGCGGTTTTTCATGAGCGCGGCGAGATCGCGGAAGCGCCTTCCGGCGCCCTCAGCGCCTGCGCCCCTGCGGAAGCTGGCGGCGCCGCTGCGGCCCGCGACTCCTTTCGCGTCTTTTTCTGAGAATTCCCAGGGGGTTGGACGGATTTTCGCAAGGATTCGTTCACCATGCGCAAGAAGCGGGCCTCCTGCGGCGGCGCTCCAGGCGACCTGAATCCGGAGAATTGCGACGGCCTCAGATCTGGCGTTCCGGCGTGCGCACGACCAGTCCGTCCAGCTCGGCGGTGATCCGGATCTGACAGGAAAGCCGCGAGGTCGGGCCGGGCTCGAAGGCGAAGTCGAGCATGTCCTGCTCCAGCGGATCCATGGGCGGCAGACGCTCCGCCCAATCCTCCGCGACGTGGACATGGCAGGTCGAGCAGGCGCAGGCGCCGCCGCAATCGGCGTCGATCCCGGGCACGTCGTTGCGGATCGCCGCCTCCATCACGCTCAGGCCCGCCTGAGCCTCGACTTCACGGGCGGTCCCCTCGGAATCGAGGAACGTGATCTTCGGCATGACGGACTCCTGAACGCATCTGGCGCGAGGCTGGAGCGTCTTCGGACCGGGCCGGATCCTCGAACGCTTCAGGTTTCGAATGGGGCGCGCAATTCATCCGGATCGCGCTTCCGGCCCGCTTTAGCCCATCGCGCAGCGACGCGCCAGAGCCTGCGCCTTCAACTCCGGGCGGGGCCCGTCGAGGCCCTCAGCACGAGATCCAGCGGCAGGATCTCCTGAAGCCTCTCGATGGGCGCGCCCTCCAGCCGGGCGCTGAGCAGCTCCACCGCCCGACGCCCCGCGTCGCGGATCGAGGCGCTGGTGGCCGTCAGGGGCGGATCGAAGAATTCGCCCCGCAGATAGGGCGTGCGGTCGTCATGGGCGATCACCGAGAAATCCCGCGGCGCCTCGAGTCCGGCTTCGCGCGCGGCCCGCATCAGCCCCAGAGCCAGAAACACGCTGGAGACCAGAAAGGCCGTCGGCCTTTCGGCGGGCGCCCGCTGGAAACAGAGCCTGCCCGCCCGATAGCCCTCCTCCTCGGTCATGTTCACATGGAACACGAAGGGCGGCGCGATCCGCAGACCCCGCGCCTCCAGAGCCCCGAGCGCCCCCGTCCGGCGCTCGACGGCGAATTGCGCCTCGGCCTTGCCGTTGATCAGCGCGAAGCGTCGATGCCCGAGGTCGGTCAGCAGACGCGCCGCCCGGGCGAAGGCGTCGCGGTTGTCGATGTCGCACCAGGCGTGGGCTCCCGCGCCCTGGGTGCGGCCGTGCAGCACGAAGGGGATCTCCTGAGCGGCCAGCTCCTTCACCCGCAGATCGCGCAGAAGGGGCGAGGAGACCACGAAGCCGTCCACGCTGCGTTCGCTGGCGGCGCGGCGATAGGCGCCGATCTCGTCGGCGCGCTGGGCGGGGATCAGGGTGATCTCCATCTGAGCCTCGGCGGCGGCCTCGCCCAGGCCCGCGAGGAACTCGATGTAGAGCGGATCATGCAGCGCGGTGGCCTCGGCGGGAAAGACCAGCCCCATGGCCCCCACCCGCCCCTGAGCCAGACGCCGGGCGTTGCGGTCGGGGCGATAGCCGTAGAGCCGCGCCGCCTCCGAGACCCGCTGACGCGTGGCGGCGCTGACCTCCGGAAAGCCGTTGAGCGCCCGGCTGACGGTGGTCGGCGAGAGATTCAGACGCCGGGAGAGATCCTTCAGACTGATCCGCTCCTGACGCCAGATTCCCTCCTCCTGCGCGGCGGCTGCGGATTCCAGATCGCTGTCGGTCATGAGGGGAGCGGACCTTCTCGGGAGAACCTGTCGGCGCGCGAAGGCGCGAAGCTTCATCTTGCCGAAAACCCGCGACAGGCGCAAGGGCGCGGGGAATCAGGCGAATCGTCAGAAAGCCGCAGTCAGAGGCCCTGAGCCTGATCCAGCCGCCAGCGGGCGCAATCGAGATCGACCTTCGAGAATTCGCCGGGGAAGGCGACCACGGCGGCCTCCACGGACCAGTCCAGCAGGTTCAGCCGCCTGAGCTCCCTGAAGCCGCTCTGGATCTCGCCGGAGCGCACGAGCCGCGAGACCGTTTCGAGAGACCCCAGACGACCGCGCATCACGATGAAGGCGGTCGGATGATATCCGGCCTTCTTCGAACGCCGGATCGTCTCGTCGAGAAAGGCCTCCAGGGCCGCGCTCGCCTCCCGCATCTTCGTCCTCCTGCTCTCGCCGCAGGATAGAGCCCGCTCTCCGGAGCGCAAGCCCGAAGAGAGACCGCAGGCTCTAGGCGAACTGCTTCGCGAGCTTCAGCCCCTGCCCCTGATAATGCGAGCCCACGCCTCCGGCGCCGTAAAGCTTGTCGGGGCGGGCGAGCATCCGCTCGTAGACCAGACGCCCCATGTCCTGCCCGTGCTCCAGCACGAAGGGGATCTCGTGGCAACGGACTTCGAGGACCGCCCGCGCCCCCTCGCCGCCCGCCTCGGCGCAGCCGAATCCGGGATCGAAGAAGCCCGCGTAATGCACCCGGAATTCGCCCACCCCCGCCGAGAAGGGCGTCATCTCGGCGGCGCAGTCGGGGGGCGTGCGCAGGTTCTCCCGCGAGGCCAGGATGTAGAAGGCGCCAGGATCCAGAATCAGACGCCCCGCGGACTCCGCCGGCAGAGGCTCCCAGAAATCGCGGGCGGCGTATCCCCCCGTCTTCTCCAGATCGATCAGCCCCGTATGGCGACGGGCCCGCCAGCCCGCCACATCCGAGCCCGCCGGACGCAGGTCCACGCTGAAGGCCCGCCCCTGACGCGCGTCGCCGCGGCCCTCGGGATCGAGCGCCTGGGCCTCGGCTTCGGTCAGCCGGGAATCGCCGCGCCGCAGGCGGATCTGGTTCAGCCGCGCCCCCGAACGCGCAAGGACGCTGAAGCTCCTCGGCGAGATCTCGGCGAAGAGCGGCCCGGCGTAGCCTTCCGGCGTGCGGTCGAATTCGGCGGCGCCGTCGGCGATGAGCCGCACGAAGAGGTCAAGCCTTCCGCTGGTGCTCTTGGCGTTGGCGGCGGCGGAGACGTCGGGCGGCAAGGCCAGGGATTCCGCCAGCTCGCAGAGATAGACGCAACCCCGCTCGAAGACGGCGCCTTCGGTCAGATCCATCTCGTGCATGGCGAAGTCGGGCAGGCGCGCGGCGACCGTCGCCGCGGCGGCGGAGGCGCCGGCGAGGCCCGCGCCCGGCAGGAAGCTCGCGCGCAGACGCCAGGCGCGCCGCCCGAGCCGCAGATCGAGGCTGGCGGGCTGGATCTGCGCCTCGGAGACGGGACGCTCCGCCCGGATCGCCCCTTCGGAGATGAGACGCCGCAGATGTTGAGAGGGCAGAACCCCCGTCCGGTCGCCGTTCATCTTCGTCTCTCCTCACGGAGCCGCGCGGCGCCTTCGTCGGGCGCGGCTCGCGACGCCTTCATGCCGGTCTTCGGACGTGAAAGGGGCGGTCTGAAAACGAAGACGCCGCCGGCCGAGGTCTCGGCGGGCGGCGTCTCGTATGTCGGTGGTCGGGCCGGCGAGATTCGAACTCACGACCTCTTGCGCCCCATGCAAGCGCGCTACCAGGCTGCGCCACGGCCCGACACGGGGCGGGTTATAACCGCCTCTTCGCAGGAGCGCAAATGCGAAAACGCGTTTTCCGAAAGGATTTTCAGGTTTTTTCGCCGCAGGCCTCCAGACGGAGGCCAGGCTCGGGCCTCGTCGCCTGCGAAAGGCCGGGACGCCCGCCGTCACGCAGGAATCGCGGGAGGCTTCGGCGACCCCATGTCCCATCAGTTCGGGACTGCGCGTCCGGCTCGCCGCGGCCCCGGGGATCTCCGGAACGCCCCCTCCGCTGACCCTGCATGGGCCTTGCGCCGCAGGAGCGCCGGGCCCGACATGAAAAATCCGGACCGCGCCTGTCCCGCGCGATCCGGATCCGGTCGTTTGTCGTTCCGCGTCGCGCCTGGCGCGAGGCCCGGCTTCAGACGTCGCGCCGACGCGCCTCCAGACGGGCGAGGAGCTCGCGGGCCTCCTCGGCGGCCTTGAGGGCGGCCTCCAGACGCGCGCGCAGCTCCGCCGAAGCCCGCTCGATCTCGCGGGCCTCCGGCGAGGCGCTGGAAGGCCGGAAGGCCGAAGCCGGAGCAGGCTCGGGCGCAGGCCCCTGAGGAACCACCCCGCCGAGCGAAGCCGAATCCAGATCGAAGTCGTCCTCGAAGAGCGCCGCGCCGGAATCCTCGGGCGCGGAATCTCCGGCGACGGGATCCAGTCCGAAGGCCTCCGGCTCGCCGAAGCCCTCGACGGGATGAGCCTCCGCCACGCGCATCCTGGCGCGGCGTCCCTCCGGCTCGGCCCCGAGCGCCATGGCCGCCGCCACGCCCTGCTCGTTCAGCAGCTTCTGCGCGCCCTTGATGGAATAGCGCTCCACATGGAGCATCCGCCGCACGCCGCGCAGCAGAGCCACGTCGTCGGGGCGATAATACCGGCGTCCGCCGCCCCGCTTCACGGGCTTGATCTGGGGGAACTTGGTCTCCCAGAAGCGCAGGACATGCGCGGCCACGCCCAGCTCCTCGGCCACTTCGCCGATGGTGCGGAAAGCCAGATCCGATTTGGCCGGCGAGTCGACCCGCCGGACTCCGGCTTCACGCCGCTCCGTCGAGGCCTTCATTCATCCGGTCCTTAAGCACATGGGAGGGGCGGAAGGCGAGAACCCGGCGCGGATCGATGGGCGCTTCTTCGCCCGTCTTGGGGTTGCGCCCGACGCGGCCCCGCTTCTCGCGCACCTCGAAGGTTCCGAAGGAGGAGATCTTGACCTTCTCGCCGCGCGCCAGCGCCTCGGCGATCTGTTCGAGGATCGCCTCGACGAGATCCGCGGATTCCGCGCGGGACAATCCCAACTCCCGATAGACCGCCTCACTGAGGTCGGCCCGCGTCACGGTTCGCGAAGCCATGGCTTTCGTTCTCCCTCCCTTGGTCCCTCTGAGGGGCCAGATTTGACCGCCCTCCGGGCAAAGTCAATCTCAAAGGCTTGGAGAGTCTTGAAAATCCCGCGCAAGCGCTCACCAGCGCAGCAAGGCCGCGCCCCAGGAGAGTCCTCCGCCCATGGCCTCCAGCAGCAGGAGATCGCCCTTGCGGATCCGGCCGTTCCTCACGCCCCAGTCCAGAGCCAGCGGCACCGAGGCCGCCGAAGTGTTGCCATGCTCCGAAACCGTGAGAATCACCTTGTCCATGCTGGCGCCGATGCGGCGGGCGGTGCTGTCGATGATGCGCGAATTCGCCTGATGCGGGACGATCCAGTCCACGTCCTCGCCCTTGAGGCCGTGGCGCGCGAGCAGATCCTCGCCCACCGAGGACAGCTTCTCGACGGCGTGGCGGAAGACCTCGCGGCCCTTCATGCGCAGATGCCCCGTGCTTTGCGTGCTGGAGACTCCGCCGTCCACGTAGAGGATGTCGTAGAAAGCCCCGTCCGAGCGCAGGAGCGTG
>NZ_JAQTXI010000019.1:0-13687 GCF_028688855.1 Neomegalonema sp. | reverse complement strand
GGGGCTCCGGTGGGTTCGCGGCCCTCCAGCACGCCGGCGCCCGCGCCGTCGCCGAAGAGCACGCAGGTCTCGCGTTCGGTCCAGTCGAGGATGCGCGAATAGGTCTCGGCGCCGATCACCAGGGCGCGCTTCGCCTGTCCGCGCGCCAGGAAGGCGTCGGCCACCGAGAGCGCGTAGAGGAAGCCCGAACAGACCGACTGGACGTCGAAGGCGAAGCCCCTGGTCTTCAGGGCGGCCTGAACCCGCGTGGCGGTGGCGGGAAAGGTGTTGTCGGGCGTGGTGGTGGCCAGCACGATCAGGTCGATGTCGGGGCCCGTCAGGCCCGAGGCCTCGAGCGCCCGCTCCGCCGCCCTGATCGCCAGATGCGAGGTGAACTCCCCCTCGGCGGCGATGTGGCGCTTGCGGATGCCGGTGCGCTCGTAGATCCACGAATCCGTGGTGTCGACGATCTTCGAGATGTCCTCGTTGGTGAGGATCTTCTCGGGCAGATAAGAGCCGCTGCCCAGTGCGGCCACGCGACGCTCCGTCATGAGGCGCCTCCTTCTTCCCGGCGCGGGGGGATGATCAGACCAGCGGGCGGCGCGCCCGGAACGGGGACTGCGGAAGGCGGCGTGGCCTTGCGCACGCCCGCCGCGATGCGCGAGCCCACGTCCTCGCGGGCCAGATCCGCCGCCAGAGCCACCGCCGAAGCGTAGGCGGTGGCGTCGGCGCCGCCGTGGCTCTTGATCACCAGCCCGTTGAGGCCCAGAAAGACGCCGCCGTTGGCCTGACGCGGATCGATGCGCTTCTTGAAGCGCCGCAGCGAGGGATAGGCGAAGAACGCCCCGAGGCGGCTCAGCCAGGTGTGCGCGAAGGCGGACTTCAGCGACTCGCCGACGAATTTCGCCGCGCCCTCGGCGCTTTTCAGCGCGGCGTTGCCGGTGAATCCGTCAGTGACCACCACGTCCACCTCTCCCGAAAAGATGTCGTTGGCCTCGACGAAGCCGACATATTCGAAGCCGAGGGCGGGGTCTTCGGAGAGACGGCGCAGCTCGGCGCCCGCCTCCTTGATCTCGGGGAGACCCTTGGTCTCCTCCACGCCCACGTTGAGCAGCCCCACGCGCGGCCGCGCGGCCTGAAAGCGCACGCGGGCGTATTCGGCGCCCATCAGGGCGTAGAGCACGAGGTCTTCGGCGTCGGCGCGCACGTCGGCGCCCATGTCGAGCGCCAGGGAGTAGCCGGAGGCGTTGCGCGAGGGCCAGAGCGCCCCGATGGCCGGACGCTTCACGCCCGGAGCCGCCCGCAGGCAGAACAGCGCCATCGCCATGAGCGCGCCGGTGTTGCCCGCCGAGACCACGGCGGAGGCCTCTCCGTCGCGGACGGCCTCGAGGGCCTTCCACATGCTGGTGGAGCGTCCCCGGCGCAGGACCTGCGAGGGCTTGGCGTCCATGGCCACCACGTCGGGGGCGGGACGCAGCTCGACGCGCTCCGTGAGGGGCGCGCCCTTGCGGAGCAGAGGCGCGAGCCGGGCTTCGTCGCCATGCAGGATGAAACGCAGGTCCGGCCGCTCGCGCAGCGCCTTCGCCAACCCGCCCAGCACGCTGGCGGGGGCGCGGTCGCCGCCCATCGCGTCTATCGAAAGGACGACGCCGCTCATGAGGCAGTGGACTCCCTGTAAATTCGGCCCAGACCCGCCCCGACGTCCGTCAAGCGCGGCGCTGGGCCGTCGGAGCCTCTTGCGTCGCCCGAGAACCTTACGCGGCTTCGTCGTCGATCTCTTCGACGGCCTTGGGCGCCACGACTTCGCGGTCGCCGTAATGGCCGCAGGCGGCGCAGACATGATGCGGACGACGCGGCTCGCCGCAATTGGCGCATTCGGCGTAGGAGGCGACGGTCAGGAAGTCATGCGAGCGACGCATGCCGCGCTTCGCCGGGGTGGTTTTCTTTCTCGGAACGGCCATTTCTGGACCCTCTTGCGAAGCAGCGCCGAAAGCGCGCGCCCTGTTCAGGCCCGCCGCGCCGGTCAGCGCATGATCAGGATGAGTTTCGCCCGCCTCGCGGAGGAGACGGGCGTCGGCGCGGACAATAGCGGAAAGACCGCCGTCCGCAAGGGTTTTTTCGCCCCCTCCGCGCGCTCAGGGCTCGCCCGAGCCCTCGCCGCCTTCCTTCAGGGCCTTGAGCCGCGCGAAGGGATGGACGCTGGCGTCGGTCAGGGGCTCGACGCCCGGAGGCGCGGCGCTGAAGGCGGCGCCTTCCCCAGCCTCCGCGAGGCCCGGCGCGCGCGGATAGGGCTCCAGCGCGAGGCCGAAGACCTCGGCGGCGGCCTCGCCGAGGTCGATCTCCTCGCCGAGAAGCTCCGGGGGATCGTCCAGTTCGGGGTCGAGGTAGACCTCCATCTCGGAATCGGGCTTCGCCTTGGCCTCGGGCAGGGAGCGGGCGGGCAGCCAGCCGCGCGCGAAGGGCTCCTCGATGGTCTCCGGCGCGGGCTCCAGCGTCACGACGCAGGCCTGCGTCGCCCGAGCCCGCACCACGCCCTTCGCCCGCCATCCGCCGTCGCGCCAGGGACGCAGCTCGGCTTCGTAGCTCAGGGACTCGAGGGAGAGGATCCCGAAGCGTCGCGCCAGAGCCGCCCGCTCGGCTTCGGTCGCCTCGCCCCTGAGCTGGCGCGGCGCCCGCTCGATGTCGGAAGCCCGGATGGGGCGGCTGAACTCGCGCCCGGCGGGGGCGCCCTCGCCCTGAGGCGAAGACGCCCCGGGCGAAGCCGCGGAGGAGCCCGCAGGCGAAGCCGCGGAGGAAGGAGAGGGAGAGAAGGAATCGGGTCGGCGGGACATGGCGCTCTCCATCCAGGGGGCGAAAGGGCGGCCGCAAGCGCGATCAGGGCGGCCGGAGGTGCGAAGGGGTGGATCGGGCCGGAACATGGCCCGCGCTTGAAACTTTGGCAAGGACGCGCTACCCAAACTCTGGCCGCCAACCTGCACGAAGCCCGCAGGGGGCTTACGCCGTCCGGAAGATCTCCCGGAGACTCCGGCGCGCTTCGCCCCTGCGCATTCGGCCCTCGCCCCGACGGGCCATGGAGACGCCTCGATGACCGCATCCGCCCCTTCCCGCCCCGCCGCCGGAGCCCCGCAAGCCCGCCTGAGGCGCGGCGCGGGCGCCGCGCTTCTGGCCTGCGCCCTGATCGCGGGGCTGGCCGCCTGCGAGCCCGTCCGCCGCAGCCACGGCTATGCGCCGCGTCCCGATCAGGTGTCGCGCGTGGTGGTCGGCTCCGACACCCAGGCTCAGGTCGTCGAGAAGCTCGGCCGGCCGCCCATCGTCGGGGCCTTCGACGAGAACGTCTGGGTCTACGTCTTCCGCCAGACCGAGCGCACCGTCTTCTGGAACGAGCGCGTGCTCCAGCAGGAGGCCGTCGTGGTCGAGTTCGATCCCGCCGGAACCGTGCGGGGCGTGAACCATTACGGCCTCGAGGACGGGGTGGTGATCGACCTCGCGACCCGCACCACGCCCACGCGCGGAAGGCGCCTCAACTTCCTCCAGCAGCTCTTCGGCAACATCGGCCGCTTCGAGTCGGGCGGCTCGCCGACGGGCGTCCTGCGCACGCCGGGCCGCAGCGGCTTCTGAGGCCGGAGCTCCGGCGCCGCCCCGCGCGGGCGGCGCTGCGGCTCGGGGCTTCGGCGTCAGGCTTCTCCGGGCGCCTTCAGCTCCATGGAGAAGGCGTGCAGCCCTCCGGCGAACTCCGCGGCGAGGGCCTCGTTGACCAGCCTCTGACGCTGCACCCGCGAGAGCCCTGTAAAGCGCGCCGAAACCACCCGCGCCAGATAATGGGTTTCGCCGCCGGGACGCGATCCGGCGTGGCCGATGTGGCGGTGGCTGTCGTCCTGGACGTCGAGGCTCTCCGGCGCGAGGGCCTCTTCGAGAGCGGCGCGGATGCGGTCGAGGCGGTTCATCTCGGCTCCTTATTTTTCGGCCCGGGCTTTACGAAACGGCGTCCGGGGATCATGTATGGTGGCTCTTGAAGAAAAGGAGCCGCGGCGCGCCGAACCTGGGCGCAGGCCGACAGCCTTGTCAAGCGGAGGGGGGACTCCAGGTGCGCCGGTCGCCGTTCGATTTCGATGTGAGCGTCGCCGCCGACAAGAGGCGTCGGGAGGCGACGTCCAACCGCAGACGCCTGCTCGACGGAGGGATCTCCGCCGCCATGGCTCCGCGCTGCGCCTGGCCGGGATGCGCCGAGAAAGGCCGCTACCGGGCGCCCGTCGCGCCGCAGGCCGAGGATTTCCACTGGTTCTGTCTGGAGCATGTGCGCCGCTACAACGCCTCCTGGGATTACTACAAGGGCCGCTCGCCTCAGGAGATCGAGGCCGCCCAGCGCGCCGCCGCCTTCTGGGACCGCCCCACCTGGCGCACCACCGAGGATCCCAAACGCTACGCCAACCATTACGGCCACGCCGACGGAGAAGCCTGGAGGCGCATGGGATTCCGCGATCCGCTGGAGGCGCTCGGCAAGAAGGCGACGAAGTCTCCGGGACCCGAGGGCAAGGCCGCGGCGCGGCGCAGTTCGCTGCCCGTCGCCGAGGCGCGGGCGCTGCGGATCCTGAATCTGCGGCCCGGTGTCTCGCGGCCCGAGATCCGGGCCCGCTACAAGGAGATGGTCAAGGCGCTGCATCCCGACCTCAACGGCGGAGACCGCAGCGAGGAAGCCAGATTGCGCGAGACGCTCTGGGCCTGGGACCAGCTGCGCAAGAGCCCCCATTTCCCCGATCTGCCCGCCGAAGCGCCCTCCTCCGCCTCCGGGCGTCCGGGCTCCGGGACGGGCGCAGGGGCCAAGCCCGACGCCCGCGCCTCCGCTTCGGGCTGAGGTCCTCCTTCCGCTTCCGGGCTTGCTGCGGCGCGGCGCCGCGTTGGCCGACGGCCTTCTCCGGCTTATCGTCATTTCAGAAGTTTCTGAAATTTCAGACGAGACAGCTCCATGAATCTGCCGCCTCTGGTTCAATCCTTCGTGCTGCATTTCGGCGAGATGGGCGGGCGCTGGGGCGTCAACCGCACGGTGGGGCAGATCTACGCCCTGCTCTACGTCTCGCCGGAGCCGCTCTGCGCCGAGGAGATCGCCGAGGCGCTGGGAATCTCGCGCTCCAACGTCTCGATGAGCCTGCGCGAGCTGCAGGCGTGGAATCTCGTGCTGCTGCGGCACATCCCCGACGACCGGCGCGACTATTACACCACCCCGGACGACGTCTGGCTGATCCTGCGCGTCCTGGCGGAGGAGCGCAAGAAACGCGAGATCGATCCGACTCTCTCGGTGCTGCGCGAACTGCTGCTCCAGACTCCGCGCGACGACGCCGACCGCCATGCTCAGGCGCGGCTCGCCGAAATGCACGAGATGATCGAAAGCCTCACCAGCTGGTACGACGACGTCAAGAAGCTGGAGACGGAAAGGCTCATGGCGCTGCTGTCGCTGGGGGCGAAGGTCACGCGCTTCCTGGAGGTCAAGGACCGCATCACCCGCTTCGGACGCCCCCGCAAGGAGCCGCTGAAGACGCTGCCCGAAACCGAAGAAGGCGGAGGCTGAGCTCATGCGCGCCCGCCGCTCTCCCGATTCCCGCGTCGATCTCCGCGATCCTCTGACCCGCGCCTCGCTGCTGCTGACTCTGGCGGCCCTGCTCTGGATTCCCCAGGCGGGGGCTCTGGCCTGGGGCGTCGGGCGGATCGCGGCTGGAGAAGGCGCGGCGGCGGTCTGGGCTCCGGCGGGGGCGGCCTTGCTCTTCGGAGCGCTGCGGGCGCTGCTGGAGGATCTCGGCGCAGGGATGGCCCATGGCGCCGCGCGGGCCGAAGTGCGGAGCCTGCGCGCGAAGGCCGTGGCGGCTCTGGGGCGGCGCTCGCCGCTCGACAAGACGCAGGCTTCTTCCGGGCTGGCCTCCAGCCTGCTCGCCGAACAGGCCGAAGCGCTGATTCCCTGGCTCTCGCGCTGGAGGCCCGCGCGGTTCAAATCCATGATCCTGCCCCTGGCGATCTTCGCCTGCGTGCTGTGGTTCTCATGGGCGGCGGCTCTGGCTCTGGCCATGGCGGCGCCGCTGATTCCGGTCTTCATGGCGCTGGTCGGCTGGAGGGCTCAGGCGGTCAGCGAGGCCCATATGGCGCGGCTCGGCGAGATGAACGGCTATCTGCTGGATCGTCTGCGGGGCCTGGCGACCATCCGCGACCTCGGCGCCGTCGAGGGCGTGACCGCCCGCGTCAGAGCCGAAGCTCAGGACCTCAAGACCCGCGCCATGGCGGTCCTGCGGATCGCCTTCCTCTCCTCGGCGGTGCTGGAGTTCTTTTCGGCGCTGGGGGTGGCTCTGGCGGCGGTCTATGTCGGATTCCATCTGCTCGGCGAATTCTCATGGGGCGTCTGGGGCGAGAGGCTGAGCCTCGCGGAGGGGCTTTTCGTGCTCATGCTGGCCCCCGCCTTCTTCGAACCTCTGCGCGAGATCTCGGCCGTCTGGCATGACCGCGCCGCCGGAGAAGCCGCCCGCAAGGCCCTCCTGCGCCTCGAAGATTCCGGCCCGGAGGTCTCGACGCTTCCTCTCGCCCCGGCCTTGCTGCGGGCGCCGGGCGTGAGGATCGAGGCTCTGGACTTCGCTCCGGCCTTCGCGGGCTATGGGCTGGAGGCCGCGCCGGGCGAGCGGGTCGCGCTGATGGGGCCGAGCGGCTCGGGGAAATCGACGCTGCTGGCGCTGATCGGTGGTCTGGCCGAGCCTCAGGCGGGGGCTTTGGAGTTTCCCGGCGCGCCGAAAGGTCTGCGTCCGCAGATCGCCTGGTTCGGCCAGACGCCCCATGTCTTCGCGGGCAGCCTCGCGGCCAACATCGCGCTCGGGCGGGAGCTGAGCCCCGAGGCTCTGCGCGAGGCCCTGAGCTTCGCCCGTCTGGAGCGCGCGGCGGCCCTGCATGGGGCGGCGCCGCTCGGCGAAGGCGGACTCGGGCTCTCCGGCGGCGAGGCCCATCGTCTGGCTCTGGCGCGGCTGAAGGCGCGGCCTGAAGCCCGGCTGATCCTCGCCGACGAGCCCACCGCCCATCTCGATTCCGAGACCGCCGCCGAGATTCTGGCGGGCCTGCTCGAACTCGCCGAAGGGCGGACGCTGGTCGTCGCGACCCATGACCCCGCCGTCGCGCGGCGCATGGACCGCGTGATCCGGCTGGAGCCCCTCGCCGCCGACAAGGAGGCCGCCGCATGAGCCGCCCCGCTTCGCTGTCTTCTCTGCGCCCCGTGCTGAGGCTCTTCCGCGAACAGGCGGGGAGCATGCTGCGGATCGGCGCCTTGCTGGCCGCTTTGACGGCGCTCTTCGGCCTCGGGCTGCTGGCGCTTTCGGGCTGGTTCATCGCCGCGACGGCCATCGCCGGATTGAGCCTCGCCACCGCTTGGGCCTTCGACGTCTTCGCGCCGGGCGGCGGCATCAGGCTGCTGACCTTCCTGCGGGCGGTCTCGCGCTATGGCGAGCGCCTCACCTTGCATGACGCGACTCTCGGCGTCCTCGCGGATCTTCGGGGGCGAGTCTTTCGCAGCCACGCCGCCCCCGCCGCCGCTGGCGCGCTGATGAAGCGGCCCTCCGGCGCCTTGTTCCAGATCGGCGCCGACGTCGAGGCTCTGGAGGGACTGCACGCCCGCGTGATCGCGCCCGGCGTGGCGGCTCTGGCGGCGGCGGCCCTGCTCGGGGTCATGCTGGCCTTCCTCGACTGGCGGCTCGGACTGGCGACGGCGGGGCTCCTCGCGGGGGTCGGATTCGCCCTGACGCTCCGCAGCGCCCGCGCCGCCGAGCCCTGGGGGCGGCGCAAGGCGGCGGCTCAGGCGGCTTTGCGGGCGCGCATCGCGGATCTCTCCAGAGGCCGCGCCGATCTGCTCATGGCCGGGCGGCTGGAGGCTCAGGAGGCCTCGATCCTCGCGGCTCAGGATCGGCTCGCGGCGGCGGATGGCAGGCTCAACCGCATCGAGCGGCGCATGGGGCTCGGGCTCGGGCTGCTGACGGCGTTGATGCTCGCGGGCGTGCTGCTCGCGACGGCGGCCCTCGCGGAGCGGGGCGTCATCGGCGCGCCGGGGGCGGCTCTGGCGCTTCTCGCTGTGATCGGCGCCGTGGAGCCCTTCGGCCTCCTCAGGCGCGGCGCCGCGGAGCTGGGACGCATGGCGGGCGCCGCGCGGCGCATCGGGCCGCGTCTGGCCGAGCCCGCGCCGGAGCCCGCCGCGAAAACGCCGCCCGAGGGAATCGCCCTGCGGCTGACCCAAGCCTCCGCGCGGCCTCCCGGCGCGACGCGCGCGACGCTCAAGCCTCTGGATCTGATCCTCCGCCAAGGCGAGCGCGTGGCGCTGATCGGGGCGAGCGGCGCGGGGAAATCCACGCTCCTGTCGCTGATGGCGGGCGAGCTTGCGCCGGAGACGGGCGCAGTCGAGCGGCTTGCGGCGGCGCGGCTGACCCAGAGGGCGGATCTCTTCCAGGAGACCCTCCGCGAGGCTCTGCGGCTCGGAGCGCCTGAAGCCTCCGAGGCGGAGATGCGCGAGGCTCTGGAGGCGGCGGGGCTCGGCGAGCTTCTGGCGACCCTGCCCGATGGGCTGGAGACGCGCCTCGGCGAAGGCGGGCTCGGGCTTTCGGGCGGACAGGCCCGGCGTCTGGCTCTGGCGCGGCTGCTGCTGCGCGAGGCCCCGCTCTGGCTGCTCGACGAGCCGACCGAGGCTCTGGACGGCCCTCTGGGCCGCGAAATTCTGACGCGCCTTTCGGCGCGTCTGGCGGGGCGCACGCTGGTCGTGGCCACGCATCTGCGCCGGGAGGCCGAGATGGCCGACCGGCTCATCGTGATGTCGGCGGGCGCGCCGGTCGCGGATCTGCGTCGGGGCGAGGCCGCTTTCGCGGCGGCGCTCCCGAGGCTGCGCGGCGACTGAAGCTTTCGCTGAAAGAGGCTCCTCTCAGGGACAGGAGGCGGCTCAATGGAGCTGGACGTAGTGGCGCTCTCGCGCCTGCAATTCGCCGCGACGGCGTTGTATCATTTTCTTTTCGTGCCCTTGACTCTCGGTCTGTCGATCCTGCTGGCGGTCATGGAGACCGTCTATGTGATGACCGGCCGCGACGTCTGGCGGCGCATGGTGATCTTCTGGGGCACGCTCTTCGGCATCAACTTCGCCATGGGCGTGGCCACCGGAATCGTGATGGAGTTCCAGTTCGGCATGAACTGGAGCTATTACAGCCATTACGTCGGCGACATCTTCGGCGCGCCTCTGGCGCTCGAAGGGCTCATGGCCTTCTTCCTCGAGGCGACCTTCGTCGGGCTGTTCTTCTTCGGATGGGACAAGCTCTCGCGGGTGGGTCATCTCGCGGTGACCTGGCTGATGGCCATCGGGACGAATTTCTCGGCGCTCTGGATTCTGATCGCGAACGGCTGGATGCAGTTCCCCGTCGGCTCGGTCTTCAATCCCGAGACCATGCGCATGGAGATGGTCGATTTCTTCGCCGTGCTCATGAACCCGGTGGCTCAGGCGAAATTCGTCCATACGGTTTCGGCGGGCTACGTCACGGCCTCGGTCTTCGTGCTGGGCGTCTCGGCCTGGTATGTGCTGCAGGGGCGTTCGCTCGCCCTCGCCAAGCGCTCCATGACCATCGCGGCGAGCTTCGGCCTCTGTTCGGCGCTCTCCGTGGTCGTCCTGGGCGATGAAAGCGGCTATCTCTCGGGCGAGCATCAGAAGATGAAGCTCGCGGCCATCGAGGCCATGTGGGAGACCGAACCGGCGCCCGCGGCCTTCACTCTGGTCGGCTTCCCCGACGCCGAGGCCCGCGAGACCCATTATGCGGTCCACATCCCCTATGTGATGGGCCTGATCGGCACGCGTTCGCTGACCACCGAGATCCCCGGCATCGCGGATCTGGTCCGGAACGCGGAGGGCCATATCCGCAAGGGCGCCCTCGCCTACGGCGCGCTTCAGGAGATCCGCGCGGCGGGCTCCAGCGAGGCGATTCCGCCCGCCGCCCGCGAAGTCTTCGAGGAGAACGGCGCCTGGCTGGGCTACGGCCTTCTGCTCAAGCGCTATGTGGACGATCCGACCCAGGCGACCCCCGAGCAGATCGCGCAAGCCGCCTGGGACACCGTGCCCCATGTGCCGACCCTCTTCTGGTCCTTCCGGATCATGGTGGGGATCGGGCTGTTCCTCATCGTCCTGACGGGCGGATTCTTCTGGCTCTCGGCGCGGCGCCAGCTGGAGAAGCGGCGCTGGCCGCTGCAGCTCGCGGTTCTGGCGATTCCCCTGCCTTGGATCGCGGTCGAGATGGGATGGATCGTCGCCGAGGTGGGGCGTCAGCCCTGGATCATCGAGGGCGTGCTCCCGACGGCGGTGGCGGTCTCCAATCTGGGCGCGACCACGGTGCTGACCACCCTGCTCGGCTTCACGCTGATCTACAGCGTGCTGTTCTTCATCGAGATCCGGCTGATGCTCAAGGCGATCCGCAAGGGGCCCCAGCATCCGCTCGACGGCGGCCCCGGGCATGGCCCCCAACCCCTCCGCGACGCCGTTCCGGGCGCCGCTCCCGTCTTCACCCCTGCGGAGTGAGCCGACATGGTCCTTCATGAACTCATCTCCTACGACGTCCTGCGCCTGATCTGGTGGCTGCTGCTCGGCGTGCTGCTGGTCGGCTTCGCCGTGATGGACGGCTTCGACCTCGGCGCTCAGGCGCTGCTGCCCTTCGTGGCGAAGACCGATCTCGAACGCCGCTCGGTCATCAACGCCGTGGGGCCGATCTGGGAAGGCAATCAGGTCTGGCTGATCCTCGGCGGCGGCGCGATCTTCGCCGCCTGGCCGCTGATCTACGCCGCCGCCTTCTCGGGCTTCTACATGGCCATGTTTCTGGTGCTGGTGCTGTTCATCATGCGCCCGGTGGCCTTCAAGTTCCGCTCCAAGCGCGAGGAGCCGCAGTGGCGCGCGCGCTGGGACGTCGTCCTCTGCCTTTCGGGCGGTCTGGCGGCGGTGCTCTTCGGCGCGGCGACCAGCTCGGCGCTGACGGGCTCGCTCTTCTCCTACGACGCCGCCTCGCTGGGCGTGACCTTCAAGTGGACCAGCTTCTTCCGGCTGCTTCATCCCTTCGGACTGCTCTGCGGGCTGGTCTCCCTGACGATGCTGCTGGCTCATGGCGCGGGCTGGCTGGCCTTCAAGCTCGAAGGCCCGGTGGCCGAACGCGCCCGCTTCATCGGGTCCAGGGCGGCTCTGGCGGCGGCGGCGCTCTTCGTGGTCGGCGGAGTCTGGGTGGCCTTCCTCGACGGCCACAGGATCGTCAGCGTCGTCGATCCGGCGGCGGCCTCCAATCCGCTGCGCAAGAGCGTCGAGCTGGTCCGGGGCGGCTGGCTGGGCAATTACGCGGCCTTCCCTCTGGCGATCCTCGCGCCGGTCCTCGGGATTCTCGGGATGATCGGCGCGGCCTGGGCGCTGCGGCGGAATCTGCCGCGCCGGGCCTTGCTGGCCAGCGGACTCGGGATCGCGGGAATCGTCGCGACGGTCGGCGTCTCGACTTTCCCCTTCCTGCTGCCTTCGGCTCTGGATCCGCGCTCGGGCCTGACGGTCTGGGACGCCTCCTCCAGCCATTTCACGCTCTTCGTGATGCTGGGCTCCACGCTGATCTTCATGCCGCTGATCCTGCTCTACACGGCCTGGGTCTACCGGATCCTGCGCGGCAAGGTGGACGTGGCCGCCATCGCCAAGGGCGACACCCACGCTTACTGAGAAAGGAGACTGCTCTATGTGGTATTTCGCCTGGATGCTCGGGCTGCCTCTGGCGGCGGCCTTCGCGGTGCTCAACGCCATGTGGTTCGAGCTGATGGAGGACGAAGCCGAGCGGCGTCTGGCGCAGGCTCCGGCTCCGGCGCCCGAGACGCCCCCCGACGCCTGACCGCCTGACGCGGCTTTCCCGACATGCTATTCCGGGCCGAGGCTTTACGTCTCGGCCCGGAGTCCTTTTGATGACCTTCACGCCCTCCCGCCGCGTCTCGACGCGGGCCCTTCTGCTGGTTCTTGCGATTCTCGCCGCGGCCGCCGCCGTTCTTTACGCGATGGGGCGGCTGCCCATCTGCGAATGCGGGAAGGTGAAGCTCTGGGTCGGCGAGGCCGACGGGCCGGACAACTCCCAGCACGTCGCCGACTGGTACACGCTTTCGCATGTGATCCACGGATTTCTCTTTTACGGCGGGCTCCGGCTGATCG
Organism: Neomegalonema sp.; assembly: GCF_028688855.1. Taxonomy (GTDB): domain Bacteria; phylum Pseudomonadota; class Alphaproteobacteria; order Rhodobacterales; family Rhodobacteraceae; genus Neomegalonema. The sequence goes on along the minus strand of NZ_JAQTXI010000019.1, from coordinate 1,512 downwards.
CGCGGCGCTGGTCCATGGGGAGCCGCCTCGTCGCGGCGACGCTGATCGAGGCCGCCTGGGAGATCCTCGAAAACACCCCCATGGTCATCGACCGCTACCGCGCCGCGACCATGGCCCTCGGCTACACCGGCGACAGCATCCTGAATTCGGTCTCGGACATCCTCTTCATGATGCTCGGATTCTTTCTGGCGGCGCGGCTGCCGGTCCGGGTCACGGTCCTGCTGGCGGTCGTCTTCGAGCTTCTGGCGCTGGCCGTGATCCGCGACAACCTCACGCTGAACGTGGTCATGCTGCTCTGGCCCCAGGACTGGATCCGTCAATGGCAGGCGGGCGGCTGATCACGCAGTCTTGCCGTGCGCGTCGTGGAACCAAAGTCTAATATCCATCCGCATCCGGCATGTCCTAATTTTCCATTCATGCCGTAGATCCGGCCGCGGACCGGAGCCTCGAAGCTTCGCTTCCCCAAGCGGCCAAGGGAGGAATTCAATGCTGCATCAAGCCATCCAGACGGTGAAGAGCAAGCTCGCCTGGCGCGACCGCTACGACAATTTCATCGGCGGCAAGTGGGTCGCCCCGGTCGGCGGCCAGTATTTCACCAACATCAGCCCGATCACCGGCAAGCCCATCGGCGAGATCGCCCGCAGCCAGGCCGCCGACATCGAGCTCGCCCTCGACGCCGCCCACAAGGCCAAGGACGCCTGGGGCCGCGCCGCTCCGGCTCAGCGCGCGCTCGTGCTGAACCGCATCGCCGACCGCATCGAGGCCAACCTGCCCCTCCTCGCGCAGGTCGAGACCATCGACAACGGCAAGCCCATCCGCGAGACCACCCACGCCGACCTCCCGCTGGGCGTGGACCACTTCCGTTACTTCGCCGGCGTCCTGCGCGCTCAGGAAGGCGGCATCTCCGAGGTCGATCACGACACCGTCGCCTATCACTTCCATGAGCCCCTCGGCGTGGTCGGCCAGATCATTCCGTGGAACTTCCCGCTGCTCATGGCGATCTGGAAGCTGGCGCCGGCGCTCGCCGCGGGCAACTGCGTCGTGCTCAAGCCCGCCGAGCAGACCCCGCTCAGCATCATGGTGCTCACCGAGTTGATCGCCGACCTGCTGCCCGAGGGCGTGCTGAACGTCGTCAACGGCTTCGGCGTCGAGGCGGGCAAGCCCCTCGCGAGCAACAGGCGGATCTCGAAGATCGCCTTCACCGGCGAGACCACGACCGGCCGCCTGATCATGCAGTACGCCTCCGAGAACCTCATCCCGGTGACCCTGGAGCTGGGCGGCAAGTCGCCGAACGTCTTCTTCGCCGACGTGATGGACGAGGACGACGACTACTTCGACAAGGCCCTCGAAGGCTTCGCGCTCTTCGCGCTGAACCAGGGCGAAGTCTGCACCTGCCCCAGCCGCGTGCTGGTTCAGGAATCGATCTTCGACCGCTTCATCGACCGCGCCGTCGCCCGCGTGAACAAGATCAAGCAGGGCCACCCGCTCGATCCGACCACCATGATCGGCGCC
>NZ_JAQTXI010000048.1 GCF_028688855.1 Neomegalonema sp. | reverse complement strand
TAGTTATAATTTTCAGTGAATTTAGTGCTTGACTCTATCCCTAGCGATATTTATTTATTCGGATTAAATTTAATCCGAAGCGTTAAATTTAACGCTGCATATGATTACAGGTAATCAGTTACATGTAACACCTTATATAATCAGTCGCTTGCTTAAATTTGCAGATTTTTATATTATTAACTTAAGCCTCAAAAGGAAAACGGGCTAAGTGGTGGAACACTTAGCCCGTTAATACGCAACACACAATCAAGCAGACTAATTCAATCGATAAGAGTCTTCGTCTGCTCAACCCAAAGGTATTACGTTATGAGTAATATATTATCTTCAAAAGTAGATATTTTCAACCGATTTGTATCAAAATCATTAATTTGTAACGGATTAGTTGTGAAGGGCATGGTGCAATCATGTCGTTAAGCAACCTGTTACTGATGTCAGATGCTGATTTTCTCAGCTCATTCACAAGCCTTCCCTGTACTTCAAGTTTTTGGTCAAAGCAACGCGAAGATTTAGTGCGCGAGATATTTACACGTCTCGGTTCTTTGAATTTAGCGAGGCTGTCGGCGGTAGTTACCCCCCCTAGTAATACGGGGGTAAACTTAAATACACCACTGACTGCGGCAAAAATCGATTATCTAACTATCACGTTCACTCAGGACTACTTCGGAATTTCGGTCGATAAAAAAGACTTGTCAAATGAGGATGTTAGAGTGATAGAAATGACGGTTCGTAAACGCATCTGTCCATTATTGGAAGTGGATATAAGCGAAGTGAGGAAGGGTTACAACAACTATCAGTATTCGGTGAATCTGTTATCCAAGGGTTCAGGCAAGTCGTTGGGCTTTGTGGCATGGGGCGGGGTGTATCAGCGTGGAACGTGGGCACTGACGCTCAAAGGCGATTACTGCGAGTACGGACGCTCAGGGTGGGAAACAAATTTGTATGCGTGGATAAAAAGAGAATTTGTTTCCCAGGGAAGGCGGGCAAAGATAACGCGGGTAGATTTGGCACACGACGATTACACAGGAAAAAACTACAGCGTCGATAAAGCTCATAAGGATTACCTAGACGGATTGTTTAAGCTAGCGCACGGGGGCAGAAGTCCACGCATGGAACGGCGTAACTGGGATAATCCACATGAGGGGAGAACGTTCTATGTTGGGACTCGCGAGGGTGGAAAGCTCTTGCGCGTGTACGAAAAAGGAAAGCAATTAGGTGGGCAAGACTCAAACTGGGTGCGGATAGAAGTGGAATTACACAGCACACACAGACAAATACCGCTTGAGATATTATTGAGCTGCGGTGACTACTTGGCGGGCGCATACCCAGCACTGAGCTGGATTTGTGAAGAACAAAGCAGAATTAAAACATTTCTGAAATCTGCTAAGACAACGCTGGAGAAGTCGTTACGTAACTTTATTACGCAATGCGGAACACGCCTTAAGTTGTTTCGTAATATAGGTGTGGATTTGAGGACATTAGAAAGAGACGCATCGACCCCAACAGGCTTATCAAAAAATATCCAAGACTTGAATATTTACGCAGAATCACCAGAAAACCTGAAAAACTTGCTTTTAAGTATGTTTGGAACAAATAAGGACGCAATCGGCACAGAGGATGACTTCATCTTTGAGCCGTAAAAGTCTCAAAAATGAGACGTACTTGGCACTGAGCTGATAAATCCTGTAAACTTTTTACGACAGGATGTTTTATTATGCGCTTGTTTTTGTTATAATAAACGCATTAGAAGCGCAATATGTGTGATTGGAAGACTAGCACATGCCGCGCTGCTGCTGGGAGTCAACTTTAACCGAACATAACCAACACCCAGCAGAAAACAATAATAATAACTTTTGATAATTTTTCCGCTTACTGGTAAGGGTCAAGAATTAAGGTGAATTAGACTCTAACCAACACCTTAACCAGTAAGTAATCACTTCTTAATTTCCGCTTCCAATTCCTCGATTAAAGTCCGCACATTTGCCCAGCGTGGTGATGTCGGGTGAATTTTATCTTTATACCTCCGAATTACCGCTTCTAAGTGTGCAATTTTTTCGCTTTTGGTTTGTAACGACTCAAGCGCAGCGTGTAACGCAATCTCTTGAGGTGATTTAACAATCTCCAAAAAAGGCAGATTAAGACTTTCATCCGCTGCAGAAGGTGAAGAATTGCTCGTGATTAAAGTGAGTTGTGGCGCAGGCTCATCCTCATCGGGTAGTTCAGCCAGATGCTTTTCAATTAAAGCCATAACAGCCCGCGCTTTTCCCTTGGGCACTTTATTTAAATAAAGCAGAACCTCTTTTTCCCGAGATTCAGGGATTCTGATGACCTTTGTAACTTCGCTGAATTTTGCCTTTCTGCCAGGTTTCATGATTACGTCCTCTGATTTAATCCCGTCAACTAATTCGTAACTTAATTGTAGTGTTGTAACGTAATGTTGTCAATGTATTGTAACGAATTAAAGGAAGCAGATATATGCTAATGTTTAATAAAGAATTTTAATTGTAACGAATTAATTTTTATTTTGTTACGGAATAAAGAAGGAATAGGCGACCCTCCAAGTACGTCTCATTTTTGAGACTTTTTGAGCCGTTAAGAAAAGGAACGAATTGTGGGGTGTGCTAGCGTGACGACCGGGAGAGGGAGGATACGCGCACACCCCACAATTCGTTGAACGATGAGCCAAGTACGTGCCATTTTTGGCACTCGGGGATGGATGGGGTATTAATATTACTCAGTATTATCATAGACTTAGAGTGAATGATGAAGTGTTTAAGTCCGCAGAATTATCGAGAGAGTAACTAGTGTCAAGCTCGGCTCGTCGGATGCGGGTGATAACCGAGTTAGTAGCGTCGGGTGAGGTAGCAGGGTCTAGCCGCGAATGCGGCGGTGGGAAATACTGCGTACTTTCCTAGCCAAGGAATCCCGACGCGGTGGGCAGCAGGGTCTCCAGCATCCGTCGAACGGGCTTGACACCATGACAAACAAATACACTTATTAATGCCTTAAGAGGGGTAATCCTCTTAAGGCTTAATAACATGTGTAATTTTTAGAACTGATGAGTTCTCGTGATTTTGACAATCACCTATTCCAGCTTTTAAAGGTTTGAAGAAAAGGACATCCCAAAGGCAACGCCGTTCTTTTCTGAAAAAGTCGAGCAGTTATTTGTTGTGTGGTGATTTCCATCGGAAATCACTTTAGCAGTAGAAGGTTTGAGAAAAAGGACATCCCAAAGGCAACGCCGTTCTTTTTCGAAAAAGTCGAGCAGTTGTTAGTGTAGTTAGCGCATAGCGCGTGCAGATTTTAAAGGTTCTTCAGGTATTTTAACGCTAACTTGTTAGAGTTGCGCCGCAAGCGGCGGGTCTAACATGAGGGAGCTGACGGGCTTGGATAGTTATAATTTTCAGTGAATTTAGTGCTTGACTCTATCCCTAGCGATATTTATTTATTCGGATTAAATTTAATCCGAAGCGTTAAATTTAACGCTGCATATGATTACAGGTAATCAGTTACATGTA
>NZ_JAQTXI010000018.1 GCF_028688855.1 Neomegalonema sp. | reverse complement strand
ACAATGCGGCGCTATCAACGCCCATTGAGCGTCGTTCAATGACAGACGGATCAAGGACGCCTCCTTCACACGAAGATGGGGAGGCTCAAAAGCTCAGGAAAAATCCTGAACGTCAACAGACCCTAGACGATCTTGTCGTCAATCACCTTGAGAAACAGGTTCTCCAGCCCGAGCGGCTGGAAACTGTTCTTGCCGCCGCACTCGACCGAAGGGAAGAACATGCCGAGCGCCGCCGCGAGCATATCTCCGAGTTGAACAAGCGCTCAGCCGAATCGGAATTGCGCCTCAAGCGGCTTTATGACGCCATCGAAGCTGGCGTGACCGATCTGAACGACCCGGCGCTGAAAGACCGCATCGACGGCCTCAAGGCCATCCGGGATCAGGCCAAGGCCGATGCCGAGCGCGCACAAGCCATGCTTCAGAACACAGGGCAGAAGGCGGTGACGCCGCAGATGCTGCGCAAGTTTGCCACGACAGCCCGAGACCGCATCCGGCTGGAAGGTGGCGGCTATCGCCGCGACCACCTGCGTGCGCTCGCGCAGCGCGTCGAGGTCGCGGAGGGCGAGGTTCGCATCATGGGATCGAAGTCCCGGCTGCTACAGACGCTTGTGGCGGGAAGTGGCGTAAACTCAGTGCCCACTCAGGGACTGAAGTGGCGGAGAGGGTGGGATTCGAACCCACGATACCTTTGCAGGTATTCCGGTTTTCGAGACCGGCGCGATCGACCACTCCGCCACCTCTCCGCGGGGTCGAGCCTGTCAAGGCCGCGTTCCAATGCCAGATCCGCGCGCCGATTGCAAGCGCCTTCCCGAGTTTCGAGCCGTCGAAATCCGGATGCGTCCCATCCCGAAGCCCCCGGGCCTCCCCGCCCGGGCTCCGGGACTGGCGTCGCCGGGCGAATCGGCTTACCACCGACGGCGCGGCGCAGGCCCGGCCCCTCGCGGCCTGAGGGTCGCGTCGCGCGTCGATCGGACAGGAGGCGGCCCATGTTCTTCAAGAGCGACAACACCGCAGGCGTCGCGCCCGAGATCCTCGCGGCTCTGGCCGAGGCCAACCAGGGCCATGACCTCAGCTATGGCGAAGACGCCCTGACCGCCCGTCTGGAGGCGCGTCTCGAAGCGCTCTTCGAGCGTCCTTGCGCCATCTTCCCGGTGGTCACGGGCACCGCCGCCAACAGCCTCGCCTTCTCCGCCATGACGCCCCCCTGGGGCCTGACCTGGGCTCATGAGAGCGCCCATGTGATCATGGACGAATGCGGAGCCCCCGAAGCCTTCGCCGGAGGCGGGCGCCTCGGGCCTCTGCCGGGGCCGCAGGGCAAGATAGATCCTCAGGCCCTTGCCCGGGCGCTGGAGGCCGCGCAGAGCCATGGCGTCCATCAGAACCGTCCGGCGGGCCTGACCCTCTCCAACCTCACCGAATGGGGCGGACTCTGGCGGCCCGAGGAGATCGCCGAGGTCTCCCGCATCGCCCGCAAGGGCGGCCTCAAGGTCCATCTCGACGGCGCCCGCTTCGCCAACGCCCTCGCCGCGCTGGAGGTCTCGCCCGCCGAAGCCACATGGCGCGCGGGCGTCGATCTGCTCTCCTTCGGCGCCACCAAGAACGGATGCCTCGCGGCGGAGGCCCTGGTGGTCTTCGACCCGGCCCTGGCCGAGCACATGGCCTATCGGCGCAAGAGGGCGGGGCATCTGCTCTCCAAGCAGCGCTTCGTCTCGGCGCAGATGCTGGCCTGGCTGGAGGGCGGGCTCTGGCTGCGTCTGGCGGCGCGCGCCAACGCCATGGCGGCGCGCCTCGCCGAGGGCCTCGGCGCCTCGCCCGAAACCCGGATCCTCGGCGAGGTCCGGGGCAACATGATCTTCGTCGCGCTGCCCCGCGCGACCCATGAACGGCTTCAGGCGGCGGGGGCGCGCTATTACCTCTGGGCCGAGGAGGGGCCGGATTCGCCCGAGGTCACGATCCGGCTCGTGACCTCCTTCGCCGCCCGGGAGGAGGAGGTCGACGCCTTCCTGACGGCGGCGCGCGGCTAGGGCGTCTCGGCCTTGATCCCGACCGCCCGCGCCAGCCGCTGGATCAGGGGGCGGAGCCGGAGGAAGACCGCGTAAAGCCCCCGGAACAACCAGGAAACCGGCGGAATCCCGAGCAGACGCCCGAAACGGGCGAATCTCGGGATGCGCTCCATGGCGGCGGCGAAGGCCGGAACGCCGTCGAGGATCTCGCCCTTCTCGTCGCGCGCGTGGAGGCGGCCCAGGGCCTTCTCGCGGTCCAGCCCCTTCAGATCCTCCTCGGAGGCGAACTTGAGATTCACCCAGTCGATGTCCTCCGCGCCCGCCTGAGCGCGGTAGAACCGCACCTCGGTGGTGCAGATGGGACAGGCGCCGTCGTAATAGACCGTCAGGCGCCGTTCTTCGCCTTCTCCGACCGTAGATCCGGCCATGGTTGCGTCCTCCCCTGCGCGTCCGGTCCGCGAGCCTGCTTCAGTCTCCTTGAGCTTCAGGCTTCCGGCCAGTGCGATTCATCCTGAATTCGAGCCATCTCCCCGCGGATCACGCCTTCAGGAAAGCGGAGAGGCTTCGGGCGATCTCGTCCTTGTGGCTGGCGAGCAGGCCATGCGGGCCCCCCTTGATCTCGTGCAGCCGGGCGCCCTTGATTCCTTTGGCGGCGGCGCGGGCCGAGACGTCGATGGGCACGATCTGGTCGTCGTCGCCATGGATCACCAGCGTCGGGACCTTGAAGGCCGCGAGATCGGGGCGGAAATCGGTGGCCCCGAAGGCCTTGACGCATTCCACCGTGCCGCGCAGACCCGCCTGCATGGCCATGTCGAAGGTCCAGTTCAGGACCTCCTCGCTCACCGAGGTCTTGCCGAAGCCGTAGAAGGCCTTCGCGAAACCGGCGAAGAACTTCGGGCGGTCGGCCCGGATGCCGGAGATCATCCCCTCGAAGACCTCCCGAGGGACGCCCTCGGGGCGGTCGGCGGTCTTGAGCAGGCCCGGAACCACCGAGCCGATCAGCACGGCCTTGTCCACGCCCGCGCCCTTGTGCCGCGACATGTAGCGGGCCACCTCGCCGCCGCCCATGGAGAAGCCGACGAGGGTCGCATGCTTCCCGGAATCCGTCGCCTCCAGCACCGCCGCGAGATCGTCTGAAAACGTGTCGTAGTCATGGCCGGACCAGGGCTGGTCCGAGCGCCCGAAGCCGCGCCGGTCATAGGCGACGACCCGGTGGCCCTCTTCGGCGAGAGTCAGGGCCAGATCGTCCCAGGTGTCCGACGAGAGCGGCCAACCATGGATCAGCACCACGGGGCGGCCCTCGCCCCAGGTCTTGACGTAGAGCTTCGTTCCGTCCCTGGCCTTGACGCGCGCCATCTCCGGAATCCTCCCCTGAAATCCTTCTTCCGGAGAGGATACACCAGATTCCCGGCGAAAGGCAGAGGCTTCGGGGAGAGCCAGGACAGGAGTTCCCCTTAAAGTAGAAGGGCGCCCTCCGGCGGAGGACGCCCTGAATTTCAAGGATATGGCGCCCCTCAGGCCGCCAGTTCGGCCAGTCTGGCTTTCACCGCCGCGAAGGCCTCGGGCGCGAGGGCCGCGTCCTCGCCGCCGCCCTGGGCCGAGTCGGGACGTCCGCCGCCGCCCTTGCCGCCGAGCGCCGCCACCGCCGCCCGCACCAGCTCCACCGCCGAAATCTTCGCGGTCAGATCCTGCGTCACGCCGATGGCCACGGTGGGCTTGCCGCCCTCTTCGGCGATCAGCGCCACCACGCCGGAGCCGATCTGCGCCTTCTGCTCGTCGAGGATGCCGCGCAGCTCCTTGCCCGAGACGCCCGAGAGCAGCCGCGTCGCCAGCTTCACCCCGGCGACCTCTTCGGCCTCCGGCGCGGAGGCTCCGCCCGAACCCGCCAGCGCGAGCTTCTTCTTGAGGTCCGCCGCTTCGGCCTGAAGGGTCTTGCGTTCTTCGAGCAGAGCCTCCAGCCGCTCGACGAGCTGGCCCGGCTGCGCCTTGAGCAGAGCCGCCGCCGCCTTGAGGCGCCGGTCCTGAACCTCCAGATGCTCCAGAGCCGCCGCGCCGCTCAGGGCCTCGACGCGGCGCACGCCCGCCGCCGTCGCGCCCTCGGAGACGATCTTGAAGGCGCCGATCTCGCCCGCGCGGCCCACATGCACGCCGCCGCAGAGCTCGATGGAGTAGATCCCGCCGCCCGCCTTGCGCCCGACCGAAACCACGCGCACCTCGTCGCCGTATTTCTCGCCGAAGAGCGCGCGGGCGCCCTCGGCCACGGCCTCGTCGGGAGTCATGACGCGGGTGGTCACGACGTCGTTCTGGCGGATATAGGCGTTCACCGCCTGCTCCACCGCCGTGAGGTCGTCGATGGTCATGGCCTTGGGATGCGAGAAGTCGAAGCGGAAACGATCCGCCGCCACGAGGGAGCCCTTCTGCGCCACATGCTCGCCGAGCTGCTCGCGGAGGGCCTCATGGAGGAAATGCGTCGCGGTGTGGTTGGAGCGGATCTTTCCGCGCCGATCATGGTCCAGCTCCAGCCGCGCGGCCTGTCCGACGCGGATTTCGCCGGAGGACACTTCGCCGAGATGGGCGAAGACGCCGCCCGCCTTCTTCGCAACGCCCGAGACCTTCAGCTTGCCGCCCTCGGTGGAGAGGACGCCGTGATCGGCCTCCTGACCGCCCATTTCGGCGTAGAAGGGCGTCTGGTTCAGCACCACGCTTCCGGTCTCGCCCGCCTTGAGGCTGTCCACAGGGGCGCCCTTGGCGTCGAGGATGGCGAGGATCTGGCCTTCGGCGCTCTCGGTCTCGTAACCGAGGAACTCCGTGGCGCCATGCTGCTCCTTGAGGTCGAACCAGACCGACTCGTCCGCCGCCTCGCCCGAGCCGACCCAGGCCGCGCGGGCCTTGGCCTTCTGCTCGGCCATGGCGGTTTCGAAGCCCTTCAGATCGACGCTGCGGCCTTTTTCACGCAGGGCGTCCTGGGTGAGGTCGAGCGGGAAGCCATAGGTGTCGTAGAGCTTGAAGGCCGCCTCGCCGGAAAGGGGCTGGCCCTCGCCGAGCTTCTCCAGCTCGTCGTCGAGCAGGCGCAGGCCGCGGTCCAGAGTCTTCTGGAAGCGCTGCTCTTCAAGCTTCAGGGTCTCCTCGATCAGCGGCTTGGCGCGGATGAGTTCGGGGAAATGGTCGCCCATCTGACGCGTCAGAGCAGGCACCAGACGCCACATCACCGGATCCTGAGCCCCCAGCATATGGGCGTGGCGCATGGCGCGGCGCATGATCCGGCGCAGCACGTAGCCGCGGCCTTCGTTGGAGGGCGTCACGCCGTCGGCGATCAGGAAGCTCGTCGCGCGCAGATGATCGGCGATCACGCGGTGATGGAACTTGCCCTGTCCGTCGGGATCGCTGCCGGTGGCCTCGGCGCTGGCGAGGATCAGGCTGCGCATGAGGTCGGTGTCGTAATTGTCGTGCTTGCCCTGAAGCACCGCGCCCACGCGCTCCAGACCCATGCCGGTGTCGATGGAGGGGCGGGGCAGATTCAGCCGCGAGCCGTCGGCCTGCTGCTCGAACTGCATGAACACGAGATTCCAGATCTCGATGAAGCGGTCCCCGTCCTGATCGGGCGAGCCCGGAGGGCCGCCGGGGATCTGCGGACCATGATCGAAGAAGATCTCCGAGCAGGGGCCGCAAGGCCCGGTCGGGCCCATCGACCAGAAGTTGTCCGAGGTGGCGATGCGGATGATGCGCTCGTCGGGCAGGCCCGCGACCTTCTTCCAGAGATCGGCCGCCGCGTCGTCGTCATGGTAGACCGTGACGAGGAGCTTGTCTTTCGGCAGGCCGAATTCCTTCGTGACCAATTCCCAGGCCAGCGGAATCGCCCGCTCCTTGAAGTAATCGCCGAAGGAGAAATTGCCGAGCATCTCGAAGAAGGTGTGATGCCGGGCGGTGTAGCCCACATTGTTGAGGTCGTTATGCTTGCCGCCCGCGCGCACGCATTTCTGACTCGTGGCCGCGCGCTCGTAGGGCAGCTCCTCCAGACCCGTGAAGACGTTCTTGAACTGCACCATTCCGGCGTTGGTGAACATCAGGGTCGGGTCGTTGCGCGGCACGAGCGGGCTGGATGCGACCTCCTGATGGCCGTTCTTCACGAAGAAATCGAGAAAGCTTCGCCGAACGTCGTTGAGGCTGGCCATAGCTCAAGGCTCCATCAGGAAAGAGAACGGCGGCTTTTACCTCGCGCAGGAGAAACTGTCCAGAAAGGCGGGGTCAGGCCGTCTCCTGCGCCGCCGCCTTCCGGCGCCAGGCCGCCAGATGCGCGTTGAGAAGCTCGGCCATCTCCTTGGCGGAATGGCCCTCGTAATTGACGGGCAGGTAATCGTCTCCCCCGGAGAGGGCCTTGTTCGCCCGTCTCCACAGGCTTTGCGGCTGCGCGCCCTCCCTGTAGGCCCAGATCACCATGGACGCCCCTTTCATGGAGTAGACGAAGAAGCCTTTTTCCGCGATGTCGGCGAAAGCGATCCGTCGGCGCCCCTTGAATCCATCGCTCAGCTCCATGCCCTCCGCATCGATGCTCAGGCCGCTGCGGCCCGGAAGGAGATGCGACGCCGCAGCCGCTCCGCAGAGCAGGAAGAACGCCGCCCCGCCATATTTCAGAAGCTGCTCGGCGGGGGTGGCGTCGGGGAGCAGCAAGCTGCCCACGACGAAGGCGAAGCTCCCGAGCGTGAGCAACAGGATCCTCGTCCGGTTCGCCTTCAGAAGCTTCGGCGAAGTCTCGGGCGCCGCCATGATCTTCTCCGTGAAATCCGGTCGCTGAAGAGGCGTTCATTCTGCGCGGCGCCCCTCAGGCGCGCAAGTCCGAGCGAAAAGGGCGCGGATGTCCTCCGCGCCCTTTCAAGATATCTTCCGAAGTCTGGTTCTGAAGTCCGGGCGGCCTCACACGTCGAGATTGTCCACGTTCAGCGCGTTTTCGAGGATGAACTCGCGGCGCGGCTCGACCAGTTCGCCCATGAGGTTGGCGAAGATGGAATCCGCCTCGTCGGCGTGGCTCACCCGGACCTTCAGCAGAGTGCGGGCGCCGGGGTCGAGCGTCGTCTCCCAGAGCTGTTCGGCGTTCATCTCGCCGAGGCCCTTGTAGCGCTGCAGCTGAACGCCGCGTTCGCCTTCGGCCATCACCGCGTCGAGCAGGGGGCCGGGGCCGCGCAGAGCCGTCGCCTTGTCGCGCCGACGCAGCACCGCCTCGCCCGCGTAGGTCTCCGCGAGCTCCGCCGCCAGAGCCTGAAGCCGCCGGGCCTCCGTCGAGCGCAGCACGCCCGCGTCCAGAGCCCGCGCCTCGGAGACGCCGCGCAGCATCCGCGAGACCTTCAGCCCGCCGCCCTGCGTGACCTCGCCGGACCAGCCCCTGGCGTGCTCCTCCTCCATGGCGTCGAGCCTTGCGGCCAGAGCCTCGGCGAGGGCGGAATCGGGCTCGCGCTCGGGGTCCAGAGCCCCGACGATGGCGGCCTGCTCCATCAGCGCCCGGGAGAATTGCGGCGGCAGCGTCGAGAGCGCCGAACGGGCCTTGCGGGCCGTCTCGACCACCCGCGCCAGATCCGGCCCCGCGAGGGTCTCGCCGCTCGCCAGCGTGAGGGTCGCGCCTTCGAGCCCGCCCGCCACGAGGTAATCCTCAAGGGCCTTCTGATCCTTGAGGTAGACCTCGGACTTGCCGCGCGTGGCTTTGTAAAGCGGCGGCTGGGCGATGTAGACATGGCCGCGCTCGATGAGTTCGGGCGTCTGGCGATAGAAGAAGGTCAGCAGCAGGGTGCGGATATGGGCGCCGTCGACGTCGGCGTCCGTCATGATGATGATCTTGTGATAGCGCAGCTTGTCGGCGTCGAACTCCTCATGGCCGATGCCGGTGGCCAGCGCCGTGATCAGGGTGCCGATGGTCTCCGAGGAGAGCATCTTGTCGAAGCGCGCGCGCTCCACGTTGAGGATCTTGCCGCGCAGAGGCAGAACCGCCTGAGTCGCGCGGTCGCGGCCCTGTTTGGCCGAGCCGCCCGCCGAATCGCCCTCGACGATGAAGATCTCGGATTTCGCCGGATCGCGCTCCTGGCATTGCGCCAGCTTCCCGGGCAGGGAGGCGATGTCCAGCCCGACCTTCTTGCGCGAGAGCTCGCGGGCCTTGCGGGCGGCCTCGCGGGCGAGGGCGGCCTCCAGGATCTTGCCGAGGATCTGTTTCGCCTCGGCGGGATGCTCCTCGAACCATTCGCCGAGCTTCTCGTTGACGAGGTTCTCCACGGCGGGGCGCACCTCGGAGGAGACGAGCTTCTCCTTGGTCTGGGAGGAGAATTTCGGATCCGGCACCTTCACCGACAGCACGCAGGTGAAGCCCTCGCGGGAATCCTCGCCCGAGAGCGTGACCTTCTCCTTCGCCGCCGCGCCCGAGGAGTTGGCGTAGGCGTTGATGGTGCGCGTCAGGGCGCCGCGCAGGCCCGCCAGATGGGTGCCGCCGTCCTTCTGCGGGATGTTGTTGGTGAAGCAGAGGGTGTTCTCGTGGTAGCCGTCGTTCCACCAGAGCGCGGCGTCCACGGTCACGCCGTCGCGCTCGCCGCGGATGACGATGGGGTCCTTCAGCAGGGGCGTGCGGGCGCGGTCGAGATAGCGCACGAAGGCCTCGACGCCGCCCTCGTAATGCAGCTCCATGGATCTGGGCTCGACCGAGCGGCTGTCCTCCAGGAGGATCCGCACGCCCGAGTTCAGGAAGGCGAGCTCGCGGAGGCGATGCTCCAGCGTGCGCCAGTCGTATTCGGTCACGCCCTTGAAGGTGTCGCCGGAGGCGAAGAAGGTCACGCGGGTGCCGCGCTTGCCCCCGGCCGGGCCGACCTCGGTGAGGGACTGCGCCACGTCGCCGCGCGCGAAGCGCACCTGATAGGCCTTGCCGCCGCGCCAGATCTCCAGCAGCAGCCAGTCCGAGAGGGCGTTGACCACCGAGACGCCCACGCCATGCAGGCCGCCCGAGACCTTGTAGCTGTTCTGGTCGAACTTGCCGCCCGCATGGAGCTGGGTCATGATGACCTCGGCGGCGGAGACGCCTTCCTCCTTGTGGACGTCCACGGGGATTCCGCGCCCGTCGTCCTCGACCGTCACCGAGCCGTCGGCGTTGAGCGTCACGCGCACATGGCTGGCGTATCCGGCGAGGGTCTCGTCGATGGCGTTGTCCACCACCTCGTAGACCATGTGGTGCAGGCCCGACCCGTCGTCCGTGTCGCCGATGTACATGCCGGGGCGCTTGCGCACCGCGTCGAGCCCGCGGAGCACCTTGATGGAATCCGCGCCGTAATCGGAGCCGTCGTCGCCGGGAAGGCGTTCGTCAGACATGTCCCGTCCTTTACAGATTGGCCGCCAGAGCCGCCCCGGCGAGGATCATCGCCGCGCCGCAGACGCGGTTCAGCCAGAGCGTTCCGCCCGGAGTCTTCAGCCTGCGCCCGGCCTCGGCGGCGAGGGCGGCGTAGGAGCAGAGGACGAGGAGCAGGACAGGCGGAATCACGGCCAGAATCAAAATCTTCTCTCCGCCGGAGAGTTTCCCAATATCGAAGAAAACCGGCAGGAGCGCCAGATAAAAAAGCGCCGGCTTGGGGTTCCCCAGCGTGACCGCCAGACCGCTGAGGAAGGTGGCGCGGAAGCCTCCGGCCTCTCCGGCTTGGCCGAGCGTCATGGCCTCCGGCGGGGCGGCGAGCATCCGCCAGCCCATCCAGACGAGATAGGCGCCGCCGCCCACGCGCACAAGGGTCAGAGCGGGCGCCCAGAGCTGCGCCGCCGCCGCGAGGCCGAAGAGCGCCGCCGCCGCCCAGATCATGTCGCCGACCACCGCGCCCCAGATGAGCGGCGTCGTGCGGCGGAAGCCGTAGGAGATGGAGCGCGGCAGAAGCGCCGCGACGAAGGGGCCCGGCGCCATGGCCATGAGCAGAAGGGCCGAAGCGTAGAGGGTGACGGCGTGGAGGGTCATGGGAGACGTCCGGCGCGAAGGGAGCCCCCGCGCGAGGGGGCGCGCCGGGATCTGAGGCGCGGTCAGGCGAGGGGCTGGAACAGCGACGCCGCAGGGCGTCGCGGGAGATTAGCGTCCCTGACGCGGAAAGCGAGTCCCGTCTCGCGGCCTCCGCGCGCATGAAAAAGGCCCGCGTCGGGAAGACGCGGGCCGAGTCTGCGCATGCCCGGAAGCGCCCGCAAGGGCGCTTCCGTCGAGGAAACCGGGCGCCCGGATGGGAGCGCCTGTCGTGGAAACCGGGCGCCCGGATGAGAGCGCCCGTCGAAAGAAACGTCGGAAGGGTCGAAAGATCAGAACTTCACTTCGCCGGTCAGCGTGACCAGACGGCCAGGCGCCATGTTGGCGAAGAGGCCGACATGGGAGCCGTCGTAGATCTTCTCGTCGAAGACGTTGTTGGCGTTGAGCCGCAGGGTGAAGTTGTCGTTGAACTCGTAGGAGGCCATCAGGTCCACGCGGACATGCGAAGGCAGCTCCAGCGTGTTGTCGTCGCTGGCGAAGCGGTCGGACATGTAGCTCACGCCGCCGCCGAGGGTCAGGGCGGGAGTCACGTCGTAGGTGGTCCAGAGGCTGGCGCTGTGCGGAGCGATGTATTTCGCCCGGTTGCCGTCGTTGGTTCCCCGTCCGTCGTCCTTGATGCGGGAGTCGACGTAGGTGTAGCCCGCCGAGACGCGCCAGCGGTCGGTGATCTCGCCGCGCAGGCCCAGTTCGAAGCCCTTGGCCTCGCTGTTGCCCACCAGAGCGACCAGGCCCGTCACCGGATCCGTGGCGCGCTGATTGGTCTTGTCGGTGTAGAAGGCCGCCGCCGTGGCGCCGAGCCGGCCGTCGAAGAAGTCCCACTTCACGCCCGCCTCGTAGCTGCGGGTCTCTTCGGGATCGAGGTTGACGGTGTTGTTGTTGAGGCCGCCGCCCGCCGCGCCGTCGGCGCCGCCGGACTGGCCCGCCGTCTCGCCCGAGGGATTCGAGGAGGTGCCGAAGGCCAGATAGACCGAGCCGTCCGGAGTCGGCTTGTAGGTCAGGGCCGCCTGGTAGTTCCACATCTTCGAGTGGTTTTCGAGCGCGCCGCTGGAGACCTTGTAGTCGTCGTAGCGCAGGCCGAGGCTCAGCAGCCACTGGTCGTTGAACTTCAGCGTGTCGAAGAGATAGGCCGAAGCGGTCTTGGTGCGGGTGGGCTCGCCGTAGGCGCCGATGGTCGGGCTGAAGGGGAAGGCCGTCCAGGGATCCGGATTGTAGAGGTCGGTCGGCGGAAGGGCCGACAGCGAGGCCGGATCGCTGAAGCTCAGGTTGGCCGACTCCAGCTTGTCGCGGGTGATTTCGGCGCCGAAGGCGAGGTCATGCGCGATGGGGCCGGTGTCCAGCTCGTAGGTGAAGTCGGTGCGGTTGCCCCAGGAGGTGTTGCGCCGCGCCGAGCTGCGCAGGTCGCGGTTCACCTGGACGCCGCTCGCGTTGATCGTCGGGCGGGTGATGGCGTATTCGTTCGTGCCCCGATTGTAGGAGAACACGTTCTGCGCCGTCAGGCCGTTCTCGAACTCGTGGCGGAGCTTGAAGGTGCCGATGGTGGTCGTCACGTCGCGGAAGTCGCGGTGGACCGAGCCGTAGAAATTGTCGCGGTCGATGTCGTCCACGGGGCGGAAGGGGTCGTCCTTGCTGGCGACGCGGCCGGGCTCTCCGCGCGCGTTCGCCCAGTAGGAGGCGGTCTGGAAAGGAACGCCCAGATCCGGCGTCTCTTCGGATTTCGAATGGTAGAAGCTCAGCACGGCCTGGGTCGGGCCGCGCAGGCCCCAGGCGATGGAGGGCGCCACGCCCCAGCGCTTCTCGTCGCGCGGGCCGCGGCCCGGGACGTCGGCGTCGTGATAGAGCGCGTTCAGACGGACCGCCACGTCGGCGGGGGCGTGGTAGTAATTCGCGTCGACGGTCTGGCGCAGATAGGAATCCGTGCCGAGCGTGCTGTTGCTGTGCAGGAAGGTTTCGTCGGCGGGCTGCTTGCTGACGATGTTCAGCGAGCCGCCGGTCGAGCCGCGTCCGGTGTAGGCCGAGCCGGGGCCCTTGGAGACCTCGATGGCCTCGGAGTTGAAGCTCTCGTAGGCCGAGCGGCCGAGATTGCGCTGACCATCCACGAAGATGTCGGTGCTGGCCTCGAAGCCGCGGATGAAGGGACGGTCGCCGACCGGCGTGCCGCCCTCGCCCGAGCCCAGCGTGATGCCGGGCGTGGTGCGCAGCACCTCGGCGAGCGAGGCGGCGCCGCGCTCCTCGATCTCGCGCTGGGTGATGACGGTGATGGTCTTGGGCGTGTCGAGCAGGGGCTGGGTGAAGGTCGGCGAGGCGACGCCGTCCACCTTGTAGGCCTCCATGTACTGCTGCGGCGCCGGCGCCTGGGAGCGCACCGCCGTTCCCGTCAGATGGATGGGCTCCAGCTGGATCGCCTGCTGCTGCGGCAGGGCCGCCGGGACGGGCTGGACCACGACCGCCTGAGCGGGCTGGGCGGGCGCGACGACGTAGGCGGGCGTCGCGGGAGGCAGGGGGGCCCTGACCGTGGGATCGGCGAGCGGCGCAGGCTCCGTGAAGGATCCGGTCGTCTGGGCCAGGGCGGCGGGAGCCGCAAGGGCGGAGGCGGCCACCAGCATCGGCAGAAGGCCGAGGGTGATGTTGCGGGATTCGCGCGAATCCGTCGAGTCGGTCTGAGGCATGAAGGAGGGTCCCCGTCTGGCGGCGTCGTTGCTGCAACGCATCGAACTCTGGGGGCTGGGGCTGGAGCGCGCATGCGCGCGGCTCCGGGGCAAGACGGAGGTTTGCGCGACGGCCTGTGTCTGGCTGAGCCGGTCGTCGATGTCCCGCGCAGGAAAGTAATCCTTTCGCGCTGCGTCAAGACAAAATCCTGCGCGCAGGAAGATGGACGCCCGGTTGTGGCCTCAAGGCGTCTTTGCGGCGGGATTCCGGCGGAATCGGGGCGGATCGCCCGAAGGCTCCGGGCTTAACCGATCTCTAAGCCCCTTGCGCTTGGATGGGCGCCGAGACCTGCAGGAAACGGACGCCCATGACCGAGCCCAGAACCGACGACGAATGGACGGAGGACGAATGGGGCGAAGAGGAGGAGGCGTCGCCCGCCGCCCCTCGCCGCAAGGGTCGATGGCGCGCCTTCGCCGCCGGAGCGGCCGTCGGAGCCCTTCTGCTCGCGGGCCTGGCGCTGCTGGGCGGAGGCGGAGGCGAAAGCCGGGACCGCGCGCTCAGTCCCGAGGTGGCCGCCGTCTTCCATGCGCCCGAACCCTTCTCCATGGACCGCGGCCCGGGGACGCCGGGAAGGCTGGGGGCGGCCTCGCCCGGCTTCGCGCCCGGTCTGGCGCCCGGTCTGGATCGAGCCGACCCTCTGGCCACGGGCGACATTCCCGCGCGCGTCCTCGCGCCGGGGCTGCCGCCGCCGCCCGCCTTCGTTCCGCCCGGCGACTGGGAGCAGGGATGGGCGCCCATGGAGCTGGACGGAGATCCCGCGCCTCCGCATCTCTCCGCCTTTCCCTCCGCGTCCGGACTCGCGCGGGAGGCCGGGGTCTCGACCGATCTGGAGCCCGCGCCTGCGCCTTCTCCCGAGGCCATGCGTCTGGAGAGCGCGCTTCTGGCGCCGCCGGGCGCCGACGCCGCGCCCGTCGCCGATCTGGCGGGCTTCGCCGAGGAGGCCGCCGCCGCCGTCGGAGTCGAGGCGCCCGCCGCCGCGCCCGCGCCGCGTCGGCGTCCGGAGCCTCAGGCGGAGACGCCCGCCCCTCCCGAGGAGGCGCCCGCGCCCGCCCCTGCGCCTGTCGGGGAGTCGGCGCCCGCCGATTCGCCTGCGCCGCGCCCCCGGCCGCCCGCGCCCGAACACGCCCTCCGCGACGGCGGGCCGTCCGATCCCGACGTCTATTCTCCGCCCCGGACTCCGCCCCAGGCTCTCCAGGCCGCGACGGCGAGTCCCGCGCCCCTCGCGGGCGGTCCGCGCGGCGGATGGAGCGCCCGCCTGAAGCTGGAGGGCGCCGCCGAAATCGCGCTGGCCGCCGCCGCGCCGCCGCCGGTGCATGATCCGGAGCCGCCGAAGGCCTCCGCCGCCGCGCCGATCCACGACCCGGCCCCGACCGTCGCCGCATCCGCTCCCGCCGCCGAGGCTCCCGCCGCGCCCCAAGGGCCGCCGATGATCTCCGCCGCCGTGAAGTTCGGGGCGGAGTTCGGCCCCGAGATCACCCCGGAGGCCTTCGCGGCCATGGATCTCGCGCCGGAGCCTCTGGAGACGGGCGATCTGCCCAGAGTGCGGACCGCGCCCATCGACAGCCCGGAGGACGGTCCCTTCTCGGCGCGTTCGGAGGAGCCGTTCTCCGCGCCTGCGCCGCGTCGCCGCGCGGCCGAGCCGGTCCTTCCGCCCGACGCGCCGCGCGCCACGGTGGTTCTGACCGCCCTCGGCCTGCACGAGGCCACCACGAACCGCGCCATCCGCGACACGCCCGACGCGGTGGCTCTGGCCTTCGCCCCCATCGGACGCCGCGTGGAGGAGCGCGTGGCCTCGCTCGGGGCGGCGGGCCGCGTCGCGCTGGTCGAGGCCCCCATGGAGGCCATGAGCCGCAGCGCCACCCCCGACGAGATCACCCTCGCCACGGGACTCGCGGCGGAGGAGAATCAGGCGCGTCTGGCGAGGGTGCTGGCCCTCGCGCCCAGGGCGGCGGGGATCTCGACCTACATGGGCGCGCGCTTCACCGCCGACGCCGAGGCTCTGGCGGGAGTTCTGCCGATTCTGGCGCAGCGCGGGCTGATGCTGCTCGAAAACCAGCCGACCAACCGCAGCCTCCTGCGCGATTCGGCCCGGAGCGCGGGCGTGCGCTACGCCGCCGCGCCCATCGCCCTCGACCGCGAGCGGAGCGCGACCGCCATCCGCGCGGCGCTCGCCCAGCTGGAGCGGCGGGCTCTGGCCGACGGCGAGGCCGTGGGCGTCATGGCGGTCTCCGGCGAGGCGCTGGACGCTCTGGCGCTCTGGACCGAGGGCCTGGCCTCAAGGGGCGTGCGGCTGGCGCCGCTCGGGGAGGCGCTGGAGTAGGAAAGCGCCCCTGCGTCCGGCGCGGGCGCGGGTCTGTCTGTCCCGCCGCCTGCGCGACGCCGCTTCGGAGACTTGCGTCCGGCGCGGGCGCGGGCCTATCTCCGGGAGATCAGTCCTTCAGGAGCCTCGCCGTCTCATGACCCAAGCTTCCCAGCCGGATTCCGCCCGCGATCTCTCGCTCTATCGCCCCTGCGTCGGGGTGGCGCTGATCAACCGCGAGGGCCTGATCTTCGCAGGCCGCCGACTCGACACGCCCGACGCCTGGCAGATGCCGCAAGGCGGGCTCGACAAGGGCGAGACTCCGCTCGAAGGGGGCCTGCGCGAACTCCGCGAGGAGACCGGCGTGAAGAAATCCCGCGTCGAGGTTCTGGCCCTCACCGAGGACTGGATCTCCTATGATCTGCCGGATCATCTGATGGGCAAGGTCTGGGGCGGGAAATGGCGCGGCCAGAAGCAGAAATGGCTCGCCCTGCGCTTTCTCGGCGCGGATTCCGACGTCGACATCACCCGCGAGCCGGTCGAATTCTCCGAATGGCGCTGGATGAAGCCCGAAGACCTGCTGGCGGGCATGGTCTCCTTCAAGCGCGAGGTCTATGTCGAGGTGCTCAAGCGCTTCACGCCGCATTTCAGGCCCTCCTGAGGCCTTTCCGGACCCGCCGGAGCCGAAAGCGGGGCCTGCGCCTTGACGCCGCGCGCTCCGCCCGCGAATGTCTCCGACGAAAGTCGCAGAAAAGCGGCTCCGCCCCATGAAACGGGCGAGGCCCGGACATGATCCTCAGGCGGCGGCCTCTTCGCAGGAGGCGGCCCCGGGAGGCGTGACGGGCCCTGCGCCCGAAGGACTTCAAGAGGAAGCGCCCCCATGCCAGCTCCTACGCCCGAAACGGATCTCGACGCCCGCGCTCTGGCCTATCACGAGCATCCGCGTCCCGGAAAACTGGCGATCCAGGCCACCAAGCCGCTCGCCACCCAGCGCGACCTCTCCATGGCCTATAGTCCCGGCGTGGCGGCGGCCTGCCGGGCCATCGCGGCCGATCCTCTGGCGGCGGCGCGCTACACCGCGCGGGGGAATCTCGTGGCGGTGATCTCCAACGGCACGGCGGTTCTGGGGCTCGGGAACATCGGCGCTCTGGCCTCCAAGCCCGTGATGGAGGGCAAGGCGGTGCTCTTCAAGAAATTCGCGGACATCGACGTCTTCGACATCGAGATGAACGCCGACGATCCGCAGAAGCTCATCGAGGCGGTGGCGGCGCTCGAACCCACCTTCGGCGCGATCAATCTGGAGGACATCAAGGCCCCGGAGTGCTTCCAGGTCGAGCGCGAGCTGAAGGCCCGGATGAACATCCCCGTCTTCCACGACGACCAGCACGGCACGGCCATCGTGGTGGGCGCCGCCGTGACCAACGCTCTGGAGATCGGCGGCAAGGCCATCGAAAGCCTCAAGGTGGTCTCGACGGGCGGCGGCGCGGCGGGCATCGCCTGTCTGGAGCTGCTGATCACGCTGGGCGTCAAGCGCGAGAACATCCGGCTTTACGACATCGGCGGGCTGGTCCATCCCGAACGCGAGGACCTCAGCCCCGAAAAGGCCCGTTTCGCCCAGCCCGGCCCGCGGCCCGAACTCGCCGAGGCGCTGAAGGGCGCCGACGTCTTCCTCGGACTCTCGGCGCCGGGGCTGCTCACGGGCGAGATGGTCAGGGACATGGCGCCCCGGCCGATGATCTTCGCGCTGGCCAATCCCACGCCGGAGATCATGCCGGAGGTCGCCCGCGCGGCCCGTCCCGACGCCATGATCGCCACGGGAAGATCCGATTTTCCGAACCAGATCAACAACGTCCTCTGCTTTCCCTTCATCTTCCGGGGCGCCCTCGACGTGGGCGCGCGCGAGATCAACGAAGAGATGAAGATGGCCGCCGTGCGCGCCATCGCCGAGCTGGCCCGCGCCACCGCCGCCGCCGAGCTCGCCAACGCCTATGAAGGCGAGGATCTGCGCTTCGGCCCGGACAACCTCATCCCCAAGCCCTTCGACCCTCGCCTGCTGGAGGCCGTGGCGCCCGCCGTGGCGCAAGCCGCCATGGATTCGGGGGTCGCCACGCGGCCCATCGCGGATTTCGCCGCCTATCGCGAGGGGCTGGCGCGCTTCGTCTATCGTTCGGGCTTCCTGATGAAGCCGGTCTTCGCGCGGGCGCGGGGACTGGAGAAGCGCGTGGTCTACGCCGAGGGCGAGCATGAGCGCGTCTTGCGGGCGGTTCAGGCCGCCATCGAGGAGAAGCTCGCGCGGCCGATCCTCGTCGGGCGGCGCAAGGTGGTCGAGGCGCGTTGCGAGAAATTCGCGCTCAAGATCCGCCCGGACGTGCATTTCGAACTCTGCGACCCCGAGGACGATCCGCGTTACGGCGAATACTGGCGCGGCTATCACGCGCTGACCGAGCGTCAGGGGGTTTCTCCGGACGCCGCGCGGCAGATCATCCGCACCAACACCACGGCCATCGCCGCCATGATGCTCCAGCGCGGCGAGGCCGACGCTCTCGTCTGCGGTCTGGCGGGGCATTACCTCTGGCATCTGAAATATCTGGAGGGGGTGATCGGACGCCGCGCCAGCGCCTGCCGTCTGGCTTCTCTGACGGCGGTGATCACGCCCAAGGCCACGGTCTTCATCACCGACGCCTACGCCGCCTCCGAGCCCTCCGCCGAGGATCTGAGCCAGATCACGCTGATGGCGGCTCAGGAGATGCGGCGCTTCGGCGTCGAGCCCAAGGCGGCTTTCGTCTGCGGCTCGAATTTCGGCGCCCGCGACACCCCCGGCGCCCTGAAGCTGCGCAAGACGGTGCGCCTCCTCGACGAGATCCGCCCGGATTTCGAATATGAGGGCGAAATGCACGTCGACGCGGCCATGGATCCGACGGTGCGTCAGAGGATCTTCCCGAGCTCGCGCCTTCAGGGACCGGCCAATCTGCTGATCTTCCCGAATCTCGACGCGGCGCATGCGGCGGTGAATCTGCTGGTCAGCATGGCCGACGGGCTGCGGGTCGGGCCTTTGCTGATGGGTCTGAACAAGCCCGCCCACATCGTCACGCCGACCACCACGGCGCGCGGCATCCTCAATGTGACGGCGCTCGCCGCCGTGGACGCCGCCCACGCCGCCCAGCTCGACCGTCGCGAGGAGCAGGCGGCGGAGTGATGCCTTTAAAGCGGGGGAGGGCGATCCTCCCCCGTCCGCGGTTTCAGGGCTGAGGCTTGGCCTCGCCATGGGCCTTGAGCCAGGCCTCAAGCTGAGCGATCTCGGCCTCCTGCGCCCTGACCACCTCTTCGGCGAGGGCGCGCAGCTCGGGATCCTTCCCATATGTCAGCAGCGTGCGGGCCATCTCCACGGCGGCCTGATGATGCGGGATCATCTGGGCGGCGAAATCGGCGTCGGCGTCGCCGAGCGAGGGCGTCCCGTGCATGTCCTCCATCATCTTCGTCATGGCCGCGCCATATTCCGCGAAGGCCGCTTCGGCGGGCGAGGCCTCGGCCTCTGCAGGGGCGGCGCCGTGAGCGCCATGGGCGGAATGGTCCTGAGCCGAAGCCGGGACGGCGCTCAGGCATAATCCGAGCAGAAGGGCGGGCAGAAGGGCGCGGGACATGGAGGCCTCCTTGGGGCTGAATTCAGGCGCGGGTGGCGGCGAAGGCGCGGGCGAGGGCGCAGAACTCCTCCACGCTGAGAGTCTCCGCGCGGCGCTGGGGATCGATCCCGACGGCCTCCAGCAGAGGCGCGGGCTCCACGCCGAGAGACTTCAGGCTCTGACGCAGCATCTTGCGGCGCTGGCCGAAGGCGGCGGCGGTCACGCGCTCCAGCGCGGAGAGATCCGCCTCCGCGAGGGGCTTTTCGCGGGGCCGGATCCGCACCACCGAGCTGGTGACTTTCGGCGGCGGAAAGAAGGCCTGAGGCGAGATGTCGAAGACGATCTCGGCCTGCGTCCGCCAGCCCGCCAGCACCCCGAGCCGCCCATAGCCGGAATCTCCCGGCCTGGCCGCGATGCGCTCGGCGACCTCCTTCTGGAACATCAGCGTGAGCGAGGACCAGAAAGGCGGCCATTGCGGCGCCGTCAGCCAGCGCACGAGCAATTCCGTGCCGATGTTGTAGGGCAGATTCGCCACGATCTTCACGGGCGCGGTCAGATAGGGCGCAGGGTCGAATTTCAGCGCGTCGCCGTCCACGACCTCCAGACGCCCCGGAGCGGCCGCCTGGATCTCCGCGAGGGCGGGCAGGGCGCGTTCGTCGCGCTCCACGGCCACCACCTTGCGCGCCCCCGCCAGCAGCAGAGCCCGCGTCAGGCCGCCGGGGCCGGGGCCGATCTCCAGCACGTCGCAGCCGGTCAGATCCCCCGCCGCCCGCGCGACGCGTCCGGTCAGGTTCAGGTCGAAGAGGAAATTCTGGCCCAGAGCCTTCTTGGCCGCCAGTTCATGGCGTCCGACCACCTCGCGGAGCGGCGGCAGGGCGTGCAGAGCCTCGGCGTGGGCGGCGAAGTCGGGAGTCTCGGTCACCATTCCTCCAGAGCGTCCACGGCGGCCTTGCCGCGTCGGGCCATGATCAGCGCGCCCTCCAGAGCGTCGGCCTTGGGCTCGACGATGCGGGCGAGCAGCGCCTCGGGCAGCAGGGGCCGCAGACGCCGCGCGATGGAGCCGTGCAGCACCACGCTCGGCGCGCCCCAGTCCAGAGCGATCCGCGTCAGCCGCGCGCATTCCTCCACCGAGCGCGCCACCACGCTGCGGGCGGGAGCGTCGCCCTCCTCAGCGAGATCGAAGATGAGCCGCGCATAGCGCCCGAACTCGCCGGGCGTGGCGGTGGCGGCCCAGAATCCCATGTCGCGGGGATCGCCGCCGAAATCCTTCAGCAGAGCCTCCGCCAGACGGCCGCCCTCCACGTCGCCGTCGGCGGCGCGCATGGTCAGATGCACGGCGCGGCGGCCCATGTCTGCGCCCGAACCGAAGTCGTCGCAGGCGAAGCCCCAGCCCCCCGCCTCGCGATAGCGGCCCCGCGCGAAGACGCCCCCCACGCAGCCCGTGCCGAAGATCACCAGCCCGCCTTCCTCGCCGCCATGGGCGCCCAGACAGGCCGTATGTCCGTCGGTGCCGATCACCGTGCGGGCGAAGGGCAGGCCTCGCGCCCGGAGCCGCTCGCGGGCGCCGCGCATCGGCGCGCCCGAGACTCCGAGTCCGGCCCGCACGTCGCGGACGGCTTCGGGCGGCAGGCCCGCGCGCTCGACGCAGAGCCGCGCCGCCTCCAGAATCGAGGCGTGGGAGGCGGATCCGTCTCCGGTGGCGATGGCGCCCATGCCCGCCTCGGCTTCGGAGAGCTTGCGGCCTTGCGCGTCCGTCAGGCGCGCGCGCGAGCCCGTGCCGCCGCCGTCGAGGCCGAAATAGAGCGTTTCGCCCATGGCTGGGATCCTCCCGAGAGCTTTTCGCGCAGGAGTAACCGGGCGCGGCGCGGCGTCAAGCGGATTCAAGGCGTTCCGGCCCTGCGGAGCCCTCAGGCCTCGCCCTGGGAGGCGGGCAGCGCCACCACCACCCGCGCGCCCGGCCCGGCGTCCTCGATGCGCGAGGAGCCGCCATGCGACTCCGCCACCGCCCGCACGAAGGCCAGCCCCAGCCCCACGCCTTCCTCGGCGCGGCTCGGATCCAGCCGCGAGAAGCGCGAGAACACCGCCTCGCGCTTGTCGGGGGGCACGCCGGGGCCCCGGTCGGCGACCGAGATCTCGGCGCGGTCTCCGCGTCGGGCCAGCCGGAGCGTGACCTCGGGCCTGCGTCCGGAGCCCTCCGGCGGCAGGCCGTAATGCAGGGCGTTCTCGATGAGGTTGGCCACGGCCTGTCCGATCAGGGCCCGCTCGCCCCGGATGCGCAGATCGGGCGCGATGTCGAGCTTCAGGGCGAATCCGGCCTCCTCCAGCACGGGTTCGTAGAGCTCGCCCGCGTCGGCCACGGCCTGGCTGAGGTCGATCTCGGGATGCTCGTCGCAGGCGCCGCGCCGGGTCTTCAGCCGCGCGATGGAGAGGATCGCCCTGAAGACCGCCAGAAGCCGGTCGGCCTCCTGCACGCATTCGTCGAGGGCGGCGCGCAGCTCGGGCTGAGAGGCCGAGGGCTGCCGCAGCGCCCTTTCGGCCCGCGCCCTCAGCCGCGTCAGGGGCGTGCGCAGATCATGGGCCACGTCGTCGGTGACTTCGCGCATGGCCTCCACCAGCCGCTCGATGCGGTCGAGCATCTGGTTGAGCGTGATGGTGAGGCGCTCCAGTTCGTCGTCGTAGCCGACCAGCGGCAGACGCCGCTTGAGGTCTCCGGTCATGATGTCCTGAGCGGCGCGGCGGGCGCGCTCGACGCGGCGCATCATGCGCTGGGCCGAGACCGCCCCCCCGAGAAGCCCGAGGGCGGTGGTCACGCCGAGGCCGCTCAGCATCATGCGGAAGAGGGTGTCCTTGACGCTGCGATGCTGGTTGCGGTCTCGGCCCACCACCAGGGAGAGGCTCGAATCCAGCGTGGTCTGCAGCGCCGTCACCCGACGGGCGCGCCCCGACCCGCCGGGGCCGGACGAAGGCGGAAGCGTCGCGTGGATCCAGCCGCCTTCGTCGGGCTGGCCGTATTGCAGGACGTCGATCTTGAAGGCGCCGTCCGCGAGCTTGCGGGCGGGCTGTCCCTCGGCGGCGGGCCGGTAGAGCTGATAGAAGGCGTCTTCGCTGGCCTCGTCGCGGGCGTGCATGATCGGCAGGATCTCGCTCAGGGCGGCGGCGAGGTTCGGCTCGGCGGCCGGGTCTCCGGCGGCGAGCCTGTAGCGGCGGGAGAGATTGTCGGATTCGGTCTCGATGGCGGCGCGCATCTCGCGGTTCAGCAGCCGGTCGGCGGCGGCGTAGGAGAAGATGAAGACGAGCGAAATCACGCTCACCACCATGGCCGTATAGCCGAGGGCGAGACGGAAGACGTAGGAATCGAGGAACTTAAGCTTCGCCATCGGCCGTCAGCATGTAGCCCGCGCCGCGCACCGTCTTGAGCAGCGGCGGATCATAGCCCTTGTCGATCTTGGAGCGCAGCCGCGAGATGTGCACGTCGATGACGTTGGTCTGCGGGTCGAAGTGATAGTCCCAGACGCTTTCGAGCAGCATGGTGCGCGTGACCACCTGGCCCGAATGCCGGAGCAGCTCTTCGAGCAGCCTGAATTCGCGGGGCTGCAGGTCGATCCGGTCGCCTGCGCGGGTCACGGTGCGCGCGAGGAGGTCCATCTCCAGATCGGCGAGGCGCAGTTTCGTGACCGCCGCTTCGGGCGTCCTGCGCCGCGCCAGACCCTCGATGCGGGCGAGAAGCTCGGGGAAGGCGTAGGGCTTGACGAGATAATCCTCGGCGCCCGCCCGCAGCCCCTCGACGCGGTGGTCCACCTGGTCCAGCGCCGTCAGGAAGAGCGCGGGCGTGTCGCAGCCCATGGCCCGCAGCCGCTTGAGCATCTCCAGCCCGTCGAGCCCCGGCATCATCCGGTCGACGATCAGGGCGTCGTATCCGCCCCGGGAGGCGCGGTCCAGACCGTCGATTCCGTCTCTGGCCCAATCGGCCTCATGGGCGCGTTCGCGCAGGCCGCCGACCAGATGTTCGGCGGCGCGGGCGTCGTCCTCGATGACCAGAATGCGCATGGCGGGGCGGATCTCCTCTGCGGGGCCTCGCGCTGCGCCGGACCGGAGCGCTGCGGGATCTCTGCGCCGAGATAGGCCTCCGGAGGCGCAAGCTCAAGCCCGCGCCCCCGATCTTCCGGCTTTCGCGGCTCAGGAGCCGCTGAGCGGCAGCGCCACGAAGACCGAACGCTCGTCCTCCGGCTTGACGATCTGGAGCAGCAGGGCCTTGCGGCCTTCGGCCTGGGCGGCGCGGATGGCGTCGGCGGCCTGGGCGGCGGTCGAGACCTCGGAGTCGCCCACGCCGATGATGCGGTCCCCGACCTCGATTCCGGCCTCTTCGGCGGCGGAGTCGGGGCGCACCCGATCCACCACGACGCCGCCGTTCTCGCGGTCGTTGCGCAGCGAGAGCCCGAGCCGCGCGCCGCCTTCGCCGGGGGCGGGCGCTTCGACGGCGGCCTGCGGGCCTTCCTCTCCGGGCAGGGAGCCGAGGTCGATGGAGATGGTCTTGCGCTCGCCGCCGCGGATGACCTCGAGCGGCAGGGTCGCGCCGGGGCGCTGGCCGCCCACCGCCCGCGAGAGGCTGCGGGCGTCCTCGATGGGGGCGCCGGCGAAGGAGACCACCACGTCGCGCACCTGCACGCCGGCCCTGGCCGCCGGTCCGTCGGGCTCGACATGGGAGACGAGCGCGCCCTTGGCCTCGGCGTCGAGGCCGACGCCCTCGGCGAGGACCGGCGACAGCGGCTGGATCGCCACGCCGAGCCATCCGCGCTCGACGCGGCCGTTCTCCTTGAGCCCCTCGATCACCTCGCGGGCCATGTTGGAGGAGATCGCGAAGCCGATCCCGACGTTGCCGCCCGAAGGCGAGAAGATCACGGTGTTCACGCCGATCACCTCGCCCTGGAGGTTGAAGGCGGGGCCGCCCGAATTGCCGCGGTTGATCGGGGCGTCGATCTGGATGAAGTCGTCGTAGGAGCCCGCGCGGATGTCGCGGCCCACCGCCGAGACGATGCCCGCCGTGGCCGTGCCGCCGAGCCCGAAGGGATTGCCGATGGTCACCACCCATTGCCCCACGCGCGCCCTGGCGCTGTCGCCGAAGCGGACGAAGGGGAAATCCTCGCCCTCGACCTTCAGCAGGGCCAGGTCGGTGCGCGGATCGGCGCCGATCAGGCGGGCGGGCAGCTCGCGGCCGGACTGGGTCTGGATGCTGATCGAGGAGCCGTTCTCGATCACGTGGTTGTTGGTGACCACGTAGCCGTCGGCGCTGACGAGGAAGCCCGAGCCCTGGGCGGCGCCCCGACGGCTCTCGGGCTGGCCGCCCCGGCGATCGCGGTCGGCGAAGGGCGAGCCGCGTCCGTCGCGCTCGGCGAAGGGCGAGCCGCGGCCGAAGCGGTCGAAGAAGTCGCGCAGCTCCGGCGGCAGTTCGCCGAAGCGATCGGCGTCGGCGCCCGAGCTCCGGTCCGGGACGACGACGGGGCCGCGCATCTCGACGCTGATGCTGACCACGGCGGGGCTCACGGCCTCGACCACGTCCGAGAAGTCGGCGGGGGCGGCCGTCAGCGGCGCGGAGGGCAGCTGCTCGGCCAGAAGCGGCGGCGCGGCCCCGAGAGCCAGAGCGGCGGCGAGCGCGGAGCGGAGCGGAAGGGAGTTGCGCATGATGCTGTTCCTGGAATCCTCGAAGGGGCGGCGACAGGGTCCTGAGGGCCGGAGGTCCGCCCTGAAGGTCCGGATAAGATTGGCGCCCCCGGCCCGCATGTCGAGAGGCGAGGGCCTCCCGGACTTCACTTTTCGCGTGATCCTTCGTGAACGGGCCGCGCGGCCCTGCGGCGGGAGGCGCAGGGCGCCCGAGGGGGAGTGAGGAGGGGAAGCCCGGGGGAGTGAGGAGGCCGGATCCTTCTCCGCGACGCTTTGCGCCCATCGGCCCGGTTGTCAACCATCGCGGGCCGCGCTATGGCTCACGGAGGACGCGCGCCCGGCGCGAACCCCGGGATTCCGGGGGGCGGCTCCGGGCGTTCTTGCAGGGCCTCGGCTCACGCCGACGCTTCGGGAGGGAGAAACGCATGGCGCACGCGACGGGCGTCGAGCATGGGGGGCATGGCCACGCCGAAGGCCACGCTCACGGGAAGCCGGGGTTCTTCACCCGCTGGTTCTGCTCGACCAACCATAAAGACATCGGAATCCTGTATTTCCTCGTGGCGGCGGCGGTGGGCCTGGTCTCCGTCGCCTTCACGATGTACATGCGCCTCGAGCTGATGCAGCCGGGCGTGCAGTACATGGTCAACGCCGACGGCACGCCCAACGGCAACCTCTGGAACATCATGGTGACCGGACACGGCATCCTGATGATGTTCTTCGTGGTGATTCCGGCGCTCTTCGGCGGCTTCGGCAACTACTTCATGCCGCTGATGATCGGCGCGCCGGACATGGCCTTTCCGCGCCTGAACAACCTCAGCTTCTGGCTCTACGTCTGCGGCAGCGCCCTGGCGGTGCTGGCGAGCGTCATCAGCCTGATGGACACCTCCCAGACGGGCATCGGCGTGGGCTGGGTGCTCTATGCGCCGCTCTCGACCTCGGGTTCGCCGGGCATGGCGATGGACATCGCGATCTTCGCGGTGCACGTCTCGGGCGCCTCGTCGATCCTCGGCGCGATCAACATCATCGCGACCTTCCTGAACATGCGCGCGCCGGGCATGACCCTGCACAAGACGCCGCTCTTCGCCTGGTCGATCTTCATCACGGCCTTCCTGATCCTGCTGTCTCTGCCGGTTCTGGCGGGCGCGATCACCATGCTGCTGATGGACCGCAACTTCGGCACGCATTTCTTCGACCCCGTCGGGGGCGGCGATCCGGTGCTTTATCAGCATCTGCTGTGGTTCTTCGGCCATCCCGAAGTCTACATGATCATCGTTCCGGGCTTCGGCATCATCAGCCACGTCATCGCGACCTTCTCGAAGAAGCCGGTCTTCGGCTATCTCGCGATGGTCTACGCCATGGCCTCCATCGGCGTTCTGGGCTTCGTGGTCTGGGCGCACCACATGTACACGGTGGGCATGTCGGCCGACACCCAGGCCTACTTCATGATCGCCACCATGGTGATCGCGGTGCCGACGGGCGTGAAGATCTTCTCGTGGATCGCCACCATGTGGGGCGGCTCCATCGAGTTCCGGGCGCCCATGCTCTGGGCGATCGGCTTCATCTTCCTGTTCACGGTCGGCGGCGTGACCGGCGTGGTGCTGAGCCAGGCGGGCGTCGACCGCGCCATGCACGACACCTATTACGTGGTGGCGCATTTCCACTACGTGATGTCTCTGGGCGCGATCTTCTGCATCTTCGCCGGCTACTACTACTGGGTCGGCAAGGTGACGGGCCGCCAGTACATCGAGTGGCAGGGCAAGCTGCATTTCTGGCTGATGTTCATCGGCGCGAACCTCACCTTCTTCCCGCAGCATTTCCTCGGTCTCGCGGGCATGCCGCGCCGCTACATCGACTATCACGAGTCCTATGCGGGCTGGAACATGGTGTCGTCGATCGGCGCCTTCATCTCCGGCGCCTCGCTGCTCTGGTTCTTCTACGTGATGTACTCCACCGCGACGAAGGGCGAGAAGGTCGGCGCGAACTACTGGGGCCCCAGCGCCGACACGCTGGAATGGACCCTGCCTTCGCCGCCCCCCGAGCACACCTTCGAGGTGCTGCCGGTGATCGCGGACAACCCTCACCACTGAGCCTGATCTCGCCGCCCCCGGAGCAGGCTCCGGGGGCGGTTCTCCGGAGGAGGGAGAGCGGGGCATGGACCTCGGGACGCCCTTGCGCGAAATGACCATCTGGCCGCACCGCTCCTTGCAGCGGCGCGGCTTTTTCGTGGTTCCGGCGGTTTTCCTGGGGGGGGCTCTGGCCGCGAGCGCGATGATGTTCTTCGCGCCCGGCGCCTGGCGGAGCGGGGGGCTGCTGATCCTCGCGACGGCGCCTTTCTTCCTGCTGGTTCTGGGCGGGATCGTCTTCGCCCTGCGGCGCAACGACCGCGACCGGGCGCGGCAATACGAGCGCCTCGCGATCTACAAGGACCTCCTGCGGCTGGAGCGCATGGACGCCCGCGGACGCCTCAGCCTCTGGGAGGCGCCTCTGGGCATGGTGCGCCTGACCACCCGAGAGGAGCCGGTGCGGGGCCTCCTGCTGATCCTGCGCGCCGGAGAGGCCGAGACCGGCGTAGGGGATTTCCTCTCGCCCGCCGAGCGCCCGGCCCTCGCCGAGGAGCTGCGCGATCTGCTCGCCGACGGGCGCCGACGCTCCTCCTGGCGGGCCTGAAGCGGCTTGACCGGGGCGCGGATTCCGGGCTTCAAAGGGCGCGGGAGCCACAAGGAGCAGACGCATGATCACCCTCGGATACGCCGCCCGGAACGCCGAATCCCCCCTGCGTCCCTGGAGCTTCCAGCGTCGCGACCTGCGTCCCGACGACGTGGCCATCGAGATCCTCTATTGCGGGGTCTGTCATTCGGACCTCCACACCGCCCGCAACGACTGGGGCGGGACGCTCTATCCCTCGGTGCCGGGCCACGAGATCGTCGGGCGCGTGACGGCGGTGGGTCCGCAGGTCTCGGGCTTCAGGCCGGGCGACGTCGTGGCGGTGGGGACGCTGGTCGATTCCTGCCGGAGCTGTCCGGCCTGCGCCTCGGGCGAGGAGCAGTTCTGCGAGAAGGGCGTGGTCGGGACTTACGGCGGCCGCGACCGCGTGACGGGCGAAACCACCTGGGGCGGCTATTCGGCGGCCATCGTGGTCCGCGACTCCTTCGTGCTGCCTCTGCCGGAGGGCCTGGATCCCGCCGTCGCCGGACCCATCCTCTGCGCCGGAATCACCGTCTGGTCGCCGCTGCGGCGCTGGGAGGCCGGGCCGGGAACGAAGCTCGGGGTGATCGGCATCGGCGGGCTGGGCCATATGGCGATCAAGCTGGGGGCGGCGCTCGGGGCCGAGGTCACGGCGATCACCACCTCGGCCGCCAAGGCCGAAGAGGCCGCCCGGCTCGGGGCGGCGCGGACTCTGGTCTCGAAAGACCCCGAGGCCCTCAAGGCCGCCGCCGGGAGTCTGGACCTGATCATCGACACGGTTCCGGTGAAGCACGACCTCACGCCCTATCTGCCCCTGCTGGGCCGGGACGGGACTCTGGTGATCGTCGGCATGATCGGCCCCACCGAGCCCTTCCACACCGGCCTCCTGCTGAGAGGGCGGCGGCGGATCTCCGGCTCGGCGGTGGGCGGCGTCGCCGAGACCCGGGAGCTGCTCGACTTCTGCGCGGAGAAGGGCGTGGCGCCCGACGTCGAGATGATCCGGATGCAGGACATCGAGGCGGCCTTCGCCCGCATGGAGAAGGGCGATGTGAAATACCGCTTCGTCATCGACATGGCCTCGCTGAAGGGCGAAGCCGCCGCCTGACGGATCCGCGAGGCGGAGGCGCCGCGAAATCGGGGGGCGCGGATTCAAGGAGATTGCTTTTCGCGTCCGTTTTCGCCATGCCTGCCCCCCCGAAGCGGTTTCAAAAGGCGTCTCGCCCGCAGCGGCGCGCGCCGGTTCTGAAGGGAGGCGGCCATGGCGTCGGATTCGCAAGAGCCTCAGCGCGATCTCCGGGAGGAGGAGGACGCCGAGTCCCACGGTCTGACCGAAGGGACCGTCGAGGCGGTGATCGAGGCCCTCGCCGCCGATGACGACGCGGCGGTGGGCGAGATCCTCGGCGAGGAGCGGCCCGAGGACGTGGCCGACCTTCTGGAGCAGCTCAAGCCCGACGACCGCCGTCGCGCCATCCGCGCCCTGGAGCCGGAGCTCGCGGGTCCCGTCCTCACCGAGATGGACGAGGGCGCCCGAGACGACGCCCTGGAGGCCATGGAGCCCGAAGCCATCGCCCGCGCCGTGGGCGAGCTGGAGAGCGACGACGCGGTCTATCTGCTCGAAGACCTCGACGAGGAGCGTCAGCAGGAGATCCTGAAGTCGCTGGACGCGGGCGACCGCCTCGCCATCGAGCAGTCTCTGGTCTATCCCGAGGATTCCGCCGGACGCATGATGCAGAAGGCGCTGGTGGCGGCGCCGCTCTGGTGGACGGTGGGCGCGCTGCTGGATTACCTGCGCCGGGCGAAGGACGTTCCCGAAGACTTCTACGCCGTGGTGGTGGTGGATCCGGCGCACAAGCCCGTGGGTCTGGCGCCGCTCGGGCGCCTCGTGACCCACATGCGCGAAGAGCGTCTGCAGGACGTCATGCAGACGGAGTTCCACAGCTTCAAGACCTCCGACAGCGCCAGGGACGTCGCCTACGCCTTCAACAAATACCACCTCGTGACCGCCCCCGTGACCGACGAGGCCGGACGCCTCGTCGGCGCGATCATGATCGACGACGCCGTGGAGACGCTGGAGGACGAGGCCGAAGAGGATCTGCTGCGCCTCGGCGGGGTGGGCGACGAAGAAATCTCCGACTCGACCCGCGAGACCCTGCGTCAGCGTCTGCCCTGGCTGGGGGTCAACCTGCCGACGGCCTTTCTGGCGGCGGCGGTGATCGCGCTCTTCGAGGACACCATCGGCAAGCTGACCGTTCTTGCGGCGCTGATGCCCATCGTGGCCTCGATGGGCGGCAACGCGGCCACCCAGACTCTGACCGTCACCGTGCGCGCCCTCGCGGCCAAGGAGCTGACCCGCACCAACGCCCGACGCATCATCCGCCGCGAATTGCTGGTGGGGATCTGCAACGGCCTGATCTTCGCCGTGCTGGTGGGGACGGTGGCCGCGCTCTGGCAGAGCAGCCCCAAGCTGGGTCTGGTGATCGCCGCGGCGATGATGGCCAATTTCCTCACGGCGGCCATGGCGGGCATCCTCATCCCCATGCTGCTGGACAAACTGAAGGTGGATCCGGCGGTGGCCTCGGGAGTCTTCGTGACGACCCTCACCGACGTGGTGGGCTTCTTCGCCTTCCTCGGGCTGGCGACGGCCTTCCTGTTATAGCTCTTCAGCCGATGAGCCGCTTCCAGAGGCTTTCGCCTTTGGTGGGCGGCTCCTCGACGGGCCTTCCTTCGAGGATGCGGGCGAAGCGCTCGAAGAACTGGGCCGCCATCCGGCGCGCGAAGCCCTCGACCAGCCCGAGCCCGATCTTCGCCAGACGCCCCGTCACTTCGGCGCGCAAGACGTAATCCAGCCGCGCGCCTTCGCCTTCGGGGAGAATGGCGATGTCGGCGGCGCCCTCGGCGTGGCCCGCCGCGCCGCCGACGCCGCGTCCGACCAGCGTATAGCTCCGGGGCGGGTCGAGGTTCTCCAGAGTCAATTCGCCGGTGAAGCTCGCCGAGAGCGGCCCGATCCTCTGGACCACCACGGCCTGAAACCGCGTCGGGCCGAGCCGCTCGAAGCTTTCGCAGCCCGGCAGACAGGCCTTGAGGATCTCCGGATCGTTCAGCGCCTCCCAGACCCTGTGCGGCGAGGCGTCGATCCGGCGCGAATCTGCGATGCGCATGAGGCGGGAGGCTCCTGAAGGCGAGGGCGCGGAATCCCGATCATATGCGGTCTGCGAGGGCGGCGCGCAAGCCGCGCTTGACGGCCTCGCGGCGAGGCCTCAGGCTCTCGCCGCGATTTCATCTTGAGGGAGGGCGGCATGGCGCAGCCGGGATTTCTGGGGCGGGTGCTTGGCGCGGGCGGCAAGGCGATCAGGGCCAATCTGCCGCTGATCCTGCTCTGCGCGCTGGTGTCCACGCTCGCGCAGCACCTGATCATCAGGATGCAGATCTCCACCCTCGCGGAGACGATCGACGCGCTGAGGAACGCCGCAGGGAGGGAGGAGATCATGA
Organism: Neomegalonema sp.; assembly: GCF_028688855.1. Classification (GTDB taxonomy): domain Bacteria; phylum Pseudomonadota; class Alphaproteobacteria; order Rhodobacterales; family Rhodobacteraceae; genus Neomegalonema. The sequence goes on along the minus strand of NZ_JAQTXI010000018.1, from coordinate 39,779 downwards.
TCCTCCCCTCGGGCGGAAGCGCTCTGGCGATCCTGCTGCAAGGCCTGGTCAACGTCTTCCTTTACGTGGCTTTGCTGTTCGGCGCCCACGCCGCGATTCTCTACGGCGGCGAGCCCCGCCCCGGCTTCGGCCATTTCGCCCATGCGCCGGGTCGGCTGGGGAGCTTCTTCTGGCGGATGATCGTGGTGGGCTTCCGGACCTTGCTTGTCCTGTTCCCGCTCGTGATCGTCCTGTCGTTCATCGCAGCCTTCTCCGCAGGCGGTCCGGGCGCGGCTCTGGGTCTGACGACGATCTTCGGGGTCGTGGTCCTGTTTGCGGCGCTCGTCATTTCGGCGCGCTACGGGCTGGCGCTTCCGGCGACGGTGGCCGACGACGCGGACATCAGCATCGCGGCGGCGGTGGAGCGCTCGCGGCCCCGGCTCCGCGACATGGTTCTGGCGATGCTGGCCATTGGCGTCGGCTTTTTCCTGCTGCAGTTTCTGCTGGGGTTCATCTTCGGGGGTCTGGTTCCGGAGCTGAGGACCGTTCAGACGCCGGGGGCGCCGGATGCGGCCTTTTTCGAGGCGGCCATGGAGCATCTGCGCGCTTTGCGGGCTCAGCCGCTGTTCTGGATCTACGCCTTCGTGAACGGCGCGCTTGGGCTGGTCGCGGCGATCTGTTACGCCGCCGTGCTTTCGGTGGGCTATCGCGACGCCGTGGAGGAGGGCCTGGCCCGGCCTCGCGCGCAGGTTTCATGAGGAGGAAGAGTCCGATGTCCGAGCAGCCTGTCGTCTTCGTCACCGGCGGCGGCCGGGGGATCGGCGCGGCGGTGGTCCGTCTGGCGGCGCGCAGGGGTTGGGCGGTCGCCTTCAGCTATCTGGGCGATTCCGGATCCGCCGAAGCCCTTGCGGCGGAGGTCCGGGCTGAAGGCGGCCGGGCTCTGGCGCTTCAGGGCGACGTCGCCGATTCCGGCTTTCCCGCTCCGGCTCTGGACCGGATCGAGGCGGAGCTGGGGCCTGTGACGATGCTGGTGAACAACGCCGGGATCACCGGGCGGATCGGCGGCTTCCTCGACATGCCGCTTGACGTCATGCGCCGCACCTTCGAGGTCAACGTCCTCGGGCTGATGGGGCTGACTCAGGAGGTCGCGCGGCGCTGGCGGGCGGGGGGGATCAAGGGGCGGATCGTCAACCTCTCCTCGACCGCCGCGACCAGCGGCGCGCCGGGCGACTACATCCATTACGCCGCGAGCAAGGCCGCCGTGGACGCCTTCACCCTGGGGCTGGCCAAGGAGCTCGGGCCGCTCGGAATCCGGGTCAATGCGGTCTCGCCGACCGTGACCCGCACCCGCATCCACGCCGACGGCGGCAAGCCCGAGCGCGTCGAGGCGGCGGCCGGACGCATCCCTCTGGGGCGCGTCGGAGAGCCCGAGGACAGCGCCGAGGCGGTGATCTGGCTGCTCTCCGAGGAGGCGGGCTTCGTCTCGGGCTCGATCCTGAAGGTCTCGGGCGGCGGCTGATCAGAGGTCCAGCTTCGCCCGGAGCTTCTCCGCGATTTCGGCCAGCTCTTCGGCGGGGGGCTGGGGCGGCAGATGGAAGGCCTCGGGCCCGTCGCGGAGGTAGATCTCCGACGTCACGTCATGCTGATGCCGCATCGGGATCAGATGGGCGTGAGCATGCGGCACATGGATGCCGGTGAAGACCATCCCCACGCGCTCGACGCCGTAAATCTCCTTGAGCCCCCGCGCCACGGCCTGGCTCACGGCGAAGACCCGCGCGCCCAGAGGCTCCGGGATCTCCTCGAACCAGACGTGATGCGCCTTGGGAATCACCAGCGCATGGCCGGGCCGGACGGGATGGATGTCCAGAAAGGCGAGGATCTCCTCGTCTTCATGGATCCTGTGGCAAGGGATCTCGCCCGCTGCGATCCGACAGAACAAACAAGCCTGAGCCATGGCTCTCCCCCTGAAAAGTTCAGCCCAGCAGCCGACGGCAGGTCTTCAGCCCGTCGATCAGGGCGTCCACCTCTTCGGGGCTGCTGTAGAGGCCGAAGGAGGCGCGGCAGGTCGCCGTGACGCCGAAGCGCTTCATCAGCGGCTGGGCGCAATGATGGCCCGCCCGCACCGCGATTCCGGACTGGTCCAGAATCGTCGACATGTCATGCGGATGGGCCCCCTCCATGGTCATGGAGAAGATGGCGCCCTTGTCGGCGGCGTCGCCCTGCACCTTGATCCAGTTCAGGGCGCCGAGCTTCTCGCGCGCGAGATCGCGGATGCGCGTCTCATGGGCGGAGATCTCGGCCATGCCGATCCCCTCCAGATAGCGGATCGCCTCGGCCAGGCCGATGATGGGCATGATGGGCGGCGTGCCCGCCTCGAAGCGCAGGGGAGGTTCGGCGTAGGTCACGTTCTCCTGCGTCACGTCGCGGATCATGTCGCCGCCGCCCTTGAAGGGGCGCATCTCTGCGAGACGCTCCTGCTTGCCGTAGAGCGCGCCCGAGGCCGAGGGCCCGTAAAGCTTGTGTCCGGTGATCGCGTAGAAATCGCAGCCGATCTCCGCGACGTTCACCGGACCATGCACCGCCGCCTGACTGCCGTCGAAGAGGATCGGGACGCCCTTCGCATGGGCGATCTCCGTGGCGCGGCGGGCGTCGACCTTGGTTCCCAGCACGTTGGACATATGGGTCAGCGCCACGAGCTTCGTGCGCGGGCCCATGGCGGCTTCGAGCTGGTCGTAACGGAGTTCGCCCGAGTCGGTCACATCCACCCAGCGCAGGACCACGCCCTGACGCTCGCGCAGGAAATGCCAGGGCACGATGTTGGCGTGATGCTCCATCACGCTGAGGACGATCTCGTCGCCCGGCTGGAGGCGCGGCGCCGCCCAGCCGTAGGAGACCAGATTGATCGATTCCGTCGAGCCGGTGGTGAAGACGATCTCGTCCTCATGGGCCGCCCCGAGGAAGCGGGCGATCACGCCGCGCGCGCCCTCGTATTTCTCGGTGGCGAGATTCGAGAGGTAGTGAAGTCCGCGATGGACGTTGGCGTATTCATGGGCGTAGCCCTCGGCGAGGGCCTCGATGACGCGGCGGGGCTTCTGGGCGCTGGCGCCCGTGTCGAGATAGACCAGAGGCCGCCCATGGATCTTCAGATCGAGGGCCGGGAAGTCGCGCCGGATCGCGGCGAGGTCGTAGGCCATGGGGAGACTCCTCGAAGGGCGCGGCTCAGGCGGGGGCCGCCTGAAGCAGGGAGAGCATCAGCATGCCCAGCAGCAAGGCGACGGAGGCCACCGCCGCCATGGTCGCCGCGAGGCTGCGGTAGCGCTGGGCTTCGGTCACATAGGCCGCCAGCAACGCGAAATTCGCCACGAAGGCGAACATCGCCACCAGAGACAGCGGAATCAGGCTGAGCGGCGTCAGCAGCGCCGAGACCAGCGTCCACCAGGCCGCCACGGAGCGGCCTTGTTCGGGCGTGGCGGCGCCTCCGGTGAAGCGCCCCGCCAGATTGATCAGGCCGGAGACCAGCCCGTATTGCAGCAGGGTCGCCATCGCGAGGCTGAAGTAGAATCCGCCCTTGCCGACCTGCGCCAGCAGGGCCAGAGCCTCCGGAGAGGAGGCGAGGAGAAGCCGGAAGACCAGAGCGTTGATCAGGCCGCCCGCGGCGACCATCAGCCAGCGCTCCTTCGGCCCCCAGTTCTCCTCCAGGCCGCGCCGCATGGAGCGGCGCGGAGAGAGGAAAGCCTCGCGCAGGCGCGCGAAGAGGGGATCAGGCTCGGGCTCCCTGGTCAATCCGCAGCCCCGGCGCGCCCCCGGGCCTCCATCCAGCGGGCGACATGGGCGCGCATGGCGTCCTGCAGGGCCTCGTCCTCGATTTCAAGGATCGCGTCGTCGATGAAGGCGGCGGTCAGCAGAGCCTCCGCCTCGGCGTGAGGCACGCCGCGCGCCTTGAGATAGAACAGGGCGTCGGCGTCCAGAGCGCCGGAGGTCGAGCCATGCGAGCATTTCACGTCGTCGGCGTAGATCTCCAGCTCGGGCTTGGCGTTGAACTCGGCGCGTTCGCCGAGCAGCAGCGCCTGGCTCATCTGATAGCCGTCGGTCTTCTGGGCGATCTGCGCGACGTAGATCTTGCCCTGGAACACCACATGGGATTCCCCCGCCAGAGCCGACTTCACGATCTGGCGGCTTTCGCAATGGGGGGCGTCATGATGGATGAACAGCGTGGTGTCGCTGATCGACCTGCGGTCGCCGAGCACGCCCTGAGCCACATGCGCCCAGCCCTTTTCGCCGCCGAGGCGCAAGTAGGTCTCGTTGCGGGTCATGCGGCCGTCGGAGCTGAGGGTGAAGCCCTTGTAGATCGCCTCCGCCCCGAGATCGGCGAAGACATGGGCCACGCCCGCGCGGGTCTCGGGCTGCTCGGTCTGGAGCCGCACGTGATGGAGCTGCGCGCCTCGGGCGATCCGCGCCTCGATGACGACTCCGCCCGCCAGAACGCCCGATTCGAGGAGCGTCAGCCTGGCGCCCTCCGGGAGGTCGATGGCGATGCGGCCTTGCGTCGTCCCCTCGGCGGAGAGATGGCGCAGATGGAGGAATCCGCCGTCCTGACCCTCGGCGACCCGGACCGCCAGGCCTGTGCGCGCGACCGCCGTGTTCCAGGCCGCCAGAGGACGCGGCGCCCGGAACTGGCCCTGAGCCTCCAGCTCGCCATAGAACTCCAGCGCCCAGGGGGCGTTCTCGATCAGGCGCAGATCCAGAGCTTCAGCCGTCGCGGCGGGCAGATGCGGGACGCCCTCGGCGAACTCCACGACCACCGGATCAAAGGCGGCGAAGGGATCCTCCTGCTCGGCCTTGCGCAGAGGCTGGGCCTCCAGCAGGGGAGCCGGGCGGGCGTAGCGCCAGTATTCGTCGCGGGGCCTGGGCGCTCCGCCCAGAGCCTCGAAGCGGGCGAAGGCCCTTTCGCGCGCCGGAGCCAGAGCCGCCGCTCCGGCGATCTGGGATTCCTCGTGAGCGGCGCGCCAGGGCGCCAGAGCCTCCACGGGCTTCTGAACGGCGGTCATGGTCAGGCCGCCTTTCCGAGAATGCCCGCATAGCCTTCGTTCTCGACCTGCAAGGCCAGCTCCGGCCCGCCGGTCTTCACGATGCGGCCGTCCGCGAGGATATGCACCACGTCCGGTCTGATGTGGTCGAGCAGGCGCTGGTAATGGGTGATGACGAGGAAGGCCCGATCCGGAGAGCGCAGGGCGTTCACGCCCGAGGCCACCAGCTTCATGGCGTCCACGTCGAGGCCGGAATCGGTCTCGTCCATGAGGCAGAAGCGCGGCTGGAGAACCGCCATCTGCAGGATCTCGTTGCGCTTCTTCTCGCCGCCCGAAAACCCGACGTTCACGCCGCGCCGGAGCATGTCGGCGGAGATCTCCAGCTTGGCGGCCTCGGCGCGCACCAGCTTGAGCACTTCGGCGGCGGAAAGCTCGGGCTCGCCGCGGGCCTTGCGCTGGGCGTTGAGCGCCGTGCGCAGGAAGGTCATGTTGCCGACGCCCGGAATCTCGACCGGATACTGGAAGGCGAGGAACAGACCCGCCGCCGCGCGGGCGTCGGGATCCATGTCGAGCAGGTCCTGACCGTCGAGGGTCGCGGAGCCTTCCGTCACGTCATAGCCGTCGCGTCCGGCGAGGACGTAGGAGAGCGTCGATTTGCCCGAACCGTTCGGGCCCATGATGGCGTGGACCTCGCCCGCCGGCACCTCCAGCGAGAGGCCTTTCAGGATGACCCGCTCGGGCTCTTCCTCAAGGCGCGCATGGAGGTTGTCGATCTTCAGCATGTCATTCCCCGTCCCAATAGTCGATCCAGTCGCCCCGCCTTCCGGCGACCTTGAAAGGCGCGCTGGCGTAGCCTCCGCCGGCCCCGTGCCGATGCGCGGCGATGAACTTGCCGCTATCGGGATATTCCAGAATCTCCGCGTCATGCGAGGTGGAGATCATGAGATAGGCGAGGGGCCCCGCGCCTGTGTTGATGAGTTGATGCGCCGTCTCGGCGCCGCCCGCCGGAGCCGCGCAGACGTCGCCCGCCCGCACGGGATATTCCGTCGATCCGTAGCGGTAAACCCCTTCGCCTTCGAGGATCACGAAGAGCTCCTCGTTGACATGGTGGTTATGGAAGGGAAAGCCCCGCTTGCCCGGCGGCACCACCGCATAGCCGCAGCCGATCTGCTTCGCGCCGATCAGCGGTCCGAGCCGCGCGCGCTCGATGTCGAATTTCTCGCCATGGCGCTCGCGGCTGCGGGGGGCCTCGGCGGCGCAGACCACCGGGCCGCGCGCCGGAGACTTCTGCTCCGTCGTCATCCCACGCTGCCTTCGAGGCTGATGGCGACCAGCTTCTGGGCCTCCACGGCGAACTCCATGGGCAGGGCCTGGAGCACCTCCTTGCAGAAGCCGTTGACCACCAGAGCCACGGCCTCCTCTTCGGACATGCCGCGTTGCTGGCAATAGAAGAGCTGGTCGTCGGCGATCTTGGAGGTGGTGGCCTCGTGCTCGGCGCGCGAGGAGTTGTTGCGGATCTCGATGTAGGGCACCGTATGGGCGCCGCATCGATCGCCGATCAGCAGGCTGTCGCACTGGGTGTAGTTGCGCGAGTTCGTCGCCTTGGGATGGACGCTGACCTGTCCGCGATAGGTGTTCTGGGCGCGGCCCGCCGAAATCCCCTTGGAGACGATCCGCGAGCGGGTGTTCTTGCCCAGATGGATCATCTTGGTGCCGGTGTCGGCCTGCTGCATGTTGTTGGCGATGGCGATGGAGTAGAATTCGCCTTGGGAATTCTCGCCGCGCAGGAGGCAGGAGGGATATTTCCAGGTGATCGCCGAACCGGTCTCGACCTGGGTCCACATGACCTTGGCGTTCTTGCCGCGGCAATCGGCGCGCTTGGTCACGAAGTTGTAGACTCCGCCCTTGCCCTCTTCGTCGCCGGGGAACCAGTTCTGGACGGTCGAATATTTCACCTCGGCGTCGTCGAGGATCACGATCTCGACCACGGCGGCGTGCAGCTGGGTTTCGTCGCGCATGGGGGCGGTGCAGCCCTCCAGATAGCTGACGTAGGAGCCCTTGTCCGCGATGATCAGCGTGCGCTCGAACTGGCCGGTCTTCTCGGCGTTGATGCGGAAATAGGTCGAGAGCTCCATGGGGCAGCGCACCCCCGGAGGCACATAGACGAAGGAGCCGTCCGAGAAGACGGCGCTGTTCAGCGTGGCGTAGAAATTATCCGAGACCGGAACCACCGAGCCCAGATATTGCTTCACCAGCTCCGGATAATCGCGGATGGCCTCGGAGATCGGGCAGAAGATCACCCCGACCTTGGCGAGTTCGTCCTTGAAGGTGGTGGCCACCGACACCGAGTCGATCACGGCGTCCACGGCGACCCGGCGCCCGGAGGGAGCCCCCTCCTCGGCGCCGTCGGCGGGGGCCTGGCCCGCGCCCTCGACGCCCGCGAGGATCGCCTGTTCGCGCAGCGGCACGCCGAGCTTCTCGTACATGCGCAGCAATTCCGGATCGACTTCGGCGAGGCTTTTCGGGCGCTCCTTGAAGCTCTTGGGCTGGGCGTAGTAATATTGATCCTGGAAGTCGATGGCCGGATAGCTCAGCATGGCCCAGGTCGGCTCGCGCAGCTGGAGCCAGCGCCGGAAAGCCGCCAGACGCCATTCCAGCATCCATTCCGGCTCGCCCTTCTTGGAGGAGATGAGCCGCACGATGTCTTCGTTCAGACCCTTGGGGGCGTATTCGGTCTCGATGTCGGTCTCGAAGCCGTATTTGTATTTGCCCGCCATGGACTGGACGGTCTCGATGGTCTCACGGTCCACGCCCTCGCGCAGGGCGATTTCTTGAGGCTCTACGCTCATATCAGCTTCCTTTGCGGCTTCAGGCCGCCGCTTGCGGGGTGGGACGGCGCTTGTGCAGGCTCGTCCAGATCTCGATGAACCGGTCGATGTCGGCGTCGGTGGTGGTCGGCCCGAGGCTGACGCGGATCGCGCCCTGCGCCAGAGCCTCGGGAACGCCGAGGGCGTTCAGCACATGGCTGGCGGCCACCTTGCCCGAGGAGCAGGCCGAACCCGAACTCACGGCGACGCCCGCCAGGTCCAGCTGCATCATATGGGTGTCCGAACGCCAGCCCGGAAGGGCGAAAGCCGAAGTGTTCGGCAGACGCGGGCCCTCCGCCGCGAAGATCACCGCCTCCGGAGCCTCGGCCCGGAGCGCGGCCTCCCAGCGGTCGCGGCGGGCGCGGACCTGCGCCCAGACTCCGGATTCCAGGTCGCGGCGGGCGGCTTCGGCGGCGGCGCCCAGACCCGCGATCCCCACGAGGTTCTCGGTGCCCGACCGACGCCGCGATTCCTGCCCGCCCCCCCGGAGCATGGGCGCGATCTCGACGCCTTCGCGCAGGATCAGCGCGCCGCAGCCCTTGGGGCCGCCGAATTTCGAGGCCGAGAGGACCGCCGCCCGGAAAGGCGCGGCGTCGAAGCGCCAGGCGATCTTGCCCATGGCCTGCGCGGCGTCGAGGAAGACCTGCGCGCCCGATCTGGCGGCGGCCTCGGCCTGCTCCAGACGGATCGCGCCGGTTTCGCCCTCGGCGGCGGCGAAGGCGAGGATCCGGCCCTCGGCGCGGGCCTGATCTTCGGAGACTTCGGGATCGCGCCAGGCCATCACGCAGGAATGCAGGTCCGGCGGGCTCCAGGGCTTCAGGCCTCCCGGCGGATCGGCCAGGATCATGGCCGTGGCCTCGGTGGCGCCGCTGGTGAAGACCACCTCGGCGGGCTTGCAGCCGACCAGAGTCGCCAGCCGCTCGCGGGCGGTTTCGAGGATCGCGCGCGCGGCGCGGCCCTCGGCGTGGACGGAGGAGGGATTCCCCGCCGCCTCCATGGCCGCGAGCATCGCGTCCTTCGCTTCGGGGCGAAGGGGCGCGGCGGCGTTCCAGTCCAGATAAAGGCGCGGAAGGCGGCTCAAGCCTGACCCTCCTCCATGAGGATGGCGGCGAAGTCGGGCATGGCGGGGCATCCGGCGACGCGCTCGCCGACCACGTCGGCGAGGGAGGTCTGGCTCAGGAAGACGTGGACGTGGCTCGACAGCCGCTCCCAGAGGTTGTGGGTGAGGCAATGGCTTTTCTTGCCGCTCTTGTCCATGGTGCAGCCTTCGCCCATGGCGCCGCTGCACTGGGTGGCGCGGAGGCTCTCCTCGACGGCGGTCATGACCTCGGCGATGTTGATCTCGGAGGCGGAGCGCGTCAGCAGATAGCCGCCGCCGGGGCCGCGGAAGCTCTCGACGAGCCCGGCCTTGCGCAGCTTGAGGAAGATCTGTTCGAGATAGGCCAGCGAGATGTCGCGCCGCTCCGAGATGTCCGCGAGCGCCACCGGCGCTCCCGGAGGCTGAAGGGCGATGTCGGCGAGGGCGGTCACGGCGTAGCGGCCTTTGGTGCTCAGTTTCATTCTTCTTCTCTTTCCGGAGCGAGAGGCGAGCGGCTGAGTTGACCCGGAGCGCGACGACGACTAACTGACAGGGGCTTGACGTCGACGGCGTGGCGGCTGTGGCGGCCCGGCGTTCCGGTCGCCGGTCTGCGGCTTCCGAAACTTAGAATAACTCTAAAATGCCGGAGCGATTTCGTCAAGATCATCACGCCGCCGCATCGCCCTTCCGAGGGAAAAGCGACGGATGCGCCGAATGCGGAGAATCCATGCCTGAAGTCACGTTCCCCGGCCCGGAAGGGCGCCTCGAAGGGCGGTATCAGCCGAGCAAGATCAAGGACGCGCCCATCGCCCTGATCCTGCATCCGCATCCGCAGCACGGCGGCACGATGAACAACAAGGTCGTCTACAATCTCTACTACACGTTGCACGATCTCGGCTTCTCGGTGCTGCGCTTCAATTTCCGGGGCGTGGGCCGCAGCCAGGGCGAATACGACCAGGGCGTGGGCGAGCTCTCCGACGCCGCTTCGGCGCTGGACTACCTCCAGACCATGAACCCCGCCGCGCCGCAATGCTGGGTGGCGGGCTTCTCCTTCGGGGCCTGGATCGGGATGCAGCTGCTGATGCGCCGTCCGGAGATCGTGGGCTTCGTCTCGGTCTCGCCGCCGGCGAATCTCTACGACTTCTCCTTCCTCGCGCCTTGCCCGGCCTCGGGGCTGATCGTCAACGGGCTGAACGACCGCGTCGCGCCGCCCGAGGACGTCGCCAGGCTGGTGGCCAAGCTGCGCACCCAGAGAGGCGTCGTCATCTCCCACGAGACCCTCGAAGGGGCGAATCACTTCTACGAGAAGGGCATGGACGACATGCTCAGGCTGGTGAAGGGCTATGTCGGCCCCCGGCTCGGGGATCTCTCCGCGCCGACGACCTCCCCGGCCTGAGCCCCGCGCCTCGCCCGACGAGGCTCCGGCGAAGCTCGGGCGAAGCGGGCGGGCCGGGCTCCGGCGGGGGCGCCCCGGAAGGCGCCCTCCGGTTCTGGGCCTTGCGGCCTCAGACCTTGCGGATCAGCGTGCCGCCGCCGGTGGGCGTGAAGAGCTCCAGCAGGGCGGCGTGCGGCGTGCGGCCGTCGAGGATGGCCACCGCCTTCACCCCGAGGTCCAGCGCGTTGAGCGCCGTGCGCACCTTCGGGATCATGCCGCCGCTGATGACGCCTCTGGCGATGAGGTCTTCGGTCTCCTCGCGGGTGAGGTTGGCCAGCAGCTCGCCGTCGGCGCCCTTGACGCCCGGCACGTCGGTCAGCAGGAAGAGGCGCTCGGCGTTCATGGCCGCCGCGATGGCGCCCGCCGCCAGATCGGCGTTGACGTTGTAGGTCTCGCCCTCGCGGCCCACGCCCACCGGCGCCACCACCGGGATGAAGCCCGCGCCGATCAGCACCTGAAGGATCTCGGGGTTCACCTCGACCGGATTGCCCACCAGGCCGATGTCGAGCACGCGCTCGATGTTGGACTCGGGATCGCGGGCCTTCTGGAACATCTTCTCGGCGACGATCAGCCGGTTGTCCTTGCCCGCGAGCCCCACGGACTTCGCCCCCGCCGCGCTGATGGCCGCGGCGATCTCCTTGTTGATCTTGCCCGCGAGGACCATCTCGACCACCTCGACGGTGGCGGCGTCGGTGACGCGCATCCCCGCGACGGTTTCGGTCTGGATGTTCAGCCGCTTGAGCATCTCGTTGATCTGCGGGCCGCCGCCATGCACCACCACCGGATGCACCCCCGCCAGCTTCATCAGCGCCATGTCGCGGGCGAAGTCGGCCATGGCCTTGGCGTCGCCCATGGCGTGGCCGCCGAACTTCACCACCACCACGCGTCCGGCGTAGCGCTGGAGATAGGGCAGGCCCTCGGCGAGGGTGCGCGCGGCGATCATCAGTTCGCGCCGCGAGGCGGGCGGGCGCTCGGAAGCGGAAGCGGGCGTCTGGGGCATGGTGCGGGCGGAGCCTCCGGAAGGCGTGGCGGAAGGCGCGGCGCAGGAAGGCGCGGCGGAGCGGAAGCCCGTGTTTAGCTTCCCCCGAGGGGGCTGCAAACCGAATTCCGCGCTCCGGCCTTCGTCGCCCGACGCCGGTCCGGCGCCTGCGCGGGCCCCTGCGGCCCAGGGGCGACCATTCCTTAAGCTTCGGGGCTTATCCTTCTCCCGTCGGGCGTCTTCGGACGGCCGCGCGGCGGCATGGGGAGTGGAGAGATGTCGAGCATTCTGGCGCAGGCGCGCGATCGCGATCTGAACGCGGAGGACGCGCCCTATTACTTCAACTCCGCCCATTGGCGCGCCATCGACGGCGCGCTGCAGGGCGTGGCGGCGCGGCTCGGACTGATCGTGATCTCGGGCCCGACGGGCTCGGGCAAATCCACCGTGATGCGCGCCGTCACCCAGCAGGCGGGCGAGTCCATCCGCTTCCTGACGCTGCCCTACGCCAATCTGGGCGTGATCGAATTCGTCAACTTCATCGAGAAGGGCTTCGACGCCGCCAAGGGCGCTCCCGACGCCCGCAGCAACGCCGAGGCCGTCAAGCGCTTCACGCTCCAGCGCGCCGAGGCGGGCGAGAGCCTCGCGATCCTCATCGACGAGGCCCAGAACCTCTCGGACGAGGTGCTCGAGAACCTGCCCCGCCTCCTGCGGTTCGCCAGCGATTCCAGAGGCCGCCCCATCGGGCTGCAGTTCATCCTGATCGGCGGCGAGGAGCTGACGCGCAAGCTCTCCGAGCCGCGCTTCGACGGCGCCCGCTCGGCCGTGGGGGCGCATTTCCAGCTGCGCCACTTCACGCGCTCCGAGATGGAGGCCTTCCTCAAGCGCCGCCTCGCGCCCATCGCGCGCATGACCAGCGAGCCCATCACCGCCGAGGGCGTCGACGCCCTGGCGCTCTACACGGCGGGGAATCCGCGTCTTCTGGGCATGGTCTGCGCCCATGCGATGCTCTTCGCCGCCGAGACTCCCGGCCGCTCCATCGACCGGGCCATGGTCGAGGAGGCCGCCAGGGCGCTCATGCTGGAGCCCAAGCCCGAGGGCCCGCCCGTCGACGACGAGGCCCATGGCGAGCCGCTGCTCCACGCCGCCCCCAGGATCGAGCTGAACTTCGGCGACGGCGGCGACGACGAGGAGCTCGAACAGGACGACGACGAAGATCCCGACGTCTGGAACGAAGGCGACCGCGCCCTGAGCCGCAACCGCCGTCAGAGCGTCTCCGGCCAGATCGGGGCGAAGGTCAAGGGGCTCGTGGGCAAGCGCGAGGTCTTCGAGGACGGCCGCAAGAAGACGGCGCCCTCGAACGGCGCCGGACGCAAGGGCGGCGTGCGCCGTCCGCGCACCCGCTCCAGAGGCCGCGGACGCGACCTGATGCGTTGGGGCCTGCGGCTCGGTGCGGCTGCGGCGGCTCTGGCCCTGCTGATCGGGCTGAGCGGCCCGGCGGGCCGCGCCTATGACGCCGTGAGCGGCTCGATCGTGGCCTGGCTCGATCCTCCGCCGGGGCCGACGCGCATCGGTCTGGATCCGCTCAACCCCTCGACGGAGGCGCAGGCGCCGCGTCAGGGGATCGTCCAGGCGGTCAAGGGCGCCCTGCTCCAGGGCGTGGACACGGCGCAGCTCTGGCTGTTCGGCGCCGTGGACGACCCGATCATCGAGGCCTTCAACCTGCCGCTCGGCGAGATGCGCAAGATCCTCACCCTGAGCCTGGTGGACAGCGATCCGCTCACGGCCTCGGCGGCCTACGCCCTCGACGGCGAGCGCTTCTTCGCCATGAGTCAATATATCGAGCCCCGCAAGGAGAACGCCTACGACGCCTATCGGCGCGCCCTGGCGCTCGACGAGACCAACGAGGTCGCCCGACGCGGCGTGGAGCGGCTCGCGGGCATCTACGAGGGCCTCGCCGAGAAGGCCCGCGCCGAACGCGACTGGAGCACGGCCAACCTGCTCTACGAGCGGTCGGTGGCCATGCGCGATCTGGCGCCCATCCGCTGAGCGGTCCGCCGGGGCCGTCCGGGCCCGGCAGGCTCCGGCCCGGCCTCGCGCCTTGACGTCGCCTCCGGGGCGCTCCACCTTCGGGAGGGGGCGTCCTGCGCGCCCGAGACATCATCTTCCCGGGGGCGCGGCGCATGAGCGTGCAGAGGCAGTTTCTGACCTGGGGGGGACTGTTCCTCCTCTTCATCGGTCTTTTCTGGGCGCTGAGCTCGGTGATCGCGCCTTTTCTGGCGGGCATGGCGATCGCCTATTTCCTCGATCCTCTGGCCGACCGTCTGGAGCGGCGCGGCCTGTCGCGGCTCTGGGCGACGGCGATCATCACGCTGTCGCTTCTGGCGGTCCTGATTCTGGCGGCGGCTCTGGTGGGCCCGGCCATCGGCGCGCAGATCGGCGGGCTGATCGCGAGCGCGCCGGGCTGGTTCGACGCGGGCCGCGAATGGGCGATGGGGCTGCTCGGCTCCACGGGGATTCTGGAGCGCCTCGGGCTTGGCGGGGGCGGCGCGGGCGCGGCGGCGGCGGGCGCGGCCGAAACGGCGGCGCCCTCTCTGGAGCGCATGGGCGAGGTGGCCGCCACCGGCGGCGTGCGCATCGCGCAGACCCTCCTGAGCGGCGGCGTGGCGGCGGTCGGCGCCGTGGCGAGCTTCGCCATCGCGCTGGTGGTGGCCTTCTACATGCTGCTCGACTGGGACCGCATGGTCTCCGCCATCGACGCCTGGCTGCCGCGCGACCACGCCCCGACCATCCGCCGGCTGGCCCGCGAGATCGACGGCGCGCTGTCGGGCTTCGTGCGAGGTCAGCTTCTGGTCTGCCTCATCCTCGGAAGCTTCTACGCGGTCGCGCTGACTCTGGCGGGTCTGAACTACGGTCTGCTGATCGGCGTCTTCGCGGGCTTCGTGTCCTTCATTCCCTTCGTGGGCTCGGCTTCGGGCTTCCTGCTCGCGATGGCGGTCGCCGCGACGCAGTTCTGGGGCGAAGACTGGCTGAGCATGGCGCTGGTGGGCGGAATCTTCCTCTTCGGCCAGCTGGTCGAGGGGAATTTCCTCTCGCCCAAGCTGGTGGGCGGCCGGGTGGGGCTGCATCCTGTGCTGCTGATCTTCGCGCTCTCGGCCTTCGGCTCGCTGTTCGGGCTGGCGGGGATGCTGGTGGCGGTGCCTGCGGCTGCGGCCATCGGCGTGCTGGCGCGCTATGCGCTGGAGCTCTATTTCGACAGCCGGCTCTACAAGGGCGTCGCGCCCGACGCCCAGGCCGAAGCCGACGCCGCTCTGGGCGTGATCGCGGTGACCAACGACCCCGAAAAGGCCGAGGCCGCCGCCGTCAAGGCCGCCGTGATGCAGGACATCGCCCGCGAGGCCCGGGGCGAATCGGCCATGGGTCCGCATCAGACGGCGCCGGGGCCGGGCGCCGCCTGAGCTTCCGCGTTCGGGCTCCGGCGTCATGAGGACGTCATAATCAGGTCGTTAGCCCTTGGGGCCGACGCCCGCTTCTCCCCCTCGAGATTCGCACAGGCAGGACGCCATGAGCCTTGACGCCTCCGTTTCGACCGCCCTCGTTCTCGCCTCCGCGGAGGCCCAGGGCGCAAGCCCCGTCGCCCCGGACGATCCCGCGCGCTTCTTCAACCGCGAGCTCTCCTGGCTGGAGTTCAATCAGCGTGTGCTGGAATCGGCGCAGAATCCGGATCATCCGCTGATGGAGCGCCTGCGCTTCCTGGCGATCTCGGGGAGCAATCTCGACGAATTCTACACCGTGCGCGTGGCGGCCCTGCGGGGCCTCCTGCGGCGCGGCGTGAGCACGCGCAGCGTGGACGGACGCGCCCCCTCCGAGCAGCTCGCCCAGGTGGACCGCCGCTGCCGCGAGCTCATGGAGGCCCAGCAGCGCAGCTGGACCTCCCTGCGCGCCGAGCTCGAAGCCGCCGGAGTCTCGGTGGTCGGCGCCGAAGGGATCTCTCCGGAGGACCTCGCCTGGGCGCGCGAGCGCTTCATGTCGGACATCTTCCCCGTCCTGACGCCTCTGGCGGTGGATCCGGCCCATCCCTTCCCCTTCGTGGCCAACAAGGGCTTCGGATTCATGCTGGATCTGAAGCGCAAGGCGGGCGGCGCCTCCATGCGGGCGCTGCTGCTGATTCCCTCGCAGCTGCGCCGCTTCCTGCGCATGCCCGACGCCCCGGGCGTCGAGGGCCTTTCGCCGCGTCCGCTGCGCTTCATGCCCATCGACACCATCATCGACCTGAATCTCGACCGGGTCTTCCCCGGCTACGAGGCCCAGGCCGAAGGCGCCTTCCGCATCCTGCGCGACTCCGACATGGAGGTCGAGGAGGAGGCCGAGGATCTCGTCCGCGAATTCGAGACCGCGCTGAAGCGCCGTCGCCGGGGCGGCGTGATCCGCCTGACCGTCACCGCCGAGACGCCCGACTACCTCCGCGAGATGCTCGCCAAGGAGATGATGGTCGGCGCCGAGGAGATGATCGTCGTGGACCGCATGATCGGCGTGGCCGATCTCTCGCAGCTGATCTCCGACGACCGGCCGGACCTGCTCTGGCGGCCCTATACGCCCCGCGCTCCCGAGCGCGTGCGCGACCATCACGGCGACATCTTCGCGGCCATCCGCCAGAAGGACATGCTCGTCCATCACCCCTACGAGACCTTCGACGTGGTGGTGAACTTCGTGCGTCAGGCCGCCGAGGATCCGGACGTGGTCTCGATCAAGCAGACGCTCTACCGCACCTCGCATCAGAGCCCCATCGTGGACGCGCTCTGCGCCGCCTCCGAGGCGGGCAAGTCGGTCACGGCGCTGGTCGAGCTGAAGGCCCGCTTCGACGAGGCCGCCAACATCCGCCAGGCCCGCCGTCTGGAGCGCGCGGGCGTGCAGGTGGTCTACGGCTTCATGGACTGGAAGACCCACGCCAAGATCAGCATGGTCGTGCGCCGCGAGCCCCAGGGCATGGCCTATTACACCCATTTCGGCACCGGCAATTACCACCCGATCACGGCGCGGATCTATACGGACCTCTCCTTCTTCACCTGCGATCCGGCCTTCGGGCGCGACGCGGCCCAGATCTTCAACTACATCACCGGCTACGCCCAGCCCGAGGCGCTGGAGGCTCTGGCCTTCGCGCCGCTGACGCTGAAGTCCACGATGCTGGAGGAGATCCGCGCCGAGGCCGCCCACGCCCGCGAAGGGCGTCCGGGGCGCATCTGGGCCAAGCTCAACGCGGTCACCGAGCCCGAGATCATCGACGCCCTCTACGAAGCCAGCCAGGCGGGGGTGAAGATCGACCTGGTGGTGCGGGGCATCTGCGCCTTGCGTCCGGGGATTCCGGGGCTCTCGGAGAACATCCGCGTCAAGAGCGTGGTCGGGCGCTTCCTGGAGCATGCGCGCATCATCTGCTTCGGCAACGGCTACAAGCTGCCGAGCAAGTCCTCGAAGGTCTACATCTCCTCGGCGGACTGGATGGAGCGCAACCTCAACCGGCGCATCGAGACCCTGGTCCCGATCCTCAACCAGACCGTGCGCGACCAGATCCTGCTTCAGGTCATGGCGGCCAATCTGCGCGACGTGGCCAACAGCTGGATCTTGCGTCCCGACGGCTCCTATGTCAAAGCGGAGTCCTCCGGCGAAGGCGCGCCCTTCAACTGTCACGAGTTCTTCCTGAACAATCCCAGCCTGTCGGGACGGGGCCGCGCCGGAATCAAGGACGCGCCGCGTCTCGAGGCGGCGCGCGACTGACCGAAGCGCGCCCCGGAGACCTTGTCGCTCCAGGCGGCCGCAGAGGCCGCTCTGGAGGAAAGGCGAGATCATGGCCCAAATCGAACGGATGGGCGCGGCGGCGGACTTCGAGCGGCTGACGCCGCAGGAGGTCGCGGAGCGCGTGGCTCGGGGCGTCCGGCTGGTGGACGTCCGCGAGCCGGGCGAATACGAGGCCGCCCATATCGAGGGCGCGGAGCTGGTCCCGCTCTCGAGCTTCGATCCCGACGACTTCGCGCCCGATTCCGAAGTGGTGTTCCATTGCCGCTCCGGCGGACGCACGCGGCGTCTGGCGGAGGCGCTGACCGCGCGCGGCTGGACCAGGGTGACGCATCTCGAAGGCGGAATCCTCGCCTGGGACGAAGCGGGCCTGCCGGTGGCGCGTCCGGCGGACTGAAGCGTCCTCCGGCGAGGCCGCTTCGGCTGCGCCTCGTGAAAATCAGAGCTCTGGAGAAGGCGGGCGCTTCGGCGACCCGCCTTCTTGCGTCTTCCGGGGGCTGCGCGACGGAGTCTCCGAGAAAATGGGTCAGGATAAGAGACTCAATTTCGGGGGTCTCCTCGAAAAAAAAAGCCCCTGTCTTCGAAAAACCTTGATTTAGGTCACTCTTGCTGTCTTTCATGCGCGGGCGCGATCGCGTTAGAAAGCGCGTCCGCAAGTTCGCCGAAGCCGCCCGAGGGCGACGCGTCCGGACTTCGACGGCTCATGGGACAGGAGACCAGCAGGCATGGCCGGCCAGAAGATGTTGAAGTTCGTCTCGCGCGGACGCCAGAGCCCCGACAAGAGATCCGCTGCGGAGCGCTCCGAGGATTTCGACGAGATCTATCAGGCCTTCGCCGCCGTGAAGGCGGAGGAGCAGGCGAGCCGCTGTTCGCAATGCGGCGTGCCGTTCTGTCAGACTCATTGCCCTTTGCACAACAACATCCCGGACTGGCTCATGCTGACCGCCGAAGGGCGGCTCGAAGAAGCCTATGAGCTCAGCCAGGCCACCAACACCTTCCCCGAGGTCTGCGGCCGCGTCTGCCCGCAGGATCGCCTCTGCGAGGGCAATTGCGTGGTGGAGTTCTCCGGCCATGGCGCGATCACCATCGGCGCGGTGGAGAAATACGTCACCGAAACCGCCTGGGAGAAAGGCTGGGTCCAGCCGCCCAAGCCCCGCGGCGCCGAGCGCTCCGAAAGCATCGGCATCATCGGCGCGGGCCCGGCGGGTCTGGCTGCGGCGGAGCGTCTGCGGCGCAAGGGCTTCCAGGTCGTCGTCTACGACCGCCACGACCGCGCGGGCGGGCTGCTGACCTACGGCATCCCCGGCTTCAAGCTGGAGAAGCACGTCGTCGCGCGGCGCATCGAGAGCTTCGAGGAGGCGGGGATCGTCTTCCGCCTCAATTGCGAGATCGGCAAGGACGTCAGCTTCGCGGATCTGCGCTCGCGTCACGACGCGGTGCTGATCGCGACGGGCGTCTATCAGGCGCGCGACCTCGGAGGCCCCGGCTCGGGCCTGCCGGGCGTCGAGAAGGCGCTGGATTACCTCATCGCCTCCAACCGCAAGAGCTTCGGCGACGCGGTTCCGGAATTCGACGAGGGCCGCCTCGACGCCGAGGGCAAGCATGTGCTCGTCGTCGGCGGCGGCGACACCGCCATGGACTGCGTGCGCACGGCGATCCGTCAGGGGGCCTCTTCGGTGCGCTGCCTCTATCGCCGCGACCGCGAGAACATGCCCGGCAGTCAGCGCGAGGTCGCCAACGCCGAAGAGGAAGGCGTGATCTTCGAATGGCTCTGCGCGCCCAGGGCCTTTTCGGGCGAAAGCCGCGTCACGGCGATGAAGGCCGTGCGCATGCGCCTCGGAGAGCCGGGGCCCGACGGCCGCCGCTCTCCCGAGGAGGCGCCGGGCTCGGAGTTCCTGCTGGAGGCGGATCTGGTGGTCAAGGCCCTCGGCTTCGACCCCGAGAACCTGCCCCAGCTCTGGGACGCCCCGGATCTGGAGACCACCCGCTGGGGCACCGTCAAGGCCGATTTCCGCAGCAAGATGACCAATCTGCCGGGCGTCTTCGCGGCGGGCGACATCATGCGCGGCGCCTCTCTGGTGGTCTGGGCGATCCGCGACGGCCGCGAGGCCGCCGACGCCATCACGGCTTATGTCGACCAGCGCGCCCTCGCGGCGGGCATGGCCGCCGAATAGCGCCGCCGAGCCGAGATTCCAGCCGCGCCCCTCGGGCGGCGCGGCCTCCGATATTCCCAAGGGGCGGCGCAAGGCCCCCTCTCAGGCTGAAAGAAACCGTGATGGCTCAGGATTTCACCCTTCCCGCGAACTGGTCCGAAGCCCATGAGGCCGAGCGCCGCAAGCTCGCCGAGACCGGCATGTATCGCCTCGAGGACGAGCGCGACAGCTGCGGCGTCGGCTTCGTGGTGGCCATCGACGGCAAGCCGCGCCGCGCGGTGGTCGAGAACGCCATCGCCGCGCTCAAGGCGATCTGGCACCGCGGCGCCGTCGACGC
Source organism: Neomegalonema sp. (assembly GCF_028688855.1). Lineage (GTDB taxonomy): Bacteria > Pseudomonadota > Alphaproteobacteria > Rhodobacterales > Rhodobacteraceae > Neomegalonema. Next base: position 20,137 of record NZ_JAQTXI010000018.1, on the reverse strand, counting down.
CGACGGCAAGACCGGAGACGGCGCGGGCATCCATGTGCAGATCCCGCAGGAGTTCTTCCGCGAGCATGTGCGGCGCACCGGCCACGAGCCTCTGTCGGGACGTCTGGCGGTGGGTCAGATCTTCCTGCCGCGCACCGACTTCGGCGCTCAGGAGGCCTGCCGGACCATCGTCGAATCCGAAATCATCCGGATGGGCTATTACATCTACGGCTGGCGTCAGCCTCCGGTGAACGTCTCGATCCTCGGCGAGAAGGCCAACGCCACCCGCCCCGAGATCGAACAGATCCTGATCGGCGACCCCAAGGGCGTCGACGACGAGACCTACGAGCGCGAGCTCTACATCATCCGCCGGCGCATCGAGAAGCGCGTGGCGGCGGCCTCCATCGCGGGGTTCTACGTCTGCACGCTGTCCTGCCGCTCGATCATCTACAAGGGGATGATGCTCGCCGAGCAGGTCGCGGAGTTCTATCCGGACCTCAAGAACGAGGCCTTCGCCTCCAGCTTCGCGATCTATCACCAGCGCTATTCGACCAACACCTTTCCGCAATGGTGGCTGGCGCAGCCCTTCCGCATGCTCGCGCACAACGGCGAGATCAACACCATCAAGGGCAATCTCAACTGGCTGAAGAGCCACGAGATCCGCATGGCCTCCAGCTTCTTCAACGGCAATGAGGAGGACATCAAGCCGATCGTCCTTCCGGGCGGCTCCGACTCGGCCTCGCTGGACGCGGTCTTCGAGCTCATGGTGCGCGGCGGACGCTCCGCCCCCATGACCAAGACCATCCTCGTGCCCGAGGCCTGGTCCAACACCGGCGCCTCCATGCCCGAGGCCTGGAAGGCGATGTACGCCTATTCCAACTCCGTCATGGAGCCCTGGGACGGCCCCGCCGCCCTCGCCATGACCGACGGACGCTGGGTGGTGGGCGGTCTCGACCGCAGCGGCCTGCGGCCCATGCGCTTCGTGCAGACCGGCGACGGCCTGCTGATCGCAGGCTCGGAGATCGGGATGGTCCCGGTGGACGAAGCGCGCATCAAGGCCAAGGGCCGCCTCGGGCCGGGCCAGATGATCGCCGTGGACATGCTGGAAGGGAAGATCTACCGCGACGCGGAGCTGAAGGATCTGCTCGCCTCCAATCCGGACAAGCCCTTCGACCGCTGGGCCGAGCGCATCACTCCGCTGGAATCGACCATTCCGCCGGGCGCCGTCGAGCCGATCCGTCTGGAGCGGGCGGAGCTGCGGCGTCGCCAGCGCGCGGCGGGCTACACCATCGAGGAGCTGGAGCAGGTGCTCCATCCCATGGGCGAGGACGGCAAGGAGGCCATCGGCTCGATGGGCGACGACACCCCCATCGCGGTGCTGTCGGCGCAATACCGGCCCCTGTCGCATTTCTTCCGGCAGAACTTCAGCCAGGTGACCAATCCGCCCATCGACCCGCTCCGCGAGAAGCGGGTGATGAGCCTCAAGACCCGCTTCGGCAATCTGCAGAACGTGCTGGACGAAAGCTCCAGCCAGACCGAGATCTTCACCCTTGAAAGCCCCGTCGTCACCAACGCCCAGTATGACGCCATGCGCGCCTACATGGGCGAGCGGGCGCGGGAGATCTCCTGCGTCTTCCCGGTGAACGGCGGCCCCGGCGCCATGGACGCCGCGCTGAAGCGTCTGCGCGCCGAGGCGGAAAGCGCCGTGCGTTCGGGGGTGGGGCATCTCATCCTCACCGACGAGCATGTGGATGAAAAGCACATGTCTCTGCCGATGATCCTCGCGACTTCGGCGGTGCATGGATCTCTGGTGCGGGCGGGCCTGCGGACCTTCTGCTCTCTGAACATCCGCTCGGCGGAATGCATGGACGCCCATTATTTCGCCGTGCTGATCGGCGTGGGGGCGACCACCGTCAACGCCTGGCTCGCGCTGGAGAGCCTTTCGGACCGCGTCAGCCGCGGGCTGCTCTCGGGGACCACGGCTCAGGCGGCGGCGCGCTTCCGCGAAGCCGTGGACCAGGGCCTGCTGAAGATCATGTCCAAGATGGGCATCTCGGTGATCTCCTCCTATCGCGGCGGCTGCAACTTCGAGGCGCTCGGCCTGAGCCGCGCTCTGGCGGCGGAGTATTTCCCCGGCGTGGCCAGCCGCATTTCGGGCATCGGTCTGGCGGGCCTCCAGAAGAAGGCGCTGGAGCTGCACGCCAAGGCCTTCGCGCCTGAGGCGGACGGCGTGCTGCCCATCGGCGGCTTCTACAAATCGCGGCGCGGCGGCGAGACTCACGCCTGGTCGGCCAATCTGATGCATCTGCTCCAGAAGGCCTGCGAGACCAACAGCTACGAGAGCTTCCGGCAGTTCAGCGAGGGCATGCGCCAGCAACCCCCGATCCATCTGCGCAATCTCCTCGACTTCCGCCATGGCGAGCGCAAGCCCATCCCGCTGCATGAGGTCGAGAGCATCACCGAGATCCGCAAGCGCTTCGTGACTCCCGGCATGAGCCTCGGCGCGCTCAGCCCCGAGGCCCACGAGGCGCTCAACATCGCCATGAACCGGATCGGCGCGAAATCCGACTCCGGCGAGGGCGGCGAGGATCCCGCCAAGGGCAAGCCCAAGCCCAACGGCGACAACGGACGCGCCAAGATCAAGCAGGTGGCCTCCGGGCGCTTCGGCGTCACGGCGGAATATCTGAACAACTGCACCGAGCTGGAGATCAAGGTGGCTCAGGGCGCCAAGCCCGGAGAAGGCGGGCAATTGCCCGGCTTCAAGGTCACCGAGATGATCGCCAAACTGCGCCACGCCACCCCCGGCGTGACGCTGATCTCGCCGCCGCCGCATCACGACATCTATTCCATCGAGGATCTGGCGCAGCTCATCTACGACCTCAAGCAGATCAACCCCGACGCCAAGGTCTGCGTGAAGCTGGTGGCGGGCGCGGGCGTGGGGACCATCGCGGCGGGCGTGGCCAAGGCCAAGGCCGACATCATCCTCATCGCGGGCCATAACGGCGGCACCGGCGCCAGCCCGGTGACTTCGGTGAAGTTCGCGGGCCTGCCCTGGGAGATGGGGCTTTCCGAAGCCCATCAGGTGCTGACGCTCAACCGTCTGCGCGATCGCGTGACCCTGCGCACCGACGGCGGTTTGCGCACCGGACGCGACATCGTGATGGCGGCCATGCTCGGCGCCGAGGAATACGGCGTCGGCACGGCGGCCCTCGTGGCTCTGGGCTGCATCATGGTGCGTCAGTGCCAGTCGAACACCTGTCCGGTGGGCGTCTGCACGCAGGACCCCAAGATGCGCGAGAAATACGTCGGCACGCCGGACAAGGTGGTGAACCTCTTCACCTTCCTCGCCCAGGAGGTGCGCGAGATCCTCGCTTCGGTGGGCGCCCGCTCGCTGGACGAGGTGATCGGCCGCGCCGACATGCTGATCCAGGTCAACCGCGGCGCGACCCATCTGGACGACCTCGACATGAATCCGATGCTCGTCCGCGTGGACGGCGACGCCCGCACCGCGCTCGGCCGCGACAAGCCGCGCAACGTGGTGCCCGACGCCCTGGACGCCGAGATCATCCGCGACGCCGAGCCCTTCTTCTCCAACCGCGAGAAGATGCAGCTCTCCTATAACGTCCGCAACGTCCAGCGGAGCATCGGGACCCGGCTCTCCTCGCAGATCGTGCGGCGCTTCGGCATGCGCGACAACGGCCTGCTGGAGGATCACCTGACGATCCAGCTCGCCGGACAGGCGGGGCAGTCTCTGGGGGCCTTCGCGGCGCCGGGCCTCAAGATCGAGGTCACGGGCGATTGCAACGACTATGTCGGCAAGGGGCTTTCGGGCGGCTTCATCACGGTGCGTCCGCCTCTGGGCTCTCCGCTGGTGCCGCACGAGAACACCATCATCGGCAACACCGTGCTGTACGGCGCGACGGCGGGCAAGCTCTTCGCCTCGGGCCAGGCCGGCGAACGCTTCGCCGTGCGCAACTCGGGCGCCACGACGGTGATCGAGGGCTGCGGCTCCAACGGCTGCGAATACATGACCGGCGGACAGGCGGTGATCCTCGGGGCGGTGGGCGACAACTTCGGCGCGGGCATGACCGGCGGCATGGCCTGGGTCTATGACGAGCGCGGAGATTTCGAGACCCGCATCAATCCGGAGACCATCCTCGTCCAGCCGGTCGAAAGCGCCCATTGGGAAGGCGTCCTGCGCGGCCTCGTCGAGGAGCATGTCCGCGAGACCCGCAGCCCGCGCGGCCGCGAGATCCTGGAGAACTGGGACGAAGCCCTCGGACGCTTCCGGCAGATCTGCCCGAAGGAGATGATCGGGCGTCTGGCTCATCCGCTCTCCGACCGCGCCGAGGCGGCTTCGGCCTGACCTCGCGCTTCGGGCGACGGGACGACGTGAAAAGGCGGCTCCCGCGAGGGGGCCGCCTTTTGCTTCAGCCGCGCCGGAAGGAAAACGCCCCGCCGAAGCGGGGCGTCTCGAATCCGGCCGGAGGGTCGGGAAGGCCGGAGACTTCAGCGCCGCTGGATCTGCTCGCCGGTGAGGGGGTCCACGCGGATTTCGGTCCGGGCGCCCGAGGCGCTCACGAACTTGATCTCCCAATGACCGTCGTCGTCGTCCCAGTCGGCTTCGTCGACGTAGGCGACGCCATGGGCGGCCTCGACCTTCGACAGGATCTCGGAGAGCTTCAGAGCGCCCGCAGGAGGCGGACGGTCGTCGGCGAGGGCGAGGGTCGGGGCGGCCAGAAGGGCGCCGGTCGAGAGGAGGACGGCGAGGGTCGCGCGGGTCATGCGGCGGATTCCTGTTGCTGTTGCGGAAGATCGGGGGAGGGGGCGCGGACCTCTCAGTCCGGATCAAGGCCGCGCCCGCCCCTTGGCGGGGGAGCCGTCCGGACCCCTTCGGGCGCCGGGCGGCTCCACGACGTCAACTGTTGGGCTGGCCGGTCACGGCGTCGAGGGTGAGGATCCCTTCGGCGCCTTCGGCGTCCACAAAGGCGATGGTCCAGGCCGCCTGATCGGCGTTCCACTCCACGTCGGTCACATAGGCGACTTCGCCCGTGGATTCGACGTTCTGGAGGATCTCGGAGAGCGGGAGCGCGTTTTCGGGGGGCTCCGCGAAGGCCGCGGAGATCGAAAGGGCGCTGGCGGCGAGAGCGAGAAGGAGAGGGCTTTTCATCAAAGCCTCCTGTTCTGACTGACCAAAAGCGGGACTTGAGCCCCGCCCTCAAGGAGATGGGGGCGCGCGTCGGGAAATCCAGTCACATGACTGATTTGTAAGGAAACGCCCCTTCAGGCCAGAGAGGGGCCGTTCTTCTTGTCGGGGATGCGCACCCGGAAATGGGCGCCTTCGGAGCTCTCCATCAGCCGCACCTCGCCGCCATGGGCCCGCGCCAGATCCTGCGCGATGGAGAGGCCCAGTCCGGTGCCGCCCTTGCGTCCGCCGCTCTTGAAGGGCTTGAAGAGGGTGGCCTTCGCCTCGGCGAGCAGGCCCGGCCCGTCGTCCTTCACGTCGATGGCCACGCCGCCGTCGGCGCGCCGGGCCGAGATCAGGATCAGGCCCCCCACGCCCGAGCCCTCGATGGCCTGAGCCGCGTTGCGGATCAGGTTCAGCAGGATGCGGTAGAGCTGGTCGGGATCGGCTTCGGCCACGGCTTCGGGGGGCGCGTCGATCTCGTAGCGGGGCTTGTGGTCGTCCTGCGGGGCGGCGATGGCGGCCACCTCCTGGAGGAAGGGCTCCAGAGGCACGCGCTTGCGCTCGGGGGGGGGCTCGTCGGCCTTGCCGTAACGGAGCGTCTGGGCCGAGAGATCCGCCGCCCGATCCAGAGAGCGCAGGATCTTGGGCGCGATCTGCCGGACCACGGGATCCTGACTGCGCTCCAGGCGATCCGCGAGGAGCTGCGCGCTGGTCAGGGTGTTGCGCAGGTCGTGGCTGATCTTGGCCATGGCCTCGCCGAGATCCGCCAGCCGCGACTTCTGCTTGAGCGCCATGCGCAATTCGCTCTGCAGCGCCGAGAATCCGCGCTCGACCTCGGCCATTTCGGCGCCCGGCGCGAGGGGTTCGTCAGGGAAGGGCTCGGCGTGTTCGGGATCGGCGCGGAAGGCCGCGACGCCCGTCGCCAGACGTCGCGCCGGCTCGCCCGCCAGACGCCGCGCCGCGAAGCCCGCCGCCAGACCCGTCAGGAGCGCCAGGCCGAGGGCCTCCAGAAGATCTCCGAGCGCGGCCTCGCGCAGCCGCCGCTTGAGCGGCGCGCTCTCGATCACGGTGCCGGTGGGCAGGGAATCGGGCGGACGCGGCTGGGCCTGCACGAAGAAGCGCGGCGGCGCGTCGCCGATGAGCGTGCCGAAGGCCCGCAGAAGCCGCTTGCCGAGAGGTTCGGTCTCCAACTGGACCCAGAAGCCCGCCTCCTTCATCTCGGCGCGCCAGAAGACCTGTTCGCGGGCGCCTGCGCGCTCCAGCACGATCAGATCCGAGCTCGCGGCGTTGAGGAGGGTCACGGCCCGCCAGCCCGAACCGGAGGCCACGGGCGCAGGGGCGTCGCCGTCGCGGGCGGCGTCCATGCGGGGATCTTCGGCCAGCGTGACCAGCCAGGCGGCGTCCACGCGGTCGCGGAGGTGGTCCTCGCGGATCTCCAGCAGATGGAAGGGCAGGACGGCGATCCGGAGCGCCAGAACCGACGCCCCCGCGGCGATCCCGATGCGGGCGGCCAGACTGTCGCGGATTCGCCGCAGAGGGGCCAAGAGCTCTCATCCTTCCGAGCGAAGACGTCGCCGGACCCGAGCCGCTTCGGCCCGCGCGCGGCGGGCCGGGGCCGGAAGGGACGTCAGGGCGTGGTGGTCGGCGCCGCCTCGGGGGCCGGAGCCGCAGGAGTCCCGGCCTCGGGAGCCGGAGCCGCCTCTTCGGCGGCGGGCTGCGCCGCCGGAGCCGGAGCTTCAAGCGACTCGCTCTCGATCTCGACGTCCGCCGGAGCGGGGGCCGGAACCGGAGCCGGAGCCGGAGCTTCGGAGGCGGGCGCCTCGGGAGCCGGGGCCTCGGGGGCTTCGGGCGCGGGAACGACCGGCGCCGGAACGGGCGTCGCGGGCGCCGGGGTCGCGCCGGGAGTGGGCACGGCGCCGATCCCCGGATCCACGACCGGAGCGGGCGCAGGCGCCGGAGTCGAGGCCGGGACGGTCGGCTGGACGCCGTCGAACAGCGAACGCGAGGTCGAGGAGGGCGAAGCCGCGATGGCGAGGCTCACGACGAGGAAGGCGGCGATCAGGCCCCAGGTGGTCTTCTGCAGGGCGGTGGTGCTGCTGCGGCCCTGCGTGGCCGCGTTTCCGCCGATCCCGAGCGCCCCGCCCTCCGAGCGTTGCAGCAGCACCGCCCCGATCAGGAACAGGACGACGATGAGCAGGACGATCATCAGGACTTGGGTCATGGCTTATCCGTGAGCGGGTTCGTCAGGGCGCGGCGGGGGGCGCGGGTTCGGGCGACAGGGAGTCCGGGCCCGCCCGAGGCCGGTCGAAAGCTTTGGCGCGGCTTGTAGCGCCCCGCCCGGGCCTTGTCGAGGGAAAGTCTTCCCGGGGCGGCTCAGCGTCCGCGGGCGCCGCCGAGCGCCAGAGCCCAGAAGTTCGTCAGGGCCTGGGGCGAGGCGAGAAGCGCGGCCCGCGCCTCCAGATCGCCCTGCGCGGAGACGGAAGGGACGAAGCTCTCCAGCCGCGTTCCCTGCAAGGCCTCCTCGGCCACGAGGTCCACCGGCTGGAGCAGGGCCTCGACCGCGGCGCGCAGGGCGGGCGGCGCCGCGCCGAGGCGGCCTTCGGGGCGCAGCTTCAGCCCCTGGGGCGTCACGGCATAGGGGATGCGCGCCTCGAAGCCCGAGGACTCGACGCGCCCGCCCGGACGCGGCGCATGGCGGATCTCGCCCGCCAGATGGAAGGCGCGGGCGTCCGCCGAGAGCTGCGAGAGCGCGACCCCCTCGACATGCAGCGCGCCGCGCGTCCGGAGCGCCAGCTCCTGCTTCAGGCCGCGTTCGAGATGGACGCGGGCTTGCGGCGCCTGGGCGCGGCCCTCCACCCGGAGCCAGCCTTCCGGCCCCGCCGAGGGGCGCAGCCAGATCCGGACCGGCGTGGGGGCGCCGAAGATCGTCGGCGAGAGGTCGACCGGCGCGCCGCCGCCGCCGAGGAAGCCCGCCAGGGCGCCCAGATCCTGAGACCGCGCCGGAGCGGCGGGCGCCGTCAGGGCCGCGATCAGGGCCGCAGCCGCAAGGCTTCTCAGCCGCATGGGAGTTCCTCCTGAAATCCGGCCCGCCGCGCTTCGGGGAGGGAAGGGCGGGCGTCGCGCCAATATAAGGCGCGCGCGGCGCGAAAGAAGGCTCTCCGGATGGGCGGGGTCGCGGCTCGCTTGACCAAAGCGGTTTGGAAGCGTAAGGATTCCTCCGCAAGGCGGTCGCGGCGCGAGGCGGCCCCGGAAGGGGCCCCGATGGAGCGCGCGGCCTCTTGCGCGGGCTCCGCGTCCTCAATCAAGATCCGCCGCAGGGAGGATCCGGCATGTTCATGATCTGCGGAGAGGCGCTTTACGATCTTTTCCTCGTCGAGGCGCGTCCCGACGGCGCCATGACCCTCGACGCCCGCATCGGCGGCTCGCCGTTCAATCTGGCGATGGGGCTGGCGCGGCTGGGTCGGCCTGCGGGGCTCTTCGGCGGGATCTCGACCGATCCTCTGGGCGAGCGCCTGACGGCGCGGCTGGAGGCCGAAGGCGTGGAGCCGCGATTCCTGCGGCGCAAGTCCGAACTCAGCACCCTCAGCCTGGTGGCCGCCGACGCGGCGGGCGTCCCGGCCTACGCCTTCTACGGCGTCGGGGCGGCGGATCGGGCCCTGACCCTCGACGACCTGCCGACCGAGGCCGGAATGGAAGGCGTGAAGGCGATCCATTTCGGCTCCTACGCGCTGGTCGCGCCCCCGACCTCGGAGACTCTGGCGGCTCTGGCGGCCCGCGAGGCGGGGCGGCGCTTCTTCAGCCTCGACCCCAATCTGCGGCTCAACGTCGAGCCCGACCGCGAGGTCTGGCGGCGGCGTCTGGAGGCCCTGATTCCCCTGACGGACCTCGTGAAGGTCAGCGACGAGGATCTGCGGCTTCTGCATCCCGAGAGCTCCGCCGAAGAGGTCGCCGCCGCATGGCTGAAGCTCGGGCCTGCTCTGGTGGTGGTCACGCGCGGCGCGGAGGGCGCCTTCGCGCTGGCGGCCTCGGGCGCGCGGGCCGAGATCCCCGCCGAGAAGATCGCGCTGATCGACACGGTGGGCGCGGGCGACAGCTTCATGGCCGCGCTTCTGGCGGGGCTGGAGGAGACGGGGCGGCTCGACCGCGCCCGGCTGGCCGCGATCCCCGCCGGAGAGCTCGCGGAGCTTCTGCGCTTCTGCGCCAGAGCCTCCGGCCTGACCTGCGCGCGACGGGGCGCCGATCCTCCGCGCCGCGCCGAACTGCCCGCCCTTCCGACTCCCAAGCCGCCCCATCCATAGGAGCCGCCGAGCCTCATGAGCAGCGTCATCATCCCCGTCGACCCCTTCGACCTCGTGATCTTCGGCGCCACCGGCGACCTGACGCGGCGCAAGCTGCTTCCGGGGCTCTATCAGCGCGACCGGGCGGGGCAGTTGCCTCCGGACGCCCGCGTGATCGGCGCGGCGCGCACCGAAATGGCCTCCAGGGCCTGGCGCGTCGAGGCCGAAAAGGCCCTCCAGGAGTTCGTCCCGAAGGAGGATCTCGACCCCGAGGCGGTGAAGCGCTTCCTCGGGCGGCTGGACTACATCCGTGTGGATGCGGCCGCAGAGACGGGCTGGTCCTCGCTGGCCAGACATCTGGAGGGGCGCGAAGGCCTCGTGCGGGCCTTCTATCTGGCGGTGGGCCCGGCCTTCTTCGGCTCCATCGCCGAGAAGCTCAAGGCCCATGGCCTCGTGACGGAGAAGGCGCGGCTGATCGTCGAGAAGCCGCTCGGCCATGACCTCGCGAGCGCCCATGCGCTCAACGACCAGCTGCGCGCGGCCTTCCCGGAAAGCGGCATCTACCGCATCGACCATTATCTGGGCAAGGAGACGGTCCAGAACCTCATGGCGCTGCGCTTCGCCAACGCCCTTTTCGAACCGCTCTGGAACGCGCAATACGTCGATCACGTGCAGATCACCGTCGCCGAGACGGTGGGTCTGGAGGGGCGCGGCGGCTATTACGACCAGTCGGGCGCCATGCGCGACATGGTGCAGAACCACCTTTTGCAGCTTCTCTGCCTGACGGCCATGGAGCCCCCCGCCGTCTTCGACGCCGACGGCGTGCGCGACGAAAAGCTCAAGGTGCTGCGTTCGCTCGCGCCGATCACGGCGGGCAACGCCCATGAAGTGACCGCGCGCGGGCAATATGGCGGGCGTCGGGGCGAGAAGAAGAGCTATCTCGAAGACCTCGGGCTTCAGGCCTCCAACACGGAGACCTTCGTGGCCATCAAGGCCGAAATCCGCAACTGGCGCTGGTCGGGGACGCCCTTCTATCTGCGCACCGGCAAGCGCCTGAGGGCGCGCTCTTCGGAGATCGCGGTGATCTTCCGTCATCCGCCGCACATGATCTTTCCGCATCTGGCGCAGGGTCTGCGGCGCAACGCTCTGGTGATGCGCCTCCAGCCCGACGAGGGCGTGACGCTCCGCGTGACGGTGAAGGAGCCGGGTCCGGGCGGCATGCGTCTGCGGGAGGCGGCGCTCGACATGACCTTCGCCGACGCGCTCAACGGCGTGCGCATGCCCGACGCCTACGAGCGCCTGGTGCTGGACGTGATCCGGGGCGATCAGACGCTCTTCATGCGCGGCGACGAGGTCGAAGCCGCCTGGGCCTGGATCGACCCGATCCTGGCGGCCTGGTCGGGCTGGACGGAGCCTCCGGCGGTCTATGATCCCGACGGGCGCGGCCCCGAGGACGCCTTGCGGCTGATCCATCAGGACGGCCGCCGCTGGCGGGAGATCGAGCCATGAGCGGCGTGATTTCGAAGGTCGAGATCCGGGCCTTCGCGGGCCGCGAGGCTCAGGCCCTGGCTCTGGCGGCGGCGGCGGCGGCGGATCTCGCCGAGGCGATCCGTCTGCGGGGGCGGGCTTCCCTGGCGGTTCCGGGCGGGACGACGCCGGGGCCTTTCCTCGTCGAGTTGTCCCGCGCCGATCTGGATTGGGCGAAGCTCTCGGTCACGCTGACCGACGAACGGTGGGTTCCCGAGGAGAGCGAGCGCTCCAACGGGCGGCTCTTGCGGGCGACTTTGCTGCGGGGCCCGGCTTCGGCGGCGCGGTTCATCCCGCTCTTCACCGGCGCCCCGACGCCCGAAGAGGCCTTCGGCGACCTCGACGACGCCCTGAGGCCGCTGACGCCTCTGGACGTCTGCGTGCTCGGCATGGGGACCGACGGCCATACGGCCTCGCTCTTTCCCGGCGGCGACCGTCTGGCGGAGGCCATGGACCCGGCGCAGCCTCTGGCGGCTCTGGCCTTGCGGGCGCCGGGCGCGCCCGAGCCGCGCCTCACGCTGACGCGCCCCGTGCTGACCGGCGCGCGACGCGCCTGTCTGCTCATCAACGGCGCCGAAAAGCGCCGCGTCCTGGCCGAGGCGCTGGATCCCGCGGGCGCCGAAGCCGACATGCCTGTCCGGGCGATCCTGCGCGCGGCGGGGGGCCTGACCGTCTTCGACGCGCCGTGACGCGACGCGCCTGCATGATTCCGATGTGACCCATGGGGCTTCGTCCCCTCGGCGAAAGGAGCCTTCTCCATGACCAGCGCCAGCCTGAATCCGACCCTCGCGGCCGTCACGGAGAGGGTGACGGAGCGCAGCCGCCGCGCGCGTCAGGCCTATCTCGACATGATCCGCCGCGCCGCCGAGAATCGTCCGACCCGCCGCGATCTCGGATGCGCCAATTTCGCCCACGCCTTCGCCGCCTGCTCGACCCATGACAAGGAGCGCCTCGTTGCGGGCGAGGCCCCCAATCTCGGGATCGTCACGGCCTATAACGACATGCTTTCGGCGCATCAGCCCTACGAGCGCTTCCCCGAGATCATCCGCCGGACGGCCCATGCGGCGGGGGCCACGGCTCAGGTGGCGGGGGGCGTGCCCGCCATGTGCGACGGCGTGACCCAGGGCCGGGCGGGCATGGAGATGTCGCTCTTCTCCCGCGACGTCATCGCGCTTTCGACGGCGGTCGCCCTGAGTCATGAGAGCTTCGACGCGGCGGTCTATCTGGGCGTCTGCGACAAGATCGTTCCGGGTCTGGTGATCGGGGCGGCGCGTTTCGGACATCTTCCGGCGGTGTTCCTGCCCGCCGGACCCATGACTTCGGGCCTCTCCAACGACGAGAAGGCCAAGACCCGTCAGCGCTACGCCGTGGGCGAGGCCACCCGCGCCGAGCTGCTCGCCTCGGAGATGAAATCCTATCACGGCCCCGGCACCTGCACCTTCTACGGCACGGCCAACAGCAATCAGATGCTCATGGAGATCATGGGGCTGCATCTGCCGGGGGCGAGCTTCGTCAATCCCAACACGCCCCTCCGCGACGCCCTGACCGAGGCGGGGGTCAGGCGGGCTCTGGCGATCACGGCTCTGGGCAACGAATACGTCCCGGCGGGCGAGATCCTCGCGGAGAAGAACTTCATCAACGCGGTTGCGGGGCTCCACGCCACGGGCGGCTCGACGAACCACGCCCTGCATCTGGTGGCCATGGCGCGGGCGGCGGGGATCCTGCTGACTCTGGAGGATGTGGCGGATCTGTCCGGCGTGGTTCCCCTGCTGGCGCGGGTCTATCCGAACGGGCTCGCCGACGTGAACCACTTCCACGCGGCGGGCGGCATGCAATACGTCATCCGCGAGCTTCTGGGCGGCGGGCTGCTCCATGAGGAGGTGCGCACCATCGCCGGAGACGGCATGAGCCGTTACACCCAGGAGCCGAAGCTCGGCCCGGATGGAGAGATCCGCTGGGTGGAATCCGCGGGCGAATCCCTGCATAAGGACATCCTGCGGCCGGTCTCGGCGCCCTTCCAGCCGACGGGCGGCCTCCAGCTTCTGAAGGGCAATCTCGGGACCAGCGTGATCAAGGTCTCGGCGGTGAAGCCCGACCGCCATGTCGTCGAGGCTCCGGCGCGGGTCTTCCACAGTCAGGAGGCTCTGGCGGCGGCCTTCAAGGCGGGCGAACTGGAGCGGGACGTGATCTGCGTGGTGCGCTTCCAGGGCCCCCGAGCCAACGGCATGCCCGAACTCCACAGCCTGACGCCGCCCCTGAGCGTGCTTCAGGACAAGGGTTTCCGCGTGGCTCTGGTCACCGACGGGCGCATGTCGGGCGCCTCCGGCAAGGTGCCCGCCGCGATCCATCTGACGCCCGAAGCCGTGGACGGCGGCCCCATCGCGAAGATCCGCGACGGCGACCTGATTCGCCTCGACGCCGACGCCGGAACCCTCGAAGTCTTCGCGGAGGGCTTCGACTCCCGCGAACCCGCGACGGCGGATCTCTCCGGGAACGAATTCGGCGTCGGACGCGAGCTCTTCGCGCCTTTCCGCGCGGCGGTGGGGCCTGCGGACCAGGGGGCGAGCCTCTTCTCCTTCGCGGCTGGTTGAGGGGGGCGGTGCATCATGACGGAAGCGAAAACCCGGCTCGGCCTCGGCCTGGTGGCCCATGACCGGCTGAAGCCCGCCCTGGCGGAATGGGCGCAGGCGCATCGGGAGATCCTGACGCGCCACCGGCTCTTCGCCACCGGCACCACCGGGCGCCTCCTGCTGGAGGCCATGCCCGGCGCCGAGATCGCGCGCGTCGAGAGCGGCCCCCTGGGCGGCGACCTCCAGATCGGGGCGGCCATCGTCGAGGGGCGCATCGACGCGCTGATCTTCCTCGTGGACCCCCTGACGCCCCAGCCTCACGACGTGGACGTCAAGGCCCTGATCCGCATCTGCACGCTTTACGGCGCGCCTCTGGCGCTGAACCTGCCCACGGCGGAGGCCCTTCTCGCCGCCGACTGGTTCGCGCGCCCGGAGCTCCTGCGCCGCGCGCCGAATCCCTTCGCCGAGAGCTACAAGGCCCGCGAGATCGCGGCCCCTCCTCCCCCAGCCTCAGGAGCCCGAGCCATGACCTTCGCCGCCGCATGGGAGGCCGCAGGCCGCGACGCCGACCGCCTCAAGCGCCTGCATCTGCGCCAGCTCTTCGCGCAGGATCCGCAGCGTTTCGCGCGTCTGTCGCGGCGTTCCGGCGATCTGCTCGTGGATTTCTCCAAGGAGAAGCTCGACGCGGGGGCCCTGAAGTCGCTGCTGGCCCTCGCCGAGGCCGCCGACGTGGCGGGCAAGCGCGAGGCCATGTTCCGCGGCGAGCCCATCAACCTCACCGAGGGGCGGGCGGTGCTGCATGTGGCGGCCCGCGATCCCTCCGGCGCCTATGACGCGCCCGGCTTCGCGGAGGTCGCCCCGACGCTGGAGCGCTTCCTCGCCTTCGCCGAGGCCCTGCGCTCCGGGGACTGCGCCCCCCCGACCGGCGGGCGCTTCACGGATGTGGTCAACATCGGCATCGGCGGTTCGGATCTGGGTCCGGCGATGGCGGTCCGGGCGCTCGCGCCCTGTCATGACGGCCCGAGGGCGCATTTCGTCTCCAACGTGGACGGCGCCCATCTGACCGACACGCTCAAGGGGCTGGACCCGGCCCATACCCTGATCCTCGTCGCCTCCAAGACCTTCACCACCCAGGAGACCATGACCAACGCCCGTTCGGCGCGGGACTGGCTGGCGGCGAAGCTCGGCGCGGCGGGGGCGGGGGCCCATCTCGCGGCGGTCTCGACCAATCTGAAGGAGACCGCGCAGTTCGGCGTCGACGATTCCCGCGTCTTCGGCTTCTGGGACTGGATCGGCGGGCGCTATTCCGTCTGGACGGCCATCGGCCTGCCTCTGGCCGTCGCGGTCGGGGCGGAGAACTTCCGCGCCTTCCTCGCGGGCGCCAAAGCCATGGACGATCATTTCCGGAGCGCTCCGGCGGCGGAGAACCTGCCCCTGCTGATGGGGCTGGTCGGAATCTGGCGCCGCAACTTCATGGGCGCCTCCAGCGTCGCGGTGATCCCCTATGACGAGCGCCTCGGGCGGCTTCCGGCCTATCTCCAGCAGCTGACCATGGAGTCCAACGGCAAGCGCGTCACGCGCGGCGGCGAGGCCGTGACGGTCGCGACCTGCCCGGTGGTCTGGGGCGAGGCGGGCACCAACGCCCAGCACAGCTTCTTCCAGCTCATCCACCAGGGAACCGACGTGATCCCGGTGGATTTCCTCGCGGCGGCGCAAGCCCACGAGAATCTCGGCGATCATCACGCCAAGCTCCTGGCGAACTGCTTCGCGCAGTCTCAGGCCCTGGCCTTCGGCAAGCTCCCCGGCGAGGTCGCGGCGGAGATGCGCGCCAGGGGCCTCCCCGAGGCCGAGATCGCGCGGCTGACTCCGCACCGGACCTTCCCCGGCGACCGCCCCTCGACGACGCTGCTCTATCCGCTGCTCGATCCGGAGCGGCTCGGCGGGCTCGTGGCGCTCTACGAGCACAAGACCTTCGTCGAGGCCGCGATCTGGGACGTCAACGCCTACGACCAATGGGGCGTCGAGCTGGGCAAGGAGCTGGCGGCGAAGCTCCTGCCGGGCGTCGAGAGGGGCGAGGCGCCGGCGGGCGCGGATTCCTCCACTTCGGGGCTGGTCGCGGCGGCGGCGGCTCTGCGCGAAACGCATCAGGGAGTTTGAAGCCATGGGAAAGATGGTGAGCGCGCGCGAGGTTCTGGCTCTGGCGCCGGTGGTGCCGGTGCTGATCGTGGAGACTCTGGCCGAAGCCGAGCCTCTGGGCCGGGCTCTGGTCAAGGGCGGGCTGAAGGCTCTGGAGGTGACCTTGCGCACCCCCGTGGCCCTCGACGCCATCCGCGCCATGAGCGCCATCGAGGGCGCGGTGGTGGGGGCGGGCACCTTGCTGACTCCCGCCGACGTCAAGGCGGCGAAGGCGGCGGGAGCGCGCTTCGGCGTCTCGCCGGGCTGCACCGAGACCCTGCTCAAGGCCGCGAGGGACGAGGGCCTGCCGCTTCTGCCGGGCGCGGTCACGGCTTCGGAGGTCATGCGGCTTCTGGAGCAGGGCCTCGACGTGCTGAAGTTCTTCCCCGCCGAGCAGTCGGGCGGAGCGGCGCTGCTCAAGGCCTGGAGCAGCCCCCTGCCTCAGGTGAAATTCTGCCCCACGGGCGGAATCTCTCTGGCCAACGCCGCGCAATATCTGGATCTGCCCAACGTGCTGGCGGTGGGCGGCTCCTGGGTGGCGCCCAGAGCGGCGGTCAAGGCGGGCGACTGGGCGCGCATCGAGGAGCTGGCCCGCGAGGCCTCGGGGCTCCGGCGCGCGGTCTGAGCGGCCCTTCCGATCCGGGCGCGGGGCGGATGGGGCTTTCCCCCGCCGCCCGCGCGGCCTACCATGGCCCCGACCAACGCCAGCGAGGAGGCCGCGCATGGGCTGGATTCCGGATCCGCGACGCTACGACTCCATGACCTATCGGCGCTGCGGGCGCTCCGGGCTGGTGCTGCCTGCGCTGTCGCTGGGGCTCTGGCATAATTTCGGCGACGACGCCCCTTTCGAGCCCAAGCGCGATCTCTGCCGGGCGGCCTTCGATCTGGGGATCACGCATTTCGACCTCGCCAATAATTACGGCCCGCCGCCGGGCTCCGCCGAGACGGCCTTCGGCGAGATCCTGCGCACGGATTTCAGGAGCCATCGCGACGATCTCGTGATCTCGACCAAGGCGGGCTATTACATGCGTCCCGGCCCCTATGGCGAATGGGGGAGCCGCAAATACCTGATCTCCAGCTGTGAGGCGAGCCTCCGGCGCATGGGGCTGGATTATGTGGACATCTTCTATTCCCACCGCTTCGACCCGAAGACTCCCCTCGAGGAGACCATGGGCGCTCTGGATCGGATCGTGCGTTCGGGCAAGGCGCTCTACGCCGGGATCTCCTCCTACGGCGCCGAGCAGACCCGCCGCGCCGCGCAGATTCTGGAGGAGCTGGGCACGCCCTGCCTGATCCATCAGCCGAGCTACTCCATGCTGAATCGCTGGATCGAGACGGATGGGCTGCTCGACGTGCTGGAGGCCGAGGGTCTGGGCTGCATCGTCTTCTCGCCCCTGGCCCAGGGGATGCTGACGAACAGATATCTCGGCGGCGTCCCGCCCGAGGGCAGCCGCGCCACCCAGGGCAAGTCCCTGAAGCCCGAGATGCTCGGCGAGGAGAATCTCGCCCGCATCCGGGGTCTGAACGCCGTGGCGGAGAAGCGGGGCTGTTCTCTGGCGCAGCTGGCTCTGGCCTGGGCCCTGCGCGATCCGCGGGTGACTTCGGCTCTGGTGGGGGCCAGCCGCGTGGAGCAGCTGCGGGATTCGGTCGGCGCCCTCTCGCTGGAGCCCCTGACGCCCGAGGAGCTGGCGGAGATCGACCTCCACGCCCGCGAGGGCGGGGTCAACATCTGGTCGGCCCGCGGCCAGCCGAAGGTCTGAAGGAGAGGTCATGACGCGCAGATTGCGTCTGGGGATGGTCGGCGGCGGGCGAGGGGCCTTCATCGGGGCGGTGCATCGCTTCGCGGCGCGGCTCGACGGCGATTACGAGCTTGTGGCGGGAGCCTTCTCCGCCGATCCCGAGAAGGGGCGGGCCTCGGCGGAGGATCTGGGGATCGCGCCCGGACGGGCCTACGCCTCCTGGGAGGAGATGGCCCGCGCCGAGGCCGCCCGGCCCGACGGAATCGAAGTCGTCTCCATCGTCACGCCGAATCATCTGCATTTCGGCCCGGCGAAGGCCTTCCTCGAAGCCGGGATCCATGTGATCTGCGACAAGCCCCTGACCTCCACCCTGGAGGACGCGCGGGCTCTGGCGCGGATCCTGGCGGCCCGGATGGTGGGGGGTCGGCCTCTGGTCTTCGGCCTGACCCACGCCTATGCGGGCTATCCTCTGGTGCGCCAGGCGCGCGAGATGGTGGCGCGGGGCGATCTCGGGCCCTTGCGGATCGCGCAGGTGGAGTATCCCCAGGACTGGCTGACCGAGCCCGCCGAGGACTCGGGGAACAAGCAGGCGCTCTGGCGCATGGACCCCGCCAACGCCGGAGAAGGCGGCGCCGTCGGCGACATCGGGACTCACGCTTACCATCTGCTGCGCCATGTGACGGGGCTGAAGCTGGAGGCCCTTTCGGCGGATCTGCGCAGCTTCGGGCCGGGCCGCCGCCTCGACGACGACGTCCAGGCCATGCTCCGCTTCAGGGGCGGCGCGCGCGGGATGCTCTGGGCCAGCCAGATCGCGCCGGGCCATGAAAACGGCCTGCGTCTGCGGGTCTACGGCGCCAAGGGCGGACTCGAATGGGCGCAGGAGGCTCCGAACCAGCTCTGGTTCTCCCCCTATGGCGAGCCCCGCCGCCTGCTGACCCGCGGCGGCGCCGGAGCCAGTCCCGGCGCGGCGTCTCTGACCCGCACCCCCGCCGGACATCCCGAGGGCTATCTCGAAGCCTTCGCCAATCTCTATCAGGACTACGCCCGGGCGATCCGCAGGGTTCAGGCGGGCGGCTCGCCCGAGACGCCGGAATCCCCCGGCCTGGCCGAAGGGCT
Organism: Neomegalonema sp.; assembly: GCF_028688855.1. GTDB lineage: Bacteria > Pseudomonadota > Alphaproteobacteria > Rhodobacterales > Rhodobacteraceae > Neomegalonema. The sequence goes on along the minus strand of NZ_JAQTXI010000018.1, from coordinate 1,566 downwards.
GGAGGGGATGGCCTTCATCGACGCCTGTCTGCGCTCCTCGCGGGCGGACGCCGCATGGACCGCCCCCTCCCTTCTTGAACCCCCCGACTCCGGAGTCCCCTCATGAGCGCCCCCGACGAGGCCCGGCTTCCGCCGGTGAATCACGACCGAGACGCCCAGGGCGGCCGCTACTGGATCGCCCTCGGCGAGGAGGAGGCCGAAATGACCTATCGCCTTTCGGGCGGAGTCATGGCCATCGACCACACCTTTTCGCCGCGCTCCGCGCGCGGATCGGGCGTGGCGGCGCGGATGGTCCTGCGGGCCGTCGGCGACGCCCGCGCCGAGGGGCTGAAGATCCTGCCGCTCTGCTCCTATGTGGCGGCCCAGTTCGCGCGTCATCCCGACTGGTCGGACCTGCTGCCCGCATGAGGGCGCCGCGCTTCTGGTCCGATCCGGACTCCGTCCTCGGGGCTCTGCTGTCGCCTCTGGGGGCGGTCTGGGCTGAGGCGGGGCGTGCGCGTCGGCGGCGGGCCAGGCCCTGGCGGGCGCCGGTTCCGGTGATCTGCGTGGGGAATCTGACGCTCGGGGGGGCGGGCAAGACTCCGACCGCGATCCACATCCTCCGGCGCCTCGCGCAGAGGGGCCTTGAGGCCCACGCCCTGAGCCGGGGCCATGGCGGCTCCGAGCGCGGACCGCATCGCGTCGACGCCAACGCCGACGATCCCGCCCGCGTCGGCGACGAGCCCCTGATCCTCGCGGCCCACGCCCCGACCTGGATCGCGCGCGACCGGGCGGCGGGGGCTCGGGCGGCCGTGGCGGCGGGGGCCCAGGTCCTGGTGCTGGACGACGGCTTCCAGAATCCGGCTCTGGAGAAGGATCTCTCGCTGATCGTGATCGACGGGCCTGCGGGCTTCGGCTCGGGGCGTGTGGCTCCGGCGGGGCCCCTGCGCGAGCCCGTCGCGGAGGGGCTGGCGCGGGCCGACGCGGCGCTGATCCTCGGGGAGGGCGATCCTCTGGCGGGGATTCCCTTCGCGGGGCCGGTGCTGCGCGGAAGGGTGGAGCCCGCCTTCGCCGGGACGCCCTTCGCGGGGATGCGGGCTCTGGCCTTCGCAGGGATCGGGCGTCCGGAGAAGTTCTTCGCCATGCTGCGGGAGCTGGGCGTGGATCTCGCGGCGACGCGGGCTTTCCCCGACCACGCCGTCTATGACGACGCCATCCTGCGCCGTCTGGCCCGCGAGGCGGAGGCCCTCGACGCGCAGATGATCTGCACCGAAAAGGACGCGGTGAAGTTCCCGGCGTGGTTTCGGGGCGCCGCCCTGCCGGTTCCTGCGAAATTGACCCTTCGGGACGAGAACGCCCTTGACGCCCTGCTCGACGGGACGTTAAGAAAATTTTAGCCAGGGGTTGAAAAAATTTTGATCCGGGATCTTTTTCCCCTGCGCGACGCCCCTATATCCTGATTCAGCGCACCAAGTCCCTCTGCTGCGCGATCTGGCGGCGGACGCGCCCCCCGCTCCCCCCTCTATGCATGCGCGTCCGCCGCTTTTTACCTCCGCCAGATCCCCCCCCCCCCAAAGCCTCCTGCCC
>NZ_JAQTXI010000036.1 GCF_028688855.1 Neomegalonema sp. | reverse complement strand
CGGCATAGATCCTCTCCGGCGTGCGGCCGTCTGAGCTGCGCGCAGCCGCGACCACCCGTCCATTGGGGCCGAGCGCGCCGGCCGGGACGTCGAGAATCTCGCCCGGCGCAGGGGCCGAGAGCTTGCCGGTCAGCTCCGTCGCCAGCGCCGCGTCGCCCGCGGCGCGGGCCGAGGCCTCCGACGACAGGGCCTCGATCCGATTCGCCACTTCGGCCGCCAGGCGATCCGGGACGCTGGACCAGGGCGCGCCCGTCCCGGCGCGGACGAAATGCCGCCCCGTGTCCAGCGCCTGCGCCAGCATCCCCTCGGCGGGCGCCAGGTCGGCCAGCAAAGCGGCCTCGGTCGCATATCGGAGCGGGGCCGCGCCGTCGACGAGGAGGCTCAGGCGCGCATTGAGCTCCTCGAGGAGAGTCCGCAACTTGCCCTTGTCGACCAAGGCGTCGTCGCGCACGACAAGCGCGGGAGGAAATGTCAATCCGGTCATGTCAGGGCCTCCGGGCGTGGGCGAAGACGGGCGCGCTGGCGACGCCCGAATGATTGAGGGAGATCAGCCAGTAGTCGGCGCTCGCGGGCGGGGTCGGATCGCAGATCTCCGCGAGGGGCGAGGGCGCGGAGGCGATCCGCGCCGCCGAAGCGAAGGCCGCGCCGGGTCCTGCGCGCCACAGCTCCGTCACGGCGTAGCGCGCGCCCCAATCCGGGGCGAACCTGAGGACAAGCGCGCCGCCCGCCATGACGACGTCCGAGACGCCCGGCGGCGCGGGCGGCGTGGCGTCCGCCTGAATCTCGACGCCCGAGACCGTCGCCCAAGCGCCGGAACCGCGCGGCCCGACATAGCGGGCGCGCAGGTCATAGGACGCATTGTCGGGGAGCCAGGGCGTCAGGGCCGAGAGCTGGCCCTCGACCGTCAGGATCGTCTCCCAGACCTCCGTCCCGGCGCGGGCGTATTGCGCCTGCGCGACCTGCCCGAGAGGCGGTTCGGGCCAGCCGAGCCGGATCTGCGCGGCGGGGGTCGATCCATTCAGGAGGCCCCGCTCGACCGTCGCGGTCAGGACCGGCGCCGGAATATGCGCCGAGCCGAGCGCCGGATCCGTCCGGGCCGGGATCTCAGGGCCGTCGCCCTCCTCGGTCGCCGCAGCCCAGCCGTAGACCGCCGCAGCGTCGAAAGCCGCGAGCTGCATCGTGACGCTGGTCAGATCCTCGGAAAGCTCCGGCGGCGAGACGAACCGAAAGACCCCGTCGATCCCCAGATCCGGAAGGCGCAGGAGGATCGTCTCCGCCCCCACCGCCGCCATGCCATAGAGGTCCGTCACGAGCGTCAGGGTCAGAGGCGGGTTCTCCTTCGCCTGCCGGACCTTCAGAAGCCGCCGCGTCTGGCCGTGGCTCTGGCACATGAAGAACTGGAAATCCCGGATCCGCTCGCCGTAAAGCGCGATCCGGGCCTCGGCCCGCCATTCGTCAGCCGTGGTCTCCAGATAATCGAGACGCGGCTCCACATAGACCGCCTGACCCACCGTCCACAGATCGGCGGCGTCCGGCGTCGGCGAGGCGCTGCGCACCGCGAGGACGTGGTCCCAGCCCGTCAGCTCGAATTGCGGGGGCCGATATTTCCCCACCCGCAAGCCGATTTTCCCGGCCGCCGTCATGAAGATCTCGCCGTCGCAAGCCGCCAGCAGGCGGGCCAGCACGTCGACGCCGCGCTCGGTGAGCTGGTAACTCCCCCCGAGCCGCCAGCGTGGCTCCGTCCCGCCCGCCCGGAGCGGAATCGGATCGTCGCAATCCGCCGCCGCCTGCGCCCAGCTCGGGAGGTCGAGGTCCGCCCAAGTGATCCGGCGACCCATGCCATGCGCGGCGCTCGTCAGATACCAGCCGATGACGCAGGCCGCATTGTCGGTCCAGACCTCGACGCCTGTGCGAGGATCTCGGGGCCTTTGCCAGCGCGAGACCTGATTATACTCGGGCTCTCCGCCGCCGTAGACGTCGCTGAATTTATCCGCCGGGACCGTCCTGAACCGGCAGAGCGCGGAGGCCAGCCCGTCGAGGCGGTGAGCCGCCGTCCAGAGGCTCGGGAAATCCGCGATCAGACCCGCATAGGGCAGGCCGGGAACTGACCCGAGCCGCGTCTCGATGCTCACGCAGCCGTCCGGATATTTGCCGTTCGTGACGACGCCGGAGCCGTCCAGCGTCACGCGGAGATCGTTCAGCCAGATCTCCTCGATCCCGTCGCATGCGCCGCGCCCGGTCACGACGAGCACCCGGAGCGTCCCGTCCGAACTCTCATAGAAGGCTATGGCGCCGCCCGCGCGCATCCGACCGACATGGACCATATAGGGCGTCGCGCCCTGCCGGATGTTGCGTTGACCATCGCTCGGGCGCGGAGCGTCGGGCGTCATGAGCTTGTTCAGCGCCATGGTCCCGGCCAGCGAAATCGCGGTCGAAAGGACAGCCGTCGCGATGGCGGCGGCGGTGCCGGTTATTCCCGCCGCCGTCACGATGGCCGCCGCGATCATCTGGGGCATGACGGCCCCCAATGGCGGGCGCCAGGCGCGGCGCGGAGCCAGATCACGCCCGCCGCATCCTGCGCGGCGTAGCCTTCGGCGAGACGGATGGCCGCCGTCGGGCCATGGCCGCCCGCGATCAGGGCGAGGTCGCCCGCCTGCGGGGCGCCCCCGCGCGGGAGCCATCCGGCCCGGCCCGCCAGATCCTCCAGCATGGCGCCATAATCGGGCCAGAGCGCGCCGAGCATCCGCCGTCCCTCGCGATACGAACCATAGGCGGGCAGGGTCGGGCGCAGGTCGCGGCCCGTCGCCTCGGCCAGCCAGCCGAGGGCGAAATGCAGGCAATCGACCTCGCCCCAGAGCCAGCGACGGCTTCGGGCTTGCGCCAGATAATCGGAGAGGGTCATCAGAACGCGGGCCAGGTCACGGTCTTGTTGCGGAGAGGCACGAGATGCGCGAGGCCCCGGTCGCCGGGGTATCGCGCCTGTTGCGAGCGGTCGCTCATCAGCTGGTCGAGAGGGCGGGCGCGGTCGGCGAAGAGGCCCTCGCAGGTCAGGACCACGCGCGCCGTCCGCTGGTCGTAATCCAGCTCGGGGCGGTGCATCCGCCCGACGTAGATAGTCGCCAGATCGCCGACGAGGCTCCAGTCCTCCAGATAGAGGCCGACGCCCTCCCAGACCGGGCGCTCCGCCACCTCCGCCTCGCTCCAGAGCACGCCGGAGAGGTCGAGCCGCGCATGGGCGCCAGGCGAGAGCGTGAACCGGCGCGGCGTGGCGTCGAGGCCCGCCGTCGGCGGCGGCGCGTCGGCCTGGATCCAGCCGCCGAGGCCGCTCCAGAGATGACCGCCCGCATGGACCGCCTGCGCGGCGTCGCAGAGGCGCACTGTCTCCGAAGCGAAATCCAGCCGCAGGAAGCGGATCATCCGGACGGAGGCGCCCGCCAGAAGCTCCGCCTGCGCGGGCGTGAAATAGGGGATCATCTGATCTCCGAAATGAAGCTCACGCGGGTCGGATCGCCCCAGCGCCCGAAGGCGAGAGCAAGCGCGCCGGAATCATCCTCCGCCAGCCGCGCGAGGATGCGCGGAGGCTTGGTCTCGATCTCCGTCCCGGCCTCTACGCTCGCCGGGATGGGCGGCCAGACCGGATAAACGTCGCCCGTGCGGCCCGGCGCGATGATCTGATGAAGGTTCCCCCGCAAGGAGAAGTAATCCCCGATCCGGAGCGGATGGCCGGGCGGCGTCTCGATCAGGGCGGAAGCTGCGCCCGCCGCCAGGACTTCGGTGAAAGTCACCGCCCCGCGATAAATGAAGCCCGTTCCGTCAGCGAAGAAATCGCCGTCGGAATAAGGCTCCATGGCGTCCCGCAGGTCATAAAGAAGGTGATGATCCAGCGGGATCAGCGCCCGGCGCAGACGCCCCTGCATGGCCGTGACCCAGCCGGGCCATTCCCGCGCGATCTCCGGCGGAGCGGCGGCGAGGTCGAAATCCAGCCGCCAGCGCATGGCCAGCGAGCCCACGATCTGCTCGCGCCCGGAGAGGCTCACGCCCGCCGAGCGGGTGAAAGGCTCCGGCGCGACCGTCAGTTTCGTGTGCCGCAGCAGCCGCACGGGCCATTCGAGCAGGGCGGTCAATAGCGCTTCCTCGCCGTGTCCTGAAGGCTGGAGAGGTGGCGCGGCAGGTCGTCATGATAGCGCCGGAGCCCCTCCTGCACGACGCCGCCCGCCGCCTGCGCGCCCGCCCTCTCGGCGACCGCTTTCAGTCTGCCGTCGTCGTCGACCCAGACCCGGACGCCGAGCTCTCCGCCCTGCGGCCCCGCCGTCAGGGCGTCGTTCGGCAGGATCGCGCCGGAGGCGCCCGGCGTGAAAAGCTCTGGCCCGCGCTCGCCGACGACATAGGAGACGCCGCGCTCGACGCCGCCGCCCATCGCCCTGAATCCGCCGAAGAGATTGGCGAAAAAGCCTCCTCCTCCGCCCGATCCGCCCTGGAACAAGCCGCCGAGCAGGCCGCCCAAGCCGCCGCCGCCCGCCCCTCCGGAGCCGCCGCTCAGGAGGTTTCCGAGGGTGTTGAGGCCCCAGTTCAGGCCCGATTGCAGGAGGCTGGAGGCGATGTTCCTCCCCATGTCCTTGAAGGCGGCGCCGATGGATTTCGCGCCAGCCTCGACCGACCGCACCGCCGAGAGAAATTCCCCGCCCAGCGTCCGGCCAATCCCGGCAAAACTGCTTCCAGCTTCGGAGGCGCTGGAGCCCGCGGCCTGAGCCGCCTGCGGGATCAGCCCGAGCGCCTGAGCCGCGCCGCGCGCCACCGAGGCCAGCGCCGTGAAGCCGCCCAGATTCGCGGCGCCGAAACCGCCGTTGGGGATGATCTGGCCGGACAGGGAGGGCGTGAAGATCTCCGGCCCCTGCTCGCCGACGAGATAGCTCCCGCCCGCGCGCACCGGGCCGCCCTCCGCCCTTGCGCCGTCGAGCCGCGCCGGAGAGGCGCCCGGCCGCAGGGAATCGAAGAAACCCGTGGCGGGCGCGGGCGGCGCCGCATAGATCGGCTGACCCGGCCCCAGGCTCTTCGTCGCCTCCGAAACGCGCGACGCCGCGCTGGTCACGGTCTCGACCGCGCCCTTGAACCACTCGACCACGCGGCGGACGCGCTCCATGGCCGCGTCGAAGATCCCGCCGATCTTGTCCCAAAGCCCGGCGAAGAAATTCCCGAGTCCCTCCCAGGCCTCCTGAATGAATTTGACCGCTCCCAGCTCGGCGAGCACAGGCTTCACGGCTTCCCAGGACGCCGCGAAAATCCCCTTGATCGTCTCCCAGGCGAGACCAAGCGCCGTCGTCAGGCCCGCCCAGGCCATTTCAAGGGGTTTGAGCAGGCCGAATGCGTCGAGGATCGGCGCGAGGATGTCCGTCCAGACGGCCTTGATCGTTCCCGCCAGCGCCGTCCAGAGCCCGGAGACGACGCCGACCATTCCGCGCCAGGCCTCCGCGCCGCCCTCCGCCGCAAGGCGGAAATCGAAGGTCATCAGGCCATAGACCCATTTCACGGCCCCGGTGAAGATCTCCTTCACCGAGTCCCAGATCTCGGCGAACCACGCCTTGACCGGCTCCCAATTCTCGTAAATCAGGTAAGCCGCCGTCCCGATGGCCGCGATGCTCATGAGGATCGGGCTCGCTGCGAAAACGGCGGCGATTCCGTTCAGCGCCGTCGCGATCGCCGCCCCCGCCATCCTGAAGGCGCCGATCAGGGCGGAGGCGCCGCTCGCCATGAGCGAGAGGCCGATCAGAACCGGGCCGATGGTCGCCGCAGCGGCGGCCAGCCCGACGCCCCAGCGCACGGTCTCGGCGTCGACCTCCTTCAACCCCCGCACCCAGCCCGCGAATTTGTCGACGAGCCCCGTCATGGCGTCGAGCAGCCCGGAGTCGATCAGCGCCAGAGCCACGCCGCGGACGCTCGCCTGCATGGAGGCGACGCTCTCGGAATATCGCTGCGAGGCGGCGGCCTGATCGCTGGTCACGAGGCCGAATTTCTCCGCCTCCCCGGAAAGGCGGGTCAGCTCCTTGGAGCCGTCGGCGTAGAGCGGCGCGAGGAGGCTGGCGTCATTCGCCAGAGCCTCCATGTAAAAGACCATCTCGCTCTGAGATATTCCGGCCTGCTGGAGGCTCTTGACGTAAAGCCCGAGCGCGTCCGCGCCGGAGAGATTTCGGAATTGCTCGGCCGTCACCCCGACCTTTGGCGCGATGTTCTCGAAGAAATCCTTCATTTCCCCACCGCCGCCAGCGAGGAAATCGCCCACCTTGTCCTGAACATCCTTCAGGATGTCTCCGAGCTTCTCCTGTTCGACCCCGACCGATTTCGCCGCCCAGGCCAGCTTCTGGAAGCTCTCGATATCGGTGTTCGAGATCTTGGCGGCCTGCGCCGTGTCCTTGATCTGTCCGGACAGGCTGTGAAAGGCGGCGCCGATGCCGCCCACCGCCGCCATGAAAGGCGCGGTGAACCGCTTCGACATCTCGATCCCGGCCCGGCCGGCGCGCTCGGCGAAGCGGTCCAGACGGACTTGCGCGGCCAGGAGGCCTTCCTCGAGCTGGATGCTGTCCAGCCCGAGGTTGATCCTGAGCGCGCCGATGACGGCTTTCATGGTCATTTCTTCACGGTAGCCTTCACTCGGAGGTGCCAGGTCATGGCGGCGGCCAGGATCTCGTCCGGGCTGTCGCCGAATTCGCGGGGGCGGTCCCGCTCGTGTTGCGAGGAGGGGCGGTTCGGAAGCTTCCTGGCGCGCTGGAGACCGGCGCCATACCATGCGGCGTCGAGGGCGAGGCCCTGCTCGCGGGCCATCCGCCGGGACGCGCCCGCCAGATGCGCCGCCACGAGACGAGGAGTCGCGCGCCAGAATCCTTCCGGGTCGAGGCCCGCTTCGACATATCGCGTCAGCAGCTCTAGCCAGTCCCAGCCCGCTTTCGCGGCCCGTTTCCCGCAGCGCCCTTCTGCGGCGTCCCGGCCTCGGGGAAGGCGAGCCTGAAGGCCCGCTCCAGCAGAGAATCCCTCTCCGCCACGCTGAGCCGATCCATCAGGCGTCCAGCCTCGGGAGGCGTGATCCCCGGATGATGGTCGATCAGCCCCGCCCAGAAGATCGCGCGGACCTGCCGCATCGAGGGAGCCGCCAGCATCTCGCCGAATCTGGAGACAGGGAGGCCCACGGCGTCCTCCAGCTCGCAAAGCGCATTCGTCGAGAGGACGAACTTGTAAGACGTTCCATCGACCTCGAAGCCGACTTCGCCCTTGACCGGGTTCGCCATGTCAGCCCCCCGCCGGAGTGATGGTCGTGTCGCCCGTGACCTTGATGGAGACTTCGGCGGTCATTTTCCCGTCGACGGGCGGGTCGATGGCGTAGGAGGCGACGATCCCTTCGAACACCCATTTCGGGCCGCTCTTCGGCCAGCTGATCCGGAATTTCGAGGCCTCGCCGGATTTCTGCAGGCTGATGAGCAGGGTCTCAGTCGCCGAGCCGGGGACATGGTTCAGAGTGATGGAGCCCGTGCCGCCGTCGCTCAGACCCGAGATGAATTCTCGCCGTTTGCCCTCGCTCTGGTAATGCGTGACGTCGATGGTCTCCGCCTCGTAATTCGGCGGCGTCACATGCGAGACCTCCGCCAATTCGGTCCAGGCCGTCCCGTCCGCGCTCTGCTCAAGCTTGATGCCCCAGCCGATTCCCGCATTGCTGCTCATAGAGCCCTCCAATGGATGATTGCGTCGAACCGCAGCCGCGCGCCTTCGGGCGGATCGGCGGCGGAGCCTTCCGAAGACGAGCCGCCGCCGCCCTCGATGAAACTTCCGAGGATTTCGACGCCTTCCGCGCTCCAGCTCGCGCCGGAAAGCGCAGCCTCCGCAGTGCGGAGCGTGCGCGTCGCCTCCAGCGCCGTCGCGCCATGGACGTCGATCTGGATGCGGAGCGGGCGCAGATTCACCGCGCCCCGATAGGTGTAGTCCTGCGCCTCGCTGATCCTGTGCAGCACCAGAGCCGGCAGGGCTGAGCCCTGATCGCGCCGATGCCACCAGATCCGTGCTCCGACCAGCTCCGCCAACGCCAGATCGGCCAGCAGCCGCGCCGAAATCGCCGCTTCGATCATCTCCGGCCGCGCCGCGCGCGCCTTGCGGCGCGGCGCTCCTCCTTCAGAGCCTCGGCCATGATCTGATCCTGAAGGGCCTGAACGATGGCCCCGACCGCCGCCCCGAGCTTGAGATCCCAAGCCGGGCGCATGTAGGGTTGAGGCGGATGGAACGACGTTCCGAATTCCTGCGTGACGGCCCGGGGCGCAGGGAAAGGCCCGACGTGCATTTCGACCGGGGCGAAGCTTCCGCGACGATGGGCGCGCCTCTGGCGTGTCGAGAGATTGCTGGTGACGAAGATCCGGCGCGCGAGCAGGCCCGTGTCACGGGGCGCGCGCTTGCGGGCCTCTTCGGCGAAGACCTCGCCGCCCGCCCGCAGGGCCTCGCGCTGGACGCGCCTCTGGGCCGCCGCCGTCCGGAGATTCATCAGAACTTCGCGGATCTCCTTCAGGCCCTCGACCTTGACGGTGCGCCTCATTCCGCTCTCCGAACCGTGGTCATTTCGATCCCGACCCGGCGTCGGCAGGTCTCCCGCACGCCGCGGATCGCATATGCGACGCCCTCGCAGATCAGCCGGTCGCGCGGCGTGACGCCCGCGACCGTCGGAGACCAGCGGAATCCGAATTGCGTGCGGATCTCCGCCGCAAGCTCCGCCGCCTGAACCTTTTCGGAATCCAGGACATCGACCCTGGAGGCGCGGACTTCGGCGATCAGCTCCCAGGACCGAACGGGTTCGTTCAGAGCGTTGCGGGTTTCGACCGCGCGCTCCAGCCTGACCAGATGGGGCCGCTTCCCGGCTGCGAGAGGCGCGATGCGGGCCATCAGGCCACCACCCCGCGCCGATAAGGCGCGATCAGATCGAACACTCCATGCGGGATCTTCTTCACGGCGTCCTGCGCTCCGGCCTCCCGGTAGCGGTCCCAATGGCCGACCAGCAGATGGATCGCCTGACGGATCGCCTCCGGGAAATCCTCCGGCGCGAAGCCCGCCACGAAATCCACCCGCACCGCATCCGGCGCGGGTTGCGTCTGAGGCCAGACCCCGATCAGCTCCGCCGGATCCAGATCCAGCGCCGCACGCCAGGTCTCGGGCGGGAGCGTTTCCACACCTCCCTCCGGCGTGCGGCAGGAGACGGAGACCACCGACTGGACCGGCCCGAGCGGGATCCGCAGCCGCGTCGGAAATCCGGGGAGCGTCATCCGCCAGGTTTCGGGCGCCAGCGCGATTCCAATGACGCCCTCCGGGCCGGAGAGATGGCCGAAGGCCGCCGCGCGATGGCGCTTGAGCGTGGCGTCGTCGAAATCATCCGCGATCCGGATCTGGTCCCGCAGCGTCTGGAGCGGCGCAAGCGCCTCCAGGGCGCTCTCGGGCGCGGGGGCGATGCGCCGGAGCGCGGACCAGCTCACGACTTGACCTCAGGAGCGCCTTTGGAGGCAGCCTTCTCGGGCCCCTCCAGAACGCCCGCCAGCTCGGCGACTTCGGCGCATCGGGCCGAGACGCTGGCCCCGCCGACCGGATATTCGATGATCTCCACCCCGTCAGGCGAGAATTTGAAAGGCTGGACGAAAACGACTTTCGGCATGGAAGCGCTCCTTCCCGCCCCGGGCTTGCCGAGGCGGTATTGAAGGGAGGAGGGAGAGGGGCGGATCAGGTCGCGGCGATCTTCAGCAGCTTGATCGCCTCGGATTTCCTGACCTTGCCGCCCAGACGGCGGCGCACATACCACTTGACGTAACCCGGGGTCGTGACCTCGTCGCGGGTGATGCGCAGCCCCGTCAGAGGCACCAGCAGATAGGCCGCCTTGAAGTCGCCGAAGGCGATGGGGAGGCTGTCCGCCGCGACGTCGGGCATATCCTCGGATTCCTTGACCGGATAGCCGAGCAGCCGATCCGGCTGGCCCAGCTCGAGGCCGGGCCGCCAGAGATAATCCCCCTCGGAATCCTTGAGCTTGCGGACCCGCGCGACGGTCATCTTGTTCATGAGCCAGCGCGCGTTCGCGCGATAGCCGCTCTTGAGGGCGTAGATCAGATCCACCAGCGGGTCGCCGCCGGAGAGCGTCGCCGCCGCGCCGGAGGCCACATATTGCAGCGTTCCGAAGGCGCGGACGCCGTCCTTCTGCGCCGTCGGCGCTCCGGTCAGGAATCCCGTGGGCTTCTTCGTCCCGTTGCCCGAGACGATGGCGGCGTCTTCGCCCCGCTCGAATCCTTCCAGCGTGCTGGTGAGGATCCAGTTCTCGACGTCGAAGAACATGTCCGACAGAGCCTCCTCCGAGGCCTTGGGATAGGCGTAGATCATGCCGAAGGTGGGCGCGACCTCCGCCAGCCCCGCCGTTCCGGTCTCGGCGCGGGCGTCGCCTTCGCCGACCCAGCCGTAGGCCTGGCCGCCGACGTCGACCAGCTGCTTGAAGTCGGCGGACCCGGCCTGCACCACATCCACGATGTTGCGCAGACCCGCCGTCTCGGCCAGCTCCCGCTCGATGCGCGCGGCGATCATCTCGGGAACCGCGAAGCCGCCCGCCGCGCCGGTGAGGGTGTTGACCGCCTTGCGCTCCTCGGGAGGCAAGGCTCCGCGCCATTTCTTCTCGGCCTCCTGAAGCGCCGCCTGTCGGCCATGGTCCTCCGGCTCGCGGAGCATGGCTTCGAAGGCGCTCTTGTGTTCGGCGGCTTCGGGCGTGAGGCGTTCGCCCGGCCCGCCGCCGCCCAGAGCGCCAGGACGCGCGAGCTTGGTCTGAAGCTCCTCCAGATCCTTCTTGACGCCGGAGAGGCGGTCGAGATGCCCGCTGATCTTCTCCAGCTCCTCGCGCGTCACGACGTCGGCGGAGCCCCTGGTTTCGATCTGCTTCAGGCGCTCGTCGTTCTTGACCTTGAAGGCCTCGAAGCCCGCCGCGAGCCCGTCGAGGGTCCTGGCGATCTCGGCGGCGGAGGGCGCGCCCGCCTCCTTGATTTCGCGCGCGCCGGGATGACGCGCCATGGCCGCCAGAAAATGCGCATGGTGACGGGCTGCGGTTCCCCGCAGGATGGGTTCGATGCTGGCCATAGGGCCTCCTGATTACTGAAAGACGGTGAGAAGCCGCTGAGCGGCGGAGGTCAGGGCCTGTTGATCGGCCTCGGCCTCACGCCGCTTCCGGTCCAGAGCCAGAATGCGCCCGACGAAATCGCGGGCGGCCTTGCGCGAGAACCCGGCTTCCTCTCGAAGCAGGGCCTCGGCTTCGGCGAGCGAATCCACGCCCGCCTCCAGTTCGGAGAATTTCACGGAGTCGACGCCCGCGAGCGGCTGCATGGGGAAGGTCACGAGAGAAACCTCCCAGAGATCGACCTCCTGAAGCATCCGGACTCCATCGGCGCCGCCTTTGGAGCGCAGGGTTCGATAGCCGATGGAAAGCCCGGTCAAGGCCCGCGCCTTGAGCAGCGCCAGCGCCTCCCGCCCCGCCTGGACGTCGAGCAGGAGACGGCCCCTGACCCGCAGGCCGCGCGCGTCCTCTTCGACGATCTCCCAGACGCCGACCGGCGAGGCCGGATCATGCTGCAGCAGCAGCGCAGGCATGGAGCCCGCCGTCCTGTGCCGCGCGAGGCTCGCGGCGAAGGCGCCTGGCTCGATCACGTCGCCGCCCTTGTCGCGCGCGCCGAAAATCGCGCCATAGCCCTCGAAAACGCCGGTCTGATCGTCGATCTGATCGGACTTGATCTCGACGCCCTGCGCCCATGCGAGCTTATTCTTCACCTGCGCCTCCTTGAGGATCGGTCTTCGCCAGAGCGCTGGGCGGATAAAGCACGTCGCCGCCCGGGATCGGCGCATGGCCGAATTCGCCGCGGATCTCGTTGATGGTCAGAATGGAGGCGTGCCCCCCCGAGCCAGCCATGCGGGCGGCGTATTCGCCCCGATCCCGCAAGCTGGCCGCCTCCAGTTTTCGGTTGTCGAAGCGGACATAGAGCGGCCCGGCTCCATCCAGGGCGAATTCGTCGAGGCGCTGGATCCAGATCTCCTGCCAGGAGAGGACCGTCTGCATGTGGGCCTTGAAGAAGGCCTCGGCGCTGGCGAAGGTCGAGGCCTTGTCGGTGTGCATGACGATCTGGGGATAGACGCCGAAGGCCCGGCAGATCTCCTCCACCTGGAAGCGTCGGGTCTCCAGAAGCTGCGCGTCGACGGACGACATTTCGAGAGATTGCCATTTGAAGCCGTAGTCCAGCACCGCCGTCTTGCCGCGGTTCCCGCCTTCGGTGACGGCCTTCCAGCCCTCCTTGATCCGCTCCAGAGCCCCGGCCCCCTGCGCGCTTCCGAGCGTCTGGTCGGTGAAGAGGATGCCGTTCGGCCTGCCCGCGTTGCGCTGGTGGCGAGCCTGCGCTCCCTCGATCGCGCGCGCGAGCCCGACGGCTTCGCGCGCGGCCCGCAGGGTGTCGAGGCCCCGGACCGCGTCCCACATGAGATTCGGCAGATGGAAGATCGCCGAGGGATCGAAGACGCCGACCTCGCCCCATTGATCGAAGACGCGATAGACCCTCTGATACCGCCCGACGTCTTCGATATGGACCTGATCCGGCATGACCGGAATCAGCTCCTTGAGCCGACCGCCGACCCTGACCGGGATGGCGTAGCCGTTGCCGGTCAGGGCGGCGTGGGCGGTGAGCGTGCGGCGGAATTCAAGGCTGGTCTGCCATTCGTTCGGACGGCGGTTGAGCACCCGGAATTCCGGCGCGTCGCGGGCCAGGAGATCGCGGCCCCCGGCGTCCTCGCGGCAGACCTCCAGACCAGGCACGGCGCAGCCCCGCGCGATGGCGTCCACGCAAGCCAGGACCGTCGTGACGCCGAGGGCCGTGGCGGGCGTGACCGCCGCCCCGGCCTCGCTCGCCCCTCCGCCAAGAGCGTCGAGGCGGGCGAGAACCTGCTCGACATGCTGCTTGCTCTCCAGAGGGCGGCCATATTGGTCGAGCACGGCCATCAGAGCACCACCATCTCGCCAGCTTCCAGATAGCTCCCGGTTTCGACCTTCGGGATGGGCCTGGAGCGTGCTCCGCCGACCGCCATGGCGCTCGCGACGGCGCCGTCGATCCGGCCCGTCGAGCGGCGTTTGTCGAGAATCCGGTTTCCGGTTCCGCCCGGATCTTCGAGGATCTTGGCCGAGGAGACGTTCCAGCGCAGGACCGGATTGGGCGCCACGCGCAGAGTTCCTTCGATCACGCTGTTCTCCAGAAGCTGGACGCTTTCCGGCATCCAGAGGGGATAGGCGATATCCTCGCCCGTCGCCGGATCGGTCAGCTTCCGGCCGCGCCGGAAACCTTGCGGATGCTCCAGCATGGGAAGATCCAGCCCGAGCGCCTCCAGATCCGCCGCGAAATCCTTCAGGCGGTAACGGTCATAGGCGACCATCTGGAGATCGAATTCCGATTGGATTTCAGCGAGTCTCTGCGCGACTGGCCTGGTCTTCAGCACCTTGCCGGGCGGCGCATGGAGAAAGCCGCGCTTGGCCCAATCGCGATATTTCACGCGGTCGCGCTCTTCATGCTCCTCCAGCACGTCGGCGGCCTTCCAGAATTCGACGAAGAGGTCGATCCCGCCCTCCGCATCCGGGAAGGCCAGAGCCAGGGCGCTCAGATCGCTGGTGTAGGACAGATCCAGACCGGCGAAACAGGGGCGGCGCGCGAAATCGCTCAGGGCCAATTCCGACCGTTCGCAGGTCGCCCAGGCCCCGCGCCTGATCCAGCTTTCCGGAGCATCGGTCCATTCGCAGAAATAAAGTCTGCGGACCTTGTTCTCGCGCGAAGGCAGAAGCTTCGCGTCGGAGACGGCTCGGCGGACATAGGCCGGGCCGACGACGACGCCGAGGGAGGGGTTCCCTTTGATCCAGAGGCCTTCATCCTCCATCGGATCGTCGCCTTCGTCCATACCGCAGACATAGGCGAAGAGGCCGTCGTTCTCGACGTCGCCGGAGGCGACCTTGAGGGCGTGCTCGTGGAGCTCGTAACAGGGCGTCTGAACGTCGGAGCCCGAATTGGTGATGATGAAGAGGAGGGGGCTGACCCGCCCCTTGAAGCCCGCCTTGAGCATTTCGAGCGTATCGCTCGTCTTGTGCTCGTGGAATTCGTCGACCAGACCGCAGGAAGGGCGCGGCCCGGATTGAGCGTCGTCATTCGAGAGAGGCTTGAAGAAGCCGCCTGAGCGCGGGTCAGAGAGTTGCCAGACAGGCACCTTGCCCGATTTGACGATGCGGCGCCGAAGCGCCCGCGACCCATTGACCATAGACACGGCATCGCGAAACAAGACCATCGCCTGGTCTTTTTTCGTCGCGGCGGCGTAGATTTCGGGCTCAAGTTCACCATCAGCCAGAAAGAGATAATGCCCGATCCCGGCGGCGAGCGGCGATTTCCCCGAACCCTTGCCTGTCTCGATATAGGCCTCTGAAAAGCGGCGGGTTTCCGAGCCGTCGCCATGCCGGAAAAGCCAGCCGAAGAGCGAGCCCACGACGAAGGCCTGCCAATCGAGCAGGAAGAAGGGGATCATCTCGCGGCCCATGCGGACGCGCAAGACCACCTCGAAAAACCGGATGGCCCGGCCTGCGGCCTGCTCATCGAAGCGCAAGCCGCGCGCCGCCCCCGTCGCGAGATCCTCCAGATGCCGACGCCCGGCGTCGCGCACGAAAGGCCCTGCGAGAATGGAGCCCGAAACGACCGCCTCGGCATAGGCCCGCACCCGCCGCCCCGCCGCCGTATTTTCATCCTCGGGAATCATCCGAGAAATTCATCCGCCGGATCGTCGAAGAGGTCGCGGACCGCCCCGCCGAGGCCGCGCTCGGAGGCGGGCGTCAGGCCCAGCTCGGCGGCCAGAGCGCGCCACTGGCGCCAGGATTCGTTATATTGCGCGACAGCAGGGACGCTCTTTTGCTGGTCGCCGTTGCGGCCCTTCACCTCATAGGTTTCGCCATCCTCCCGCAGCTCCGCGCGATAGGCCCGGAGCCTCGCCAGAGCCGCGACATATTCATGCACCGCATGGACGAAGATCGCCTTGAGCCGCCCGAGCTTCGCCAGCTCCGGCGCGATCTCGTCCCAGAGCGCGGCCTCGTCTGCGGTCAGATTGAACGGCTTCCGCGCGGCGGCCTCGTCGGCCGCGCGCTCGTCAAGGCTCCGCGTTTCGCCGCCCCGCCGCAGCGGAACGACTTTCTCGGGGGAAGGCTTCCGCCCCTTCATGAGTTCAAGATCCTGCCTTCATTGGGTTTTTCCCTTTCAATTCCAGCTTTGTGCAAAGATGGCTTTGGACGCCGGTCAGCAGGCGGGGGATTTTGCGGGATTTCGCCCCCCCGAGGGGTTTTCGTATCTTTTTTGCAACATATAGTGATTTTTATACAACAAAAATCCCTGATGGATCAGGCCGCCGGGTGCGCCGGGTCGACCGGCCACCCGTCGAGTCCAGGCGCTGCGTCGTAGCCTCTGGCTTCGATGGCCTGCTTGTGCTGATCGTGGCAGGGCTTGCAGAGGCTTTGCAGGTTCTCCAGGTCGAAGAACATGGCCTGATCCCCGCGATGCGGCCTGACGTGGTCGACCACTGCCGCCGGACCTCCATCGTCTCCGCGCCCCTCCTGGAGGAGGACGCCGCAGAACCGGCAGATCCAGCCGTCTCGGGCCAGCGCGACGCGCCGCAGCCGCGACCACCTGGCGGAGCCATAGAGCCTGGCGTGAGGTTTCTTCGTCTTGATCATGACTGGATTTCGGACATAGCTTCGCACTTGGCCTTCCGCGCCATTGACCTTGCCTGGTCGGGGGCGGAGGGCTCGGGGCCGCCGGAGATAGTCTCTAGCATCACGGCTCGTCCGCTTTCAGATTTACGCG
>NZ_JAQTXI010000047.1 GCF_028688855.1 Neomegalonema sp. | reverse complement strand
TGTCTCGCGGAAGTCGTCGAGGATCTGGAGGGATTGGCCGTCGAGCAGGAGGCTCTGCGGCTGAGGATCAACTCTGTGAAGGATCGCGCGAAATCTCGCGGCCTGAGCGTCAAGGTGATCGGCTCGATCCTGAAGCTTCGGAAAATGTCCGAGGAAGCCCGCGCCGAATATGAGGGCCTGCTCGACCTCTACAAGGCCGATCTCGGCATGCTCGACGGCACGCCGCTCGGGAAATACGCCCGCGACCGCATGGCCAAGGAGAAAAAGCCGGAGGAGGATCTCGAAGCCGGAGCGCCCGCTCCCGAAGATCCCGCCGAGCCTGAAGCTCCGCCCCCGCCGACGCCGGAAGAGATCGAAGCCGCCCGCAAGGCCGGAGGCGCGGCCTTCGCCGAAGGGCGGGACGTGCTCGCCAATCCCTTCGGGGCCGCCGATCCGCGCCGCGCCGCCTGGGATGAAGGCTTCTGCGCCGCCGCCGGATCGGACGGCATGGACATTCCCGACGCCTGGCGCCCGGCCAAGCCCCGGAAGAAAGACGGCTCCAAGGGAGACGGGAAATGAAGGTGGGGACCGGATTGCGAAGCTTCGGCGAGATCCTGCGCCCCGATCAGGCCGAGCCGCCGATCCTCGCGCCCGCCGTGCGCGGGGCGGTGGCCGGATGGATGGCCGAAATGCGGGCCGAGGCCGAATTGCAGGCGGTCGGGCTGAAGGCGCGGAGGCGGGCCATGCTTTACGGCCCGCCCGGCACCGGCAAGACCACTCTCGCGCATCACGTCGCGGCGCGGCTGGGCCTGCCCATGCTGCGGGTGCGGGCGGACCGTCTGACCGGGCAATATATGGGTCAGGCCACGCAGGCCGTGGCGCAGCTCTTCGACCTGATCGAAGAGGAGGAGAAGCCGCTCGTTCTCTTCTTCGACGAAATGGAGGGGATCGGCAGCAAGCGCGAAAGCTTCTCGCGCGGCGGCGCAGACAATGAGCGGATGCTGCAGATGGGCGTCTTGCTCCAGCGCGTCGAGCGCCATGAAGGAATCCTCATCGGCGCGACGAACAAGAAGGAGATGCTCGACGATGCGCTCTGGCGGCGCTTCGATCTGCAGATCCTGATCGGCCAGCCCGGAGAGGATGAGCGCTTCGCCATTCTGCGGCGCTATCTCGCGCCCTATGCCCCTTCGGACGAGGCGGTTTTCGCCATGTCCAAGGCTCTGGACGGGGCTTCTCCCGCCTTGCTGCGGGGCTTCTCGGAATCGCTCAAGCGGATTTCGATCCTCGGGCCGCGCATGGGCCGGGCCCAGAGCTTCGCCGAGATTCTGGCCTCGCTGGCGGTCTCCGTCCAGCCGCATCCCTCCTATGACCCGCCGCCGCTCTGGGGCGACCGGGGCGCGCGGGAACGGCTCGCGGAGGCCTTCCCCTGGCCCATGGCGCGGCCTGAGGCGCCGGAAGGCGACGCGGAGGGCGGCCATGAACGCCCATAGCGTCGATTTCAGCAAGATCGCCCGCGAAGTCGCGGAGAAGCTGCTCGGAGAGCCGAACCGGCATCACTCCAAAGGCGAGGAATTGCGTTGGGGAAACCACGGATCGCTCAAGGTCGACGTCAAGGCCGCGACCTGGTACGACTTCTCCGAAGAGAAAGGCGGCGGGCTGCTCGATCTGCTCAAGCGCGAGCTTCAGACCGACGAGAAGGGCTGTTTCGACTGGATGCGGGATCAGGGCTTCGACGCCCCCGCGCCGGAGCCTGCGCCCAAGGCCGGGAAGGGCGGCGGACGCGGGGCGGCCAGGCCCGCGCGCGGCCAGACCATCAAGGCCGTCTACGACTACGCCGACGCCGAAGGCGCGCTGCTCTATCAGGTGGTGCGCTATGAGCCCAAGGAATTCCGCCAGCGTCGGCCCATGGCGGACGGCGGATGGGCCTGGGGCCTCACGGCGGGGCGCTATGGCCGCGCCGCCGGAGCCGAGAACTGGAAGCGTCTGAAGGACGGCGACCGCGCGCCCGAAATCCGCGAGATGCCGGATGCGCAGATGGTCCCTTATCGGCTGCCCCAGTTGCGGGCCGCCGTCGCCGAAGGCCGGGTTCTCTGGATCGTCGAAGGCGAGAAGGACGTGGCCGCTCTGGAGGCTCTGGGGCTGGCCGCGACCTGCAACGCCGCCGGGGCCGGGAAATGGCGCCCGGACTACGCCGCCCATTTCGTCGGCGCCGAAGTCGTCGTGATCCCGGACGCCGATCAGCCGGGCCGCGCCCATGCCGACAAGGTCTGCGGGTCGCTCGCGCCCGTCGCGGCGCGGGTGCGGCTGCTGGATCTTGGCAAGGCCGTCGCGGGCTTCCCCGAAAAGGGCGACGTCTCCGACTGGCTCGCCGGGGGCGGGACGCGGGAGGCGCTTGAGGCGCTCGCCGAAGCCGCCCCCGCATGGGAGCCCGACGTCCCCGCCGCGCCTTTCGAGCTGATCCGCTTCGGCGAGATGGTTTCATGGCGCCCGAAAGCCGAATGGCTGGTGCATGAATGGCTCGGGCGCGGTCAGCTCGGCGTGCTCTTCGGCGCGCCCAAGACCGGCAAAAGCTTCATCGCGCTCGATATGGCCCTGAAGATCGCCCATGGCTGGGAATGGATGGGCAAGCCCGTGCGCAAAAGCTCGGTCTTCTACATCGCGGCGGAAGGCGGCGAAGGCGTCAAGAAGCGCGTGGCGCTCTGGGCGCAGGAGCATCCGGGCCGCGATCCCAGGGCGCCTTTCTTCATGGCGCCTCAGCGTTTCGACTTTTTCGAGGGCGGAGAGGAGATCGACCGTCTGGCCGACTGGATCAACGCCGCCGCTCCCTTCGCGGGCGCGCCTTTCGGCCTGATCGTCGTGGACACGCTCGCGCGGGTCTTCGGCGCGGGCGACGAAAACGCCGCCGCCGACATGGGGCGCATCATCGAATCCTGCGACCGCCTCAAGGCGGCGACGGGCGCCTGCGTGCTGCTGGTGCATCACGCGGGCAAGGACAGAGGTCGCGGAATGCGCGGCCACAGCAGCCTCTTCGGGGCGGTCGACAGCGTGCTGGAGACGGCTCCGGAGCAAGACGAGGAAGGGAATGAAGTCAGAGACGTCAAAAGGCTGACGTTGCGCGACCAGAAGGACGGCGAAGCGGGCGAGAACCTGCTGATCCGGCTGCGGCAAGCGACCTTCGACCAGAGCCGCCACGGCGGCGCAATCGACGACTTGAGCGGCGCGCCCGCGACAAGCTGCGTCGTCGATTGGGTGAGGGATGGAGGCGAAGCCTCCGCGCAGGACCACGGCCAGGGGATCGCGGGAGACGGAACCGGATCTCTGGAAGCGACGACGGCGGCTTACGAAGGTCAGATGGCCCTGGGCGCTCTTGCGGCGGCGCTCGCCTATGGGGCGGGAGACGACGCGGGCGGCGGCTTCGCAGGCGTCACGGTCGAGGCCTGGGCGCATGCCTACGCCTTGATCTCGGGGCGCGGGGCGCAGGCGAAGGATCATTTGCGAGGGGTGGCCGCGATGCTGTTGCGGGAAGGCCGGATCTCGAAAATGGGGACGCCGGAGAAGCCGCTCTTCGTGATGGGCGCGCCCTTCTGAAGGCGCGCAGGGTCTGATCGGGGCCGGGCCTCGTCGCGCGCGCGGCGGCGGGGCCGTTCCTGAAAGGCCGAAAGCTGGGGCTGACCAACGCGGCGGGCGCGCGCTCCGCTGCGGGCGGTCCCGGCTTGCCTGACGGCGGGCGCGGCGGCGGCCTCAGGGCGCGCCTTCGCGCGGAGGCGCGTTCGCGCGTGAAGAATATTCTTTCATTCGGCGGAGGCGGCGGGGAGATCCCCCCTAAGGGGGG
>NZ_JAQTXI010000035.1 GCF_028688855.1 Neomegalonema sp. | reverse complement strand
GCGCCGGGCCGCCGCAACATGGCGCGCCGACGCGCAGAGGGCGGCGGAGACCGCGACAGGGGAGACGAGACGCATGGCCTATCTGGGGTTGGATCTGGGCACTTCGGGCGTGAAGGCGCTGCTGATAGGAGAAGATCAGAGGATCCTCGGCTCCGCCCATGCGCCGCTGACGGTCTCGCGGCTTCATCCGGGCTGGTCCGAGCAGGATCCCGCCGACTGGATCTCCGCGACGGAGGCCGTCCTCGACGCGCTGCGGGCGGAGCAGGGCGCGGCGCTCTCCGGGCTGCGGGGGATCGGGCTTTCCGGCCACATGCACGGCGCGACGGTTCTGGACGCCGAAGACCGCCCCTTGCGCCCCTGCATCCTCTGGAACGACGTGCGCAGCCATGTCGAGGCGGCGGAGCTGGACGCCGATCCGCGATTCCGGGCGCTCACCGGCAACATCGTCTTTCCGGGCTTCACCGCGCCCAAGCTGCTCTGGATCCGGCGCCATGAGCCGGAGCTCTTCGCGAAGATCCGCCGGGTGCTGCTGCCGAAGGACCATCTGCGGCTCTGGCTGACGGGCGAAGCCGTCTCCGAGATGTCGGACGCCTCGGGCACCTCCTGGCTGGACGTCGGAGGACGGCGCTGGTCGCCGGAGCTTCTGGCCGCCACGGATCTCGACGCGGACCGGATGCCTCGGCTGGTCGAGGGCTCGGAGGTCTCCGGGCGCCTGAGGCCGGATCTGGCGGCGCGCTGGGGTCTGCCGCCGGGCGTGGTCGTGGCGGGCGGGGCGGGCGACAACGCCGCCTCGGCCTGCGGCGTGGGGGCGGCGCGGCCCGGCGCGGCCTTCGCCTCGCTCGGGACTTCGGGCGTGCTCTTCGCCTCGACGGCGGGATTCGCGCCCAATCCGGCGAGCGCCGTCCACGCCTTCTGTCACGCCCTGCCGGGGATCTGGCATCAGATGGGGGTGATCCTCTCGGCGGCCGACGCGCTGAACTGGTTCGGGCGGGTCATGGGCCGCGAGGGCGCCGACCTCGTCGCGGCGCTCGGCGAGACGCCGCGCGCGCCTTCGGGCGTGGCCTTCCTGCCCTATCTCTCGGGCGAGCGCACGCCCCATAACGACGCCGCCGCGCGGGGCGCCTTCCTGGGGCTCGGGCATGAGGCGGGCCCCGAGGCTCTGACGCAGGCCGTGCTGGAGGGCGTCGCCTTCGCCTTCCGCGACAGCCTGGCGGCTCTGGAGCAGGCGGGGACGCGGCTGGAGCGCGTGACGGCGGTGGGCGGAGGCTCGCGCTCGCGGCTCTGGCTGAAGATCCTCGCGACGGCGCTGGATCTGCCGGTGGATCTGCCCGCCGACGGAGATTTCGGCGCGGCCTTCGGCGCGGCGCGTCTGGGGCTCATCGCGGCGGAGGGCGCCGATCCTCTGGCGATCTGCGCGCCGCCCCTCATCCGCGAGAGCTTCGACCCGGACCCCGCCCTGCGCGGCCCCTATGACGAGGCCTACGCCCGCTGGCGGAGGCTCTATCCTGCGCTGAAGGGCGTCGCCTGAAGCGCGACGCCCCGCAGGTCCGGGTTCAGAGCAGCGAGCGTTCGTCGCGGCCCATGAAGCGGAAGGCCGCGTAGACCGCGATTCCGCTGATGACCAGCAGCAGGCTCGACAGGGCGGCGGCGGTTCCGAAATCGCCGTCGAGGATCAGCTGATAGATCCGCACCGGCATGGTGATCGTGCGCCCCACATAGAGCACCAGCGAAGACGACAGCTCGTTGATCGCCGTCACGAAGCTCAGCATGGCGCCCGCGATCACGCCCGGCAGGATCAGCGGGACGGTCACCTTCAGGAAGCTCCGGAAGGGACTGTAGCCCAGCGAGATCGCCGCCTCCTCCAGACTCGGCGAGATCTGCCGCAGCGCCGTCGAGGTGGTGCGCACCGCATAGGGCAGACGCCGGATGAAGATCGACAGGACGATGATCAGCGCCGTGCCCGTCAGCGCGAGGGGCGGGCCGTTGAACACCGACACATAGGCGATGCCGATGACGATCCCCGGCATGACGTAGGGGATCATGAAGGCGCCGTCCAGCAGCGAGGTGTTGAGGTTGGTCCGCCGCGCCACCAGCACGCCGATCAGCGTGCCCGCCGCCACGATCAGCGCCACCGCCGAAACCGAGAAGACCAGCGAATTCCGCACCACGTCGCCGAGATTGTAGAGGATCCGCTCGTAGCTCTGGAGCCCGAAGCCCGGCTGGAAGACCGGACCGCGCGTCTTGCGGAAGGAGTAGATCGCCGAGATGATCACCGGCAGGGCTCCGCAGAAGCCGATGAGATAGACCGCGGCGTGAGCCAGGGCGTTGCGCCAGCCGCTCAGCCGGATCTTCACCGGCTTGTTGATCAGATTGCCGTGATAGACGTTCCGGCGCGACAGATAGCGCTGGAGCAGCACGAAGATCATGGACAGCAGGATCAGCGCCACGCTGATGGCCGTCGCCATGGACATGTTGGAGCCGACTTCCGCCGAATAGAGCGTATAGGCCTCCGTCGCGAGCACGTTGTAGCCCCGGCCCAGAAGCTGCGGCGTGCCGAAATCGGCGATGGCGTGGATCAGCGCCAGCAATCCGCCCGCCGAGAGCGCCGGAAAGACCAGCGGAAAGGAGATCTTGCGCACCCTCTGCCAGGGCGTCAGGCCGAGGCTCTCGGCGGCCTCCTCGAGCGAGCGGTTGACGTTGCCCAGAGCCCCCGACACCATCAGATAGACATAGGGATAGAACTTGAAGGCGAAGACCATCAGGATCCCCGCCAGCCCGTAGATGGGCGGGATGCTCACCCCCACGTCGCGCAGGCCGCGCCGCACGAGCCCGTTGGCGCCGAAGAGCACGATCCAGGAATAGGCCCCGATGAAGGGCGGCGAAACCAGCGCCAGAATCGCCATGAGCGACACGAAGCGCGAGCCCCGGATCTCGAAGCGCGAGAGGCAGAAGGCCATGATCGAGCCCAGAAGCAGGGCGCCGAACATGCCTCCGAACCCCACGACGAGCGTGTTCAGGAAGGCCCGCTGAAAACGCGGCTCGGTCAGCAGACGCTGATAATTGGCGAAGGTGGCGTCGCCCTGGGCGTCGTAGAAGCCGCCGAGCAGCACCGAGCCCACCGGCAGGAACAGAAGCAGCAGAAGAAGGCCCCAGGTGAAGGCCGCGACGAGGGTCCAGAAGTTCCAGCGCATGGCTCAGCCCTCCAGCTTCACGCGGGCGCCCGCGGCGTCGAAGGCCATGAGGGCGTCGCGGGGGATGGCCGCCCGCGCCGCCTCGCCGGGCGCGAAGGCGGCGATCAGGCCCGGATCGGCGATCTGCGCCACCAGAGGCCCCAGATCGGTGGCGAGCCGCACATGGGCTTCGCGGCCCAGATAGGTGAACTGCTCCACCCGCCCGAGGACCACGGCCTCCTTCTCCGAAGCCTCTTCGGCCTCCTGAGGCGGCAGCAGCCGCAGCCGCTCGGGCCGCACGGCCCAGAGCGTCGCCCGAGGGGCCTTCAGGCCCAGATGCGAAAGATCCGACTCCAGCGCGGGCGAGGGCTCCAGGCGGTTCAGCGTGCCGACGAACTCGGCGACGAAGCGCGTCTGCGGATCGCCGTAGATCTCCTGCGGCGTCCCGATCTGCTCGATGCGCCCCGCGTTCATCACGCAGATGCGGTCCGAGATGGCGAGCGCCTCCTCCTGGTCGTGGGTGACGTAGATGGCGGCGATGTCGATCTGTTTCTGAAGGGCGCGGATCTCCTCGCGCAGCTCGACGCGCAGCTTGGCGTCGAGGTTGGACAGCGGCTCGTCCATCAGCAGCAGCCGCGGCCGGATCACGATGGCCCGCGCGATGCCGATGCGCTGCTGCTGTCCGCCCGACATGGCGGCGGGCAGGCGCTCGGCCAGATGTCCGAGCCGCACCTTCTCCAGAGCCTCGCCGACGCGGGCCCTGATCTCGGCGGGCGCGACCTTGCGCGGCTTGAGCCCGAAGGCCACGTTGTCGAAGACGCTCAGATGCGGAAAGACGGCGTAATCCTGAAACACCATGCCGATGTCGCGCTTGTGCGGCGGGATGCGGCGCAGATCCTCGCCGTCGAGCCGGATCTCTCCGGAGGTCAGGTCGTTGAAGCCCGCCAGAGCGCGCAGCAGGGTGGTCTTGCCGCAGCCGCTCGGCCCGAGCAGCGTGAAGAATTCGCCGCGCTCGACGTTCAGACTCACATCCTGCAGCGCGGTGAAGCCGGCGAACTCCTTGCGCGCCCGGACGACGTCCAGATAGGCCATGCGCCTCTCTCCCTCTCTGATTTCCGCCTCTCACGGAGCGATTTCGGGGATGATACACGCTGCGGATTTCCGGGACGCAAGATTTTTCGTTCCAGTTCGGAAAGCCTCCTGTAAGATCTCCCCAAGAACGAGAACCCGGCGTCCGGAATGGAACGCCGGACATCCGGGAGGAGATTCATGTCAGTTTCACGACGTTCCGTCTTGAGCCTTTCCGCCGCCGCGCTTCTGGCGCTGGGCGCGCCCGCCTTCGCCCGGAGCGGCCCGGTGGTGATCTACACCGCGCATAAATCCTCCATCGTGGACGAGCTGCTGCCGGTCTTCGAGAAGGAGACCGGGCTGAAGGCCGAAGTGGTCAAGCTCGGTTCGGGCGACATCGCCCGCCGCGCCCGCGCCGAGGCCGGAGCTCCCGCCGCCGACGTGATCTGGTCCATCTCGGGCGGCCAGCTGAACGAGCTCGCCGAGATCCTCGCGCCCTATGCGCCCAGGGACGCCGACAGCATCGATCCGCAATTCGGCCGCCATGAAGCCTGGACCCCCTATACGGCGGTGGTCTACGTGCTGGCGGTCAACACCGACGAGCTCTCCCTCGACGAGGCGCCGAAAAGCTGGGAGGCCCTCCGCGATCCGAAGTGGAAGGGCCAGGTCGCCAGCGCCCGCGCCGACGGCTCCGGCTCGGCGATGCAGCAGCTCCAGACCGTGCTGAGCGTCTACGGAGACGCAGGCTGGGACGTCTACAAGGAGATCGCGGCGAATTTCGTCTTCACCAACAGCTCGGGCGCCGTGCCGCGCTTCGTCGCCGACGCCGAGACCTCCATGGGCCTGACCCTGGAGGACAACGCCCTCGAATACGTCCATGGCGGGGCGCCCATGGGGATCGTCCACCTGACCGACGGCACCGCCATCACGCCCGACGGCGTGGCGCTGGTCAAGGGCGGGCCCAATCCCGAAGGCGGCAAGGCCTTCATCGACTGGGCGCTCTCGAAGGACACCCAGGAGCGCCTCGCGCGCGACATCGGCCGCCGCTCGGTGCGCACGGACGTGGCCGGGCCTCCGGGCACGCCGGACCTCGCCGATCTGAACGTGGTCGCGGTCAAGGAGCTGAACGAGCTCGGCGGCGCCGAAGAGGTTCTGGCCAGGTGGCGCGCCGCCATCGGCGAATGAGACGCTGAAAGGGGCTTGAGCCATGATCGCCTGCGAAGCCTTCTCCCAGGGCAAGCTGCTCGCGCGGCCGGAGGCCAACGAGGACGCCTTCCTCCTGGCGCCCGGACGGGGCCATGTCGTGATCGACGGGGTCTCCGACCGCACGGGCGCGCGGCTCGACGGGATGGCGACGGGGCTTTTCGTGGCTCAGGCCGTGCGGAGGGCCTTCCTGCGGCTCTTCGCGGAGGATTCCGGAGCGCCGGGCGCGGCGGGGGGCTGGTTCGGCGGGGCGGAGGATCTGGTCCGCCGCCTCTCCGGCGCCGTGGAGGCCGCCTATGCGGCGGCGGGCGCGGCTGAGGCCGTCGCGGCGGACCCGCGCCTGCGGGGCGGCTGCGCCTTCGCGGCGGTCCTGCATGTCGGGGATCGGCTGGAGTTCG
This sequence comes from Neomegalonema sp., assembly GCF_028688855.1. Taxonomy (GTDB): domain Bacteria; phylum Pseudomonadota; class Alphaproteobacteria; order Rhodobacterales; family Rhodobacteraceae; genus Neomegalonema. The sequence continues at coordinate 10,680 of NZ_JAQTXI010000035.1, read as the reverse complement.
TCGGGCTCGGGGATTGCGGCGTGCGCGTCAACGGCGCGGAGACGCTGCTCTTTCCCAAGGATCTGGATTCCATCACCGCCACGCTGCGTCGCGAGGCCTGGCGCCGCTTCGAGGCGCGGGGACTGACGCCGGAGGCCTGCGACGCCCTCGCGCGACGCATGGTCCAGGGCGGGCTCGCGCATCAGGAGGCGGGGTCTCCGACCGCCGATCCGGCCTTCCTGGCCGAGGTCGAGGCGGCGTTGCGGAGGCAGCGCGGGCGGCTCTGGCCGCATGTCCCCGAGGCGGAGTTCGCCGAGCTGATCGCCGGAGGAATCGCCCATGGACAGGACCGCTTCCTCGACGAGGAAGGGCGGGTTCTCGGCTATGGCGCGATGAACGGCGCGCCGACGCCCGCGCGCTTCATCGAGGCGAGAAGCTGGGCTCTGGCGGAGGTCGAGACTCTGGAGCTGTTCAGCGACGGCTATTTCGCCCTCGGCGAGGGCTTCGGCGTGGCCTCCTGGGAGGCGGCCGCGCGGCGCGTCGAGGCGGAGGATCCGCACAAGCTCGAAGCCTGGCTGAGCACCAAGGGCTCGACGCCCGACGGCCCCGCCGACGACCGCACCTATCTGGGCCTGCGCCTCCGCTGAGGAGGGAGCGCCCGCCGTCTCCCGGGAGGCGGCGGGGGAAGGCTCTCAACCCGCCTTGTGGAAGGCGATCACCGGACGCGCCGCCTCTTCGGCTTCGAGGTGGGCGAAGGCCTTGTGCGGCACCAGCACCACCCGCAGCTCCGCCGTCTCGCCCTCGGCCTGCTCGACGAAGCGCAGGCCCCGGGCCTCCAGCGGCGCGCGGTCCTGGGCTTCGAGATGGGGCTCGACGCAGACCACCCGGCCCGGATGCGCCCGCGTCAGATGGAGGGCGATCTCCAGGGCGGGGCTCTCGCGCAGATCGCCGATGTCCGGCTTGTAGGCGAGCCCGAAACAGGCGATCCGCGCCCCCGCCGGCGCCGAGGCCACGGTCTCCTCGATGCGGTCGATGGTCCAGCGGGTCTTGTCGAGGTTCACCCGCCGCGCCGAAGCCATGAGCGGCGTCAGATCCGGCCAGGCCTTGATGATGAACCAGGGGTCCACCGCGATGCAATGGCCGCCCACCCCCACGCCGGGCTGAAGGATCTTCACCCGCGGATGATGGTTCGCCAGACGGATCACCTCCCAGGGATCGACGCCCGCCCGCGCGCAGACCATCGACAATTCGTTGGCGAAGGCGATGTTCACATCGCGGAAAGCGTTCTCCGTGAGCTTGCACATCTCCGCCGCCCGGGCGGTGGTCTGATGGATCTCGCCCTTGCAGAAGCGCCCGTAGAGCGCCGCGCCGCGCCGCGCGCCTTCGGCGTCGAGGCCGCCCATGACGCGGTCGTTCTCGGTCAGCTCGCGCATCATGGCGCCGGGGATGATCCGCTCGGGGCAATAGCAGAAGGAGGGGCCGGGACCGCCCTCGAACAGCTCGGGCCGCATCTCGCGCAGGATGTCGCGGGCCCATTCGGTCGTCCCCACCGGAGAGGTGGATTCGATGATGAAGGTCGAATCCGCATTCGCGTGAGGCGCCATGGCGCGACAGGCCGCCTCCACGAAGCTCATGTCCGGGGCGTGGCCCTCGGCGACGGGGGTCGGCACCGCCACGATGAAATGCGCGGCCGCCGCAGGCGCGAGACCCACGCTCAGGGCGCCGGACTCGACCACCGCCCGCAGGCGGTCGGGGAGGCCGGGCTCGTCGAAGGGAGCCTCGCCCCGGCTCAGCGTGGCGATGCGGCGGGCGTTGAGGTCGTAGCCATGGACTCGCAGGCCCTGTTCGGCCATCACCACCGCCAGAGGAAGGCCGATGTAGCCCATGCCCGCGATGCAGACGTCAGGAGATTTCCGCGCGGCGCTCATGACGAAAGCCCCTGGCGCAGGCGCGAAGGGGAGAGGCTCGAAGGGAGGTCGTGAATTCGGGACATGGCGGACGCCGATCTCTCTGAACGGTTGAGAAGCGCGCGGCTCCGGCGCGGCGCCGCCCTGGAAAGATGCCGCCCTCGCGTTTAAATTCCCTCAAGACTTCAGGCGCAAGACGGGGATTTCCGCCGGAAGTCCCCGGTTCAGGCTGAAGTTCAGGATTCAGGCGGGGCGGCCTCGATCCTTTCGGCCTTCAGCCGCTTCAGATGCTCCTCCTGGCGCAGGCGTCCGGCTTCGATATGGCGTCCCATGGCCGCGCGGGCGCCTTCCTCGTCGCGCTCCGCGATGCGCTCCAGCACGAGGCCATGTTCGCGCACCACCTCCTCGGCCCGGGCGTGAGGGTGGAAGTGGATCAGATGGCGCATGAAGAGCCTCTCGTCCTCCTGGGCGTATTCCAGGCGGCGGGCGGCGTCGAGGAAGCGCTCGTTGGCGGTGGCCCGCGCGATGGCCTCGTGAAAGAGATAGTCGAAGTGATGGGTGATGCGGCCTGATTCATGGGCCGTCTGGAACTGCTCCATGGCGGCGCGCATGCGGTCGAGATCCTCCGGACTGCGGCGGCGGGCCGCGAGGAAGGCCGCTTCGGGCTCCAGCATCTGGCGGAACTCCAGATCCTCGAGCATGGTCCGGGCGTGGCGGAGGACGTCGCCGCCCGAGCGCAGGCGCGCCGCAAGCAGATGGTCCAGCCGCGCCACATAGCTGCCCGAGCCGCGCAGGGACTCCACCAGGCCCTCGGCGCGGAGCTTCTCCAGAGCCTGGCGCACGATGGGTCGGGAGACGCCGAAGATCGCGGTCAGCTCCGGCTCCGAGGGCAGGCGGTCGCCGGTGGGGAAGCGGCCCGAGACGATGGCGTGGATCAGGCTGCGCCGCACGCGCTCATGGGCGCCGCCCGGACGATCCGTCTCGAAAAGCTCCCGTCCGCCTTCGGGGATCTCGTCGCGCGCCCTGCGCTTCTCCTTCATCGCCGCGAGGCTCCTTCAGATGCAGCGTCCGCCGTCCACGTTCAGGGCGACGCCGGTGATCATGCCCGCCTCCTCCGAGCAGAGGAAGGCGGCGGCGGCGCCCATGTCCTGCGGCGTCGAGAAGCGCCCGAGCGGGATGCTCGCCAGGAACCTCGCCCGGATCTCCGGGCTGTCGCCGCCCATGAAGGTCTTGAGGAGGGGCGTTTCTCCGGCCACCGGATTCAGGGCGTTGACCCGCACGCCGAAGGGCGCCAGCTCGACGGCCATGGCCTGGGTGGCCGAGATCATCCAGCCTTTCGAAGCGTTGTACCAGGTCAGGTTCGGGCGCGGGCTGACGCCCCCCGTCGAGGCGATGTTGAGGATCGCGCCGGACCTCTGCGCCTTGAAGACCGGAACCACCGCCCGCGCGCCGAGATAGACCGCCCGGACGTTCACCGCCATGATGCGGTCGAATTCGGCTTCTTCGAGGCTCTCCATGGGCCGGGGCGCATGGCCGATCCCGGCGTTGTTGACGAGGACGTCCAGCCCGCCGAAGCGCGCCCGCGCCAGATCCACGGCGGCGGAGAAGCTCGCGCCTTCGGTCACGTCGGCCTCCAGAGGCGCCGCCTCGCCTCCCGCCGCGTTCAGGGATTCCGCCACGGCGCGCAGGCGCGGCCCGTCGCGGTCCATGAGGATCACGCGCGCGCCCTCCTCGACGAATCTGCGCGCGATCCCCTCGCCGAAGCCCGAGGCGGCGCCGGTCACGAGGGCGATCCTGTCCTTCAGCCGCATGCTGTCTCTCCTCGCCTGTCCGGCGCCCGTCAGTCGATCCGGATGACGACGCTCTTGGTGTTCAGATATTCGTGGAGATGCTCCACGCCGCCTTCGCGCCCGAAGCCGCTCATCTTGTAGCCGCCGAAGGGCAGGGCGGGGTCTATGGCGTGATAGGCGTTCACCCAGACCGAGCCCGCCCGGATCCGGTTCGCCAGACGATGGGCCGTCGAGAGGTCGCGCGTGAAGATCCCCGCCGCGAGGCCGTAAGGCGTGGCGTTGGCGCGGGCGACGACCTCCTCCAGATCGTCGAAGGGCATGGCCGAGATCACCGGGCCGAAGATCTCCTCGCGGGCGATGGTCATCTCGTCGGCGACTCCGGCGAAGACGGTCGGCCGGATGAAGTTGCCATACGCGAAGAAGCCCTCCGAGAGCCGCCCGCCGCCCGCCTCCAGACGCGCGCCCTCGGCGCGGCCCTTGTCGAGATAGCCGAGCACCCGCTCCATCTGGCGGCGCGAGACCAGAGGCCCGATCTCGGTTTCCGGCTCGATTCCCCGGCCGACGCGCAGGCCCTCCGCGAAGGCGGCCAGCCGCGCGACGAATTCGTCATGGATCGCCCGCGCCACGAAGAGCCGCGAGCCCGCGATGCAGATCTGTCCGGAATTGCCGAAGACCGCCATGGCCGCCAGAGGGACGGCGCGCTCCAGATCGGCGTCGGCGCAGACGATCACCGGAGACTTGCCGCCCAGCTCCAGCGAGACGCGCTTCAGATTCCCCGCCGAAGCCCGCAGGATGCTCTGACCCGTGGCGGTGGAGCCGGTGAAGACCAGCTTGTCCACGTCGGGATGTTCGGCCAGAGGCGCGCCCGCCGCCTGCCCGGTCCCGGTGACGACGTTGACCACGCCCTCGGGGACTCCCGCCTCGGCCATGATCTCCGCGATGAGGAGGGGCGTCAGGGGCGCCTCCTCGGAGGGCTTGAGCACCACCGCGCAGCCCGTCGCCAGAGCCGGGCCGATCTTCCAGAGCGTCGAGGCGGTCGGGCCGTTCCACGGGATGATCGCGCCCACCACCCCGACGGGCTCCCTGCGGGTGAAGGCCGCGTATTCGCCGACCGGCAGGGAGTCCGAAATGGTCTCGCCATGGAGCGCCGTGGCCATGCCCGCATAGAAGCGCAGCGTTCCGAGCGCGCGATGGCGGTTCGCCCGGCTGCGCGTGATGGGCATGCCCATGTCCAGAGTGTCGGAGAGGGCGATCTCCTCCCAATGTTTCTCGAAGAGATCGGCGATCTTCAGCAGCAGGGCCTGACGGGCGGCGGGCTTGAAGCGGCTCCAGGGGCCTTCGAGCGCCGCGCGGGCGGCCTTCACGGCGCGGTCGACGTCGGCGGCGGATCCGGCGGGGACGGTCGCCAGCAGCGCGCCCGTGGCGGGGTCGCGGGTCTCGAAGACCTCGCCGGAAAGCGCCTCGACCCAGGCGCCGCCGATGAACATCCTGCGATGGGAGCCGTCGACGGGCCGGAGAAAACCAGAAGATGAGGACATGAGGTCGCCCTTGAGCTATTCGACGCGGCCGCTGGCGGAGTCCTGTCCGCGTCCGGGCCGCCAGACGGGATCGGGGCGCGTCCAGAGCGCGGGATTACGGATCGCCTCCGCCAGGGCCCGGGCCTGGATCTCCAGGAATCTTTCGCCCTTTTCGGGGCTGGCGCTGCGGGGATCGCCCCAGGTTCCGGTGACCGGCGCGCGCTCGGAGAAGGAGTAGAAGCGCGCGAAGCCCGCCGGAGCATGGACCGCCGGAGGCGCCTGACGCATGGCCTCTTCGAGCTGGTCCCTCCGCACGAGATCGGGCGCCACGGCCATCATCACCGAGGTCTCGCCTTCGCAGGCGTGTTTCGGGCCCTTGTCGGATTCGAAGACCGCCGCGACCTTCTCGGGCTCCAGAAACCAGGGCGTCGTCGCGACGATGGGCAGCTCATGGGCCACGGCCAGCTCCCGCACGATCACCGCCAGAGGATCGACGTTGCCGCCATGGCCGTTGACGATCAGCAGCCGCGCGAAGCCCAGAGCCTTCAGCGAACGCGCGACCCCTTCCAGCATGGCGGCGTAGGCCTTGAAATCCACGCTGATGGTGCCGCCGAAGGGCAGATGATGTTCGCTCATCCCGAGCCAGAGCCCCGGCAGCACCGCCACGGGCGTCTCCGCCGCGACCAGCCGCGCCGCCCGGATCGCCGCCGCGCTGGCGCTGGCGGTGTCGGTGATCACCGGCAGATGCGGGCCATGCTGCTCCAGCGAGCCCACGGGCAGGATCGCCAGAGCCTCGGGCCGGGCCGCGATCTCGCGCAATTGGGGGGCGGTCAGGCGCGCCCATTCGACTTCGGTCATGATCGCTCCTTCAGGCGAGGACGGGCCAGGGTTTCTGCGCCGGACGAAGCGTCTCGAAGAGCCGCGCCAGACGCAGGACGCCCGGATCGTCATGGCGGCGCCCGGTGATCTGCAAGCCGATGGGCAGGCCGCTCCGTGTATATCCGCAATTGAGCGAAAGGGAAGGCTGCGCCGAAAGATTGAAGGCCACCGTATAGGCGATGTGCTCGAAAGGCTTCTGAGGGTCGTCGAGGGGCGAGGCAGATCCGGCGGCGTAGGCGACCACGGGCGCCGTGGGCGAAATCACGAAGTCGAAGACCTCCGTGGCCTTGAGCGCGGCCTCGCGGATGGCTTCGGTCTGCTCGAACCCGGCGTAGACCTCTTCGCCGCTCAGGCCCTGCGCCGTCTCGACCCAGGCCGTGATGTAGGGCAGGATCTTCGCGCGCTCCGCCTCGGGCAGGCGCTTCACCGCGGCCCAGGAGCGCGACCGCCAGAATTTGTCCAGGCCGTCGATCATGCCTCGGGTCAGGAAGGGCCCGAGGGGCTCCACCTGCGCGCCCGCGCCCTCGAAGAGCTTCGCCGCCGCCTCGACCGCCGCCCGCACCTCCGGATCCAGAGGCAGGCCGAAGCCCGGCTCCATCCAGAGCCCGATGCGCAGGGGTCCGGGGTTCGGCCCCTCCAGATCCATCCAGGGGAGATCCGCGAAGGGCAGCCCGAGGGAATCGCGGGAATCCGGCCGCGCAAGAACCGACATGTAGAGCGCGGCGTCCGCGACGGTTCGGGTCATGGGTCCGGCCACGCGGCCGATGAAGGGAGAATCCACCGGAATCCGTCCGAAGGAGGGCTTGAACCCGACGATCCCGCACCAGCCCGCAGGCAGACGGATCGAGCCGCCGAGATCCGTCCCGACATGCAGCGGCCCGTATCCCGCCGCCGCCGCCGCTCCGGCTCCGGCGCTGGAGCCGCCCGGATTGAGCCGCAGATCCCAAGGGTTGCGCGCCAGTTCATGAAAGCTGGAGAGCCCCGAAGAGAGCATCCCGAGATCGGGCATGGTGGTTTTCGCGAAGATCACGGCGCCGGATTCGCGGGTGCGGGCGGCGGGCGGAGCGTCCTCGGCGGCGGGGATCAGCGGCGCGGCGGCGCAGCCGAGCGGCGTCGGGACGCCTCTGGTCGGGATGTTGTCCTTGAGCGTCGCCGGAACGCCGTCGATGGGCCCGGCGGGCTCGCCCTTCAGCCAGCGGGCTTCGGAGGCGCGGGCCATGACGCGGGCGCCCTCGGGATCAGGGGCCCAGAGCGCCTTGAGCTTCGGCTCGGAGGCCTCGACCCGCTTCAGGACCGCCTCCAGCGTCTCGACGGGCGAGAGCCTGCGGCTCCGGTAGGCGCTGACGAGCTCCACGGCGGAGAGATCGGCGGGATTGGTCATGCGGGAGCCTCCTGAGCTGCGCGGGCGCGGCGTCGGCGTCCGGAGAAGGGTTTGGGCGCGGACTCGATCAGACGGCGCGTATAGGCGTGGCGCGGATGGGCGAAGACCTCGCCGGTGGGGCCTTCCTCGACGATCTTCCCCGCCTGCATCACCGCCACCCGATCCGTGATCGCGCGCACCACGCCGAGATCATGGCTGATGAAGAGATAGGACAATCCAAGACGTTCCTGCAAATCCATCATGAGATTCAGCACCTGCGCCTGAATCGAGACGTCGAGCGCCGAGACCGGTTCATCCGCCACGATCAGCGCCGGACGGGTGATCAGCGCCCTGGCCATGGCTATCCTCTGGCGCTGGCCGCCGGAGAATTCATGCGGATAGCGTCCGGCGGCCTCGGCGGGCAGGCCCACGGCCTCCAGCGCCTCGGCGATGCGGCTGGCGTGTTCGGCGCGGCCGGTCTCGGGCTGGAGGCTGGCGAGGGGCTCCAGCAGGATGCGCCGCACGTCGTGCCGGGGATCCAGAGAGCCGTAGGGATCCTGGAACACCGCCTGAAACTTCACGCGGGCGCGGCGCAGCCCGGCGCGGCTCAAGGCGTAGATGTCTTCTCCGTCGATGAGGACCTGTCCTCCCTGGGGGCGCTCCAGCCCCATGACGCAGCGCGCGAGCGTCGATTTCCCGCAGCCCGACTCCCCCACGATCCCGAGGCTGCTCCCGGCGGCCAGGGTCAGGCTCACGCCCCGGACCGCCCGCAGGACCGGCCTCGGCGCGAAGAGCGAGGGCCGGGGCAGGGGATATTCCCGCACGAGGTCGCGGACTTCCAGCAAAGGGGCGGCGGTCCTCATGGCGCTGCGCCTCCGGCGCGCGGATGCAGGCAGGCGACGAGATGCGGCCAGCGCCCGCCTTCCGCCTCCAGCGGCTTCAGAGGCGGCGAGATCCTCAGGCAGTCGGCCTGAACCGAGGCGCAGCGCTCGGCGAAGACGCAATGGGCGGGCCTGCGCGCGGGATCGGGGACCATGCCCGGAATCGCCTTGAGCCGGGGACGCGGCTCTCCCGGCGCGCGGCGCAGGTCCAGCCCGTAGGGCGAGGCCGCGAACAATCCGTGAGCATAGGGATGCGCCATGCGGGCGAAGACCTTCTCCGTGGGGCCGGTCTCCAGGATGCGGCCCGCATACATCACCGCGATGCGGTCGGCGGTCTCCGAGACCACCCCGAGATCATGGGTGATGAGCAGAAGCGCCGCCCCGGTCTCCTCGACGATCTCGTCGAGCAGATCGAGGATCTGCGCCTGAACCGTCACGTCGAGGGCGGTGGTGGGCTCGTCGGCGATGAGCAGATCCGGGCCGCAGGCCACCGCCATGGCGATCATCACGCGCTGGCGCTGTCCGCCCGAGAGCTGATGCGGATAAAGCCCCGGATCGAAGCGCGGGCCGGGCAGCCCGACCCGGTCCAGCAGCCGCCGCGCGACCGCCTCGGCTTCGGCGCGGCCTTCGCCCAGATGCAGACGCCGCCCCTCGGCGATCTGCGCGCCGATGCTCATGACGGGGTTCAGCGCGGTCATGGGTTCCTGAAAGATCATGGCGATGCGGCGTCCGCGCAGACGGCGCATCCGCTCTTCGGGCAGGGCGGGCAGATCGTCGCCCTTGAAGCGGAGTCCGCCGCTCACCCGCATCTGCTCGGGCAGCAGCCCCATGATCGCCAGAGCGGTCAGGGACTTGCCGCTTCCCGATTCCCCCACCAGCCCCAGACGCTCGCCGCGCTCCAGAACCAGCGAGAGGCCCGACAGAAGCTCCACGCCGCCAGTCCCGAGCGCCACCGTCAGGCCGTCCAGTTCGAGGAGGGGGGCGCTCATCTCCGGCGCCTCACACGGGGGTCGAGCAGATCGCGCAGCCCGTCGCCGAGCAGGTTCAGCCCCAGAACCGTGATGGTGATCGCCAGGCCGGGGAAGATCGCCAGGTGCGGCGCGCCGTAGATGTAGGTCTGGGAATCGCTGAGCATCTTGCCCCAGCTCGCCTGAGGCGGCTGCGCCCCGAGCCCGACATAGGAGAGCCCCGCCTCCGCCACCACGGCGAGGGCGAATTGAATCGTCGCCTGGACGATCAGCACGTGATTGATGTTGGGCAGGATGTGCCGCCAGGTGATCGCCGCGTCCCCGAGCCCCGCGCAGCGCGCCGCCAGCACATAGTCGCGCTTCCACAGCCCCATCGCGGCGCCGCGCGTCACGCGGGCGAAGACGGGGATGTTGAAGATCCCGATGGCGATCATGGCGTTGGTCGCCGAAGGCCCGAAGATCGCCGTGACGATCACCGCCGTCAGCAGGGCCGGAAAGGCGAAGGCCAGATCCGAAAGCCGCATGACGAATCCGTCGATCCAGCCGCCCCGCGCCGCCGCCAGAGCTCCCAGCGGAACCCCGAGCCCCATGCCGACCGCCACCGCCGTCAACGCCACCTCCAGCGAATTGCGGGCTCCGGCCATGATCATCGAGAAGATGTCGCGGCCGAAATTGTCGGTGCCGAACCAGTGGGCGAGGCTCGGGCCCTGGAGCTTGTCGCGGATGCGCATGGCGTAGGGCGGCCAGGGCGTCCAGAACTCCGAGACGACCGCCATCCCCGCCGCCAGCAGCAGCACGACGAGTCCGATGGTCAGATTGCGGCTCCCGAGGACCGCCCGCAGCAGGCTCATCGGGCGCCTCCCGCCGAGAGCCGGGGATCCAGCCAGCCATAGGCGAGGTCCACGAGGAAATTCACGAAGATCACGCTGGCCGCCAGCAGCGTCACGAGGGACTGCACCGTCACGAGGTCGCGTTGCGCGATGGACTGGAAGATCAGCCGCCCCACCCCCGGCAGATTGAACACGTTTTCAATGATGATCGTCCCCGCCATCAGGAAGGAGAACTGCAGCCCGACGATGGTCGCCACCGGAATCAGGGCGTTGGGCGTGGCGTGCCGCCAGAGCGCCGCCCGCGAGGTCAGGCCCTTGGCGCGGGCGGTGCGGATGAAATCCTCGCCGAGGGCCTCGATCACCGCCGAGCGCGTCACGCGGGCGAGGATCGCCGCCAGAGGCAGCCCCAGAGCCAGAGCGGGCAGGATCAGCGAGCGCAGGCCCGGCCAGAGCCCGCCCTCCCATCCGGCGAATCCCGAGGCGGGCAGCCAGCGCAGATGCAGCGCGAAGAACAGCATCAGCAGCAGCCCGAGCCAGAAATTCGGAACGGCGACTCCGATCTGCGCGAT
>NZ_JAQTXI010000017.1 GCF_028688855.1 Neomegalonema sp. | reverse complement strand
GTTCTCGATCACGACGCCATAGGCGATGGTGTAGACGGTCAGGATGTCGAGGGTGGGATTCGGAGCGTAGGAGGCCCATCCGCCTCCGCCCTCCTCGACGAGAAGCGAGGCGGCGCGCAGATCGATGGTGGTTCCGAAGGTCGAGGCGCTGAAGTCGATGGCGTCGACGCCTCCGGCGTCCCAGATCGCGCGGATCTCGCTGGTCAGACCGTAGGAATTGTTGCCGATCCTGTAGGAGGTGTTCGCGCCGTAGGTGGCCTGAAGCGCCGCGATGTCGAGCGCGCCGTAATGGCTGATGTCGATGTTGGGCGTATAGGACGGAAAATAGAGCCCCGGCTCTTCGTAGATGTGGAAGTCGGCGTAGGACATGCGCGTGTAGAGGCGGGAGGAAAGGTCGAAATGCCCCGTGTCGTCGGGATCGTCCTTCGTCACGCCCGGCAGGACGATCTCCCCGCTGAAGGGATGCGTCAGCCCGACGGCGTGTCCGATCTCGTGGACCACCGTGAAGTCATGCTCCGTGAGCGTGGCGGTCTCGATCACCACCGGCGACTGATAGCCCGGAGTCGGCAGATAGGCGTATCCGGCGGTGCCGCCGCCCGGATCGTTCACGCTGTAGAGCGGAATGTCCGATGCGGCCGTGCTCGCGGCTTCCGAGAAGGTCAGGGTGGTGAAGGAGGAGATTTCGGCGAAGGCGTCGCGCGCGAGCGTCTTCTGGCTGGCGTTCCAGGCGTTGGAGGCGGTCGAGCCGTCCGGATAGGCGCCGCTGAAGGGCCCCGCAGGCGCGAAGGCGTAGGTCAGGCTCGTGGAGGTCCACTTGTAGGACGCGAGCGTGAGCGCCCCCAGAAGCGGATGCGTGTAGGGATCGATGTTGCTGGCGCCGAGGGACATTCCGTTCTCCATGGATCTGCGTTCATGTCACGCCCCTCCGGAAGCATAACCCAAGGAGGCAGGCGGGGAAATCGCTGATCTTCGACGCTTTCGGGGGGGCCTCCGGAGCTCTGCGTCCGCCTCGACAGGACGGACCGCCCGAGACAGGCGCAGGAAAGGGCGAGGCTTCGCCCTGCGGCCTGCGATACACCTGAATTTTCCGGGAGAATTAACGCAAGATGGTGCCCAGGAGCGGAATCGAACCACCGACACAGCGATTTTCAGTCGCTTGCTCTACCAACTGAGCTACCTAGGCGCGCCATCTTGCGTGGGCGGCTTGATAACCGATGCCGGGAGGCTTTGTCCAGAGCTTTGTGACGTCCGCGCAAGAAAGCTTCGCAGAAAGATCCGGCGCGCGGAGACGCCCCTCCGGCAAGGCTTCAGGAATCCTTCTCGCCCGCGTCGCTGGAGAGGGAGTCCTCTCCGGAGATGCGGTAGTCGCCGCGCAGCCAGCGCGCCAGATCCACGTCGGCGCAGCGCTTCGAGCAGAAGGGACGCCAGCGCCTCAGGCCCGGCGCCCCGCAATGCGGACAAAGCCCGCCCGTCGGCTGCTGGTCGGGAGAGAGTTCGGTCATGGCGAGCCTCCGAGTTCGGCGAGCGCCGCCGAAAGCGGGGGACGGTCGCGCCGTCGCGTCGCCTCGAAAAATCCGAGCGGGCCCCAGCCGAGCGGCCTCCAGGCCGGATCCTGAGCCGAACCCAGGACTCTGGCCAGACCCGCCCGGTCAGCCTCGCCCAGATCGCCCGCGAAGTCCACCGCCACCGCTCCCCCCAGACCCAGAAGCCGCAGCCGTCTCGGGATCTCGCGCGCCGCCGCCCGGTTGACTCCCATGCGGTCGCCGCCCGCGTTCACGTCCACGGCGATCAGCGCGAGGGTCGTCTCGATCTTCATCCAGCCGCCGCCGCTCAGGGGAATCTGCGGCGCGGTCAGATCGGCGAGTCGGGAATCCAGATCCCAGGCCTCCATGAGCGAGCCCGCGAAGAGCCGCGCCTCGGGGACCTCCGCCGCCGCGCCCGCGTCGGCCAGAAGCTCCGCGCCGCGCCAGAGCCCGAGGGCGCGCGCGAAAAGCCCCGGACCCGCCTTCAGCCGTCGCGGAGGCCCCGAAGCCGCCGCCGTCTCCATGACGCGGTATTCCTCGACCAGCCGCGCCGCCTCGGCCCTCAGGGCCTCCGGCGCGAGGCCCGCCGCCTCGGTGCGGATGACGAAGCCGCCCTCCGGCGCGAAGGAGGCCAGAGCCGCCTGAAGCCCCTTGCGGATCGCCGGATCCTCGATCTTGCGCGAGACGTTGATGCCGGGCGTCAGGGGCGTGAAGACCAGCCAGGGCCCCGGCAGATCCGCCCCGAGCCGACAGCGGGCCGCCTTGTCGCCCTCGGCGGCGCGCTGGACGGTCGCCAGAATCCGCGCGCCGGGCGTCAGGCCGCCGCCGCCCGTCAGGAAGCCGCCTTCTCCGCCGCCGATGTCGAGGAAGGCCGCGTCCAGACGCGGCGCGACGCTCTCCACCTTCGCGGCGTGGAGGTCGCCCGGTCCGGCGCGCTCCTGGGCGGTCGCGGGGCGGAGGAAGAGGTCTTCAAGCCGTCCGTCATGGATCAGCGCCGCCAGATCGCGGCGGGCGTCCCGACTGAAGAGGGCGGTGCGGCTCATGCCGCGCAGGCGGGGGCGGGCGGAGAGGCCGGACGCCAGCCCGCCGCTTCGAGCAGGCCCGCCGTCTCGGCCAGAGGCAGCCCCACCACGGCGCTGTAGGAGCCGTTGAGCCAGGGCACGAAGCCCGCCGCCCGGCCCTGGATGGCGTAGCCGCCCGCCTTGCCGCGCCATTCGCCCGAGGCCAGATAGCCTTCGATCTCGGCGGGCGAGAGGCGCTTGAACCGCAGGAGGCTCTCGACCGTGCGGGACCAGTGGCGGGAATCGGCGACGCGGATCAGCCGGACGGCCGTGATCACCCGGTGACGGCGGCCCGAAAGCCGCTCCAGATGGCGGCGGGCCTCGGCTTCGTCGGCGGGCTTGTCGAGAAAGCGGCGCCCCATGCAGACCACCGTGTCGGCGGCGAGGACCAGATCCCCCGGCGCGGCCGACTCCGCCGCCTTGAGCGCCTTTTCATGGGCGAGGCGTTCGGCGCAGGGGCGGGGAAGCTCGCCCGGAAGGGGGGATTCGTCGATCTCGGCGGGCGCGATCCGGGCAGGCTCCGCCCCGATCTGCGCGAGCAGGGCGGCGCGGCGCGGCGAGGCGCTCGCCAGAACCAGCCGCAGGTCCATGCTCAGCGGAAGCGATAGGTGATGCGGCCCTTGGTCAGGTCGTAGGGCGTCATCTCGACCTGCACCTTGTCGCCGGCCAGAACGCGGATGCGGTTCTTGCGCAGCTTGCCCGCCGTATGGGCGATGATCTCGTGGCCGTTCTCCAGCTTCACGCGGAAGGTCGCATTGGGCAACAGTTCCGACACGACGCCGGGGAATTCGAGCGTCTCTTCTTTCGACATGCAGATTCCGTCATTGGGAGGGCGGCGCAGGGCTGCGGCCGCCGAGGGCGGTAATGACCCCAGACGCGAAAAAATGCAAGCGCCGCGTGACGAATCACCCGCGGTATTGCAACGCCGCCAGCAAGGTGAACAGCCGCCGCGCCGCGTTCTCGTCGAGGATCAGCCGCTCGGCGAGCTTCTCGCGGAGCAGCGCCGCGCCTTCGTCATGAGCGGCGCGCCGGGCCTCGTCGAAACGCTCGATCTCGGCCACGGGCAGATTGCGCACCGCCGAGACGTAGCCTTCGCAATAGGCCGCGTAATCCTTGAGGATCTTGCGGAAGGAGGCGATGGACAGATCGATCTCCGCCGCCTTCGCGCCCTCCGCCGTGGTGAGCAGCAGCGTCAGGCTGCGGGCCCTCAGCCCGAGCGTCAGCCGCCAGGGGCCGGGCGGAGGCGCCGGCTCGGCCTCGGTGGGGCGCAGGCCGAGGCTCACGTTCTCCACGAGGTCGTAGATGGCGATGCGCCGCTCCATCTCGCCTTCGGGCGAGGCGGCGCCGTCGCCGTCGAGGACCACCTCGATCAGGCGTCCGGAGGGGGCGGCGAGGGGGGCTTCGGTCATGGCGGTCCTCCGTTCCCGAGCCGCAGCGTCACCGAGGCCCCATGAGCCTGGAGCCCCTCGGCCCGAGCCAGCCGCGCCGCCGCCGGACCCAGGGCCGCCAGAGACTCCGGCCCGGCCTTGAGCAGGGTCGTGCGCTTGAGGAAGTCCAGAACCGAGAGCCCGGAGGCGAAACGCGCCGTGCGGTCGGTGGGCAGCACGTGGTTGGGCCCGCCCAGGTAATCGCCGAGGGCCTCGGGGGTGTGGACGCCCATGAAGATCGCGCCCGCATGGCGGATCCGGGCGGCGAGGGCCTCGGGATCGGCGACGCAGAGCTGGAGATGCTCCGGCGCCACGCGGTCGGAGAGGGCGGCGGCCTCCTCCAGATCCCGCGCGACGATCACGGCGCCGTGCTTCTCCCAGCTCGCGGCGGCGATCTTTTCGCGCGGCAGGGTCTCGAGCGCCCGCGTCACGGCCTGGGCCACGGCCTCGCCATGGGCTTCGTCCAGCACGATGAGGATGGATTGCGCCGATTCGTCATGTTCGGCCTGCGCCAGCAGATCCATGGCGATCCAGTCGGGATCGGCCCCGGATTCGGCGATGATCAGCACTTCCGAAGGCCCGGCGATGGAGTCGATGCCCACCCGCCCGAAGACCTGACGCTTGGCCTCGGCCACATAGGCGTTGCCCGGCCCGGTGATCTTGTCCACCGGCCTGAGCGGCCCTGCGCCATAGGCGAAGGCGCCCACCGCCTGGGCTCCGCCGATGCGATAGATCTCGCGCACGCCCGCCAGGCGCGCCGCCGCCAGAGCCAGAGGATTCAAGGTTCCGTCGGGCGCGGGCATGCAGATCGCGATGCGCCGGACTCCCGCGACCTGCGCCGGAATGGCGTTCATCAGCACCGAGGAGGGATAGCTCGCCTTGCCGCCCGGCACGTAGAGCCCGACCGAATCCAGCGCCGTCCAGCGCCAGCCGAGTTCGACGCCCGCTTCGTCGGTCCAGCGGGCGTCCGGAGGAATCTGGCGTTCGTGATAGAGGCGGATGCGGGTCGCGGCCAGCTCCAGCGCGGCGAGATCCTCGGGCGCGCAGGAGGCCGCGGCGGCCTCGACCTCCTCGGGCGAAACCGCGAGGGTCTCCGGAGTCAGGCGGAGACGGTCGAATTTCGCGGTGGCCTCGATCACGGCCTCGGCGCCGCGCGCGCGGACGTCTTCAAGGATGGCGCGCACCGCTCCGGCGACGTCGGGGGCGGCCTCGCGCTTCTGGTCGAGCAGGGCCTGGAAGCGGGCTTCGAAATCCGCCGCGCGGGTGGAGAGTCTCACGGGCACTTGATTCAGCTCCCCTTTCCCTTGAACAGACGCCGCAAGGCCCCCTCGCGCGCCAGAGTCCGGCTGCGGGCGTGGCGCGGGCGATGGGCGGCGGCGCGCGGAGGCGCCAGATCGGTCAGGCTGACCTCCAGGGACTCCACCCGCAGCCGGAAGGCCGCGCCGCCCGAGCAGGTCAGCAGGATCTCGCCGCCGGGATCCGGAGAGGGCGCGCCCGTCTCCTCGTCGGCGGGCTCGGCGCCCGAGGGCGGCGCGCGGCGGAACTCCACCGAGAGCAGGTTCAGCGCGGTCTCCGGCGCGGCGCCCGGCCTCAGGCCCCGGGCCTGGGCGCCCCGGACGTGCTCGAAGGCGAGGGCGGTCCGCACGCGTTCGTCGCGTCCGTCCTCCTCCCAGCGGAAGCGCTGGAGCGGCAGCAGGAAGCGCCGCTCGGCGGCGTTCCACCGGACGTCTCCCACGCGCCCCACGGCGTCCTGAAGCAGGGCCGAAAGGATCTCCAGATCCTCGGGATCCTGCGCGCGCAGCCTCAGGCCGCGCGGCGCGACGGCCTGAGGCCGTCGATCCGCCTCCGTCATGTCGTCGTCCCCCAATTTCCTGGGCCGCCCGAGAATCAGGCGACCGCGGCGCGCGTCGTGGTCGTCGGCTGGTCGCGCAGACGGCGGATCTCGGCGCCGCAGGCCGAAAGCTTGGCCTCCAGCCGCTCGTAGCCGCGATCCAGATGATAGACGCGGCTGACGGTGGTTTCGCCCTCGGCGGCGAGCCCCGCCAGAATCAGCCCGATGGAGGCGCGCAGATCGGTCGCCATGACCGGCGCGCCCTTGAGCCGCTCCACGCCCCGCACCAGCGCCGAGCCGCCATGCACCTCGATGCGGGCGCCCATGCGGGTCAGCTCCGGAGCATGCATGAAGCGGTTCTCGAAGATGGTCTCCTCGATGCGGCTTTCGCCCTCGGCGGTGGCGAGCAGCGCCATCATCTGGGCCTGGAGATCGGTCGGGAAGCCGGGGAAGGGCGAGGTCTCGACATCCACCGCCCGCAGACGCTCGCCCGGCTTGCGCGAGACGCGCAATCCGCGCGGCGAATCCTCGACGGAGACGCCCGCGGCCTCCATGCGCTCGATCAGCGCCGCCACGAGGTCGCGCCGCGCGCCGAGGATCTCGACGGAGCCCCCCGCGATGGCCGGGGCGAGCATGTAGCTGCCCATCTCGATGCGGTCGGGGAGGACGCGATGGTTCGCGCCGCGCAGACGCTCCACGCCCTGGATCCGGATGGTGGAGGAGCCTTCGCCCTCGATCTGCGCGCCCATGGCCCGCAGGCAATGGGCGAGATCGACGATCTCGGGCTCGCGGGCGGCGTTCTCGAGGATGGTTTCGCCCCTCGCCAGCACCGCCGCCATGAGCAGATTCTCCGTCGCGCCCACCGAGACGATGGGCGAGACGATCCGCGCGCCCTTCAGCCCGCCGGGGGCCTCGGCGAAGACGTAGCCGTCGCGCAGGTCGAGCTGCGCGCCGAGGGCCTCCAGGCCCTTGAGATGCAGATCCACCGGACGCGCCCCGATGGCGCAGCCGCCCGGAAGCGAAACCTGCGCCTTGTGCTCGCGGGCGAGCAGCGGCCCCAGAACGAGGATGCTGGCGCGCATCTTGCGCACCACGTCATAGGGCGCCACGCAGCTTTCGATGGCCGAGGCCCTCAGGGAGAGCTGTCCCACCACGCGGTCGCGCCAGACCTCGACGCCCAGACCCCCGAGCAGGGCCCCCATGGTCGCCACGTCGGCGAGGGCGGGGGCGTTGACGAGCGTCAGGGGCTCGTCGGTCAGGATCGCGGCGGCCATGAGCGGCAAGGCGGCGTTCTTCGCGCCGCTGACGGGGATTTCGCCGAAAAGCGGCTTGCCGCCGCGCAATGCGATTCTGTCCATGGATGGGTCCGTCTCCGCGGCGAGGATGTCATGATCCGTTCAGGCTACGGTCATCCCCCTTAACGACCTGTTGCTTTCGTCTTAGGGCCGTTGCGGAGCGAGGGCAAGAATCAAGCTGGGGTCTCTTCCGCGGGAGGCTCCTCCGGTCTGGCTTCTTCTTCGGCGCGGCCTCGCGCCTGAGCCTTGCGACGGCGCAGATTGGCCCGCAGCTCCGCCGCCAGACGCGCCGCCCGTTCGGCTTTCGGATCGGGTTTTTCCGGAGCTTCGCCGCTCATGCGGTCTTCTCCTGCGGTTCGGGCGGGTGGCGCGGCGCGAGGGCGTAGATCAGCACCGCGCCCGACAAGGCCGCCGCATAGGCCCAGAAGACCGCGCCATAGGCGACGGCCGGATCGCCCAGGCCGCGCAGATCGGCCACGAGTCCGCCCGTCAGGGCCTGGCCGAGCCCGAGGCCTCCGATGGAGAGGAAGTTCATCAGCGTCACGCCTTGCCCGACCAGCCTTTCCGGCAGGAATCGCCGCGCATGGCCCAGATGCACGCCGAAGGACAGGCCCGTCATGCCGATCAGCCCGAGCAGGACCACCGAGAGCGTCATGGAGCGGTCCACCGCGAAGGCGAGGACTCCGCAGAGCAGGGCCGTGATCCCCGCGCCGGGCAGCACCACGCCCTTCTGAGACCCCACCAGACGATCCAGCGGCGCATAGAGGAAGGAGCCCAGAGTCATGGCCGCGGCCATGACGAGGATCGCCAGACCCAGGGATTCGCCGCTCAGGCCGAAGACCTCGTCGAGATAGGGCCCGGCCCAGAGGCCGCGAATCCCCGCCGGAACCGCGTAGCTCACGAGAAACAGCGGCATCATCGGCCAGAGCGCCTTGATCTTCAGCACCTCGAGGAAGCCCCCGAGGCCCGGCGCGACGCCCTCTTTCGGCGCCGGCGGATCGCGCACCAAGGCCCAGATCGCCAGAGCCCCCGCGCCCGAGATCGCCGCCAGAGCCCAGATCGTCCCGCGCCAGCCGAGGGCCTCCATGGCGAAGGAGAGCGGCGCGGCGCTCACGAGATTGCCCAGAGCCCCCACCCCGAGCAGCGTCGAGGAGAGGAAGGCGAAGCGCGCGGGCGGCATGGTCCGGGCGTAGATGTAGAGGCTGGCCATGTAGATGGGCGCGCAGCCGATTCCGATCAGCCCCATGGCGAGGGTGACATGCCAGGGCGCCGTCGCCTGAGAAAACACCGCCAGTCCCGAGAGGCAGCCGAAGGCCATGAGCGCCCCCGTCACCCGTCGCGGCCCGACCCTCCCGAGCATCGCGCCGATGGGGAACTGCATCAGCGCGAAGACGAGGAAGAACATCGCCGAAGCGGGCGCGAAATCCTCCGGCGCGACGCCGAACTCCCGCGCGAGGACCGGCGTCATCACCGCGAGGCAGGCGCGATAGAACTGACTCAGCACATAGCCGAAGGCCAGAGCGATCAGGCCCGGAAGGGCCGGAGAAACCAGAGCCACGGCTTATCCCTTCAGGATGGGCGTCACGTCGTCGAGCGCGCCCTGCAGGGCGTCGAAGATCTCGTCGATCTCGGAAGGCGAGACGATCATCGGCGGGCAGATCCCGACGCCGTCCGAAGGCAGAGGCCGCAGCAGGACTCCGCGCGCCGCCGCCGCCTCGTAGACCTTGAAGGCCGCTTTGGCCGCAGCGGGGAAGCTCGCGCGGGTGGTTTTATCCGCCACGATCTCGACGCCCCCGATGAGGCCCTTGCCCCGGGCCTCGCCGACGAGGGGGTGATCCGCCAGAGCCTTCAGGCGGCTCTGGAAATGGGGCGAGACGCGGCGGACATGGCCGAGGATGTCGCGCTCTTCGTAGATCTTCAGCGTCTCCAGAGCCACGGCGGCGCAGACCGGATGTCCGCCATAGGTCAGGCCGATCCCGAAAGTCCCGAGCTCGCCGCTGCGCCTGGCGAGGACGTCGTAGATCCGGTCGGAGACGAGAGTCGCGCCGATGGGCAGGAAGGCCGCCGACAACTGCTTGGCGCAGGTGACGACGTCCGGTTCGAGCCCGAAGCTCTGGGAGCCCCAGAATTCGCCCGTGCGGCAGAATCCGTTCACCACCTCGTCCGCCACGACGAGGATGTCATGCTTGCGGCAGACCGCCTGCATGGCGGGCCAATAGCCCTCCGGAGGAACCACCACGCCCCCCGCCGCCATCAGCGGCTCGCCGACGAGCGCCGCGATGGTCTCGGCGCCCTCGCGCCGGATGAGGGCCTCGAATTCGGCCACGAGCCGCGCGGTGAAATCGGCTTCGGTCTCGCCGGGACGGCCCTCGCGGTAGAAGCTCGGGCAGGTCAGACGCAGGAAGCGGTCGGAGGCGGGGAGATCGAAGCCGTCCTGCTTGTAGGCGAGGGCGGTCAGGCTCCCGGCGCCGAGCGTCACGCCGTGATAGCCCCGCGCCCGCCCGACGAGCTTCTTCTTCTCGGGGCGCCCGAGGGCGTTGTTGAAATACCAGATGCTCTGGATGGCGCATTCCATCGCCTCCGAGCCGGAATTCACGAAGAAAGGCCGATGGGCCGGAGCAGGCGCCAGAGCGCCCAGCGCCTCCGAGAGCTCGATCAGCGGCGGATGCGAGCGCTGGGCGAAGCTGCTGGAGAAGGGCAGGGCGCGCATCTGCTTCACGGCGGCCTCGACGAGCCTTTCCTCTGAAAAGCCGAGTCCCGCGCACCAGAGGCCCGCCAGCCCGTCGATGAAGCTTTTTCCCGCTTCGTCGGTGAGGCGGATTCCCTCGCCCGAGACCATCACATGCGCCCCTTGGGCCTTATGGGCCTGAAGATTGGTGTAGCCATGGAAGACGGCTTCGGCGTCGCGGGCCGAGAGCGAATTGGGGCGTTGGGTCATGGAAGGGGCTCCCTGGGTTTGGGCGCATCCTAGGCAGGGGCGCAGGCTTTGGGTAGGCCTGATTCAGGCGGAGGCCCAGCCCCCAGATGGGCCGCCAGAGCCCGCGCCGAAGCGGGAAGTCCGGCGAAATCCCGCGCCGCGACGACCAGTTCGCGCGTCGCCCAGGGGTCCGAGAGGCGACGGATCGTCAGGCCCCGGCGACGATTGCGCAGAGCCGCCGACTCGGGCATGGGCGCGATCCCGATCCCCTTCGCCGCCAGCAGCGCCAGAGCCTCGAAGCCCGGCGCGCGCAGCCGGACCCGCATCCGGCCTCCGGCGAGTCGGGCGCGCTCTTCGAGATGGGCCTGCAGGGGGGCCTCGGCGGGCAGGCCGACGAAATCCGCCTCCAGAGCCTCGGCCAGAGCCAGAGGCCCCCGCCGCCGCGCCAGATCATGCCCCGCAGGCAGCAGAAGCGCGATGCGGTCGAGGGCGAAGGGCCGCAGCTGAAGGGCTTCGGCTTCGGGGCTGCGCGCGAGGACGCCGAACTCCGCCTTGCCGTCGAGGATCGCGCGCAGGATTCCGGCGCTCGGGCGTTCGAGGATCTCGACGTCCATGCCGGGGCGCCCGGCCAGCCAGTCGGCGAGGGCTTCGGGCAGGAACTCCGTGGCGGCGGCGGTGTTGGCGGGCAGACGCAGCAGACCCCGCGCCCCCGAAGCGCAGGCCTGAAGCTCTCCGCGCAGATCCTCGGCCTCGCGCAGGATGCGCCGCGCCCGACGCGCCAGGATCTCGCCCGCCGCCGTGGGCGAGGCGCCGCCGCGCCCGCGCTCCAGAAGCCTGAGTCCGCTGGCCTCCTCCATGCCGCGCAGCCGCGCGCTCGCCGAGGGCAGGGCCAGATTCGCCCGGACCGCGCCCTGAGTCAGGCTGCCCGCCTCGACCACATGCAGGAACAGCCGCAGATCCGTCAGATCGAAGCGCATGGCGAGCCCTTTTCCGGGCTTCGGGCTTTCCGAAGCCTGACTTCGGATCTTCCGCATGGCGCGCGGGGGCGCAAGTCCCGCAAGCTCGCCGCATGACTCAGGATATGCTGCTTTCGGCCGCCTTGATCGGCCTCGTCTTCCTCCTCGCCGGGATCGTCAAGGGCGTGAGCGGCATGGGCTTGCCGACCGTGGCCATGGCGCTGCTCGGGGCTCTGCTGAGTCCCGTGGCGGCGGCGGGTCTGCTGGTTCTGCCTTCGCTGGCCACAAATCTTCAGCAGGCTCTCGCGGGGCCCGATCTGCGCGGATTGCTGAGGCGCTTCCGGCTGATGTTCGCGGCCACGGCCCTGACGGCCTTGTTCGCCTCAAGCTGGCTGGCGAAGGGCGACGCCCGCCTGACCGCCGGGATTCTCGGCGGACTGCTCATGGCCTACGCCGCCTATGCGCTTTTCGCGCCGCCCTTGCGGATCCCGCCCGAAGTCGAGCGCCGGGCCTCGCCTCTGGTGGGCGTGGCGACGGGGCTGGCGACGGGCGGCGCCGGAATCTTCGTGATGCCCGCCGCGCCCTGGCTTCAGGCGCTCGGGCTCGGCAAGGAGGAGCTGACCCAGGCCCTCGGACTCTCCTTCGCCGTCTCGACGCTGGCTCTGGCGGCGGGTCTGGCCCTGCATGGCGCCTATGGGGTGGGGAATCTCGGGGCTTCGGTTCTGGCGCTGGCTCCGGCGACGCTCGGCATGTGGATCGGAGGGATCCTGCGCCGTCACGCCAGCCCGGCCCTGTTCCGCCGGGTCTTCCTGATCTCTCTGGCGGTTCTCGGGGCGGAGATGCTGTCGCGGCTCTGGCGCTGAGGAGAGAATGGCGCCGCTTGTCCGATTTGAACGGACGACCTACCGCTTACAAGGCGGTTGCTCTACCCCTGAGCTAAAACGGCTTGACGCGGAGCATGAAGCAAGCAGGCCCTCAGGGCAAGTCTTCTCCTGAGCGGGCTCCTGCGCTTTCGCGCCCCGCGCCCTCGCTTGACGCCCCGGAGGCCCTGCGCTTATCTGCCTCGCATGATGACATCCGCGCTCAGATTCCTGCTTCTTCCGGTCGTTCTGACGGCCATGGCTTCGTCCTTCGCGCCGCCCCTCGCGGCGCAGCAGGAGGGCGAGCGCGTCGAGATTCGTCCGGGCCGGGTTTCGGGCCGCCCCACGCCGCGATTCGAGAGCCTGCGCAATCCCGACACCAATCTGCGCGTCGGGCCGGGCGAGAGCTACAAGATCCTGTGGGTCTATCACCGGCGCGGGATGCCGGTGGAGGTCTATGACGAATACGACGTCTGGCGCCGGGTGCGCGCTCCGGACGGAGAAACCGGCTGGCTGCATCACACCCAGCTTTCGCTCGCGCGCACGGCCTTCCTGCTGAAGGAGACGGAGCTGCGCGCCGCGCCGGATTCCGTCTCTCAGGCGACGGCGCGGCTGGAGGCCGGCGTGACGGCGACGCTCGTCGAATGCCGCGCCGACCTCTGCCTTCTGGAGGCGGCGGGACTTCAGGGCTGGGCGCCGAGATCCGCGCTCTGGGGCCTGCGCCCTGAAGAAGTCTTCTGAACCGACGTTTCAGCCGCCCGCCGCGCCCTGGGCCTCCGCGACTTCGGCTTCGGGCCTGGGCGGGGGCCGACGATCCACGCGCATGACGGCCTCTCCGGTCAGCACGGCGCGTCCGCGCACGGCGCAGACGCAATCGAAGGTCACGTTGGAGCGTTCGAGGTCGATCTGCGCGACGGTCACCTGAGCGGTCACCGTGTCGCCTGCCCGCACCGGGCCGCGAAAGGCGAGGTTCTGCTTGATGTAGACGCAGCCCGGCCCCGGCAGACGCGTGCCCAGCACCGTCGAGATGAAGGCCGCCGTCAGCAGGCCATGGGCGATGCGGCCCTTGAACATGCTCTTGGCGGCGAACTCCTCGTCGATGTGGACGGGGTTCATGTCGCCGGAGATCCCCGCGAAGAGGACGATGTCCGTCTCGGTCACGGTTTTGGAGAAGCGTTCGCTCATGCCGAGGGCGAGATCCTCGAGATAATATCCATGCGCGTCGTCTGGGGCGCCGCCGAACATGCCGAAACTCCTCTGAGATCCTTGCGAGCAACAAGATTGCGCAAGATGCGCTTTTGATTGGCGCAAATTATCACAGGACTCCCGGGAAATGGAGCGCGAAGGCGTCGCACCCGACGAAAGTCCGAGAGCGCGGCTTTCGCGCGACGGAGTCCCGCGGAAGGGGCGGCCTCAGATGGGATCGCGCAGGATTCGTTTCTCCCAGTCGCGGCGGCGGACCAGCTTCTCGGAGACGGTGCGCCCCTTGACGAGAATCCCCGCCTTGAGGGGGCCTTCGGGGTCGCCGCAGACCAGAGGATGCCACTCCGGCAGATCCTTGCCCTCCGCGAGCAGCCGGTAGGCGCAGGTCTTCGGCATCCAGCTCGCCGATTCGCGCACGGTCTCGGGCGTGAGCAGCACGCATTCGCGCACCCGCTTGCGGCGGTTGGGATAATCGCGGCAGCGGCAGGTCTCGCCGTCGAAGAGCCGACAGGCGATGTCGGTGTAATGGACCTCGCCCTTCTCGTCCTCCAGCTTGACGAGGCAGCAGCGTCCGCAGCCGTCGCAGAGCGACTCCCATTCCTCGGGGGTCATCTCTTCGAGGCTCTTGGCGCGCCAGAAGGGCTTCGCGGGGGGCTTGGCCATCTCGTTCACGATGCGGCTCCGGAATCTCCGACATGGCGGAAGAGCGCGCCCCAGCCGTCGAGGAAAAGCCCGGCGATGAAGACGACCGCCGCCACGAAGACCGCGACGGCCAGAAGATTCAGCACGATGTTGCGCGGGGTCATCCGCCAGTCGAGGGGGGGATCCGGATCGGTCTCTCCGGGGTCGAGTCCCGCGCGTTCGCGGGCTTCGGCGCCGGTGAGCGCGCCGCCGGCCTCATGGCGGAGCTGGTCCAGCCGCGCCTGAGCGTCGCGGGCGGCTTCATGAGGGTCTTGCGGTTTGCGGGATTCGGTCATGGGGGCACCATATCCCTGCGGGAGGGCGCCGCAAAGAGGCCGCAAGGCCGCGGCTCTCCGGCTTGTGACCCCGAGTCGCGTCCGAGCCTCCCTGATTTCCGCAGGAAAGGGATTATAAACTCTGCGAAAATCGCTTCCGGAGCCTCCGCATGCGCCTTCTGTCTTCCTGTTTCCGGCCTCTGGCTTTCGGAGCCCTGGCCGCTCTGGCCCTGGCGCCCGCCGCCGAGGCCGCCTGTCGCGATCCGGGCGCCCGGATGATGTTCGCCGAGGGCGGATATTTCCAGCCGCCCGCGCCTCTGAAGCCCGAATCCGTGCGTTTCCTGCGCGCCGACGGGAGCATCGGCTCTCTGGAGGATCACAAGGGCAAGTCGGTGATGCTGCTCTTCTGGGCGACCTGGTGCGGCGGCTGCATGATCGAGCTGCCCGCGATCGACGCCCTGATGAAGGAGTATGAGGGGACCGATCTGGTGATCCTGCCGCTCTCCATCGACGAGGCCCAGGACCCGAAATCGGCGCAGCAGGCCCTGCTCTGGTATCGCGGCGAGAACCCCGAGGCGCCCGGCGAACACGAACTGACCAGCCCCGTCGAGGAGATGCAGTTCCTGCGCGGGGCGGTGCGCTGGTTCCTCGACCTGAAGGGCTGGAGCCATATCCCCGCCAACGTCGATTACGGCCGCGCGCTCTTCGACGAGCTCTGTCAGGCGGGAACTCCGGCCCATGTGATCCTCAATCCCCAGGGCGAGGCGGCGGAGATCTTCGTGGGCGCCCAGCCCTGGGACAAACCCGGCGGACGCCGCTATCTCGACCGCCTCGCAGGCAAGACCTCGACTCAGGGAGCCGCGCAATGAACCGCCTTCTGAAGGGGGCCGTTCTGGCCTTGGGTCTGGCTCTGGCGGCGGTCGGTCCGGGCGCGGCGCAGATGGTGCCGGGCCTGACCGCCGAGGCCGCGCGCTGGGAATCGCAGCATGTGCGGCCCGCTCCGCGGAAGCTGACCGCGCCGGATTTCCCGATCCTCCACGCCGCCGAGGGCCGCAAGGGCTCTCTGGCCGATTACAAGGGCCGGGTGGCGGTGGTGACGCTCTGGAAGAGCGATTGCCCCATCTGCCGCCGCGAGATGCCGATCCTCGACCGCCTCGGGGCGGAGATGGCGCCCGAAGGGCTGGTCATGGCGCCTCTGACGCTGGACCTCGACCTCGACCGCGCGCGCTTCGCCTTCGAGGGCTGGGGCGTGCGGAGCCTGCCGGTGATCCAGGATCTGGAGCGGATCAACGGAACCTTCTTCGCCCTGAGCGTGCATCAGAGCATGTCCATCTCGACGCCGACGACCTATGTCCTCGACAAGGCGGGCGAGATCCGGGGCGTGGTCTGGGGCGCGGGCGACTGGGATTCGCCCGGCGCCAGGGACTGGCTCCGGGCCCTGATGGCCGAGAGCGTCTAACCCCGTTCTCCGAAGCCGACGGCCCTGCCGATGCGCCCGAGGATTCCTTGCGGCGCGTCGGCGGCCGCCCAGAGCGCCGCCAGGAAGCCCGTCGCCCCCACGAGCGCGAAGATCGCCTCATGCGAAAGCCCCGCCGCGATCAGCCCCATGGCCGCCACCGAAGACAGCACCATGAGCAGGGAATCCAGCACGTTCGAAGCCGCGACCACGCGTCCGCGCGCCTCCGGCTCGGCGGCGGTCTGCATCCGGGCGTTCAGCGGCGTGATGTAGAGCCCCGCCGCCGCCGCCAGACCCACGAAGCACAGCAGGATCGCCCAGGCCCATGCTCGGGTCCAGAAGGCCGCCGGACCCATCAGGGCCTCCGGCAGAGGCGCCGCCGCCTGATAGGCCTTCGTCGCGAAGAACAGCAGGATCGCCAGAACCGCCATGCCGACCGCCGCCCATCCCGCGAGATCCACCCGCGCCTCGCCCTTGTAGAGCCGCGCGCAGGCCGCCGAGCCCAGAGCCACCCCGATGGAGAAGGCCGCCAGCAGGATCACCGAGACGTTTTCATCCGCCCCGAGCGACTCCTTCGCGAAGGGCAGCACAAGGGCCATGTAGGTCGCGCCGAGGAACCAGAACCAGGCGATGTTGAGGATCGCCTTGAAGGCGGGACGATTGCGGCGGGTCTCGCGGATGACGCTCCAGACGGCGCGCGGAAAGACCCAGTCGACCCTGGGCGGACTCGCCCCGAGGGGCGGCGCAGGCGGAGTCTTCAGGCTGAAGAGCCAGCCCGCGACCGCCACCAGAACCACAAGGACCGAGATGATCGTCACCCCCGCCTCGCTGAGCACCAGCTTGGCGCCGGCGATCTGTCCGAAGAGGATCGCCAGGAAGGTCGCCGCCTGGATCAGGCCGTTCCCCGCGACCAGCTCGCCCGGCTTCAGATATTGCGGCAGGATTCCGTATTTGATCGGGCTGAAGACCGCCGATTGCGCGCCCATCAGGAAAAGCAGCCCGTAGAGCAGCGTCAGGTTCTGGAGATGATAGGCGAGCGCCGCCAGCAGCATCAGCACGATCTCCGCCGCCTTGACGCGCTTCATCATGAGGCCCTTGTCCATGCCGTCGGCGATCTGTCCGGCGGTGGGGGCGAAGAGCGCGAAGGGCAGGATGAACAGCCCCGCCGCGAAGGCGTTGTGGAATCCGGCGTTCAGCCCGTGCAGATCCGCCAGACGGAAGGTGATCAGCGAGACGAATCCGGTCTTGAACACCTGATCGTTGAAGGCTCCCAGCGCCTGGGCGCCGAAGAGAGGCCAGAATCTCCGCTCGCCGAGCAGACGCAGCGGAGAAGAAGTCGGATCGGTCATCGGGGGAGCATCTCCTGGGCGGGGGCGGGCAGGCCCGGACGCGTCGCAGGCTCTCCGCTTTCGCCGCCGCGCGCAAGCCGTCCGGAGTCGGAATCCGCGGAGGCGCAGGCGGCGGCGTGCTCGGCCTCCAGAGCCGAGACGGCGGCTTCGAGGCGGCGCTCCACCTCCAGCATGAAGTCTTCCTTGCCGAGGCCCGGCGGAATCGGCGGCAGGAACTCCAGGACCGCTTGCGCGCCGGGATTCTTGACCCATTCGCGACGCGGCCAGATCCGCCCGAGATCCTGCGCGACCAGATGGGCGGGCGCCTGCAACGCGTGATAGATCCTCCAGACTCCGCTGCGCATGGGGGCGCGCTCGCCGACGGGCATCAGGCGGCCTTCGGGATAGATCAGCACCTGACGCCCCTCCGCGACGGCGGCGCGGGCGGCCTCGGCCACGGCGGCCGATTGCCCGCGCTCGCCTTCCGTGCGCACCAGCAGGAAACCGAGCGCCCGCAGGATGGGGCCGAAGAAGGGGTAGCGCTCCAGTTCGGCCATGGCCACCGGCGCGAGCTCCGGCGTCAGCCGCGCCATGAGGATTCCGTCCAGTTCGCTCTGATGGTTGCCGATGATCAGGGCGCCGCCTTGCGGCATGTGCGCGCGGCCCCGGATCTCGATGCGCGCGCCGAGGAGGCCGCGCGTCAGAGCCAGCGTCCCCCCCGCCCAGAACCGGAAGAGTCTCCGCAGCGGAATCCGCGCTCCGATCAGCGCGAAGGGCGTCGCCGCGAGGGCCAGAATCAGGGTGAAGCCGTAAAACGCGAGGTTGAAAAGGGTCGAGCGCAGGAAGCGCATGGCCGGATCCTTGTCATGAACAACGTTCATATAACATGATGGGTCTTGACCTGCGCGTCAAGTCCCGTGAACATCGCTCAAGATTACCTCGACGCCGCACACCCAACCCGACGGAAAGGGAGCCCGATGGCGCGCCCGCGCAAATCCGAAGACGCCATAGCCGCGACCCGGGAAGCCTTGATCCTCAAGGCGCAAGAGGTGATCGGCGCCGAGGGGCTGGGGGCTCTGACGGCGCGTCGGCTCGCCGCGGAGGCGGGTTGCGCGGTGGGGTCGATCTACACGCATTTCCCGAATCTCGACGCGGTGATTCGCCAGGCGAGCCTGCGCGAGTTCGAGGGATTGCGGCGGGCTCTGGAGACGCGGCGGGCTTCGGCGCGGACGGAGGGTCTGGCGCCGGAAGCCACCTTGCTGGCTCTGGCGGAGGCCTATCTGCGCTTCGCGCAGACGCGGGGGCGGAACTGGAGCGCGATCTTCGAGCATCGCCCGGCGGACGCTCCGCCGGAGTGGTTCCACGAGGCGCGGGCTGCGCCCTTCCGGATCGTCGAGGAGGTGCTGGAGGATCTGGCGGGCCCCGAGGCTGCGCCTCAGGGCGCGCGGGCGCTCTGGGCGGCTCTGCATGGCGTGGAGTCTCTGGCGAGCGCGGGACATCTGGCGCTGATCTCGGCGCCGGGCGCGGAGGAGCTGGCCCGCGATCTGGTGCAAGGCTACATCTCGGGTCTGCGCGCCCGGACTCCGGCCCCTGCGGGATGAGCCGCGCGGGCGGACGCGGGGCTAATGCCCCCCGTCCTCCGCGATGCGGCTTTTCAGGCGCTTCAGGAAGAGCCAGACCCCGAAGAGGATCGGCGGCACGCTCAGGGCGGTGAGGATCTTGGGCTCCACGCCGATCTTCGCCGCCAGAGGCCCCAGCAGATAACCCGCCAGACTCACGGCGTAATAGCCGATGGCCACCACCGAAAGCCCCTCCACCGTCTCCTGAAGGCGAAGCTGGAGATCCGCGCGGCGGTCCATCGAATGGAGCAGCGCCTGATTCTGCTCGGCCAGAGCCACGTCCACCCGGGCGCGGAGCAGGTCGCTCGCCCGCGTGGCGCGGGCCGACAGATTCTCCAGACGCTCGCCCCCCGACTCCACCGTGCGCATGGCGGGGGCGTAACGGCGGGTCATGAACTCCTGAAGGGTCTGGACGCCCTCGATGCGCTCCTCGCGCAGAGCCGCGATGCGGTCCCAGAGAATCGCCCCATAGGCCCGCGCCGCTCCCAGACGAAAGGCCGTGCGGGCGGTCATGGCCTCGATCTCCGCCGAAACCGAGGTCAGACGCGCGAGGCTGGCGCGGTCGTCGCCTTCGGCGCCGCGCTCGGGAGCGCTGATGGCCTGGGTGGTCTCGACGAGCGCCGATTCCGCCTCGGCCAGACGGGGGCCGATCTCGCGCATCACCGGCAGGGCCAGCATGGACATGGCCCGATAGGTCTCGATCTCCAGCAGCCTTTGCGCCATGCGGCCCATCTGGCGCGGCGAGGCCTCCGGGCGGGTCAGCATGAGGAATCGCGTGAAGCCCTCGGCGTCGAGGCGGAAGTCTCCGAAGACCCGCGCCGCGCCGCCCGCCGTCGCGCAGCCCGCGAGGCTCTCGCCGGTGAACTGGCCCGCCGCCTCGGGCGGAGGCCCGGCCTCTCCGGGCGAAGCGCCCTCCCAGGGCCGCAGTTCGGCGTGGATGGCCGCCACCGCGACTCCCGGCGCCGAGGCGAGCCAATCATTGGGCAGAAGCCGCATCGGGTTCTCGGCGAAGGGCCTTTCGCTGACTCCCTCGGCGAAGATGGTGTAGGCGACGAATTCCGAATGCATCTCCCATTTCACGCGGAAGCGCCCGAAATCGGCGAAGTGATGCCCGGCCTCGGGCGCGGGAGGCGCCACGCCGAAACGCGCGCAGAGCGCCGCCATATGGGCGCGGTCGATGCTGCGGTCGCGGTCGATGGCCCGCTCGATGCGCTTGAAGGCCAGATGCGCCATGCGGCAAGGCGCCGTCAGCGCCGGCGCCGGACGGGCGTGCAGCTCGTTGATGAGCGCGGCGCGGCGGGGATGTTCGTGCAGATAGGGCGTCATGAGGCGGCTTTGCAGTTGGGCGATGGAGCGGCGAGCTGGCGGCGAGCATAACGCAAGACGCCCCCGCAGAGGGGGCGTCCATCCGTCTCATGCGCTTTCGGCGCAGGGCCAGTCTCATGCGCCTTCGGCTCAGGACCAGCCTCATGCGCTTTCGGCGCAGACCTCACCGGCGGTTGCGGGCCTTGCCCTCGGCGTGGCGGATGGCCTCTTCGGCGGCGCGGGCCGGAGCGCGCGCCTTGTTGATCGTCTCCTGACGCTCCATTTCGGAATCGGAGTCGTAGACCACGCCGCCGCCCGCCTGAGTGATCATCTCGCCGTCCTTGAACAGCGCCGTCCGGATGGCGATGCAGGCGTCCATTTCGCCGTTGGCCGCGAAATAGCCCACGCCCCCCGCATAGACGCCGCGCCGCTCGACCTCCAGTTCGTCGATGATCTCCATGGCGCGGATCTTGGGCGCCCCCGAGACCGTCCCCGCAGGCATCCCCGCCAGAAAGACGTCGAGCGCGTCCACATCCGCGCGCGGCACGCCCGTCACATGGCTGACGATGTGCATCACATGGCTGTAGCGCTCGATGGTGAAGGTCTCGGTGGGGCGCACGGTCCCGACCTTCGCCACGCGGCCCACGTCGTTGCGCCCGAGGTCCAGCAGCATGAGATGCTCGGCGCGTTCCTTGGGATCGGCGAGCAGTTCGGCTTCGAGGCGGCGGTCCTCTTCGGGCGTGGCCCCGCGCGGACGCGTGCCCGCGATGGGCCGGAGCTTGATCTCGCTCGGCGTGTAGGTCACGAGGATCTCCGGGCTGGCGCCCGCCACCTGAAAGGCTCCGAAGTCGAAGAAGAACATGTAGCTCGACGGATTCGTCCGGCGCAGCGCCCGGTAGAAGGAGAAGGGCGGCAGCTTGAAGGGCCGCCGCCAGCGCTGGCTGAGCACCACCTGGAAGATGTCGCCCGCGCGGATGTAGTCCTGAGCCTTCGCCACGATGCTCCGATAGGCTTCGGGCGCCATGTTGGACTCGGGTTCGACGTGGCCTTCGTCGAAGGCGCGCCGGTCGATCTCCTCGTGAGGGAGGCCGCGCTCGATGTCCTCCACCGCGTCGCCGAGCCGCTCGGCGGCGCGCTCATAGGCCGATCGGGCGTCCACGCCGGGCGAAGGCCGCACGGGCGTGGAGAAAATCACCACGTCGCGAGCGTGGTCGACCACCGCCATGATGGTCGGGCGGAGCAGGATGGCGTCCGGCAGCCCGAGCCTGTCCTCGGGCGGATCGGGCAGGCGCTCCACCTGGCGGATCATGTCGTAGCCGAGATAGCCGAAGAGGCCCGCCACCATCGGCGGCAGGCCCTCGGGCAAGGGGAGACGGCTTTCGGCCATCAGCGCCCGCAGGGATTCCAGAGCGGGCCTGGAGTCGGGCGCGAAGGTCTCGGGGTCGATGCGGGCGGAGCGGTTGACCTCGGCCTTGCCGTCGCGACAGCGCCAGATCAGATCCGGCTTCAGCCCGATGGAGGAGTAACGTCCCCGGTCGCCGTCGATCTTGACCGATTCGAGCAGGAAGCAGTCGCGCCGCCCGTGGCCCAGCTTGAGCATCAGCGACACCGGCGTGTCGAGGTCGGCGGGCACGGTCGTCCAGAGAATCTGGCCCTCGCCGCTTTCGTAGGTTGCGCGGAAGGCGTCGAAGCCGGGCTCCAGATTCATCGGGCGCGCTCCTTGGCGGCTGGTCCGGGAGGGGAACGCATCCGCTTATAGGGGCTCGCGCGGCGTTCGCCAAGGCGCGGGACTTGCTATAAGGCCTCACAAGGCCCCATCGCGGAGGAAGCGGAGGAATGCGGATGCCTCAAGGCTCGGAGATGCGTCTGGCCTGCTGGAACGTCGAATGGTTCGACGCGCTCTTCGACGCCGAAGACCGCCTGCTCCTCGACGAGCGCCGCGCCCGACGCTACGGCGTCACGCGGCGCGAACAGGCCGAGGCCGTCGCCGCCGCGATCCGCGCCGTCGATCCCGACGCGCTGCTGGTGGTCGAGGCGCCGAACACGGGCTCGCGCTCGGGGCGCTCGGCGGTGCGGGCTCTGGAGGGCTTCGCCGCCCGCTTCGGCCTGCGCCAGAGCGCCGCGCTCTCGGGCTTCGAATCGGAGACGGATCAGGAATTGGTCCTGCTCTACGATCCGTCGCGGATCTCCGCGAAGCATGATCCGCAAGGCCCCTCGCCCGAGCCGCCCAGGGGGCTCGCGGCTCTGGCGGCGCCCTCGGCGGAGGCGCCGCGCTTCGACGGGCTCTATCGCCGCGACGTGAACGGCGACGGCGAGGCCGAAACCCATCGCTTCATCCGCCCGCCTCTGGAGCTGGATCTGCGCCACAGATGCAGCGGCGCGGCCCTGCGGCTGATCGGGGCGCATCTGAAGTCCAAGGCGGGCGCCAACGGCAAGGATCGCGAGGCGGCCGCCGCGCAGCATCTCGCCAATCGCCGCAAGCAGCTCGCGGAGGCGCTCTGGCTGCGCGAGCGGATCGAGGCCCATCTGGCGCGGGGCGAGGATCTGGTCGTGCTCGGCGACTTCAACGACGGGCCGGGACTGGATCTCTACGAGCGGCGGCTCGGGGTTTCGAGTCTGGACGCCATCATCGGGACCGGAGCGCCGCCGGACAGGCGGCTGCGGACTTCGGAGACGAAGGTCCGGTGGACTCCCGACCATGGTTGGGTCCCCGCCAGCGCGCGTTTCCACGACGCCGCCACCGGCGGGACGGTGGACGCGCTCATCGACTTCATCCTGATCTCGCCGGGGCTGGCCGAGCGCGCGGAGCCGCAGTGGCGGATCTGGAATCCCTGGCAGGACGCGGCGCTCGCCCGCGAGGTGGAGACCACCCGCGCCCTGACTCTGGCTTCGGATCATTTCCCCGTCTCGCTGGATCTGAAATTCGCGCTCCAGAGCGCGCCGCCCGCCTCGCCCATCGGGATCTAGAGCGCCGTCCAGCGGAGCCGGAACGGCTTCGCGTCGTGAACAGGCGGCCCGGCAAGACCTAGGGCGCCGAGATCTGTCCGCCGAGGATCGCCGCCGGAGCGCTCAGCAGCAGATTCGCCGCGCCGCCGACCGTCCGGGCCGCGCCATGCACGAAGATGGTGAACTGATCGTCCAGAGGAATCGAATCCGAGGCCACCCGGACTTCGCCCGAATCGATCAGCCCCCCCAGAAGCCGCACGATCTCCGGACTCTGGGCGAAGACGCCGTGATTCAGCCGGTCGTCGCCCTTCATGCCGGTCAGGTCCACCACCGTCAGATTGGTCATGCGCAGGCCGGTCCTGTAGGGCTCGGCGTTGGGGTCGATCTGCCCGAGCCGGTCCACGCCCCCGCCCAGCCGCTGCGAAAGCGCCAGAGCCCGGTCGTCGCGCGAGACGAAGACCACGATGTTCGGCGGCGTCGCGCCCAGCTCCAGGAATTGCCCCGCGAAGACGTCCACGTCCAGATCCGGCGCCGCGAGCGCCACGTCGCGGATCTTGGGATCCACCCGCCCGTCGCGGATCGCCATCTGACGCAGAGCCTCCATCGCCAGCCATGACCCCATCGAATGGGCCACCACCGAGATCTCCTGGACCTCCGGCCGGGCGGCCAGCTGGCGGAGGATCTCCTCCAGCGCCTCGCGCGAGAAGGTCGCGCTGTCGCGGTCGTAGACGTAATCCAGCGCCGAGCCGCGCGAAGGCCAGGAGAACAGCAGCGGAGTCGCCGCCATGCGCGAATCCCAGGCGATCTGGGCGTAACGATAGACCGAGGCCTCGAAATTCGAATTGTAGCCATGGACGAAGACCGCCACCCGACCGCTCGGCGGGGGATGGTCGCGCGCCCAGTCGCCGAGCTGGTCGGCGGGCAGACGGCGGGCCTCCAGCACGGCGAAATCCGTCGCGGGATCCGGCGGCAGGCGCTCGGGCCACTGCACCGCGCCGGGCTTGCGCGCCTCGGGCGGAGGAATCGAGACGCTCAGGGCGATCAGCGAGGGCTCGAAGCTGCGGCCTCCGGTGAACATCTCGCCGGGATCGGTCGAGGCCGCGCGGGTGGTCGCCACGAGCATCTCCACGCGCCCCGCGCCCGGAGGCGGCGGCTCGGCGATGGGCGCCAGCACGTTGACCGCGCGCGTCGCGCAGCCCGCCAGCAGGGCGGCGCAGAGCAGGAAGGCGAAGATCCGGCGCGTCATCGAAGGGCCTCGCAGGCGAGCGTGAGGCCCTAGCTCTAAGGCGCCCGCCCGAAAGCCGCCAGAGGCCTTCGCGGGGCGGGGCCGCCGCGGGAGAGCCGCAGGAGAAAGACCCCGTCAGGCGCTGCGGCGGGCGGGCTCGGCGAGGGCCTCCTCCAGGGTCAGGCCCACCACGGGCTCGCCGGTGAGGGGGCTGGCGACCAGATGGCGCGCCTGGAAGCGGTCGCCGCTGGAGAGAGCGATGGTCGCGCCGTCCTGAAACCCGAGCCCGCTGTGGATCAGCGGCAAGGCCATGTCGGTCAGGCGGCGGCGCAGCGCGGAGGCCTCCAGCGCGCAAGGATGGATCTGCAGCTCGCGCCCGACGAAGGGCGTCAGGCCGCGGGTCACGGCGCCGCAGCCCTCGGGGCCCTCGCGCAGATCGCAGCCGACCCAGATGCGCGCGGGCGCGACGCCCTCGCGGATCTCGCGGGCCGCCGCCACGAACTCCGGGCCGGGGGTGAAGGTGCGGCCCTCCGCGAAGATCACCGCGGGCGCGCGGAAGAGATCCGCCAGGACGCCCGCCGTCAGCGAGACCGTCCGGGCGCCCCGCAGCGCCGCGGCCGGGCCGGTCGGCGCCTCCACCAGCCCGATCACGACATGGGCGCCGGTCGGGCGCGCGGCTTCTCCGGGGCGGGTCGGCCCGAGCCGCGCCATGTTCCGCAATTCGGTCGGAGCGGGGCCCTCCCGGAACATGACCACCACGCCCACGCCCTCCGCCGAGAGGAGAATCATGCCGTCGGGCTTGCCCGAGGGCGGCGGATCGAGCGGCGCGAGGCTCTCGAAGCTCCCCGGCGCGACGAAGCGGCGCATCCCGGCCATGAGGCCCCGGACGGAGAGCGCGGCGGGCCGCTCCAGAAGGACATGGGTGAGGAAGCGCGTCATGAGAGGGATCCTGAGCAGGGCGGGAGAGAGGACGCTCCAAGTCTGACCCATGAATCTTGCGGGAGGGTTTCAGGCGAGCCTCCGCGCGGATAGCTCTCCTTTTTTCCCTCCCCGCCCGCAGGGAGAGCTGCGGGCCGCGCGGCGGGAGATTGACGCGCCGTCCCGCCGCGCCTATAAGCGGCGACCTGACGACGCGCGCTCCGGCGAGGGCGCGCCGCGTTCTGTTTTCCGACCCTCGCGCCGCTTCCGCCCATCGGGTCCGGAGCCGCGTCGAATCCTGGGAGAGACCCGATGGCCACCAAACGCACCTATCAGCCGAGCAAGATCGTCCGCGCCCGCCGTCACGGCTTCCGCGCCCGCATGGCGACCGTCGGCGGCCGCCTGATCCTGAAGCGCCGCCGCGCCAAGGGCCGCAAGACGCTCAGCGCCTGAGATCCGACGGCCCGCCATGCCCCGGCTTGAGCGGATTCGTCACCGGCGGGACTTCCTCGCCGCCGCCAGGGCCCGCAAATGGGTCTCGGGCGGCCTGATCCTGCAGATGCGCCGACGCGCCCCCGAGGAGCCGCAGACGACTCCCGAGGCGGCGCGCGTCGGCTTCACGGCCAGCCGCAAGATCGGCGGAGCCGTCGAGCGCAACCGCGCCAAGCGCCGCCTGCGGGCGGCGGCCGCGCAGGTTCTGGCCGAGGGCGCCGGCGCCGGCGTCGATTACGTGCTGATCGCCCGGCCCGAAGTCACGCTCGAACGCCCCTACGCCGCCTTGCTGACCGATCTCGCCGAGGCGCTGCGCCGGGTCGAATCGCCTCCCCGCGCGAAGGATTCCGCCAAGGGCCCGCCCTCCGGACCGAAGGGGGAGGGCGGCGCATGAGCCTGTCCCGCGCTCTGGCCCGGGCTCCGGTGCTGTTCTACCGGGCGGCGATCTCGCCCCTGCTCGGGCCGGGCAAATGCCGCTTCCAGCCGACCTGCTCCGCCTATGCGCTGGAGGCCATCGAGGGCCATGGCGCGATCCGGGGGCTCTGGCTGACGGTCCGGCGGGTTCTGCGCTGTCACCCCTGGGGCGGTTCGGGCTATGATCCTCCTCCGCCTCCTCCCTCCTCCCGGAGCCGCTCATGAACGCCTTGCCTGAAATCGAGGATCCGGGCGCGCCCGAAGGCGGCCCCGCCGTCTTCCGGAACGCCCCCGACAGCGGCGAATTCAACAAGCTGCGCAACCGCCTCGCCAGGCTGACCCGCCAGGCCCTCGACGATTACGGCATGGTCGACCCCCAGACCCGAGGCGCCGGAGAACGCTGGCTGATCTGCCTTTCGGGCGGCAAGGATTCCTACACGCTGCTCGCCATGCTGATGGACCTGAAATGGCGCGGCGTGCTGCAGGCGGATCTTCTGGCCTGCAACCTCGACCAGGGCCAGCCGAACTTCCCGAAAGAGGTTCTGCCCGATTACCTGACCTCCATCGGCGCGCCCCATCGCATCGAATATGAAGACACCTACTCCATCGTCACCGAGAAGATCCAGAAGGGCGCCTATTGCTCGCTCTGTTCGCGGCTGAGGCGCGGCAACCTCTACCGCGTCGCGCGGGAGGAAGGCTGCAAGGCGGTGGTCCTCGGGCATCACCGCGAGGACATCCTCGAAACCTTCCTGCTGAACCTCTTCTACGGCGGGCGTCTGGGAGCCATGGCGCCCAAGCTGCTCAACGAGGACGGCGATCTGCTGGTGCTGCGGCCTCTGGCGCTCTGCGCCGAAGCCGAGGTGGCCCGCTTCGCCCGCGCCATGGCCTTTCCGATCATTCCTTGCGACCTCTGCGGCTCTCAGGAGGGCCTCCAGCGCAACGAGATGAAGGCCATGCTCGCCGAATGGGACAAGGCGCGTCCGGGCAGGGTCGCGACCATGTTCCGCGCCCTCTCCAACGTGCGTCCGAGCCACCTGATGGACCGCCGTCTGATGGATTTCGCGGGGCTCGATCCGCCCGCCGCCGCTCCCGGGGCCTCCGGCGCGCCCGAGGCGCTCCGCGAGCCCGGCCCCGGCTCGGGACCGCCGAATTTGCGCGAAAGAGCTTGACGGGCGCGCCTGCGCCCGCTTCAACCGCCACGCCGGAGAGGAGCGCCGCCGCTTCTCGCCGATGATTTCCGACAGGCCGCCGAGAGGTTCAGAGGCTCCGCATGGGCGACAACAAGAATTTCCTCCTCGCGATGCTGCTGAGCATGCTCGTGATCTTCGGCTGGGACTACTACTTCGTCGAGCCCCAGAGGCGCGAAGCCGAGATCGCCCGCCAGCTCGCCGAAGCCGAGACCCAGGCCCAGACGAGCGGAGCGCCCGGTCAGCTGGGCGCGGCGGGCGCGCCGGGAGGCTCCGTCGCGGGGCTGACGCCCGGGATCGTCGGACGGGCCCAGGCTCTGGGCGGCGCCGAGCGCGTCGCCATCGACACGCCCAGCGTCGACGGCTCGCTCTCGCTGACCGGCGGTCGCATCGACGATCTGCTGCTCAAGCGCTACCGCGAGACGATCCAGCCCGGCTCGCCCGAAGTCACCCTCCTGACGCCCCAGGGCGCCGACAACGCCTATTACGCCGCCTTCGGCTGGCTGGGCGGGACCAACGCCACCCCCGGACTCGACACGGTCTGGAGCCTGCGCGAGGGGCGGATCCTCTCGCCGGGCGCGCCGGTCGTGCTGGAGTGGGAGAACGGCGCGGGCCTGCGCTTCGAACGTCGCGTCGAGGTGGACGCCAACTACATGTTCACCGTCACCGACCGGGTGGAGAACCAGGGCGCGGCGCCGGTGGATCTGGCCTTCTACGGCCTGACGGCCCGCCATGGGGTGCCTCCGGGGCTGCAGAACTTCTTCATCCTGCATGAGGGGGCCATCGGCGGCTTCGACGGCGTGATCCAGCCGCGCGACTATAAAGACCTCGACAAGATGGAGCCCGCCGCCGGCCAGCCCGGCGTGCGCGCCGAGGAGTTCAAGGCCGCCTCGGACGCCTGGATCGGCTTCACGGACAAATACTGGATGGCCGCTCTGGCGACGCCTCCCGGCGAGGCCGCCGTCACCGCCTTCCGCCGCGCCGGAACCGACGCGGCGCCGGTCTATTCGGCCTATGTGCAGCGCCCGACGGTCAGCCTCGCGCCCGGCGCGACGCAGGAAGAGAAGATGATGCTCTTCGCCGGCGCCAAGCAGGCCGAGGTCATCAAGGATTATCAGGACCGCCTCGGGATCAAGAGCTTCTACGACTCCATCGACTGGGGCTGGTTCTTCTTCCTGACCAAACCCTTCTTCGCGCTGCTGAACGGCATCTACAAGGTGGTCGGCAACTTCGGCGTGGCGATCCTCATCCTGACCGTTCTGGTGAAGACGGTGGTCTTCCCGCTGGCCTACAAGTCCTACGCCTCGATGGCGCGGATGAAGAAGCTCCAGCCCCAGATGGAGGCGCTGCGCGAACGTCACAAGGACGATCCGCGCGCCATGCAGATGGGCATGATGGAGATGTACAAGCGCGAGAAGGTGAATCCCGCCTCGGGCTGTCTGCCGATCATCGTGCAGATTCCGATCTTCTTCGCGCTCTACAAGACGCTCTTCGTCACCATCGAGATGCGGCATGCGCCCTTCTTCGGCTGGATCCAGGATCTTTCGGCGCCCGATCCGACGAGCCTGTTCAACCTCTTCGGCCTGATCCCCTGGACGCCGCCGCTCTTCCTGCAGATCGGCGTCTGGCCGCTGATCATGGGCGTGACCATGTGGCTCCAGCAGCAGCTGAATCCGGCGCCGCCCGATCCGATCCAGAAGAAGATCTTCAACTGGATGCCGGTGCTCTTCACCTTCATGCTGGGCACCTTCCCGGCGGGCCTGGTGATCTACTGGACCTGGAACAACATCCTGACGATCATCCAGCAGTCGCTGATCATGAAGCGCTTCGGCGCGCGGATCGAGCTTCTGGACAACATCAAGGCCCTGTTCCGGCGCAAGCCCAAGGACTCCACGCCGGGCGCGGGGCGCTGAGCCATGGCCAGACCCGATCCCCAGAGCTTCTTCCAGCTTGATCCTCCGGTTTCTCCGGAGGATCTGGAGGCCGGGCGCGTGCTCTTCGCCCATGAATGCAAGTTCATGCTCAGCGTGGCGCATCTGGATCAGCTGCCGGAGCCCGATCCCGAGGCCCTGCGCACGGAGGTCTGTTTCGCCGGACGCTCCAACGTGGGCAAGTCCAGCCTCATCAACGCGCTGACCGGCCGCAAGATCCTCGCGCGGGCCTCCAACACGCCCGGACGCACCCAGCAGCTGAACTTCTTCGACCTCGGAGAAAAGGTCTGGCTGGTGGATCTGCCCGGCTACGGCTACGCCCAGGCGCCCAAGGATCTGGTGGACCGCTGGCAGAAGGTGCTGAAGGCCTATCTGCGGGGACGGCAATCCCTGCGGCGGGTCTTCGTGCTGATCGACTCGCGCCATGGCGTGAAGGCCGTGGATCACGAGATCCTCGACATGCTCGACAAGGCCGCCGTGAGCTTCCAGGTCGTGCTGACCAAGACCGACAAGATCTCCCGCACGGCGCTGGAGGAGGTCGCGGTCCAGGTCAGGGCGGAGCTCGGCCGTCATGCGACCTCCTATCCGGAAATCATCTCCACCTCCTCGGAGACGGGGAAGGGGCTGCCCGAATTGCGCGCGGCCATCGGAAAGCTGACCCGGGACTGACGGAGATCCGCCTGCGGGGCGCGCGGCCGCCGGGGCTTCCGGAGCCTTTCCCGATCCTGGGGGATCCCCGGAGGCTCCGGCTTCTTTCAGAGCGTTTTCCAGC
Organism: Neomegalonema sp.; assembly: GCF_028688855.1. GTDB lineage: Bacteria > Pseudomonadota > Alphaproteobacteria > Rhodobacterales > Rhodobacteraceae > Neomegalonema. The sequence continues at coordinate 47,640 of NZ_JAQTXI010000017.1, read as the reverse complement.
GAAGCCGTTCGGCTTCGCGTCGCGAAGATGCGACCACGCAACAAGTCGGAGCTTTCGAACGACCCAACCCGGTCGGAGAACGCTCCGGGGCCGCGCAATTTCTCCGGAACCTCCGCAGGGTCTTCCGGATTGCGCTTCAGGGAGAGAACCATGGTTGCGACCCCCGCCTTGATGGCGAACGCCATCCGCTTCCTTGCGGCCGACGCCGTGGAGGCCGCCAATTCCGGACATCCGGGCATGCCCATGGGCATGGCCGACGTGGCGACGGTCCTGTTCACGCGGCACATCAAGCTTGATCCGGCGCGGCCCGACTGGCCCGACCGCGACCGCTTCGTGCTGTCGGCGGGCCATGGCTCGATGCTGCAATACGCCGTGCAGCATCTCCTCGGCTACGCCGACATGACGCTGGACCAGATCCGGAATTTCCGTCAGCTGGGGGCGATCACGGCGGGCCATCCGGAATACGGCCACGCCGAGGGAATCGAGACCACCACCGGCCCGCTCGGCCAGGGAATCGCGACGGCGGTCGGCCTCGCCCTCGGCGAGCGCATGATGAACGCCCGCTTCGGCGACGATCTCGTGGGGCATTTCACCTATGTGATCGCGGGCGACGGCTGCCTCATGGAGGGGATCAGCCATGAAGCCATCGACCTCGCGGGCCATCTGAAGCTCGGGCGGCTGATCGTGCTGTGGGACGACAACTCCATCTCCATCGACGGCGCGACGGATCTCTCCACCAGCACCGACCAGCGCACGCGCTTCGCCGCCGCCGGATGGGACGTGATCGAAGTCGACGGCCATGATCAGGACGCCGTGGACGCCGCTCTGGAGAGCGCCCGGGCCGCTCTCGACAAGCCGACCCTCGTCGCCTGCAAGACGGTGATCGGCAAGGGCGCCCCGACGAAATCCGGCACGGCGAAGGTCCACGGCTCGCCGCTGGGCGCCGAGGAGCTGGCGGGCGCCCGCAAGGCGCTCGGCTGGTCCTGGGGCCCCTTCGAGATCCCCGAGGAGGCGCTCAAGGCCTGGCGCGGCGCCGGCGAGCGCTCGCGCGCCGAGCGCGAAGCCTGGGAGAAGCGCCTCGCCGCCTCGCCGAAGAAGGCCGGGTTCGAGGCCGCCGTTTCGGGCGCGCTGCCTGCGGATTTCGGCGCGAAGCTCGGGGCCTACAAGGCCCTGCTGCTGGAGGAGAAGCCGAAGGTCGCCACCCGCAAGGCCTCCGAGATGGCCCTGACGGCGATCAACGCCGCCACTCCGCTGACCATCGGCGGCTCGGCGGATCTGACCGGCTCCAATCTGACGCTCACCAAGGGCATGGGCGAGGTGAAGCCCGGCGACTATGCGGGCCGCTACGTCTATTACGGCGTGCGCGAGCATGGGATGGCCGCCGCGATGAACGGTCTGGCGCTGCATGGCGGGTTCATTCCCTATGGCGGCACCTTCCTGGTCTTCGCGGGCTACATGGCGGGGGCGATGCGTCTGTCGGCCCTGATGGGGCTGCGGGTGATCTACGTGCTGACCCATGACTCCATCGGCCTCGGCGAGGACGGCCCGACCCATCAGCCGGTCGAGACCCTCGCCACGCTGCGGGCCCTGCCCAACATGCTGGTCTTCCGCCCCGCCGACGCCGTCGAGACCGCCGAGGCCTGGGAGATCGCGCTGGCGCAGAAGAACCGTCCTTCGGTTCTGGCGCTGTCGCGGCAGAATCTGCCCCTCCTGCGCGACGGCGCCGATGAGAACCTGACCGCGCGCGGCGGCTATGTGTTGCGCGAGGCCGAGGGCGGCGCCCGCGACGTCACGCTGATCGCCACGGGCTCCGAGGTCGAGATCGCCCTTGCGGGCGCCGCGAAGCTCGAGGCCGAGGGAATCCGGGCGGCGGTGGTCTCCATGCCCTCGCAGGAGCTCTTCGCGGAGCAGGACGAGGCCTGGCAGGCCAAGGTTCTGGGCTCGGCGCCGCGGGTGGCCGTCGAGGCCGCCGTGGAGTTCGGATGGTCGCGCTTCACCCAGGATTCGCGCAATTTCGTCGGGATGAAGGGCTTCGGCGCTTCGGCTCCGGCGGGGGCGCTCTACAAGCATTTCGGGATCGACGCGGATCATGTCGCGGCCCGGGCGAAAGAGGCCGTCGCCCGGCGCGCCCGCGCCTGAAACGCTTCCGGATGAAGGTCGCGCAGACGCGTCGGAAAATCTCCGGCGCGTCTTTTTCATTGCGGTTTCCTGTGTATGATCCGCGCCGCAACGCCGGAGGACAGCATGGCGGAGAGAGATTTCACGGGCGGGCTGACGGATCGGGCCGCCGAACTGCGCGCAAGCCCCGAGGCTCTGGAGCCGCTGCTCCGGGCGCCGGAGGCGCGGCTGATGGCGGCGCGGGGGGGCGATCCTCTGCTCTTCGGCGAGGCTCTGGCCTGGACGCCGCTCGCGCCGGAGATTCTGGCTCTGGCCGCCGAGCCGCCCACGCTCATGGGCCGCACGGAGTCCGGCGCGCCCCGCTTCGCGCTGGATCTGACCGGCGTCGAGGAGGTGCCGCCCGCTCTGGCGGCTCCGGCTCCGGCGGGGGCGGCGGCGGCCTTCGCGCCGCTCCGCGAGGCGGCGACGAAGATCGCGCCGGAGGATCTGGCGCTTGCGGGCTGCGCGCGGTCGCTCTTTCTCTGGCGCAACGACACCCGCCATTGCGCGCGCTGCGGCGGCGCGATGAAATCCTCTTCGGGGGGCTGGCGGCGCGATTGCCAGGCCTGCGGACATCAGAGCTTCCCGCGCACGGATCCTGTGGTCATCATGCTGGTGGAGCGCGGCGAACGCTGCCTTCTGGCGCGCCGGACGGGCGGAGCGCTCTGGGCTTCGGTTCTGGCGGGCTTCGTCGAGCCGGGCGAGACCGTCGAGGAGGCCGTGCGCCGCGAGGTGGCCGAGGAATCCGGCCAGCGCGTCGGGCGGGTGAGCTACGTGGCTTCGCAGCCCTGGCCCTTCGGCGGACAGCTCATGATCGGCTGTCTGGCCGAGAGCCTCGGCGACGCGCCGCTGAAGCTGGAGCTCGAAGAGCTGCGCGACGGAGTCTGGGCCACGCGGGCCGAGGTGGCCCGGGCCATCGCGGGACGCGGCTACCTCCAGATCCCGCCGAGCTTCAGCATCGCGCACAAGCTGCTGAAGCTCTGGTCCGAGGGGCGGATCGGCTTCCGCTGATCCGCGCCCTCCGGAAGAGCCCTCAGGAGGCGGCGTCGGCCGACGGAGTCTCGAGGGCGGCGAGCCGGGCCTCCAGCCGGGCGAGCCGGGCGGAGAGGGCGTCGTTCTCCTCGCGGGCCTTCTGGGCCATGTCGCGGACGGCCTCGAATTCTTCGCGGGTGACGAAGTCCATGCCGCTGACGAGCCCCTCCATCCGCGACTTGACGAAGCCCTGAGCCTCGTCCTTCACGCCCTGCGCGACGCTGGCCGCGCCGGTGACGATCCGCGAAAGGTCGTCGAAGAATTTCGAATTGGTCTGCATCGGTCTCTCCATGGCCCTGAGGCGCTTGCGCCTGATATGGCGCTTATGGAGAGGCGGAGCAAGGCCGCTCGCGGGCTGCTTGACGGAGCGGGCGGCGCCGCTCAGGATGCGCCCGCCGGAATCAGGAGACTCCATCATGCTCGCGCAATTGAATTTTCCCGAATGGAGTCCGTATCTTCTGCGCCTCGGCGGGTTCGGGGTCCGCTGGTACGCCCTGGCCTACATCGCGGGTCTGCTGATCGGCTGGCGCTATGTCTCGGCGCTGATGAACCGTCCGAAGCTCTGGCCGGGAGGCGCGGCGCCCATGGCTCCGCAGCGCGCCGAGGATCTGTTGCTCGCGATGGCTCTGGGGGTGATCCTGGGGGGTCGTCTCGGCTTCGTGCTGCTCTACAAGCCCGGCGAATATCTCGCGGCGCCCTGGACCATCCTCAAGACCTGGGAGGGCGGGATGTCCTTCCACGGAGGCCTGATCGGCGCGGTTCTGGCCATCTGGATCTTCGCGCGGCGGATCAAGGCCTCGCCCCTGTCTCTGGGCGACGCGGTGGCCTGCGCGACGCCCATCGGGATCTTCTTCGGGCGTCTGGCGAATTTCGTGAACGCCGAGCTCTACGGCCGCGAGACCTCCGCATCCTGGGGCATGAAGTTCCCGCTCTGGGACGACGCCCGGAACATGTGGATCTATCGCGGCGACGAGGTCGCCCGTCATCCGAGCCAGCTTTACGAGGCGGGGCTCGAAGGCCTGCTGCTGGGGCTGATCCTGCTCTTCGCCTGGAGGAGCGGCGCCTTGCGGCGTCCGGGGCTCTGCGCGGGGATCTTTCTGGCGGGCTATGGCGCGGCGCGGCTCTTCGTCGAGAATTTCCGGCAGATGGACTACTTCATGCCCGGAGAAGGCTACGCCCTGATCCTCGGGCCGCTGAAGCTGACCATGGGGCAGGTCTATTCTCTGCCCATGCTGCTGATCGGTCTGGGGCTGGTCGTCTTCGCCCTGCGGCGTCCGCCGCCGGCGTCCGCCTCCGCGTGAGGGGCGCGTGAGCCGGGCGCGGGAGGCGCTTCTGGCGCGTCTGCGGGCGGACGGGCCGATGAGCGTCGCGGAGTTCATGCGCTTCCGGCTGGCCGATCCCGAAACGGGCTATTACCTGACCGAAGAGCCCTTCGGCGCGGGCGGCGACTTCGTCACGGCGCCGGAGATCTCGCAGATGTTCGGCGAGATGCTCGGGCTCTGGCTGGCGCAGGTCTGGCTGGACCAGGGCGCGCCGGACCCCTTCCTGCTGGTCGAGATGGGGCCGGGACGCGGGACGCTCATGGCCGACGCCCTGCGCGCGGCGGGCCGGGTTCCCGGCTTCCTGAAGGCGGCGCGGCTCTGGCTGATCGAGATCTCGCCGAGGCTGCGCGGGATTCAGGCCGGGAAGCTGGCGGCCTTCGCCCCGGGCTTCGCCGCCGACCTCGCCGAGCTTCCGGCGGAAGGCCCCTTGCTGCTCCTCGCCAACGAACTCTTCGACGCCCTGCCGATCCGGCAGTTCCAGCGCGCCGGAGGAGTCTGGCGGGAAAGGCTGATCGGGCTCGCGCCGGAAGGCGACGCGCCGCGTTTCGGACTCGGGCCGCCCGTCGAGGCGGCGGGCGCCCCTGAGGAGGCTCCGGAGGGCGCGCTCTTCGAGGTCTCGCCGGAGAGCCTGCGTCTGGCGGCGCGGATCGGGGGGCGTCTGGCCCGGAGCGGCGGGGCGGCGCTCTGGATCGATTACGGCCATGCGGGCCCTGCGCTCGGCGACACGCTCCAGGCCCTGCGCCGACACGCCTTCGCGGATGTTCTGGACCTCGAAGGCCCCGCCGACCTCACCGCCCATGTGGATTTTTCGGCCCTGGGCGCGGCGTCGGCCGGAGGAGGGGCGCGGGTCTGGCCCTTGCGGACTCAAGGCGGGCTTCTGGAGTCTCTGGGGATCGGGGCGCGGGCCCCGGCTCTGGCGCGGAGCAATCCGGCGCGGGCCGAGCAGATCGCCGCCGACCGCCTGCGGCTGACCGCGCCCGACCAGATGGGGCGGCTCTTCAAGGCTCTGGCGCTGACGGGGCCGGGGGCGCCGCCTCCGCCGGGCTTCGGCTAAGTCTTCTCCGCCAGCCAGAAGGCGAGGGTCAGCCCGTCGCGGCGGGGCGGCCCGAGCTTGCGCGTCTCGATCAGCCTCAGGCCCGCCGCCGCGCAGAGCTCCGAGATTTCGGCGTCCGCGAATCCGAGCCGTCGATGGGCGTGCTTCTCGCGCAGCTCCTCCAGGGCGTGGGGGGCGAAATCGCCGATGAGCAGCCGACCGCCCGACGTCAGAACCCGCGCCGCCTCGGCCACGGCCCGGGGCGGGTCCGAGAGATAGCGCAAGACCTGATGGCAGATCGCGCCGTCGGCCGCGCCCGGCTCCTCCGGCAGATCGAGGATGTCCGCCTGACGCAATTCGCAATGCGGGAACTCCGGGCCCTGGAGCCGCGCCCGCGCATGCGCCAGCATGGGCGGATGCAGATCATAGCCCACCCCCCAGAGATAGCGGTCGGCGAAGATCTCCAGCATGCGGCCGTCGCCCGCGCCGAGGTCCAGGAAGCGCCGGAACCTCGCGCCCTGAGCGGGGCGCAGCAGCGCCCGCGCGACGGCTTCGGCCTCCTGAGCGGGCGCCTGGAGCTCCCGCAGGGAATCGCCCGCCCTGGCCCGCTCCTGGACATAGGCGGCGGCCTGTTCGGCGCGGCGACGGCGGATTCCCTCGAGTCCCGCGCGGTCGGCGGCGAGGGCGGCGTCCTCCGGAGCGCTGCGGGCGAGCAGGAAGCTCGCAAGATCCGCCCCGAATCCCTCCCGCGCGAGCCGGAAGAAGGCCCATGCGCCCTCGCGCCTGCGCTCGATCAGCCCCGCCTCGACGAGCAGCCGCAGATGCCGACTCACGCGGGGTTGGCTCTGGCCGAGGATCTGGGTCAATTCCGCGACCGCCAGTTCTCCATGCGCCAGAAGCGCGAGAATCCGCAGGCGGGTCTCCTCGCCTGCGCCCCGCAGAGCCGTCAGCATGTGGTCCAGATCGCGCGCCCTCATGGCGGGGCTTATGGCGCCCCGCGCCCTCTGCGGCAAGACCGCCGCAGATTTCGGGAACTTGATGCGGCGCAACAGGAAAAGCCTTCCGCGCTCTGGCGATGCGGGGCCGGGAGGCCTATTTTAGACCGGAAGAGAGACGGGAAGGAGACGTGCTTTGTCCATGCGGAAGGCGGCGATTGTTCTGGCGGCGACGGCGGGCCTGACGGCCTGCGCTTCGGGCGGCGCCCGGACGGAGGGAGCGACCGCGGCGGGAGACGGCCTGATCGCCGATCCCTTCGAGCCGGCGAACCGCGCCGTCCACGGGTTCAACAAGGCCGCCGACCGCTTCGCCCTGCGCCCGGCGGCTCAGGTCTACGACGCCGCGACTCCGGCTCTGGTCAAGCATCTGGCGGGCAACGCCGTGGGGCATCTCGCGGTTCCCGCCCAGGCGGTGCAGGGCGTCCTGCGGGGCGATCTGCGCAGCGCGGCGACCTCCGTCGGGCGTTTCGCGGTGAACACGGTGGTCGGAGCGGGCGGGCTGCTCGATCCGGCGACCGAAGTCGGGCTTCCCGCCCAGCCGGAGGACTTCGGCCGGACCCTGGCCTCCTGGGGCGTGGGCGAGGGGCCTTATGTGGAGCTTCCCCTTCTCGGACCCTCCACGGCGCGCGACGCGGTGGGGCGTCTGGGCGGCGTGGCGCTGGATCCGGTCTCCTGGGCCGCTCCGGCGGCGCATGCGGAGTGGGTTCCGCCTGCGGCCTCCGTGACCGGAGCCGTGGACTGGCGCGCGCAGAACATGGCCACGGTGGACACGGCGCTCTACGGCTCGGCGGACAGCTACGCCATCGCCAAGAGCGTCTGGCTGCAGCAACGCCGCGCGCTGATCGCGGGCGGCGATCCCACGGCGGCGCCGTCCGCGCCGGACATCTACGAGGACGAGCCTTTCTGAAGAAGGCCCCTTTCCCTCGACCAGTCTTAAGGAATCCTGACGATGACGACCCTCCTCCGCTCCACGGCCCTGGCCCTGGCTCTGGCCCTCGGGGCTCCCGCGGCGGCCTTCGCCGTGGACGTGCAGACCGCCCGGACCCTGGTGCAGGACACCGCCAGCCGCGTGATCGCGATCGTCGGCGACGGCAGCGTCGCGGGCGAAGAGGCGCAGATGCGCGCCATCCTGACCCAATACGCCGACGTGCGCCAGATCGCGGGCTTCGCGCTCGGCCGCTACTCGCGCGACATGCCCGAGGCCCGGCGCGAGGAATATGTGGACCTCTTCACGAATTACGTGCTGCGCTGGTTCACCGACCGCTTCACCGGCTACAACGGCGAGATGCTGTCCATCGTGGGCGCGACCGACCTGGGCGACCGGGGCGTGGTGGTGAACACCCAGATCAACCGGCCCGGAACGGCGCCGGTCAACGTGCAGTGGAGCGTCAGCGACCGCTCGGGTTCGCCCAAGGTGGCGGATCTGGTGATCGAGGGCGCGTCTCTGGCCCAGACCCAGCGCAGCGAATTCGTGGCGATGATCGAGGCCCGCGGCGGCGACATGAACGCCTTCCTCAGCGACCTGCGCGCCCGCGCCGGACGCTGAAGCGCGGCGCTTCGCCTGAGGACGAGACAGGAAAGGGGCTCCTTCGGGGGCCCTTTTTCAGGTGCGGATCACACCGCCGCCGAGACGGCGCTGGGCGCTTCGGGGGCGCGGCGGGTCACGACGACGCTCGCGGGGAGTTCGAGGCTCGCGCGTCCTCCGCCCGGAGCGTCGGCGTCGATGGCCACGTCTCCGCCATGCAGCCGCATCAGCCGCCGCGAGATCGGCAGCCCCAGCCCCAGCCCCGTCTGCTTGTCGCGGACATAGGCGTTCTGCTCGCTGGAGAAGCTTTCGAAGAGCTTCTCGACGTCGCGCCCGACGAATCCCGCGCCGGAATCCTCCACCACGAAGGCCACGCCCCCGGCCGGCCGGTCGAGGAACCAGATCCGCACCGCGCCGCCCTCCGGCGAAGCCTTGATGGCGTTGTCCACCAGATTCAGCAGCGCCTGCTTCACGAGCCGTCCGTCCACCCTCAGGGTGTCGGCCAGAGAGACCGGCCGGTCCGCCAGCTCCAGACGCACCCCGCGCGCGCTGGCCTTGGCCTCGCCGAGCACCCGCGCCGCCCGCAGAAGCTCGCTCGCATGGATGAGCGAGGGATGGATCTCCATCCGGCCCTGCTGGAGCCGCGTCAGATCGAGGATGTCGTTGATGATCCCGAGCAGATGTTCGCCCGCCTCGTGGATGTCGTTGGCGTAGTCGCGGTAGAGCGGCTGCGAGACCTCGCCCATCATCTCGTCCTTGATGATCGAGGCGAAGCCGATCACCGCGTTGAGCGGCGTGCGCAATTCGTGGCTCATCATGGCGAGGAAGCGCGATTTGGCCTCGTCGGCGCGGTGGAGCTCGCGCATGCGGGTGGCCAGGGTGGCGTCGCGGCGGCGGACCTCCTCGGCGAGGTGGTCGTAGGCGTGGATCACCGGGCCGAATTCGGCGGGCGGAGGCCGCTCCATGCGCAGGGGCGCGGGCGGCGCGGCGCGGCGCGAGGCCTCGATGGCCGCCCCGAGCGCCTCCAGAGGCCGCGTCACCAGCCGCCGCACGAGCAGATGCGTCATCAGCAGCGCCGCCGCGAGGGTCATCAGCAGCAGGGGCAGCTTCGAGCGGGCCTGAGCGATCAGCGCCTGAGTGAAGTTCGGCGCCCGCCAGACCATTTCGAGTTCGCCCACCCTGCGGGGCGCGTTCTGGACCATGCGCAGGATCGGCGTGCGCTTGATCACCAGCTCGCCCTCGTCGAGGGCGGCCCCCTCCTTCGCCGCGCGCGAGAGCAGGAGCTCGCCGTCATGGCGGAAGACGCGCACGCTCACGACTCCGCTTTCGAAGGCGGCGTCTCCGATGGCGCCGATCATGGCGTGGTTCTCGTTCCAGACGGGCTGCGACAGAGCCCCCGCCATGCTGCGCGCGAGCTGCGAACGCAGGGCGCGCTGGGTCTCGGCGCTGGCTCCGGCCTCGCGCCACGCCGAAACGCCCGCGAAGCCCAGAAAGGCGGCGCAGATCGAGGCCGACAGGCCAAGGGCCAGCCGCGTCGAGAAGCGGGCGCCCAGAGGATGCGGGGCGGCGGGGAGCGGATCGGCCGCAGGGTCAGGCATTTCAGCGTCCATGAATTGCGCCTGCCTCAGTGAGGGCCCATCTGGTGTTTTTTTCCTTAACATGCGGCCTCTCCGGACGCGTTTCGCGTCGGCGCGCCGGAAATCGGCCTCTCCGGCGCGCCGGAGAAGGGCGGAGATCGTCCGGATCGGCCTGTTCGAAGGCGGCGGGGGGTCGGGGCGCGGATCCGCCGCGCGAGGCGCAGCCTCCCGGGAGCTTCTCCAGAGACAGGATAATCCTTGCGGAATCGTTGATTTCCGGAGGTCCGCATGGTCCTATGCCGAAGATCCCGTCCAGGGGCGCCCCCCCCAACCGGACGCCCCGAACCGGAGACGCCGCGCCATGAGCATCGACCGCTTCGCCGCAGGCGCTCTGATCGGGGCCCTCTGCCTCGGCCTGGCCGGGCCGGGCGCGCGGAAGGCCGCCGCCGAGGACGTCGTCTCCCTGTCTCCCTACGTCGAGCCCCTGCTCCACGAGACGATCCGGCTGCGCGGCGCCGTGCGGGCGGTGATCCGGCTGCGCGAGGACGAAGGCGGAGCCCGCCGGACGGGCGGACGCTTCTCGACCGCCGCCGCCGCCGCGCAAGGGGCTCTGGAGGGCGCCGCCGAGGGCCCGCGCCCGACCGGAATCCAGCCGCTCGGCGGAGACCTGCGCGTGGCCGAGATCACGGCGGCGCAGCTTCAGGCGCTGATCGATTCGGGCGCCGCCTCCGAGATCTACGTGGACCGCCTGACCTCGGCGGCCTTCGACCGTCTGCGCCCCTGGGCCGCCGAGCCTCCCGCGCCGTCTCCTTCGCCTCCCGCCCAGATCCCCGGAGCCCAGCCTCCCCAGCCTCAGGCGGGCGGAGCGGGGGAGCCCTCTCCCTCCGGCGCGCCGCCTTCCGCGCCCTCCGCCTCCGTCGGGACGGCCCCTCCGCCATCGCCCCCTCCGCCTCCGGCGCCGCCCGAAGGCCCCGCCGCCGCCGTGATCGACACGGGCGTGGACGCCGCGCATCCCTATCTCGAAGGGCTTGTGGTGCGTCAGGCCTGCTTCTCCTCGACGGTGGCGGCGGATCGGGCGCGCACGCTCTGTCCCAACGGCCGCGCCGCCCAGACCCTCGGCGACGCCGCGCGTCCCTGCGATCCTCTGGAGATGGGGCCGCTCTGCGCCCATGGCACCAAGGTGGCGGGCCTGATCTCGGGGCGGGGCGGCGGCTACCTCGGGCCGGAGGGCGAGTCTCACGCTCTGGAGGGAATCGCGCCCGGCGCGCCGATTCTGGCCATTCAGGTCTTCTCGCGGGTGGAGGATCCCCTGACCTGCGCCGCCTTCGGCCAGACGGCGCCTTGTCCGCTCTCCTATGTGTCCGACCAGATCGCGGCCTTGCGCTTCGTCTCCAGCGTGGCGGCGGAGCATGACGTGGCGGTGGCCAATCTCAGTCTGGCCAGCGCCGCGCCCTCCGATCCCTGCGACGAGGCCTTCCAGGGGCGGCAATATCTCGCCGAGATCGTCTATCTCCTGGAGCGCATGGGCGTGGCGACGGTGGCGGCCACGGGGAACTCCGGTTCGGTGGGGACGGTGGGCATGCCCGCCTGCGTCTCGCGGAGTCTGGCGGTGGCGGCGCTCGACGCCCAGGGGAGCGCTCTGGCGCGCTTCAGCAACATCAGCGATTCGGCCGATCTGGCGGCGCCGGGCGTGGATCTCATGACCTCGACCCTCGGCGCGACGCTCTACGCGACGGATCAGGGCACCTCCTTCGCGGCGCCTCAGGTGGCGGGGGCGCTGCTCAAGCTGCGGCGTCAGGCGCCGGGGCTCTCCATCGAGCGGCTGACGGCGCTGCTGGAGGAGGCCGGCCCCAGGCTGGAGGGCGCGCGGGACGGCGGATTGCCGATTCTCGATCTTCCGGCGGCTCTGGCCCTGCTGGACCAGCCCGCGGCCTTCGCGCGGGCCGCGTCGGCGCCGAGTCTGGCGACGGCCTCTTCGGGCGGGACGGCGCCTCTGCCGCCGCGGATCGGGGCGCCGGGCGCGCCCACGGCGCTGTCGCCCGAGGTTCTGGCGCGGCTGCGTCCCGCGACGGGCGCGGAAGGCGATTCCCTGCTGTTCGGCTCGGCGGCCTACGCCCGGGCGATCCGGCCCGCGCCGCCTCCGGTCTATTTTCCCGCTCCGCCGCCGCCTGCGCCCGTGACGGCGGCGTCCCCGCCCGAGTTCGCGCCCGAGACGGGGCCGGATTTCGCGGCGATCCGGGCGGGCACCGGCGCGCGCTTCATGATCGAGGTGGATCCGGAGATGGCGGATCTGGCGCTCGGCGGGGCGCCGGCGGGGCCCGAGGCCCGGCTTCAGGCGCTGCGTCTTCTGGCGCTTCAGGCGGCTCCGGCCGAATCGCCGGTGGCGGATCTCCAGATCGACCCCCGGACGGGCCGGGGAGTGATCGCCTTCGAAACCCGCCTGGACTCCCGTCAGGCGGAGAGCTTCGCGGCCGGATTCCCGGGGCTCGTCGCGCCGGACCGCCTCTCCGCGCCGTGATCCTGAACAAGATTCGGTAAAATCCGCGGCTGCGGCGCGCGGGCGAATTGGCGAAGGGATTCCCGCGCGCTAGGATGCCTCGTCGGCCGAAGGGAATCGCCTCAAGACGATGATCGGCCCTCGACGTCCATAATCAGGGAGATCCAGCCGCATGACCCGGAACGCGCGTTTTCGTCCGACCCGCCGCGCCCTCCTGCTGCTCGCAGGCGGCGCACTGGCCGCGCCGGCGGTCCACAGGCTGGCTCTGGCGCAACCCGCCGGACCTCCGGTGCGGCGTTCGGCCCATGAGCTGACCGACCGCGACCAGGTGGTGCAGTCGCTGCGGCGGGGAATCCAGGTCATGCGCGGCCTGGACGCGGGCATGCCTCAGGGCCTGCCGCATCCGGGCGGCTGGCGTCAGGGGGCGCTCTATCACGCCCAGATCTGCGGGCCTTCGGCGCGGCTGAGCGCAGGGCGTCGGGATCCGGAGAACGAAGTCCATGGCGGCTGGTGGTTCCTGCCCTGGCACCGGGCCTATCTGGCGGCGATGGAGCTGCGGCTTCGTCAGGCCTCGGGCGACCCGAATCTGGCGCTGCCCTATTGGGACGTCCACGCGAATCCCTCGATTCCGCCGATCTATCAGGGCGATCCGGCGACCAATCCTCTGGCGCATGCGGTGCGCTCGGTGGGAGTCTTCGCCCGTCAGCCCCTGCCTTTCGCGGGCTCCTCGGTCCAGACGGAGCGTCAGGCGGTGCGTTCGGGGAATTTCGCCGAATTCGCGGGCGGACGCCCGGTCAACGGCGTCTTCGCCATGGGACAGCTGGAGATGGAGGCTCATAACTCCGCCCACGCCTATGTCGGTGGCGACATGTTCGACTTCAGCACCTCGGGCTTCGATCCGCTGTTCTACGCGCTGCACGCCAATGTGGACCGGCTCTGGGAGGTCTGGCGCAATCAGGGCGGCGCGAGCCGGGCCTCGCCGACCGATCCGGTCTGGGGCGCCCGACGCTTCGCCTTCCAGAACCAGAACGGCGGCATGCTCCAGGCGGCGACGCGCGACCTCGATTCGACGCCCGCGATCTTCTTCCTGGAGTTCGGTCTGAACGGCGCGCGCAACGTTCAGGCGGGCTATCGCTACGACCGCACGAATTTCGGCGCCTTCGGCGGCGCCGCCTCGGCTTCTGCCTCGGCCGGGCCCGCGCGGAGCTTCGAATACGTCCTGGCCGTGGAGGGAGACGCGACCCTCGGCGCGGCGGCCCGCGTCCTGACCGCGCCCCGGCGCGAGGGCGCCGCAGGCAACGGCGAAACCGGAGGCCTCGCGGCTCCGGCCTCGGCGGGGAGCGGGACGGTCGCGCCGCCCACGCCGCCGCCCGCCACCCCCGGCGGCGCGGTGGATCTGCTGCTGACCGGCGTGAGTCTGCCGCAGAAGCCCGGCCGGCTGATTCTGGAGGCCCGTCGGGGCGCTCAGGGCGAGACCTTCCTCCTGGCGGACCGCGTGCTGCTGCCGACGCTGATCGGCGAGGCGGCGGAGGGCGCGCGCCTGTCCTTCAGCCTGGAGGCGGGTCCTGGGCTGATGGAGCGCAACCTTCGTCCGGCGGACATCCAGTTCCTGCTGCGTCTGGAATCGGCGGAGGGAGATCAGAGCCTCGCCTTCGAGAAGGCCGTCCTGCGCTACCGGTGATCCGCCGCAGGAGGAGGATGCGCCCGGGATCCTCCCGCCATGCGGGAGGATCTGTGCGAAAGCTCATGTTTTCCCTGGAGATTCCGGATTCTTGAACTCTGCGCGACGGGAAAACCCCCTTGCCTCCGCGCGCATCGGAACGCATGCTGCGGATGAATGCGTGAGTGTTTCGTCAAGGGAGAGCCTGATGCGTGCGTGTGTGACGATCTGGAGTCTGGGGGCGCTTCTGGCCGGTTGCGTAGCCTCCGAGCCTATGCGGGTCGTCGGGAGCGAGACCATCGACGTCGATTACCACCTCGCGGCGCTGCCCTGGGGCGAAGGAGGCCACATGCTCTTCTTCACCCGGGCGCTGGAGGAGGGGGGCGAACTGAAGCTCTGCGGGGCCTATGGAGTGGCCAACGCCCGCAGGCCGACGGAGGAGCGGGCGCGGGCCGTCGCCGAGGCCGCCCTCCTCAGTCTGGGGCCGACGCAGGTGGCGGATGGCCTGGGCTTCATGGCGCCTCACGACGGTTCGCGCGATCCCCTCGGCCAGCCCGCCCGCTGCGCCCGGACCGGCCTCGACTGGCGGCCGGAGTTCGCCGGAGCGCGGCCTCAGGTGCGCCTGCGCGAGGGCGCCCTCTGAACGGCGCCGGGCCGGAGCAGGAAAAGCGCGCAAACCGGCGCTTTCGATGAATCCGGGCCTTGACAAAGGGGCGTCGGGGGCCTTATCTCCCCGGCGTCGCGACAAGCGGCGCCCAGATGGCGGAATGGTAGACGCACTAGTTTCAGGTACTAGCGCTGCAAGGCGTGGAGGTTCGAGTCCTCTTCTGGGCACCAGATTCAAGGCTCCGGGCGAGCGCCGCACAGCGGCGCGGACCCCGAGCCGAAATCCGGATCGAAGGCGCGGCGAGGAAACTCCCCGCCGGACGTCCCCTCGGGAGCGCGACGCGCTCCGCCTTCAGGCCCGCAGGCTTCTGCGGGCTTCGTCGTTTCCGGAGCCTTCCCTGTTCGGCTTCGGGCCTCCGCAACGCCGCGCGGCGTCTCCGGGCCGCGCCCCGGGAAGCACGTCATGGCCGCCATCCATCTGCATGAGGGCGATCTGCCCGACGGACTCGACCTCGGCCCCGTGGTGGCCATCGACACCGAGACCCTCGGGCTGATTCCGCATCGCGACCGGCTCTGTCTGGCGCAGCTCTCCTCCGGAGACGGAACGGCGCATCTGGTGCGCTTCGCGCCCGGCCCGATCCATGCGCCGCGTCTGGCGGCGCTGCTGGCGGATCCGCAGACGCTGAAGCTCTTCCACTTCGGGCGCTTCGACATCGCGGTGCTGGAGAAGGGCCTCGGCGCGACGGCGCGTCCGGTCTGGTGCACGAAGATCGCCTCGAAGCTCTGCCGCACCTACACCGACCGCCACGGCCTCAAGGAGATCTGCCGCGAGCTTCTGGGCGTGGATCTCTCCAAGGTCCAGCAGAGCTCCGACTGGGGGGCTCCGGTCCTCACTTCCGCGCAGCTTGAATACGCCGCCAGCGACGTGCTTTACTTGCATCGGCTGAAGACGGAGCTCGAGACCCGCCTCGACAGGGAGGGACGCAGGGATCTGGCCGAAGCCTGCTTCCGGTTTCTGCCTGACCGGGCGCGGCTGGATCTCGCCGGCTGGCCCGAGTCGGACGTGTTCGAACATTAGGCGTACCCCCATGACCACAGCTCTGGTTCTTCCCGTCTCCTCCGCGCGCAAGCCGCAATCCGACGCCGATCTCGCCGTGGCCCGCCGCGTGCTGAAGGTCGAGTCCGAGGCGCTTCTCGCCCTCTCGAAATCTCTCGACGGAGCCTTCGGCGCGGCCGTCGATCTGCTGATGAACGTGCGCGGACGCGTGATCGTCTCGGGCATCGGCAAGAGCGGCCATGTCGGCCGCAAGATCGCCGCGACCTTCGCCTCCACCGGGACTCCCGCGCAGTTCGTGCATCCCGCCGAGGCCAGCCATGGCGATCTCGGCATGGTCACCGCCGAGGACGTGGCCCTGATCATCTCCAACTCCGGCGAGACCAGGGAGCTCTCGGATCTGCTGAGCCACGCCGGACGCTGGCGCATTCCCGTCATCGCGATCACCGCCAGGACGGACAGCACCCTGGCGCGGGCCGCCGCCGCGCCCCTGATCCTGCCGCCCGCGCCCGAGGCCTGCCCGATGGGCCTTGCGCCCACGACCTCCACCACCATGGCGCTGGCGCTCGGCGACGCCCTGGCCGTGGCGCTGATGGAGCGGCGCGCCTTCAATCCCGACCGCTTCCGCATGCTGCATCCGGGCGGCACGCTCGGGGCGCTGCTGCTGCGGGTCGAGGATCTCATGATCTCGGGGGCCGGGCTGCCGCTGATCCCCGTGAGCGCGACCATGGAGGAGGCCGTGGGCGAAATGACCGCCAAGGCCCTCGGCCTGGTGGGCGTGGTCGACGAGCGCGGCGCTCTGGTCGGCATCATCACCGACGGCGATCTGAGGCGCCACATCGTCGGGCTGCTGGACCGCTCCATTCCCGAGGTCATGACCTCCACGCCCCTGACCGTGCGGCGCGGCGCCATGGCCGTCGAGGGAGTGGCGGCGATGAACGAACGCAAGGTCACGGCGCTTTTCGTGGTCGACGCCGAGGGGCCTGCGCCGCGTCCGGTGGGGCTGCTGCACATCCACGACTGCTTGCGCGCCGGGGTGAAATGATGACGGGCGGGGGCGCGCCTCCCGCCGCGCCCCGCAGCCGTCGCCGCTGGCGGGCGGCCCTCTGGACGCTTGCGGCGACGGCGCCTTTCCTTCTGGTGTTCCTGGCGCCTTCGCGGCCCTCGGCGCCGACGATCCTCCTCTCCGACGACGACCGCGAGGCGCTCGAGGACGGGTTGCGCCTGACGGGCCCCCGTCTGTCGGGCCGCACGGCGCAGGGCGAGGCCTATGCTCTGGCGGCCGACTGGGCCGAGCCGGACGGGCCTCAGCCGCAGCTCGTGCGGATAGGGCCTCTGGAGGGGCGCTTCGAGGCCGCCGACGGCGCGCCGCTGCGCCTGAACGCGGGCGGCGGCGAATTCCTCACGCAGAGCCGCGAACTGACCCTGACCCGGGGCGTGCGGGTCGAGTCCGAGGAAGGCTACTGGATGGAGACCGAAGCCGCCCTGCTCGACGGCCGGACCCAGGCCTTGCGGAGTCTGGCCCCCGTGCGCGGAGAAGGACCGGCGGGCGCGATCTCGGCCGAGTCTTTGGAGGCTCTGGACGGAGACGCCCGCAATGTGCTTTTCAAGGGGCGCGTGCGCATGACCGTGCTGCCCGCCGCCGCGCGCGGCTCTTCAGCCCCGGCGAGGTCCAGCGAGGAGATCTCCGATGACTGACTCCCCCCAGACGAGTCCCGCGCCGCGCCGCCTCGGGCGGGCCTGCGCGGCTCTTGCGCTGCTCGCCCTGCTGAGTCCGGCGGCTCCGGCGCTCGGTCAGGCCGGGCTCGGGGCTCTGGGCGGCTTCCGCCAGAATCCGAATCTGCCCATCGAGATCGCCGCCGATTCCCTGGAGGTGCGCCAGAGCGAGCAGCGGGCGGTCTTCGCGGGGGGCGTGGACGCCCGTCAGGGCGACCTGCGGCTTCAGGCCCAGCGCATCGAGGTGGTCTACGCCGGAGACGGCGGCGCGGGCGCCGCTTCGCCTCAGGGAGCGATCCGCAGCCTGCGGGCCGAAGGCGACGTCTTCATCACCAACGGCTCCGAGACCGCCCAGGGGAGCTGGGCCGAATACGACGTGGCGGGAGGCGTGGCGCTGATGGGCGACGACGTGATCCTGACCCAGGGCGACAACGTGATCCGCGGCCCGCGCCTGCGCATCGACCTCAACAGCGGCCAGGCCCGCCTCGAAGGCGGACGCGTGCAGACGCTGTTCCGTCCCGAAGGTCGATGACGTAAAATCCTGGACATAGGGAATTCTAAAGGAGGGGCGGTCAGCATGGCCGAAGACGAGGGGCCTGCGCGGGCCGCCGCCGGCGCCTGGAGCGCCGATGCGGCGCAAGGGCTCATCGTCGACCGGATCGGCAAGAGCTTCAGGGGCCGGGCCGTGGTCCGGGACGTCAGCCTCACGCTGCGGCGGGGAGAGGCGGTCGGGCTCCTGGGGCCGAACGGGGCGGGGAAGACGACATGCTTTTACATGATCGCGGGTTTGGCGCCGGCGGATTACGGACGCATCCTGATCGAGGGTCGGGACGCGACGGCCTTGCCGATGCACAGACGCGCGCGCATGGGCGTGGGCTACCTCGCTCAGGAGGCCTCGATCTTCCGGGGCCTGACCGTGGAGCAGAACATCCTCGCGGTGCTGGAGATCGTCGAGTCGAGCGCCGCCAAGCGGCGCAAGACCCTGGAGCGGCTGCTGGCGGAATTCTCCATCGAGCGGCTGCGCGACGCCCCTTCGGCGGCGCTTTCGGGCGGCGAGCGGCGGCGTCTGGAGATCGCGCGGGCTCTGGCCTCGCATCCGTCCTATCTCCTGCTGGACGAGCCCTTCGCGGGCGTGGACCCCATCGCGGTGGACGAGATCCGTCGGCTGGTGGCGCAGCTCAAGACGCGGGGCGTGGGCGTTCTGATCACCGATCACAACGTGCGCGAGACTCTGGGCGTGGTGGACCGGGCCTACATCCTGCACGAGGGATCGGTGCTGCGCGAGGGCTCGCCGGAGGCCCTGGTGGCGGACGAGGTGGTGCGTCGCGTCTATCTGGGCGAGGGCTTCCGTCTGTGACGGGCTCTCCGCCCGGTCAGGGCTGAGGTCGCGCCATGGCCTTCGCCCCCCGCCTCGAGATCCGCCAGAGCCAGCAGCTCGTCATGACGCCGCAGCTTCAGCAGGCGATCAAGCTGCTGCAGATGTCCAACATGGAGCTTTCGGAGTTCGTCCTTCAGGAGATCGAGCAGAATCCGCTGCTGGAGGTGGTCGAGCCGGGCGCCGAGGCTCCGCGCGAGGAGCCGCCCGCCGACGCCCCTCCCGCCGACGTCGCCGCGCCGGAGCCCGCCGGACTCGACGCCGAATTGCGCGAGGATCGCCTGACCCTCGCCGAGGAGACCTTCGACACCGGCCTTGAAAACCTCTACGCGGACCGCTCCGTGGCGGATTCCGACGGCCCCGCCCCCGGCGACGCGGGCGGCGACTGGAGCACGGTCGGCAAGGGCGGCGATTCGCGATTCGAGGAGATGGGCTCCTCCGTCGAGGAGACCCTCGCCGAATCGGCCAATCTGCGCGAACATCTCCTGGCGCAGCTGGGGCTGTCGCGGGCGCCGGGCATCGTGAAGATCATCTGCGCCGACCTCGTCGAGGCGGTGGACGAAGCAGGCTATCTGCGCGCCGATCTGGAGGAGACGGCCCATCGGCTCGGCGCGGGCGCGGCGGAGGTCGCGGAGGCGCTGAAGCTGCTTCAGGGCTTCGATCCGACGGGCGTCGGCGCGCGGGATCTGGCGGAATGCCTCGGGCTGCAGCTGGCCGAGAAGGACCGGCTCGATCCGGCCATGGAGAAGCTCCTCCAGAATCTGGAGCTGCTGGCCAGAGGCGAACAGGCGAAGCTGCTGAAGCTCTGCGGGGTGGACGCCGAAGACCTCGCGGACATGCTGGCGGAGATCCGCCGCCTGGAGCCGCGTCCGGGGCGGCCCTTCGGCGGCGAGCCGAGCCAGCCGGTGATTCCCGACGTCTTCGTGCGCCCCGACCAGCATGGCGGCTGGACGGTGGAGCTGAACGCCGAGACCCTGCCCAAGCTCATCGTGAACCAGCGCTATCTCGCCCGGATCGAGGGGGGCGAGAAGAAGGGCGAGGTGAAGACCTATCTCGCCGAGAAGCTCCAGACGGCCAACTGGCTGGTCAAGAGCCTCGACCAGAGGGCGCGGACCATCCTCAAGGTCTCCTCGGAGATCGTGCGCCAGCAGGACGGCTTCTTCGCCTATGGCGTGCGCGAACTGCGGCCGCTGAACCTCAAGACCGTGGCCGCCGCCGTGGAGATGCACGAATCGACCATCTCCCGCGTGACCTCGAGCAAATACATGGGCACGAACCGGGGCGTCTTCGAACTGAAGTATTTCTTCACGGCGGCCATCGCCTCGGCGGACGGCGGGGCGGCCTTCTCGGCCGAATCCGTGCGGCACCGCATCAAGGGCATGATCGACGCCGAGGCCCAGGGCGCGCCGCTCTCGGACGACGACCTCGTGAAGGCTCTCCGGAACGACGGCATAGACATCGCGCGGCGCACGGTGGCCAAATATCGGGAATCGATGAACATTCCCTCATCCGTCCGGAGACGTCGCTCCGGGGGCGTCTTCGCCTGATTAGGTCTTGAAACCTCCGGGGTCCGCCTCCATTCTGGAAGGAAGGCGCGCCGAATCCGGTCTTCGGGGCGACGCGCCGGGGCGATGCGGCGAGCCTGCGCGGCCAGTCTGCGCGGCCGGACCCGACGCCCGGAGGAGACGACAGGAGACGCGGGCGTTCCCGCGTCGCTCAACGAGGAAAAGAGGCCGTCATGCGCATGAAAGTCACGGGCCGTCACATCGACGTGGGCGATTCGCTGCCGAAACATGTGGAGGAGAAAGTCCTCGACATCGTCACGAAATACGCCGACGAGCCTCTCGAAACGGTCGCGACTTTCTCGCGGGACGCCGCCAAGACCTATCGCAGCGAGGTCTCGGTGCAGCTGAGCACCGGCCTGACCATCCAGGCCGAAGGCCGCGCGCCGGAGATCTATCCCGCCTTCGACCAGGCGGCGGCCCGCATCGAGAAGCAGCTGCGTCGCCACAAGCGCCGCCTCAAGGCCCATTCGACGCGCCGTCTGGGGGGCGTCAACCGCGTCGAGGCGGCGACGAGCTTCATCCTCACCGCCTACGGCGACGACGAGGCCGCCGGAGCGCCGGACGGCGAAGCCGCGCTCCAGCCCGTGATCGTGGCGGAGGCGAAATCGAGCATCCCTTCCTTGACCGTGGGCGAGGCGGTGCTGCAAATGGAGATGGCCGACGAGGCCGTGCTCATGTTCCGCAACGAGGCGCATGGGGAGTTGAACGTCGTCTATCGGCGGGCGGACGGCCATATCGGCTGGATCGACCCGAAGGGCGTCGCTCAGGGGAGATGAGAAGCCGCCGTCCTTCAGGGGGCGGTCAGGTCGAAGGCGGCGCCGGGGCGGTTTTTCCCGCCGCGGCGTCCGATGCACAGGTGAGACGATGCGGATCAGCGATTTGCTGGGCGAAGCCGCCGGACAGGCGGTCATTCTGGATTTTCGCGCGTCGGACAAAGCTGAAGTCATGGCCGAGATCGCCGCGCGCGCGGCGAGGCGGAGCGGGGTGGGGCGCGAGTACGCGCTCGAGTCCCTGCGTCGCCGCGAGGTCCTGGCCGCCACGGGGGTCGGCGACGGAGTCGCCATTCCCCACGCCCGACTCAAGGGAATCGATCAGGCCCTGGGCCTGTTCCTGCGGCTGGAGAAGCCGCTGCGCGACTGGAGCCTTCCGTTCCAGATCGCGCCGGACGGAAGCGAGGCGCCCGCCTCGGGCGACGACGCCCCGGTGGATCTGGTCTTCGCGCTGATCTCCCCCGAGGAGGCCGGAGCGCAGCATCTGAAGGCTCTGGCGCGGATCTCGCGGGTTCTGCGCCATGCGGAGACGCGGGCCAATCTGCGCGGCGCGCCCGACGCCCAGAGCGCCTATCTCCTGCTGACCCAAGAGCCCGCCGCCTCGCGCGCGGCCTGAGATGACCAGCGCCTCCGCCCCTCTCGTCGGGACTTCGCCGGCCGCGACGCCGGCGACGGCCCCCGATGGGGCGGAGCGCCTTTCGCGTCCGGCTCCGCGCGCGATTCTCGGGCTGCGGTCGGTCTTCGCGCCGGAGCCCACGCCTCTGGTTCTGGCGCGGCATCTGCTGCTCTGGCGCTGGCTGGCGGCGGCGGGGCAGGTGGGCGCGCTGACGGTCGGGTGGCTGCTCGGCTTCAAGATTCCCGTGCTGCATTGCGCCATGGCGGTTCTGGCGCTGGTCTGGTTCAACCTCATCGCGATGGTGGTCCTGCCGCCCAACGCCCGGCTCTCCGAGCGGGGGGCTCTGGGCTGGCTGCTCTTCGACGCCGCGCAGCTGGCCTTGCTGCTCGGGCTGACGGGCGGCTTCGACAATCCCTTCTGTCTGCTTTTCGTGGCGCCTTCGGTGGTGGCGGCGGCGGTGCTGACCCAGCGGGCGACTCTGGCGGCGGGGGTGGTTTCTCTGGCGCTGAGCGTGGCGCTCTACCTCTGGGCCTGGCCGCTGAGGCGCGCCGACGGGCTGACGATCCTCCAGATTCCGGAGCTGCATCGGGCGGGGGTGGCGGCGGCTCTGGCGATCGGAGTGGTCTTCGTGGCGGTGCACGTGCGGCGCCTGACCGGCGAGGAGCAGCGCATGTCCTCGGCTCTGGCGGCGACGGAGGCGGCTCTGGCCCGCGAGCAGAAGCTGGCGGCCATCGGCACTCTGGCGGCGGCGGCGGGCCATGAGCTGGGGTCGCCTCTGGCGGCCATCGCCATGTCCTCGAAGGAGATGGAGCGCGACCTGAAGGGTCAGCCCGATCTCGCGGAGGAGGCGGCCTTCATCCGGGCCCAGGTGGAGCGTTGCCGGGGCATCCTCGCCAAGCTGGCGACCGCCCGCGCCGACGCCGAAGGCCATTTCGACACCATCAGCCTGCGCACGCTGCTGGAGGAGGCGGCGGGTCCGGTCACGCCGCGCGACCGTCGTCTGGAGATCATGGGCGGCGCGGCCTCCCTGCCGGTGGAGCGCCGTCCGGCGACGCTGCATGCGCTGCGCAACTTCCTTCAGAACGCCATGGACTTCTCGGAATCCCGCGTGCGGGTCGAGGCGGCGCTGGACGGCGGCAAGGTGCTGCGTCTGCGCATCTGCGACGACGGGCCGGGCTTCTCGCCGGAGGCTCTGGCGCGCCTGGGCGAGCCCTACGCCTCCACCCGCGCCCGCGAGGCGGGGGGCTCTCCGCGCGAGGGCTACGAGGGGATGGGGCTCGGGGTGTTCATCGCCAAGACCCTGCTCGAGCGGGGCGGCGCGCGGGTGCGGTTCGCCAACGCGCGTCCGAATCGTCCGGGCCGTCCGGCGCGCCCCGAGGAGGGCGAGCCGCCGGAAGGCGCGGTGGTCGAGATCCTCTGGCCCGCCGACCGGGTGCTGGCGCTCGAAGCGCGCTCCGACGCGGCCCTTGCGGGGTTTCCTGCGGAGGCCGATCCGGCC
Source organism: Neomegalonema sp. (assembly GCF_028688855.1). Classification (GTDB taxonomy): domain Bacteria; phylum Pseudomonadota; class Alphaproteobacteria; order Rhodobacterales; family Rhodobacteraceae; genus Neomegalonema. The sequence continues at coordinate 24,642 of NZ_JAQTXI010000017.1, read as the reverse complement.
GCCGCCTGAACGCCATACGCCAGAGGGGGTTTGTGCGGGCGGCGGGGAGGGCTAGTCTCCGGCTTCCGACGCTCGGGGCGGCGGACGGGGCGGCGGGCGCCCTGCGGCGGCCTTGAAGGCCTTCTGGGGGGCCTCGTGGATTCAGACGCATCAGAAGACTCCTCCGGCGGCGCGTCGAGCCTCCGACGGGCGCGCCGCGTCGCGCTCGCGGCGCTGCTGACGGGCGTCGCCTGGCCGGCCGGGGCTCAGGAGGCGCTTGAGGAGGCGCTCGGCGAGGCCGTTCCGGCGCCGGTCTTCGAATCCTTCGCGCCCGTCGAGCTGGTGACCGCCGGAGCCTTCGCTCTGGCGACTCTTCTGGCGTTCTGGGCTTTCCGGCTGCGGGCGCGTCTGCGGCGGCTGTCCGAGGCGGCGGAGGCGGGCCGCCTCGCGGAATCCCGGGCCTCGGAGGCTCTGGAGGCCCTGACCCTCGCGCGGGCGGACGGCGCGCTCATCTGGCGCGGCGACGAACTGGCCGGCGCGGTGGGCTTCGCCGAGGCGGCGGCGCGGCGTCTGGCGGGCGAGCGGGGCGTGAACGCCTGGCGTCTGGCGGCGGAGGCGGTGGCGGCGCCTCATGTGGCGGGGACTCTGGCGGCGGCGATGCGGCGGCTCTGCGAGCGGGGCACGGCCTTCGATTTCGACATTCCCTGCGTGGACGGCCGCAAGCGCCGGGCGGAGGGCCGCACGGTCGGCGGACGCGCCGTGGTGCGGCTGCTCGACGAGACCGAGGCCCGGCGCGAACTGGCGGCGGCGGCGGCGCAATCGGCGGCCGAGGTCCGCGAGCGCACGCGCCTTCAGGCGGCTCTGGATCAGGCGCCGCTTCTGGCCTGGCGCCGCGACCGTTCGGGGCGTCTGACCTGGGCGAACATGGCCTACGCCCGCGCGGTGGAGGCCGAGACTCCGGCCGCCGCCGTGGCCGCCGAGGTGGAGCTGATCTCCGGCGAGAAGTCCGGGGCGGCGGCTCTGGCGCGTCTGGCGCGCGAGGAGGGCCGTCCGCAGCGGCGTCGGCGTCGGCCCGTGGTGGCGGGGGCGGTGCGGAATTTCGACATCCTGGAGATCCCGACCGAGGAGGGTTCGCTCGGCTACGGGCTCGACCTGACCAGCGAGGTCGAGGCCGAGGTGAACCAGCGCCGCGAGAAGCAGGCCTCCGAGCAGACCCTGGACGCGATCCGCGTCGGGGTGGCGATCTTCGACCGCGAGGAGCGCCTCGAGTTCTGCAATCAGGCCATGGCGCGGATCTGGAGCATGGGAGACGCCGAGATCGAGGCCCATCCGACGCTCTCGGAGATCTTCGACGAACTGCGCGCCCGCCGCCGTCTGCCCGAGGAGCGCGACTACGGCCGCTGGCGCGCCGAGCAGCTGCAGCAGATCCGGGGCCTGACCGGCCAGCAGAGCTTCGATTCCTACTGGCACCGCCCCGACGGGCGCACCGTCCATGCGAGCTGGCGGCCTCATGCTCTGGGGGGGGCTCTGGCGGTCTTCGAGGACGTGACCGAGCCCCTCGCGCTGAAGAGCCAGTACAAATCCGCCCGCTCCAGCCAGCGGACGATGCTGTCCCATCTGCGCGAGGGGGTGGCGCTCTTCGGCTCGGACGGGGCCTTGCAGCTGGCCAACCAGGCCTTTCTGGAGATCTGGAGCCTGCCGGACTTCAGCGGCGCGCGGCCTCACGTCGCGGAGGTGGCGCGGCTCTGCGCGGAGCTTCACCCCGATCCGGACATGTGGGACGGCGTGGTGGCGCAGGTGGCGGGCGTGGGCGAGCCCCGGCGTTTCTGGCGGCGCTCGCTGCGGCGGCGCGACGGCTCGACGGTGCAGATGGCGGCGGCGCCTCTGCCGGACGGCTCGATCCTGCTGACCACGCTTCAGGTCGAGGACGATTCCGCGCCCGCGACGCCTCTGCGGGCGGCGGGGGTCTCGGGCGCGACGCTCAGGCCGAGGGTGCTTCAGGCCATCGGCTCGGCGGGGCAGGACCTGCGCAGTTCGCTGAGCGTGATCTCGGGCTTCGCCAACGCCCTGGAGCAGGGCGAGCGGGGGCCTCTGGCGGGCGCCCAGACCGAGGCGGCGCGTCAGATCCGCGTGGCGGCTCAGGAGCTGCGCCAGTGGGTGGACGAACTGATCGACTACGCCCGCATCGTCTCGGAGGCCGAGCGGATGGAGTTCGCCCCCGTCGAGATCTCCGGGACTCTGGGGCCGATCTTCGCCTGGCTGGGTCAGCAGGCCTCGGCGCGGGGCGTGACGCTGCATGCGGAGCTTCCGGAGCTGGGGACGGCTCTGGCCGATTCGCCGCGTCTGGGGCATGCGGTCTACAACACGGTGAGCGCCCTGATCCGCAACGCCCGTCCCGGCCAGATCGTGCGGGCGGAGGCCGAAGGCGACGAGGGAGAGATCCGCATCCGCGCCTGCGGCGAGGGTCTGGCCCTGCCGCCCGAATTCGCCGAGGCTCTGGCGGCTCCGCGCGATTCCGAGGACTGGCCGGAGTTGTCGCTTCCGGCGATGCGCCTGTCTCTGGCGCGGCGGATCCTGCGGCGCCATGGCGGCGACCTCGAATTGCGCGAGGAGCCGGGGCGGGGCGTGCGGGCCCTGATGCGCCTGGCGCGTCGTCCGCCTAGCCCTGCGGCGCCCTGATCCTGCGCGTGGCCCAGAAGATCCCCGCCGCGATGAAGGCGCCGCCGACGAGGTGATAGGCCTCCAGCCTTTCGCCGAGGAAGATCATCGCCAGCAGGATTCCGAACAGCGGCGTCAGATGCAGATAGGGGCTGGCGGCGGGGGCGCCCATGGCCTCCACCGCGCGGTTGAAGGCGATGTAGGCGATCAGCGAGGGAAAGAGCCCCACATAGAGGAAGGCCGCCAGAGTGGTCGGCGTCAGATCCACGCCGCCCCGCGCCCCGCGCTCCCAGAGATAGAAGGGCGCCAGAACGACCACGCCGATCAGGAAGGTGGCCAGCAGGAAGCTCATGGGATGGGCGCCCTTCGGCCTCAGACGCAGCGCGGCGGTGTAGAGCGCATAGACGGCCACCGCCGCCAGCATCCAGACTTCGCCGATTCCGAATCCCAGATGCGCCAGACGCGCGATCTCGCCATGGGTGGCGATGACCAGCACGCCCAGCATCGAGAGCAGCACCCCCGCCCAGATGCGTCCGGGGATCTTCTCGCGGAAGATCAGCGCGCCGATGACCAGCACCAGAGCCGGAATCGCCGATTGCAGCGTCAGGGTGTTGATGGCCGTGGTGTGGCGCAGGCCCTCGTAGAGGAAGGTGTTGAAGAGCGCGATCCCGGTCAGCCCGAGGAGCAGCGTCTCCTTCCAGCCCGCCCTGAGCGCGGGCAGATCCTCCAGGAACCGCCGCCAGACGAAGGGCGCCACGACCGCCGCCGCGATGGTCCAGCGCCAGAAGGCGAGGGTCACGGGCGGGATGTCCTCGCGCACGGCCCGCCCCACGACGGAGTTGCCGCCCCAGAGCAGCATGGTGATCACGAGCAGGATCACGGGATGGTCGAGCTTGCGGAGCAGGCTGGTCATGGGAAGGGGCCTTTGGGTGACGCGCGCAGAGGGTCCGGGCGGGAGCCTGAGCGGAGAGCGGGGGCGGAGCGGGAACATTGCGCCCGCCCGCGAGAAGGTTTAAGGCGAAGACGGAAGGCCTTGCAAGCGCGGCCATGCGCCTGCGGATCCTTTCGCGCCGCCCCTCCCCCGAAGGAACGACCCCGAGGCCCCGATGGATCTTGAGCTTTCCGCCCCTCATCCGGCCGCCATGACGCGGATCGGCGCGGCCCTCGGGAGGGCTGCGGCGCCCGGCGACGCGCTCCTGCTGGAGGGCGATCTGGGCGCGGGCAAGACGACTCTCGCGCGGGCGATCCTGCAAGGGGGTCTGGGCGCTTCGGCGGCCCGCGAGGCCTCCAGCCCGAGCTTCGCGCTGGTGCACGAGCATGCGGGGCCCGGAGGGCTCTGGCGCCATGCGGATCTCTATCGTCTGCGCTCGGCTGCGGAGCTGGAGGAGCTGGGTCTTCTCCACTGGACGGAGGCGGTGAGCCTCGTGGAATGGCCGGAGGCGCTCGGCGGGCGCGCCCCTCGCGACGCCCTGCGCATCCGCATCGTCCCGACGCCCGAAGGCGGACGCCTGTTGAGCCTGACGGCCTCCGGCCCGCGCGGCGAGGCTCTGGCTGCGGCGGCTCGGGCTGCTCTGGCGGCGGCGCCCGACCGGGCGGAGGCTCTGGAGGCCTTGCTCGAAGACGCGGGTTGGAGCGCGGCGGAGCGGCTGCCTCTGGCGGGCGACGCCTCGGCGCGGCGCTATCTGCGGCTGCGGGCGGAGGAGGGCCTGACCTCCATCCTCATGGATTGCGCTCCGGCGACGGGCCTGAGCGTGACGCCGTTCGGAGCGGTGGGCGAGTGGCTGCGCGGACGGGGCTTTTCGGCGCCGGAGATCCTCGCCGCCGATCCGGAGGCGGGTTATCTGCTGCTCGAAGATCTGGGCGAGGGGCTTTTCGCGCGGCTCTGCGCCGCCGACGCCGCCCGCGAGCCGGAGCTTTACGCCCTGGCCGTGGAGACTCTGGCGCAGCTTCAGGAGGAGCCGATTCCCGAGGCCCTGAGCTTTCTCGGGACGGTTCATCGCCCTCCGGCTTACGACGAGGCGATCATCTCCCGCGAGGCGGCCTTGCTGGTCGACGTCTGGGCGCCCGCCGCCGGAAACCCCCTGGGCGAGGCGGAGCGGGCGGAATGGCTGGCTCTGGTCCTGGCGGCTCTGGCGCCGCATCGCGCCGAGGCGGGCTATGTCCATGTGGATTACCACGCCGAGAACCTGCTCCACATGCCGGAGCGCCCGGGCGCGGCGGCTCTGGGGATTCTCGACCATCAGGACGCGCGCCGGGGTTCGGGAGCCTATGACCTCGCCTCCCTGCTGGAGGACGCCCGCCGCGACGTCTCGCCGGATCTGGCGGAGGCTCTGAAGCTGCGTTTCGCCGAGCGCACGGGCCGCGATCCGCGCGCCTTCGCCTTGTCCCATGACGCTTGGGCGGCTCAGCGCAACGCCAAGATCCTGGGGCTTTTCGCCCGCTTCGCCCTGCGCGGCGATTCGCGTTACGTGAAGCTGATTCCCCGCGTCTGGAGCCATTTCCGGCGCGATCTTTCCGCGCCCGCCCTGAAGCCTCTGGCGGATTTCGTCGCGCGCCATATCCCCGCGCCCGGGCCCGAGATCCTCGCCCGCCTCGCCTCGCCGCAGAAGGAGCCCTCCCGATGACTCTCGCCCCCTCTGCGGCTCCTTCTGCGGCCCTGATCTTCGCGGCGGGCCTCGGCACGCGCATGCGGCCTCTGACCGACGACCGCCCCAAGGCTCTGGTGGAGGTCGGCGGCCGGACTCTGCTCGACCGGGCTCTGGACCGCGTGAAGGAGGCGGGAATTCCGCGCGCCGTGGTCAACGTCCACGCCTTTCCGGACCAGATGCGGGCGGCTCTGGCGCGGCGCAAGGATCTCGACATCCTCGTCTCCGACGAATCCGACCTCCTGCTGGAGACGGGCGGCGGCATGCGCAAGGCTCTGCCGCTTCTGGGTCCGGGTCCGGTGCTGGCGCTCAACGCGGACGCCGTCTGGACGGGCGCCGCGCCTGTCCCGGCCTTGCTTGAGGCCTGGGAGGGCGCGCGGATGGGCCTTCTGCTGCTCGTGGTCGAGAAGGCGCGGGCCGTGGGCTATGCGCGGGCGGGCGACTTCCTGCTGGACGAGGCTTCGCGCCTGAGCCGCCCTCCTGCGGGCGAGGCCGCGCCCTGGGTCTATACGGGGGCGCAGATCCTCGATCCGGCCTTGCTGGTCGATCAGCCGGAGGGGCCTTTCTCCCTGTCGAGGGTCTTCTTCGCCGAGGCTTCGGCGGGGCGGGCTTCGGGGCTCCGGCATGCGGGCGGCTGGGCCGACGTCGGGACTCCGGCGGGAATCCCCGCCGCCGAGGCTCTGTTGCGCGAGGCGGGAGAGGCGTGACGGGGCTCTTCTCCGATCATCCGGGCGGGGGTCCGAGATTCTATCAGGCGCCTCCGGGGGTCCACCTGTCGCGTCTGACGGCGCGCGGCGTGCTGCGGCGTCTCGGCGGAGCGCGGGCGGATCCGGCGGCTCTGGCCCGCATGACGATCTACGTCGGCACGCGGCGCGGGGCGCGCGCCCTGCGCGAGGCCTTCGCCCATGAGGCCGGGCGCGTGACCCTGACTCCGCGCATCCTGGCCTTCCCCGACGTCCCTCCGCCTGCGGGTTCTCCGCCTGCGGCGGCGCCCTTGCGGCGGGTCCTGAGCTTCGCGCGTCTGGTGCGGAGCCTGGCGCGCCATGCGCCCGACCTCGCGCGCGAGGAGGCTTCGGCGGCTCTGGCGCTCCAGATCGCCGATCTCCTCGACGAGATGCTGGCGGCGAAGATCGATCCGGAGAAGCTGAAGGATCTGGCGCCGGACGACCATGCGGCGCATTGGGCCGAATCCCTGAAGTTCCTGAAGATCCTCGGCGAGGCCTGGCCCGAGCAGCGCCGCGCCTGGGGCGTGGAGGATGCGGCGGCTCTGCGGGTGGCGGCTCTGGAATCCCGGATCGAGGCCTGGAAGGCGAATCCCCCCGAGACGCCCATCCTGGTGGCGGGCGAGGCGGGGCGTTCGGCCGTGGAGCGCGACTTCATCCATGCGGCGGCGCGTCTGCCTCAGGGGGCGGCGATCCTGCCCTGGCTGGACGACACGCTCGGCGCCGAGGAATGGCTCAAGCTGGACGAGCATCCCGAGCATCCCGGCGGCGACGCGGCGGCCCTGCTGAAGCTGGAGGGCCTGCCGCGCGATCAGGCGCTCTGGTGGGAGCCGCCCGCCGGGGGAGCTCTGGCGCGGGCGCGGCTTCTGGGCCATGCGCTGCGGCCTCCGCCCTTCACCGACGCCTGGAGCGCCGCCGAACGGCGCATCCGCGAGCTTGCGCCGGAGGCTTGCGCGGGGCTCTCGCTGATCGAGGCCCGCAGTCCGCGCGAGGAGGCGGCGGCCGTCGCGGCGGTGATGCGCCGGGTTCTGGCCGAGCCCGGACGGACGGTGGCGCTCGTCACGCCGGACCGCGCCCTGGGCCGCCGGACGGCGGCGGCTCTGGGGCGCTGGGGGATCGAGCCCGACGATTCCGGCGGGCGGCCTCTGGCGCTGACCGCGCCGGGGATCCTGCTGAGCCTTCTGGCGCGGGTCTTCTGCGGCGATCCGGGGAAGCCTCTGGCGGCGACCGAGCTTCTGAGCCTGCTGAAGCATCCCCTCGCGGCGGCGGGCGCGGAGCCCGGAGAAGCCCGACGCCGTCATCTGCGTCTGGCGCGGCGCTACGAGCGTTTCGCCTTGCGGGGACGTCGGCTCGGGCCGGGCCTGGAGGGCCTGGCCGGAGCGGTCGAGGGGGCGCTCGCGGAGGCTCTGGCCGCCGCCGTACGCCGCTCCGATCCGGAGGGCCATCGTCTGCGCGCCGAGCGTGAGGCCGGGGAGATCCGGGAGTGGATCTGCGGCCTGACGGAGATCTTCCGCCCCCTCGCGGAGGCGGCCGCGTCGCGCGAGATCGAAGGCGCGGCGCTTCTGGCGGCCCAGCGTCGGGCGGCCTTCGCCCTGAGCGACGGGGCCTCCGAGCAGGGTCCCACGGGCGAGGCCCTGAAGGAGTTTCTGGAGCGGCTGGAGGAGGCGGCTCCGGATCTCGGCCCGATCTCGCCCCGGGCCTGGCCGGCGCTCTTCGCGGATCTCCTGCGCGGCGAGGCGGCGCGTCCGCCGGGCGGCGGCCATCGACGGGCCTTCGTCTGGGGCCCCGCCGACGCCCGCGCCCAGACCGCCGACGTGGTGATCATCGGCGGTCTGAACGAAGGCGTCTGGCCCGCCTCCTCCCAGCCCGACGGCTGGTTGTCGCGGCCCATGCGGCGCGAGCTCGGGCTCGAGTCTCTGGAGGCGGAGGCGGGGCGTCTGGCGCAGGATTTCGCCCGCATCGCCTGCGGGACTCCCGAGGTCTGGCTGACGCGGGCGCGCAAGCAGGGGGGGGCTCCGGCTTCGGCCTCGCGCTGGCTGCGGCGTCTGGAGATCCTGCTCGGCGGCTACGCCCGGAGCGACTGGGAGGCCGCGCGGGCGCGGGGCGAGGCGGCCTTGCGGGCGGCCCGCGAGGCGGAGGCCGATTCCCTGCGGCCCGAGCCCGAAGACCGCCCGGCGCCGCGTCCGCCTGTGGAGCGCCGTCCGCGTCGGCTCTCGGTCACGCGGGTCGAGACCCTGGTCCGCGATCCCTACGCCATCTACGCCCGGGAGATCCTCGGGCTGGAGGCTCTACCCGCGCTGGAGGCCGAGCCGGACGCGCTGTCGCGGGGCCGGGCGCTGCATCAGGCGCTGGAGAGCTTCGTCAAGGCGACGCGGAAGGGCCTGCCGCCCGAGGAGGAGGCGCTCGCGCTCTTCGCCGGGGGGCTGGAGGAGGCTCTGACCGACCTCGCCGACCGCCCTGCGCTTCAGGAGAGCTGGCGCGTGCGGGCGATGGGCTTCGCGCGGGACTTCCTGCCGCGCGAGGCCGAGCGCCGGAAAGGGGGCGAGCGTCCGGTCCTGCTGGAGGCGCGGGGCGAGATCCTGATCCCTCTGGAATCGGGGCGACGCTTCCGCCTCACCGCCGAGGCCGACCGCATCGACGATCTGCCGGACGGCGGCTATCTGCTGGTGGATTACAAGACCGGGACTCCGCCCGGCGGCGGCGAGGTGCGGTCCTGGGCGCGTCAATTGCCCCTTGAGGCGGCGATCCTGCGCCGGGGCGGCTTCCCGGAGGTCAAGGCCGATCCGGAGATGCGGATCCGGGGTCTGCGCTACGTCTCGATTTCGCCGGGGGCGAAGGAGAGCGATTTCTCCGGCTTCAAGGAGCTCGGCTGTCCCGAAGACCTGACGGAGTTCTCGGACAAGACCCTTCAGGAGCTGATCTGGCTGCTCGAGGATTACGAGGATCCGCAGACGCCCTATCTTCCGCGTCTGCGGCCCCGTCTGCTGAAGTTCGAAAGCCCTTACGACCATCTGGCGCGGGTGGGCGAATGGGGCGGCGAGGAATCCGGCGACGGCGAAGAAGGAGGCGAGGCGTGAACGCGCGGGATTCAGCTCCTGAGGATCCGATCCGCGAGGTCGAGAAGGCCCAGCGCGCGGCGGCGGATCCGCGCTCTTCGGTCTGGGTTTCGGCGAACGCGGGTTCGGGCAAGACGCGGGTTCTGGTGGATCGGGTGGCGCGTCTGCTTCTGGCGGGGGCGCCTCCCCAGAAGATCCTCTGCCTGACCTACACCCGGGCCGCCGCCGCCGAGATGCAGGACCGCCTGTTCAAGACCTTCGGCGGCTGGGCTCTGATGGAGGAGACCGCCCTTCGCGAGGCTCTGACGCGTCTGGGCGAGGGGGGGCGCGATCTCGCGGAGGCGCGTCGTCTCTTCGCGCGGGCGCTGGAGACTCCGGGCGGGCTGCGGCTCCAGACGATCCACGGCTTTTGTGAAAGCGTGCTGCGGCGCTTCCCCGTGGAGGCGGAGTTGTCGCCGCGCTTTTCGGTGATGCCCGAGGAGGAGGGCGAAACCCTGCGTCGGGAGGCGGCGCAGCGGGCGCTTCTGGATCTGCGCGATTCGGACTCGGCGGCCGACCGGGCGGCGGCGGCGCGCTTCTTCGCCGAGGCGCGGGTGATGGACGCGGGGCCTTTCGGGCGTCAGGGCGGCCTCGAGGGTCTGGCTTCGGCGGCCTTCCTCCATCGCGAGAGCTTTCAGGCGGAGGAGCAGGCTCAGGCGGCGCCGGGGGCCTGGGCGCGCGAGGCCCTCGGCCTCAAGGAGGGCGAGACGGAGGAAGGCCTCTGGGCGGAGTTCGCCCGGGGGCTGGACCTTCCGCTTCTGGCCGAAGCGGCCGAGCATCTGCTGACCGGAAAGGGGGGCAGCGACAAGGATCAGGCCCGAGGCGCGAAACTGAAGGCGGCTCTGACGCTCTCCGGCCCGGAGCAGCGCGCCGCCTTGCGCGAAGCCCTGCTGACGAAGGACGAAGGGACCCCGCTGAAGTTTCTGATGACGGGGCCGCTCAAGAAACTTCGCCCGGATCTTGAACCTGTCCTGCGGATGCTGGCCGAAGGCCTCGCGGAGCTGGAGCCCCGCCTCTCCGTTTTTCCGGCGGCTGCGCGGGCGGCGGATTTCGCCCGCTTCGCGCGTCGCCTGATCGAGGGCTACGACTCCGCGCGTCTGCCGCGCGGGCTGCTCGATTTCGACGACCTCATCGCGAAGGCGGCGGCGCTCTTCGACGGCGACGCGGCCCGCGCCTGGGCGCTCTTCAAGCTGGACGAGGGCGTGGACCACATCCTCGTGGACGAGGCTCAGGACACCAGCCCCGCGCAATGGCGCGTCGCGGCCTCCCTGGCCGAAGAATTCTACGTGGGGCGCGGGGCCCGCGAGGGCGGGAAACGCACGCTCTTCGTGGTGGGCGACGAGAAGCAGTCGATCTACAGCTTCCAGGGCGCCGACCACGCCGCCTTCGCGGCCCAGCGCGCGCGTTTCGAGCGCAAGGCCGCAGGCGCGCGGGATCCTCTCCAGGGCGTGCCCCTGACGCATTCCTTCCGGTCTTCTCCGGCGATTCTGGAGGCGGTGGATCACGTCTTCGCCGATCCGGAGGGCCTGACCTCCGCGCCGCAGATCCTCCACCGCTCCGCCCGCCCCGAGCTTCCGGGCCGCGTGGAGTGGTGGCCGCTCTTCACGAAGGAGGAGGAGCCCGAGCCTCCCGGCTGGACGAGCCTCGCGCCCGCCTCCGCCGCGAGCGATCCCCAGACGCGGCTCGCCGAATTCCTCGCGAAGCGGCTGGCCTCCTGGATCGGCCGGGAGCCTCTGGCGCCGGGCGGCGGCCGCAAGCTCCGGGCGGGCGACGTGCTGGTTCTGGTGCGCAATCGCGGCGGCTTCTCGCGACGGCTGATCCCGGCGCTGAAGGAGCAGGGCCTCCCGGTGGCGGGCGAGGACCGCATCGGGCTGAGGGCTTCCCTGGCGGCTCAGGATCTTCTGGCGACGGCGCGGGCGGCGCTTCTGCCCGCCGATTCGCTCAGTCTGGCTTCGGCCTTGCGTTCGCCGCTCTTCGGCTTCTCCGAAGAGGATCTGATCGAGCTGACGGCCCCTTCTCCGGGGGCGCGCGGGCGCGGGAGCCTCTGGGGCGCCCTGACGCGCCGTCGCCATGAGCGGGCGCATTGGGCGGAGGCTCAGGCGCGCATGGGCGATCTGATAGCGCGGGTGGACTTTCTGCGCCCCTACGAGTTCTTCGAGAAGATCCTCTGCGCCCAGGACGGTCGGCGACGCCTCTTGCGGCGTCTGGGCTCTCCCGCCGCCGAGCCCGTGGACGAGCTTCTGTCCCAGGCTCTGGATTACGAGACCAGCCGCCCCCCGACGCTGCAAGGCTTCCTGCGCTGGATCGAGGGCCTCGGCGCCGAGATCAAGCGCGACATGGAGCAGGGCGCCGACGAGATCCGGGTGATGACCGTCCACGGCGCCAAGGGCCTGGAGGCGGAGATGGTCGTGGTGGCCGATCCGGGCGAGGCTCAGGACGACCGCCGCGAGTCCCGTCTGATCGCGGCGGGCGAGGGCGTCCTCTGGCTGGGGCCGAAGGAGGAGGGGCTCCCCGCGAAGGCCGAGGAGGCGCGTCAGGCGCGTCTCGCGCGGATCCAGGCGGAGCATCGCCGGCTGCTCTACGTGGCCCTGACCCGCGCCCGCAGGCGGCTGATCCTCTGCGGCTGGCGCAAGGGCAAGCCGAAGGCGGAATCCGCGAAGGCCACGCCCGCCGATCTGGCGGGCGCCGGAGCCGAAGGCAGTTGGCACCGCGCCGTCTGGGAGGGCCTGAAGTCCATGCCGGGCGTCCGGAGCTTCCCCCTGCCGGATGCGCCCGACTCCCTGCCCGAGGCGCTGTGCGTCGAGCGCCTCGGCGTCCCGACGCCGGAGGATCCCGCGCCCGCCCTGCTGCGGGCTCCGGAGCCGTCTGCGGAATCCTGGCCTCCCGGCTGGGACGCCGGACGGCTTCCTCCCGAGCCCGCGCCTCCTGCGCCGGTCGCGCCCTCGCGCCTGAGCCTCGACGCGGATCCCGCCGAACCCGGCTCCCCCGACGCGCCGCCGGTCTCCGCCCCCGACCCCGACGCGGCGGAGCCTCCGCCCGATCCGGCCGACGACGAGAAGCTGATCCGGGAGAAGCGCCGGAAGGCCATGCTGCGCGGCGTGGCCTTTCACCGGATTCTGGAGCGCATGGCGGAGGGCCTGCCTCTGGATGATTTCGCCGATCAGCCCGGCCTCGTGGCGCGGGCTCTGGCCCTGAGCGGGAATCCCGCCCTCGCCGAGGTCTTTCCCTCCGCCGGGTCCGGGGCGCGGATCCTGAGCGAGACGCCGGTCTTCGGGCCGGTGGCGGCTCTGGGCGGACGCGCCGTCTCGGGCTCCATCGACCGGATGATCCTGACTCCAGAGCGGATCTTCGTGGTGGATTTCAAGACCGGGCTTCCTCCGGCCCGGGAGAAGCTTCCGACGGGCTATCTGCGCCAGATGGCGGTCTATCGGGCGGCGGCGCAGGAGATCTTTCCCGGATGCGCCGTCGAGGCGGCCTTGCTCTGGCTGGACCATGCGCGGCTCGACCGCTTCCGGCCCGAAGAGCTGGACGAGGCCCTGAAGGAGGTCCGCGAGCGTCTGGAGCGCCTGCCGCCCGAGGCTTCGGCCGACGAGGCCGCCGGAGCCCCCGACGAGGAGCCCGAAGCCCCGCCTGATGCGGCGTCTCCGGCGCGGGCGGCCGCGCCCGAATCCGCGCCTGAATCTGCGGGAACCTGACCCGCTTCCCGCTTGGCGGCGGGGCTCGGGCGATGTATCCTGCAGGCGGCGGGTTCTGTCCGGTGCGAGACGCCTTGAATCCTGGTGGCCTTATATCTTCTCGCGGGAGCTGTCCCTGTTTCGGGCCGTGGTCCGGAGCACATGGCGCCCACCTGGTAACCCAGGCTCGCGAGGATCAAACCGCGTTACGGCCCATGATGGTTCCCGCCGCTTGTCCTGTCCGAAGGCCGTTCGCCCTGACCGATCCTTCATTCCCTGATCCTGTCGCGCTGAAGGCCGCCTTGCGCCGCGAGGCCCTTGCGCGTCGGCGCGCCGCTTTCGCGGCTCACGGGGCGGAGGCGGCCGAGGCCGCCGCGCGGCGGTTCATGGAGGCGGCGCCTGCGGGAGAAGGCCGCGTTCTGGCGGGCTACTGGCCCATCCGCTCCGAGATCGATCCTCTGCCGCTTCTGCGCCTGGCTCATGGCGCGGGCTGGCGGATCGCCCTTCCGGCGATCCTCGGCGAGGGACTGCCTCTGGCCTTCCGGCTCTGGACTCCTGATTCGCCCCTGACCGAAGGCCCTTTCGGCGCGCGCGTCCCTCCGCCCGGCTCGCCGGAGGTCGCGCCGGATCTTCTGGCGGCGCCTCTGGTCGCCTTCGACCGCTCGGGCGGACGTCTCGGCTATGGCGGCGGCTTCTACGACCGGACTCTGGAGGCCCTGCGGGCGCTGAAGCCGATCCGGGCTTGCGGATTCGCCTTCTCGGCGCAGGAATCGGCGCATCTTCCTCAGGAGCCGACGGATGCGCGCCTTGACGCCGTGGTCACGGAGCGCGAAACCATCCTCCTGACGCGAGAGGGGGAGACGGGCGCTTGAGGATTCTGTTTCTGGGCGATTTGCTGGGCCGTTCGGGCCGCGAGGCGGCGGTGCGCGACCTTCCGGGCCTGCGGAGCGATCTGCGGCTGGATTGCGTGGTGGTCAACGCCGAGAACGCGGCGGCGGGCTTCGGGGTGACCTCGAAGATCGCCGAGGCCGTGTTCGAGGCGGGCGCCGACGCGATCACCCTGGGCAACCACGCTTTCGACAATCGCGAGATCCTGCCCTATCTCGACCGCGATCCGCGGATCGTGCGTCCGGTGAACCTGCCCAAGGGGACTCCGGGCCGGGGTTCGGCTCTGGTGGATCTGCGCGACGGCCGGCGGATTCTGGTGGTCAACGCCCTTGGTCGGGTCTTCATGAATCCCTGCGACGACCCCTTCGCGGCCATCGACGCGCAACTGACGGCCTGTCCTCTGGGCGTGGGCTGCGACGCGGCCCTGATCGACTTCCACGCCGAAGCCACCTCCGAGAAGATGGCGATGGGCCATTGGTGCGACGGCCGGGCTTCTCTGGTGGTGGGGACTCACACCCATGTCCCGAGCGGCGACGCTCAGGTTCTGGCGGGCGGCACGGCCTATCAGACCGACGCGGGCATGTGCGGCGATTATGATTCCGTGATCGGCATGATCAAGGACGAGCCCTTGCGGCGCTTCACCACCGGCCAGCCCCTGAACCGCTACGAGCCCAAGATCGGCGAGGCGACGCTCTGCGGCGTCTTCGTCGAGACCGACGACGCGACGGGTCTGGCGACGCGGATCGCGCCCTTGCGGCGGGGCGGGCGGCTCTCGGCGGCCTGGCCCGATCCGCAAAGCGGCGGCGCCTGACGCCCTCGACGCCTCCGGCTCCGGGGGGCGGTTTTCGGCCTGATCCGCCCGGTCCGCTTGGCGCGCCGCGATTTTGGGCCTATAACACGCCCCACTTATTCCACAGCAGATCCGAGCAACACGCCCTTGACGGGCGGGGGGACAGGAGTCCGATGGCCGGCCATTCGCAATTCAAGAACATCATGCACCGCAAGGGCGCTCAGGACGCCAAGCGCTCGCAGATGTTCTCCAAGCTCTCGCGCGAGATCACCGTCGCGGCCAAGATGGGAGGCGCGGACGTCAACACCAACGCGCGCCTTCGCCTGGCGATCCGCGACGCCCGCTCGCAGTCCATGCCCAAGGACAACATCGAGCGCGCCATTAAAAAGGCCGAGGGCGGCGACGCCGCCAATTACGAGAGCGTGCGCTACGAAGGCCGCGGCCCCGGCGGCGCCTCGCTGATCGTCGAGGCTCTGACCGACAACCGCAACCGCACGGCGGGCAACGTGCGGTCCTATTTCGCGAAATACGGCGGCGCTCTGGCTCAGGACGGCGCGGTGACCTACATGTTCGACCGCGTCGGCGAGATTCATTTCCCGCTCTCGGCGGGCGACGCGGACAAGGTGCTCGAAGCGGCCCTCGAAGCGGGCGCCGACGACGTCCAGACCGACGAGGACGGCCATTGGGTCACCTGCGGCGAAAAGGACCTGCATGAGGTCTCCCGCCAGATGGAGGCCGCCCTCGGCGAGGCCGAGAGCGCCAAGCTCATCTGGAGCCCCCAGACTCCGCATGTGATGGGCGACGAGGATTCCGCGCGCACCCTGATGAAGCTGCTGGAGATCCTCGACGACGACGAGGATGTGCAGACCGTCACCGGCAATTACGAATTCCCCGACGAGATCGCCGCGAAGCTCTGATCCTGCGGCCTTCCCTTTCACATGAAAACCCCCGGCTCTTCGCGGAGCCGGGGGTTTCCTGTTCTGCTCCGGAGCTCCGGCCTACTTCAGCCGCGCCATGAGCGCCTCGGCTTCGGCGCGCGCGGAGAACTGCGCGCTTTCCGCCAGCACCTTTCCGAGCAGCGTGCGCGCTTCGGCGGTCTGCCCCGACTGATGCAGCGCATAGGCGAGATGATAGCGCGCGTCGGCGTTGTCGGGCGCGGTGTCGACGGCGGCGCGCAGCACCTCCAGACCCCGGCGCAGGCGTCCGTTCTGCACCAGCAGCCAGCCGTAGGTGTCGGCGACCTCCGGCGAGCTGGCGGCCACGCCATAGGCGCGCTCGGCGTAGTCGAGGGCGTCATGGCGGCCCAGCTCGTGGCGCAGCCAGGCGAAGTTGTTCAGCGCCGCCGGATTGGACGGATCCAGCGCGAGGAGCCGCAGATAATCCACTTCGGCCTCTTCGAGCTTGCCCGCGCTCTGGAGGCTCATGGCCCGGACCATCAGCGCGCGGCGGTCGTCCGGCGAGCGGCGGAGCCAGTCGGCGAGCCCCTCGAAGGCGGCGGCCTCCTGTCCGGCGCGGCGGCGGGCCGAGAAGAGGTCGAGCGCGAGATCCGGATCGGGCTTGGCCTGATAGGCGGCGGCGAGCCGCTCGACGGCCTTGCCGGGGGCGCCGAGCCGCAGCAGGGCGTCGGCGCCGAAACGGGCGGCGGCGACGGGATCCTGCGCCTTGAGCGCCTCGGCGGCGGCGAGGGCGCCAGCCTGATCCTTCTCGCGCACGGCCAGATCGACCAGCGCGCGGGCGATCAGCAGATCCTGCGGAGATTTCGCGCGGGCCTCGTTCAGCACCTTGCGGGCGGCGCCGAGGTCTCCCTTGTCGAAATGGGCCTGAGCCAGCATCACCGCCGAGCGCGGTTCGTCGGGCTGGACTTCGGCGAGTCGGCGCGTGGCCTCCAGGGCCTGGGCTCCGGCCTGAGCGTCGCGCAGGGCGGCGGCGGCGAAGGCGAGGGCCGCCGGATCGCGCGTGGATTGCGAGAGGCGATGGGCTTCGCGGGCGGCGCCTTCCTTGTCGCCGCGCAGGAACTTCAGCCGGATCAGGGCTTCGGAGAGCTCGAAGGCGCCGCCCGGATTGGCCTCGACGCGCTGTTGCAGCAGGCGTTCGGCCTCTTCGCCGCGCCCGACCTCCGAAAGCCCGATGGCGTAGCGCAGGGCGAGTCCGGCGTCTTCGGGCCTGGCGGCGGCGGCGCGTCCGAGCCGGTCCAGCGAGGCGGCGGGATCCTGAGCCATCTTGTCGAGGGCTTCGAGCATCTGGAGCGTGGCGTCGAAGCCGGGATCCACGGCGAAGGCGGCCTCCAGGGTGGCGCGCGAGCCCTTGAGGTCGCCGCGGGCCTCCTGCACGCGGGCGAGGAGGTTCAGGGCGTGGATGTTGCCGGGAGCGCGCTCGACGAGGCTCTCCGCGACTTCTCCGGCCTTGTCGGCGGCGCCGATGCGCAGCAGCTCGACGCCCTTGAGGATCTCGCGTCCGAGGGCGGCGTCCGCCACGGCGTTGGGCCCGATTCCGAGCAGCGCCAGGGCGCTTTCGGCTTCGCGGGCGGCGAGGACATGATTCATGCCCGCCAGGCGGCGCAACTGCTCGACGGCTTCCTGCGGGCGGTCGGCGACCACATAGGCGCCCGCCAGATGCCGCCGGGTGGTGAGGCTCTGGGGCTTCTCGCGCTGGAGCTGGCGTTCGAGGATCTGGGCGGCGGAGAGCGGCTGTCCGCTGCGCACGCGCACCATGGCGAGGGCGCGCTGAGCCTCGGCGCTGGAGGGGTTCATCATGGTGTAGCGGCCGAGGAAATGCTCGGCCTGGCCGAGATCGCCCTTGCGGTACTTGATGAGGCCGCCGAGCAGCATGGCGGGCGGGAAGGCCTCGAAGATCTGCTGGATGCCGTTGAACTCCTGGTCCGCCCGCGCGAGGTCGCCCTCGGCGAAATAGATGGCGGCGCGCAGATAGCCCACGATGGGATCGCGGGGCGAGAGCTCGGCGACGCGGGCGGCGTCCTGCTTGGCGCCGTCGAGGTCTCCGGCGGTGAGCCGGGCGCGGGCGCGGGCGGTGAAGGCGTGGGCGTTGGTGGGCAGCAGGTCGATGGCGCGGTCGAAGGCGGCGAAGGCGCCGTTCATGTCGCCGCGGGTGAGCGAGACCTCGCCGAGCATCATCCAGCCGGGGGCGTAGTCGGGGTTCCCCTTGAGGATGGCGTCGAGGGCGATGATGGCGGCGGGCTCGTCGCCGCGCAGCACGGCCACGCGCGCGAGGCCGTAGCGGGCTTCGATGCGTCCGGGCTCCATCTCGAGGGCGGCCTGATAATGGGGCTCGGCGAGATCGGGCGCGACGCGGGCGATCTGGGCGGCGCCGAGGGTCAGGCGCTTGCGGATGCGCATTTCGGGCGTGGCGGCTTCGAGGGTGACGGTCTTCACGGCGTCGTCGAAGCGGGCCTGGCCCATGAGCGCCTCGGCGAGGAGGATCTGGGCCTCGTCCGAACCGCCGAGCTCGAAGGCGCGGCGGAATTCGGTTTCGGCGGCGCCGGGAGTGTTGGTCGAGAGGAAGATCTTGCCGAGCAGAACCCGGGCTTCGGGGTCGTTGGGCGCCGACTGGAGGGCGTTCTTGGCCTCGATCATGGCCTCGCGATAGCGCTTCTCCTCGAAGAGCTTCGCGGCGCGGTCATAGGCGGGCTTCGCGGCGGGATCGACGGCGGCGAAGGCGGCGGAGGGCGCGAACCCCGGTCCCGGGGCGCCGAACCAGGCGGCTGCGGCGAGAAGGGCGACCAGGCCGGGGCGACGGGAGCGCAGGGTCATGGAGGTCAGGTCTCCGCTTGGGATCCGTCCGGCCGGAAGAGGCGCGGCGGAAGGAATGGACGAGGACTCCGTCAAGCGCGAGTCCTCCGGCTGCGCTGAAACCTACGCCTTTGGATTTAAGGAGCGCTTAAGCGGGCCTCCAGCATGAGGCAGGCCCAGAGCGCGCGGCTGTGGTCTCGGCGGCCTTCGAAGGTCTCGCGGCGCAGGCGGTCGAGCGTCCCGAGGTCGAGCCAGGGCCCGAGGGCCTCGCTGCGGGCCATGGCCTCGACGCGGCCCCGCAGCGGCCCCGTGAGCCAGGCCTTCAGCGGCGGAACGAAGCCGCGTTTGGGGGCCTTGAGGATCTCCGGCGGGGCGTAGGGCTCCAGAGCGGCGCGCAGGACGCGCTTGCCGGAGAATCCGTCCAGCTTCAGCCGCGTCGGGAGCCTCGCGGCCCAGAGCGCCAGGTCCTTGTCGAGCAGCGGATTGCGCGCCTCCAGCCCGACGGCCATCGAGGTCCGGTCGAGCTTGACGAGCATCCGCCCCGGCAGCCATGTCACGAGGTCGGCGTATTGGGCGCGGGCGAGCGGATCGTCGGTCTCGGCTTCGGCGAGGGCCTTGCGCAGGAGGTCGGCGGGATCATGAGCCTTGAGCCGGGCGCGCAGCACCGGCGAGAGCAGGGCGCGGCGCGTGGGTTCGTCCATGACGGCGGTGGCGCGGAGCAGACCTGCGGCCTGATCTCCCGCGAGGGCCTCCAGGGTGGCGCCCGCCCGGAGCGGCCTGGGCAGGGCCTCGCCTTGCGGCCAGATCCGGGCGAGGCCTCCGAAGAGCGGCCCGCGCAGACTCAGGGGCAGCAGGGACTTCGCCTTCTCCTCGCGCAGATGGAAGGGATAGCGGCGATATCCGGCGAAGATCTCGTCGCCGCCGTCTCCGGAGAGCGCGGCCTTCATGCGGCGCGCCGCCAGACGGCAGACCGCCAGAGTCGGCGCGGCGGAGGGATCGGCGAAGGGCTCGCCGAAGATCGCGGCCAGCCCGTCGGGATCGGCCATGGCCTCGGGATCGGCCTGCGCGACGAGATGTTCGGCGTTCCAGCGCTTCGCCATGAGCGCGGCGGCTTCGGTTTCATCGAGGTCGGGGTCTGCGAATCCCATGGTGCAGGCGGTGAGCGGGGCGCTGCGGGCCCGGCTGGCCATGGCGAGGGCGGCGCCGCTGTCGAGGCCTCCCGAGAGCAGCACGCCGAGGGGCGCGTCGGCGACGAGCCGCTTGCGGACGGCGTCGTCGAGCAGGGCGTCGAGCTCTTCGGCGGCTTCGGCGAGGCTGCGGCCCCGGTCTTCAGGATGGATGCGGATGCGGCCCCAGCGCCGGGCCTTGGGCCTTGGGCGTCCTCTGCGCCAGATGAGGAGCGAGGCGGGGGGCAGCTTTTCGATCCCGGCGTGGAGCGCGGTGGAATCCGGGACATAGCCGAAGGCGAGATATTCGGCGAGGGCCTCTTCGCGCAGCCCCGGCGCGCCGGGCAGGGCGGCCAGGATGGCGTCGGCGTCCGAGCCGAAGAGCAGCCGTCCGCCTTCCTCGGCGAGATAGAGCGGCTTCTTGCCCCAGAGGTCGCGCATGAGGACGAGGGTTTCGGCTTCGGCGTCCCAGAGCCCGACGGCGAAGAATCCGTCGAGCTTTCCGGGCAGGGCCTCGCCCCAGGCCTTCCAGCCGTGGAGCAGAACCTCGGTGTCGCAATGGGTGCGGAAGACGGCGCCTTGCGCCTCCAGATCGGCGCGCAATTCGCGGAAATTGTAGATCATGCCGTTGAAGACCACAGCCAGCCTTCCGTCCGCGCTGAGCATGGGTTGGGCGCCGCCTTCGGGGTCGATGATCGCGAGCCGCCGATGTCCGAGCGCGAGTCCGGGGGCGAACCATGCGCCTTCGCCGTCGGGCCCGCGTCGGGCGATGGCGTCGGTCATGGCCTTGAGCCGGGCGGGGGGGATTCCGGCCTTTCCCCGCGCGTCGAAGATCCCTGCGATGCCGCACATGCGCGCCCCCGTCTCTGCGATGAGGCGGGATCCTGGAGCATCGGCGTCAAGAATCCGGAAATCTGCGTTCCGGTCTGCAGGGCCGGCGTGAGAGGCTGACAAGTCGATTTTCAGGGGAAGGCGTCGTTTTCCGTCCGGGGGAAACTGGAGCGGGCAGCGGGAATCGAACCCGCACGAGCAGCTTGGGAAGCTGCCAGGCTACCACTACATCATGCCCGCGATTCGCCTGACCGAGAAGCTAGCGGCCTCCCGGTCGTCGCGCAAGCTTCCTCATCCTTGCGCGGGATCGCCCTGCGGGAGGGGCGCGAGGTCGGGTTTGAAGCTTCGCCGCATCTTCATGGCCACGAGGCGATCCGCCCAGAGGCGGCGTTGCTTGCGCAGACCATAGATCGCGCTGCGTCTGGCGGTCTTGCGGGTGACGGCGGCGGAATCGATGTCGCTCGCCACATTCGAGGTCGAGACGAGCGGCGGCCAGACTCCGAGGCCCCGTCCGTTGCGGGTCAGCCAGCGGCGCAGGAAATTGTCCCATGCGGCGTCGATCTTGCCGCCGCCTTCCTTGAGCATGGCCTCGGCCCCGGCGCGCGACCAGAGGATCCCCGTGGCCAGCATGGGGAAATGATGCGCCTGATAGAGCCCATAGGGGCCGAATTCCTGCAGGAGCGTGCGCATGCGCATCTTCTGGGCGCTGACGTGGACGGCGTCCCACATCGGACGAGCCTCCAGCCAGCGGCCGATCTCCGCCAGCTTTGGCGCGAGATCCGGCGCGAAGCGGCAATCGTCCTCCAGCACGAGGGCCTGCGCGGCGTCGGACTCGAGGAAGCGCCGTAGCGCCTTCATGTGGCTGAGGTAGCATCCGATCTCGCTGCCGAGGAGCGCGCGCCCCATGTAGCGGACCGCCGCGTCTTCGTCATAGAGCGGCAGATCGCGGGTGCTCTTGCCGCGTCCGTCGAAGGCGGGCACGCGCTCGAAGTCGAGGCCCTGCTCCGCGAGTCCCCGCGAGGCCGCGGCGAGCCTCTCGTCGCTGCCGTCGAGATTGATGAGATAGGTCTGAATCATGACGTGAATCCGTCGCGTCGCGCCTCGTCCAGAAGAGTCGCGACGAAAGAGCCCGGGGGAAAACGCCCATCGTGATGTTGCGTCAGATGGCGGCGCAGCTGGCTGGCCCAGAGATGCGCGCCGTAAGCCTGGTCGGGAAAGCTCGCCCGGTCGAGCCGCCCCGGCTCGGCGAAGCGCGCGAGATCCTCGATCCCCACGCCATAGAAGGCGTCACGCGGCAGGACATGGCGGTCTTCGCCATTGCGGATCAGCTCGCGCGTGAGGATCGCCGGGCCCGTGTCGCCCCAGGGCCAGCGGCTGATCGGCAGGCCGCCCGCGAGCAGATTCTTGGCCTGATAGCGCAGGCGCCGCAGGCCTTGCAGGCCTTCGGGCAGGCCGCGGGTGTCGGGCCGCAGGGCGCAGAGCGCCTTGAGGGTGGGCGAATCCTGGGGCAGGCCGAGCACCGCGTTGTTGACCGAATCCGGCCGCTCGAATCCGCAGACGTAATCCGAGGAGAAGACGAAGGGCTTGAGGGCGATCATGTCGAGATCCACCCAGACGGCGCCGGTCCTGGCGATCATGGCGTAGCGGAAGAGGTCGGCGTGGATCGCGGGACTTCCGGTCTTCTTGTGGCGCACGATGGGGTCTCCGGAGAGGATCTCCCCCGCATCCGCGATCTCGACCCCGCGCGGCGTTCCGGCGACGGGCCCGTAGGCGTAGAGCTTCACCTTCTGCCCCTGGCTGGCGAAGGACCAGAGGCTGGCGATTTCGATGTCGTTCAGACGCTCGCCGATCCAGAGCGTCGCAAGTTCTCGCATGATGGGCGCGCATCCATGAAACGTGGAGGGACGGGGCCTCTCCGCAGGAAAACCTTTGGCGTACGGCGCAAGGCTGGGCGGAGATTGCCTCAAGGCGGTCCGCGCGTCCAGAAAATCCGGATGCGGAGCTTGCGGCGGGATCAGGGCGTGGCGTCGAGCCGGTCGGCCATGCGCTCCATCTGCTCGGCGGCCTGGTCGAGCAGGTCGGCCACCATGACCTCGATTTCGGCCATGCGCTCGGGCGTGACGAGGAGGTCTTCGGCGACGGGGGCCGGGGCGGGCGGCGGCGGAGGGGGCGGGGCGGTCACGGCGGCGCGGGCCCGGCTGGCCGAGGCCTTGATGCGCAGTTCGCTGACCTGGGCCTCCAGTTCGCGGATGCGGTTTTCGGCCTCGCTGAGCTCGTCGGCGACCATGAGCCCCGAGAGCAGCATGAGCCGCGCCTCGTTGGGCGCGATCCCGACGCCCCGGGCGATCTCCCTGGCGTGATGGTCGAGCCGCCCGGCCAGTTCGGCGAGATGGGGCTCCTGCCCGTCCTGACAGGCGACGCGGTAGGCCCTGCCGTTGATCTCCAGATTCACGTCAGCCATGATGCGCGGGCCCCAGACTGCGGCGCAGTTCGGAGATGACGGCGTCGATGCGCCCGAGGGCCTCCTTGCGCAATCCCGATTCCTCGCTCTGCAGCTCCAGCGCGGCTTCGAGCTCGCGCGAGAGGCTTTCATGCTGTCCGCGCAGCCGCCGCAATTCGTCGAGGAGCATTTCGCGTCGCTCCTCGGGATCGCCTTCGGCGGCGAAGGCGTCGCGTCGCTCCATGGCGCCCTGAAGCCGTTTCAGCGCGGCGGTGAACCGCGCCGTCGCCGTCTGCAAAGCATCTCCTTCGGCCATGCGCCCCCGCCTTCGAATCCGCGTCCTGCGATCCGTTTCCTGAGGAATCTCGAATCGAACCCTTCAATGTGCTTAACACGCACCCCCCCGCCGACGCCAGCGCGACGCCGGATGGACGCCTGATCGGGGCCCGAGGCGCGGTCTTCCGGCTGCGGCTCCGGCGGCGTTGCGCGGGCCGACGGGGCGAGTCTATACAGGGCCGCCTTCCGGACGAGGGGCCTGGCCCTCCGCCCGGAGTCTTGCGGCTTTCTGCGGAGTTCCGCTCCGGAGGGGCCGCCTTTACTGTGCTGCGCCAGAGGGCGCGGGAAGCGTTCGGAACGAAGGCGAGGGGCCTTCGCGGCGCGTGCAAGGAGGATGCATCATGGCGGTTCGCGTGGCGATCAACGGGTTCGGACGCATCGGGCGCAACGTGCTGCGCGCGATCGTCGAATCGGGCCGCACCGACATCGAGGTGGTGGCGATCAACGATCTCGGCCCGGTGGAGACCAACGCCCATCTGATGCGCTATGATTCGGTGCATGGCCGCTTTCCCGGCGTGGTGACCGTCTCGGGCGACAGCATCGACGTGGGCCGCGGCCCGATCCGCGTGACCGCCGAGCGCGATCCCTCGAAGCTGCCGCACAAGGAGCTGGGCGTGCAGATCGCCCTCGAATGCACCGGCATCTTCACGGCGCGCGACAAGGCGGCGGCGCATCTGGCGGCGGGCGCGCAGCGGGTGCTGATCTCTGCCCCCGGCGAGGACGCGGACGCGACCATCGTCTACGGCGTGAACCACCAGATCCTGACGAAGGACCACCTGATCGTCTCGAACGCCTCCTGCACGACGAACTGCCTCTCTCCGGTGGCCAAGGTGCTTCAGGAGACGGTGGGGATCGTGAAGGGCTACATGACCACGATCCACGCCTACACCGGCGACCAGCCGACCCTCGACACCATGCACAAGGATCTTTACCGCGCCCGCGCGGCGGCCCTGAGCATGATCCCGACCTCGACCGGCGCGGCCAAGGCGGTGGGCCTGGTGCTGCCCGAGCTGAAGGGCAAGCTGGACGGCTCCTCGATCCGCGTGCCGACGCCCAACGTCTCGGTGGTGGACCTGAAGTTCACGGCGGGCCGCCGGACCTCGGCCGAAGAGATCAACGCGGCGGTGAAGGCCGCGGCGGAAGGCCCGCTGAAGGGCGTTCTGGGCTACAGCGAGGCGCCGCTGGTCTCCATCGACTTCAACCACGACGCCCATTCCTCGACCTTCGCCGCGACCCAGACCAAGGTGATGGACGGCGATTTCGTGCGCGTGCTGGCCTGGTACGACAACGAATGGGGCTTCTCCAACCGCATGAGCGACACCGCCGTGGCGATGGCGAAGCTGCTCTGAGCCCGGGGCCGGGAGAGGCGCAGGCCGCCTCTTCCGACCGCGCCTGACCGGAAAAGGGAAAGCGGCCCGCAAGGGCCGCTTTCTTCATGCAGGGAGCTCCGCAGGGAGCGGGGAGAAGGCGTCAGGACTTCTTGCCGCCGCCATGACCACCGCCATGACCGCCGTGTCCGCCGCCCCAGGAGCCCGAGCCGCCGCCATGGCCGCCGCCGCAGCCGCCGCCCCCCCCGCCGCCGCCGCCGCCGCCGCCGCCGCCGCCGCCGCCGCCGCCGCCGCCGCCGCCCGCGCAGCCGCCGCCGCCGCCGCCGCCGCCGACGCCGCCGCCG
>NZ_JAQTXI010000002.1 GCF_028688855.1 Neomegalonema sp. | reverse complement strand
GAAGAAATAGTAGGACAAAAGCCGGATATATTGGCTATTTCATGCTTTGCCGATAATTATCAGTGGTGTTTGGATTTAGTGCGCAGGGTAAAGAAATCTCATCAATGCATAACGGTTTGGGGTCGTCCTCCTCCTAACCCCTCATGGGGTGACGGGACAGGCGGCGGAGAAGGCCATCCCCAGACTGAAGATCCTCCTCCTAACCCCTCATGGGGTGACGGGACGCGCTCGCGCAGCGGTTCAAGGCCCTTCGGAAGCGTCTCCTAACCCCTCATGGGGTGACGGGACTCTGGCCGAGGGGGTGCTCCATCATCCAGCCGTCCGCCTCCTAACCCCTCATGGGGTGACGGGACCCGCCGACGGCATAGAGGTTTTCAGCCATGAGCACGCTCCTAACCCCTCATGGGGTGACGGGACCTGGCGGGCCGGACGGATGCGCGAAGGGGGAGTCGCCCTCCTAACCCCTCATGGGGTGACGGGACACCGCCGCCCGCGGCGGGTGGGGGAAATGATGAGCGAACTCCTAACCCCTCATGGGGTGACGGGACACACGGAGGCGGAGCAAGCCGTTCTGGGCGTTCTCATCTCCTAACCCCTCATGGGGTGACGGGACGTCGAGGACGTCTGGACCATCGCGCAGGCCGACCCGCTCCTAACCCCTCATGGGGTGACGGGACGGGCGGAGCCTGTAGCTCGCCCCACCCAGAGAGACGGTCTCCTAACCCCTCATGGGGTGACGGGACTGCCGCGCCGCTTCCGGACGCCGAGCCCTGGGCTTGGCTCCTAACCCCTCATGGGGTGACGGGACTCGCCGTCAAGAGCCCGGAGCCGGGCCAATGCGGCGGCCTCCTAACCCCTCATGGGGTGACGGGACTCGTCTTTTCGGTCATTCCGCGTCTCTCACTTTCTCCTCCTAACCCCTCATGGGGTGACGGGACCCGAAGCCTCTCGGAACGCCTTGAGCCGGGCTTCGGCGTCCTCCTAACCCCTCATGGGGTGACGGGACGCAACGTCTGCCGTGCCGTATCCTGGCATGTCGTCGGCCTCCTAACCCCTCATGGGGTGACGGGACGTGCTTCGCCATGCGCTCCATCTGCGCCGGGCCCGCCGACTCCTAACCCCTCATGGGGTGACGGGACTCCGCCGAAAGGCACAATGCACAAGAGGTGATCGCCATCTCCTAACCCCTCATGGGGTGACGGGACTCTCCATCAGCAGCCGACCGCGGACGCGAAGCCCCCGACCTCCTAACCCCTCATGGGGTGACGGGACTCTGCGCCCGCGCGAGGGCGGCGGCGCGCATGGCCTCCCTCCTAACCCCTCATGGGGTGACGGGACAGGCGAGCGGCTGGGTCTCCATAGCCGAGGCGGCGGACTCCTAACCCCTCATGGGGTGACGGGACGCGGCCCTTTGCTGCGCCTGACCTTCGAGAAGGATTCCTCTCCTAACCCCTCATGGGGTGACGGGACCGGCTCTGGCGGGTGGCCTTCGCTCAGGGGCACGCCGCCATTCCTCTCCTAACCCCTCATGGGGTGACGGGACTGGTCATGAAACCCATGGCGGAGCGTTACCTCGAACCCCTCCTAACCCCTCATGGGGTGACGGGACGATCCAGCCCGCCTTCGGGAACCACGGCCAGATTCATCTCCTAACCCCTCATGGGGTGACGGGACGCGCCGCGAGGAGGACATTTCCCTAGACCTCCTCAGCTCCTAACCCCTCATGGGGTGACGGGACCGCCGCGCGTCTGGCCAGGGCGCTTCGGGAGATAGACGTCTCCTAACCCCTCATGGGGTGACGGGACGGGGAGGCAATGACGCCCCCCGAGAAACCAGGTCACACTCCTAACCCCTCATGGGGTGACGGGACGCGTAGAGCCGCGCGCCTGTCTTGCCCTGCACGAGATCCTCCTAACCCCTCATGGGGTGACGGGACCCGAGTTCTCGGGCGCTGGCGAGCGTCTCCGGGTGCGCTCCTAACCCCTCATGGGGTGACGGGACCGTCTTCCCCTTCTTCGACGAGAACGCCTTCGGCGAACTCCTAACCCCTCATGGGGTGACGGGACCGGGTCGCCAGATAGGCCACGCCCAGTCCGACGGCGGTCTCCTAACCCCTCATGGGGTGACGGGACGCCAGCGACGTTTTCGAGGACGAACCAGCGGGGGCGCTCCTAACCCCTCATGGGGTGACGGGACATCTTCTCGCCACGCCCGCGAGCATCGCCTTTCCCAACTCCTAACCCCTCATGGGGTGACGGGACAAGGCGCGAGGACTCGTCGGAGGCTGAACGGACCATCTCCTAACCCCTCATGGGGTGACGGGACGCTACGACGCCGAGGCTCTGGCGCGCATTCAGGCGCACTCCTAACCCCTCATGGGGTGACGGGACCGGCGGCCTGCTGATCGCGCAGGCGCAGACGCTGGCCGCTCCTAACCCCTCATGGGGTGACGGGACCATCTCGCCCAGAGCGGTGGCGATGCTCAGGCGTCCTCCTAACCCCTCATGGGGTGACGGGACCAGGCGTCGTCATCGTCGCCGCAGCCCTCGAACAGGCCTCCTAACCCCTCATGGGGTGACGGGACCCGAGCTGGAGGGCGAGGGATGACCCGCCGCCCCCGAGAACTCCTAACCCCTCATGGGGTGACGGGACAGCGCCGCGCAAGATCGACAAGCCCCTTATAGCCGATCTCCTAACCCCTCATGGGGTGACGGGACAGCCGCCATGCGGCTCGCAGAGGACGCCGCCGACGGACTCCTAACCCCTCATGGGGTGACGGGACCATCACGTCGCGCTCGTGGAAAAGCTCGGTCAGGGCCTCCTAACCCCTCATGGGGTGACGGGACTTGCGGATCTCGGGATCGGCGCCGAGGCGACCGATGAGCTCCTAACCCCTCATGGGGTGACGGGACCGGCGGCAGTTCGTCGGCGCCGAGGCGGCTTTCAGGATCTCCTAACCCCTCATGGGGTGACGGGACGCGGCCATTTCGACCGTGGAGTCGCGCGACACGGCGGGCTCCTAACCCCTCATGGGGTGACGGGACGCGTGATCTCGCGAGCGCGGCGGGCTTCGTCGTCTTTCTCCTAACCCCTCATGGGGTGACGGGACGCCTCGCGGTGACCCTTGGCCTCGGCGTTCAGCGCCGACTCCTAACCCCTCATGGGGTGACGGGACCGGCTTCCTCGGGCGACAGACGCCCGGCGCCGCTGCGCTCCTAACCCCTCATGGGGTGACGGGACGACGACGCCCGGAGCGCCCATGCTCAGGTTGCGCACCTCCTAACCCCTCATGGGGTGACGGGACCCTCCACATTTCAATGAGCAAGCCTGAAAACAGGCGTCGGCAAAGCACAGGGAAACTCTGGAATCCCGCTCTTTCCACTACGCGCCCCCAAGCCCTACGCACGATGAGCCAGCGTAGTCAGAGTATCAGCGAGCCCATGGAATGGTGCAAGAGCTCCTTCTCCTCCAGAGCCCCATTCCCCTCGTTCTTCACCAGAGACACAGCCCGCAGATTATGCCGATTGGCCGTCTGAAACTGCAGGAGGCGATCGCCAGGCTCCGCGACCCTCACCAGAGCGGCGCGCAGCTTGCGATATCGAGAGTCCGTCAGATCTCCCGCGAAAACCGAATTCTGCTCATGAGTCAGGAACTTCACCAGCAGCTTCTTGTAGATCTCGGTGCGCTCGGACGGCACGTCGTAGGTGATCACGAGAAACATCAGATCCGGCGCCTCCAGGGCTTGTATTCGTCGATCCCCAGAAGATCCCGCTCCAGCGCAAGGGCCTCCTGACGCAGGATCTCCCGGAACGAAGCCTCGCCCTGCACGCGCTCCTCCGTCTTGCGCACCCAAAGCTCCAGGGTCTCCACGCGGCCGCGCTCGGACAGGCGGCAGACTCCCTCCTCCTCATGGAACCATTCCGGCTTGATCAGGCCGCGCAGGACCGCCTCGAAAATCAGCGTGTCGCAGATGGCCGGCTTGAAGATTTCGGAGAGGTCCAGAGCCAGAGAAGACCGCGCCTCTCGCGTCGCGTGGAGGAAGGAGACGCAATCATCCAGATGGGTCTTGGCGATCTCGTTGCGCGTCAGGGCGTAGGCCAGCCCGTTGAACCAGGAAATCAGGCAATTGACCGGATTGTTGGGCGGCCGCCGCCTGCGTGGACCGAAAGCCAGAGCTTCGTCGATCAGCGGCCAGGCCTCGTAATAGAAGGCGCGGATCTGGCCTTCGATCCCCATGAGGCTTTCGGCGCTCTCAGCGGAGGGGATGCGCTCCGAAAGCTTTTCGATGGAGGCGACTGCGCCATCCAGAGCCCGATTGCCGCGATAGCTGCGATATTTCAGATTGACCAGAATGTTGCGCGCCGCGCCGGTCACGAAGGCTCGGGCGAAACGCATCCTTCTGTCCGGATCCAGCGCCGCCGCGGCCTGAAGCAGCCGCACGCGCCCTGAAGCCGGAGAGCCTTTCGGCTCGAAGCAGCCGACGACGTTCCCATGCCAGTCCAGCACCGTCACCCGCACGCCGTTGCGTCCGCAGAGCCCCAGAACCGCCGTGGTCAGATGAGCCTCGCCCGCCACGATCACATGTTTCAGCCCCTCGATGGGCGCCCGACGCCGCGCGCCGGAGGCCGTGAGGATGAGCAGCGTCGAATGCTCGCGGGAGAGCTTGACGTCCCTGGTGAGATACAGCGTCTCCATCAGGCGAACCCGCAGAGAAAGCGATAGGAGCAGGACTCGCAGATCGACTTGCGCGCCGCGGGAGGCGCCAAAGGCGTTCGCGTCAATTCCTCCAGACGCCGGGCCATCTCCAGCATGCGCGCGATCTCCTCCGGCCCCACCGCGACCGGCAGCTTCTTGCGTCCGCCGACGATCTCGTTCGCCGCCGACCACCGGCGGCCCGTGGCGGCCATGAGCAGCAGCGCGTAGAAGAGCGTCTGCATGGAGACCGCCCGTCGCGCCCCCGCCGAACCCTTCGCCTCGATCACTTCGCGACCCGCCCAGTCGATCCGGTCGGGCGCGAGGCCCATCAGTCCCTCGACGGAGCGGTCGCGCGGTCGATGCAGTTCATGCGCCACGGCGCCGAGCTTCATGCGCTCCTCAAGGTGGGCGTAATCCACGCGTTGCAGATGCAGCCAGGCGCGCCTTTCGCAGAGATCCAGATGCTGGAACAAGAGCCCGTGCAGATCATGGGCCTCCACCAGCGCGACGAAGGCGCGGATAGGCGCCGCCCAGTCGCCGAGGTCAGAGGATGACGCTTGGGCCATCCTCGGCTCCGTCTTGCTGGATGAAAGGGACGATCTGCGTGCGGTTGACCAGCGTGATGGCGCTCAAGAGCGCGATCTCCTTGTCCGAGGAGAGGCCTGGCTCGCCGATATCCCCAGCGGCGGCCCGTCTCCAATGGGTGGCGATGTCCTTGAGCGGCAGGGTGACGCGCGCCCCCTTATGCGGGAAGAGGGCCTCTTCATGACGCTCCACGCGCTGGCCGCCAAGCGCGCCTTCGATCAGGACGATGGGCCGCGAGACATGGACCCTCACGCCCCCTTTCTCGTCAAGGATAGCCGGAGAGCGCCGCAATTCCTCCGTATCAACGTAAAGCTGCCAGGGGATGGATTTGCTCTTGCCGCTCGGCTCGACCAGCGTCACCTTGGGCAGGATCATCCGCAGCTTTTTCGCCTCATTCAGGAAAGCCTGCGCCCAGGCCTTCGTGAAGTTCCAGCGGCTTTTCAGCATGGGATCGAGGCGCTTTTTGATCTCCGCCGCATGTTGCGGGCGAAAGTTTTCAAGCGCGCCCCCAAGACCCTTGTAATGCGCGCTCTGCTCCAGAGCCGCCCAGAAGAGCCCAGCCCCCCAGATCGCGGATTCCGGCATGGACCTGAAGCTTCCATCTCTTTCGATCCGGTCGGCGGCCAGATCCTCCGGCCTGGCGTCGAAACGCGCGCGGATCGCCTTCAGGACGAGATCCGTGAAACGATCCACGGAAATGCGCTCGCCCTCCTCGGCGAGCAGCTTGGGCAGATGCCGCAGCCAGGCCTGACCCGAACGCCCCAGAGCTCTTTCATTGAGCAGCACGACGACTTCTCCGGGGATGTCGCCGCGCGCCGCCCGCCCGAGCCTTTGCACGAAGGAGCATGCGTCATGTCCGGGCTCCATGAGGATCAGCCCGGCCTTGAAGGTCACGCCCATCTCGACGCTGGAGGTGGCGACCAGAACCTTGAACTTGCGCGGATCGGTCTGGCGGCCGATGGTGAAGAAGCCGTCCATATCGCGCTCGACGCTGTCGTCGGAGGAATTGATGGAGAGACGCTCCTCCTGCCGGACGCCGATGGAGTCGAACCAGGCGGCCAGAGCCTGCTTGTCCTGCAGCAACTGACGAATGGAGTCGTAGATCACCACCACCTGAAACCCGTCGTCGCCCCGCGCGAGGGTTTCGAGGATGCGCGGCTTGTGCGCCTCCAGCAGGCTCGGGAGATCCGTTCCCGGCTCCAGCCTCACCCGGACGTCGCCATGCAGGGCGCGCATGGCCGGAGTCGCCTCCGGCCCGCCGGTCACGACCGTCTCCTGAGCCGTCACGATGGCGGAGGCCTCGATTCCGAAGCCCGTCAGGGTGGTCCGGACGTCGATGGGCGTGGCGGAGAGGAAGGTGATCTTCGCCGTGCGCCCCATGCGGCTGGCGATGGCCGCCAAGCCGCAGGACAACCCCATGCCGCGTGCGTCGATGCTGTGGAACTCGTCGAAGACGACATGATCCAGGCGCAGAAGGTCGAAGGGATTCTCCGGATCCTGCCCGTCCTTGCGGAGGCCGGGGTTCAGCAGATACCAGGCCACGCTCTCCGGCGTCGCGAAGATCATGAAGCCGAGCCCCTCGGGGGCGAGATCCGGGCGGATCTCGCTGCGGATCTGACGGATGCGCAGATCCCGGAACCTCACTTCGGGATTCGCCTCCTCATGGGCCTTGCGCCCGTCGGAGGTCCAGAGGAAGACCCGCGCCTGAGCCTCCTCCTTGCTCAGGCCCGCGTCGAGCAGATCCCCCAGCAGCCCCTCCATGAGGTTCTGCGCCAGACGCCGCGTCGGGACGATGAAGAGGATGCGCGCATTGCGCTCGCGCATGGCCTTCTGGAAGGCGTAGCTCTTGCCCGCGCCCGTGGGCGCGGAGAAGATCCGCACGGAAGCCTTTTCTTCGATCATGCGCGCCTGAAGCGGAGAAAGCCCGGTCTGCGGATCGGAAGGGACCGCATGGCGCGGAATGACGAAGGAGAAGGCTTCGGTCATGCGGAGGCTCCCGTCTGGAAGCTCCGCCATGAACCGACGACCGCAGCCGCCTCCGCCAGTTTCATCGGCGCCGTGAGCTGGATGTCGTAAAGCGCGAAGACGTCGACCTCCATCGCCTCGACCGCCGCGCCGAAGAGCTTCGCCGTATGGAGATTCAGGCGGGCGGCTTCGATTTCCGGAGCGCGGCGCAGTTCGATCAGGCCGCCGAGATGGCGTCCCGTGCGCAGGACGAGGCTCTCCACCTTGCGTCCCTCGACCTCCGAGGCCAGCCTGAAGGGATCGGGGCCGAAGACCGCGCCCTCATAGACGACGCCCGGCGGAACCTCCTGAATATAGAACCAGGTCTTGAGGTTCCCGGTTCCGGTCGCGTCCATCAGCCTTTTCTGATAGCCGCCTTCCGTATCGAGATTCAGCCGTTTGCCGATGGGCGGCAGCAAGCGGGGATTCTGCGCCTCGAAGGCCGAGCAGAGCCAGGGCAGGGCCTCCAGATCGCGCCGGTAATCCTTTTGCGGCAGGGCCGCCGAAGCCGCCAGAGCGCCCATGGCTCCCGCCAGCGCATAGGACATGGAGCGGTCGGCCAGATAGCTGGAGAGGGTCGCGGTTCCCGAAGGAACCGCAAGGCTGTGATAATGGAACGGGGTCAGCGAGACGGCCCGAACCGGAGTCGCGACCGGCGCGCCCATCCTCAAACTCCCTCGAACCAGGCGTCGAAATAGGCCCCGACCTTCCCGGCGGTCGCCTTGTAGGCGCCGCGCAGGGCGGGGTCGTCGGCTTCGAGCCGCGCGATCAGATCCTTTTGCGCCGCGAGGATCGCCTCGCCGGGGATCTCGACCGGCCAGGCCGCGCGACAGGCCTCCGTGAGCGCTCTGGAGACGGCGGCCACGTCGTCAGGATCGACGCCCTGCTGGTAAAGCCGGTCGATGGCGACATAAGGGCTGCTCAGATCGCGCTCGAATCGCCCGGCGAAGATCCCGAGCGGATGATTGCGCACGTTCACGCCGTAGATCGAGGTCGCGCCGCCATAGGCGCCCGCCAGACCGAGGCTCAGGAGCAGATGCTCCACAGCTTCCGGCGGAGCGGTCTTGCCGTTGAAGGCGATGGTCTGGAGCAGCAGCGTTCCAGGCCGCAGGAAATGGCGCTCGAAGATGTTGGTCGAATTCGCCTTGCTCTGGGCGTCGAAGAGGGAGCCGTCTTCGGAGGCGCGGTTATGGAAGGTGCTGTCCACGCAATCGCCATAGGGCTGGACCGACACGGCGTCGGAATATTGCGCGGCGGCCTTCACCGGCAGGACCTTCGAGCCGTGATTGGCGCTGTCGCCGAAGACCAGCGTGTTCAGGTCGAAGCGGGCGGAAGGCTTCTCCTTGCCCACGAAGGCGGTCTTGTTCTGGGCCGAGGCGCCGCCCGCCTCGAAATAGCGCAGCACCTGCAGGCCGCGGGCGCGCTCGCCGAACTTGAACTTGTTGGCGACGGCGCGGGCGTGACGGCGGCCGTTGGAGTCGATGTCGGTGATCTCCGCCTCGGCGTTGCGGAAGGAGGCGGGCGAGATCACCTCGCGCAGGACCACCAGAACCGCCGAGCCGAGGTTCTTCAACGCAGGCTGGGCGTAGCTCTTGCCCTTCTCGTCGCCGACGGTCATGGAAAGCAGCGAGTCGAGGCCGCCGAGATAGGGTTTGATCGCGTCGAGGGTCATCAGTTGTGCTCCGCAGGGGTTTTCCGGTCGTCGCTCGCGGCGGCCTCCTGGGCCTCCTCGTCGAGGGGTCTGGCGCGCGGACGATAGGATTCGTTGTCGAAGGCGACCTGATAGATCGCCAGAGAGATGCGCCGGGCCTTGGCGGCGGGCTGGCGGTTCTTGAACACCTCGGGCCAGAGGCGCTCGACGAAGAGCGTCGCCGTCTCCATGGCGGCCTTGCGCGGGAAGGCGAGGCCTCTCTCCTTGCCTCTCCAGGCCAGCCGCGAGGAGCGTTCGAACTCCTCCTCCAGCTTTCCGGCGATTCCGGCCTTGAGGCTCTCCGACCCGGTCTGGCCGATGTCGGCGCATTCGTCGATGGCCTCCAGAGCGATCCGCAGCCCGAGGCTCCGTTCGGAATTGCTGGCGTCCCGTTTGGGGGCGGTCTGGATCCGGGTCATCGACCGGGCGTAGTCGATCAGAAGTTCGTCGCTTTGGGTCATGGGGATGTCGGGGCTCCTCACGAAATGTCTCAGGGGTTGCGGGAGGGGGCTCATCTTGAGCTTGTCCTCCGGCATGCGGTTGAGGGCGGCGAGCGCCTCGCAGGCCGCGGCGAAACGGGTGGCCGGATCGGCGAAGCGCAAGGCGAGTTCAAGTCCGAGATTGGGGGCGTCGGCCATCTCTTCGATCAGGCCGAGCAGGCGCAGGGCGTCGGGAATCTGCTCCAGACGCAGCGAGGCGCCGCCCATCCCCCGCTCGATCGCGCCGGGCAGGAAGTCGAAATGGACATAGGCGTTGTTCGGCGTGGGCAGGCCCTTGAAGACATGCACCGGGCGCCCCAGACGCAAGGCCGCCTGCATCATCATCCGCGCCAGCTTGAGGGCGTCCGCCGTCCTGGGCGGAATGGAGACATGGCGGGCGAACATCACCCTCTGGCCGTAAGTCTGGGTCTCGGGATAGACCTCCTTGCCGGGTTTGGGCTCCAGCCGCGCGAGGTCGTAATGATCGATCTGGAGGAAATCCTGATCGGCCTCCATGTTGAGGCTGGCGAAGAGCCCCATCATCGTCGGCGTGGAGACATAGGCCGGGACGTCGCCCCCGCCGCGCCCTTCGCCCAGCAGCGAGCGCAGACGATGCTCGGCGGCGGCGGGCGCCGAAACCAGAGTCTGGGATTTCGTCCGGTCGAAGAACTCCGGACGCCCCTCGCGGCCCGAGAAGGCGCTGACCTTCAGCCCGTCGAGGCCGGATCTGGCGTCGATCTCGGCGTCGAGGCCGACCGGCGTATTGGTGAAATGGCAGCGGCCGGGGGCGTTCTCATCCGCCGA
The DNA here is from genome assembly GCF_028688855.1 of Neomegalonema sp. Taxonomy (GTDB): domain Bacteria; phylum Pseudomonadota; class Alphaproteobacteria; order Rhodobacterales; family Rhodobacteraceae; genus Neomegalonema. The sequence continues at coordinate 277,721 of NZ_JAQTXI010000002.1, read as the reverse complement.
GAGGAAGCGGCGGGTCATGGCGGCGCGCAACCAGGTCGTCGCGGCCCCGGCGAGGGCCGCGCCGGGATCGCCGATCTTCTCCAGAAGTCCGGCCCTTTCGGCTCCGTCGCCGCGGAGCCAGAGATTCAGGAGGCCGTCTTCTGCAAAGATCCTGTCCGAAAGTCCTTCATCCTCTCCGGCGAGACCCGCCGCCCAGCCCGCGAGCAAAGTCTGACGGCTGAGCCTATGCTCCAGCGCGCTCAGCCATTCGGGCGGGGCATGGCCTTCGGTCTCCAGCAGGGCGAGAAGTTCGGATTCGCGGCGGGCGGAGTCCGGCGTGCGTTCGGCGAGGCGTTTCTCCGCAGGCTCCTCGCAGCCGAGGCCGACGGCCAGAGCCGCGGCGTGACCGCGACGCTTGACCTCCTGCTCATCCAGAGAACCGCCGCGCGTCGGCCAGGGCTGATAATGCTTGCCGGCGAATTTCTCCAGACCGGCGTAATTCGTCGGCAGGCCGAGCGGGATCAACAGTTCGTCGATGGGATCGCGCAGGGAATCCGGGCCGGTGAGGAGATCCACATGGACGAACAGCGCCTTCGAGGCCTCATCCGGATTGAGACGCAGCACCTCCAGCAGATCCTGAACCCCTGCGCCGCCGTCGAGGATGTTGCGCGTGCCGCGCGGATTGGTCATCACGCGCATCTTGAGCCGCAGACGCCCCGTCGCCCGGGAGATTCCCTGCTCCATGGCGGCTTCGGCGAAGGCCTCAGGGATCAGGGCGAGCAATTCGCCGTCATGATGGATCTCGAGGAGCGGAGGCATGCCCGCCAGCTCCTGAACGGCTGCGGACAATCCGCGCTGGAGCTGGTTCAGCAGGAAAGGCGTATGGGCCGAGCGCAGATGGACCACCCGCCAGCCGCCCCAAGCTGATTTCGCGCGCAGGCCCTCGAAGGAGGTCCATTCCTCCAGCATGTCCCTCACGCCATTCGGGCTTTTGAGGAATTTGCTCTCCATGCGGTCCGCCAGGCGCGCATAGAGGCAATCCTTCTGCTCCTCGTTGGAGAGCAGGCTCATGCCCGGCGCGGTCAGATTGCTGCGGCTGACCTCCACCGCATGGATCATCGAGAGAAGATCCTCCGGGCGAAGCTCGACCCCGGCTTCCTTCAGGAAGGCGTCGACGCGATAACGCGTCGCCAGCTCCGCCACATCCTGAACCGTCAACTGATCGATCCGGCTTTTGTTCAGCATCTTGTCGGCGTCATGGAGGAAGCCGACCGCGATCTGGCGGGCGACGCGCCTGCGGATCTGGTCTTCCGGCACACCAGCGGCGCGCAGATCCAGCTCCGCGAAGACCGCCGCTCCGCGCGCGACCGAAACGAGATGATCAAGCAGACTGACGTTGCGGAAGAGCTTGCGCTTTTCAAAAGCCTCGCCCTCCACATGACCGCCCTTGCCGGAGATGCGGCAAAGCCAGGGAGTCCGGGGGTCGATCCGCTTGCCGGAGGCCACTTCCCTGGCGGCCTTCTCGGAGAGGGGGCCCTGCTGGAAATCGCGTTCGGCCGAGCTGAAGGCTCCGTTGCGGACGACGATGTCCATGAAGGAATCGAAAAGGTCTCGGGAATGCGTCAGCATGGCGGCCTCACGACATCAGCGCGGGGCAGCCGTTGCCCGCTCGGGTCTTGGCGCCGAAGCCCGCCAGATAGGCGAAACGGACGTCCTCGGGCGCGCCCCGAAGGGTCATGGGCGCGGCGAAGCCCGGCAGGATCATGCTGCGTCCGTTCGGAAAACGGCGAATATGGATCAGATGCTTCTTGCGGCCGTCGGTGCGCGCCGTGAGAGGGTCGATGACGATCTCGAGGGCAAGCTCCCGCCCGGCTCTGCGGTCGAGACCGGCCTTGAGCGCGGCCGGAGCCTCCTCGACGGGCAATTCCTCATGAAAGCGGGTCTTGCTCTTCCCTTCCTTGGCGGCGGGCAGGATGAAGGGACTGATGAAGCCGATCATGATTTCATCGGCGCCCGGAGCGAGATCGTCGCATGGCAGGATGCGGGCTTCGGCGCCGTCGATCACGTCGCCGTTGCAGGATCTGACCTTCACCTTGGCGGCGTCCAGCCGGGGCAGAACCTCGGCGAAGGCCGGATGCGGCGAAGAAACCACGACGGAGCGCACGCGACGCTTGCGGCCCGGAGCCGAAAAGGCCTCCATGCCGAAGGTCCAGGGGTAGGCCTGCTCGCCGACGACCTGTTCGGAGGTCAGGCCGGCCTCGGTGAGGCCAGCCACGAGAGCCGCGTTCATGCTGTCGACATAGGAGACATGCTGAACACATCCCTTGAAATCAATTCTGATTCTCATTGCAACCTCCGAGCGCGTCTGATGGCTGATCAGATGTTGAAAACGCGCGGAGGTCAATCATGTAAAGCGGTATCGAGTTGTGTCGAAAAAGAACATGAAATAGAATTTTAGGATGGATTATTTTGCGATCGAATATCTGGCTTACTGGGAGGGTCGCCTGAGCGCCGGGCGACTGGCGGCCCTTCTGGGCAAGACGCGCAGTCAGGTGCAACGGACCATCATCAAGGATTATGAGGAGCAGCATCCCGGCGCCCTGATGCGCGGGGGACGGGGCAAGACCTTCGCCGACACGGCGGAGGGATTGAAATTCGCGCCGACTTCGGCCTCGGCCTTGCTGGACGTGATCCGCGGCGAGCGTCGCCTGGCGGAATCCTCGGGCGAAAAGCCCCGCTTCGGGCCTCCTCTGGAGGAGGTTTCCGCCTTCGGCTTCAGCGAGCCGGATCCCGACGTGTTCCAGCGCCTCTACGCCGCCTGTGTCGGCAGACGTGCTGTGCGCCTGGATTACGCGGCGAAATCCGGCCTCATGGAGTGTGATTTCAGTCCGCACGCCCTGGTGCGGGACGGAGGCCGAATCCATTTTCGCGGCTATGCGTCAACGATCTATCGCCCTTCGACGCCCTATCCCGACCCTTTCCGCCAATATATAGATCTTGTGCCCTCGCGCGTGAGACGCCTGATCCACGAGAGCTCTGTCACGGATTACGTCCCGGATGCGGGCGACGCCGATTGGCATGCTCGCGAGACGCTTGTGTTTCGCCTGAACGACGATCTTCCGAAAGAGATCCTCGGCGTGCTTGCGGTCGAGCATGAAGGCGCCAGGGCGAGCGGCGATTTCAGGATCAAGAGGATCCAGAATGTTCGCAAGGCCCTGAGAATCTATGTGCAGAGATCCTTGAGACATAGAGCCTTCGGCGATGTCCTTTACGAAATCTGGCGGCCCGTTCCCAATTGACGTCGACCTCCAATCCTGAAGGCGAGGGGAGTGGTCGGTTCGACTTTCAAGAGGCGATTTCCAGCATCGGCGAGGCTGCAAGAAACATTGCGCCGCTGATCGACAAGATCATGATCAGACAGGATTTGCGCTCGGCCCCGGAAGCAAGGTCGCGCCCCTCCCTGCGGAAGCGCGCGATCCTGACTTGTCGCCTCGGCGCGCCCCTTCAGGCGCGGCCTCTGCAAAGCTCGCCAAGCGGATCCCCGCCCCTCATCGGAGAAGTGTCAAGTCGCAATAAAATTGGCGTTTCCTGATGACGCGAGTGGCCGCGGCGCTGGGCGTGGCCCGATCGAATCTGGCGCAAAGAAGCGGCGCGCCTCGCAAAATCCGCGGCCCCTGTCGGGAAGCGCAAGACGAAGAGACGGCTCCGTTGATCCGCCGCCTGATCGACGAGCGCCCGACCTGTGGCGGTCAGCGCATGGCGGCCTTGCTGAGCAGGGAGTTGACCCGGCAGGGACGCCCCCTCGTCAAGCGCAAGCGGGTCACCCGGATCATGGAGCAGGACCGGCTGCTTCTGGAGCCCTGCAGGGTTCGGCGTCCAAGGCACGCCTCCATGACGGCGAGGTCATGGTCGGGGGCTCGAACCTGCGCTGGTGTTCGGATGCTCTGGAGTTCGCCTGCTGGAACGGCGAAGTCATCCGCATGGCCTTCGTCATCGACGCCTTCGATCGGGAGGCCATCGCCTTCACCGCCCTCGGCAGCTCGGGGATCAGCGGTTCGGATCTTCGGGACCTCATGCGGGAGGCCGTTTCGGGGCGCTCAGAGCCCCAAAGCCCGTCGAGCATCTCTCCGATGATGGAAGCCATCATGTCGCCGGAGAGCCTCAGGCCTTCGCCGCGACCCTGAACCTCATTCCCTGCTCACGCCGGTCAGGAGCCCGCAGTCCAACGGCAGGACCGAGGCCTTCGTGAAGACCTTCAAGCGGGATGATCTGCGGGTGAATCCGATGCCGGACGCCAGAACGGCGCTCGGCCAAATTCCCGGATGGATCGAGGATGACAACGAGATCCATCCCCATTCCGCCCTCAAGATGCGCTCCCCGAGGGACTTCTTCAAAGACAAAAACACAGAGCCAGCTCGCCGGTCAAACGCAGAACACTCCACGCCCCTGTTGCGGTTGAGAGAGGTCCAGTCCGGACAGGCGGCGGGAGCCTCATTGCTGCGTGTGGGAATGGCTGGGGCGGCTCCGAGGTCGCGGATCTGCTGTCGAAATTCATGGCTGCTATAGCGCCGAGCGGCGTCGGCGATCACGCAAGCCTTGGTCCCATAGCCTCCACAAGAGCGGTCAGGCGCTTGCCGGTGACCTCGCTCCGCTCCTGATCCCCCCTTTCCCTCGCTCCAGCGGCTTTGGAGTGAACGCGAAGACTGGTCCCATCCAGAGGACATGCCCAACTCCACGCCCCGCCGCTTCTGAACCAGCGCCAGAAGCTTCTCTCAGACCCCAGGCCGCGACCAGCGGATGAAGGTCTGCCCCGCCATCCACCGAGGCCCAAGCTCCACAGGGATGGAGCGCCATTTCTCCCCTTCGCGTGACGCCTGGGAGATCGTCCGGCGCAGGTGAGGGTTCAGGCGCCTCGTATGCGGACGGCAGGCTTGGATCAGAGGCTCAAGAACCTCCCTGTGTTCATCCGTAACCATCCATCGCCCTCAAAATTCGAGGAAAGCCACAGCATAACAAATATAAATGATAACAGAGCATAGGGTGGCGAGCAGTTCGGGCGCAATGAATCTCTGGAGGCGGGATCGCTCCTTCCGACCGGGCGTTGGTGCTCGCGCCCCGCAAGCGCTTTCCTCTCGACTGAGCGTTGATGCAGATGCGCCTCGGAAGCGGATTTGCTCGCCTTGGGGAGCACGAGGGCGAAACGGAGCGTCTGGAGGAAGCTGTGGATGCCTATCGCGCCGTCCTGCAGAAATTCACCTGCGATCGCGTTCCCGGAAACTGGGCGCATACGCAGAACAACCTTAGGAGCGCTCTCCGGAAAAATGCTTGGCGGAGGGAAAGCATAGGGCTGCTCCAGAAGGCGCGGAGCCATAAGTCGAGCGCGCTGGAGGTCTTCGAGGCGGCTGAGGCTTACGCCGAAATTTCGCGCCGAAGCCTCATGCAGACCGACGCGCCTCCCGCACCCCCTTGATCCTGCCTCCCAAACAGCCTTTCACCCCATCATCCGGAGCATGTGAGGAGCAGATTTCTGAAGCGGAACAACTTCCGGGTCATTGAGATCGATTGATCCGATTTGGTTTTCTGGCTGCGCCCTGCACCTGCGTTCTGCGTCCAGGGTTGGACCAGAGCGCATATTTCCAGGCTATGAATCGTCATGGCGAGGCGGTTTGGACGGGATCCATGGCGCAAGATTGGTCTCCCTTTCTGGGCCCGAAGCGTCATGAGGTCATGAATTCCGCCCTTGGCTCTTGACGCAGGGCGCGCGCATGTAGGGGGAGAGCGTCGAGAAGGGAATTCTCGAGCATGAGCGCTTCAGCACGATTGGAGACCGGAGAATTTCCCCGTTCGAGCGGGCAACCGGCGAGCGCTTCTGGTCTCTGATGAACTTCCTCTGGGAGTTGCATGTCGGGGGCGGAATGCCGATGGGCCTCGTGGGTGTGATCCATTCAGGATGCCCAGGCTGCAGGCGGACTTCTGCATCGACTATGTCTTGATCGAGCGCTTGTGCGGTCCCTGCAATGCGGGGCCTCCATCTGCGCGCCAGGAAACGATCGGACCCGGCCTGCTGCTCATCCATCGTTCCCCTCTTCTCGGCGGAAGGGATGAGGGGCAGGTCGCCAAGGCGCTTCACAAAGCGGAGGAGCGCCAAGGCTGATGAAGACTCGCGCCTGTCAGATCGCAGTCAGGCGTTCATTTCCAGATCTCCCGATCGACGCCTTTCGCGATCTCGGGATGTTCGGCGGCGTGGAATTTCGGCTCCACTCCGGCCTTGCGCTGCTCGAAATAATTGCGCGTCAGAGCCACGACCGTTCCCGAAAGCGCAAGGATGGCGATCAGATTGATCGTGGCCATCAGACCCATGGAGGCGTCGGCCAGGTTGAAGACCGTCGCCACCGCCTGAAGCGCTCCCCAGATCACCATGATCAGCACAAGTCCCCGCAGCGCCATCAGTCCGGTCTTGGTCCCGACTCCGAGAAAGGACAACGCCATCTCGGAATAGGCGTAATTCCCGATGATCGAGGTGAAGGCGAAGAAGAAGATCGCGATCGCGACGAAGATCGGACCAATCGCCCCGACATGCTCCGCCAGAGACGCCTGCGTCAGCTGCGTGCCCGTCAGCTCGCCTCCGGGAACATAGACCTCCGCGAGAAGGATCATCAGCGCCGTGGCGGTGCAGACCAGAATCGTGTCGATGAAGACGCCGAAGGCCTGCACGAAGCCCTGACTCGAGGGATGATGCGGATTGGGCGTGGCCGCGGCGGCGATGTTGGGCGCCGAGCCCATGCCCGCCTCGTTGGAGAACAGCCCGCGCTTGACGCCGTTCAGCATGGCCGCCGCGACGCCTCCCGCGATGCCGCCCGCCGCTTCGGAAAGGCCGAAGGCGTTCGCGACGATGTGCCAGAGCATGCCCGGCACCTCGCCGATGTTCATGATCACGACGATGATCGCCATCAGCAGATAAAGCGCCGCCATGAACGGAACGACATAGGAGGCGACCGACGCGATCTGCCGGATGCCGCCGAAGATCACGACGGCCGTCAGCGCGGCGAGGGCGACTCCGGTCGCGATCTTGGGCAGACCGAAGGCGCCCTCCATGGCGTCGGCGATGGAGTTGGCCTGGACCGCGTTGAAGACCAGGCCGAAAGACAGGATCAGACAGACGGAGAAAACTCCGCCCAGCCAGGGCAGGCCCAATCCGCGCGCGATGTAGAAGGCCGGGCCGCCGCGATAGACCGCGTCGGCGTCGCTGGCGTCCTTGACCTTGTAAAGCTGCGCCAGAGTGGATTCCGAATAGGCCGTCGCCATGCCGACGAAGGCCACGACCCACATCCAGAAGATGGCGCCCGGCCCGCCGAGCACCAGCGCGACGGCGACTCCGGCGATGTTGCCGGTGCCCACCCGCGAAGCGAGGCTGGTGCAGAGCGCCTGAAAGGGCGAGATTCCCTGTCGATCCGTCGCGGGAGCGGCGGCGATCGAACGGATCATCTCGCCGAAATGCACGACCTGCAGGAAACGGAGGCGGATGGTGAAATAGATTCCGACGGCGATCAGTCCGTAGATCAGGACGTAGCCCCAGAAGATATTGTTCAGAAAGTCGATGATTGCGGTCATGTTTCCTTCCTCGGCGGGTTCGTGGGTTCACCTTTGAAATGAGGCAAGCTCGGAGGAATCCGATTTGAGGGCCTTTTTCCGCTTCCCGCAAGGAAACCTTGTCGAGGAAACCGCCGACAAGGAGAGCCCGGAGGCGCCCCGCCGATGATGAAGCCTGTCGTCCACAGATCCGGCGCCGCCCGACGCATGCGCCGGACGATCCCCGAGGCGCAGCCAGACGCTCCGGAAAGGCCTCCGCCTTCCCCGGTTCATGCGGGCGTCTGATGAAAGGATGAGATCGGCGGAGCCGGTCCTCGTCAGGGATCCGACCCTGTGCGGATCATCGGATGTTCAGGATGCGCTCCAGAGCCAGGCCATCGAACAGCTCGGGATTGGTGCTCCTGAACTCCTTCATGTATTCCGCATTCCTCTGCTGCAGGGCGGGGATGTCCGAAAGCATCCGCTGCAGATCCTCGATCCTGTCGACGTCATGCGCGAAGCCCATCGAAGGGAAATCGGTCGTGATGTTCTCGTCCATGTTCAGCCTCAGGACGGGGATCCCCCGCAAGGCCGCGCTATAGCCGACATTGCTGAACAAGGTGCAGACAGCCTTGAGGTCGGGATTGTTCAACACGTCGTCCGATTTCCTGTTCCGGAAGACCTTCCGCCCCAGCTTCCGCTCGATGTCCTTCCGGGTCTGCGCGCTCATCGAGGGATGGGTCGTCACGACGATCTCCCAGCCCATGTCTTCAAGATGCGCGGCATGGAGAAACGACAGGGCCAGAGCGTCCAGATGATGCAGCCCCTGCGTCGGATAGAGCAGGATCGGCGCGCCCTCCGGAGCCCCGTCCTCCCGGGCCCCGTCGTCCTTCCGCGCCCGAGCCCTGCGCTTCTGCATCAGCGCGGCCTCCAGGATCGAGCCCACCACCACGACCCGCTCCGGATCATGCCCCATGTGCTCGACGTAGATCGCCCGCTGATGCCGGTCGAGACAGGCCACATGCGTCGCCAGCGGAGAATCGTAGCGCGGAGACCGGCTGACCAGAAGGGTCTGCACCTCGACGCTCGTCGCGCCGGCCCGTCGGGCGGCGAGGGCCGCCGTCATCCCCAGAAGGCGCCCGTTGCCCGGGACGCAATAGACCCGCCGACGCAGATCCCGCGCGCACCAGGCCTCCACGGCCTCGCCCGCCGCCAGAGCCCGCGGCCATTCCGCGAACATCCGTCGCGAAGCCTCCAGCAGGAAGGCTCCCGCATCCTCCTCCGTCCGGAAATCCTCGAAGATCCTCTCCAGAGAGGGCCGCAGCCACAGGGGCGTCCGGGGCGGCCGGACCGGCATGAACGGAGAGGCCGCCTCATGCGTTCCCTCGAAGGGGCGCCGCCGTCGGGAGAACCAGCGCCGCCACCGGCGCCTCAGAGGCTCCTGCGGAGCCAGGACGCAGGGTTCGTCCTGAAGGGTCAGCCCCTCCAGAATGGCCAGAGCCGCAGGCGCCCAGCGCCCTTCCTCCGGATTGCGCAGATCCGCCGCCACCAGATTCAGACTGTCCTCGGGAAGGGGGTCGGGCTTCAGGAGCGCGGCGGTCCCGGCCAGGCTGGAGGCGGACCGGAACGAGCCTCCCCAGAGGCCCTGGATCCGGTCCTGAAAGGCGCACCAGGCCATCCGCAGATTGTCCATCCCATGCGCGCCGCACAGCAGCACCGCGAGGCCCGCGTCGCCCATCCCCGCTCTGAGGAGCGCGTCCGCCAGAGGACGCCAGTCGCGTTCTCCGGCGACGATCACCACCGGCTCTCCCTGACGCGTCTCCCGGGTCAGCTGGAGCAGCTGGCTGTTCAGCGCGAGGTTCTGCGCGGCGCTGGAGCGGATCAGGCGGCGGACGGGTTCGAAATAGGCGGATTCGCGGGCGCTGAAATCCTGCTCCAGGCGTCGGCTCAGGCGGTCGCTCCAGAGGTTGGCGCGGGTGTAGTCCCGGTCGCCCCGCTCATAGGTGAGGCCGATGCTGGAGTCGAACCGCGCGACGCGCGCCTGCGCGGGAAAGGCCTCCTGAAGCGGATCGCCGCCCTGCACGAGGCCTCCCGCCGCGCTCTGGATCAGGGGCGGCGGAGGGCGCGCTCCGGGCGTCACGATCAGGAAGGGGGCCGCTCCGCTCTCCCTGAACGGCAGCAGGAGGATGGATCTTTCGGCGCCGAGGAACTGGTTGTGCAGGCCGCAGGCGTCGAGCAGCTTCCGGCGGATCGACCGGAACCCGCTCCCGGACAGGCTGTCCGGGAGATGCTCCACGAAGGGGGCGTCCTTCATGCTGAGTCTGAGGGCGTCCGATGCGGTCTGCGTGTCTGGGAATGCCGGAGGCTTGTCGAAACGACGTCTGAAATCCTTTTTCCCCATCAACAGGAAATTCCTTCGGGTTCATTTGTAGTCACGCCGCGTTCGTCCGCGCCCGCCTGGTTCTCCAGGCGGGAGCCTTGTCCTGAATCCTGACGCCGATCTCGGGGAAACATATATGCGGGAGCTTCTTTGGGAAATGGAATTGTGACGATCCGCAGCGCTGCGGAAAACGCCGCAAGATCCTGCTTCGTCTTTTGTTTTCAGTCGGTTGATGTCCGGTCGTTTCAAGTCGGGACAATCGCCCGGGTCGCCTGCGCCGCGCCCGGACAAGGCCGGGGAGACGCCCCGCGCGCGCCGCTCCGGAGATTCCCGAGGCCGCGCCGGACCAGCCTCCGAGCCGCCAGCCGCCGCAGCTCCGCGCGAGCCCCATCCGGAAGGAAAGGGTGCGGCGAAGGGTCGTGGCGTGCGTTCCCCGCGGCGCGCGGCGGGCCGGATCTCGGCTCAAGGCGCGGTTTTCGCTGGATCTTCATGCGACGGGCCGCCCTGGTCCCGGATCGGGGGACCTCCTGCGGATTTCTCGCGGGGGGCATCTGAAGACACGCAGTTTTCTGAAAACGGTGCTACAAGCGGCTCCGTCCGGAATTTGCTCTCTCGTTCCATCAAAGGCGTGCTCCAGATGCCCCAGTTCGACGGCTTGACCATCCCCTCGGTTGCGACTCTCCAGGAAGCCTTGCGCCGCATGCTCGCCTCGGGCGAAGAGGCCCTGATCCTGGTCGGCGAGGACGGCGAGCCCCTGCGCGAGATCACCGAGCGGGCCGTCCGCCGGATGAGGATCGCCGGCTTCTCCGACGAAACCCCCCTGAGCGCCCTGCCGCCCGGCGCCCTCGCCAGAGTGGGCGCGGCCGAGCCTCCCGAGGCCGCCCAGAAGGCCATGGCCGCGGCCAATCTGCGCCTCGCCGCGGTGGTCGACGCCCGGGGCCGCGTGGCCTCGGTGGTCCGGCGCGACCGGCGCGACGAACCCATCCTGCTCTCTCCGCCCCATGTCGGCGGCGAGGAGGAGGAGCTCGCGCTCCACGCCTTCGACACCAACTGGATCGCGCCGCTCGGCCCCAACGTCGAGCGCTTTGAAAAGGACATCGCCGCTTCTCTCGGCGTGAAGGCCGCCCTGGCGCTCAGCTCCGGTTCGGCGGCGCTGCATCTCTCCATGGCGCTGCTGGGCGTGAAGCCGGGCGATCTGGTCTTCTGCTCCTCCTTCACCTTCATCGCTTCGGTGGCTCCGGCGCTCTATCAGTGGGCCGAGCCGGTCTTCATCGACAGCGAGCCCGACAGCTGGAACATGTCTCCGGCCGCCCTTGAGCGCGCCTTCGCCGCCGCCGCCCGCGAGGGCCGCAAGCCCCGGGCGGTGATCGTCGCCAATCTCTACGGCCAGAGCGCCGACTACGACCCCATCCTGGAGATCTGCGCCGCCCATGGCGTTCCCGTGGTCGAGGACGCGGCCGAATCCCTCGGCGCCGACTACAAGGGCCGCAGGAGCGGCTCCATCGGCGCCTTCGGCGTGGTGTCCTTCAACGGCAACAAGATCATCACCACCTCCGGCGGCGGGGCGCTGGTCTCCGACGACGTCGAGGCCATCGCCCGCGCCCGCTTCCTCTCGACCCAGGCGCGCGATCCGGCCCCCCATTACCAGCACAGCGTCTACGGCTACAATTACCGGATGAGCAACATCCTGGCGGGCGTGGGCGTGGGGCAGCTGCGGCTGCTGGAGCGTCGCGTGGAGCAGCGCCGCCGGGTCTTCGCCTTCTACGAGGCCGCCCTCGGCGGACTCGACGGCCTGAGCTTCATGCCCGAAGCGCCCTTCGGCCGCTCCAACCGCTGGCTCTCGACCATGACGCTCGATCCCCGGCGGACGGGCGGCGTCGCGGCGGCGGACCTCATGGCCGCCCTGACGGCGGCGAAGATCGAATCGCGGCCGCTCTGGAAGCCGATGCATCGTCAGCCCGTCTTCGAGGGGCGCGGCTATTTCGGCCATGGCGACAATGAATCGGTCTGCGACGGGCTGTTCGAGCAGGGCCTCTGCCTGCCTTCGGGCACGGCGCTCACCGAGGCGCAGCTCGAGCGGGTGGTCGACGTCATCCGCAAGACCCTGCGTCGCTGAGGACGCCTGAAGACTCCGCGCCCCGCCCTGCGGCGGGGCCTCTCCCTCTCCCTGAATTCGACACGGGCGAACCCATGACCTCCCTGAAATTCGGCGCGCGCGAGATCGGCGAAGACGCGCCCTGCTATGTGATCGCGGAAGCGGGCGTCAACCATAACGGCGACATGGACCTCGCGCTCCGGCTCATCGACGCCGCCGCCGAGGCCGGCGCCGACGCCGTGAAGTTCCAGACCTTCCAGGTCCGGGAGATCGTCTCCGCCGAAGCGCGCAAGGCCGCCTATCAGGCCCGCAACACCGGCCAGGACGGCGGACAGATGGAGATGCTCCGGGCCCTGGAGCTGAGCTTTCCCCAGTTCGAGAAGCTCGCCGCCCATTGCCGGGATCGGGACATCGCCTTCATGTCCACCGCCTTCGACGCCGGAAGCCTCGATTTCGTGGCGAGCCTCGATCCTCCGGCGCTGAAATGGCCCTCGGGCGAGATCGACAACATTCCCTTCCTGCGCAAGGCCGCGCGGCTGGGCAGGCCCGTGATCCTCTCGACGGGCATGGCGGGGCTCGGCGAGATCGAACGCGCCCTGCGCGAGCTGGACGCGGGCGGATGCCCCGGCGTGGTGGTGCTGCATTGCACCTCCAATTACCCGGCGGCGGCGGCGGACCTCAACCTGAAGGCCATTCCGGCCATCCGTCAGGCCTTCGGACGCCAGGTCGGCTATTCCGACCATTCGCTGGGCGTGGCGGCGGCTCTGGCCGCGCGGGCGCTGGGCATGTGCGTGCTGGAGAAGCATTACACCCTCGACCGCGGCATGGAGGGCCCCGATCACGCCGCCTCTCTGGAGCCGGGCGAGCTCAAGCGCCTGATCGAGGAGCTGCGCTTCGTCGAGGCCGCGCTCGGCGACGGGGTGAAGTCGCCGAGGGCCGCCGAGCTGAACACGCGCGCCGTGGCGCGTCGGGGGCTGCGTCTGCGGCGGGCCATGGCCGCCGGAGAAGCGGTGGCGGAGGCCGATCTCGCGGCGCTGCGTCCGGCGACGGGGATTTCTCCGGCCATGATCGACGAGGTGGTCGGCCGCAGGCTCGCCCGCGACCTCGCCGAGGGCGAGGCCCTGAACTGGGCGGATCTGTCATGAACGCGCAGCGGGGCCGGGGCGGGGTGCTCGCGCTGATTCCGGCGCGGGGCGGCTCCAAGCGTCTGCCGGGGAAGAACATCCGGCCTCTGGGCGGGATTCCGATGATCGCCCATACGGTGCGGGCGGCTCTGGCCTCGCCGCGTCTGGACCGGACGATCCTCAGCACCGACGACCCCGCCATCGCCGAGGCGGTGCGGGCGGCGGGCGGAGAAGCGCCTTTCCTGCGTCCGGAGCATCTGGCGACGGATGCGGCCTCCAGCGTGGACGTGGCGCTGCATGCGATCGATTTCTGCGAGGCCGAAGGCCGGAGCTACGAATGGCTCGTGCTGCTCCAGCCGACCTCGCCGCTGCGCAGCGCCGAGGACATCGAGGGCTGTCTGTCGCTCTGTCTGGATCAGGGCGCCGAGGCCGCCGTGACGGTGACCCTCGCGGAGAAGCCGCTCAATCATTACGGCCGCCTCGACGCCGAGGGGCGCTTCGACCGCGAGGCGCTCGGGGAGGCCGTCGGCTCGGGGAGTCTGGCGGCGCTGACGGGCGCCTGCTACGTGCTGCGGGTCGAGACGCTCCGGCGCGAGCGCAGCTTCCTGCCCGAGGGCGTGCGCGCCTGGCCGACTCCCTGGGAGCGCGCCGTGGATGTGGACGTCCTGGCGGATTTCGAACTCGCCGAGCGGCTGCTCGCCCGCTGAAGACGGTCGGGCGGGGGCGGCCCGGCGCTTCGGCGGCCGGAGCCGCCGAAGCTCAGGGATGAAGCTTCGGGACGGGTTGACTTTCGGTTGAAAACCGGGCCTGAGGAGGCCTGCCGCGCATCTCCGCGCGGCGCGGGCGGGCGGTCTGCGTGGGAGCCGCCGTCTCCTGCCGGGCGCCCCACGCCTTCCCGAATGAAATCAATGGCTGGCTCGACATTTCAGACCAATCCGGTCGATCTCCACCGCCTTCTTGACGAATGCCGTCGCGGCGTCATCCAGTTGCCCGACTTCCAGAGAAGCTGGGTCTGGGACGAGGAGCGGATCAAGAGTCTGATCGCCTCCGTGTCGCGCGCCTTTCCGGTCGGGGCGCTGATGTCCCTGGACACGGGCGGCGCGGTGAATTTCAAGCCTCGCCCCATCGAGGGGGCGCCGGCTCAGGCTCGGGAGACGAATCCGCAATCCCTGCTGCTCGACGGACAGCAGCGCATGACCTCGCTCTATCAGGTCACCCTGCGCGGCCAGGTGGTCGAAACCATCACGCCGAAGAGGAAGAAGGTCAAGCGGTGGTTCTACATCGACATCCGCAAGGCGCTGGACGAAACCGTCGAGCGGGAGGCCGCCATTCTGGGCCTGCCCGAGGACAGGATCGAACGCGGCGCCTTCGGCCGCGAGAAAGGGCTTGATCTCTCTGCTCCGGCCGGGGAGTACGAGGCCCTGATGTTTCCGGTCGCCCAGGTTTTCGACTGGGACAACTGGCAGGACGGCTTCACCGATCACTGGAGCGACGATCCGGAAAAGAAGATGCTCTTCCGCCAGTTCAAGAACGACGTGCTCGAGAATTTCAAGAGCTACCGCGTTCCCGTGATCGCCCTCGACCACCATACCTCGAAGGAGGCCGTCTGCGTCGTCTTCGAGAAGGTGAACACCGGAGGCAAGCCGCTCGACGCCTTCGAACTGGTCACGGCGATGTACGCCGCATCCGGACATGAGCTGCGCAAGGACTGGTTGGGCGACGGGATCACGCCCGGTCGTCAGCAGCGTCTGGCCGAGATGCTGCGTCCGGCGGGAGCCACGTCGGGCATTCTGGCGGGAGTCGGCAACACGGATTTCCTTCAGGCCGTCTCCCTGTTCCACACCCGCGAGAAGAGGCGCGCCGCAGAAGCGGCGGGCAAGCAGGGCAAGGAGCTGCCTGCGGTGTCCGGCAATCGTCAGGCGCTGCTGGATCTGCCGCTCGAAGCCTACAGGCGCTATGAGGGCCAGGTGGAGCAGGGGTTCGTCCGGGCGGCGAAATTCCTGCACATGCTCCACATCTACCGGATCTTCGATCTGCCCTACCAGTCTCAGGTCGTGCCTCTGGCGGCGATCCTGGCGGATGTCGGCGAGGCCTGGGAGCATGAAGCCAACCGCAGCAAGCTGACGCAATGGTACTGGTGCGGCGTGTTCGGCGAGCTCTACGGCTCGACGGTCGAGACGAGGATCGCTCAGGATTTCATCGAGACGCCGATCTGGCTGAAAGGCGGGCCGGAGCCCGGCGCGGTCAGCGAAACCATCTTCCGGGCCGACCGCCTGAAGACCATGCGCATGCGGCTCTCCGCCGCCTACAAGGGGGTGAACGCGCTGCTGATGAAGGAGGGCGCGCAGGATTTCCGCTCCGGCCAGCGCTTCGACCACACCGTCTTCTTCGGAGAGAACGTCGACATCCACCACATCTTCCCGCAGGACTGGTGCAAGGCCCGGAAGATCGACGCCAAGATCTATGACTCGATCATCAACAAGACGCCGCTGTCCTTCCGGACCAATCGCAGCATCGGCGGAGCCGCGCCTTCGGCCTATCTGGCGAAGCTCGAACAGGGAGACGCCGAGACTCCGCCGATCAGAGCCGCCAATCTGGACGGCTATCTGGCCTCTCACCTCGTCGCGCCGGGCCTCCTGCGCGCGGATGATTTCGACGCCTTCATGGAGGATCGGCGCAAAAGACTGCTGGCGCTGATCGAGAAGGCCATGAACAAGCCCGCCTATGCGGGGACGGAGCCGGAGGAAGGGGATGAAGTCGAGCCGGAGCGGGAGGAGGGCGAAGCCGCCTGAAGGCTGAAAGCGGAAGACGCCGGAGCCCCGCGCGGGGCTCCGGCGTCTGATGAGCGCGAAGGGCGCCTCCCCGCCGGAGCGGAGAGGCGTCTGTGGCGTCAGGCGCGCAGGTCGAAGCGGTCGGCGTTCATGACCTTGGTCCAGGCGGCCACGAAGTCGCGGACGAACTTCTCCTTGTGGTCGTCCTGGGCGTAGACCTCGGCGTAGGCCCGCAGGATCGAGTTCGAGCCGAAGACCAGATCCACCCGGGTGGCGGTCCACTTCACCGCGCCCGTCTTGCGGTCGCGGATCTCGTAGAGCCCGTTCTCCACCGGAACCCACCTGTTCGCCATGTCGGTCAGGTTGACGAAGAAGTCCGGAGTCAGGGCCCCGACGCGGTCCGTGAAGACGCCATGCTTCGTCCCGCCGTGATTCACGCCCAGAACGCGCATGCCGCCGACCAGCGCCGTCATCTCGGGAGCGGTCAGGCCCATGAGCTGCGTGCGGTCGAGCATCAGCTCCTCGGCGGAGACGACGTAATCCTGCTTCACCCAGTTGCGGTAGCCGTCATGAACCGGCTCCAGAACCGCGAAGGACTCCACGTCGGTCTGCTCCGCCGAGGCGTCGCCGCGACCGGGGGAGAAGGGGACCGTCACGTCGAAGCCCGCCGCCTTCGCCGCGCGCTCCACGCCGAGGCCGCCGCCCAGAACGAGCACGTCCGCCAGGCTCGCGCCGCTCGCCCGAGCGATTGGCTCCAGAACCGCGAGGACCCGCGCCAGACGCTCCGGCTCGTTGCCCGCCCAGTCCTTCTGGGGAGCGAGGCGGATCCGCGCGCCGTTGGCGCCGCCGCGCATGTCCGAACCGCGATAGGTGCGGGCGCTGTCCCAGGCCGTGGCGATCAGATCGGCGTCGGAAAGGCCGCTCGCGGCGATCTTCGCCTTGAGGGCCGCCACGTCATAGCCGGTCGGGCCGGCCGGAATCGGATCCTGCCAGACCAGATCCTCGGTCGGGGCGTCCGGGCCGAGGTAGCGCGAGCGCGGACCCATGTCGCGATGCGTCAGCTTGAACCAGGCGCGGGCGAAGGCCTTCGAGAAGAGGTCGAAGTCGTTCATGAACCGCAGCGAGATCTCGCGATAGATCGGATCCACCTTCAGCGCCATGTCGGCGTCGGTCATCAGCGGGTTCAGGCGGATCGAAGGATCCTCCACGTCCACCGGCTTGTCGGCTTCGGCGATGGAGATCGGCGCCCATTGCGTGGCTCCGGCGGGGCTGCGCGTCAGGGTCCATTCATGGCCGAAGAGCATCTTGAAGAAGCCGCCGTCCCATTTGGTGGGCTCGGTGGTCCAGGCGCCCTCGATGCCCGACACCACGGTGTCGCGACCCACGCCGCGGCCCTTGGTGTTCATCCAGCCGAGGCCCTGGTATTCGGGGCCGGCGGTCTCGGGATCGGGGCTCAGGTTGGAGGCGCTGCCGTTGCCGTGGCTCTTGCCGAGGGTGTGGCCGCCCGCGGTGAGCGCCACGGTCTCCTCGTCGTCCATGCCCATGCGGGCGAAGGTCTCGCGCATCTGCCGGGCGGTCGCCTGAGGGTCGGACTTGCCGTTGACGCCCTCGGGATTGACGTAGATCAGGCCCATCTGAACCGCCGCCAGAGGATTCTCCAGCGTCTCGGGCTTGCTGACGTCGCCATAGCGGCCGTCGGAGGGGGCGAGCCATTCCTTTTCGGCGCCCCAGTAGGTGTCCTTCTCGGGATGCCAGATGTCTTCGCGGCCGAAGGCGAAGCCGTAGGTCTTCAGGCCCGCGACCTGATAGGCGACGGTTCCGGCCAGAGCGATCAGGTCGGCCCAGGAGATCTTGTCGCCGTATTTCTTCTTGATCGGCCAGAGCAGACGGCGGCCCTTGTCGGTGTTGACGTTGTCCGGCCAGGAGTTCAGCGGCGCGAAGCGCTGATTGCCCGTGTTGACGCCGCCGCGGCCGTCGCTCGTGCGGTAGGAGCCCGCCGCATGCCAGCTCACGCGGGCCATCATGCCGACGTAGCTGCCCCAGTCGGCGGGCCACCACTCCTGACTGTCGGTCATCAGGGCGCGCAGATCGGCCTTGAGCGCCTCGAAGTCGAGGCTCCTGACCGCCTCGCGATAGCTGAAGCCTTCGTCCAGCGGATTGGTCTTGCGGTCATGCTGGCTCAGGATGTCGAGATTGAGGGCGTTGGGCCACCAATCCATCACCGACTTGCCGATCTCCGTATTGCCGCCATGCATCACCGGACATTTGCCGGCGGTCTTCGCGTCGTCAGCGCCCATGTTTCCCTCCAGAGGCTTGCGTGACTCGGGTCGCCGGGGAGGATCCTCCTCCCCCGCCCGAAGCTTCGTAAGGCCATCGGTACCAGAGACCTCCCATAACGCCTAATTGCATTTTCCAAAGACTGCGATAGGCTGAGCTTATGGCGGGGCTCTGCGCGCGCGCCGACGCAGGGGGGAGGGACCGGCCTCGCAGGCCGGCCCCCGGGATGCTTCGCCGCTCTGGAGCCCCTTCGGCCTCAGAGCCGGGGCGGGGGCAGGCCCAGCGCCCTGGCCTTGCGGATCTTCGAGACCTGACGCAGAGGCGTCAGGCCGTTGCCCAGCGCCAGCATGCCGCCGAACTGGTTGAAGATCATCGAGTGCATGACGCCGAAGACTCCGAAGAAGGCCCCCGCCACGCAGACCACGTTCGGCGCGAGAATCAGGCCCCAGCTGCGTTTGAGGTTGCGCTGAAGCCCCCGCGAGACGTCATGCAGCTGGAGGAGCTTGACGAGATTGTCCTCCATCAGCACGACCTGGGCGGTGTCGGTGGCCACGCTGGAGGCCCCGCGCAGCGAAATCGAGACGTTGGCCTTCTTCAGCGCGATGGAGTCGTTCACGCCGTCGCCGATGAAGCAGACCTTGCGGCCCTCCTTCTGGAGCATCTCGACGTATTTCGCCTTGTCCTGGGGCAGGACCTCCGAGAAATGGCGGTCCATGCCCAGACGCTCGGCCAGACGCCGCGTGGGCTGTTCGTGGTCGCCCGAGATGATCGCCAGATGCTTCGCGCCGCGCGCCCGCAGGCCCGCGATCACCGCCGCCGCCTCGGGACGCTCCGCCGCGCGCAGCTCCAGAGCCCCGCCCAGAGCCCCGTCGACGCCCACGAAGACGAAGGAATCCCCCGCGTCATGAGCGGCCTTGATCTCGCCCTCGATCTCCTCGGGCAGAGTCACGCCCTCATGACGCATGAAGCGCGCGCTGCCCACCCGGACCTTGCGGCCCTCCACCTCCACCGTGACGCCATAGCCGACGTCGTATTTAGAATCCTCGATCTCCGGGATCTCCAGATTCTCGGCTTTGGCCCTGTCGAGGATCGCCCTGGCGATGGGATGGCTGAAGCGCTTCTCCGCCGCCGCCGCCCACCGCAGGATCTGCGCCTCCTCAAGGCCGCCATAGGTCAGGATGCGCCCGACCTCCGGGCGTTCGCGGGTGAGGGTGCCGGTCTTGTCGAAGAGGAAGGTGTCCACCTCGCGCAGGATCTCCAGGGCGCGGCCGTCCTTGACGAGGATGCCCAGCTCGGCGCTGAGGGTCAGCGAGGTCAGCAGCCCGATGGGCGCCGCCACGCGGATTCCCGTCCCGAGGTCGCAATTGACGATGGCCGTCGCGCTGTTCACGCCCCCCGAGAGCAGCCCCAGAGCCCCGAGCGCCAGAGTCGGCGCCACGGCCTTGTCGGCCATCTTCTCGCCCCAGGATTGCGAGGCGAGCTTGTATCCGGCGGTGTCCTCGAGGATCCGCGCCAGCTTGGCCGAGGTGGTTTCGCCGCCCGCGCTGGTCACCGAGACCAGCACCTTCCCCGCGATCAGGGTCGTGGAGGCGAGGACCGGATCTCCCGCGATCTTCTCGACGGGGGCGGATTCGCCGGTCAGCGTATGCTGATCCACCATGGCCATGCCCTCGACCACGGTTCCGTCCACGGGGACGGCCTCGCCGGTGTGGATGGCGATCACGTCGCCGAGCTTCACCTGTTCGAGCGGAGTCTCGATCTCGACGCCCTCCACCACCCGCCAGACGAAGCGCGGCTGCTTGCCGAAGACGTTGAGCAGCATCTTGCGGGAATCGTCTTCGGTCTTCTGGACCAGCTTGCGCGAGATGCTGAGCGTCAGGCCGAGCACCGTGCCCGCCAGAACCTGATTGGTCGCGAGGCAGGCCATGACCACGATGGCGTCGAGGACGTCCACCCCGAGGCGCTTCTCCTTGAAGAGCACCTCGTAGGCGTTCCTGAAGCTCGGGATCACCGAGAGGAAGAACACCGCCGCGCTGACCGGCGCCAGAGCCGGGAAGGCGAAGCGGCTGGCCACCGCCAGACCCACCGACAGCGCGTTGACCGGCATGTCCAGATCGACGGGCGAGATGGGGGCTTCGGCGGCGGCGGCCAGGGCGCCGTCGAGAATCTCCACGATCTGCCCGACGCGGATCTGGCGCGGATCGTAATGGACGAGCACCGTGCCGGTGATCTCGTTGGTCTTGTAGCGCTCGATTCCGAAGGTGTTCATGAATTCGCGCTCGATGGTGCGGCCGAGGTCGCGGCGGCGCACCAGAGCGGGATTGTAGAGCCGGATCCGGCCTTCGATCCGGTGACGCGGAATCCAGGTCGAGATCCGGCGCCCGTAGCGGCGATAGCGGATCTCGCCGCCATGCCGGGGGCCTTCGCCCGAGGGGGCCTTGACCAGCGCCGCGAAGGCGGGACCGGCGGTCAGGATCTCGCCCAGCGCCTTGAGCCGCGCGTCTCCGGGCGCCAGAGGCGAGGCGAAGAGGATCTCCGCCTGACGCCTGCGCTCCAGGATGGCGACTTCAAGCACCTCCTCCAGAGAGAAGACGCGCTCCAGGAAGCTCCGCGCCAGAGGCCCGCGCGCGTCGGAGAGGAATTCGGGGCCCGTCAGACGCAGGGTCGCGGGCCCGGGGAAGCTCGTCTCCACGGCGGGGAGCCGCGCGGCGGCGCGAGTCGCGGCGGCCGTCTTGCGCCGGGGCGGAGCCTTGCGCGCGGCGGGGCGCGGAGCGGAGGACTGCAGGTCTTCGTCGAGAGCTATGGCCATGGCGCGTCGGAATCCTTGGGCGGAGCGGAAGGGCGGCGGGCGGGGTGGGGATCAGCCGTCGGAATCTTCGGCTTCGGGGCGGCTGCGGGCCGAGCGGGCGGCGAATTCGTCTTCGAGCCGCTCCTTGCGGTCGGAGACGGCGCGGGCGCCCTGGGCGTAAAGCCCGCCCAGAACCGAGGAGGCGGCTCCGGCGAGGGCGTTCAGGGCGCGGAGTCCGCCGCGCAGGACCGTCCCCGGAGCGGGGCCGCGCCTCAGGACGATTTCATAAGCGGGCTCCGGCTGCGCGGGAGGAGCGGCGGGGGTCTGCGGATGCGGCATCTTTGCGCCCTTTCTTCTGGAGCGACGCGCGGGAGGAAGAAGACGCCGCGCGAGAGGCGGCGTCCTCCGGTCCGCGAGGTTCGTCAGGCTTCGGCGGCGGGCGTTTCGGCGGAGCGGACGGTCCGCTTGGTCGCGCGGGGCTTGCGGACCGGCCTGGCCTCCTCCTCGACCGCCTCGACGGCGGCGGCTTCGAGGGACTCATGCTCGGCGCGGCGCGAGGCCGCCGCGTCGAAGGCGGCTTCGGCGCCCTCCTCGAATCCCCGGCGGATGGCGTTGTCCTTCGGCAGCAGCTCCTTGAGGAAGACCGCGCCGAAGACGAGCCCGTAGGAGACTCCATAGGCGGCGTTGTAGGCGCCCGCGCTGGCGGTCGAGCGCACCTTCTGCGCGGCGGCCTTGGCCGAGGCCGTGGCGTTGGCGGAGGCGCTGGCTCCGGCGGAGCCGAGGGTCTCGGCGGCGCTTTCGAGCGCCTCGCCCAGAGCGGCCAGAGGATTGGTTCCGGTGGCGTCCGTGGTGGTCATGAGATCTGTCCTTGTCTGGAGGAAAGGCTGGAATCCGGGCCGCTCACTGCGGCTTGCCCGCGGCGGAGAAGCTGAGGCGCACCTGTTCGATGGCGCCCTGAACCTGGTCGATCATCTGCGGACGGCGGCTGCGCTCCAGCCGGAGCCAGCCGAAGCCCGCCAGCATGTAGAGCGCGAAGACGCCGAGCAGCAGCGCGTTGACGTTGCCCGAAAGCGGAAAGACGTCGCCGATCACGCCGAGGATCGGGAAGGCCATGAACAGCAGGCCGCCGCCCGAGCAGAGCAGGGCCCCCGTCGTGAGCTGGCCGATCCGGCGCAGATAGAGCGGCGCCGCCACCGCGATCAGGATGTAGACGACGATGAAGCCGAAGCTCGCCACCGTGCCGAAATGCCCCTGGGCGTCGAAGGCGCTCACCCCGAGCAGATGCGCCCCCACCGGCAGCGCCAGCGTCAGCAGCGCCGAGAAGAACACCGCCACATGAGGCGTGCGGTTGCGCGCGTGAGCCTCGCCGAGGGCCTGGAAGAAGAGCCCGTGATTCGACATCGAATAGAGGATCCGCGCCGTCGAGTTGATCGCCGCCAGAGTGCAGGCGAAGAAGCTCATGAGGATGCCGACGTTGATGACGGTCCCGAGCCAGTCCAGCCCGTAGCGCTGCGAGAGGTGATGCAGGGGCGCTTCGGTGCGGCCCAGATCGGCGGCTTCGCCCGAGAAGCCGAAGACCACCACATAGGCCGAGAAGATGAAGAACAGCCCCGAAACCACCACGCTCTGCGTCACCGAACGGGGGATGCTGCGCAGGGGATCCTTCGCCTCGTCGCCGAGCGAGGTCGAGCTCTCGAATCCCGAGAAGCCGAAGACCACCAGCACCACGCCCAGCAGCACGCCGCTCATGCTGGCGCCTTCGAGCTTCAGCTGCGCCGGGTCGAGGGCGAAGCCCTTGTAGGACCAGATCAGCACGCCGAGCGTCACCACCGAGAGCAGCGCCACGGCCTCCAGAAAGAGCATGGTCTTGGCCGACATGCGCACGTTGCGGCTGGCGATGTAGCCCGTGAGCCCCGCGCCGACGACGAACCACTCCACGGTCCCGAGGCTGAAGCCGGTCCATTGCTTCAGCAGCAGATCCGCGATGATCGCGAAGCCGCAGAGCGTGGACATGCCGGTCAGGATGTAGCCGAGCATCAGCGCCCAGCCCCCGAGGATGCCCGGCGTCGGCCCGAGCCCCTGCACGATGTAGGTGTAGAGCGAGCCCGGAGAAGCCGAGCGGCGCGCGAACTGGTTGATGCAGCCGCCGATCAGCATCATGCCCGCCATGCCCAGCAGGAAGCTCAGCCAGGTGCCGTTTCCGGCCGTGGCGAAGATCAGCCCGATGATGGCGGCGGGCACCGTCGAGGGGGCGATGACCGCCACCGACTGCGCCACGACTTCAGGATAGGGCAGGCAATTCTTCTGCAAGGTCGCCCGCCCCTGCGTCCCCTGATCCGCCGGAGAGCCCGAGGTTTCTGTCATATCGTTTTCCAGATTCCGCATAAGGTGAAAATTCGGCCCTATCTGTCTGATCGCCGGGGAGCGTTTGACAAGGGAGGTCGGGCCTGATTATCGTCTAGCAGGTCTATCGACAAATAAGGCCCGATGCGAGCGAATATCCGATCTTTCGTTTATTTGTCAACATTATGACATCATGCAGGAAAGAGGATCGTCAATTGGAGACCGCCAGACTTCTGCGTCGGAAGCCCTTGTCAGCCGAGTCCTGGAGGGCGGCCGCGCCTGAAGAAAATTTACCTGATGAGTAAAAATGGAAAGGCGTCGCCCTTCCAGGCCGACGTCGCCCGAACCGGGGATGCGCCATATGACCATCGCTCATAAGACGAAAGCCGCAACGACCGCTCCCCTGCGGCGGGTCGCGCCCGAAGCCTCGGGAGGAAGCGACGCGGCGGAGGTCGCCAGGCGAAGCCGTGCGAAATCAAGGCGGACCGAAGCCGTCGCGCGGGCCGTCTCTCTCCGGAGCGCAAGAGAAGACGGCGAACTCATGAGAAAAACGCAGAAGACCAAAGACCTCAGGTCGAAAAGCAAAGAAGATTTCACGAAAAGGACCGCCTCTTCCGCGAAGAATTCCGCATTTGCTCATGATGATTTCTTGAAAGCGGAATCACGGAATGCGAAGGCCTCCGGCGCCACTCCCTGGGGCGCGAATCCCGAGGCCGCGTCCTGCGGGATCCGGCTGTCCCGCCCCTCCGACCTGCTGCGGGGCATATTGACGCAAAACCCCGGGACCGAAGTCTTCACCCTCGAAACCATCATGCGCGCCCTCGGAGAGGAGCGATTCGACGCGAATCTGCTCTTCGCCACGCTGCCCAGCCTGGAGGCCGCGCCTTCGAAGCCCGCCATGATCGAGGTCTCCGCCGCGCTGATGGCCGGACAGATGGCCGTCGGACGACGCGGACCCGCCCTCCCGAGGACGCTGCTCGACCGCGAGATCCCGCGTCATTCGCTCGCGGTGGCGATCCATGCGGCGCTTCCGGTCGTCGAGGCGGCGGAGAAATTCGCGCGTCCGCGTCTGAAATGGCTGAACCATCCCGTCTCGCGGCGGATTCTCGGGGCCTTCCTCTTCGTCCTGACCGCGACCGTGGCCTTTCCGCTGATCGGCTTCGATCCGCTGCAATCGCTCTCGACCTTCGCGATCTCCTTCGGCATGGCCGAGGGCGACGGCGCGGCCATCCTGCTGGGGGTGATGGTGGGGGTGGTGGCGCTGGGGCTCATCGCGGCCTCGAATTTCTCGACGCGCGCCCTGCGCTCGAAGGCCGCCGGATGGCTGCGCAAGCTGGCGCGCAAGATCGCGGGCTCGTTGCTGGCGCGGCTCTGCGACCGCCTCGGGCTGGGGTGGATCGCGAAGCTCCTGCGTTTCGAATGGACGCAGCTTCTCCTGCTCTGGCGGCCCGAAGGCCGGGCCGCCCCCCTCCCGACGCGGACCATGGAGGCCGCCACCGCATGAAGAAACAGAAGATCTACGCCTTCGACCTCGACGCCCCCCTGACGGAGGAAAGCCGGGAGGCTCTGGAGACGGCCATCGAGGAGGCCGCCGAAACCCACGAGACCGATCTCGAATACGGCTGGGAGGACAACGACGATTCCCGCCTTCATGTCTTCATCAAGCCGGTGGAGATCGAGGTCCGTTTCGGCGAAGGACAGGCCGAGCTGCTCGCGGCGGCGCCGCTCTGGGCGAAGGCGGCCTTCACCAGCCAGCGCAAGGCGGAGCTGCGCGCGCTGGTCGAGGGGGTGCTGCTCGGCGCGCGGCTGATCCTCCCGGAGGAGGAGGGGGCGGCCTCCGTCTCTCCCGCCTCCAGAGCCTGAGGGGACGAGATGAGCCAGATTGCTCCGCGCCTTGTTCTGGGCGCCTCCAGCCTCGTGATTCACGAGGCGCCTTTCTTGCGCGCGGGCGAAGAAGCGGATCTGCGCGCCTTCCTGCGGCGCGTCTTCGCGCTGGAGGAGGTCCGGGCGGTCGAGATCGACCGCAGCCGGGGTCTGAGCCGTCTGCGTCATGAGGCGCAAGGCGATCTCGCGGGATTCTGGCGCCGGCTCGGCCAGGCCCTGCGCGCGGAGCCTCCGGAAGGCGGCGTTTCGGCGGAGGCCCTGTTTCTCGGGGCGCCGGGGCCGATCCGGGCGCGGCGTTTCGGGCGCGAGCTGACCAGCTTCCGGCTGCGCCTCGATGGGCCGGACCTCCTGCGGATCGGACATCCGCTCTTGCGGCGGCGGGCGGATCTGCGCTTCCGGCTGGAGGAGGAGCTTGCGGCCTCGCCCGAGGCGCTGGCCTTCCGCCGCGATCCGGTCACGGCGGAGATGGTCCTCCGGCTGGCCTCCAGGGACCGCAGCGCGGCGCGTCTGGCGGCGGATCTCGAAAGAGCCTGGCCGCGTCTGCTGGAGGGGCCCGCAGACCCGCCCTCAAGCAGGCGGCTGGCGGTCGCGGCGGGGCTGCTGGGCGTCAGCCTCGCGGGAACGACCGTCGCGCCCGCGCTGCTGCCGGTCGCGGTGGCGGGCGCGGCGCTGTTCGGCGCGCCGAACCTCCTGGCGGCGGTCCGCGATCTGCGGCGGGGCAGGGTGGGGCTGCGGGCGCTCCATGCGACGGGGCTGCTCTTCTTTCTGGCGACGCGCTCGCCTCTGACCTCGACCCTGCTCGCCGCCCTGACGCAGTTCTGGCCCTGGCTGGCGAGGCGCGCGGCCATCCGCAGTCAGCGCGCGCTTCTGGCTCCCTGGCGACGGCCGCCGGGGCGGGCCTGGCTGGTTCTGGAGACCGGCGAGGAGGTGGAGGTCTCCGCCGGACGTCTGGCGCCGGGGGATCTCGTGGTTCTGCGGCGCGGCGACCGGGTCGCGGCGGACGGGCGGATCGAGCGCGGGCTTGCGGCCGTCGTCGCGGCGGAAGGGACCCAGGGCCCTCCCGGAGACCGGCAGGCGGGCGACCTCCTGCGCGCGGGAGAGACCATCCTCGACGGCGAAGCCTTCCTGCGCGTCGAGCGCCCCGCGGCGGAGTCGCGGGCGGCGGTGGCGGCGTCCTTCCTGCCGCATGGGCCCTTCGCGCATCTGCCCTCCCTCGCGGCGGCGGAGCGAGTCGCGGACCGCAACGCGCGTCCGGCTCTGGCTCTGGCCTGGGGCAACCTCCTGGCGACGGGGGTTCTGCGGCGTTCCCAGGGGATCCTCCGGCCCGATTACGCGACGGCTCCGCGCCTGAGCGCCCAGCTCGCGGCGCAAGGCGCCTATGTCGAGGCTCTGCGCGGGGGGGCGCTCTTCCGGCGGCCCGAGGCGCTGGAAAGGCTCTCCGAAGCCGACGTGGTGGTGCTCGACGAGAGCGCGCCCCTGATCGAACGCCCTCTGGAGATCGCCGAAGCGGCGGCCCTGGGCGTCCGGGAGCGCGAGGTCCTCGCCTGGGCGGCGGCGGTCCTCGAAGCCGGGCTCTTCACGGCGAAGGAGCGCCGGGCCGTCGAGCCGCGCGGCCCGATCCGGCGTCGGGCGGGGGCGGCCTGGTATGTCGATCAGGCGGGACGGCGGATCGAAATCGCCTCCGAAGCCTATCTGCTCGAGACTGGCTTCGAGCCCGCGACGAGCCCGCTCGGGCGGCGGGAGGCGGCGGGAGAGGCGGCTCCGCGTCCTCCGGTCTGGGTGCTGCGCGACGGCGAGGCGGTCGGGCGGATCGCCTTCCGCGAGGGCGCGGCGCGTCCGGCGCGCGAGGCTCTGGAGAGGCTGCGGCGCTCGCCGGGGCGGGCGCTGCGGGTGCTCTATCTGGCGCAGGGCGACAAGGCCGCCGCCGAGGCTCTGGGCGCGGCGCTCGGGGCGGACCACGCCTTCGGGGGGCTCTCGCCGCAGGAGAAGGCGCGGTTCATCCGGGGCCTGGAGCGCAAGGCGCTCTGGATCGGCGACGGCGCGGACCCCGCCTCCGCCGCAGCCCTGGCCGTGAGCCACGTCAGCTTCTCGACCGCCGAGCCCTCCGCGCGCGAGGCCGCCGACGCGCTCCTGCTCTCGGGGCTGGAGGGCGCGCGCGCCGCCCGCGAGGCCGCCCATCGGCGCCGCGCGACGGTCGCCGCCGACGGAGGCCTGATCACGGCGGCGAATCTGCTGGCGCTCGCCGGAGCCTTCCGCGCGAATTTCAGCGGCTTTCAGTCGGGGCTCGCCTCCAATGCGGCGACGGGCGTCGTCGCGGCCCGCAGCCTCCTGCGGCTGGAGCGGCTGCGGCGCGAGGCCGAGCGGCGGGCTCTGGCCGCGCGGAGGGCCTTCACGATCTGATCAGGCCTCCGGAGGCGGCTTGCGGAGGGGGCGGCGCGCGGGCGGCGTCGCCTTCTCCTCCTCTTCTCCGGGGAGGTCCGGCATGGCCCGCATCCGCGCGATGGAGATCCGGGAGAGGACGTCGAGCATGGCCTTGCGCAGCTCCAGCATGGTGGGCCGCACCACGCAGGCGGCTTCGTCGGGACAATCCTCGCAGCGCTGATAGAAATTGAGGCTGACGCAGCGGATCGGCGCGAGCGGCCCGTCCAGGGCGCGGATGGCGCTTTCGGCGGTGATCTCCTCGGCGGGGGCGGCGAGGCGATAGCCGCCGCTGCGGCCCTTGCGCGCGACCACGAGCCCGGCCTCGCGCAATTCGCCGAGGATCGCATCGAGGAATTTCTTGGACATGCCGATCTCCGCGGCGATCTCCTGCGAGCGCGCCACCTCGTCGGGCCCGAGCCCCGCCAGATGGCAGAGCGCCTTCAGGCCGTATTTCCCCTTCATCGACAACATCCGCGCCTCCCTTCGGGCCGCGCTCTTGATAGGCGCGTTCCGGAGCGGGCGGAAGGCCTCGCCGCATCCTCCGGAGGGCGGGCGCGCGAACCCTCCCGAATCTGCATTTCGCGCGTTTTCACGCCTTTCGCCCTATGGCACGCGCTTATCCTTAATGATAGCTTTACGCAGTGCGGCGCCGTGGCGCGACGGCGCGCGGATTCGCCGCCGCGCGGGCCGCCGAACGCCGCAGGCAAGGGAGGAGACCGCATGGGAGTCGTCCGGCGCATGATGCTCATCGGCGCGCTCGCAGTCCTGACCGCGCCCTCGCCCGGCCGCGCCCAGGAAGAGCTCGGGACGGAGGTCGGGACGGCGGAGGATCCGTCGCAGGCTCTCGATTGC
This sequence comes from Neomegalonema sp., assembly GCF_028688855.1. Taxonomy (GTDB): domain Bacteria; phylum Pseudomonadota; class Alphaproteobacteria; order Rhodobacterales; family Rhodobacteraceae; genus Neomegalonema. The sequence goes on along the minus strand of NZ_JAQTXI010000002.1, from coordinate 249,238 downwards.
GTCGAGCGTTTCGAGCTGCGGCGCACCCGTCCGGGCGCCGCCGACGTGCGCATCTCCTCCGCCTGCCGCAAGGGCGGCGAGGTCGCGGATTTCTCCATCGGGGATTACGTCTTCTCCGCCGCCTTCGACGATCTGGGCCAGGCTCAGGCCACCCTGCCGCTGCTCGGGCGCCTGACGCTGCTCAACTGGAGCGACGCCGAAGGACGCCCCAGGGCCGAACTCATCGAATTTCCCGATTATGACGGCACCCTCCAGATCGCCCTGATCTGGGCGGGGGAGGCCGATCTCGACCTGTTGCTGGCGGAGGCGCCCGGCCCCTTCCCCGGCGAGCGGATCGGGCGTCTGACCGCCAACGTCACCTCCCGGCGCCCCAACCTCGAAGAGCAGGCGCCGGAGACGAAGGAAGGCTACGGGCGGCTGGTGCTCTCGGACGCGGGCGGCGCCGAGGGGCATCACGCCGAGGTCTATGTGCTGGAGGCGGCGCGCAATCCCGTGCGGCGAGGGCTGCGGGCGCGGGGGCGCATCGAGCCCCGCGTCGAGGTCTCGCTGGAGGGCGCGGCCCGGGAGGCCGCCTGCCGGGCTCTGGCCGGGGGCGCGGAACGGGTGCATTTCACGTTGCACGTCAACGCCTATGGCGCCAGCCGGATCGAGCGTCAGGCGCTCGGCGCGGCGGCCTGCGACCCGCAGGCGCCTCGGGAGCGGCGGCTGATGCGGGCGGATTTCGTCGATTTCGGCCCCGGGAGATAACGGCCCCCCTGCGAGGTCCGGGCTTGCGGTCAGGGGTGAGGATCCAGCGCCAATCATGGGAAGTTTCATGCGGAAGACCACGATGATCGCGCTGACCTGCGCCCTCCTCGCCCCCGCCGCGGCGGCCCAGCCCCGGGAGGCCGCGCAGGAGGAGACGCCCCGCATGCTCCTGCGCTTCGCCGGATCCAACGCCATGGGCGCGCGGCTGCTGCCCGAACTCGGACGCGCCTTCCTCGAAGCCTCCGGCTACGTCGAGGTTCTGAAGCGTCAGGGCGCCGCGCCCGAGGATCTGATCCTCTCCGCGCTCTCGCCGGAGGACGAGGAGGTCGAGATCGGGATCTCGGCCCATGGCTCGCCCTTCCGGGCGCTGCGGGCGGGAACGGCGGATCTCGGCATGGCCTCGCGCCCGGTGCGCTCCGCCGATCAGGAGGCCGCCGGAGGGAGCGGGCTTTCGGCGCATGTGGTCGCGCTGGACGCCGTGACGGTGGTGGTCCATCCCGACAATCCGGCCAAGGCCCTGTCTCTGGCGCAGCTGCGCGACCTCTTCTCGGGCCGGACCACTGATTGGAGCCGGATAGATCCGGCCTTCAAGGGTCCGGTGCGCCTGCTCGTCCGGGAGGCGGATTCGGGCTCGGCCGATCTCTTCAAGTCGGTCGTCATGGAGGGGCGCGCCTTCGCCCGCAGCGCCGAGAGCTTCGCCTCCAACGCCGATCTCGCGGCGGCGGCGGCGGGGGATCCTCTGGCGCTGGGCTTTCTGGGCGGGCCTCCGGGGGCGGCCAGGCCTCTGGCTCTGGCGCAGGATTGCGGACTCGTCTCCGCGCCCGAGCCCTTCGCGCTGAAGACCGGAGAATATCCGCTCGCGCGGCGGCTGACTTTGCTGCGGAGATCCGCCGGAGCCTCGCAGACCGCGCAGGACTTCGTCGCCTTCGCGCTTTCGGAGGCCGCGCGTCCGGCTCTGGCGGCGGCGGAGCTGACCGATCTGGAGGTGGTCGCCAGTCCGCGCGGCTATGGCGACGAGGCCATCCGGCGCAGCCTGCTGCTCGCCGACAAGGAGGACGTGGGCCTCGCCGACATGCAGGACTTCGCCCGTTTCGCCGCCGATCCGGAAGCGCGGCGGCTCAGCGTGACCTTCCGCTTCACCTTCGGCGGCGCCGAGCTGGACGAGAACGCCGCAAGGGACGTCGAGCGCCTGGCGGCCTACTGGAAGGCCCTCAAGCAGGAGCAGCCCCGCCGCAGGCTGGCGGCTCTGGGTTTCACCGACAGCCTCGGCGTGCATGCGGACAACCGCTGGCTCGCCCGCGACCGGGCGCGGGCGGTGGCGGCGCGTCTGGCGGCGGCGGGAGTCAAGACGGACCTCGTCGTCGGCTGGGGCGAGATCGCCCCGGTGGCCTGCGACTGGAAGGCGGGGCGCACGGGCGTGGACGCCGCCGGCCAGGGCCGCAATCGCCGCGTCGAGATCTGGATCTACTGAAGGCGGGAGGAGGCCGCATGACCAATCCCGCATCGGGCGACGCCGCCTCTTCCCGGGCCGCGCGGAGCGGCGCGCGGCCTGTGGTGCTGCTCCACGGCTGGACGATGAGCGGCGCGAGTTTTGATCGGCTGATCGCCCGGCTGGGGCCGGACTTCGCCTGTCGCGCGCCGGATCTGCCGGGCCATGGCGCAGGACGCGCGCAGCCCGCCACGCTCGACGCCTGCGCCGATCTCGCCGCCCGCGAGATCGAGGCGGCGGGGCCGGGCGCGATTCTCGTCGGCTGGTCGATGGGGGCGGCGGCGGCCTGGCGTCTTCTGGAGCGGCGGGGTCCGGGAGATCTGGCGGGGCTGGTCACCATCGACATGGGGCCGAAGCTCGGGCCGGACTGGGCTCTGGGCCTGCGCGACCAGACGCCGGAGCGTCTGCGCCGGGGGCTGGAGGAGATGCGCGACGACTGGCCCGTCGCCGGACGGAAGGTCGCCCGCGTCACCTTCGCCGGGCGCGAGGGCGGGCCCGACATGAGCCCCGAAGAAGCCCTCCGTCAGGTCTTCTCGAACGATCCTCGGGCGATCCTGCCCTATTGGGAGGAGATGCTCGCCATGGACATGCGTCCTCTCGTTCCCCGGATCTCTCTGCCCTGGCTGGTGGCCTATGGCGCCCGCAGCAGGCTTTACGCGCCGGAGACCTCGGAATGGCTGGTCGAGACGGCGCCCGACGCCCGTCCGGCGCGCTTCGAGGCTTCGGGCCATGCGCCCCATCTGGAGGAGCCGGAGGCCTTCGTGAAGGCCTTCCGGGATTTCGCCGCCAGCCTCTGAACGGCCTCAGAGGCGCTGCGTCTTCTGCGCATGGCGCGTCCTGATCTCGACGGCGCGCGGGGTGCCCGCCCGCGCCAGATAGCCCTGAGCCTGGGCGAGATCGCCGTAACGGCCGTAGAGATCGCCCAGCTCCTCCAGGGCGTGGGCGTATCCGGGATCCAGCCGGAGGGCGGTCAGATAGCATTCGGCGGCGATCTGGTCATGGCCGAGCCGCCCCCAGCAGACGCCGAGATTGTGATGCACCACCGCCCGGCTGGCGTCCTCCGCGAGGGAGCGCTCGTAGAGCTTCAGCGCGGCGGCGGGCTCGCCCTGATCCTGCAGGGTGTTGGCCCATTCGTTCAGCGCCGGAGCGAATTGCGGATTCAGGGTCAGGGCGGCGCGGAAGCTCGCGAAGGCCTGATCCCGCGCCTGCATGTCGCGCAGGGCGAGCCCGATGTTGGACCAATGCGAAGGATCGTCGCCTTCGAGATCCGCCGCCGCCTTGAAGCTCTGACGCGCGCCCTCGAAATCTCCGGCGCTCCAGAAGACGCGCCCGAAGCCCCCCGCCAGAGCCGCCGTCATCGGGGCCCGCGCCGCCAGAGCCTGAAACCGCGCATGGGCCGTCGCGAGATCGCCTTGTCCCCAGGCCTCCAGCCCCTCGGAGAGCAGGGCCTCTTCGGCGGCCTTCGCCCGAGCCCCGGCTCCGGCTTCGGCCCGGTGGAAGCAGGCCGTCAGCGCGATCACTCTTTCGCCCGCCGCCAGATTCGGACGCCCATGCGGAACCTCCGAGCCCCGGCCTATGGCGAGTCCGTTGCTCTGGGTGGGGATGACGTGGACGGGAGCCTCTCCGGGGGCGCGGCCGGGCGCGAAGACTTCGAGGCTCAGGCCCCGGCTCGGCGCGGCGCCGGGCGGATGGGAGGCCTCCAGATAGAGGATGAGGGTGCAGGCGCAGGAGTCCTTGCGGTCCAGATGCACCCCGAGCCGCGATTCCGCCGCGTCGTAATAGGTGTAGCAGGTGCTTTCCCGGCTGACCTCCAGAGCCTCGCCCATCAGCGCCGAGAGGAAGGGCGCGCCGATGGTCTTCAGGAAGGCCGCCCCCAGGGGGCCGAGCTCCGCCCGCATCAGCTGCTGATCGAAATCCGCCGTGGCGAGGTTCTCCCAGGCGGCGGCGCGTTGGGCGAGCGCCTCCTCCAGCAATTCGGCGTGGAGCGCGGGCGCCAGAGCCGGAGCCCCGATCCCCACGAAGCCGATCCGCTCCAGATCCGCCGCCAGAGCCCGCAGGCTCTCGTCGGAGGCCGCGAGAGCCGCGCGGACCTCGGGGTTCAACGTCGTCGCGAGAGCTTCGTCCTTCATGATCAGAGCGCCTCCGCCGCCGCGCCGAGCTTCGCCAGAAAGATTTCTCCGACCTGCGTCGGGCGCGCCTGCCCGCGCAGATAGGTCCAGGCCTCGCGCACGCGCCCGGCTTCGAGATCGCGGATCTGCGCGAGATCCGCCGCGAAATCGGGCCGCAGGATCATCAGGCGCCGGTAGAATTCGCAGACGTTCACGAAGGCGTGGACGCCGTTCATCACGCCGCTCAGAGGCCGCAGGTCCTTGCGCCAGGGCGAGGGGTGGATGCGTTCGGCGTCGTTGGCCAGCATGGGGTCGAGCGCGTAGACCGGCGCGATGCGCGTATGGGCGCCCTCATGGCTGAGGAGATCCGCCACCTGAACCGGATCGCGCAGGGAGGCCGCGAAGATCCCCTGAAAATCGCCCCGGCTCACGCTCGAGGTGCCGCCGCCCGGCAGGAGGTCGAAGACGAAGAGCGCGTGAAAGGCCCGCTCCACGGCCCGCGAGGCCATGGGCCAAACGTCTGCGAGCAAGCCCCGCCCCTGTGCGAGGATCGGCAGGGCCTCGGTCGGGTCGGCCAGCAGGGGGACGGGATTGTCCAGCCAGGCCGCTTCGGGCGCGAAGTTCAGCACCGGCCATCCGCCCGCCCTCGGCAGGGCGTGGAGCCGATCCGGGAGAATGGCCGCCTCCTGCTCCAGCCCGGAGCGGGGCAGGGCGGCTTCGGCGCCGTCGGTCCAGAAGAGGCGGATCTCGCCCTCTTCATCGGCGATCAGGACCGAGCCTCCCGCCGAACCGACCACCAGATTCGCATGGGGCAGATGGAGCCAGTCCTGATCTCCGAAGGCGGCTGCGGGCAGCGCCAGACGAAAGCCCGCGCAGCCCGGCGCGCCGATCAGGAAGCGCGCGAGTCCGATCTCCTGCTCCGGGCTTCCGACGGGGCGCCTCAGCGCCTTGGCGGCGGTCCCCGGCGAGAAGGCGGCGGCGGCGTCTTCGGGCGCGAGGGCGTCGAGCCAGGCGGCCAGCGTCCCGAGCGCGCGGCGGGTCCAGCCCTCGGCGCAGAGTCCGGCGGCGGCGAGTCGGCGACGGGCCTTTCCGGCGCGCTGAAGATCGCCCAGACGCGCGGCGAAATCGCTGATTCCGCCCGCCGGACCGGGGAAGACGACCCCCTCCAGATCACCGAGAAGGGCGAGGCGTTCGGCTTCCTCCAGCCGCAGGGCTTCGGCGAGGTCACGCGGCATGATGCTGAAGCTCCGGCAGGAGGGCGCGGGAGGTCAGCGCGAGCGGCGTTCCGCTCGGCGCGAAGAAGCGGCGGTTCATGTGGCTCATGGCCGCCGCCTCATGCGCCAGCCAGCCCATGAGATGCGGATACATCGACTTGAAGAAGGCGCATTCCGGCGTCTTGTGGCGCACGGTCCCATAGCGCTCGTAGGATTGCGCCGGGCATCCCGCCTGACAGAAGGCGCGATAGGGACAGACGCGGCAATCGTCGTAATCCTGGGGGCGGCGCTCGCGGATGGCGACGACATGCGGGTTCTCGCGGCCCGGATCGTCGATGCGGCGGGCGTCGCGGATGTTCCCGAGCTTGAGCCCCGGCGATTGCGTGGCGCGGCCGCAGGGATAGAGCGAGCCGTCGGCGCCCACCGCCACGAAGCCTTCGCCCGCGCCGCAATGGCCGCGCAGACAGCGGCTCGCGCGGCGCTTGCTGACGAGATGACGCGTCATGTCGATGGCGTTGCTCTCGATGAGGTCGGCGTCGCGCCGGACGAGCAGCGCGAGGAACTCCTTGAACCAGGCGACGATCTCGGCTTGCTCCATGCCCATGGCGTCCCATTTCTGGCGGGCGTCGCCGAGGAAGGCGATGGGATTGACCTTCACGCTGCCGATGCCGTTCTGCGTGAGGAAATCCAGCAGCTTGCGGGGGTCTCCGGCGTTGGCGCGGTTCAGCACCACCAGAGCCCCGAAAGGCACCCCCGCCCGCTGGAGCATGTCCACGCCGCGCATGACCCTGGAGAAGGATTCCCCGCCGTTCACCTGCGGACGGCTGACGTTGTGGGATTCGGGATCTCCGTCCAGCGAGAGCCCCACCGTCACGTGATTGGCGCGCAGCCATTCGATGCGCTCGGGCGTGAAGAGCGTGCCGTTGGTCTGGACGCAGATGTTGACCGGACGTCCCCGGCGCTCCGGATGGGCGCGGATGTAGGCGGTGAGCTCCTGCATCAGCTCCCAGCGGAGGAAGGCTTCGCCGCCGGAATATTCGAAGGTCAGGCCGCGTTCGTCGTCGACGGCGTAGGCGGCGTCCACGGCGAGGAAGGCCGTCTCGCGGCTCATGTGCGGCTGGCCGGGACGCGCCCCCGCCAGACAATAGAGACAGCCGAGATTGCATTTCTCCGAGAGCAGAAGCTCGATCAGCCGCCCTTCGTTGTGGATGTTGGGGGAATCCTCGAACATGGCCGGATCGGCCGCCGTCGCGCCGTCCAGCGTGACGAGCCCCCGCCGGAAGAGCAGGCCGAGGAACTCCTCCGGCCCGCCCAGAGCCTCCGCAGGCCATTCGTCGGCGAAGGCGCCGAAGGACCGCCCCTCGCGCAGCCCGCTCAGGCGTTCGGCCTCGCGGCGGGTGAGGAAGGCCCAGGAGCCCGAGTCGGCCGCCGTCGCCAGAGGCCCCCAGGCCGTTTCGGTCAGGCCCGTCGCGGCGGAGGAAACCAGGGTGTCGCGAGCCAGGGTCACGGCGCCCCGAGGCGCGTAGCTCTTGCCGAAGCGGATCGGCAGATCGGCCGATTCCTCGGATTCGAGAACGGCGGAGCCATAGTAGCGCATCGTCCGGTCTCCTGTGAAAGGCGCGGCCCGGGTCGGGCCGCAGGCGGCGTCAGCCGGGGATCATGGGGCCATGGCCCTTTCCGGAAGCTCTGCGGGAGCTTCGAGTCCGTCGGCGCTGAAATCGGCGAGGTCGCAGAGGAGGTCCGTCCCGGCGAACCGGGCCTTTCCGCCCGCCTCGGGCTGGGGCGTTTCTCCGGAGGCCAGCGCCCGCCCCAGAGGCCCTTGCGGATCGGAGAGCAGCCAGCCCTGCGGCGCCTCGATTCCCGAAGCCCCGAGCCGGCCCTCCGGCGCCAGAGCCACGCCGCCCCGCTCCGAATAGAGGACCAGGCCGCGCATCAGGCTGCGGGTCCGGGCGGCGCGCTCCGGATCGAGGAGGCGAAGCCCCGCCTCCAGCCGCCGCGCCTGAGCCAGAGAAGCGGCGCAAGCGCAGCGGCAGGGGAAATGACTCAGGATCTCGGCGCCGAAATAGCGCGCGAAGAGATTCAGCCGCCAGTCATAGGGGCCGGAGAGTCCGGCGGCCTGGGTCGCCTCCAGAACCAGCGGCGCGAGATCGCCCTGACGCTCGGCGGCGGCCTTGGGCCAATTCGCCTCGAAGAAGGCGCGGCAGCAGGGTGGAAAGCCGAGGACCTCGCCCACGACGGAATCCCAGCCCAGAGCCACGGCCATCCAGCCGAGCAGGGCCCTGTCCTTGTCGGGCGCGATCAGGAGGCTGCGCATCGCGCCGGAGCCGGAGCCGGGGCGGGCGGGAGTCGGAGCCGGGGCGAGGTTGCTGTAGCCGCCCTTGCCTTCGTCCTCCGCCTTGCGCCACTCCAGCGCGGAGAGCAGCCCCCAGAGTCCGCGATCCTCCGCCCAGCGCAGCCAGGCGGCGAGTTGAGGCTCCGGACCGTGCAGCAGGGACGCCGGACGCAGCCCCGAGGCGGTCAGCCGGGCCTCGAGGGGCGGCGGAGGACCGCCCTCCGGACCCGCGCCCTCCTCTCCGAAGAGCAGGGCGCCGGTGACGGCCTGGCCGAAGGCTTCGGGCGGAGCGCGTCTTCCGCCCTCGGCGAGGAGGGGAGGAGAGGCCGCGCCCTCGGCCAGTCCGAAGGCGGCGAGAGGCTCGGTCAGGATCCGCCTCCGGACGGCCGGATCCATCCGGTAGGCGCGCAGACGGATCAGCAGATCCGCGAAGATCTCGCGCCGTCTGGCGGCGCGCCGGGAGGGGTCGATCATGAACGGCCTCCTTCCGCCGGGAGCCCGGCCGGACGCTCAGCGCCTGAAGAGCAGGCCCGGATTGATCTGCGGATTGACGGTCTCGCGGTTGAAGTTGGCGTGGCCGCCGGTGTTGGCGTGGCCGGTCGGCCCCGAGTTCACATGCGCGCCCTGGAACACGCCCGGATTGATCTGGGGCGTGAACTGCGGATTGATGATCTCGCGGTTGAAGTTGGCGTGTCCGGGCACGTTGGCGTGTCCCGCCGGGCCGGAGTTCGCATGCTGGCCCGCGAATCCGCCGGGACTCACGCGCGGATCCAGGAACTGCCCCTGCATCTGCTGATTGAAGTTGGCGTGTCCGGGCACATTGGCGTGTCCGGTCGGGCCGGAATTCGCATGCGCGCCCGTGAAGCCGCCGGGATTCACACGCGGATCCAGGAACTGCCCCTGCATCTGTTCGCGGCTGAAATTGGCGTGTCCGGGCACGTTGGCGTGTCCGGTCGGGCCGGAGTTCGCATGCGCGCCCAGGATCTGGCCGGGCTGGACCTGCTGGGGCAGGAACAGCGGACGGCCCTGGAAGGGCGTCGCGCCCGCCTGGGCGGTGCGGACGGGAGCCGTGGCCCGAAGACCGGGCGTCGCGGCGGCCGTCGCCCGGAGGGCGGCGGGCTCCGCGAAGGTCTCTGCGGCGGCCTCGGGAGTCGGGGCGGCCTGGGTCGCGGTCGGAGAGCCGAGCTGCGTGAGCAGGGCCCCCACGGCGAGCAGCAATGGTTTGAATTCGTCTTTCATGGCGTCCTCATGCTCATACGGCGGGAGGTCGCTTCTGCAGGCATGTCAGACCACGCTCCGGACAACGAGGAGTCTTGTACGCCGACAGGCGATCTCTCGTTCGTGAATGCAAGTCTCACGCGATCTTGAGGCGGAAATATGGCTGTCGGCGCCCTGGTCGCCTTGTTTGTCCGAGGGGGGACGTCTCGTCTCCGGCGCGGCTCCGGCAAGCGGCTTCAGGCGGCTTCAGAAGGTCTGGACGATCTTCATGTGCTGCAGGGGCAGGGGCGCGCCCGCGTCGAGATCGGGGCCGCGCTCCGCCCAGATCCCGCCTTGAGCGATCAGATGATCCAGCAGCTCCCGGGAGGCCTCCGCCGCTTCGGGGCTCCCGAAGGGATGCACCGGGACCGGAGGCCGCCCGCGCCGCGAGCTCTGCGGCTCCAGCGGGGCGGGCGCCTGAGCCGCGCCCTCCGCGATCCGGATCGTCTGGCGCTGCAGGGCCGAGGCGAAATTGCGCCATCTGATCCAGCGGTGCTTCGGGAAGGAGAAATCGTCGCGCAGGCGTCTGCCCGCGAGGCTCCCCTTCAGCGCCACGCGATCCAGATCCTCCTGCGGCATGTCGAGGTTCAGGCCGCCTTCCCCCGCTTCGAGCAGGATCTGGACGGTGCGGTCATGTTGCCCCGAGGCCCGCGCCTGGAGCAGATCGCGCCAGGTGCGCATGGTCTCGAAGCCGCTGGCGAGGAAGGTTCCGATCTCGACCAGCGCGCTGGCGTGTCCGATGGGGCGATAGGCGGGCCTTCTGCCGGATTCCTCGGGCTGGGGCAGGAGGACCGCCGCCGCCGCCTTGTCCTCCGGCAGGTCGGAGCGGGGCGTGGGATGGGGGCCGTCGTCGGTCTTGTGATAGACGAGGTTGATGGCGAAGGTCGGCCTGGAGGGCAGGGGCGCGTCGAAGAGATGGATCGGGAAATTGCTGGAGACGCCGCCGTCGGTGAACCAGCAGGGCCGGAGCTGCGCGGCGCGCGGCGCGACGGGCTCTTCGCCGCCCGTGGCGAGGCCTTCCATGCTCTCGGTCAGCGAGGGGCCCGCCGCGTCGCCTCCGGAGGCGCGGGGCGGCGCCTCGGGAGCCGGCGGAGGCCTCTGCGCGGCGGTCTGGGCCTCCGGAGGCGCGACCTGCTCGTGCAGCGGCACCGCGCTCAGCAGCAGCGGATAGCTCAGGCTCATCCGCATCGCCACGAGGACCGGCGTCCGGTCGCCGCAGGGAAAGCGGTGATAGGTCTCGCCCTCGCAGAGCAGGGGATCGCCCGCCCGCTCGACCATCCAGTCGACGACGGAGGCCGGGAAGAGCCTGTCGAACTCCTTGCGCCGGAACCAGAAATTCGCCTCCTGGAGGGGGAGGGTGCGCGGCTCCAGATGGGAGACGCTGGTGGTGATCATCTGGAGCGTGATCCTGTCCTTCTTCCCCTGCTCCTCCTCTTCGTCCGGATAGGGGGGCGCGCTCCAGAGATCGCCGAAGACGAGCGGCTTCCCGGGAGGCTGGCCGGAAAGCTCCTGGAGCACCTCGTGCATCCATTCGGTCAGGGCGGGCCGGGCGTCTCCCGGCGCGCGCAGCCCCGAGCAGAGCCCGAGCAGATTGCCCCGCAGGATCCGCGCCGCCCGCAGAAGCCCGAAGACCGCCGCTCCGCAATAGGCGCAGAGCAGGGAGGGAAAGGCCGCCGCGACCAAACCCGGCGCTCCGGCCGCCAGAAACCCGGTCGCGAGGAAGGCGCAGAGCAGCGTCAGCCCCTCCAGCGGCGCCAGGACGAGAGGCAGCAGAAGGCCGGCCAGAATCCTGCGGGTGGCGCTCTTCTCGCCGATCAGCGCGACGATCAGCCGGAAGGCGGGGCCGAGGCTGCGGGCGGGCTGGAACAGATCGAGCAGGAAGCCTTTCCCGGAGAGCCGTCCGGCGGCCTCCTCCAGGCCCTTGAAGCCGAGCGGGACCGGCCCCGGACTCCCGGCCGCCTCTCCCGACTTGCCTGCGGCGAGCCTCCGGTCTCCGAGCGCCGCCGCCGCGGTGGCCGCCGCCGCGATGGCTCCGGCGGAGGTGCCGCCGATGCTCTTGAACCGGAACCCCTTCGCCAGTTCGAGGACCGCATGGGGATAGACGACGCCGCTAGCGACTCCGCCCTTCATCACCAGATCGCAATACCGCATTTCGGTCATGTCCGTTCCCTCCTTGCGCGTCCGGAGGTCCGTTCCGGGTCCGGGCGGGATTCCCGGCGAACCTCCCTTCAAGCTATCCGGCAGGGATGGAGCTCCGGTCAAGCCTCGACCCGGCGTTGCGGCGGCGGCGGGAGTTCTCCCCGGAGCGCAGGCTTCCGCCGGAGCGAAAAGGCCCTATGCTCGCCGGAACGCAGGAAGCTCCGGAGGATCGTCATGTCTCAAGCCGCGCCCGTCAGCCGTTTTCCCGTCCCCGATCTGGAGGCGCTCCCCGAGGACGTCCGCAGCCGCATTCTGGCCGTCCAGGAGAAATCCGGCTTCATTCCGAACATCTTTCTGGCTCTGGCGCATCGGCCCGAGGAGTTCCGCGCCTTCTTCGCCTATCACGACGCCCTGATGGACAAGCCCGGCGGGCTGACCAAGGCCGAGCGCGAAATGATCGTGGTGGCGACTTCGGCGGCGAATCAATGCCAGTATTGCGTCGTGGCCCATGGGGCGATCCTGAGGATCCGGGCGAAGAATCCGCAGATCGCCGACCAGATCTCCGCCAATTACCGCAAGGCCGAGATCACGCCGCGTCAGCGCGCCCTGCTGGACTTCGCCATGAAGGCCTCGCAGGAGGCCGCCGCCGTCGAAGACTCCGACCTTCAGGCTCTGGCGGCGCATGGGTTTTCACAAGATGATCTTTGGGACGTCGTCTCCATCGTGGCCTTCTTCGCGATGTCCAACCGGCTGGCCAACGTCGCCGACATCCGGCCCAATCCCGAATTCTACAATCTGGGGCGCTGAGAAAGAGCCAGATCCCCGGGGAGGTCGACGTCGGCGGCCTCCTCCGGCGTCAGGGCGAGGAGATCCTCCGGCGCGAGCCCCCGCAGGACCTCCCGCGCGCCCTGGTCGCCCTCCGCCCGGAGCGCCGCCGCGAAATCGGCGGAGGCCAGCAGCGCGGGCGGCGAGCGGACCCCTGCACGGACGCAGGCCCGCGTCCGGCCCTCCGCGCCGGAGATCAGCCGCCGCAGGGTCTCGCCGGAGATTCCCGGCATGTCGCCCAGACAGATCAGCAGGCTTCCGGCGCCCGCCTCCTGCGCGGCCAGAACCGCCCTTCGCAGAGAATCCGCCATGGGCAGGCCCGGCGCGATCCTCAGCGGCGCGAAGCCCTCGGGCAGGACGGCTTCGACTCCGGGCGAGGAGACCACCGCCGCCAGACTCCCGCATCCGGCCTCCCGCATCGCCTCGGCGGCCCGCAGGACCAGAGGCCGCCCCCGCCAGAGCGCAAGGAGCTTGTCCTCCGGCCCGAAGCGCCGCGAGGCGCCCGCCGCCAGCAGCACGCCGAAGGGCGGCTTCATGCTTTGGGCGCCGCCGCCAGAATCTCGGCGAGAACCGAGATCGCCAGAGTCTGCGGATCGCGCGCCGAGGGCACCAGTCCGATGGGGCCGCGCAGACGGCTCAGGGCGGAGTCGGCAACGCCCATCTCCGTCAGTCGGGCGAGCCGCGACCTCTGGGCGGAGCGGCTGCCCTGAGCCCCGATGTAGAAGGCGGGAGTCTCCAGCAGGCGGCCGAGGATCTCGGGCTCGTGGTCATGGTCGTGATAGAAGAGCGCCGCCGCGCATCGGGCGTCGAGGCCCATCTCCGCGATCTCCTCCGCCCGGCGCAGAGGCCGCGTCCGGCAGCCGAAGGCGGCGGCTGAGTTCAGGCTCTCCTCCTCGTGCGAGATCAGGAGATGGTCGTAATCGAGGCTCAGCAAGAGGCGCGCGAAGACGGCGGCCTCCGGACCCGCTCCGAAGACCAGAAAGCGCAGGGCGGGCGGAAATCCCAGGACGAAGCCCGCTTCGGCGGGGCCGGTCGGACGCCAGGGACCGAGGCTCGGCTCGCCCTGCGGCGAGACCTCCAGCGCGACGGCGCGGCGTTCGGCGCGGGCGCGGCTCAGATCGAAGAGCGCGCTCCGGTCGCGCAGAAGGAAGAGCGAGACCTCCACCGCGCCGCCGCAGGGGAGCCGCAGGTCCATGAAGGGCGAGCCCGCCCCATAACGCAGATGCTGGGGGATTCCGCTCGCGCGGACCTCTTCGGCGCGGAGGATCAGGTCCGCCTCCACGCAGCCCGAGGTGATGGCTCCGGCGAAACGCCCGTCGGGCAGGATGGCCATGGCCGCGCCCGGATCGCGATAGGAGGGGCCCTGAGTCGCCGTCAGCAGGGCGAGGACCACCCCGGGACCGCCGCGCAAGGCGGCCTCCCAGGGATCTTCGAGAGCGGGATGGCGGCCTTCCGCCGCGAGAGGCGAAAGCTTCCAGTCGCAGAGCATGAGCATGGCCATCGAGATGAGGAGGGGAAGAACGGCCGCCCCGCGCAGGGCGGCCGCCGGAGCGTCGGCCAGCGAAGCCGCTTCGGCTTCGCGTCGCGACGACGCGACCAGATGAAAACCCGGAGTCCCTGAGGGGCTCCGGGACTCAGGCGCCGCCTTCCGTCAGGTCGAACTTCGAGAGCGGCAGACTGCGGATCCGCTCGCCGGTCAGCACCGCGACGGCGTTGACCACCGCAGGCGGAACGCCCGGCAGGCCCGGTTCGCCGACGCCGCCCATGGGCGCTCCGCTCTCAAGGATGCGCACATGGACGCGCGGCATCTTCTCGGGCGGGAGGATGGGATAGGCGTCGAAATTGCGGGCTTCGGGCTCGCCGTCCGTATAGACGACCTCCTCCAGCAGCGCCGAGGAGAGCCCCAGAGCCACCGCCGAGTTCACCTGGGCCTCGATGATCGCCGGATTCACGATGCTGCCCGGATCTATGGCCACCCAGACGTCATGAACCACCGCTTCGCCGTCCTTCAGCGAGACCTCGGCGATGGTGGCGACCTCGCTGCCGAAGGGCGAGGCCATGGCCACGCCCCGGGCGCGGCGGGTTCCATCCTCCGCCGTGAAGGGGCCGCGTTTCCAGCCGCCGGATAATTCGCCCACCGCCTCCAGAAGGGCTTTATGGCGGGGCTTGTCGGCGAGCAGCTTCAGCCGCAGCTCATAGGGGTCATGGCCGCCCGCCGCCGCCATTTCGTCGAAGAAGGCTTCGTAGAAGAAGTCGTTCATCGAATGCCCGACCGAGCGCCACCACCCGATCATCGCCGGAATGGGGACCACCACATGCTCCACGCGGCGATGGGCGATGGCGTAAGGCTTGTCGGCGATGCCCTCCACGGCGGAAGGATCGGGATCTTCCGGCTTGCGCCCGAACCAGCGCCCCGTCGGACCCTCGCCGAGGGCCTCCGCGAAGAAGGCCTCCGGCAGGCCCTCGGCGTCGAGTCCGGCGCGGAAGCGCGCCACCGCCAGAGGCCGGAAGGCGTCGCGGAGGAACTCCTCCTCGCGGGTCCAGATCACCTTGACCGGACGCCCCGTCGCCTTCGCCAGAGCGATGGCCTGAGGATAGGGGCTCGCGCCGTGATAGAGGAAATGGCGTCCGAAGAACCCGCCGAGCAAGGGCGAATGAATCCGCACCTGCTCGGGCTTCAGGTCGTTTTCGGCGGCCACGGCGGCCTGATACATCTCGGGCGCCTGATTGGGCGTCCAGAGGTCGAGCGTGCCGTCCTCGTTCCAGCGGGCGAGGGCCGAAGGCGGCTCAAGCTGGCCATGGGCGAGGAAGGGCGCGTCATAGACGGCCTCCAGCTTCTTCGGTGCCTTCTCCAGAGCCGTGGCGGCTTCGCCGTGGTTCTCGGCGACGAGGCCGGGGCCGGGCGTCTCGATCAGCTGCTGTTTGAAGCCCTCGCTGGAGAAATCGGCGGGCATGACGTTCGTCGCGTCCGCCTCCGGCTCCTTCCATGAAACCTCAAGGCTCTCGACGGCGCGGCGCGCCCGCCACCAGCGATCCGCGACCACCGCGACCGCCCCCGGCAGGGCGTGCACCGAGACCACGCCCGGCATGGCCTCGACCTCCGTGAGGTTGGCGATCTCGCCCGGCTCCTGCCCGCGGCGGGGCGCATGGACGACCGCCGCCTGCAACATGCCCTCGACCTTCAGGTCGATGCCATAGACGGCCTTGCCGGTCGATTTGTCATGGGCGTCGAGCCGCGCCACCGGCTTGCCGATCCAGCGGAAGTCGCTTGCGTCGCGCAGCGGGGCTTCCTCCGGGATGGGCAGGGCGGCGGCCTCGGCGGCGATCTCGCCGTAAGGGACGCGGCGTCCGGAAGCCGCATGCACGACTTCGCCCGGCTCGGTGGTCAGCTCCTCCAGCGGGGCGTCGAGCTTCTGGGCGGCGGCCTGGAGCAGCATCATCCGCCCGGAGGCGCCGAGCTTGCGCATGGTCTGATAGCTCGACCGCACCGAGAAGCTGCCGCCCGTGATGCGCATCATGCCCATCACCACGAGGTAGTCGGGGCCCGGAGGCGCCGCCTCCACCGTGAAGCGCGCCGGATCCACGTCCAGCTCTTCGCCGATGATCTGGGCGAAGGCGGTGTGGACGCCCTGTCCGCCTTCCATGAAGGGCGAGCGGAAGAGCACGCTTCCGTCCGGATTGATTTCGAGGAAGGCGGGGAAGCGCGTTCCGGGGACGACCTTGGCCGCCGCCTCCTGAGCGCGCGAAACCTTCACCGGAAGCGAGACGCCCAGCACCAGAGCGCCCAGAGAGGCGCCGAGAAAGCCGCGTCGGGAGAGATTGACCGGCGCGCCGCTGGCGGGCAGGTCGAAGGCCCTCGGATCGAGATCGTTCATGGCTCGCCCTCCCTCAGCCTTGCGCGGCGGCGCGCCGCACGGCGGCGGCGATGGCGTTGTAGGTTCCGCAGCGACAGAGATTGGTCATCGCGGCGGCGATCTCCTCGTCGTTGGGTTTGGGAGTCTCCTTGAGGAGGGCCGTGGCGGCCATGACCTGCCCCGATTGGCAATAGCCGCATTGGGGCGTCTGCTCGGCGACCCAGGCCGCGACCACCCGCCGCCCGACTTCATCCTCCTCGACGGCCTCGATGGTCGTGACGGAGGCGCCTTCCACGCTCGCGACGGAGGTGACGCAGCTGCGCGTCGCGACTCCGTCCACGAGCACCGTGCAGGCGCCGCATTGCGCGACGCCGCAGCCGTATTTCACGCCGGTCAGGCCGATCTCGTCGCGGATCACCCAGAGCAGAGGCGTGTCCGGCTCCGAATCGATCCGTCGGGTTTCGCCGTTGATGGTCAGTTCCATTGGGTTTCTCCTCAGATCGCCGCAAGCCGGACGAAGGCTTCGACGAGGGCGCCGCGCCCGGCCGCCGGGCCTCGGGGAGAGGCCGGCTTCGTCTCCGGAGGGCGCTATCGGCGTCAGGCTTTCGCCTTTCCATAGGATTTGTCAATCGACAAGCCGGAGAGCGGCGCAGGCTGAAGACCCCTGCGCGCCTGCGGGACTCCGCCGGACCGCGGGCCGCAGGACGCGAAACGCCGCCCCTTTCGGGGCGGCGCTCGCGGTTCAGGCGATATTCTTGCGTCGGGCGCGCGTCAGGAGAGGTGATGGCGCTCCTGAAGTTGATAGACGGGCGTGGGGATCCCCTCCTTGCGCGCCTTGATCTGGAGCGAGAGGTATTGCGAATAATGGCGCGACTGATGGAGGTTGCCGCCATGGAACCACAGGGCTTCCTGCTGGGTGGGCTTCCACATGTTGCGCTGTTCGCCTTCCCAGGGGCCGGGATCCTTGGGCGTGGCCGAGCCGAGGCCCCAGACCTTGCCCACCTTGTCCGCGACCTCCTGGCTGATGAGGTCGGCCGCCCAGCCGTTCATCGAGCCGAAGCCGGTCGCGTAGACCACCAGATCCGCCGGAAGCTCGGTCCCATCCTTGAGGACCACGGAATTCTCGGTCAGGTGGTCCACGTCTCCGGAGGCCAGCTTGATCGAGCCGTCGATGACCAGATCGCAGGCGCCGACGTCGATGTAATAGCCCGAGCCGCGCCGCAGATATTTCATGAACAGGCCCGAACCATCCGCGCCCCAGTCGAGCTGGAAGCCCGCCTTCTCCAGGCCCGCATAGAACTCGGCGTCCTTCTCGCGCATCTTGTCGTAAAGCGGGATCTGGAATTCATGCATGATCCTGTAGGGCAGAGAGGCGAAGATCAGATCCGCCTTGCGGGTGGTCACGCCCGCCGCCACGGCCCGCTCCGAATAGAGATCCCCGAGGCCGATCTCCATCAGCGAATCCGAGCGCACGATATGCGTCGAGGAGCGCTGGACCATGGTGACGTCGGCTCCGCCCTCCCAGAGCGCGGCGCAGATGTCGTGCGCCGAGTTGTTCGAGCCGATGACGACGACCTTCTTGCCCGCATAGGCGTCGGGGCCGGGGTGCTGGGAGCTGTGCTGCTGCTCGCCCTTGAAGATCTCCTGACCCTTGTATTTCGGGATGTTGATCTTGCCCGACATGCCCGTGGCCAGCACAAGCTGTTTCGGCCTGAGGGTGATCTCCTTCCCGCCGCGCTCGACGACGACGGTCCATTCCCTGGCCTTCTCGTCGTAGCTGGCCGACTTGCAGGTGGTGGAGGACCAGTAGTTCAGCTCCATGACCTTCGTATACATCTCCAGCCAGTCGCCGACCTTGTCCTTCGGGGCGAAGACCGGCCAGTTCTCGGGGAAGGGGATGTAGGGGAGATGGTCGTACCAGACCGGATCATGCAGGCAGAGCGACTTGTAGCGCTTGCGCCAGCTGTCTCCGGGACGCTCGTTCTTCTCGATGATGATGGTCGGCACGCCGAGCTGACGCAGCCGCGCTCCCAGAGCGATTCCGCCCTGTCCGCCGCCGATGATCAGCGCATAGGGCTGCTCCGCGAAGCCGAGTTCGGCGGCTTCCTTCTCGCGCTTCTCCTTCCAGGTGAGGCGGTTGCGGTCATGGCCATGCTCGGCGCCCATGGGACGGCGCAGGTTCTTCGGCTCCTCGTGGCCCTTGAGTTCGCTCATGGTGGTGAGCAGAGTCCAGATGAGGCCGTCCTTGACCCGGATCTGGCCATAGCCGCGCGCGGCCTCGGTCTCGAATTCGATCCAGCCTTCGGAATCCGAGGCGGCTTCGGCGGGGTCGAGGCCGAATTTCGCGGGTTTGATCTGCGCGAGCTGGCTGTTCAGCATGTCGCGGATCTGGGCCTTGCCCTCCATGGTGCGCAGGTTCCAGGTGAAGGCCACCAGATCGCGCCAATAGCAGTCTTCCTGGAAGCAGGCGACGGCGGCCTCGACGTCTCCGGCCTCCAGCGCGGCGCCGAGCTTCTTCACGACGTCCGCGACGACGCCTTCCCGAGCCTGGTCAAGCATGAGTTCACTCCCTGTGATGTTTGTGGATCCGGCCTCCGGCTGCGCGGAGGTCGGGGATCGCGGCCCCTCTGCGGAGGCCGCGTCTGCGCGTCATCGGATCCGGCCGCGTTTCAGCGCGACAGGTCGATGAGGATCTTGAGTTGGGTTCCGGCCGGATCGAGCAGTTGATCGAAGCCTTCCTTCACCGCTTCGGCGAGGGCGATGCGCTTCGTCACGATCTTCCGGGCCGGAATGGCGCCCGAAGCGATCAGACGCGCCACGCGCGGCCAGTAATGGGTCGGATAGGCCCAGGCGCCCCGGATGTCGATGTCCTTGAAGGTGACGTCGAACCAGCCGAGGGGGCTTTCGCCCGGATGCAGGCCCGTCTGCACGACCACGCCCTGCTTGCGCACGGCGTCCACGCAGTTCTTGAGGGCGTGCTCGTTGCCGACGCATTCGATCGCGACGTCGCAGCCGACGCCGCCTTCGGTCGCGGCGCGCACGACCTCGCCGACCTTCTCGCTGCGCGGATTGATCGTGCGGACCTCGCCGAGGATCTCCTGGGCGAGGCGCAGGCGCGTGTCGTTGAGGTCGGAGATGAAGAGTTGCGTCGCGCCCGCCGCCCGCGCCGCCATGGCGGTCAGGATGCCGATGGGCCCGGCGCCGGTGATCAGCACGCTTTCGCCCGCCCGGATTCCCGCCCGGTCGCAGGCGTAGACGGCTACGGCGGTGGGCTCGATCAGGGCGGCCTCCTCGTCGGAGAGGTCGTCCGGAATGGGCTCGACGTTGTAGTCGTTGAGCAGCGCCTGCTGCGCCATGCCGCCCGAGCCCCAGGACAGCCCCGCCAGAGCCAGTTGCGTGCTCAGATGGAAGAGTCCGCGCGCGGCGAAATAGTCTCCGGAGCGCGGCATGATCAGCGGCTGGACCGACACGCGGTCTCCGGGCTTCACATGGGCCACGCCCTCGCCGACGGCCGTGACCACGCCGCCGAACTCATGGCCGAGAACCTGCGCGCCATGGGCGCCGGTGAAGGGATGGGGCTCTCTGGGGATGAAGATCGGCCCATAGGCGTATTCATGCAGATCGGTGCCGCAGATGCCGCAGAAGCGGTTCTCGATCAGCACCTGTCCGGGGCCCGGATTTCCGGGAGCAGGGATCTCCTCGACGCGCAGATCCTTCGCCGCGTGAAAGCGGAGCGCTTGCATTCGTAACCTCCCTTGTGGCTGAAGCCACGCTGATGATGAATGGAGGCGAAAGCCGCCTCCTTCATTCTTGAGAGACCCCCAAGCAAGATGGGCGCCAGATCTGCGCGAACGTGAATATTATAGATTTATCAAAGGATTGAAATCCATGCGCTGGAAAATCATGGCTGCGGCGGGGCGCGGGCGGCGGGGCTCGCCGGGGCCGCGCGCCGGAGGCTTTCCCTGCGGAAACCCAGGCGCGGCGGGGGTTTGGGCGCAGACCGGGACTGTGGCGCCGCAGCCCCGCCACAGGCGAGGCGCCTGCGGCGCCCCGGATCGCGCTCAGCCCTGCAGCCGCTTCAGACGGCGATGGATGGTCGAGCGGTCCACGCCCATCTCCCGCGCCAGAGCCGAGACGTTCCCGCCGCAGGCCTTGAGCGCCTGGAGGATCCCGGCCTCTTCGGGCGCCTGAGGGGAGGCGGCTGCGGCCAGCCGCTCCGGCAGATGGTCGAGCGTGATGACGCCGTCCTCCGAGAGCGCCGCCCCGACCCTCAGGACGTTGGTCAGCTCGCGCAGATTCCCCGGCCAGGCGTGGCGCAGCAGCGCCAGACGCGCTTCCGGCTCCAGACGATGGACGACGCCTCCGCCCTCCGCCTCGCCGAGGCGTTTCAGGATCGCGCGCATCAGCGGTTCGAGGTCGCGCCTTGCCCGCAGAGGCGGCAGCCTGAGGGTCGCCGCGTTCAGGCGGTAATGGAGATCGACGCGGAACCGCCCCTCCGCCGCCAGCTCCTCCAGATCGCGATGCGAGGCCGACAGCCATTGCAGACGCACCGGACGCGCCTCCAGAGCCCCCACCGGCTGGACCTCGTTCTCGGAGAGAACCCGCAGCAGACGCCCTTGCAGCGTCAGGGGCATGTCGCCGATCTCGTCGAGGAAGAGCGTCCCGCCGTCGGCTTCGAGGATCAGCCCGCGCTTGCCCTTCGGATGGGCGCCCGTGAAGGCGCCCGGCGCATAGCCGAAGAGCTCCGATTCGATCAGATGCTCGGGCAGGGCGGCGCAGTTCACCGCCACGAAGCGCCCCGGCAGCCTGCTGCTCGCATGGATGGCCCGCGCGAGATGCTCCTTGCCCGATCCGGTCTCGCCCTGGATCAGGATCGGCACGCCGCGCCCGGCCAGTCTGGCGGCGCGCGCCTGGAGGCGGTCCATCTCCGGATCCCCGAAGCTGAGTTCGCGCAGCGCCCTCGGCAGACTCGGCGGCGCAGGGGCGGCCGGAGCTTCGGCGCGGCGCGGACTCGCCGAGACCGGCGCGATGCTCCGCGCGAAGAGCACGAAGCCGTCATGGGCGCGCAGGATCCGCCGACCCTCGGGGCGTCCGCGCAGATAGAGCGGCAGATCCGCCGTCTCCAGGTCGAAGAAGCGCGAAACCGGCTCGCCGATGAAGCGGCGCGCGCCGAAGTCCTCCAGGTTCATTGCCTTGAGCAGGGCGCGGAAGCCGCCGTGGGTCATGCCGGTGATGCGGCCCTCGCCGTCGAGGGTCAGGGCGGCTTCGGGATCCACGTCGAGGAACTCCGGCGAACGGGCGAGGCGCAGCACCCAGTCCTCGCGGGTGCGCGCCATGAGGTTGGCCAGCTCGATCCGCCGCGCCGTCGAGGCCACCAGATGCAGGGCGAGCTGCTGGCTGGTCTTGGCCGCCGGAGAGCGCAATTGCGAGATGTCGAGCACCGCCGTCAGATCGCCGAGGGTGTCGAAGATGGGCGCCGCCGTGCAGGTGAGTCCGATGTGGCTGAGGTCGAAATGATCGTCCTGATGGATGATCACCGGCTCGCCCGAGACCATGCAGGCTCCCACCGCGCAGGTGCCCGCGCGGTTCTCGGACCATTCGGAGCCGAGATAGAGCCCCGCCTTGCGCAGGTGGTTGTCGAAGGTGGGATCTCCCATGAACTCCACCGCGACGCCGCGCGCGTCCGAGAGGAGCAGCACGTAGCTCTGTCCGGCGACCTGCCTGAACAGGCTCTCCAGCCCCGAACGCCCGATGCGGATCAGGTCTTCGGCCTGCTCGCGATGCTCGCGCAGGATGGCTTCGGGGACGATGTAGGCTTCCTGAGCGGCGGCGGGGTCCAGCTTGTAGTCGTTGAGGCAGCGCAGCCAGGATTCGACCACCGGCGCGTCGCGACGGCTGAGCGCGCCCAGAGCCACGCGCTCGATCTCCTTGATGTGGGCGAGGGGCGACGTCATGGGGGAACCTCCTCGGCCCATGCTGGCACGGAACGCGACGCGGCGTAATCCTCCACAAGTCCGAGAGGGCGCGGCTTCAGAAGCTGGGAGGCGTGCAGGCGCTGACCAGCTCGCAGGGATGCGGCCCCACGCAGCGGAAGCGATGCGGACGCAGACTCTCGAAATAATAGCCGTCGCCGGGGCCGAGGATGCGGCGTTCGCCCTCCACCGTCACCTCGAGCCGCCCGCTGAGCAGGATTCCGCCCTCTTCGCCCTCATGCGAGAGCAGGACGGCGCCCGTGTCGGCGCCGGGCTGATAGGTCTCGCGCAGGATCTGGAGCGCCCGTCCGAAGAGGTCTCCGCCGAGCTGCCGGTAGGAGATGCGTCCCTTGCCGATCTCGGTCATCTCCTCGGCGCTGTAGAAGACCTGCCTCGGCGCTCCGGGCGAGAGCGCGAAGAACTCCGCGAGGCTGATCGGCGCCCCGTCGAGGATGCGCTTGAGCGCCCCCACCGAAGGATTGCTGCGGTTGGATTCGATCAGCGAGATGGTCGAATTGGCCACGCCCGCCCGACGCGCCAGCTCTCTTTGAGAGAGGCCGCGCATCTGGCGCAGATGGCGCAGTCTGCCGCCGAGGTCCTCCATGGCCTTCCTCCTCCGGCCGCGCCTGTCGAGGCCGTTGCGGCTGACGCAACGTTACAGGATGCGCTCCTGAAGATTCAAGGCCTTGCCTCGCGAATGAAAAGGACTTGTTTTAAATTTTCGCCGGATCTCTCATGAGGCGCCCCGCGCGACGGGGAATGCCGCAGAGGAGATCGCCGTGAACGCCCCCGCCCGCCCCAATTCGCCTTCGCTCGACGCCTTCTGGATGCCCTTCACGGCCAATCGCCAGTTCAAGAAGGCTCCGCGCATGCTCGTCTCCGCCGAGGGGATGCATTATTCCTCCGACGACGGCCGCAAGATCCTCGACGGCACCGCCGGGCTCTGGTGCGTCAACGCCGGGCACGGACGCCGCCAGATCTCCGAAGCCGTGGCGCGGCAGATCGCGACCATGGATTTCGCTCCCACCTTCCAGATGGGTCACCCCGTCGCCTTCGAATTCGCCGAGCGCCTCGCGGAGATCGCGCCGGGCGAGGGCGCGGCGAAACTGGACCGCGTGTTCTACACCAATTCCGGTTCGGAATCGGTGGACACCGCCCTCAAGATCGCCATCGCCTGGCAGCGCGCCATGGGGCAGGGGACGCGCACCCGCGTCATCGGCCGCGAACGCGGCTATCACGGCGTGGGCTTCGGCGGCATCTCGGTGGGCGGCCTGGTGAACAATCGCCGCGTCTTCCCGCAGATCCCCGCCGACCATCTGCGCCACACCCATGATCCGGCCCGCAACGCCTTCACGCCCGGCCTGCCCGAGCATGGCGCCGAACTCGCCGAGGATCTGGAGCGGCTCGTGGCGCTGCACGGCGCCGAGACCATCGCCGCCGTGATCGTGGAGCCTCTGGCGGGCTCGACGGGCGTTCTGCCGCCGCCGAAGGGTTATCTCCAGCGCCTGCGCGAGATCGCGACGAAACACGGCATCCTGCTGATCTTCGACGAGGTGATCACCGGATTCGGCCGCCTCGGGACTCCCTTCGCCGCCGATTACTTCGGCGTGACGCCCGACCTCATGACCACCGCCAAGGGCCTGACCAACGGCGCGGTGCCCATGGGCGCGGTCTTCGCGAGCCGCAAGGTGCATGACGGCCTGATGACCGGACCGGACGCCGCCATCGAGCTGTTCCACGGCTACACCTATTCCGGCCATCCCCTCGCCTGCGCGGCGGGGATCGCCACGCTGGACGTCTATCGCGAGGAGAGCCTCCTGACCCGCGCCGCGGATCTGGCTCAGGCCTGGGAGGAGGCGATCTTCAGCCTCAAGGGCCTGCCGCATGTGATCGACATCCGCACGCTGGGGCTGGTGGCGGGCGTCGAGCTTTCGTCCCGCGAAGGCGCCGTCGGGGCCCGGGCCTACGACGTCTTCGTGGATTGCTTCGAGAAGGGCCTCCTGATCCGCGTCACCGGCGACATCGTGGCGCTTTCGCCGCCGCTGATCCTCGAAAAGGCGCAGATCGGCGAAATCGTCTCGATTCTGGGCGAGGCCATCAAGCGCGTCGCCTGACCTCTCCGGAGCGGGGCCTTCGCGGGCCCCGCTCCCCGCTCCTCAATATTTCAGGCGGGCGTAATAGGACTCCTGAGCCGCCTTGCGCGCCTGCCCGAAGGTCTCGATTCCCCGATGCTGGAGCAGCGGCAGCAGCTTGAGGAAAACCTCGGCGGTGGCGAGGGCGTCCCCCGCCGCCGTATGCCGCCCCGTGATCTTCACCCCCAGACGCCCCGCGATGGAATCGAGGCTGTGCGAGGTCGCGTCCGGATGCAGGATGCTCGAGAGCAGCAGCGTGTCCAGCACCGGCTGATCGAAGCGGACCCCCGCCTGCTCCTCCTTGAGCGCCAGAAAGCGCATGTCGAAGGCCACGTTGTGCCCCACCAGAGCCGTGTCGGCGGCGAAGGCGTGGAACACCGGCAGGACCTCGCCGATGGTCGGCTTGCCGCGCACCATCTCCGGCGTGACGCCGTGGATGGGAATCCCCGCCTCCGGGATGTCGCGCCGGGGATCGACCAGCTGCTCGAAGAGCTCGCCCCGCAGGATCCGCCCGTTGACGATCCGCGCCGCGCCGATCTGGATGATCTCGTCGCCGCCCGAAGGATTCAGCCCCGTGGTCTCGGTGTCGAAGACCGTATAGGCGAGGCCCGTCAGCGGGCGGTCGTCGAGGTGGCGGCTGGCCTCGCTGGCGGCGAAGAGGTTGAAGTCGTAATATTCCGGGCGGCTGGAGAGCGTTTCGGAATCCGCCGCCTCGGCGCCGCTGGCCGCCGGCAGCAGGAAGCGGAAGAAGGCGAGATCGCGCTTGCGGTCGCGCTCCAGCCAGATCTCCCCGCCATGACGCTCCGCCAGATCGCGCACGGAGGGTCCGCCTTCGCCGTTCATGGCCTCGCCCAGCCAGCCGGAGAGGGTTTCGGCGGCTGGCGCGCCCTCGCCCCGCCAGACGATGTCCAGATGAGCCCAGCCTCCGGCGGGCGCCAGACGCAGGCTCAGGCCCTGCGCCTTCAGCCGCGTCGCCAGACGCCCCCCGAGGAAGGCCAGAGCCTCGATCAGCCCGAAGCTGTCCACGCTGAGCCAGAGGTCTTCGGGCGCCTCCTCCACGGCGGCGGAGGCGCCATGGCCCGATTCCATCCGCCGCGCGGCCGCCGACAGCAGATCCGCGCCGAGCATGTCCTGAAGCGGCCAGCGGATCCGCGCGTCGCGGGCGGCTTCGGCGGCGGTGGTTTCGAGGCGCGCGCTCATGGCGCCCACCTCGTCGCGGACCACCTGCTGGAACTGCTCGCGTTCGTCGGGCTGCAGATCGGGATAGTCGAGCGTGTCGAGGGCCGCCTGCATGCTGGTGAAGGAGGAGCGGCTCGCCTCGATCAGCCCTTGCAGATGCCGGTCGCGCTGGATCTGGGCGGCGTGCTCTTCCGTCACGTCGTCGAACATGAGGACGAAGCCGGTCATGGCCCCTTCGCCGCCCGAGCGCACCGGCGCCATGCCCACCTGAAGGAGGCGCCCCTCCGGCGTGGCCGCGACGAAGCGCGCCGAGGCCGCGCCTTCTCCGCGGGCCTGGCGCCGCTCGACCGTCTCGCGGGCGTGATCGAGGCGGGCGGCGTCCACCACGCCGTGGATCGAGCGCCCGAGCCCCATCAGCTCGACGCCCCCCGCGCCTCCCGGAGACCGCGAGAGCCGTTTCGTCAGAGCCCGCGCCCGGCCGTTGTAGAGCAGGATCCGCCCTTCGAGATTGCAGACCACCACGCTTTGCTGAAGCTCCGCCATGAGCGCCGCGAGCTGGTCGCGTTCATGGGCCACGGCGGCGCTGGCTTCGCGCACGCGGGCGTCGAGGCTGTCCTGAAGGGCCTTGCGGCGCTCCGCCAGATCGGAGACGGCGGCGGTCAGGGCCCGGATCTCCGGCGCGCCTTCGGGCGCGGGCGCGGGCGCGGCGGGATTCTCGGCCATGACGCGCAGGGAATCCGTCAGACGCGCCGCCGGCGCCGCCCAGAGCTTCCGAACCCGCCCGGCGGCCCAGGCTCCGAGCCCCGCCGCCGCCAGCCACCAGAGCGCCCCCACGCCGATCAGCGGCCCTGCGGCGCTTCCCAAGGCCGCCGACAGCGCGCCGTCCTGCTCCGGCGTGAGGGTCGAGCGCAGCAGCAGCGCCCCGAGGACCAGCCAGAGCGCCAGAGCCGCCCCCGGCGCCAGCAGAGCGCCGATCCGGCGCGTCCGGCGGCTCACGCGAGCATCTCCTGAACCATCTTCACGAGATCGCGGGTGGAGAAGGGTTTCGTGACATAGGCGTCGGCGCCCGCGCCCACGCCTCTGGCGATGTCGGCGTCGCGGCCCTTGGCGGTGAGCATCAGGATGCGGATTCCCGCCAGGGCGGCGTCGGCGCGCACGGCCTCGCAGACGTCGAATCCGGTCATGCCGGGCATCATGCCGTCCAGAAGCACCAGCCGGGGACGCTCGCGACGGATGGCCTCCAGGGCGCTCGGGCCGTCGCGGGCGACCAGAACCTCATAGCCCGCCCGCTTCATCATGAACTCCAGCGAGACGACGATGTTGGGTTCGTCGTCGGCGATCAGGACCTTGGTGGTCATTCTGGCTTCCTCCCCGGCTTCGTTTCTTGTCTTGTGGGTCTGGTCTCATGCGTCTGGGCGGTCTTGCGCGGCCTCCTCCCGTCCGACGGGCAGACGGAAGGAGAAGCATGACCCCTGACCGGGCTGCGAGTCGAGGCTCATGCTGCCGCCGAAACGCTCCACGATCTCGCGGCTGATCGGCAGCCCGAGCCCCGTTCCGGGCGGACGGGTCAGGGCGTCTCCGGCCTGACGGAACTTCTCGAAGATGGTCGCCTGATCCGCCAGAGGCACGCCGGGGCCGTTGTCCCGGATCTCCACGACCAGCCAGCCCGGCTCCTCGCGGAGGAGGATTTCGGCGCGGCCTCCGGCCTCGGGCATGAATTTCGCGGCGTTGGAGAGCAGATTCACCATCACCTGGGTCAGGCGGTCGGGATCGGCGTGGAG
Source organism: Neomegalonema sp. (assembly GCF_028688855.1). GTDB lineage: Bacteria > Pseudomonadota > Alphaproteobacteria > Rhodobacterales > Rhodobacteraceae > Neomegalonema. The sequence continues at coordinate 222,209 of NZ_JAQTXI010000002.1, read as the reverse complement.
CAGGCGCGGCCCCTCCGGCAGGCTGAGGACGAGCTCGGCGTCCTTCTTGTGGAAGAGCTCCGCCGTGGCGCGCGCGGCGTCCGAGACCAGCTTGCGCAGGTCCATCTCGACGATGCGCCATTCCGCATGGCCGGATTCGATCTTGGCCAGATCCAGCACCTGATTCACCAGCCGCCCGAGCCGCTCGCTTTCGGCGATGATGATGCCGAGGAACTCCTCGCGCTCGACTTCCTCCATGTCCGGGGCGTCGAGCATCAGCTCCGAGAGCGCCCGGATGGAGGTCAGGGGGGTGCGCAGCTCGTGCGTCACCGAGGACATGAAGTCGTCCTTCATCTGGTCGAGGCTTTTCAGGCGTTCGTTGGCCTCGCGCAGTTCGGCGCCCGCCTTCTCCAGAGCCCGGGCGTAGGCGCGGACCTCCGAGGCCTCGCCGACGATCTCCATCACGTCCTCGATGCCCAAAGGCGATTCCTGCGCCGCCTTGGAGATCAGCACCCGCGCCGAGGCGCTCCCCACCACGCCCGCCAGACGCCGCTCCACGCGATCCACCAGACGGGCGTCGGCGCGGATCTGCGCGACCGAGGGCGCGCGGGTCTCGCGGGCGTAATCCTCGAAGAAGCGCCGCGACTGCTCCGGCCCGAGCAGCCTGGCGGCCAGTCCGGTGAGATCCTCCAGCCGCGCCCGGCCGCGCCAGAAGATCGGGGCCTGATCGCGGCCCTGGGCCGAGTCCTGCGCGAAGACCTCGACGAAGAGCAGCGCCTGGCTCGCCTCCCGCGCCGAGGGCGCCCGCGCCAGGGAAAGCCCCACGTAAAGCGCGACGTTGACCAGCAGGCTCCAGAAGAGCGAATGCGACAGCGGATCCAGAGCGGTCAGGCCGAAGAGGCTCTCCGGCGCGAGCCAGCCGATTCCGAAGGGGCCATGCCGCAGGAATCCGTCGGGGATCCAGCCCGACTTCGCCACCGAAGGCAGCATCAGCGTCCAGATCCAGACGAGGAATCCGCCCGCCATGCCCGCGAAGGCGCCCCGCAGGGTTCCGCCGCGCCAGTAGATCCCCCCGAGCAGCGCAGGCGCGAACTGCGCCACCGCCGCGAAGCTGATCAGCCCGATGGAGACCAGGGCGTAGGCGTCTCCGGCGATCTGGAAATAGAGATAGCCGAGCAGCAGCACCCCCACGATGGCCGCCCGCCGGATGTTGAGCAGAAGCCGCGTCAGATCGCCTCCGGCCCGCCCTCCGAACCAGGGCTGGCGCAGGAGCGCGGGCATCACGAGATCGTTGCAGACCATGGTCGAGATCGCCACCGTCTCGACGATCAGCATGCCCGTGGCCGCCGACAAGCCGCCGACATAGGCGAAGAGCGCCAGAGCCGTCGCGCCCTGCGAGAGCGGCAGCGACAGCACGAAGGTCTCGGGATCCATGACGCCGGGCCCGAACAGGACCAATCCGCCCAGAGCGATGGGCAGAACGAAGAGGTTGATCGCCAGAAGATAGGCCGGAAAGGCCCAGGCGGCGCGCTTCACATGGCGCTCGTCCACGCATTCCACGACCATCATCTGGAATTGCCGCGGCAGCAGCAGCACCGAGAACATGGCCAGCATGGTCATGCCGAACCACTCGGCGTAGGGGAATCCGCCGCCGCCCTGTCCGCCGTCGATCCGGAGGAGGTCCGTCAGGCCGGGCAGGGCCTTCGCGCGCGCCCAGACGTCGGCCATGCCCCCGAAGAGCCCCCAGGTCACGAAGGCCCCCACCGCCAGGAAGGCGACCAGCTTGACGAGGGATTCGAAGGCGATGGCCGCCACCATCCCTTCATGACGCTCGGCGCTGTCGAGGTGCCGCGTGCCGAAGAGGATCGCGAAGGCCGCCAGAGCCAGAGCCACCATCAGCGCGCCGTCGCGCCACCAGACGAGGGCCTCCTCCTGAGGGCCGGACCCCTGGGTGAGGATCTGGTAGCCCGCCGAAACCGCCTTGAGCTGCAAGGCGATGTAGGGCACCACCCCCACCACCGCGATCACCGTCGCCAGAGCCGCGAGGGCGGGGCTCTTGCCGTAGCGGCTGGCGATGAAGTCGGCGATGGAGGTGATGCGGTGGCTCTGGGCGATGCGGATCATCTTGCGCAGCACGATCCAGGCGACCAGCATCGCCAGCATCGGCCCGAGATAGATCGGCAGGAACCAGACGCCGCCCGCCGCCGCCCTCCCCACGCTGCCGAAATAGGTCCAGGCCGTGCAGTAGACCGCCAGCGACAGCGTGTAGATCCAGGCGTTCCCGATCACCGAACGGCCCTGCGCGGCGCGGCGGTCGGCGAAGGCGGCGATGGCGAAGAGCGCCAGAAGATAGAGTCCCGAGACCGTCAGCACCACCGGGGCGGAGATCATGGCCGCCTCCTCTCGAGCGCCCAGGCCAGAGCCGCGATCAGCCCGCCCCAGATCACGAAGAGCGCCACGGGCGTCAGAGGCAGGCCGAAGATCTCCGTCTCGCTGTCCCAGAGCGCCAGAAGGGGGAAATTGAACAGGGCGAAGCCCGCCGCGCAGAGCGCGATCAGAACCGGCGTGCGGGAATCCTCCTTGGGGCTGGGGCCGCCCTTCCCGGAGCCTCCCTCCCGAGCCTCCCGGTCCTCCCTGGCCGAGTCTTCCCCTGCGGCGTCTTCCTCTTCGCCCCGGCCCGTCATATCGCGTCGAACCGGTAATGCAGCGCGAGGAAGCGCTTGAACTCGCGCACCACCGCGAGGCAGTCGCTCAGGGCCTGGCGCTCCAGCCGCCCGAGATCGGCGAGCGCGACCTTGTTGCCCGGCGGCTTGCCCTCTCCGATCTGGCGGAGGTTGTTCTCCAGCTTCAGCGCCATGAGGAAATGCAGGGCCTCGGTCAGGTCGCGGGCCTCCTTCGGCTGGATCTTCTTCGCCGCGACGAGGCCGTTCAGACGCGCCGCCGTGCCCAGCTCCTTCAGCCGCGCCTCCAGCGCCAGAGAGCGCACCCCATGGACGATGGGGAAGATCGCCAGCTTCTTGAGGTCGATTTCGGCGGCCTCGCGTCCGCGCAGGCCCGGCAGCCGCGACCACCAGCTGCGCTCCTCGCCGAACTGCGTGGCGGCCTTCGCGAAGCGCGAGAGCCAGAAGGGATTGTCCGAAAGCCCGCGGTCCAGATGGGCGCGGGCCTCCTCCAGCAGGGCGGGGTCTCCGGCGACGGCGGCGGCGTCGAGGAAGATGGCGACGTTCAGCGCGCCCGCCGGATCCGAGCCGTCTATCCAGCCGTCGAGGGTGCGCCGGAACGCCGCCAGAGGCTGGCGCCAGAGCGGGCGGCTCAGCATGATGCCGCCGGGGCAGGGCGGATATCCGAAGCCGATCAGGGCGCGGGTGAACGCCTCCGTGACCTCCTCCAGGCGCGGGCAGGCGAATCCGTCGCGCAGGAGCAGGGCGTTGTCCTGATCGGTCTTGATGATCTGTTCGCCGCGGCCCTCGCTGCCCATGACGATCAGGCAGCTGTTGGCGCGCAGCTCCTCCGGCGCGAGCAGCTCCCAGAGCCGCCGGAAGATCTGGCGGTTCAGCTCGCCGACCAGCCGCGCGATGGTCTCGACCTTCACGCCGTCCTTGCGCAGCAGCCGGATGAGTCCGTCGATCTGTCGCGCCGCCGCCCCGAGATCCTCGACCGTCTCGGCCTGCTCGGCCTCCAGGGCGATGAGGTGCGAATGGCTGGCCATGAAGGCCATCAGATCGAGCTGGCTGAGCAGCCCGACGGCCTCGCCGTTCTGGGTCACCACCAGGCGCCGCACCCGATGGCGCAGCATGAGCAGCATGGCTTCGAAGAGCTCGTCCTCGACCGAAACGGAGAAGGGCTTGAAGACGGCGAGTTCGCGGGCGGAGATTTCGGCGGGCGGGCGGCCGCTGAGCAGAGCCTCGCGCAGATTGGTGGTGGTGAAGACGCCGACGCGGGCGCCGTCGCGGATCAGGGCCTCGCTGAGGCCGCGTTGCGCAAGCTCGCGGCAGAGGGTCAGGAGATCCGCGCTCCCCTCCACGAAAAGCGGCTTGCGCAGGGGCGCCTCTCCGACGCGGGAGGTCATGAGCGAGACGAATTCGCGTCGGGCTCCGCCGCTCTCCGGCGCGGGCGAGGCCTCCTGCACGGGTTCCGCGCGCGACATGCCGATCCCCCCTCTGACAAGCGCGACGCCGAAGCGCTGCGGCCTCTGACGCGCGGCCGATCCTTGCGGCGTTCCGGAAGATCTTGTCGCACGTCGGGTGTGGATTCGCAATAATCTTGCGCGAAATCCTCCCGGAAGGGAGAGGCTGCGCCTCCGGAGCGGGCGGCGCGGTCCTGTTTCGCCCGAGAGGAGGGCGCAGCTCGGCGCGGCGCGGCGAATCAGGCGCGAATCGGCCTCCGGTCCTGCGCCGGATCGCGCGCGAATCGCTCTGGCCGGGGCCCGCCCTCCCGGCCCGGGCCCGAGCGCGTCCCGGAAGTGGGCGCCTGCGACGACGGCGCGAGGCCCGCGCCCCTCAGAACCCTTGCGGTCGACAGGGGCGCCGGTCCATAGTCCGCCCGCCTTGTCGAAGCTGTGTGATCGGACCCAATGGTTTACGTTGAGCTTGCGCTGGTGCTTCTGTTGACGGTGATCAACGGCGCCTTCGCCATGTCGGAGCTGGCGGTCGTCTCCGCCCGCCCCGCGCGCCTGAGGCCCATGGCGGAGAGAGGCGTGGCGGGGGCCGAAAAGGCCCTCGCGCTCGGCGCGGATCCCGGGAAATTCCTCTCGTCGGTGCAGATCGGCATCACGCTGATCGGCATCCTGTCGGGCGCGGTCTCGGGCGCGACGCTCGGCCAGCGGCTCGCGGGCGCGCTCGGCGAGGCGGGGCTTTCGCCGGGGCTGGCCTCGGGTCTGGGCGTCGGGATCGTGGTGACGCTGATCACCTATCTCCAGCTCATCATCGGCGAGCTGGTGCCCAAGCAGATCGCGCTGCGCGATCCGGAGCGCGTGGCCTGCCTCGTGGCGCCCTTCATGACCGGCCTCGCGAAGGTGGCCTCGCCCATCGTCTGGGTGCTCGACAGATCGGGCAAGCTGGTGCTGAAGCTGCTCGGCCAGAGCGGCGACGAAGAGAAGTCGATCACCGAGGAGGAGGTCAAGAGCATCGTGGCCGAGGCCGAAAGCGCGGGCGTCCTCGAACCGAGCGAACGGCGGATCATCTCCAGCGTGATGCGGCTGAGCGACCGCCAGGTGCAGAGCGTCATGACGCCGCGCGTGGACGTCGACATGATCGACCTCTCGGAGGATTTCGACGAGAACCGCAAGGTGATCATGGGCAGCCGCCATTCGCGCTTCCCGGCCCATGAGGGCGATCCCGACGAGATCATCGGCGTGATCTGGATCCGCGACATCTTCGACGAAACCGGCGTGCGGACGCGCGATCTGCGCAGCCTCGTGCGCGAGGCGCCGATCATCCCCGAGGGCCTGGAGGCTCTGGACGCGGTGGACGTGCTGCGCAAGTCCACGGCGCACATGGGCCTGATCCACGACGAATACGGCAATTTCCTCGGCGTGATCACCCCCGCCGACGTCCTCGAAGCCATCGTGGGCGCCTTCGCCAGCGATTCCGACGAGGGCGAGGAGGCCATGGTCCTCCGCCCCGACGGCTCCATCCTCGTCTCCGGCTGGGCGCCGATCTCCGACGTGGCCGAGGTCCTGAACCTCAACCTGCCGAAGCGGCGCGGCTACGAGACGGCGGCGGGCTTCCTCATCCAGGTCTTCGGCGTGCTGCCCAAGGTGGGCGACAGGATCCAGGCCGAGGGCTGGGAGTTCGAGATCATGGACCTCGACGGCCGCCGGATCGACAAGATCCTGGCCAGCCCGCTGGCCCCGCCCTCTGCGGAAGGCTGAACGCCGCCCCTTGCGGAAATCCGCGGCGCGCCGCACATTGGAGAACGTATCCGTATCCGTTGCTTTCAACTCCTGTCGCTTGCATGATCGTCTTCGAGAACGTGTTCAAATCCTACCCGACGAGTCGCGGCGCGAGGGTCATCCTCGAAGGCGCGAACGTCGTCATCCCGACCGACCGCAACGTCGGCGTGCTCGGCCGCAACGGCGCGGGCAAGTCGACGCTCATGCGGATGATCGCGGGAGTGGAGGCGCCCGACATGGGCGAGATCCTCTGCGACCGGACCATCTCGCCGCCCATCGGCTTCGGGGGGCTGCTGAATCCGAAGCTGACCGGCGAGGAGAACATCCTCTACGCCGCCCGGCTCTATGATCAGGACCCCGATCTGACGGTGGCCTATGGCCGGCTCTTCGCCGAGATCGGCGATTATTTCCACATGCCCGTGCGCACCTACAGCTCCGGCATGCGGGCCCGCATGACCTTCGCGCTCACCGCCGCGATCGACTTCGAGGTCTATCTGATCGACGAGGTGCTGGCGGTCGGCGACAAGGCCTTCAAGGAGAAGTGCAAACGCTTCTTCCATGAGCGCCGGGGCCGCTCCTCCATGCTGATCGTGTCGCATCAGGCCTCCACCATCGCGGAGTTCTGCGACTGCGCCGCCGTGCTCAGGAGCGGAGAACTCACCTTCTACGACGATCTGAAGGACGCGCGTCAGGCGCACGAACTCTAGAGAATCCTCCGGTCCCGCCGGTCGGCCGGAGGCTCCGGAGCTTCCGTCCGGCCGCGCGCCCACCCGGAGCCTGTTCCGGCCGCCCCGGATCTTCCGGAGCCGTCTGCTTGCTTGTCTCGTGGTCGCGTCGTCACGATGCGAAGCCCTTCCGGCTTCAGGCGAGGACGCGCCAGCTTTTTCAGGATCCGGTCATGATGGACAGCGTCGTCCCCCCGCCGCCCGCCGCGCCCGCGCCGGGCCCCGCGCCCACGAAGCCTGCGGCCGCGAAGCCCGCTCCTCCGCAGGCGGCGCCCGCCGCCGCTCCGGCCCCGGAGACGCCTCCCGACGGGCTGCTGGAGCGCGCCCGCCGCGAGGCCGAGCGTCAGCGGCGCCGCAAGAGCCGGATGGTGGGCCTGCGGTTCTTCCTCTTCGTCCTCGCCCCGACCCTGCTGACGGCCTATTACCTGCATTACTGGGCCACGCCCTATTACGAGAGCGAGACCACCTTCACCATCCAGAGCTCGGAAACGAGCTCGATTCCCTCCCTGGAGACGCTCGGCGGCCAGTTCACCGGGGTGGCCAACGCTCAGGACGCCGCGACCATCCGGGAGTTCATCCTCTCGCGCAACACCATGCGGCGCATCGAGGAGGACGAAGGCTATCTGAGCCATTTCCGCTCCACGAAGGTGGATCCCCTGCGCCGCCTCTCCGCCGGAGTCGCCGAGGACGATCAGCTCGCCTACTACCGCAACCGGGTCAAGGTGGCCTTCAACCCCAACGACAAGGTGATGACCCTCTCGGCCCAGGCGACCGACGCCGATTACGCGCGACAGATCGTGGGGCATCTCCTGCGCTACAGCGAGGAGAAGATCAACGACATCTCCTCGCGCATCCGCGACGACCAGCTGCGCACCGCCGACCGCGCCCTGGAGCAGCGCCGCGACGATCTGCGCGCGGCGCGTCAGGCGGTGCTGAGCCTCCAGCAGCGCCATGGCGAGCCCGATCCGCAATCGATCCTCGCCACCATGGTCAGCCGCCTTGCGGGCATAGAGACCACCATCGCCACGAAGAACGCCGAATATCAGGCCATGCAGTGGAATCCCGGCGGCGACGGACGCGGCACTCAGGCGGGCCGCAAGCTCATGGCGGAGATCGACTCCCTGCGCGAGGAAGCTCGACGCATCGCCGCGGGGATCGCCGCCAGCGCTCCCCGGCTGAACGAATTCGAGGCGGCGCTCTTCGAGCGCGAGACCCGTCAGACCATCTGGACCAGCGCCGTGGCCGCCTCCGGGCAGGCCCAGGCCGAGGCCCTGCGCCAGCATCGTTATCTGGCGGTGATCAATTCGCCTCTTGCGCCGGTCGATCCGCGTTATCCTCAGGTGATGCGCTCGACGCTGCTGGCTCTGGTGTTCTTCTTCTTCCTCTACAACGTGCTGGCGCTGATCGTCATGGCGATCCGGGAGCATGCGAAGATATGAGCGAGGTTCGGGACAGGATCCGCGGACGCCGCGTCGGGAGCCTCCCGGCCGGGCTGATGGGGTTCCGGCGGGTCTTCATCGCCAATTTCCTGCGCGAGACGCGCGCGCGTCTGGGCGAGGGGCGTTTCGCCTGGCTGCGGCTGCTGGTCACGCATCTGGTGGTGATCGGCCTCTTCTATTTCATGCGGAGCGCGGTCGGCGGACATTCGGCCTTGCCGGTGGATCTGCTGACCTCTCTGCTGGCGGGGTTCTTTCCCTTCCTGCTCTGCCGCTCCACGATGGACGGCGCCGCCAACGCGCTCGAGTCCAATCGGGCGCTGCTCTATTATCCGGGCGTGCGGCCTCTGGATTTCGTGCTCGCCTTCGCGGCTCTGGAGGGGGTGACCATCGTCGCGGCCTGCGCGGTGGTCCTGGCGGCGAATTATCAGTTCAATCCGGTTCCGCAGCTGCATGATCCGCTCGAAACGCTGATGGCTCTGGCGGCGGCCTGGCTGCTCGGGGGAGGGGTGGGGCTGATCCTGATGTCCCTCCAGACGCTGCGGCCCAATCTCCGGCTGCTGATCCAGGTGCTGAAGCGGCCTCTGCTGTTCGTGTCGGGGGTGATGTACGCCGCGACGGAGATTCCGCTCTGGCTGGCGCAGATGCTGTCGTGGAATCCGATCTTCCACGCCACCGAGATGATGCGCGAAGGAATCTCGGCGAGCTACCGGTCTCCGATCCACGACCCGCTCTATCTGCTCCTCTGGATCCTGGGATCCTGGGCGACGGGTCTGGCGATGGAGCGCCATCTCCGCCGCAACATCCGCTCCTGAGGCCGGTCAGCCGAGGAAGCCGAAATCCGGATGGGCCGCGAAGCGCCATTTGCGCAGAGGCCCCGCCATGACGTTGAGGTAATACATCCCGATTCCATGAGGCGCCGCGCAGGGGTGATGTCCGCGCGGCACCAGCACCACGTCGTGATCCGCCACGGCGATGGTCTCGTCGAGAGATCCGTCCTCGGTGAAGACGCGCTGGATCCCGAAGCCTTTCGCAGGGTTGAGGCGGTGATAATAGGTTTCTTCGAGACAGGTCATGCGCGGGAAGTCGTCTTCGTCATGGCGATGGGGCGGATAGGAGGACCAATGCCCCGCCGGCGTGAAGACCTCCGTGACCAGCAGGCTTTGCGCGACCTCGCGGTCCTCCATGGCGATGTTGTGGATATGCCGGAGATTGCTCCCTGTCCCGCGATCCGCCCGGACGATCCCCTCGGGCCCGAGGCGGCGGGCTTTGAAATCTCCGCCGCCCGGCGCCGTGCAGACCGCCAGGAGGCAGGGCGTGGCCGCTTCGGCCTTCCATGCGCTGTCCGCCGGGACGTAGAGCGCATGAGGCGGCGTCCCCTCGAAGACCTCCATGCGCTGGCCCATCTCGCCGAAGTCCGCTTCGGGCGTCGAGAGCCGCGCCTTGCCCTCGACGAGGACGAGGATCGCCTCGCGGCCGCCCGTCAGGGCCTCCGCGCTCTCGCCCGGCGCGAGCCGATGCAGCGCGAAGCCGACATGGCTCCATCCGGCGTTGTCCGGCGTGACGTCGTGGATCAGGCCATGCCCGGCGAGGGGCTTGCGGCGCAGATGGGACATGTCGGCCTCCTTCAGCTTGCGGCGCGGTCGAGGCCCGAGGCTCGGGCCATGCGGCGCAGGGCTTCGAGCCCCATGCTCTGATACGCCATGGGATCGCGGACGTCGGGATCCTGCTCGGCCTCGATGACCAGCCAGCCCTGATAGCCGTGATCGGCGGCGAGCTTCAGCACGGGCATGAAATCCACGCCGCCTTCGGGATCTCCGGGCACGGTGAAGACGCCCCGCCGCACCCCTTCGAGGAAGGACAGGCCCTCCGTCTCGACCTGCTGCATGATCTCGGGCCGGACGTTCTTGGCGTGCAGATGCGCGACGCGGTCCATGTGTTTCGCCGCGACCTTCGCCGGGTCTCCGCCGCCGAAGAAGCAATGACCCGTGTCGAAGAGCAGCCGCGTCTTCGGCCCGACATGCGCCATGAGAAGGTCGATCTCCCCGGGCGTCTGGACGATGGTGCCCATGTGGTGATGATAGACCAGCTGGAGGCCCTGCGTCTCCAGATGGGCGGCCAGAGCCTCGACGGCGGCGCCGAAGGCGGGCCATTGATCGGCGGGCAGGACGGGGCGTCGGCTGAGGGGCGTCGAATCCTCGCCGTGGATGGCGTTGGAGGTCTCGCAGACGATGCAGACCTCGCAATCCATGGCTTTCAGAAGATCCAGATGCGGCTGGATGGCGCGTTTCTCGGCCTCCAGATCATGGGCCAGCAGATTGGTCGACCACCAGCCCGAGACGAAGCGCAGGCCATGGGGCGCGAGCGCCGCCTTGAGCGCCTGCGGCTCGGCGGGCATCTTGTGGCCCTTCTCGATTCCATCGAAGCCGATCAGGGCGGCCTCGCGCAGGCAGCGTTCCAGAGAGATCGAGGCCCCCAGACGACGGTCGTCGTCGTTGGACCAGGCGATGGGATTGGTTCCGTAAAGGATCATGATGGGCCTCAATCGGCGCGTTGGTTGCGGCGGGCTTGGTCGTAGCGGGCGCGGGCCTCCCGGACTTCGGCGCGGGCGGAGGCTTCCGGCGGGGCCACGTCCCACCAGGCGCCCCCCGCCTCGGTGGAGGGTCCGGGGTCGGTGTCGATCACGAGGACCACGGGGCCTTGATCCGCCCTGGCCCGGAGGAGCGCGGCCTCCAGTCCGGCGATGTCCGAAAGCTTCTCCGTGCGGGCGCCCATGGCGGCGGCGTGGGCGGCGAAGTCGATATGGCTCGGATTCACATGGCGGCTGTCGTCGAGGAGATTGTTGAAGGCCGCGCCGCCCGTCGCCTTCTGCAGGCGGTTGATGCAGCCATAGCCGCGGTTGTCGGTCAGAACCACGGTGATCCTGATCCCGAGCATGGCCGCCGTGGCGAGTTCGGAATTGGCCATCATGTAGCTGCCGTCGCCGAGCATGCAGACCACATCGGCCTCCGGACGCGCCATCTTGATCCCCAGGGCGCCGGCGATCTCGTAGCCCATGCAGCTGAAGCCGTATTCCATGTGATAGCCGCCCTGAGGCGCCTTCCAGAGCTTGTGGAGCTCTCCGGGCATGGTTCCGGCGGCGCTCATGACGACCGTGTCGGGCCCGCTCGACCTCTGGACCGCGCCGATGACCTGCATGTCGGTGGGGAGGGCGTTGGCCTCGGCGTCGGGCGGCGCCGTGACCTTGTCGGCTTCGGCGAACCACGCGGATTTCAGCGCGGCGGAGGGCGCAGGCGCGCGATGTCCGCCGAGGGCGGCGGTCAGCTCCTCGAGGGCCAGCTTCGCGTCGGCGACGAGGCTTTGCGCGCCGTGTTTGGCGGCGTCATGGGCCTGGACGTTGATCGTCAGGAGCTTGCGCTCCGGATTGCGGAAGAGCGCCCGGGAGCCGGTCGTGAAGTCCTGAAGCCGCGTGCCGATCCCGATGACGAGATCCGCCGCCTCCGCCAGAGCATTGGCCGAAGCGGCTCCGGTCACGCCGACGGGGCCGAAATTCAGCGGATGATCCCAATCCAGCGCGGATTTCCCCGCCTGAGTCTCCACCACCGGGATGGAATGGGCCTCGGCGAAGGCGCGGAGGGTCTCGCAGGCGAGGGCGTAATGGACGCCGCCCCCCGCCACGATCACCGGAGCCTTCGCCGCCCGGATCGTCGCGAGGGCCTCGGCCAGCTCGACGGGATCGGGCCTCGGGCGCCGGATGCGCCAGAGCTTCGGCGCGAAGAAGCTTTCGGGATAATCGAAGGCTTCCGATTGCGTGTCCTGACAGAAGGCCAGCGTGACCGGGCCGCAGCGCGCCGGATCGGTCAGGGTCGCCAGAGCGCGGGGCAGGGCGGTGAGCAGATGCTCCGGGCGGGAGATGCGGTCGAAATATCGGCTGACCGGGCGGAAGCAATCATTGGCGGAGATGGTCCCGTCGCCGAAATCCTCGACCTGCTGAAGCACCGGATCCGGCCCGCGATCCGCAAAGACGTCTCCGGGAACCAGCAGCACCGGCAGACGGTTCACATGGGCCAGAGCCGCCGCCGTCACGAGATTCAGAGCCCCCGGCCCGATGGAGGTCGTGACGGCCATGGCCTTGCGGCGATTCATGGCCTTGGCGTAGGCGATGGCGGCGTGCGCCATGGTCTGTTCGTTATGGCCGCGCCAGGTGGGCAGCTCCTCGCGCCAGGCGTGGAGCGCCTCGCCGATTCCGGCCACGTTGCCATGTCCGAAGATCGCCCAGAAGCCTTCGATGAAGCGTCCGCCCGCTTCGGATTCCTGGCGGGTCAGCCAGAGCGCCATGGCTTGCGCCGCCGTCAGACGCAGGGTCCTGCTCATCGCGCCGTCTCCTTTTCGCGCCCTGTCTCTTGTGCGCGCGCCCTCTCCCAGATGGCGCAGAGCGCCGAGAACCGCGCCGCCATCTCCTCGACCGCCGCCGCATCCGCGATCTCTCCGGCGAACCAGCGCCGGGCCGTCGGGGCGAAGATGCTGCGGCCCACCGCGAAGCCCTTCACGAGGGGCTGTCTCGCCGCCAGAGCGAAGGACCGCGCGAGAACCTCCTCCGGCGCCTCCAGCCCGAGGACGACGATCCCCCGGCAATGCGGATCATGATCCTCGACCGCCGCGCAGGCGGCCAGCCATGCGGCTTCGTCCTCGAAGGGCTCCAGCTTCCACCAGTCCGGATAGACGCCGATCTCGTAGAAGCGGCGGATCAGATCGGCGGAGGTCTCCGGCCCGACCGGACCCACCTTCGAGGGGATGATCTCGAGCAGGAACTCCAGGCGCGCCCGCCGCGCCGCGAGGAAGAGGCGCTTCACCGAGGCCTCCTGCTCGGCGCGCATCTCCGGCGGGTCGTCGGGATGGATGAAGCAGAGGACTTTCACCACATGCTCCAGCGGCCATTCCTGCAGGCCGCCGCAATCCTCGCCGACCTCCGGCTCGAAGGCGAGAGGCCGCGAGCCGGGCAGCTCGGCGGGGCGTCCGATCCAGAGCCCCGAGCCCGCCGCCCGATGCAAGGCCCGCGCGCCGAGGCGTCCGTCGGAAAGGAAGCCATAGCCGGGGCGGTCTCCGGCCACGCGCCTGGCCGCCTCCAGGCAGAGCAGCTTGAAGGCGCCGATCCGCGCGGGGGCCTCCGCCGGGGAGACTCCCGCTCTGGCGGCGATCTCCTCAAGCTGGGCGCGATGGTCGAAGGCGAAGACCTTGAGGCTCGGCCAGGCGCCGCGCCGCGTGGTCGACCAATGCAGCCGCTCAAGCTCGGCGTCATGGCGCAAGGCGGGCGTGACGATTCCGCGCCTGAGGAAGAACTGAAGCTCCTCCCAGCTTGGATAGGCGGGGGCGCAGCCATGGCGGCTCACCGCGAAGGCGCCGCAGGCGTTGGCCCATGTGAGGCTCGTGCGCCAGTCCTCGCCGCGCAGCCAGCCGCGCAGGAGTCCCGCCATGAAGCCGTCTCCGGCGCCGAGCACGTTGAAGACCTCGACCGGAAAGCCGGGGCCGGAGATCCCTTCGTCGAGGCTTTCGGGAATCTCGCCCGTGAAGGCGGCGGCGCCCATCGGCCCGCGCTTGCAGACCAGAACCGCCGGAGTCAGCCTGCGCACCGCCTTCAGAGCCTCCAGCGTATCTTCGGAGCCTCCGGCGATGCGGAATTCCTCTTCGGTGCCGACGATCAGGTCGAAGAGCCCGAGCCGTCTTTGCAGGCGCTCCGTCACCATGCCGGAGGCGATGAAGCGGTTTTCGCCGTCGCCATGGCCGGAGAGCCCCCAGAGATTCGGGCGGTAATCGATGTCGAGCGCGGTCCGGGCGCCGTTGGCGCGGGCGAGGGTCAGCGCCTTGAAGACCGCCGCCTCGGTGCGCGGATTGCTCAGATGGGTGCCCGTGGCGACCACCGCCCCGGCCTCGGCGATGAAGGCCGGATCCACGTCCTCCTCGGACAAGGCCATGTCGGCGCAATTCTCGCGGTAGAAGATCAGCGGAAAGCTCGCCTCGTCGCGGATGCCGAGGATCACCAGAGCCGTCAGGCGGTCGGGATCCGTCTTCAGGCCCCGCAGGTCGACGCCTTCGCGCGCCAGCTCCTCGCGGAGGAAGCGGCCCATGTGCTCGTCGCCGACGCGGCTGAGCAGCGCCGAACGCAGCCCCAGACGCGCCGCCCCGACCGCCATGTTCGCCGGAGAGCCGCCCAGATATTTCTGGAAGGAGCCCATGTCCTCCAGACGTCCGCCCGCCTGGGCGCCGTAGAGATCGACGGAGCTGCGTCCCATGGTGATCACGTCGAGCTTCGGCTTCTGCGTCATCAGAGCGCTCCTTCCCCGAGGGCGGACATGTCCGCCATTTCGCCGCCGCCCGCCATGAGGTCCTGAAGCTCCGTGATCGTGACTTCGCCCTTGCGGGCCGTGCCGAGGGTGCGTCCGCGGTTGAGCACGGTGAATCGGTCGCCCACCGCGAGGGCGTGCCGGGCGTTATGGGTGATGAAGACCACCCCCACGCCGCGCGCGCGCACCCGGTCGATGGTGGCCAGCACATGCGAGGTCTGGCGCACCCCGAGCGCGGAGGTCGGTTCGTCGAGGATCAGCACCTTGGCCCCGAAATAGACCGCCCGCGCGATGGCGACCGTCTGGCGTTCGCCGCCCGAGAGCGTGCCCACGGCCTGATCGGCCTGACGCAGGTTGATCCCCATCTCGCGCATCTGCTCGGCGACCACCGCTTCGGCGTGGGCGCGGTGAAAGAGCTTGAGCGGGCCGAAGCGTTTCTGAGGCTCGCGGCCCATCCAGAAATTGCGCGTCACCGACATGAGCGGGATCATCGCGAGATCCTGGAACACCGTGGCTATGCCCGCCTCCATGGCGTCGCGCGGGCTGGAGAAGCGCAGCGGCCTGCCCTCGAAGAGGATCTCGCCGCGCGAGGGCCGGTGCACCCCCGACATGGTCTTGATGAAGGTGGATTTCCCCGCGCCGTTGTCGCCGAGCAGGCAGTGGCATTCTCCGGGGCGGATGTCGAAGGAGACCCCCGCCAGAGCCACCACCGGGCCGAAATGCTTCTCGATGCCGCGCATCTCGAGGATGGGAGGAGCTTCGGACATCAGCGTTCTCCCGTGATCATGCGGCGGATGATGGTGTTCATGATCACCGCCATGAGCAGGATCACCCCGAGGAACACCCGGAACAGCGAGCTTTCGGCGTTGGCGAAGAAGAGTCCCTGCTGCACCACCCCGAAGATCAGCGCCCCGAGCGCCGCCCCGATGACGGAGCCATATCCGCCCGTCAGGAGCGCGCCGCCGATCACCACGCAGATGATCGCCTCGAACTCCTTGAGCAAACCGCGATCCGCCGCCGCCGATCCGAACTCCATCACCTGGCAGGCCGCGAAGACGCAGGCGCAGAAGGCCGAGAACATGAACATCAGGATCTTCACCCGGCTCACCGGCACGCCGACCTTGCGGGCGGCTTCGGCGTCTCCGCCCGAGGCGAAGATCCAGTTGCCGAAGCGGGTGCGGGTCAGCAGCACATGCGCGAAGAGGATCAGTCCGAGCGCCCAGAAGACCAGAGCCGGAATTCCCTCGACCACGGGCTGTCCCATGCGGGCGCCTCGGGTGAAGGTGGCGATCCAGCCCTGATCTCCCATCCACTGGAAGAGCCCCCGGAAGGCGATTCCGCCGAAGACCGGCGCCAGCCAGTCGCCTTCGGCCGCCTGACCCACGCCCCCGATGATCGTCTGACGCGTGGTGGCGACCGAAAGCCAGATGGTCAGCCCGCGCAGGATGTAGAGGAAGGCCAGCGTGACGATGAAGCTCGGCAAACCGGTCCTGATGACGAGGAAACCGTTGACCGCCCCGATGAACAGGCAGACCGCGAAGGCGCTGAGGATCGCCGCCCAGACGGGCCAGCCCCATTGCACCGAGAGGATGGCGATCACCACCCCCGCGAATCCGATCATCGAGCCCACCGAGAGGTCGAATTCTCCGGCGATCATGAGCAGGCAGGCGCCAGCCGCGAGAATGGCGAATTGCGCCGAGACGAGAGTCCAGTTGCGGATTCCCTGCGGCGCGAACATGCCGCTGTCTCCGGCGACCATCAGGAAGAAGACGAAAACGAGGATCGCCCCGCAGATCGCCCCGAGTTCGGGCCGCACCAGAGCCTGGCGCAGCCAGGAGACTTGCTTCAATCTTTCGTCGTCGATCTTTGCGGCGGCGATTGGGGCGCTCATCGGAAAGACTCCTCAAGACATGCTTCGAGGAGACGGGCGGAAGGCCGCCCGCCGGAGATCTCTGGAGCCGTCTGGAAGGATCAGCGGTAGACGCCCGCCAGCTCCTCGACGAGGCCGATGTTGTCCTTGGTCACGAAGCCGGGGCCGGAGTTGATGGAGTTGCCCGGAACCACGCCGTAACGGGCGAGGTTGGTCAGGATCACCACCGGCAGATAGCCCTGCAGATAGGGCTGCTGGTCGATGGCGAAGGCGATGGCGCCCGCCTTGATCCCCTCGGAGATGGTCGGCGAGAGATCGAAGGTCGCGAAATAGACCTCGCCCGCGAGGCCCTGATCCTGGAGCGCCTTCAGCGTCGGTTCGGCGGAGTTCGGGCCGAGCGCGAGAATGGCGTCGGTGTCCGAATTGGCGTTGAGATAGGCCGAAACCTTGTTGGAGACCTCGCCGGGATCCATGCCCGAGTCGATCATGCGTCCCTCCAGCGAGACGCCGAGCGCGTCGGCGAAGCCCTGGCAGCGCTCCACCGAGGCGGGATTGGTGATGTAGTGGTTGACGCAGACGAAATTCGTCGCGCCGTCGGCTTTGGCCCGCAGGCCCGCGCCATGGCCCGCGTCATATTCCGGCTGGCCGACGTGCAGCAGCGCCCCGAGGCTCTGCGACTGCGCCACCGTGCCGGAGTTGATCGTGATGACCGGAATGCCGCCGTCCACCGCCGCGCGGATGGGGCCCGACAGGACGTCGTAATCGGCGATGGTGACGATGATGCCGTCGGCGCCGGCGGCGGTCGCCTGCTCGACGATGCGGGCCATGTCGGCCAGATCGCCGGTCGGCGGATTGCGGTATTCGACGGTCACGTCCATCTGGTCCGCCGCCACCCGGAGGGCGTTCTTGATGGTGTTCCACCAGCTGTCGGAATCGGGGGCGTGGCTGACGAGCACGAAGCGCTCGCCCTCCGCGAGGGCCGGGCCGACGGCGCCCGCCGTCAGGACGAGCGCGGCCGCAAGAGCGGCGCGGGTTTTCGACATGGGATCCTCCCTTAGAGGTGAATGGGGCTGTTGTTCGCCCTCTGATTTTGGAATTTTTATTCCATTTATCGAAATTGTCAATTTTTTTGTTCTGGAATCTCCGCCTCCCGTTTGACCCCCACCGCCACCGCCAGAGCCGAAGCCAGCGACAGCGTGGCGGTCAGGGGCCGGAAGGCCCCGACGTCGGCCTCCTTCACCAGCAGCGCCCGGCGCGCATGCGCCAGAAGCGGACTGGCGAGGGTGTCCGTCAGGACGGCGACCGGCAGGCCTCGGGCGGCGGCGGCTTCGGCGAAGGCCACGGTCTCCTCGGAATAGGGCGCGAAGGAGATCGCCAGAGCCGCGTCTCCGGGCCTCAGGGCCGCCCGTCGCTCCAGACGCCCCGCGAGATCGTGATTCATGGCCGGAATCTCCATCTTCTCGAAGACATAGGCCAGATAGAGCGCCACCGGACCGGCTCGCCTCAGGCCCATGACGTGGATCATGCGGGCGCGGGCCAGCAGGGCGGCGGCCTCCTCCAGGTCGGCCGGATCGAGGGTCTTGGCGAGGGTCTCCAGCGAATCGCGCCCGGCCTCGACGAAGGCCGCGAGCAGCCCCGGCGCGCTGCGGTCGCCTCTGGCGCGGAGCTTCTCCAGACGCACGCCGTAATCGGGCCAGAGATAGCCCTCGCGATAGATGGTCTGGAAATCCGAGAAGCCCGCATAGCCCAGCGCCTGACAGAACCGCACGAAGGCGGAAGGCGGGGCCTCGGCGCCCGCCGCGAGCTGCGCCACCGTCGAGACGGCCACGCGGTCGGGATGCGCCAGCGCCCATTCCGCGCATTGGCGCAGACGCTTGGGCAGATCCGGCGCCAGAGCCGCGATGCGCCTTTGCAGCGCCTCCAGATCGGCGGGCGGGGCGGGAGAGGGGGAGGAATGCGGAGAAGCCATGCTCGCCTTTCGACTTGACAGACGGAAACTCTGTTCCGCATCATCCAGCGAATGGAAAAAAAATTCCAATTTTAAATGCAGGGGAGGCGCGAACCGTCATGGTTCAGCAGGAGATCGGCGTCGGACTCGTCGGGACGGGCTTCATGGGCAAGACCCACGCCCTCGCCTGGCGGTCGGCGCGGGCCGTCATGGGGCGCGATCTGCCCCGCGTGAGGCTGGAGGCGCTCTGCGATCAGCCGCTCTCCCGCGCCGAGGCCATGGCCGATCAGCTCGGCTTCGCCCGCGCGACCGGCGACTGGCGCGCGCTCATGGCCGATCCGCGAATCGACGTGGTGTCGATCGCCACGCCCAACGCCCTGCATCATGACATGGCTCTCGCGGCTCTCGGGGCGGGGAAGCATGTCTGGTGCGAGAAGCCCATGGCCCTGACCCTGGACCAGGCCCGCGCCATGGAGGCCGCCGCCCGCGCTGCGGGACGTCAGACGCTGGTGGGCTACAACTACATCCGCAATCCGGCCTTCCGCCATGCGCTGAAGCTGATTCGCGAGGGCGTCATCGGGCGTCCCGTGCATTTCCGCGGCTGGGTGGACGAGGATTATCAGGCCGATCCGGATCTTCCCTGGACCTGGCGCGCGAAGCTCTCGGAGGCGGGCCTCGGGACTCTGGGCGACCTCGGCTGTCATCTGGTCTCCTTCATGAGCGAGCTGATGGGTCCGGCGGAGAGCCTGCTTGCGGAGACCCAGATCATCCACGAGACGCGGCCTCTGCCGGAGGGCGGCGGGCGCGGACCGGTCGAGAACGAGGATGTCGCGAACGCCCTGATCCGCTTCGCCAGCGGCGCGCAAGGCGTCTTCACGACCTCGCGTTCGGCCTGGGGCCGCAAGAACCGCCTCGGCTGGGAGATCCACGGGCTGAAGGGCATGCTGATCTTCGATCAGGAGCGCATGAACGAGCTTCAGCTTTACGTCAACGAGGGCCCCAGAGGCTCTCAGGGCTTCCGGACCATCCTGACCGGGCCGGAGCATCCGCCTTTCGGCGGCTTCGTGCCTGCGCCGGGGCATCAGCTCGGCTTCCTCGACCTCAAGACCATCGAGGCGGCGGAGTTCCTGCGCGGACTCGGAGGCGGCGCGGCCGCCCGTCCGGATTTCTCCGAGGCCCTGAAGATCGAGATTTTCATCCACGCCGTGGCTCTGTCCGCCCGGGAGGGGCGGAGAGTCCGCCTTTCGGAGTTCGACTCATGACGCTGAACATCGCCCTTCTGGGCGCGGGCCGGATCGGCAAGGTCCATGCGAAGGCGGTGGCGGCTCAGCCTTCGGCGCGGCTGAGCGCGGTCCACGACGCCTCGACGGAGGCGGCGCAGGCTCTGGCCTCGGCCCATGGCTGCGCGGTGCGTTCGCTGGAGGAGATCCAGGTCGATCCGGCCGTGCAGGCCGTGCTGATCTGCACCCCCACCGACACCCACGCCGACCTCATCGAGCGCTTCACGGCGGCGGGCAAGGCGGTCTTCTGCGAGAAGCCGGTGGATCTGGACATCGGCCGCGTGCGGTCCTGCCTCAAGGCCGTGGAGGCGGTCGGCGGCAAGCTGATGATCGGCTTCAACCGGCGGTTCGATCCGCATTTCGCGGCGGTCAAGGCGGCCATCGAGGCCGGAAAGATCGGCAAGGTGGAGATGGCGACCATCACCAGCCGCGACCCCGGCCTGCCGCATCTGGAGTATCTGCCGCGCTCGGGCGGAATCTTCCGCGACATGACCATCCATGATTTCGACATGGCGCGTCATCTGCTCGGCGAGGAGATCGCGAAGGTTCAGGCCAGCGCGGCGGCTCTGGTGGATCCGCGCGTGGCGGAGCTCGGAGATTTCGACAGCGCCAGCGTGATCCTGACCACGGCTTCGGGGCGTCAGGCGCTGATCTCGAACTCGCGCCGGGCGAGCTACGGCTACGACCAGCGCATCGAGGTCCATGGCTCGGAGGGCATGATCTCCGCCGAGAACCAGCGCGCCTACGACATCGAGCTGGCGACGAAGGCGGGCTATCTGCGTCCGCCCCTGCAGGATTTCTTCATGACCCGCTACGCCGCCGCCTATGAGGCGGAGATCGCGGCCTTCATCCGCATGGCCGTGGAGGGCGCCGCGCCCTCGCCGGGCGGCCATGACGGACTGAAGGCTCTGGAGATCGCCGAAGCGGCCTTGCTCTCGGTGAAGGAGGGCCGCGCGGTCGCGATCTGACCCGGGCGGGAGGGAAATCGGCGCCGCATCGCGAAAACCGGGATGCGACGCCGCCTTTCTCCGCCTGTTCAATCATTTGTGAGGAGAAACTCCGACCCCGCCCATCTTGCGTCGGGGAAGGACCGCGCGTAGCTTGCCTGGATTGTCGCATCGCAACACTCCCGGACGCCGCGCCTTTCGGCCTCGAGCGGCGGGATGGACGATGAATCCGGAGCATGTTTCCCAGATGATCGAAGCCTTCAAGAAGCGCCGCACGCAATATGCGCTCGGCAAGACCCTGCCGCTGCCGCCCCAGGAGATCGACGCGCTGATCCGCGAGACGGTGCGCCTTGCGCCTTCCTCCTTCAACTCGCAGAGCTCGCGGGTGGTGGTCCTCTTCGGCGCCGAGAGCGCGAAGCTCTGGAGCATCGTCAAGGAGGCGCTGCGTCCTCTGGTTCCGGCCGCCGACTTCTCCGGCACGGACCGGAAGATCGACAGCTTCGCGGCGGGCGCCGGAACGGCCCTCTTCTTCGAGGATCAGGCCGTGGTGAGCGATCTCCAGGAGAAATTCCCGCTTTACGCCGCGAATTTCCCCGGCTTCTCGATGCAGTCGGGCGGGATGGCGCAATTCGCCGTCTGGACCGCTCTGGCCGACGTCGGCCTGGGCGCGAGCCTCCAGCATTACAATCCGCTGATCGACGCCGAGGTGGCGAAGGCCTGGGATCTCCCGACCTCCTGGAAGCTGATGGCCCAGATGCCCTTCGGCTCCAACGAGGCGCCCCTCGCCGCCAAGACCTTCATCCCGGACGAAACGCGCTTCCGCACCTTCGCCTGAATCCAAAAAGACGAGCCCCCTCTCTTGCGGGAGGGGGCTCGTCTCCAGGCTGCGCGGCTTCAGCGACGCCCGCGACGCCCCTGTTGCAGGCGGCGCAGGACGTCGATCATGACGTCCACCTCCGCGCAGGTGTTGTAGAAGGCCAGCGAGGGCCGCACCGTCGTTTCGAGCCCGAGCCGCCTCAGGATGGGTTGGGCGCAGTGATGCCCCGCCCGCACCGCGACGCCTTCGCGATCCAGAGCCGCGCCGACTTCGCGCGTCTCCCAGCCCTCCAGGACGAAGGACAGCACGCTCGCCTTTTCGCGCGCGGTCCCGATCAGCCGGAGGCCCGGAATCTCGCGCATGCGCTGGGTGGCGTAGAGCAAGAGCTCATGTTCGTAGCGCGCGATGGCCGGACGCCCGATCCGCTCGACGTAATCCAGAGCCGCCGCCAGCCCCACCGCATCGGCGATGTTGCCGGTGCCCGCCTCGAAACGCGAGGGCGGCGGCTGATAGACGATGCGCTCGAAGGTGACGTCGGCGATCATGTTGCCGCCGCCTTGCCAGGGCGGAGTCTTCTCCCAGATCTCCTTGCGGCCCCAGACGGCGCCGATTCCGGTCGGCCCGAAGACCTTGTGGCCGGAGAACACGAAGAAGTCGCAGTCGATCTCCCGGACGTTCACCGGCATGTGCGAGACCGATTGCGCGCCGTCCACCAGCACCGTGGCGCCATGGCGCCTGGCGATGGCGGTCAGAACCTCGACCGGGTTGACCGTGCCCACGGCGTTGGCCACCTGCGTGATGGAGACCAGCTTCGTGCGCGGCCCGATCAGGCGCTCGAACTCCTCGACGAGCAGTTCGGCGTCGTCGTTCACCGGAGCCACCTTCAGCTTCGCGCCGGTTTCGGCGCAGAGCTGGCTCCAGGGGACGATGTTCGCGTGATGCTCCAGATGGGTGACGAGGATCTCGTCGCCCTCGCGGATGTTCGCGCGGCCCCAGCTTTTGGCGATGAGGTTGATTCCCTCGGTGGTTCCCCGGACGAAGACCACCTCGCCGGAGCTTCCCGCGCCGAGAAATCGCGCCACGGTCTCGCGGGCCTTGTCATAGGCTTCATCCGCGCGGGCGGCGATGGCGTGGGCCGCGCGATGGATGTTCGAGTTCTCATGGGCGTAGAAATGCGCCAGCCGGTCGATGACCACCTGAGGCTTCTGCGTGGTGGCGGCGTTGTCGAACCAGATCAGCGGCTTGCCATGGACGCGCTCGCTCAGGATCGGGAAATCCCTGCGAATCGAGCCCACGTCGAAGATCCGGTGGCCCTGATCCAGATCGCGGCTCAGGCCCGGCGCGAGCCGAGAGGAAATCTCCGGCGCGCGGGCCTCCGCCGGAGCGCGCGCTTCGGCCTGAGGGAGGCGGGGAGCCTCCGCCAGAGGGGCGCGGGCTTCGGGACCGCGCGCCTCCCGCAGGAAGCCGTAGCCGCCTTCGGGAGAGGGCTGGGCGGTCGGCTCGGGAGCCGACCCCTCCCACAGGGCGTGGGGCGCGAGCTTCAGGACTTCCGCCAGAGCCAGTCCCAGAGCCTCCGGCAGGCCGCCGGGTCCGCTCTGGGGCGGGGCCTGGGGAAGCTCGAATCCGCTGACGCCGAAGCCCGGACGCGGCGCATGGAGCGCCGCGGCGGAGGGCGCCGCCAGAGGCTGGACATGCGGAGGCTCGATTCCGCCCGTTCCGGAGGAACCCGGAGCAGGCAGGCTTCCGGGGCTTCCGCCGAAGCTGGGCCTCGGGGCCTGCAGGGCGGCCTGCGAGGGCGCCGCCAGAGGCTGGGCCTGCGGATGAGGCGCGCCGGGCGGAGCCTGGAACAGGGCGTTCGCCAGAGCGGCGATGGTCCCTGCGTCGGGCCAGCCGGGCGGGGCTCCGCCGCCCGACCCGCCTTCCGGCTCAGACGTAGGAGTCAGGATAGGCATGATATTTCGTCACATCCACGTCTTCGAGGGCTGCGATGGCGTCGTGGGTCAGGATCGCCGAGGAGCAGTAGAGCGAGATGAGATAGGAGGCGATGGCCTTGCGGTTGATGCCCATGAAGCGCACCGAAAGGCTCGGCTGGATCTCGCCGGGGACGCCCGGCTGGAACAGGCCGATCACGCCCTGCTTCTTCTCTCCGGTGCGGATCAGCAGGATCGTGGATTTGCCCTTGGCGTCGATGGGCAGCTTGTCCGAAGGCACCAGCGGCAGGCCGCGCCAGGTCAGGAAGGGCTGGCCGAAGAGCGTGACGGTCGGAGGCGGCACGCCGCGACGGGTGCATTCGCGCCCGAAGGCCGCGATGGCCCGCGGATGGGCGAGGAAGAAGGAGGGCTCCTTCCAGACCTTCGAGATCAGTTCGTCCAGATCGTCGGGAGTGGGGGCGCCGGTGCGGGCCTTGATTCTCTGGCGCTTGTCGGTGTTGGCGATCAGGCCGTATTCGGCGTTGTTGATGAGCTCGCTTTCCTGACGCTCCTTGACCTTCTCGATGAGCAGGCGGAGCTGCTCCTGGATCTGGTCGTAGGGGGCGTTGTAGAGATCGGAGACGCGCGTCTGGACGTCGAGCACCGTGGTGACGGCGTTCAGCGAATATTCGCGCGGATTCAGCTCGTAATCGACGAAGGCCTCGGGCAGGTCGGGGTCGCGGTCGCGCGGCGGCGAGCATTCGACCTGCGCGTCGGCGAGCTGGCCTCCCGCCTCCTCCTTGACGCGGTTCAGCCGGTAGATGCCCGCCTCGACCGGCGTCCAGGGCAGGAAGGACACCAGCCAGCGCGGCGTGACTCCGGACCATTGAGCCCGGGTCTTGGTCGCGTTGGCGAGTTGGCGCGCGGCGGCTTCGCTCAGCGTGCGCCGGGCGACGGATTCTTCGCTCATTCGGTCTTCCCCCAGTCCGCTCCCGCCGAGCATGGCGGAGGCGGAGAATTGCGTGACGTCCCGAGCCATAGACCGAAAGCTTCAGAAGTTTATGGAATTAGAAATCATGATTTATTGCGTTTTGCGCATTTGAAGGCGGGATCCGGCGCCCGCGAACCGCATTTCTCGCAGCCTGGGTGTTGCAAATCTGAAAAACCGGCCTAATATCCTGCGCATCGACTATTGCTTGTGACGCTGGCCCGGAGCGATTCGCTCAAGTCCGATTTCCTTTCAAAGACTCGATCTCATCCCGCAGGGCATCGCGGGAACACCAACGGTTGCTTGAAAAAGGAAATCGTCATGAACACCGGTACTGTGAAGTGGTTCAACGCCACCAAGGGCTTCGGCTTCATCCAGCCCGACAGCGGCGGCCCGGACGTCTTCGTCCACATCTCCGCCGTCGAGCGCGCCGGATGGCGCTCGCTCGCCGACGGCCAGAAGATCGGCTACGACATCGTGCAGGACCGTCGGTCCGGCAAGAACTCGGCCGACAATCTGCAGGCGATCTGATTCTCCAGGCTGCTTCCGCCGGGCGCGACGCGCAGGCGGCTCCAGCCCGAGGACGACGCATTCGAGAGGCCGGACGCAAGTCCGGCCTCTTTCATTCTGGCGGGACGAATCCCGATCCCGCCCGCGCCTCCGCGCGCTATCTTCCGGGATTGTCGGGGTCGGGCTCCTCCAGCGTGAGGGCGCCTTGCTCCAGGATGGCCTCCATGGCGACGTAGCTTGAGGTCGCATGCAGATGGGGCAGGGCGGAGAGCCTTTCGCCCATGATGCGCCGATAATCGGCCATGTCTCTGGCCCGGATCTTGAGGAGGTAGTCGAATCCTCCGGCGATCATGTGGCATTCCTCGACTTCCGGAATGGCCTTCACGGCGGCGTTGAACTGCTTGAGCGCGGTTTCGCGGGTGTCGGAGAGCTTCGCCTCGACGTAGACCACATGAGTCAGCCCGAGCCGGATCGGCGAGAGGATCGCCCGATATCCCGTGATGAGTCCGGCCTCCTCCATCTGCCTGACGCGCAGCGCCACGGGGGTTTTCGTGAGTCCCACCCGTCGCGCCAGCTCGCTGACGGGAATCCGGGCGTTGCGCTGCAATTCCAGCAGGATGCGGCGGTCGGCGGCGTCGAGTTCGAAGGCCAAGCCTGAATCTCCCCTGATCTTTGCTCCATTCGCCCATGATAACGCGCAAGATCAGGCGCATCGACCATGAGGAATCCGTTATTCCTGATCTCAGCGCTTCCTCTGTCGAGGATCTGGAGATCGCCATGGTCGAGTCCCCTTCGCTTTTGTCTCCCGCCGCCAAATTCGCCGCCAAATTCGCCGACGAACAGGCCGTGCTTGAACGCCTGCTCGCCGAGGCCGCCCTCCCCGAGAGCCTGCGGGCGGCGGCTTCGCTCCGGGCTGCGGATCTGGTGCGCCGCATCCGCGCGGGGGCCTCGCCTTCGCTGATGGAGAACTTCCTCGCGGAATACGGGCTTTCGACCCGCGAGGGCGTGGCGCTGATGTGCCTCGCCGAGGCCATGCTCCGCGTGCCCGACGCCGAGACCATCGACGCCCTGATCGAGGACAAGATCGCGCCTTCCGACTGGAGCCTGCATCTGGGCTCGGCGGCTTCGCCTCTGGTCAACGCCTCGACCTGGGCGCTCATGCTGACGGGCCGCGTGCTGGACGACGATCAGCCGGGACTCGTGGGCCTGCTGCGCGGCGCGGTGAAGCGCCTCGGCGAGCCGGTGATCCGTCTGGCGGTGGGCCGGGCGATGAAGGAGATGGGCCGTCAGTTCGTGCTCGGCGAGACCATCGGGAAGGCCATGTCCCGCGCGAAGGAGCGCGAGGCTCAGGGCTTCACCTACAGCTACGACATGCTCGGCGAGGCGGCGCTGACCTCCGCCGACGCCGCGCGCTACGCCCGCTCCTACGAGCAGGCCATCGCCGCCTTGGCGGGCGCCTGCGTCAAGGGCTCGGTGGAGGCCAATCCGGGGATTTCGGTGAAGCTTTCGGCGCTGCATCCGCGATACGAGGCGGCGCAGGAGGCGCGGGTCATGGCCGAGCTGGTCCCGCGGGCGCGGCGTCTGGCGCTTCAGGCGCGCGCGGCGAACATGGGCTTCAACATCGACGCCGAGGAGCAGGACCGCCTGATCCTCTCGCTGAAGGTGATCGAGGCGATTCTCGAAGATCCCGCCTTCGCGGGCTGGGACGGCTTCGGCGTGGTGGTTCAGGCCTATGGCAAGCGGGCGGGTCTGGTCCTCGACCGGCTGAACGCGCTCGCCGCGCGGCTGGACCGGCGGATCATGGTGCGTCTGGTGAAGGGCGCCTATTGGGATTCCGAGATGAAGCGGGCTCAGGTCGAGGGCCTGCCGGATTTCACGCTCTTCACCTCCAAGACCGCCACCGACGTGAGCTATCTCACGCTGGCGAAGAAGCTGTTCGGCTACGCCGACCGGATCTATCCGCAATTCGCGACCCACAACGCCCAGACCGCCGCCGCCGTCCTGGAGCTGGCCGAGGGCCGTCCTTTCGAGTTCCAGCGTCTGCATGGCATGGGCGAGCGCCTGCACGACATCCTGTTGAAGGAGACGGGCGGACGCTGCCGCATCTATGCGCCGGTGGGGGCGCATCGCGATCTGCTGGCCTATCTGGTGCGGCGTCTGCTGGAGAACGGCGCGAATTCCTCCTTCGTGCATCAGATCGTGGATGAAGGCGTCGCGCCCGAGACCATCGCCGCCGATCCCGTCGCGGCTCTGGCCGAGGCCAGGGCTCCGGCGAATCTGAAGCGTCCGGAGGCGCTCTTCGGCGCCGGGCGGCGCAATGCGCGCGGCTTCGATCTGACCGACGCCGAGACTCTGGCGCGCATCGACTCCGCCCGCGCCGTGGAGATCCCCGAGGCCGGGCCGATCCTCGCTGTGGAGGCCGCGCCCGCAGGCGAGGGGCATCCGCTCCTCAACCCCGCCACGGGCGAGCCGGTCGCGCTGGTGCGGGAGGCGGGCGAAGCCGAGGCGCAAGCGGCTCTGGGGGCGGCGCGTCCATGGGCGGCCTCCGTGGCGGAGCGCGCGGCGGTTCTGCGTCGGGCCGCCGATCTCTATGAAGCGGATTTCGGGCCCTTCTTCGCGGTTCTGGCGCGCGAGGCGGGCAAGACTCTGCCCGATTGCCTCGGCGAACTCCGCGAGGCCGTGGATTTCCTCCGCTATTACGCCGCCGAGGCGGAGAACCTTCCTCCGGACGCCGAGCCTCTGGGGGTCTTCGCGGCGATTTCGCCGTGGAATTTCCCTCTGGCGATCTTCACGGGACAGATCGCGGCGGCTCTGGCGACGGGAAACGGCGTGCTCGCCAAGCCCGCCGAACAGACGCCCCTGGTCGCGGCCATGGCGGTGCGGCTGCTGCATGAGGCCGGAGTCCCGCCTTCGGCGCTGCAGCTCCTGCCCGGCCCCGGCGAGACGGTCGGGGCGGCGCTGACCTCCGATCCGCGAATCTCGGGCGTGGTCTTCACCGGCTCCACCGAGACGGCCCGACGCATCCGCCGGAGCATGGCCGAGGGCCTGTCTCCTTCGGCGCCGCTGATCGCCGAGACGGGCGGCCTGAACGCGATGATCGTCGATTCCACCGCCCTCCCCGAGCAGGCGGCGCGGGATGTGGTGGCTTCGGCCTTCCGTTCGGCGGGCCAACGCTGTTCGGCCCTGCGCTGCCTCTATCTTCAGGAGGAGATCGCTCCTCACATGATCGAGATGATCAGGGGCGTGATGGACGAGCAGAATCTCGGCGATCCCTGGAGGCTCTCCACCGACATTGGTCCGGCCATCGACGTCGAGGCGCGGGACTCCATCGAGGCTTACCTCGAAGCCGCAGAGGCGCAGGGCCGCCTGATCCATCGCCTGACCAAACCTGCGGAGGGATGTTTCGTCTCTCCGGCGATGATCCGCGTCGCGGGGATCGAGGAGCTCGAACGCGAGGTCTTCGGCCCGGTCCTGCATGTCGCGACCTGGAAGGCGGGCGATCTGGAGAAGATCGCGGCGGCGATCAACGCCCGCGGCTACGGCCTGACCTTCGGCCTGCATACGCGCATCGATTCCCGCGTCCAGGAGATGGCCGACCGCATTCAGGCGGGGAATCTCTATGTGAACCGCAACCAGATCGGGGCGGTGGTGGGCAGCCAGCCCTTCGGCGGCGAGGGCCTCTCCGGCACAGGCCCCAAGGCGGGCGGGCCGCTCTATCTGGCGCGTTTCCTCAAGCCTGCGCCCGGCCCTGCGGGCGAGCCCTGGACCCGGGAGGCCGATCTCTTGACGCTGCGTCGCCGCCTCGCGGAGACCGGCGCGGATCTCCCGAAGATCGAGACCCGCGCCATGCCCGGCCCCACCGGCGAGACCAACCGCCTGACGCTCTTCGCGCGCGCGCCGGTCCTCTGCCTCGGCCCCGGAGAAGCCGCCCTGCAGGCGCAAATTCAGGCGGTGCGGGCTCTGGGCGGCCTGGCGGTCGGGGCGGAGGGGAATCTCGCGCCCGAGGCTCTGGCTGGCCTCGCAGGCTTCGGCGGAGTCCTCTGGTGGGGCGCAGAAGCCGAAGCCCGCAGATATGCGCAGGCTCTGGCGGCGCGTCCGGGTCCGATCCTGCCTCTGATCGGCGGGCGGCCGGATCTCGCCCATGTGGCCCATGAGCGCCATCTCTGCGTCGACGTGACCGCCGCAGGCGGAGACGCCGCCCTGCTGGCCGGAGGCGTCGGGAGCTGACTCCTCCCGCGCCGGATCCCGCCCCGAGGAAAGCCCGCCGGAAAACTTCCGGCGGGATCCAGGGCGCGCCCTTCCCATAAGTAATAAAGTATGATTTATTGAGTCGGGGATGGAGACGTATCCCATGGGAGGAAAAAAAATCATGATTCACCGCAACACCCTGCGCGGGCTTCTGCTCGGCGCGGCGATGCTGACCCCCGCCTCGGCCCGGGCGGCGGGCGAGACCATCGGCTTTTCCCAGATCGGTTCGGAATCGGGCTGGCGCGCCGCCGAGACCACCGTCACCCGTCAATCCGCGACCGAACGCGGCTATGACCTGAAATTCGCCGACGCCCAGCAGAAGCAGGAGAACCAGATCCGGGCCCTGCGCAGCTTCATCGCCCAGGGCGTGGACGCGATCCTCGTGGCGCCGGTCGTGGCCACGGGCTGGGACGAGGTGCTCAAGGAGGCCAGGGACGCCGAGATCCCCGTCGTGCTCCTCGACCGCACCGTGGACGCCCCCGACGACCTCTACCTCACCGCCGTCACCTCCGACACCGTGCATGAAGGCGTCGTCGCGGGCGACTGGCTGAAGGAGGCCGTCGGAGACCGCGCCTGCAACATCGTCGAGCTTCAGGGCACCACCGGATCCTCTCCGGCCATCGCGCGCAAGAAGGGCTTCGAGCAGTCCATCGCCTCGGCGCCGAACCTCAAGATCACGCGCAGCCAGACCGGCGACTTCACCCGCGCCCAGGGCAAGGTCGTCATGGAGAGCTTCCTGAAGTCCGAGGGCGGCGCCAACATCTGCGCCCTCTACGCCCATAACGACGACATGGCCGTGGGCGCCATCCAGGCCATCAAGGAGGCGGGGCTGAAGCCCGGTTCGGACATCCTCGTCGTCTCCATCGACGCGGTGCCGGACATCCACCTCGCCATCGCCCAGGGCGAGGCCAACGCCACCGTCGAGCTGACGCCCGACATGGCGGGTCCGGCCTTCGACGCCCTGGAGGCCTTCTGGAAGGACGGAACCCTGCCGCCCAAGTGGATCCAGACCGAATCCCGCCTCTACACCTCCGCCGACGACAATCAGGCCGTCTACGAGGAGAAGAAGGGCCTCGGCTACTGACGTCTCCCGGCTGAAGATCCGCGGCCGGAGGCGTCTTGACGTCTCCGGCCTTCCGGGCCTTCCTGTCAGGCGGAGGGCTTTCTCAGGCTGGGGCGTCCCATGGAGCAGATGGCGGAGCCCGTCCTTCAGGCGACGGGCGTATCGAAGTATTTTCCGGGCGCCATCGCGCTCGACGAAGTGGACCTGCGGCTCTATCCGGGCGAGGTCCATGCGCTGCTCGGCGAGAACGGCGCGGGGAAATCCACGCTGATCAAATGCCTGACCGGCGCCTACGCCCGCGACGGCGGCGCGATCCTGCTGGAGGGCGTCGAGATCGATCCGCGCGATCCCCTCGACAGCCAGCGGCTCGGGATCGGCACGGTCTATCAGGAGGTGAACCTCCTGCCCAATCTGACCGTGGCGGAGAATCTCTTCCTCGGGCGCCAGCCGACGCGCTTCGGCTTCGTGGACCATCGCCGCATGAAGCGGGATTCGGCGCGCATCCTCGCGGAATACGGCCTGGAGATCGATCCGGGGCGGCTCCTGTCGAGCTTCTCCATCGCGGTGCAGCAGATCGTCGCCATCGCGCGGGCGGTGGAGATGTCGGGCAAGGTGCTGATCCTCGACGAGCCCACCGCCAGCCTCGACCGCGAGGAGGTCGAGCTGATGTTCTCCGTGGTGCGCCGCCTGACGGCCCGGGGTCTGGCGGTGGTCTTCATCACGCATTTCCTGGATCAGGTCTTCGCGCTCTGCGACCGGGCGACCATCCTGCGCAACGGGCGGGTGGTCGGCAGCCGCCTTCTGCGCGAGGCCGGCCAGACCGAGATCGTCACCCTGATGCTCGGGCGTCAGCTGGAGGCCGCGACCCGGACGCCCCATGAGGCGGAGCCGGGCGAAGTCCTGCTCTCCTTCGCGGGGTTCGGGCGTCGCGGGGCCATCGAGCCCTTCGACATGACGATCCGCTCGGGCGAGGTGGTGGGGCTGGCGGGTCTTCTGGGCTCGGGCCGCAGCGAGACCTGCGCCGCGATCTTCGGCGCCGCCCCCGCCGACCGGGGCGAGGCCCGGCTGAGGGGCCTTCCGGTCCGGCTGGGCGATCCGCGCGAGGCCGTCGGGCACGGGCTCGCCTTCTGCCCCGAGGACCGCAAGATCGACGGGATCGTGGGCGATCTTTCGGTGCGCGAGAACATCGTCCTTGCGCTTCAGGCGCGTCAGGGCTGGGCGAAGCCCATCTCGCGGGCGCGGGCCCAGGAGATCGCGGAGGGCTACGTCAAGGCGCTGGACATCCGTCTGGCGCATCTCGACATGCCGATCCGGCTCCTGTCGGGCGGCAACCAGCAGAAGGCGCTTCTGGCGCGCTGGCTGGCCACCGAGCCCGCGCTCCTGATCCTCGACGAGCCGACGCGGGGCATCGACGTCGGGGCGCACGCCGAGATCCTCAATCTGATCGAGCGGCTGAGGGCGCGGGGCATGGCGCTTCTGGTGGCCTCCTCGGAGATGGAGGAGCTGGTGGCCTGCGCCGGCCGGGTGATCGTGCTGCGCGACCGTCGCCAGGTGGAGGAGCTGACCGGCGCCGACATTTCGCCCGACGCCATCGTGCGGGCCATCGCAGGCGAGGAGGAGGCGGCGTGATCAAGGCGACTCTCCGGCGCATCGCGCCGCAACTGGCGATTCTGGCGCTGGCTCTGGCGCTGAACTTCATCGTCTTTCCGGATTTCTTCTCGATCCGGATGCAGAACGGCCGTCTCTACGGCAATCTGGTCGACGTGCTGAACCGCGGCGCCCCGACGGCGCTTCTGGCCATCGGGATGACTCTGGTGATCGCCACGCGGGGCATAGATCTGTCGGTGGGGGCGGTCATGGCCATCGCGGGCGCGGTGGCGGCCCTCGCGGTGACGAGCGGCCATCACTGGACGGCGGCGCTCGGGGCGGGGCTTCTGGCGGGCGCGGTCTGCGGGCTCTGGAACGGCTTTCTGGTGGCGGTCCTCGGGATCCAGCCCATCGTCGCCACGCTGGTGCTGATGGTCGCCGGGCGCGGAGTCGCGCAGCTTCTGACCGAGGGCGCGATCCTCACCTTCAACGATCCGGGACTGAGCGGGCTTGGCTCGGGCGCGATCCTCGCCCTGCCGACTCCGGTCTGGATCTGGGTGGGGGTGGCGCTGGCGGCGGGGCTTCTGGTCCGCCGGACGGCGCTCGGCATGCTGATCGAGGCGGTGGGGGTCAACGAGCGTTCGGCGCGTCTGGCGGGGGTGGACTCGCGGGCGCTGCTGATCGCGGTCTATCTGGTGGCGGGGCTCTGCGCGGCTCTGGCGGGGGTGATCGTCGCCGGAGACATCAAGGGCGCCGACGCCAACAACGCCGGACTCTGGATGGAGCTGGACGCCATCCTGGCGGTGGTGATCGGCGGGAATTCGCTGCTCGGCGGACGCTTCTCCATCGCGGCCTCTCTGCTGGGGGCGCTGATCATCCAGTCCGTGAATTCGGCGATCCTGCTGTCGGGGATGCCGGTCGAGTTCAATCTGGTGATCAAGGCCCTGCTGATCATCGCCATTCTGGTGATCCAGTCGCCGAAGGTGAAGCGCGCCGTCTATCTGCTGCGGGCCTCGACCGGGCAGCCCGCCCGCGAGACGCGCCCTCCGGCTCCGCGCCGACCCGCCGAGGAGGGCAGGACATGAGACATTCCCCCCGTCTGCCGCTTTACGTCACTCTGGCGACCTTCCTTCTGGCGCTGATCGCCTGCGTGGCGCAGTTTCCCGCGATGCTGTCGTGGCGGGTGGCGGCCAATCTGCTCACCGACAACGCCTTTCTGGGGATCGTGGCGGTGGGGATGACCTTCGTGATCCTGTCGGGGGGCATCGACCTTTCGGTGGGCTCGGTGATCGCCTTCACGAGCGTCTTTCTGGCGGTGCTCATCCGCGACGCCGGGATTCATCCTCTGGCGGCCTTCGCGCTGGCTCTGGGGGTCTCGACGCTCTTCGGGGCGGCGATGGGGGCGATCATCCATCATCTGGAGATGCCGCCCTTCATCGTGACTCTGGCGGGGATGTTCCTGATGCGCGGGATGGCCTATGTGCTCTCGACGGATTCCGTGCCGGTCACGCACGAGTTCTACGGCTGGCTCCAGTCGCTCTACTGGCGCGCTCCGGATGGCGGCCGCTTCCGGCTGATCGGCTTCCTGATGATCCTGACCTTCCTTCTGGCGATGCTGGCGCTGCACCGGACGCGCTTCGGCCAGAACGTCTACGCCCTGGGCGGCTCGGCCCAGACGGCGCAGCTGATGGGCGTCCCCCTGGCCCGGACGACCATTGGAATCTATGCGGTTTCGGGCGGTCTGGCGGGGTTCGCGGGGATCGTCTATTCGCTCTACACCTCGGCGGGCTACTCGCTGGCGACGGTGGGGGTCGAGCTGGACGCCATCGCGGCGGTGGTGATCGGCGGGACGCTGCTCTCGGGCGGAGCGGGCTTCGTGCTGGGGACTTTCTTTGGCGTTCTGATCATGGGCCTGATACAGACCTACATCGTGTTCGACGGGCAGTTGTCGAGCTGGTGGACCAAGATCGTGATCGGCGGGCTGCTGTTCGCCTTCATCCTGTTGCAGAAGGTGTTGGGTTGGGCGACCACGGCGCGCATTCGACCGGCGACCGCATCCGCCGCGCGATCATGAATCTCTCGGGGGCGGGCGGCTTCGCGGACCGCGCCTTCAACCACACCGCCCATGTGGTCGACCAGATCGGACAGGCCATCGTCGCGGGGGAATATCCCGAAAGGACGATGATTCCCCTGGACCCCGATCTCGAGGAGATGTTCGGCGTCTCGCGCACCGTGATCCGCGAGGCGAAGAAGACGCTCATCGCCAAGGGGATGCTGACCTCCAAGGCCAAGGTGGGGACGCGCGTCCAGCCCTCCTCCGACTGGAACATGTTCGACCCCGACCTGCTGCGCTGGCACAGCATGCAGCGGGCGCCGGGGAAGTTCCTCGAGGAGCTCTTCGAGATCCGGCTGATCTTCGAGCCCGCCGCCGCCGCCCGTCTGGCCGAGATCGCCCGGCCGGAGGATCATGCGGCTCTGGCCCGCCAATGCGCCAGCCTGGAGGCGGCGCGCAGTCGGGCGGCCTTCGCGGCGGCGGATCTCGAATTCCACAAGCTGATGCTGCGTCTGTCGGGAAACCGCTTTCTGGCCTCCCTGGGCGATCTGGTGCAGGCGGCGCTCTATTCGCTGCTGGCCGCCGAGGGCTCCGGAGAGGCCCGCAGCCCCGAGGAGATGCGCGAAGTGGCGCAGAAGCATCGGGCCATCGTCGCGGCCGTGACGGAGGGCTCGCCGGAGCGGGCGCGTCAGGCCATGGCGGCGGTGATCGCCGACGCCCATCACGAGCTCTTCCGCGCCCGCGAAAAGGCCATCCGCGGGGTCTAGGGCCCTGGGTCCTCCGCCGCCTGCCGGGCCGCCTCCCGGGCCGCCTGCCGGATGGAGTCGCGCACCCTTGCGAACAGGGCTTCGGCGGCGCGCGAGATCTCCCGGCCCCTGGCGCGGAGGATCAGATAGGGCTCCACGATCAGGGAGCGGTCCAGCGGCAGACGCCGGAAGCCCGCCGAGACCGGCGGCTCGAGCATCAGGTCGGTCACCTCCTGGGACATGGGCGCGACGGCGTCGGAATCGCGCAGCAGCGCCACGATCATCAGCAGCGAGGAGGTCGTGGCCACGTCGGCGGGCGAGGAGAGGGCTTCGTCATGAAAGGCGGCCTCGATCACGCGGCGGATCGGGGCGCCGTGATCCTGAAGAACCCAGGGCAGCCCGTGCAGGTCGCGCATCGAGACCGGCCCCCGTCCGAGCAGCGGATGGCCGTCGCGCACCATGAGCCGCACCACCTCCTCGCGGGCGGATTCGATCAGGAATCCCCGGTCGTCGAATCCGGGCGGCAGGCGCGCCAGGGCGAAGTCGAGTTCGCCGCGCTCGAGCATCCCGACGAGGGTCGCCGAGGGCGCCACCTCCACCGAGACGTCCACGCCCGGCGCCTCGCCCTTCAGCCCCTGGATGGCCGGCGCCAGATGCCGCAGGGCCGGACCCGTCACGGCGCCCACCCGCGCCAGACCGCCGCGTCCCGAGGTCAGATCGGCGAACTCCCCCGCGAGCAGGGCCTGTTCCTGAAGGAGGCTCCGGGCGCGTCTGGCGACCAGGGCGCCGACGGGCGTGGGCTCCATGCCCTTGGGCCTGCGCAGGAAGAGCCTCTGTCCGAGCCGCGTCTCGATCTCGGCCAGCGCCCGCGAGGCCGCAGGCTGGGTCAGGCCGCAGGCGGCGGCGGCGCGCTGGAGCTGGCCATGCGCCGCGATCTCCGCCACGAGCCGGGTTTGCGCAGGACGCATCTCGCGCAGGAATTCGAGCGCCTTCATGTCGATTCCGCCATGTGGGTTCCTCATCTTGATATTTGAACGATATGTCCCATCCGGTTAGAAAAAGGGAAGCCCTCCCGTCGCCCCGCCCGTGAAGATCCGGCGGGCGTCCGGAGAGGGGACAGGAGCGGTCAAGCTCCGCTCAGGGAGGACGACATGAAATTTCTGAAACTGGCGGGCGCGCTCGCCATGGGCCTCGCCGTCTTCGCGCCGCAGGCCTGGGCGCAGGACAAGGGTCTCGTCGGCATCTCGATGCCCACGAAATCCTCCGCGCGCTGGATCGCCGACGGCGAGAACATGGTGCGTCAGTTCCAGGCCGCGGGCTATCGCACCGATCTGCAATACGCCGAGGACGACATCCCCAACCAGCTCGCCCAGATCGAGAACATGGTGACCAAGGGCGTGAACGCTCTGGTCGTCGCCGCCATCGACGGGACCACGCTCTCCAACGCCCTGGAGAACGCCGCCGCCGCCGACATCCGCGTCATCGCCTACGACCGCCTCATCCGCGACAGCGGAAACGTCGATTATTACGCCACCTTCGACAATTTCAAGGTGGGCGTGATCCAGGCCGAATCCCTCGTGGAGGGGCTGAAGGCCCGCTTCCCCGACGCGAAGCCCTGGAACGTCGAGCTGTTCGGCGGCTCGCCCGACGACAACAACGCCTATTTCTTCTACAACGGCGCCATGTCGGTGCTTCAGCCGCTGATCGACTCCGGCGATGTGGCCGTCCCCTCGGGACAGACCGGCATGGACAAGGTCGGCACCCTGCGCTGGGACGGCGCGGTGGCTCAGGCCCGCATGGACAACCTGCTCTCGGCCAACTACACCGAGCGCCAGGTCCATGGCGTGCTCTCGCCCTATGACGGGCTCTCCATCGGCGTGCTCTCCTCGCTGAAGGGCGTGGGCTACGGCTCGGGCGACCTCAAGATGCCCATCGTCACGGGTCAGGACGCCGAAGTCCCCTCGGTGAAGTCGATCCTCGCGGGCGAGCAGTATTCCACCGTCTTCAAGGACACCCGCGAGCTGGCCGGAGTCGCCGTCAAGATGGTGGACGCCGTGCTCCAGGGCTCCGAGCCCGAGATCAACGACACCGAAACCTATGACAACGGCGTCAAGACGATCCCCTCCTACCTGCTGGAGCCGGTCGAGGTGGACGCCTCCAATTACGAGAAGATCCTCGTCGAGGGCGGCTACTACACCCCCGACCAGCTGAAGTGATCGGCCCGGCCGCCCGGCCTTCGGGCGGCCCTCCTCCTCCGGACGGCGGGTCCGGAGCCAGCCCTCCCGCGCCGAGCCGCGCAAGCGCGCCCTCGACCTCTCCGCAGAGAGGGGAGCGGGGCCGCACGCCTCCGGGCGGGGCCGCCAGCGCGCCGGAGCCTCCGGCAGGATGAGACCATGACCGCTTTGCTCGAAATGCGCGACATCACCAAGGAGTTTCCGGGCGTCAAGGCTCTGGACCGGGTGAATCTGGTCGTTGAAAGAGGCGAGATCCACGCCATCTGCGGCGAGAACGGCGCCGGGAAATCCACGCTGATGAAGGTGCTTTCGGGCGTCTATCCGGCGGGGAGCTACAAGGGCGAGATCCATTACGACGGCGCTCTGGCCGAATTCCGGAACCTCTCCGAGAGCGAGGCGCGCGGGGTGGTGATCATCCACCAGGAGCTCGCGCTGATTCCGCAGCTCTCCATCGCCGAGAACATCTTCCTCGGCAACGAGCGGGCCGCGCGCGGCGTGATCGACTGGAACGAGACCTGGCGGCGCACCGAAGAGCTTCTGGCCAAGGTCGGGCTCCGCGACGCGCCGGGGGTTCTGGTCGGGACTCTGGGGGTGGGCAAGCAGCAGCTGGTCGAGATCGCCAAGGCGCTGTCCAAGGACGTGCGCCTGCTGATCCTCGACGAGCCGACCGCCGCCCTTCAGGAGACCGACTCGCGCAAGCTGCTCGACCTGATGCTGGAGCTGAAGGCTCAGGGCGTCACCTGCATCATCATCAGCCACAAGCTCAACGAGGTGCGCCAGATCGCCGACACGGTGACCGTCATCCGCGACGGCGCGACCGTCTCGCGCATCGACGCCCGCGAGGGCCTGAGCGAGGACCGCATCGTGCGCGACATGGTGGGCCGCGACATGTCGCACCGCTATCCGGCGCGCGTCTCCGATCCCGGCGAGAAGATCTTCGAGGTGGAGGGCTGGAGCGTCTGGCATCCGGAGCAGGCCGAGCGCCGGGTCATCCGCGACGTCTCCTTCCATGTCCGGGCAGGCGAGGTGCTGGGGATCGCGGGGCTGATGGGCTCGGGCCGGACGGAGCTGGCCATGTCGCTCTTCGGACGCAGCTGGGGGCGGAACGTCTCGGGCGAGGCGCGGATGCGCGGACGCCCCGTGGATCTCTCCAGCGCGCCGAAGGCCATCGCGGCGGGCCTGGCCTACGTCACCGAGGACCGCAAGCATCTGGGCCTGATCCTCGACGAGAGCCTGCGCTTCAACACCACCCTCGCCAATCTTCCGGGCGTCTCCAGGGGCGGCGTGCTGAACGAGGCCGAGGAGACCCGCGTGTCGGAAGGCTATCGCAAGGCCATGGCCACCCGCACCCCGAGCGTCCTGCAGAAGGTGGGGAACCTCTCCGGCGGGAATCAGCAGAAGGTGGTGCTGGCCAGGTGGCTCTTCACCGATCCCGAGGTGCTGATCCTCGACGAGCCGACGCGGGGCGTGGACGTTGGGGCGAAATACGAGATCTACACGATCATCAACCAGCTCGCGGCCCAGGGCCGGGCGGTGGTGATGATCTCCTCGGAGATGCCCGAGCTTCTGGGCATGTGCGACCGCATCCACGTCATGAACGAAGGGGCCTTCGTGGGCGAGCTGACCGCCGCCGAGGCCAGTCAGGAGCGCATCATGTCGCTCATCGTCGCGCAACCTCGAGAGCAGGGAGCCGCCTGATGGCCGTCGCGGAGACCGCGCCCAAAGCTGGCGAACTCAGGGCCTATCTGAAGACCCACATGCGCGAATACGGGCTGCTGTTCGCCCTGATCGCGATCATGGCGTTCTTCCAGATCGTCACCTCCGGCACGCTGATGCGTCCGGTGAACATCACGAACCTGTTCCTGCAGAACAGCTACATCATCATCATGGCGCTCGGGATGCTGATCGTCATCGTCTCCGGCAACATCGACCTGTCGGTGGGCTCGGTGATGGGCTTCGTGGGCGCCTTCGCGGCGGTGATGATCGTGAAGATGGGCGCGCCGATCTGGCTGACCATCCTCGCCTCGCTGCTGATGGGGGCGGCCATCGGAGCGGCTCAGGGCTACTGGGTGGCCTACTGGAAGATCCCGTCCTTCATCGTGACCCTGGCGGGGATGCTGGTCTTTCGCGGCGCCTCGCTCTGGCTGCTGGAGGGGCAGTCAGTGGGGCCCTTCCCGCCGGAGTTCCAGCGGCTTTCGACGGGCTTCGTGCCGGATCTCTTTCCCCGGAGCGTCACCGAGCCCATCGGCGCCCTGTTCGGGCAGCGCAATCTGAATCTGCTCTGCATGGGCGTCGGAGTCCTCGCCTCGGCGGCGATCCTCTGGAGCGGGCTGAGGCGCCGCGCGCGCGACGCCGCCTATGGCGTGGCGGGCGAGCCTGCGCGCTTCTTCTGGCTGCGCAACGTCGTGGCGATTGGAGCGCTGCTCTTCCTGACCTTCAAGCTGGCGACCTTCCGGGGCTTTCCCAACGTGCTGGTGAGCATGGCCCTGCTGACGCTGCTCTACGCCTTCGTCACCCAGAACACGGTGATCGGACGCCGGATCTACGCGCTCGGCGGCAACGAGAAGGCGGCGAAGCTCTCCGGCGTCCGGACCGAGCGCCTGACCTTCCTGGCCTTCGTCAACATGGGGGTTCTGGCGGCTCTGGCGGGTCTGATCTTCGCGGCGCGGCTCAACACCGCCACGCCCAAGGCGGGCTTCGGCATCGAGCTGGACGTGATCGCGGCGGTGTTCATCGGCGGCGCCGCCATGGCGGGCGGCGCGGGCAAGGTGGTCGGGGCGGTGATCGGCGCCTTCATCATGGGCGTGATGAACAACGGCATGTCGATCATGGGCATCGGCATCGACTATCAGCAGGTGATCAAGGGGCTGGTGCTGCTCGCCGCCGTGATCTTCGACGTCTACAACAAGCGCAGGCAGGGCTGAAGACATGCATCTGAGCCAGTTGAAATCCGGAGGCGTGATCTGTCGCCTCGGCGAGGAGGCGCGGCTTCTGCCCGGTCTGAAGAGCGTCTACGAACTCGCCGGACTCGCCGTGGCGGCGGGGGCGCGGCTCGCGGATCTGCTGCCCGAGGGCGGCGAGCGGGTGGACCTCGCGGCTCTGGCGGCGGAGAACAAGCTCGACGTTCCGGCGCGTCATCCCGAGCCTGCGCGCATGCATCTCTGCGGCACGGGCCTGACGCATCTGGGCTCCGCCGCGACGCGGGACTCCATGCACGCCAGGCCGGAGGCCCAGCTCACCGATTCGATGAAGATGTTCCGCATGGGCGTCGAGGGCGGCAAGCCGGGAGCGGGCGGCGTCGGCGTCCAGCCGGAATGGTTCTACAAGGGTCCGGGCTCGGAGGCCGTGGCCTCGGGAGATCCGCTGACCTCGCCGGGCTTCGCCCTGGACGGCGGCGAAGAGCCGGAGATCGCGGGCTTCTACCTCATCGGTCCCGACGGGACGCCCAATCGCATCGGCTTTTCTCTGGCGAACGAATTCTCGGACCACGTCACCGAGAAGATCAACTACCTCTATCTCGCGCATTCGAAGCTGCGTCCGGCCTCCTTCGGGCCTGAGCTGCTGGTGGGGGATCTGCCGCGCCACATCGAGGGGCGTTCGCGCATCCTGCGCGACGGCGCGGTCGTCTTCGATCAGCCTTTCCTTTCGGGCGAGGACAACATGTCCCACAGCATCGCCAATCTCGAACATCACCATTTCAAGTATGCGCCCTTCCGGCGTCCGGGAGATCTGCACGTGCACATGTTCGGCACGGCCACGCTGAGCTTCGCCGCCGGGATCGCGCCGCGGGCGGGCGACGTCTTCGAGATCTCTTCTCCGGCTTTCGGCCTGCCTCTGCGCAATCCTCTGCGGACGGCGCCCGAGGCGGGCTTCGTCGCCGCGCGCGTCTTGTGATCCCAGGAGACGACCCATGTCCGCCAGCCCGTTCGTTCCGGCCCCATGGCCGCGCAAGCTCAGGTCTCAGCACTGGTATGGCGGGAACTCCCGCGACACGATCTATCATCGCGGCTGGCTGAAGAACCAGGGCTGGCCTCATGACCTCTTCGACGGACGCCCGGTCGTCGGGATCCTCAACACCTGGTCGGATCTGGCGCCCTGCAACGGCCATCTGCGCGAGCTCGCCGAGAAGGTGAAGGCGGGCGTCTGGGAGGCGGGCGGCTTCCCGGTCGAGGTTCCGGTCTTCTCGGCCTCCGAGAACACCTTCCGGCCCACGGCGATGATGTATCGCAATCTGGCGGCTCTGGCGGTCGAGGAGACGATCCGCGCCCAGCCCATCGACGGATGCGTGCTGATGGTCGGTTGCGACAAGACCACGCCGAGCCTGCTCATGGCGGCGGCGAGCTGCGACGTGCCCTCCATCGTGGTGACCGGCGGGCCGATGCTCAACGGCTATTTCCGCGGCGAGCGGGTGGGCTCGGGGACGCATCTCTGGAAGTTCTCCGAGGCGGTGAAGGCCGGAGAGATGACCCAGGAGGAGTTCCTCGAAGCCGAGGCCTCCATGTCGCGCTCGACGGGCAGCTGCAACACCATGGGCACGGCCAGCACCATGGCCAGCATGGCCGAGTCGCTCGGCATGGCCTTGTCGGGCAACGCCGCCATTCCCGCCGTCGACAGCCGCCGCCGGGTCATGGCGCAGCTGACGGGGCGGCGGATCGTGCAGATGGTCAAGGACGACCTCAAGCCCTCCGACGTCATGACGAAGGAGGCTTTCGAAAACGCCATCCGGACCAACGGCGCCATCGGCGGCTCGACCAATGCTGTGATCCATCTTCTGGCCATGGCGGGGCGGGTGGGGGTCGACCTGACTCTGGACGACTGGGACCGCTGCGGACGCGGCGTCTCCACCATCGTGAACCTGATGCCCTCCGGCAAATACCTGATGGAGGAGTTCTTTTATGCGGGCGGCCTGCCGGTGGTGCTGAAGCGCCTCGGCGAGGCGGGGCTCCTGCACAAGGACGCCCTGACCGTCTCCGGGAAGTCCATCTGGGAGGAGGTCAGGGACGTCCGCAACTGGAACGAGGAGGTGATCCTCCCCGCCGACAAGCCCCTGACCGCTCAGGGCGGCATCGCGGTGCTGAAGGGCAATCTCGCGCCCAATGGGGCGGTGCTGAAGCCTTCGGCGGCCTCGCCGCATCTGATGGTCCATCGCGGGCGCGCCGTGGTCTTCGAGGACATCGACGACTACAAGGCGAAGATCGAGGATCCGGATCTCGACATCGACGAGACCTGCGTGATGGTCATGAAGAATTGCGGGCCGAAGGGCTATCCGGGCATGGCCGAGGTCGGCAACATGGGCCTGCCGCCCAAACTGCTGAAGAGGGGAATCACCGACATGGTGCGCATCTCCGACGCCCGCATGTCCGGCACGGCCTACGGAACAGTCGTGCTGCATGTCTCGCCGGAGGCGGCGGCGGGCGGACCTCTGGCGGTGGTGAGGAACGGCGACATGATCGAACTCGACGTGCCGAACCGTCGCCTGCATCTGGACGTCTCCGAAGCGGAGCTGGCCGCGCGGCTGGAGGCCTGGCTTCCGCATCACGATCAGGCCGAAAGCGGCTACGCCTGGCTGCATCAGACCCATGTCCAGGGCGCCGACACCGGCGCCGACCTCGATTTCCTCAAGGGCCGCCGCGGAAACGCCGTGGGCAAGGACAGCCATTGAGGAGCTTCGGCGCGCCCCGCATCCTCCCCCTCAGGCGGGGCGCGCCGAAAGCAGAAGGAGCCGGGAGGTCGTCATGAACGTTTCGCCAGACTGGATCGCGGTGGACTGGGGCTCCTCGAATCTGCGCGCCTTCGCGATGCGCGGCGGAGAGCCTGTCGCGGAGGCCGCTTCGGGCGAAGGCGCCTCCGGTCTGGCGCGCGAGGATTTCGAACCGGCGCTCCTGCGGGCCATCGGACCATGGCTGAGCGAAGGGCGCGTCACGCCCGTGCTGGCCTGCGGGATGGTCGGGGCGCGCCACGGCTGGATCGAGGCGCCTTACCGCGTCGTTCCCTGCGCGCCCGCCGCGCCGGGCGAGACCATCCTCGCGCCGACGCAAGACCCCCGCCTTTCGCTGCGGATTCTGCCGGGGCTCAGCCAGGCTTCTCCCGCCGACGTCATGCGCGGCGAGGAAACCCAGATCGCAGGCTTCCTCGCGGGAGATCCCGGATTCGCGGGCGCCCTGATCCTCCCCGGCACTCATTCCAAACAGGCGCGGATCGCGGGGGGGCGGGTCCTGAGCTTCTCCACCTGGATGACGGGCGAGCTTTTCGCCTTGCTGTCGCAAAGCTCGGTCCTGCGCCATTCGCTCCAGGGGGTCGGGGGCGAGGATCCCGCCGCCTTCGCCGCAGGCGTGAGGATCGGCGCCGGAGGAGGCGCGCTGCGCGGCCTCTTCGCCTTGCGGGCCGAGGGCCTGCTGGAGGGCTTGCCTGCGCAGGCGGCTCGGTCGAGATTGTCGGGGATGCTGATCGGCGCGGAGCTGACCGGGTTCGATCCGGGCGGAGATTGCGTGGTGATCGGCGCGGGAGGCCTGGCGCGG
Organism: Neomegalonema sp.; assembly: GCF_028688855.1. GTDB lineage: Bacteria > Pseudomonadota > Alphaproteobacteria > Rhodobacterales > Rhodobacteraceae > Neomegalonema. The sequence goes on along the minus strand of NZ_JAQTXI010000002.1, from coordinate 179,116 downwards.
GCCTATCTGGCGGCGCTGGATCTGCTCGGGATTCCGGCGCGCGCCTGCGACGGCGCGGAACTGGCGCGGCGCGGCCTCGCCCTGATCCATGAAGGGAGAGGCCTGTGAGCCGGAAGATCATCGCCATTCTGCGCGGTCTGCGCCCCGAGGAGGCCGTCCCCTGCGCGGAGGCTCTGGTGCGGGCGGGGATCTCCGTGATGGAGGTTCCGCTGAATTCTCCGCAGCCTTTCGACTCCATCGCGCGCATGGCGCAGGCCTTCGCGGGAGATCCGGAGATCGTGGTGGGCGCGGGCACGGTCCTGACGACCGACGAGGTCGGGCGGGTCGCGGCGGCGGGCGGACGTCTGGTCGTCTCGCCCAATTGCGACCCGGAGGTGATCGCCGCGACGCGGGCTCTGGGGCTGGCCTCATGGCCGGGAGTCTTCACCCCCACCGAGGCCTTCGCCGCGCTGAAGGCAGGCGCGACGGGACTGAAGCTCTTTCCCGGCTTCATGGCTGGGCCGGAGGGTCTGAAGGCTCTGCGGGCGGTCCTGCCGCCGGGGACTCAGGTCTACGCGGTGGGCGGGGCGGGTCCGGAGAATTTCGGGCTCTGGCTCAGGGCGGGCGCGGACGGCTTCGGCATCGGGACGGCGCTTTATCAGCCGGGCTTTTCGGTCGCCGAGGTCGCGGAGCGGGCGGCGCGTCTGGTCGCGGCTCATGACGCGGCGAAGGAGGCTCTGGCGTGACCCTCTTCGATTCCCGTATCTGCGCCTTGGGCGAAGGGACGCTCTGGCATCCCGAGCGGCGCGAGCTCTTCTGGTTCGACGTGACCGGTCGGCGTCTGCTCTCGCGGTCGCCGGAGAGCGGCGCGACCCGCGAGGTCGCCTTGCCGGAGATGTGCTCCGCCGCCGCCTGGATCGACCGCGCGCGGCTGCTGATCGCTTCGGAGACGGGGCTTTCGGTCTTCGATCTGGAGTCCGGAAGCTTCGTCCGGCGTCTGGCCGATCTGGAGGCGGAGAATCCCGCCACCCGCTCCAACGACGGGCGGGCCGACCCCTGGGGCGGCTTCTGGATCGGGACCATGGGCAAATCCGCCGAGCCGGGCGAGGGCGCGCTCTACCGCCATTTCGCGGGAGAATTGCGGCGGCTTTTCTCCAATCTCTCGATTCCGAACGCGATCTGTTTCGCGCCGGATCGGCTTCTGGGCTATTTCGCCGATACGGAGCGAGGTTTGCTCTTCCGCGTGGCGCTGGACGCCCAGGGCTGGCCCGCCGCGGAGCCGGAGCTCTTCGTGGATTTCGCGCGTCATGGCCTCTGGCCGGACGGCGCCGTGACCATGGCCGACGGCTCCCTGCGCGTGGCGCTCTGGGGCGCTGGGGCGGTGGTCGCGGTCTCGCCGCAAGGCGAGATCGGCGCGCGCCTGAGCTTCCCGGCGCTTCACACGACCTGTCCGGCCTCCGGCGGGCCGGATTATCGGACGCTGTTCTGCTCCTCGGCGACGCAAGGGCTGTCGCCCGCTCAGCTTGCGGAGGCGCCTTTGTCGGGCGCGCTCTTCGCGGCGGAGGATTCCGCCCCCGGCAAGCCCGAGCCCGCCTTTCGCCTCGACCTTTGCGGAGATCCCCGATGACCGATCCTCTTGCGCTCGGGCTCGTGGGCCTCGGCGTGATCGCGCGCAACCAGCATGTCCCTTCTCTGGCCGCGACGCCCTCCCTGAGGCTGGCCGCCGTGGCCAGCCGCAACGCCGCGCTCGAAGGGACGCCGAGCCATCGCGACCTCGACGCCATGCTGGCGGCCCATCCCGAGATCCGGGCGGTTTCGCTCTGCACCCCGCCCCAGGGACGTTTCGAACAGGCATGGACGGCGCTTCAGGCCGGGCGCCACGTCATGCTGGAGAAGCCTCCCGGCGCCAGCCTCGGCGAAGTGCGGAGTCTGGCGGCTCTGGCGGCGGCGAAGGGCCTGACGCTCTTCGCCTCCTGGCATTCCCGCGCGGCGGCGGCGGTGGAGGCGGCGCGGGATCTGCTCTCCGGCGCCGAGATCCGGCGCGTGGAGATCACCTGGAAGGAGGATGTGCGCCATTGGCATCCGGGTCAGGAATGGATCTGGAGTCCGGGCGGCCTCGGCGTCTTTGATCCGGGGATCAACGCGCTTTCGGTGCTGACCCGCATCCTGCCGCAGCCGGTCCATATGCGGGCGGCGCTGCTGGAGGTGCCCGCCAACAAGCAGGCGCCCATCGCCGCGCGGGTCTCTATGGCTACGGCCTCCGGCGCGCCGGTCGAGGCGGAGTTCGACTGGCGCCAGACCGGGCCGCAGACCTGGGACATCCGCGTCGAGCGCGACGGCCCGGAGATTCTCCTCCGTGAGGGCGGCGCCCGTCTTTTCGTGGGGGGCGTCGAGAAGATCGCCGCCGCCGATGAGGAATACCGCCGCCTTTACGCCCGTTTCGCCGAGCTGATCGCGGCGGGGGAGTCGGATGTGGATCTGACGCCCCTGGAGCTTGTCGCCGACGCCTTCCTGCTGGGCGAGCGCCGCCTCGTCGAGGAGTTCCAGGCATGATCGAAGCTTTCGGCCGGACGCCCGAAGGCGCCTCCGTCGAGCGGATCACCTTGCGGGCGGGGGCGGCGCGGGCGCGGGTCCTCACCTGGGGCGCGACGCTCCAGAGCCTCGAGGTTCCGGATGCTCGCGGCGACCTCGACGACGTGGTGCTGGGCCATGACGATCTTGCGGGCTATCTGAACCACCGGAGCTTCTTCGGCTCGACCATCGGGCGGGTGGCCAACCGCATCGCCGGAGGCCGCTTCACGCTCGACGGGCGCGAAGTCCGCCTCGCGCGGAACGAGGGCGAGACCACGCTCCACGGCGGCCCGGAAGGTTTCGACCGCAGGCTCTGGCGGATCGAGGCGGCGGAGGAAGGCTTCGTCCGGCTGACGCTGACCTCTCCGGATGGGGATCAGGGCTTTCCGGGAGAGCTGCGCGTCCGGGTGACCTGCAGCCTCGCGCAGGAGGGAGAGGTTGCGGTCCTGACCATCCTGCACGAAGCCGAGGCCGAGGCTCCGACGCCGGTCGCGCTGACCAATCACAGCTTCTTCGCTCTGGCGGGGGCGCGGGGTCTGGAGAGCCGTCCGCAATCGGCTCTGACCTATCGCTTCAAGGCGGCGGCCTCGCGCTATCTGCCGGTGGACGCAGCGCGGATTCCCTCCTTTCCGGCCTTCGTCGAGGGAACCCCCTTCGATTTCCGCGACGGGACCCAACCTCTGACCGGCCTTGAGGGCGGCTATGATCATTGCCTCTGTCTGGATCAGGGGCGGGCGGAGCTTGTCGATCCGGTCACGGGCCGCCGCATGGAGCTGCTCACCGATCAGCCGGGGCTCCAGCTCTACACCGGGAATTTCCTCGACGGCTCGGTGAGGGGGAAGGGCGGGCGGGCCTACGCCCGGCATGACGCCCTCTGTCTGGAGCCTCAGGCCTGGCCCGATGCGGTCAACATGCCGCCGGAATGGGGGGCGGGCTCGGCGATCCTCCGCCCCGGCGAGCGTTACGCGGCCCGCATCGAGCTGCGCTTCTCCACGGAGGGCTGAGGCCGCGCGTCAGGAGGGCGCAGGCGGGCTCAGGCGGCTGGACGGCGCAAGCCGCTCCGGGCAGACTGGGCGGGCGGAGTCCCTTGCGCTCCGCCTTTCCTTCCGGTCCGCAGATGATCGTCCGCAAACGTCCCGGCGCTCTGGAGCTGTTCTTCGTGCTGAAGGGCTCCATTCTTCCGCGCATCTGGCCTCAGCTTCTGGGCGTGGGGCTGCTGTCGGCTCTGGTGGTCGCGGCGCATCGCTTTGCGCCGGACCTGGCGCCGAGCGTGGATCCGGCGCCTTTCGCGCTGATCGGCGTGGCTCTGTCGGTCTTCATGAGCTTCAAGAACAACGCCAGCTACGACCGCTGGTGGGAGGCGCGCAAGCTCTGGGGCCAGATCATCCAGACCGCGCGGGATCTCGCGCGCCAGACCATCGTTCTGGACCCTGGCCCCGGCCAGGTCTCGCCGGAGCGCCGCGAGATCCTGCACGCGGTGGTGGGCTTCGCCGGAGCGGCGGTCCGCCAGCTGCGCCGCGAATCCGGCGGACTGGAGCCCGGCGCGAGCCCCGGTCCGATCAATCCCGCCGACGCCTTCCTGACGCAGATCTCCCGCCGGATCGGGGCCTTGCTCCGGGCGGGGCGGCTGGAGCCGGTCGAGGCCCTGACGCTCAATGAAAGCCTCGTGCGGCTGAATCAGGCGCTGGTGGGCTGCGAGCGCCTGGCCAATACGCCCTTGCCTTTCCCCTATGCGCTGCTGCTGCACCGGACGGCCTATCTCTTCTGCTTCATGCTGCCCTTCGGCCTGGCCGACAGCCTCGGCTGGGCTTCGCCTCTGGCGACGATGCTGGCGGCCTACACCTTCTTCGGGCTCGACGCCGTGGGCGAGGAGCTGGAGGAGCCTTTCGGTCTGGCGCCCAACGACCTGCCCATCTCGGCCTACGCCACGCTCGTCGAGATCAATCTGCGCGCCGCCCTGGGCGAGACGGATCTTCCGCCCGCGCCCCTGCCGAAGGATTACGTCCTGACCTGAGGGCGGCGACCTGGGGGCTCAGGCGCCCAGAGGCTCGGCCTTGCGCTCCGGCGCGAGCAGCCCCCGGAGCCGGATTCCGTCATGGAGGATCTGGGCGTAATCCTCCGCCTCGAATTCATAGGGCAATTCAAGCCGCAGGGAGGACACCCGGCTCACGACGGAATCCGCGCGCAGACGTTCGGCGATCTCTTCGGTGCTCCCCACGATGTCCGGCAGGAAGAGCGTCCGGCGTTCGCCTTGCGGAGCTCTGGTGCGCGCGTCCCGGGAGGCGGCGAATTCGACGTAGCGGCGCCGGGTCGCGGGGGAGGCGGAATCCGTCGGCAGGATCACCCGCCCGAGTCCCGCCTCCGGAGCCGGGCCGGAGCCGCGCCAATTGGCCTGGAAGGCGTCGAGCAGGGCGTTCTGCGCCGTGAGGAAATCCTCCGTGCGCTCGCCCGTGACGATGTTGCCGCCGAGCAGGCGGAATCCGGCGCGCCCCGCCCAGGCCGCCGATTTCAGCGAGCCCCCGCCATACCAGAGCCGATCCGCCAGACCTTGCGCCACCGGCTGGAGCCTCGGGATCTGCGCGCTTGCGGCGTTGCCCGCGAGGCTCTCCTTGTGGAGGGGCTCGGCGCGGATCGCCCAGGCGAGTCGTTCGGCGCGGGCGTGGGAGTAGTCGATGCGCTCGGGATCTCCGTCGTAGAGGAGATCGCCGAGCAGAGGGCCGAAAGGCGGCGGTCCGGCGCTCACGCCGACCTGAAGCCGCCCGCCGGACAGCACGTCGACCATGGCGAGGTCTTCGGCGAGGCGGAAGGGGGTTTCGTAGCCGAGTTGAATCACCGCCGTCCCGAGCTTGATCCGCGTGGTGCGCTGGGTCGCGGCGGCGAGGAAGACCGCCGCCGAGGAGACGCCGCGCTCCAGATGGCGTTGACGGACCCAGGCTCCGGCGTAGCCGAGCTTCTCGCCCTCCGCGATGAGATCGAGCGTGCGCTCCAGCCCGGCGCGGGGGTTCTCCTCCTCGAAATTGCCGGGGATGAGGAAATGAAGCTCGGAGATTCCGGTGAAATCGACCATGGCGCGGGCTCCCTGGAGCGTCGCCCGATCCTTTCGGGATCGTTCGAAGGCTCCGATGTCTCTTGTGGCCGCATCTTCGCGACGCGAAGCCGAAAAGGCTTCTCTGGAACATGCTCTAGAACTTGGGCAGGCCCTTGGGATTGGTCTCCGAGACCTCCAGAGCCTCCGCCTCGACGCCCCAGCGGGCCAGAGACCGGGCGTAGAGGCCCTCCGCGATCAGCTCGTTGAGCGCCAGGGTCAGGACCGGCGCCAGACCCGAGCCCTTGCGGGTGGTCACGGCCACGTCCGAGCGCTCCGGCCATCCGGCGCTGAGGACTCCGAGCCGCCGCAGATTCCTGTCCCGCGCCGCCAGATAGACCAGGGTGGCGTGCGGCTGGACGATCACGTCGGCCCGACCTGCGGCCAGCGCCAGAAGGCTGGCGGCCTCGTCGTCGAAATACTTGAATTCGACCGGCTTGAGTCCTTCGGCGCGGTTGCGCTCGTCCCAGAGCGTGAGGATGCGCTCCTGATTGGTCGAGGCGCCGACGATGATCCGCAATCCGGCGACGTCCTTCGGCTCGGCGATGGGGGCGATCCCGCTGTTCAGCCCGGCGTAGAAGCCGTGCAGCCCGAGGCGATAGGTGGAGAAGTCGAATTTCTCCTTGCGGGCCTCGGTCACGCCGACGTTGGAGATCACGGCGTCATATTTGCCCGAGGCCAGCCCGAGCGGCCAGTCGACCCAGGCCACGGCGTTCAGCTTCAACTCGAGTCCGAGCTTGTCGGCGAGCAGCTGCGCGATGTCCGGATCCGCTCCGACGGGCGTGCGGGCGTCTTCGGCGTAGAAGGCCAGAGGCGCGACGGAAGGCGCCACGGCCACGGTCAGCTTGCCGGGCTCGACGAAGGCGAAGCCCTCGGGCAAGGCTGCGGCCACGGCCTCCGAGGCTTCGGCGCGAGGACGCGCGGCCTGTTCGGCGCTGAAGTCGAAGACGGGCGCGGGAGCTTCGGCGGCGGAGAGGGCGGGCGCCTGGAGCAGAAAGGCCGTCGCGGCGAGGGGGAGGAATCCGGAGAGCGAACGCATGGACTTCACCTGAAGGGCGGGAGGAGAAGGCGGCCTCCCTTGCGGAGAGGCCGCCGCAGGGGTCACTTGCGGGGCAGGCCCGGCGGATTGACGCGGGATTCCGTCACGGCTTCGGCCCCGAGTCCCCAGCGTTCCAGCGCGAGCAGGTAATTTCCACTGGCGATCTGGGCGTTGAGGGCGGCGGCGAAGGCCGGAGCGATCCCCGAGCCCTTGCGGGTCGCGACGGCGATTTCAGCGGTTTCCGGGAATCCGCCGGAGAAGACGCCCACGAGCCGCGTCTTGCCCTCGCGCCGGGCCTTGAAGGCCTGGACGGCGTTCGGATGCAGATAGGCGTCGATGCGGCCCGAGAGCAGCGCCAGATCCAGCACGGCCGGATCGTCGTAATAGAGGACCTGGGCGTCGGGGAGGCCCGCCGCCTTGTTCTCCTCGATCCAGCGCAGGAGGATCTGCTCCTGATTGGTGCCCGAGCCCACGGCCACCTTCAGGCCCGCCACATCCGGCGCGCCGTCGATCTTCAGCACCTTGCTGTCGTTGGCGACGTAGAAGCCGATGAGATCCTGACGATAGGTCGCGAAGTCGAACTTGTCCTTGCGCTCCTCGGTGACGGTGACGTTGTGGATCACCGCGTCGTATTTGCCCGAGGTCACGCCCAGCGGCCAGTCGGCCCAGGCCACCGGCACGAGCTCAAGCTCCAGCCCGAGGCTGTCCGCCACCAGTTGGGCGATGTCCGGCTCGGCGCCGACGGAGGTCTTCGTGTCCGTGGCGTAGGCCGCGAAGGGCAGATGTCCGGGCACCGAGGCCACGGTCAGCTTGCCGGGCGTCACGAACCTGAAGTCGGCGGGGATGAGCGCCACGGCCTCCGGAACGACCTGGGCGCGCACGCGGCCCGCCTGTTCGGGGCTGAGGTCGATCTCGGCGACCGGCGCAGCCTGTTCGGCGGCGAAGGCGGCGGGCGGCGCGAAGACCAGAGCGGCGCCCAGCAGCAGGCCGCGAAGTCGGGATCGGATGATCATGGGAGAAAGCCTTTGATCTGGGGAAGGGGGAGGTTTCACAAAACCTTGGCGAGGAATTCGATGGTGCGCGGATGCTTCGGCGCGCCGAGAACCTGGTCCGGAGGTCCGCTTTCGATCACGCGGCCCTTGTCCATGAAGACGACGCGGTCGGCGACTTCGCGGGCGAATCCGATCTCGTGGGTCACCACCGCGAGGGTCGCGCCGGAGCGCGCCAGCCGCTTGATCACGTCGAGGACTTCATTGACGAGTTCGGGATCCAGCGCGGAGGTGGGTTCGTCGAAGAGCAGCACCTTGGGCTTGAGCGCCAGAGCCCGCGCGATGGCGACGCGCTGTTGCTGTCCGCCCGAAAGCTGGCGCGGATAGGCGGCGGCCTTGTCGGCCAGCCCGACGCGGGCCAGAAGCTCGCGGGCGAGGGCCTCGGCCTCGGCGCGCGGGACGCCCCGCACCGAGATCGGCGCCTCGATCAGGTTTTCGAGAACCGTCAGATGCGGGAAGAGGTTGAAGTTCTGGAACACCATGCCGACGTCGGCGCGGCGGGCGAGGATCTCGCTTTCCCGCAGCTCGTAGAGCTTGTCGCCTTCGCGGCGATAGCCGATCAGTTCGCCGTCCAGCGCGACGAAGCCGGAATCCGCGCGCTCCAGATGGTTGATCGCCCGCAGGAGCGTCGACTTCCCCGAGCCCGATTGCCCGAGGATCACCGTCACGCTGCCGGGCGGCAGGGTCAGCGACACGTCGTCGAGAACCTTCAGATCGCCGAAGCTCTTGGAGAGATTGCGGACGACCACTTCTCCGCCGGGCGGCAGGCTCTCGGTCCAGCTTCCGGCGAGGGGGGCGGCGGCGCGGGGCGTCTCCCGGATCGGGGCGGGGCGGGAAGGCGCTTCGGGACGCAGCAGCCCGAGCTTGACGAAAGGCTCTCGGAAGGCGTTGGGCGGCAGATTGCGCAGCGCGCCCCGGGCGTAATGGCGCTCGACGTGATACTGGATCACCGACAGCGCGCTCAGGATGACGAGATACCAGACCGTCGCCACCATGAGCAGCGGGATGACCTCCAGATTGCGGCGATAGATGATCTGGATGGTGTAGAACAATTCCGGCAGCGCCAGCACGTAGACCATGGACGTGCCCTTGGCCAGGCCGATGATCTCGTTGAAGGCGGTGGGCAGGATGGCGCGCATCGCCTGAGGCAGCACGATCCGCCGCGCCTGACGACCTTTCGGCAGGCCCAGAGCGGCGGCGGCTTCATGCTGGCCCTGATCCACCGAGAGGATGCCGCCGCGGATGACCTCCGCCGAGAAGGCGCCGAGGTTCAGCGTCAGGCCGATCACCGCCGCGAGAAAGGGCGTGACGAGCGCCGTGGTGGAGTAATCGAAGAGCTTGTAGTCGGTGAAGGGCAGGCCCAGCGAAACCCGCTCGTAGAGATAGCCGAGGTTGTTCAGGATCAGCAGCAGCACGATCAGCGGAATCGAACGGAAGAGCCAGATGAAGCCCCAGGCCGTGGCGGCCAGCAGCGGCGCGCTCGACACCCGCGCCAGAGCCAGCAGCGTCCCGAGCGCGAAGCCGAAGATGGAGCCGAGCAGCGTCAGCAGCAGCGTGCGTCCGAGTCCGGCGAGAACCGGCTCGGCGAAGAACCATTCCGCGAAGACGTCCCAGCCCCAGCGCGGATTCCCCAGCACCGAATTCAGCAGGAGCAGCAGGATCGCCGCGCCGAGCAGGCCGCCTGCGAGTCTTCCGTAATTGCGCGCGGGCACGATGGTCAGGTTACGGAGATCCTGCGGGGCGGAGGCTTCCTGAGCGGCGGAGGAGCGGCTTCGGGGGAAATCTGAAATGCTCGTCATCGGGCTTGGACCTCCAGTCTGGAGCGGGCGCGCAGAGCCGCGAGGGCTTCCGGAGAAACCGTCACGCCGAGTTGCGCGGGAAGATCGGGATCGGGCGCCTTGAGCGGCGCGGAGCCGGGCTTTCCGGCCTCGACGCCGATGTGCTTTTCAAAGGGGAGGGTCTTGTAGAAAGCCGGATCGAGATCGGGCTCGAAGAGCGGCCGATAGCCGTCGGTGAGATAAAGTCCGGCGGCTTCGGGCTGACGGAATCCGGTGGTGAGGTAAACGCGGGTGTAGCCCTGAGCGGCGGCCTGCTCCTCCAGCGCCCGCACGATCCGCCGCGCCAGACCCTGGCGGCGCAGATCCCTGCGAGTCCAGATGCGTTTGAATTCGGCGGCGCCGGGATCGGCGTGACGCATGAAGGCCCCGCCTGCGATGGCCTCGCCATTTCGCAGGAGCAGCAGGAAATTCCCCTCCGGCGGCGCGAAGGCCTCGGGCGGATAGCGGTAGACTTCGGTCTTCGCCCCGTCGCGGTCGAAGAGCGTTCCGTAGCGCGAGTCATATTCGCGGATGAGATCCTCGACCAGAGGCCGGGCGCGCGGATCCGTGGGGCCGCTCTCGATCAGGAGGTCGGGAAGGAGATCGGTCATGCGGGGCTCTCCTGAAGAAAGCGTTCGGCCAGCGCGGCCCAGAAGGTCGCGGCGGGAGCCAGAATCGCGTCGTTGAAGCGGTAGGCGGGGCTATGGAGGGGCGCGCCCTCGCCGATCCCGACGAAGAGATAGGCCCCGGGGCGCGCCTGAAGCATGTAGGCGAAGTCTTCGCTGGCGGTGCGGGGACGGAAATCCGTCAGGACCGCCTCCGGCCCGAGCGCCTCCTCGGCGACCTCCTGCGCGAAGGCGACCTGCGCCGCCGGATTGATCAGGCTCGGGAATCCGGTCTTCAGCCGGACCTCCGCCTCGGCGCCGAAGACCGCCGCCGCGGCCTTGACGACGGCGGGGACGCGCTCTTGCAGGAAGGCGCGGTTCTCCGGGGTGAAGGCGCGCAGAGACAGCCGCAGATCCACGAAGTCCGGGATGACGTTGGCGGCCGCCCCGCCATGGATCGCCCCGACCGTGACCACCGCCATCTCGCGCGGATCGACGTTGCGCGAGACGACCGATTGCAGCGCCGTGACCACATGGGCCGCCGCCAGAACCGGGTCGATGGTTTCATGGGGCTCGGCGCCATGGCCGCCCCGGCCCTGGATGCGGACTTCCGCCAGATCCACCGAGGCCATGGCCGGCCCCGTCACGAATCCGAACTTCCCGACCGGAACGCCCGGCCAGTTATGCAGCCCGAAGACGGCGTCCACGGGGAAGCGCGTGAAGAGCCCTTCCTCGATCATCTTCTTCGCGCCCGCGCCGATCTCTTCGGCGGGCTGGAGGATCAGGCGCAGAGTCCCGGAGAATTCGCCTTCCTCGGCCAGCCAGCGGGCGGCGGCGAGCAGGATCGCCATATGTCCGTCATGGCCGCAGGCGTGCGAGACGCCCTGATTCAGGCTGGCCCAGTCGAGGCCTGTGGTCTCCTGGATGGGCAGGGCGTCCATATCGGCGCGCAGCCCGAGGATGCGGCTTCCCGAGCCGCGCGTCAGGCTGGCGACGAGGCCCGTTCCGGCGATCCCGGAGGCCACGTCATAGCCCCAGCCGCGCAGGAGCCCCGCAAGGCGCTCGCTGGTCTCCTGCTCTTGAAAAGCCAGCTCGGGGCGCTGATGCAGCTCGCGGCGCAGCTCGACGAATTCCCCGATCCGGGCCTCGACGGCGCGGCGACGGCTCAGCGCGCGCGCCGAGAGCGGGGCGAGGTCGCGGCTCATGCGCTGCGGCTCCGGGAGGCTTCGCCCGAGGGCGCCGCATGGCGGCTGACCTTGAAGGGCAGGCCGAGCCGGTCGCGCAGGGTCTCGCCGGGAGCGGCGCGGTCATAGCGGCCCCTGGCCTCCAGTTCGGGCAGGACATGGCGGAGGAAATCCTCCAGCCCCTCCGCCGAGACCGCGAAGCCGAGGATGAAGCCGTCCGCCGCGCCTCCGTCGAGCCAGCGGAGGATTTCCTCCGCCACCTCGGCGCCCGAACCCAGGAAGGCGCTGCGCGGAGAAGTCTCCTCCAGCGCGACCTGACGCAAGCTCAGGCCGCGCGCCCTGGCCCGGGCCTTGATGCGGTCGGTGGTGGAGCGGAAGCTGTTGCGTCCGATTTCGCCGAGTTCGGGGAAAGGCGCGTCAGGATCATATTGCGTGAAGTCGTGATGATCGAAATAGCGCCCGAGATAGGCGAGGGCCTCCTCCAGGCTCACGAGGGCCTGGATCGCGGCGTATTTGGCTTCGGCCTCTTCGCGGGTGGCGCCGGTGATCGGGTGGATCCCCGGATAGATCTTCACCTCCTCGCGGGCGCGGCCATGAGCCACGGCGGCGTCCTGAACGCGGGCGCGGAAGGCGCGGGCCTCCTCCAGATCGGCGGCGTTGGTGAAGATCGCCTCGCCATATCTCCCCGCCAGAGAAATTCCCGCGTCGGAGGCTCCTGCCTGAAAGATCACCGTCTGACCCTGCTTCGAGCGCGGCGCGTTCAGCGGCCCTTCGATCTGGAAGAAGCGGCCTTTATGGTCGAGGCGATGGAGCTTGTCCGGATCGAAGAAGCGCCCCGTCTCGCGGTCGCGGATCACGGCGTCGTCGTCCCAGCTGTCCCAGAGGCCTTGGGTCGCCTGAAGATATTCCTCCGCGATTTCATAGCGCAGGGCGTGTTCGGGGTGAGGCCGCGAGTAATTGCGCCCCGAGCCCTCCAGAGGCGTCGTCACCACGTTCCAGCCCGCCCGCCCGCCGGAGATCAGATCCAGAGAGGCGAATTGCCGGGCCACGGTGAAGGGGTCGGAATAGGAGGTCGAGACCGTGCCCACCAGCCCGATCCGCGTCGTCACCGCCGCCAGAGCCGAGAGGATCGTCAGGGGCTCGAAGCGGTTGAGGAAATGCGGAATGGATTTCTCGTTGATGTAGAGCCCGTCCGCCACGAAGACGAAGGCGAATCCGGCTTCTTCGGCCTTGCGGGTCTGCTCGACGTAGAAGGGGAGATTGACGCTGGCGTCGGCGGGCCCGGAGGGATGACGCCAGGAATTCATGTGGCCTCCGGCGCCATGGAGCATCAGGCCGAAGGAAAGCTTGCGAGGGGCGGTTCCGGCGCTCATGACGCGGTCCTTTGTCTTGAAGATCAGGGGATCAGGCGGCGGCTTGAGCCGGAACGCCCGCCAGAAGCTCGATGGCGGCCAGACGCGGCGCGGCCTCGGCGATGGGGCTGTCGAGGATGAACTCCTTGACCCCGAAGCGGCGGCTGAGCTCGTCGAGCCGCGCGCGGACCTTCTCGGGCGTGCCCACCAGAGCCTCGGGGCGCTTTTCGACGATCTGGAAATCCTCGGCGCCGAGTTGGCGGGCGTATTCCTCCGCGCCCTCCGGCGAGCCGAGATTCACGCCATGTCCGTTCGGCAGGGTGAGGCGGAAGACCCGCGCGCCCTCGGCGAGGCGCTCGGCCTCGGCCTGGCTGCGCGCCACCACCGCCAGAAGCGCCAGCTTGGGGCGCTCGCCCGCAATGGCCTCGTAGGCGGCGAGGCTGCGCTCGACGGCTGCGGGATCGCCGTCGTGATGCCCGGCGTAGGTGAAGCTCCAGCCCAGCCGCGCCGCGAGTTCGGCGCTCTCGACGCTGGCGCCGAGCAGGATGCGTTCGGGGAGGACCTCCGCGCGGGGCAGGGCCTCGGCGGCGGGCGCGCCCTCAGGCGGAGCGCCGCGCAGCCAGGCGTCGAGATCGGTCAGGCGCCTGGCGAAATCCTCACGGGGCGCCGCCGGAGAGGCGAAGCCGCGCAGGGCTTGCGTGCTGAAGGGGAATCCGCCCGGAGACTTGCCGATCCCGAGATCCACCCGCCCCGGCGCGAGACTGGCCAGCACGCCGAAGATCTCGGCGACCTTGTAGGGGCTGTAATGCTGGAGCAGCACGCCGCCCGATCCGATCCGGATGCGCCGCGTCCTGGCGAGGAGATGCGCGGCCAGCACCTCGGGGGCGGCGCTGGCGAGGCCCGGAAAGCCATGATGCTCGGCCAGCCAGAGGCGGCTGTAGCCCAGTTCGTCGGCGCGCCTGGCGTAGGCGACGCTCAGCGCCAGAGCCTCCGCAGGAGAGGCGCCGGGCGCGACGGGGCTTTTGTCCAGCAGGCCGATTTCATATCCCATTTTCGGGTCTCTTTTTCACAAAAAAGCATGAGAGGGAGAATCTGCGTCTGGGGATCTTATGCGGCCGGAAACCCCTGTAAAGAGGGGGAGGCGGCGTCATCCGGCGCGATCAGGAATGTGATCTTCCGGATCATCCATCTGATATTGCTTTATTATCATGGATATTCACGGAATCTCCCGTCGCAGGGCCCCTCTCGGAGAGGCCGCGCCCCGGAGGCGCGAAAAAGCCTGATCTTTCAGAGCGCAGCGCAGCGCAAACCGGAATGAGCGGCGGATCTGATCGTATTTGAAATGATATTTTCGCATGATGAAAGCGGATCAAATCATTGGACGCCCTGCGGCCCTCATGCGATGCGGCAGGATGGACCGTCTCTCCGCAAGCCCTGTCGGGCAGGGCCGGAGACGACCCCGGATTCCCTCCGTCGGGCGATGCGTCCCGGCGAGCGCCCTGACGAGAGATCGCGAGGCGGTCCCCGGAAGGCCGCCGATCCGTCCTGACCGGAGATCTCCGCCGCCATCCGGGATTCCAGAAACCTCCATCTCGAATCCTTCTATGGATCTGACGAAAAAATAGAAAGACAGGTCTTTCTCTTTCGCCCGAATCCCGGCTAGGCTGCCCCCGGCATCCGCAAGAGCATCCGCCTTCCGGAGATGAAACGCCCTGCGCCTCTTGCCTGAAACAGGGCGCGAATTCCCGCCAGACTGGATCCCGTGGGTGAACATTCGAAGAAATTATTCGAGCATGCGAAGATGAATTCGCCCTTCACATCATGATGATCCCGAAACATAAGAAAATGATTTCTAATGATTGGACGAAATGGACGGGATGTCATGTCTGTTTCATCAGCCCGCTCGCAACGACTTCAGGATTCGAACATGAACATATCCGTGACGCCGCCGAACTCCTTCGCCCCTGACGGAGAAGACATGAAGCGCGCCTTGCGGCGTCTGGCCGGCGGCGTCTCCGTCGTGACGACCGGCTCCGGCGACCGGCGCACCGGCGCGACCGTCACTTCGGCGCAATCCTTTTCGGTGGCGCCTCCGGTGATGACGGTCAGCCTGAATCGCGGTTCCTCCGCATGGCGCGAGTTGCGCGAAACCGGAGTCTTCTGCATCAACGCCCTGTCCGAATCGCAGCGTTTCGTCGCGGAACGCTTCTCCGGCCAGGGCGGGATTCAGGGTCCGGCGCGCTACGAAGGCGCGGAATGGACCACCCTCGCGACGGGCGCGCCCGCTCTGATCCATGCGCTTTTCGCCGCCGATTGCGAGGTGGAGGAAATCGTGGAGCGCCATAGCCACGCCCTGATCTTCGGCAGGGTGCGCGCTCTTCGGATCGGCTCCGGCGCGCCCCTGATCTACGCCGAAGGGAGCTACGGCTCCTTCGTCTGACTTCCGCGCGGCTCCAAGCCCCCCTTTCCCCGAACCCGACAGGACCGGAGGCCCTCCATGACCGTCGAATTCATCAGCGCGACCTTTCCGAACGCCTCCAGCGATCTGGATCCCCAGCCGGGCGCGCCCGTCGACCTCGCCTATCTGATCCGCTACGCGCGGGCTCTGGACGACGCGGGCTTCGACTACACGCTTCTGCCCTATCACTCCTCCTCCTTCGACCCCTTCACGCTCGGCGCGACGGTGGCGGCTCATACGAAGCGCGTGCGTCCGATCATCGCGCTGCGTCCGAACACGGTCTATCCGACGGTGGCGGCCAGAGCCCTCGCCACCCTGGACCAGCTCAGCGGCGGACGCGTGGTGGTGCATTTCATCGCGGGCGGCGACGACGTCGAGCAGGCGCGCGAAGGCGACTTCCTGAACAAGGAGGAGCGTTACGAGCGCCTCGAGGAATACATCCGCATCCTCCGGCGGGCCTGGTCCTCCTCGGAGCCCTTCGACTTCGAAGGCGAGCATTATCGCTTCAAGGGCTTCAGCAATGCGGTGCTGCCCGCGAAGCGCCGGATTCCCGTTTCGGTGGGCGGCTCCTCGGATGCGGCCTATCGGGTCGGCGGATCTCTGGCGGACATCTTCGGCCTCTGGGGCGAGCCCCTTGCCGAGACGAAGGAGCAGATCCGGAAGATCCACGCCGCCGCCGAGAAATCCGGCCGCACGGATCGTCCGCGCATCTGGGTGACCTTCCGGCCCATCCTCGCCGAGACCGAAGACCTCGCCTGGGCCAAGGCCCATCGCGTGCTCGACAGCCTGAAGGCCAACGCCGAGAAGAACCTCGCGCGCCGCCCCTTCTCCGAGGGCGCGCCGCAGAACGTCGGCTCGCAGCGCCTGCTGGAGATCGCGAAACGCGGCGAGGTGCAGGACCGCGCGCTCTGGTATCCGACCGTCACGGCCACCAATGCGCGGGGCGCCTCGACGGCTCTGGTGGGCTCGCCGCAGACCATCGCGGAGTCCATCGTGGATTACGTGGATCTCGGGGCGGACCTGATCTCGATCCGCGGCTATGACAACTTCAACGACGCCGTGGATTACGGACGTTACGTCCTGCCTCTGGTGCGTTCGATTCTGGCGGCGCGCGAATCCTCCCAGGCCGTCGCATGAGCGCCCCGGCCAGACGCGCCGCGGCGCGCAGCGGCGGCCTCTCCGCCGAGGACCTGGACGGACTCTCCGCCGCTCTGGCTGCGGCGGCTCCGGCGGCGGACGCCTCGGGCGCCTTCCCCTGGGAGGGCGTGCGGGCCGTCCACGCCAGCGGCGCCCTCGAGGCTCCGGTGGGGCGGCGCTACGGCGGCGCCGGGGCCTCCCTCGTCGAGACCGCGCGGATCCTGACCGCTCTCGGGCGGGGAGATCCCTCCGTGGCGCTGATCGCCGCGATGACGATGTTCACGCATCATCGCCAGGCGGAGGGCGACCTCTGGCCCGAACCGCTGTATCACCGGATTCTGGCCGAGGCGCGCGCGCAGCCGGTGCTGATCAACGCCGCCCGCGTCGAGCCTGACCTTGGCTCTCCGGCGCGGGGCGGCCTGCCGGAGACCATCGCCCGACGCACGGCGCGGGGCTGGTCGATCTCCGGGACGAAACGCTTCGTGACGGGATCCACGGGCCTGACCTATCTGATCGTCTGGGCGCGCACCGACGAATCTCCGGCGCGGGTGGGCAGCTTCGTGGTTCCGGGCTCGGCGCCGGGGATCGAGGTCCGCGAGACCTGGCGCAGCCTCGGCATGCGGGCCACCTGTTCGCATGACGTGGAGTTCTCGGAGGTCGAGATTCCGCATGAGGACGTGCTCGGCCTCGTCGAGAGCGGCCTCGGCCAGCAGGACAACCGGCTCGGCGCCGCCTCCGGCCTGGCTCTGACGGCGCTCTATCTCGGGGCGGCCCGGAGGCTTCAGGAGGGCTTCCTCCGCTTCGCGCATGAGCGGGTTCCGGGGAATCTCGGCCATCCTCTGGCGCGGACGGAACGCTTCATCGGCCTGGCGGGCGAGATCGATCTCCTGATCTCGGGCGCCGAACAGCTGATCTTCCAGAATCTGGAGCAGGCCGCCGATCAGCCCGAAGCCCTCTTGCGGGCGCGGATTCTCGCCGGACGCCAGATTCTCGGCGCGGCGCGTCTGGCGGTGGGGGCTCTGGGCAATCCGGGCCTGAGCGCCGACAATGATCTGGAGCGCCCCTTCCGCGACCTGCAATCCACGCTGGTCCATGCGCCTCAGGAAGACGTGGTGCTGGCGATGCTGGGACGGGCGTCCTTCGCAGCTTCGGCGCCTCCTCCTCAGGCTCTTCCCGCGAGCCGGATCGGGCTCACGGCGTGACCTTCCTCCCGGATCCTTCTCAGGAGTTTCCCCTATGACCCGTCATGTGATCATCGGCGCGGGCGCCGTGGGCGCGAGCCTCGCCGCGCAATTCGAGGAAGCGGGGGTTCCTTACGCCCTCGTGGGGCGCGGCGCCCAGATCGCCCATATCCGGGCTCAGGGCCTGACCTATCGGCGCCCTTCCGGCGCGCGCGATCTGCGGCTGAACGCCTTCGACGCGGAGGAGCCTCCGGAGCTTTCGGCCGGAGACGTCCTGCTGCTCACGGTCAAGACCCAGGACGTGGAGGCGGCGACGGCCTTCTGGGCGCGGCGTCCCCTGCGCGAGGGCGGAACGGCGGGCGGAAGCCTGCCCATCGTGACCTTCCAGAACGGCCTTGCGGCGGAGACCATCGCGCTGCGCCGCTTCGCGCGGGTCTACGGCGCCAGCATCCTGACGCCCTCCGTCTACACGCAGACGGGCGAGGTCTCCTGTTTCGGACATCCCCAGGCGGGCGTCGTGACGCTCGGGCGCTATCCCGGCGGCCTCGACGCCCTCGCCGAGGGCCTCGCCGCGGATCTGGTCAAGGCGGATTACATCGCCGAGGCCCGCGCCGACATCCCGCGCTGGAAGGCGGCCAAGCTGCTGCACAACGTCAGGAACGTGGTCGAGCTCTTCGACGCCGATCCCGAAAGCGCGGCGGCCTTCGGCGCGGCGCTCTCGGAGGAGGCGGCGCGGGTGCTCAGGGCGGCGGGCCATGAGGTCTCCGATCCCTCGGAGCGGCGCGTGAGCCTTGCGGGCTGGTCGAAGGCTCCGGGATCTCCTTCGGGACAATCGACCTGGCAGAGCGTCGCGCGGGGCGCGCCCCACGAGGTGGATTATCTCAACGGCGAGATCGTGCTTCTGGGGCGTGCGCATGGCGTCGGGACGCCCTATAACGCGGCGGCTCAGGAGGCGGCGGCGGAGCTGACCCGCACAGGAGCGGATTTCGGCGCCTTGCGCGCCCTCGCCGACCGTTTCGCGCAGGCGGCGGCCTGAAGCTTCAGTGCAGGACATTCATGAGATCTCCCGTCCGAGAAGGCATTCTGAGCGTGGCCGGCGCCCTGTTCTACCGGGAGGGCGTGCGGGCCGTCGGCGTGGACCGCATCATCGCGGAGGCGGGCGTGGCCAAGGCCACGCTCTACCGCCATTTCCCCTCGAAGGAGCATCTGGTCGCCGCCTGTCTGAGCGAGCGCCACGAACGCGTGCTGGAGGCGCTGAAGGCGGCTCTGGAGGGCGTTTCGGGGCCTCGGGCGCGGCTGGGCGCGATCTTCGACCAGTTGCGCGCCAAGGCCGACGCTCCGGAGTTCCGCGGCTGCGCCTTCGCGCTGGCCGTCGCGGAGCATGGCGAATCCGAGCGCGTGTCGGCCATCGCGCGGACGCACAAGACGGCGGTGCGCGAGATCTTCGCCCGCATCCTCTCCGAGGCGGGGATCTCCTCGCCCCGGACGGCGGGGCATCTGGCCCTGCTCTACGAAGGCGCGCTGGCGAGCGTGGCGGTCCATCGCGATCCGTCATTCGTCGAGACCTCGCGGGACTGCGCGCTCGACGTCCTCGAATGGTCTCTCCAACAGAAGCAGACATGAAAGCGAAGCCCATGGCGGTCATCGGATATTTCTTCGGTCTGGGGTCTCCCTGGGCCTATCTCGGGCTCGACCCTCTTCTGGAGCTTTCGGCGCGTTACGGCGCGCGCCTCGATCCTCGCCCGATCTCCCTGATCGAGGAGAACGGGGGGATCTACTCCCGCAACCGGCCCGAGGTCCGCCGCGCCTACTGGTTCAAGGATCTGCGCCGCTGGGCCGAGCTCCGCGGCAAGACGCTGAAGCTCGAAGGGCGGACGGGGCTCTCCGATCCCTCTCCGGCGAATTTCGTGGTTCTGGCGGCCCTCGCGCGCGGCGAGGACTGGATCGCTCCGACGCGGATCCTCCAGAAGGCCTTCTGGGAGGAGGGCCTCGACATCGGAGACGCTCGGGTCCGGAGCGGCCTCCTGAGCGCGGCTGGCCTTGACGCCGAGGCCCTCGAAGCCGAGGCTCGGGGCGAGCGGGTCCGGAAGGCCTGGAGCGAGAACCTCGACCTGGCCCGTTCGGCGGGAGTCTTCGGGATTCCGACTCATCTTCTGGAGGGCGAGCTCTATTGGGGACAGGACAATCTGTTCTTCCTGGAGCGCCATCTGTCCCGCGTCGCGAAAGCCGCCTGAGGCGGCGCCTTCGACCCTTTCCGGGCTTGTCCCGACCGGCGCCGGGGAGGGCGCGGAACATGAGCGATCTTCCTGCGGATCTGGCGGCGGCTCTGGCCGCGCGCTTCGGCGAGGGCTTCACGACCGCCGCCGCGGCGCGCGCGCAACATGCGCATGGGGAGTCCCATCACCGGGGGCCTCCGCCGGACGGCGTGGTCTTCGCCCGCTCCACGGAGGAGGTCGCGGCGCTTCTGTCGCTCTGCGCGGCCTTCCGGGTTCCCGTGATTCCCTTCGGCGCCGGGAGTTCTCTGGAGGGGCATCTGATCGCGGTCCGCGGCGGGATCTCTCTGGATCTGACGCGGATGGACGCCATCCTGCGGGTCAGTCCGGGGGATCTCGACTGCACGGTCCAGGCGGGCGTGACGCGCGAGCGGCTCAATGCGGATCTGCGCGATCAGGGCCTGTTCTTCCCCATCGATCCGGGCGCCGACGCCACCCTCGGCGGCATGACGGCCACGCGGGCCTCCGGCACCAACGCCGTGCGTTACGGGACCATGCGCGAAAACGTGCTGGCCCTGACCGTGGTGCTGGCGGACGGCCGGATCATCCGCACGGGCTCTCGGGCGCGCAAGTCCTCGGCGGGCTACGATCTGACGCGGCTCTTCGTCGGCTCGGAGGGCACGCTGGGGGTGATCGCCGAGATCACCTTGCGTCTGCACGGGATTCCCTCCCGGATTTCGGCGGCGCTCTGCTCCTTCCCGGATGTGGTCCAGGCGGTGGAGGCCGCCATGGCGATCATCCAGCACGGGATTCCCGTCGCCCGCATGGAGCTGATGGACCGCGGCCTGATCGCCGCCGTGAACCGCCATGCGCGCCTCGACCTGCCTCTGCGCGATACGCTCGCCTTCGAGTTCCACGGCTCTCCGGCGAGCGTCGCCGAGCAGGTGGAGCTTGCGGGCGGGATCGTCCGGGAGTTCGGCGGCGAAGACTTCGCCTGGGCCGCCTCGCCCGAGGAGCGCAACCGCCTCTGGAAGGCGCGGCATCAGGCCTATCATGCGGTGGTCGGGCAGAGGCCGGGCGCGAAGGGCTGGACTTCGGACGTCTGCGTGCCGGTCTCGGAGCTGGCGGGGAGCGTCCTGCATGCGCGGGCGCTCCTGGAGGGCTGCCCTGTCCCTGCGGCGATTCTCGGCCATGTCGGCGACGGGAATTTCCATGTCGTCTTCGCCGTGGACCCCGACAGCCCGGAGGAGATGGAGGCGGTCGCGCGGATCAATTCGAGCATGGTGCGCCGGGCCGTCGAGGTGGGCGGCACCTGCACCGGCGAACATGGCGTGGGTCTGGGCAAGGCGGCCTATCTGCGCGAGGAGATGGGCGAGGCGGTCGAGGTCATGGCGCGCCTGAAGAAGGCCCTGGATCCGGAGGGGATTCTGAACCCCGGCAAGATCTTCGATCTCTGAGAGGCTGCGCGGGGCGGAAGCCTTGCGGCTCCGGGCCGGGACTGCCGTCCCGACGCGGAGACCCCCGGATTCGCGCCGCGCGCATGGGACATCCATCTCGAATCCGTCTATGGATCTGACGAAAAATAGAAAGACAGGTCATTCTCTTTTCGCCTGAGTCCCGATAGACTTCCTCTCGACGCTTCCCGGACCCTGTCCTGCGGATCTCCGGAGCGCGCATGTCCGATCCGGGGTCCGGCGGGACATGATCTTCAGAAAAACGGATGAAATTCACAGAGCGAACGGGACATATTCCCGGGCGTCGCGTCCTTGTATTCTGAATTCATCTTTCGTGATCTGAATAAATAAGAAAATCATTTCTAATTATTGGACGATCTCCCGGAGTGAATATTTCATGTCAGGGAGTTCAGAGCGGGTCTTCCGGAAGCTCCGGATCTCCCCTCCGCCAGAACCGGAGGGACCGGCCAGGCCCTCGGCGCCGCGCCGGAGCCCCGGAGGACGCCCGAACCCAAGCCCATCGCCTCCGCAGGATGCAGAAGACAGGGATATTGACATCATGATCTCCACCACCCGGCGAGACCTGGGTCTCGGCAAAAGACTGCTTCTGGCGCTCAGCTGCTCGGCGCTGCTCGCCGGAGGGGGCGCGGCCCCCGCTCTGGCCGAAGAGGACGACCGCCCCGAGACGATCATCATCGACGAACTGGGCCGCGAAGTGACCCTGCGCACGCCGATCCGGGCGGTCTATCCGGATCTCTGGTATCAGGCCGAGATCACCCGCGCCATCGGGGCGCTGGATACGATCGTCGCCATCGACCAATCGTCGAATCCGGAGAAATCCGAGCCCAACCGCGCATATTTCGCCAATCTGGCGGGGCTGCCCGACGTCGGCCATTACAACGAGCCCAATTGGGAGGCCATCGTGGCCTCCGGCGCCGAAGTCTATTTCGGCCGCCGCAACTCCCCCTGGCAGGAGGCCGTGCGCAAGCTGGAGCCTTTCGGCGTCAAGGTGGTGGTGGCCAGCGTCTGGGATCCGAAGGTCCTGCGCGCGCAACTGCCCAACATCGGCGTCATCTTCGGCAAGGAGGAGGGCGCGGCGCGTCTGGCGGGCCTCTACGACGAGATCGAAACCCTGCTGACCGAGCGTCTGAAGGATGTGGAGCGCAAGACGGTCTTCTTCGAGAACAACGCCGCCGCCGTCACGGTGGTGGCGGGCTCGGGCTGGCATGACACCATCCTGCTGGGCGGCGGAATCAACATCTTCAAGGATGTGAACATCGGAGATTCGAGCAGCGCCTCGGTGCATCAATATACGGTCGATCCGGTGGAGGTCATCACCCGCGATCCGGACGTCATCGTGCATCTGGGCGTCGACGGCCAGGTCCAGGGCTATCAGGGCTGGAGCCGCGAACTGGCCGAGGCTCAGGCGCGCCGGGTCGCGGAGCGTCCGGGCTGGAGCGGCATCAAGGCCGTCGAGGACGGCGAAGTCTACGTCGTCAACAATTTCTTCTACTCGGCGCTGGGCAAGCAATATGGCGCGCTGATCCTGGCCACCTGGCTCTATCCCGAGAAATTCGCGGATGTGGACGTGGACGCGCTCTTCGCCCAGTGGCTCGAGCTGCAAGGCGTGGAGGCGCGTCCGGTTTCGGATTACGTCCACCGCATCGGCCAGCCGGCCCCCGCCATTCAGGCCGGAGCCCTGCGATGACGAGTTCCGCCGGAACCGGTCGGGCGGGAGGTCCGCGCCTCGCGGCCCCGCCCCGACGCGACCGCTACGCCTTCCAGAACGCGGCCATCGCGCTGGGACTGGCGGCCGTGGTCTTCGCCGCGATCACCGGGGTGCGGGTGGGAAACTCCGGAGTGGGCTTCTCCGACGTCCTCCAGATCCTGTGGTCGAAGCTGACCTCGAATCCCCCCACGGACCGCGCCCAGCTTCAGGCGCACAACATCATCTGGGAATTGCGGGTGCCGCGCGTGGCGCTCGCCGTTCTGGGCGGGGCGGCTCTGGCCGTCGCGGGGGTGCTGTTTCAGGGCTTGCTGCGCAATCCTCTGGTCAGCCCCTATACGCTGGGCATCGCTCCGGCGGCGGCTTTCGGCGCCTCCATCGCCATCGTCCTCTTCGGAGGCTCGGTGCATGGCGGTCCGGCGCCTCTGGTGGTGGGAGCGCTGTTCTTCGCCTTCCTCAACACCGCGCTGGTGCTGACTCTGGCCTCGGCGCGCAACCTGAACCCCACCACGCTGATTCTGGTCGGGATCGCCCTGTCCCAGCTCTTCGGAGCCCTGACGGCCTGCATCCAGTATTTCGCCGAAGACGAGGTTCTGGCCGCCATCGTGCGCTGGACCTGGGGCTCGGTGAACAACTCCGCCTGGTATCAGGTGCTCGTGCTTCTGGCGCTTGTGGTGGCGGTCTTTCCCTATGTCCGGCTGCGCAGCGGCGTGATCAACGCCATCGCCTTCGCCGGGGACGATCCCGCCAAGAGCCTCGGGGTTCCGGTCTCGCGGGTGCGGCTGGAGTGCATCGCCATCGCCGCCACGCTCACCGCCGTGACCATCGCCTTCACCGGGATCATCGGCTTCGTGGGTCTGGTGGCGCCGCATATCGCGCGTCTGGTGGTGGGGGCGAACCATCGGTTCCTCATTCCCTTCTCCGCGATCACGGGGGCGCTCCTGCTGATCGTGGCGGATTCGCTGGGTCGGCTGGTCATCGCGCCGGGAGTCATTCCGGTGGGCATCATCGACGCCCTCGTGGGGGCTCCGATCTTCCTCTACCTCATCATCACGCGTCAGAAGGCTGTAGAATGACCCTGAGCATCTCCTCGCTTGTCGTGGGATACGGCAAGAAGACCATCATCAGACAGGCCAGCCTCGACGTCGCCAGAGGCGAGGTCGTCGGGCTTCTGGGCTCCAACGGAGCGGGCAAGTCCACGCTGATCAAGGCCATCGCCGGGATCAACCGGCATGGCGCCGGCTCGATCTCCTGGGAGGGGAGGACCGATCTCTCCAGCCTGCCCCGGCGCGAGCTGGCGAAGATCGTCGCCTATGTGCCCCAGAGCATCGGGCTGTCCTTCTCGCTGGACATCCGCGAGGCGGTGCTTCTGGGCCGCACGCCCTATTTCGGCGCCCATCCCCGCGAAGAGGATTGGCGGCATGTCGAGGAGGCCATGCGCCTCGTGGGGCTGGAGGAGCTGGGCGAACGCGCCGTCACGGAGCTGTCCGGCGGCCAGGGACAACGCGTGCTGATCGCCCGGGCTCTGGCGCAGGATCCGCAGGTGCTGCTGCTGGACGAACCCACCAGCGCGCTCGACATCCGCTACCAGTGGCAGACGCTGAACGTGCTGCGCAAGATCGCCCGCGAGCGCAACGTGGCGGTGATCGTCTCGATCCACGACCTGAACCAGGCGGCGCGCTTCACGGATCGGGTGGTCTTCCTGCATCAGGGCGAGGTGCTGGCGGCGGGGCGTCCGGCGGAGGTCTATTCGCCCGAACTGATCCGCAAGGTCTACGGCGTGGAGGTGGAGCTCGCGCATCATCGCGGCTTCGTCCAGGTCCATCCGCTGGAGGAGGAGGCTCCGGAGTCCTTCGCTCCGGTCGAGGCCATCCCCTTTCCCCTGCGCCCGGCCCCCGCCGCGGCGACGGCGCGTTTCGCGCAAACCTCTTACGCGTAAGGAATCCGGTCATGGCGGATACATGGAGCGGACGCAGCAGCGGACGCGGCGAAGGTTTCGTGCTGGGCCTGCTGCTGGGCGGCACGGGTCAGGCGCGCAAATCCGGGACGCACGGGCGCAACGACGATCTCACCGACATCTCCCTGTACATCGAGCAGGCGAAGCAGGCCGAGGCGGGCAAGATCCACACGATCTTTCTGGCGGATTCCCTCGTCGCCAGCGAGAAGGCCCCGAGGCCGGGCCTGGAGCCGGTGACGCTGCTCAGCGCCCTGGCCACCCGGACCTCGCATATCGGGCTGGTGGCCTCGGTCTCCACCAGCTTCACCGAACCCTACAACGTCGCGCGGCAGATCCTCTCGCTGGACCACATCTCGGGCGGAAGGGCGGGCTGGAACCTCGTCACCTCCTCCGCCGGAGAGCGCAACTTCGGCAAGGAGCTGCCCGCTCATGACGACCGCTACGCCATCGCCTCGGAATTCGCCGAGGTGGTGCGCGCCCTCTGGGAGAGCTGGGATCCCGACGCCGTCAGCTATGACGGCGAAGGCCGCCAGATCGTCGCCCCCGACAAGGTCCGCCGCATCGACTGGCGCAGCGAACATTACGCCGTCGAGGGGCCGCTGAACCTCTCGCGCAGCCCTCAGGACAGGCCGATCCTGGCTCAGGCGGGCTCCTCGCCCAAGGGCAAGGAGCTGGGCGCCCGCGTGGCGGACGTGATCTTCACCACCGGCCTGACCGAGATCGAGCCCTCGATCCGGGTGCTGCGCGACTACAAGACCCTCGCGCAGGCGCATGGCCGCTCGCCGGAGCGGATCAAGGTTCTGCCCGGCGTGGCCCCTGTCATCGGCTCGACCGACGAGGAGGCGCGCCGTCACTGGGAGAAGATGATCGAGACCATCGATTTCGAGGAAGGACGCCAGTCGCTCGCGGGGCAGTTCGGCGGAATCGACCTCGAAGGCGTGGATCTGGACGCGCCGATTCCTCTGGACAAGCTGCCGCAGACCGAAGCCATCCAGGGGCGTCAGTCGCGGTTCGGCGTCTTCCGCAAGCTGATCGAGAGCGGCCAGGTCCGCACGGTGCGCGACCTCATCATCTATCACAGCAGCGGAGCGGGGCACTGGTTCCCCATCGGCTCGGTGGAGAACGTCGCCGACCAGCTCCAGGAGAGATACGAGCGCGGCGCCGCCGACGGCTTCAACATCCTCGCCTTCACGCTGAAATATGATCTGGGGCTCTCGGCGATCACCGACCACCTGATCCCCGAGCTTCAGCGTCGGGGGGTCTATCATCAGGACTACGCCCACAACACCTTGCGCGGCAATCTCGGGCTTCAGGAGGCCTGAGGAGCGCGCAGGCGGGACGACGCTCCGGAGGGGGCGTCGTCGTCCGGCGCGGCTGCGCGGGAGGGCGCTTCAGGGCGCGTGGCGCAGGGCCTCGACGAGATCGAGCGTCGCCTCCGCCGAGGGCATGGGCGCGACGGCCGTGATGGTCTCGGGCAGGCGCGCGAGCCGCAAGGCCGCCGGATCGTTCGTCACGCCGATCAGGCCCGTGCGGAAGCCGTGATCCGACCAGGCGACGTCCTGGACCTCCTTGCTCCGCAGGATTCCGATCAGCCGCTGACAGGCGGGCGTCATCGCGATCATGGGATGCGAGGCGAAGACCGTCGGCTCCGGATAGATCACCCGGATCCGCGCGCGGATCAGATCGGCGGCGTCGGCGTTCTGCGCCACGAACTCCACGAGCTGATTCTCGTAGCCCGAGATCAGGGGCCGCGCGCCCATCCCCTGGGTCAGGAACCCCTCGAACATCGGGCCGGAGGACGTCTCCATGTAGCCCATGGCGTCGAAATAGGCCTTGATCGCCGGAGTCAGCGCGCGCATGCGCTCGCGGTCGGGCGGCTCGCCGCCGTTCATGCCGATGGCCAGCAGGCCCGCCCAGAGATTCCCCGAATTCGAAATGGCCGGATCCGTCGAGAGAACCCGGAAAGGCCCGAAGATCGGCAGCTTGAAGTCCTCGCGCCAGCGGGCGCCCTCCATGATCCTCCCGACGATGGCGACCGTGTCGCCGTAGAGGAAGCCGCCGCGCTCCTCGACCAGTCCGGCGGAGGTCAGGGCCGTCGCCGCCTCGTCCCAGGCGAAGAGCACGATGGGCGAGGAGAAGATCGTCTCCACCGCCACGGGGCGCTTGCCCGACAGACGCGCGATCTCCGCCGCCACGGCGCTCGAAGGCCAGATGCAGTCCTTGCCGGCCACGTCCAGGGTGGTGGCCATCTCGATGGAGCCCGCCCTCTGCAGCGACAGCGTCACGCCTTCCTTCGCGAGGATCTCCTTCAGCCGGGGATTCTCCAGAAAGGCCGTCTTCTCGCCGCCGTAGACCATCGAGACCGCCAGAGGCTCCGGGCCGCGCCGCTGGGTCAGGAAGACCGTCGCCGCAGCCACGAGGCCGAGGATGAAAAGGCCGAGAAGGGTGCGTTTCATGATGACAGAGCCTCCGCGCCGCGTCAGCGCCTGATCTGGAAGGACAAGGCCTCGACTTCGGCCTCGAGCAAGGTGAGATCCTTGCTCAGGGCCGCCCGGCCCAGGGAGTCGACGGCGGCGGGATAGGCCGCGATCTGCTCGCGCAGAACCGAAATGCGCGATTCGAGCGCCGGATCTCCGGAGCGTCCGAGCCGCAGGAAGGATTCCATGCTCTCGACCATGCGCGGCAGGAAGACCGCGATGAAGCGGCGCAAGGCGCGCAGATCGGAGGGGTCTTCGTTCAGGATGCGCTCCAGCTCCTCGACCCGGCCCGCGAGGGATTCGGCGAGTCCCCGATCCTCGACGCGGAGGGCGCCCGAGGCGGCCGCCCGCAGACGCTCCGAGGCCTCGCCGAGCTTGCGCCGCGCCTCCTGGAGATCGGCCGCCGAGACGTGATCGGCCACGAAGATCTCCGAAGGCGCCTTGCGCGTCGGGATGAGCGCCAGAAATCCGGCGTAGAGCCCCGCCGCCAGAACCAGAGCCGCCCAGGGCGAAAGCTTCAGCCCCAGATAAAGACCGAGGAAGCCCGCCGCCGCCGCCGCCGTGGCCAGAACATGACGCGCTCCATCTGGAAGACCCTGGTTCAATTATAGCCCTTCACGCTGCGCAAGGCCTCCGTCAGCCCGCGGTCGGCGCGGAAGACGCGGCCCACGGTTTTCCGGGCGAGTTCGTTCAACTGGGCGAGGTCGGCCTTTCCGAAGGCGATGGAATGGATCGGAGCCTTGGCCTCCAGCCCTCCGGCGGCCAGAAGGCGCATGAACTCCGGCGCATTGGCCGGATCTGCGACGCCGTCGGTCATGGCCACCACGGCGGGCAGATGGGTCTTCAGCAAGCCCTCCTTCTCCGCGGCGTCGAGGAGGCCCCAGGCCACCAGCAGCGCTCCGTAGAGATCGGTTCAGCCGCCCGCCTCGAGGGCCTCCACCTCGGAGAGCAGCGCCCCGAGCACCTTGGGGTCGTCGCCCTCGGCCTCCAGAGGCGCGCCGGGGCCGCTGGCGAAGGGAATCACGATGGTCACGTCGCGCGCCGAAGGCTGGAGCAGCGACAAGGCCGCCTGCTCCGGATCGAGCGCCATGGTCATGGCCCGCTTCAGCTCCGCCAGAGGCTCGCCCTGCATCGAGCCGGAGACGTCCGCGAGCCAGATCGTCAGGGAGGGTTTGCGGAGTTCGCTCTGATAGAGCCGCAGGGCCTCGCCGACCGCCTCGCCCTGAGGGAAGGGAATCGGCGACAGCACCCGCGCCGGATCCACGCCCCAGTCGCGCCGCCAGATTCCGCCCTCCGGCGCCTGGGCTCCGATCAGCCCCGCGCGCCATCCGGTCTCGACGATGCGTTTCTGAATCGCGGGGGAGAGCAGGAACTCCTGAAGCGCGAGGAAGCGCGCTTCCTGGGCCGCGTCGCCGCGATCCACATAAGCGAGCGTGCTGTCGGCGATGGCGAGGCCGTCCGCAGGATAGACGAGATGCAGCGGCTCGGCGCCGCGCGCGGTCAGCTGGCGGTCGGCGTCGAGGATCAGCGCCTCGTAATTCACCATGGAGTCATAGGCGTCGAAGCTGGCGATCAGGCTGTCCTTCAGCCAGTTCGAGGAGCCCGAGGAGCGGTCCACGCCCGCGAGGAATTCGCGCGTCCGCTCCTGAACCTCGGGGTCGCGCAGATGCTTCGTCTCGATGAGGTCCGGCCCGCCCGCGAAGGCGTGCAGGAAGCCGAAATAGGCCGAAGCGCCGGAATTGGACTGCGTCGCCGAGGTCATGGCGAGCCGCATCTCGCCCGAGGAGACGGCTGCGCCGATCTCCGCCACCGGGATTTCGCGGTCGCCGGTCCAGCCGAGCTTCTGCGCGATGGAGCGCCGCACCCCGAAGACCACCGGACTGCGCGCGATGGACTTCGCATGACGCGTCACGCGGGATTCGTCGCCGAAGGAGATCCAGAGCGAGGAGGCGGGCCAGACGGCGTCGAACTCCATGGCGCGCCCCGCGCCGAGCGCCTGGGCGATCTCCACCGAGCCGCGCGAGACCAGATCCACCCGCACGCCGCTTTCCCGCGACCAGTCGTCGAGCAGCGGCTTGAAGGTCTCGGCCTCGGAGCCCGCGAGGATGCGCAAGGCCTCTTCCTGCTTCGGCGCGCGGCCGGAGAGGGCGTAAAGCGCTCCGGCGGCGGCCAGCAGGACCAGAAGGAAGAGGAGCTTCTTCATGACGGGTCTCCGGAAGACGCGGAAGGCTTCCGGCGGGCGCTCGCGACGCCGGAAGGACGGATCCGAAGCCTGCGCGGATCGGCGCGGGAGATCCGGCGGGGCCTGGTCGTCGTCATGTTCTCAGACTTCATGGCCGGATCATGCGACGGACAGGCGACGGTTTCATGACAGACCCGACATGAAGCCGCCCGCCTCCTTGCGGAGACGGGCGGCGCAGAATCGCGGATGGAGAAGCTTCGGATCACTCGGCGGGGACGGCGTCGAAGCCCGGATCCTCGTCGCGGCGGGGGTCGGCCTGCGTCCGCGACTGGGCCCGCGTCAGGATCGCCTGACGGTTCACCGAAGCGCGCTCGGCGGCGATGCGCTGGATCAGAAGCTCCGCGCGCTCCACCGAGCCCAGAAGCGCGAGGATGGTTCCGCGCTCTCCGGCGCCGGCGTCGGGGCCGAGCGCCAGAGTGCGGGCGCGCAGCTCCTCGATCTCCGGGAAGCTCCCGTGATGGCCCGGAGGCATCACCGGATCCGGCACGCCGTAGGTCGGCAGGATCGGGCGCAGCGCGGCGTCGAGACGGTTCAGCGCGGCGTCCACGATCACCTGAGCATGAGGCCCGAACTTCTCGCGCTTCACGCGGCGCGCCACCTGATGCATCGACTCGGTGAGGGCGGCGGTGAAGTCGGCCTCCTCGATGAGGCTGGCGATCAGGTCGAGCTGCTCGTAGGGCAGATCCTCCTTCATGAGGTTCGCCGTATAGCTGCGGATGTCGCGGCTGAGGATGTCGGTCGCGAGGTAATGTTCGCCGGGGTCGGCGGGCGCCTTGCGGTCGCCGCGGGCGATGTTCAGGAACATGGCGCCGGCCTGCAGATGACGCGAGGTCTCCTGCTGCACGGCGGGGACGGCCTCGGCGAAGTCGTCGGCGAGCTTCTGGTTGAGGAATTTCGGGATCGAATAATCCTCGACGTCCTCTTCGTCCGTGCGCCCGACGTTCGAGAGCACCCGCTCGAAGACCCCCACGAAGGGGAACAGAAGCAGCGTGTTGAAGATGTTGAAGACCGTCGAATAGAGGCCCACCGCCACCGGAACCAGCGGGAAGGTCTCGTGGCCGTTGACCATCACCGCGACCGAAGGATCTCCCATCCCCAGCGCGCCCATGCCCCACTTCAGCACGCCGATGGAGACGAAGAACAGCGGCACCGTGATGCACACGCCGATCAGGTTGAAGGAGATATGCGCATAGGCCGCGCGCTTGGCGTTCTTGGAGAGGTTGAGCGAGGCCATCCAGGAAGTGATGGTCGTGCCCAGATCCGCGCCCAGCGAGAAGGCGACGGCGGTCTGCCAGTCGAGCACGCCCGCCGCGCCCAGACCCATCACGATGCCGATGGTGGCCGAAGAGGAGTGGATCAGCGCCGTGATGCTGGCCGCGATCAGCACGCACTTGATCAGGTTGAAATAGGAATCGGCGTGGAGCGTCTGGAGAAGCTCCATGACTTCAGGCATGTTGCGCAGGGGGCGCAGACCGCCGGTCATGAGGTTCAGGCCATAGAAGATCAGCGCGAAGCCCATGCAGGTCAGGGCGATGTTGCGGGTCTTCTCCTTCTTGCCGAAGCAGTAGACCAGCGCGAAGATCCCCGCGAAGATCAGTCCCAGAGGCCCCAGCGGCAGCGCGATCAGGCCGTTGCCCAGCGTGGTGCCGATGTTCGCGCCCATGATGACGCTGATGGCGGGCCTCAGGGCGACCACGCCCGCGTTGACGAGGCCCACCACCATCACCGTCATGGCCGTGGAGGACTGGATGACGCCCGTGATCAGCGTTCCCGCCATCACGCCCTTGATCGGCGTGCCCGCCGCCTTGGCGAGGAAGGCGCGCATCCGGTTGACCGAAAGGGCCTGAATGCCGTTGGCCATGAACTCGAGGCCGAGCATGAAGAGCCCGAGCCCTCCGATGACCGGGACGAGGATGTCCTTGAAGATGTCGATTTCCATGAAGTCTCTCGCTGTTGAGAGGCGGCTCTCGCGAGCCTGAGGCGCCTTCCGCAGGAGGGGTCGGCCCCCTCCGGGCGAAAGGCGGCCGGAACGGCGGAAAGGGAGGACTCAGCGCACGGCCGGGGGGACGACGCTCGCCCACCAGGCTTCGTTCTCGCCGACGAGCCGCGGCGGAACGGGGATGTAGCCGAGGGCCTCGGCTTCGTCGGCGCCCTGGCTGAAGGCGATGTGGAAGACGTCGAAGACGCGCCGCAGACGATGCGCGCCCCGATCCTGCGGCAGGACGGCGTAGGTCGCCACCGCCACCGGATAGGCGCCCGCGCCCGCCAGATTGGTCGTGTCCGCGAGGAAGCCGCGCTCGGCGCTCCAGTCCACGCCGTCGAGTCCGGCGCGGAAGCTCTCCGGGCCCGGCGCGACGAACTCGCCCGCCTGGTTCAGGAGCGCCGCCATGGGAAGCCCCTGACGCAGCGCCTGGCCGTATTCCAGATAGGCGAGGCTGTTGGGCGTCGCGGCGGCCAGAGCCGCCAGACCGCCCGAACCCTTCTGTCCGCGCCCGACGGGCCAGGCGATCAGCAGATCCGAACCCGCCTTTTCGGCCCATTCCGGGCTCGTTTCGGAGAGGAAGCTCGTGAAGACCTGCGTCGAGCCCGAGCCATCGGCGCGATGCAGCGCCGCGATCTCGGCGTCGGGCAGCTTCAGGCCGGGGTTCATCTCCGCGATGGTCGGGTCGGACCAGCTCGTGATCTCGCCGAGGTAGATCCCCGCCAGCACCGGACCCGAAAGCCGCAGCTCGCCCGAGGGAATCCCCGCCAGATTGGCCGTCGCCACGATCCCGCCCATCACGATGGGGAACTGGATCCAGCCGCGCGCCTTCAGCTCCTCGACGGTCAGCGGCGCCTCGGTGGCGGCGAAGTCCACCTCGGGCTGAGCCAGGCGCATCACGCCCGACAGGGAGCCGATGGGTTCGTAATCCACGCGCCAGTCCGGCGAGACGAAGTCGCCGCCGTCGGCGCGCAGGGCCTCGTAGTCGCGCGACCAGCGCTGGATGGCCGGAGCCGCGAAGGTCGAGCCGGCGCCCTGGATCGGCGCGGCCTGAAGGTTCGTCGCCGCCAGAGCCGCGGCGAGGCACAAGGCCCCCGCCAGACCTGTCTTCGCACCTGATGTTCGGAGGCCGTGGGCTTCGATCATGACCGATCTCTCCTTGCGTCGCCGGGAAGGCCGTGGGCCTGCGGAGGACGAAATCTTTCCGGAGATCGAACGGGAGGACTCGCCCCCAAGGAAGAGATCTTAAAAAAAGATTAATCCCGCTCCATCCGGCGCTCTGGCTAGCACTGGTCCTTGAAGGAGCCGCGACGGATTTCCTTCAGAACGATGACAGACGGAACGGAAACTTCCGGCGGCCGACCGGCGCGGAGGACGCGTCTGCGGGGCCGCTCCGATATTTCGCAGCTGCAACATGAAATCGCCGCGAAACTGAGATCAGATCGCCACAAGCCGCCTCCTAAAGCTCTGGAGATCCTGAAAGGACGGGAAGACCCCATGTTTTCGCTCGCAGGCCGCAAGGCCCTGATCGTCGGCGTCGCCAACCGGGACTCCATCGCCTGGGGATGCGCCCGGGCTCTGCGCGCGCAGGGCGCGGATCTGGCCGTCACCTGGCTGAACGACAAGGCCCGCAAGCATGTCGAGCCCCTCGCGCAGGAGCTGGAGGCCGAAATCGTCGGGCCGCTGGACGTCTCCAGGCCCGGCGAGACCGAGGAGATCTTCGAGAGGATCGAAGAGCGCTGGGGCAGGCTCGACGTCCTGCTGCATTCCATCGCCTTCGCGCCGAAGGAGGATCTGCACGGACGCGTGGTGGATTGCTCCGCCGGAGGCTTCGCCCAGGCCATGGACGTGTCTGTCCATTCCTTCCTGCGCATGATCCGTCTGGCGGAGCCGCTGATGAAGACGGGCGGCGTCTGTCTTTCGGTGTCCTTCTTCGGCTCCTCGCGGGTGGTGCGCCATTACAACATGATGGGCCCGGTCAAGGCCGCGCTCGAAAGCGCGACCCGCTACGCCGCCGCCGAGCTCGGGCCGAAGGGGATCCGGGTGCATGCGCTCTCGCCGGGGCCTCTGGCGACGCGCGCCGCCTCGGGCATAGACCATTTCGACGACCTCCTCGCCGAGGCCGCCCGACGCGCCCCCACGCATCAGCTCGCCACCATCGCGGACGTCGGGGCCATGGCCGCCTTCCTCGCCTCCGACGCGGCGCGCAATCTGACCGGCGGCGTCCATGACATCGACGGCGGCTACTCCATCACCGCCTGAAGGAGACGGACATGTCCAGCATCTTCGATCTGCTCGATCCTGCGGCGCATCCCTTCGCGGAGCGCATGGAGGCCGATCTCCAGGGCCGGATCGACCGCGTCACGGGGAGGGCCAGGGCCGAAACCGACGGCGTCGCCCGCTCCGCCGAGATCCTCGCGACGGCGGCCGCGCGCCATGTCCGGCGCATCTCCGGCACCCACGCCGAGCGCCTCCGCGAGGGGCTCGAACAGACGAGGGCTCTGGCCGGAGCCCTGCGCGAGGCCCGCGGCTCGGGCGGGCTCGGGGCGCATCTCTCGGAATATCTGCTCGACGCCGCCCAGCGCGCCGCCCTGACCGCCGACGCCCTGCGCAAGCGCGGAGACATCTTCCTGGAGCATGAGGCGGCGGATTGTCCGCCGGTGCTGATCTACGGCCACGAGACGATCATGGAAGGGAAGGATCTGCCTTTCCCCTCCAATTACAAGCTCCTGCGGATCCTGCCGCCCGAAGGCGTCGTCATCGGCGAGACCCGCCGCCCCTATGTCGTCATCGATCCGCGCGCGGGCCATGGCCCCGGCATCGGCGGCTTCAAGCCGGACAGTCAGGTCGGCGTGGCGCTGCGCGAGGGCCATCCGGTCTATTTCGTCTCCTTCGGCCGCAGGCCGGAGCCGGGGCAATATCTCTCGCACGTCACGCGCGCCGAGGCCGCCTTCCTGCGCGAGATCATGCGCCGTCATCCGGATTCTCCAAAACCCGTGGTGATCGGCAATTGCCAGGGCGGCTGGGCGACGCTGCTTCTGGCGGCCCTCAATCCCGATCTGACCGGACCCATCGTGGTCAACGGCGCGCCGGTCGCGCCCTGGGCGGGCAAGGTCGGACAGGATCCCATGCGCTACAAGGGCGGTCTGACGGGCGGAAGCTGGGTCGCGATGTTCTTCGCGGATCTCGGCGGCGGAATCTTCGACGGCGCCCATCTCGTGCGCAATTTCGAGATGCTCAATCCGGGCCGCACGCTCTTCCGCAAATACACCGACCTCTTCCGCGACGTGGACGACTGCGAAAGGACCTTCCTCGATTTCGAACGCTGGTGGGGCGGATTCTTCCTGCTCACCGAGCGCGAGATCCGATGGATCGTCGAGCAGCTCTTCGTCGGCAACCGCCTCGTGAAGAACGAAGCCCGCCTGGAGCCCGGACGCCCCATCGACCTGAAGGCCATCCGCGCGCCGATCATCGTCTTCGCAAGCCAGGGCGACAACATCACGCCGCCGCAACAGGCGCTGAACTGGATCGCCGAGACCTACGCCGACGCCGCCGAGATCCGCATCCGCGGCCAGCGGATCGTCTACATGCTCCATGAGGAGGTCGGGCATCTGGGAATCTTCGTCTCCTCGAAGATCGCCCGCAAGGAGCACGCCCAGGTCGCCTCGACGCTCAAGACCATCGAGGCCCTCGCGCCCGGACTCTACGAGATGCGCATCGAGGAGATGGTCGAGCAGAACGGCGAGAAGCGCTTCACCGTCAGTTTCGTGGAGCGCAGTCTCGACGATCTGCGCGCCCTGGACGACGGCTTCTCCGACGAACGCCCCTTCGCCGCCGTGGCCCGCCTCTCCGAGGCTCAGGCCCAGCTCTACGACGGCGCCCTGAGGCCCTGGATTCAGGCCATGGTCACGGATTCCTCCGCCGAGCTGGGCCGGGCGACGCATCCTCTGCGTCTGGAGCGGGCGCTCGTCTCCTCGCGCAATCCGGCTTCCCGGATCGTGGTCCGGCTCGCCGAGCAGGCCCGCGCGACCCGCGCCAGAGCCGCGCCGGAGAATCCCTTCCTCGCCGCCGAGGCGCTCTGGGTCCGCAACGTCGAGCAGAGCATCGACCTCTGGCGCGATCTGCGCGACATGGCGCAGGAGCTGACCTTCTTCAGCCTCTGGGGTTCGCCCTGGGCGCGCTTCTACGGCCGCAACCACGAAGCCCGCCGCACGCTCAAGACCGCCGACGAACTGCGCGGCCTGCCCGAGGTGGTCGAGACGCTGGCCGGGATCGGGAAGGGCGGCCTGCCGGAAGCCGTCCTGCGGATGCTGGTCCTGCTGGCCGAGGAGCGCAGGCAGGTGCGCCGCGACCGTCTGGAGCGTCTGTCGCGGATGCTGGAGGAGGAGGAGCCCTTCGCCTCGCTCGGCGCCGAGCGGCGGGCGCGGATCCTCCAGAGCCAGACGCTGATCGCCGCCTACGAGCCCCTCCGCGCCGTCGAGACCCTGCCCGCGCTGCTGCCCGGACGCGCCGAACGCGAACTCGCCCTGAAGGCGGCGCTCTACGTGCTCGGGCCCCTGAAGGAGGCGACGCCTCCGGCGCTCGCTCTGCTGGGGCGCATCGCGGAGGCGCTCGGGCTGCCCGAGGCGCTCGAAGATGTGACCGAAAGCCCGCTGGCCGGATTCGCCTTCCTCGACGACAAGAGGGCGGCCGAGGCTCTGCTCCCCATCGGGCCCCCGCCCGCCGAGCCGTCTCCCGCCGGGCTTCCGTCCGCCGCGCCCCTGAACGAGGTCTGACTCCGATGCGTCTTGTGAACCGCACCTACGACGAGATCGAGCCCGGCGATTCCGCCGAGCTCCGGCGGCTGCTGACGCCCGACGACCTCTATGTCTTCGCGGCCAGCTCGGGGAACTTCAACCCGATGCATCTGCCCAACGCCGACACCGACGGCGACGGACATCCCGAACAGATCGCGCCGGGACTCTTCGTGGCTTCGCTGATCTCGGCGGTTCTGGGGACGCAGCTGCCCGGACCGGGCGCGCTCTATCGCCGCCAGAGCCTCGAATTCCTCGGCTCCGCCCATCCGGGCGACGAACTGCTCTGCCGCGTCGAGGTGCTGGAGAAGCTGCCCGAAGGTCTGGTCCGTCTGGCGGTCTCCGCGACGAAGGCCGCCGACGGCGCGCCGATCCTCACAGGGGTGGCGGAGCTGCTTGCGCCTCGGGTCAAGTTCGACCGCGACGACGTCGAGGTGCCGGGGCTGATCGTCCAGCGTCACCGCCATTTCGAGGCTCTGGTGGAGCGCGCCCGCGCCCTGCCGACCGCGCCTGTGGCGGTGGTCTGCCCCGACGACGCCAATTCGCTCGGCGGAGCGCTGCTGGCGGCGAAGGAAGGGATCATCCTGCCGATCCTCGTCGGCGAGGCTTCGGCGATCCGCGCGGCGGGCGAGGCTCTGGGGGCGGATCTCTCGGGCTTCGAGATCCTCGACGTCTCCGGCGACGTCGAGGCCGCGACGGCGGCTTGCGGCCTCGTGCACGAGGGCCGGGCGGCGGCGGTGATGAAAGGCCACCTCCACACCGACGACCTGCTGCGGGCGCTGCTCGACAAGGCCACGGGCCTGCGCGCCGGACGCCGCTTCACCCATGTCTTCGTGATGGACGTCCCCGGCCGCCCCGAGCCGGTGATGGTCACCGACGCCGCGATCAACATCGCGCCGGATCTCGCGGCCAAGGTGGACATCTGCCAGAACGCCATAGACCTCGCGCTGTCGCTCGGCATGGAGCCGCGCGTGGGCGTGCTCTCGGCGGTGGAGACGGTGAATCCGGCGATTCAATCCTCGCTCGACGCGGCGCTGCTCTCGAAGATGGCGGATCGCGGCCAGATCAAGGGCGGCCTGGTGGAGGGCCCCCTCGCCATGGACAACGCCGTCGACATGGGCGCCGCCCGCACCAAGGGACTCAAGGGCGGCGTGGCCGGTCAGGCCAACATCCTCGTGGCGCCGAACATCGACGCGGGCAACATGCTGGCGAAGCAGTTCTCCTTCATCAGCCACGCCGAGGGCGCCGGTCTGGTGCTGGGGGCGCGGGCGCCGGTGATCCTCAATTCGCGTTCGGACAGCCCCATGGCGCGGCTGGCCTCCTGCGCGGTGGCGGCTCTGCATCACGCCCGCAAGGGAGGCGCGACATGACGCAGGATCAGGCGCATCAGGCCTTTCTGGTGCTGAATGCGGGCTCCTCCTCTCTGAAGGCGGCGCTCTACGGCCCTGAGGGAGAGGATCCCCTCGTCTCGGGACAGGTCGAGCGCATCGGCCCCGAGGGCGCGCTGAAGCTCAGGACGGCGGCGGGCGAGATCCTGCCCCCGCCCGAGGGCGCCGACCTGACCAGCCATGCGGGCGCCTTCGCGGCGGTCATCGCGAGTCTGCGGGCGGCCTGGCCCGATCTGCGCCTGGCGGCCATCGGGCATCGGGTGGTGCATGGCGGCGCGGCCTACACCGCGCCCGTCCGGCTGGACGCGCAGGTCATGGAGGATCTGGCGAAGCTCTCGCCTTTCGCGCCCCTGCATCAGCCGCATAATCTGGCGGGGGTGCGTCTGGCGATGGAGGCCTTTCCGGAGGCTCCCCAGATCGCCTGTTTCGACACGGCCTTCCATCGCGGACAGCCCTTCGTCAACGACACCTTCGCGATTCCGCACCGCTATTACGAGAAGGGCGTGCGCCGCTACGGCTTCCACGGCCTGAGCTACGACTACGTCACCGGCGAACTGGAGCGCCTCGCGCCGCATCTCATGTCCGGACGCGTGGTGGTGGCGCATCTGGGCAACGGCGCTTCGATGTGCGCGATCTATCGCGGACGCTCGGTGGCCTCCTCCATGGGCTTCTCGGCTCTGGACGGCCTGCCCATGGGCACGCGCTGCGGCCAGGTGGATCCGGGCGTCCTGCTCTACATGCTCGATCAGGAGAAGCTCGACACCGCGCAGATCCGCCAGATCCTCTATAACGAATCCGGGCTTCTGGGCCTTTCGGGCGGGCTCTCCAACGACATGCGGACTCTGGAGGCCGCCGACACCCCCGAGGCGCACCGCGCCATAGACTACTTCGTCTTCCGCATCCAGCGCGAGCTCGGGGCCATGGCGGCGGTGATGGGCGGCGTCGACGCCCTGGTCTTCTGCGGCGGCATCGGCGAGAATTCGCGCATGGTCCGGCGGCGCATCTGCGAGCGGCTCGGCTGGATGGGAATCGAGATCGACCACGGGCTGAACGCCAGAAGCGCCACGATCATCTCTTCGGAGTTCGCGCGGACCACGGTGATGATCGTCCCGACCAAAGAGGAGCTCGTGATCGCCCGGGCCGCCCGCGCGGCGGCCCAAGGCGTCGCGGGCGCCTCCTCCGCAGGAGAGGCTACATCAGCGCCTTGATCTTCCCGACCGCCTCCGCCTCCGAGGCCCTCCAGGGGATGGTCCCCATGAAGCGCCCCTCTCCGGAGAACATCAGCACCGAAGAGCTGTGGTCCATGGCGTAATCGCCCTTCTCGTCGACCTGCCCCTTGCTCGCGAAGACGCGGAAGGCCCGCAAGGCCGCCTCGATCTCCGGGCGCGGGCCGGTCACGCCGAGGGCCCCCGGCAGCCAGCCGACATATTCCGCCAGAACCTCCGGAGTGTCGCGTTCGGGGTCCACGGTGATGAAGAAGGTGCGGATCTCCTTCCCGGCGAGATCCCGCCAGTCTCCAATGTCGGCGAGGGTGGTCGGGCAGACGTCCGGGCAATGGGTGAAGCCGAAGAACACCAGGGAAGGGGCTCCGCGCAGATCGGCTTCGGTGAAGGGGCGGCCCTCATGGGTCGTGAGCCGATAGGCGCCGCGTCCCAGTTCGTCGGCGGCGAGGGGCTGGCCTCTGGGCGCCCCGAACCAGACCCAGGCCACGGCCGCCAGGGCCAGAACCCAGAGGCCGATGGTCAGGGTGCGAAAAAGCGGATTGCGCATGGTTCAGCCTCCCATGATCCGGCGCAGGCTCTCGGCGGCCTTCGCGGAATCCGTCTGATAGCTGAAGATCCGGTTGTAGCGGCCTTCCCTGTCGAAGAGCATGACGTAGGCGCTGTGGTCCATGGTGTAGTCTCCTCCTTCGAGGGGTCGGCGCGAGGCGATGATCTTGAAGGCGTCGAGGGCTTCGGCCAGAGCCTCGGGCGTTCCGGTGACGCCCACCGCGCCCGGCAGCCAGCCGACGTAATCGGCGAGGGCCTCGGGGGTGTCGCGTTCGGGATCCACGGTGATGAAGAAGGTGCGGATCTCCACGCCCGCGATCTCCTGCCAGTCGGCGATGTCGCCGAGGGTGGTCGGGCAGACGTCCGGGCAATGGGTGAAGCCGAAGAACACCAGGGAGGGCGCTCCGCGCAGGGTCTCCTGCGTGAAGGGCTCGCCCGAGGTGGTGGTCAGCCGATAGGCGCCCTGGCCGATCTGGTCGGCGACGGAGGGCGGACGCGGCGCGCCGCCTCCCGCGACGAAGAACCAGGAGACGCCCAGTCCCGCCGCCAGAACCGCCCCCCAGAGCGCGACCCGCAGGGCGCGCAGGCCCGTCTTTCCGGCTTCAGTCATGGCCTTTCCCCTCCTGACCTCCGTGGGCGCCGCTGTCCGGATGGCTGCGGGCGTTCATCGCGAGGATCTCGAAGGAGACGGGGATTTCGCCCGCCTTCTCGAAGACCAGCGTCAGGTCGAGAGTCTCGCCCTTCACGAGCGGCGCGGTCAAGCCGTTGATCATGATGTGATATCCCCCAGGCGTCAGGGAGACGCTGTCTCCGGCGGGAATGGGCAGGCCTTCCGGCAGCGGGCGCATGGACATCACGCCCTCCGCATGGGCCATCTCGTGGATCTCGGCGGAGTCGCCCACCGGCGACTTCACCGCCAGCAGCCGGTCGTCCTGGGCGCCGGGGTTGGCGATGGTCAGATAGGCGCCTCCCACCGGAGCCTTGGGCAGGGTCGCGCGGATGAAGGCGCCCGAGATCTCCAGAGCGGCGGGGGCATGGGCGTGGCCGGCCTCCTGCGCGAAGGCGGGCCCCGCGAGGAGGAGCGTCAGGGAGAGAAGCAGGGATTTCATGACAGGATTCCTTCAGGGGATGACGATCTCGCCCGCGATGCGGACGCGCTTGAAACGGGTGAGGCGGATCTCCAGATCGAGACTCCAGGTTCCGCGATGGGGCAGGATCAGCTTCTCGACCCGCCAGAGGCCGTCTTCGCCGCGTTCGGCGGTCCAGGTCCGGCGGTTGAGTCCATGGCCTTCATGCGCGAGGCCCAGCGTGATCCCCAGGGGTTCGGCGGGGATCATCTCGCCGTCATAGGGGAGGATCTCGACGCCGATCTGGCCGGGGCTTCCCGGCGTGAAGGTCACGTCGGCCATGGCCTCGCCGGTCCCGAAATGCGTCGTGACGGCGGGCGCGGGCGCCGCCGCCAGATCCGCCAGAGCGCGCGGCGGAGGCGTGAACCTCCAGCCCGCCGCCAGAGCCAGCACGAGCAGGACGAGGCCCGTCTCCAGACGGATCGAGCGCCCGAGCCGCGCGGCCGCCCGAGCCTCGCCCGCCAGGGCGGGCCTGGTCAGCGCGAGGCGGTTCCAGGCCGCCAGAGCGAAGACCAGAGCCAGAATCGCCAGCTTCGCCGCCAGGATGAGCCCATAGGGCGACGTCCAGAGCGCCGGATCGGGCCCAAGCTGGATCGCGGCGAGGCCGAAGCCCGTCCCGGCCAGCAGGACCACGGCCCAGGGAATCGCTCCGGAGAAGCGCCCGAGCGCGAGGGCGCCATCCTCCCGCCGCATCCAGAGCGCCAGAGGAATCAGGGCGCCGAGCCAGAAGGTCAGGGCGAGGGCGTGCCCCGCGACGAGAGGTCGGGTCAGGGCCTGAGGCGCGGCGGCTGCGGCGTGTCCGCTGGCGGCGGCGCCGAGGGCCAGAAGGCCCGCCGCGAGCCATCCGGCCGCAGGACGCCGCCTTCCGGCGAGGGCGACGGCTCCGGCGAGGATCCCCAGGGCGACGGTCGGGCCGAAGCTGGTCGACCAGCCCGCCGCCCAGGGCGCGCGGCTCGCCAGAGCGGAGAAGCCCAGGCCGAGGGCGTCGAGCCCATGCAGCCCGAGGAAAGCCGCCGAAGCCGCCATGCCGATCAGGGTCAGCAGACGGATGGGCGCTTCGGCCTCGGGAGGCGTCCCCGCGAAGGCGCGGAACAGCGCCCCCCCGATTCCGAGCGTCAGGCCGATGAGCGTCAGGGCCCGCGCGGCCCAGATCGCGCCGCGCAGGGCGGGGTCGGCTCGCGCGGCCTCCCGCGCGCCCGAGGCCGCGCCGGTGATCTCGCCGATGGAGAAGAGCAGGGCCCCCGCGATGGGATGGCCGTCGTCCGAGACGACGCGCCAGCTCAGGACCTGGGTTCCGTTCCGGTCCGGAGGGAAGGGGATGCGCAGCTCGGCGCCGCCCGAGGCTCCGGAGGTCAGGTCGAGCGCCGCGCCCTCCTGGCCGGTCAGCCGCAGGGAGAGGGGCCGCACCGGCTCGTTGAACTTCAGGATCAGATGCGGGGGCGGAGTCCGCAGCAAGGCTTCATCCGCCGGAGAGGTCGAGAGCAGCATGGCGTGCGCCTGGGCGGCGGCGGGCGCAAGCAGCGACGCAAGAAGGAAGGCCAGCAGGGAAAGCCAGCCGGACAGCCCTCGTCGCAGGGCCGCAAGAGCAGGGGGGAGCATGAAGGCGCCTCCGGTCTGGGGGGAGGGCGGCTTGCGCCGCCCTCCGGGGAGATCGGAACGGACTCAATGCGCCGAGGCGGCCGCCGGAAGCAGCTTCACGCCCGGCGCCGGGGAGCCCTCGCCGCCATCCGTGTCGATCCAGGCCTCTTCGCCGTTGGCGCATTCCTGCACCACCGGGAAATGGAGGGTCGAGCCCGCTTCGAGCTCCGTGGCGAAGGCGCCCCGGAAGACGAATTCGCCATACCAGGCGTCGGGCAGGTTTCCGCCCGACCAGACGATCTCGCGGACGCCCTCGGTCACCTGGCTGTCGCGATGGGTCACGGGGGCGTCATAGGCGCCGGTCACGGTCTCCAGGGTCCAGCCCGCGAGGGGCATGGGC
This sequence comes from Neomegalonema sp., assembly GCF_028688855.1. Lineage (GTDB taxonomy): Bacteria > Pseudomonadota > Alphaproteobacteria > Rhodobacterales > Rhodobacteraceae > Neomegalonema. The sequence goes on along the minus strand of NZ_JAQTXI010000002.1, from coordinate 136,554 downwards.
TTCACGTTGACGAAGCCCTGCGGGATCTGCACCCGCAGGGTGTGGGTGGCCTCGGCGCCGCAGCCATGCGGCACGCGCACCACCGCGCGATAAGTGGAGCCCACGGCGGCTTCGCCCTGTTCGAGGGTCACATGGGCCAGGGCGGGCGCGGCGCTCGCGGCCAGAAGGCAGAAGGCGAAGGCGGAGTTCGCGAAATTGCGGATCATCGTCATGTCTCTCTGTGGAGATGGAAGGGGAAGGTCAGGCGGATCGCGCGCGGAGGGGCGGCGCGCGCGCCTGCTTTCTCCCGCGACGCCGGAGGCGCGGCGCGGGCCTCGAGAGAGACGACAGGCTCGGGATCGGAAGCGGGAGAGGAAGGAGCCGCAGGCCCGTGACGTCGGGCGGCGCGGCCAGCGCATGAGCGAAGGCCTGAGCCGGACAGAGAAGCGGCGAGGCGCCGTCCTCCAGCTCCGTTCCGTCGGGCAGACAGAGCGTCCAGTCGGAAAGGCCGCGCGCTCCGGCGAGGCGGAGCTCGCCCCCCAGACGCGAAACCTGATGCAGAGGCGCCAGCAGAACCAGCAGCCAGAACGCCAGCAACGCCAGAGCGCGGCCGACATCCCGACGCAGGGCGCGCGCCTCCGCAGAGCGGCTCATGCGCGCGCTCCGATGGGTTCTCCGGCGGGCGTCGCGCGGGAGCGGGCTTCGGGGCCCGGGGGCCCGGAGGCGGACGGGGGAGAGGCGGGCAGGGGAATCGTCATCATGAATCCTGAGGCGAGGCGTCGTCGGAGCCCGAAGGCCGCGATGCAGGGCGCATGCCGCGCCCCCGAGGGGCGACGGTCTTCAGGCTCCGGAACATCCGACGCCGCGCCATGGCCTCGGCCATGGGGGGAGGGAGCCGCCCCGGATGGAGGAGGCGCGGCGTCTGCGGCGAAGAGGGAGGGAGTCCCCTTCCGCCGGATTCCGGAGGATGTCGGGAGCAGGGGGCCGGAAGGGAGGATCCGGATCATCCCGGGCTTCGCCGGAGGGGCGGCGCGCGGGGAGGGCCAGACGGAGCAGCCTCGGGGCGAAGCCCGGAGCGCGTCGGCGTCGGCGCAGGAGTTCAGGAGAAGGCGGGAGGGGCGCGCGACTGCGCGAACATGTGAGGCGCGGGCCCATCGGGCGGACGCGCCCTGATCTGGTCCCAGACCATGTGGGCGGGCGGCAGAAGCTCGATCTCCGCGATTCCGGTCATGGGCGGGATCAGGCCGAGCTTGCCGATCCCCTGGAGGGGGCAGACGACCGCCGCCTGATCCGGATCCCCGGGGTCGGCGTCGGCCGGATTGCAGAGGGTCCAGACGACCGCCGCCTCATGGCCGCGCGCGGCGAGCTCCCGCATGAGGCTGGAGGTCTGATGCAGCGGCGCGAGGAGCGTCAACGCCCAGACGGCCAGAACGGCGAGCGCCGATCCGACTTCCCTGAACGCCGAGATCCGACCGCGTCTGTTGCGCATCTTTCCCCCTTTCGGGCAGGATAGCCGTCCGGCGAGGCGTTGCAAGGGGTTCCGGGCCGGGGGTTCGGGCGGCTTTCGGGGCGTTTCGCCGCAGATCCTTCCTCGGGCTCCGGCGAAGGCCCGGGCGCGGCGGCCCTCCCGCCAGAGTTCGGGGAGCGGGCCTGCGCAGGGCGCCTCCCCTGCCGGAGACTGCTGCGCAAGGATAGAGGAATTCGAAGGGATCTCAAGGAGATCCTGCGAGACGAACCGGGACTTCTCCGCTATCGTCGCTTTCCCGGAAGCCAGAGCCGGAACCGGATGGACGTCAAGGGGGCTTGCGCCGTAAGCAGAGATTCATACACCCGTTGTAGGGCTGGGATCGGGCGTCTCAATCGGCGAGGACGGACCCCGCGCATCCTGCGGCTTGCGTCGGGGACGGCGGGACAAGACGCGAAATCGCAAGTCGCCTTCTTCTGACCGGCCATGTCCTTGAACTCCAGGCGCGAGGGTGCGTTGAGAAACGCGGATTCGAAACAGAACGACAAGAAGGCGGCAATCATGAACGCACGCGCTCCGGACGCCGGATCCTCACGACATGCGCCCTCCCAGGGAGAGGAGCCCGCTCCGCCGAGCGGGCCCCATCCAGGCGCCGAGGCGCTGATCCGGGGCTTTCCTCAGGCCGTCGCCGCCCGGAGGAAAAAGGGGGACAAACGCCTTGACGTCGTGGCGCGTCTCGACGTCGAGGCCCTTTGCGCCGTCAGGCCGCCGGAGGGCGGGGCCTCCTTCGAGACGGCCGCCCTGGACGGGCTGGATCAGGAGCTGATCCGGCGCATCTTCCAGATCGATCCGGCCGAGCGGCGGAAATGCGCCTCCGTCTTCGCCTCCTGGATCGATCCGGCCTCGATCATGAACGACGATCTCTTTTACGCCGCGCTCGCCCGGCGGATCTCCGCGGGAGATCTGGAGCCCCTGCGCAGATATGAAGCCCTTCAGGCCGACCGGAACCGGCGCCGCAAGCGCTTCTCCATGAGGATCACCCGTCATCTGAATCTGTTCCGGATCGGCGTGGGCGCTCCGGGCGCGGGAGGGCTGAAGCTTCCGGTCTGCGCCGGAGAGGCCTTCGATCCGGCGGTCCTCTACGAGCGGGCGAAAGCGGACATCGAGAAGAACGCGACGCATCGGCTCCTCTGGAAGGTCTTCCCCTCCCTGCTCGAACCCGTCGAGGCGGAGCCGGAGAAGGAGGGGCCCGAACCCGATCCGCAGGAGTCCCTGCCGCAGGAGCCGGAGGCCATGAGGGAAGAAGAGCCGGAAGAGGAAGTGGAGGTTGCGGAGGGCTGGACGGGCCTCGCCGGAAACCTGCGGTCCAGCCTCGAACGGCTGACCTGGCCGGACCCCGTCGCCGCCCGCGAGATCCTCGCTCTGGCGCAGGAGCTCCTCGACGCCTGCGAGGACGACGCCCGGCGAGGGCTCCAGATGCGGCGCGAGGCTCTGGGCGAGCGGCTGGCCGGATCCGGCCTGGCCTTCGTCCCGATTCTGGCCGGGATGGGAGAGGAAGGGATCTCCGGACTCGAGGCGCTCGTCTCGGCCTTCGGGGAGGCTCGGGAGGGCTGCGAGGCCGCCGCCGCCGAAACGGCGCGGATCAAGCATCTGCTCGACCTGGCCAATGATCAGGATGATTTCGACGAGATCGAACGTCTCTCCGCCTTGCGCCGGGGCTCCGCCGGAGAGCTCGCCGCAGCCGAGGGCGCGCGCGACGCTCTGCGCGCGCAGATCCTCGCGGTCTTCGGAGAAACAGAGGCTGACATCGTCTCCGAGGCGGGCCCCGAAACCGGCCTCGACGTCGCGTCGCGCCATGAGGAGGAGCCTCCCGAGGAAGAGCTCCCCGAGAGGGGGGCGCCTGTCGACCTCGCCGCTCCTCCTCCCGATTCCGGACCCGCTTCCGGAGAAATCGAGGCCTCGGGGCCCGAGGCCGGAGAGGCGCCGGAAACCGCGCCTCCGGCTCTTCCCGAGACCATCGCCGAGATCGCCGAGATCATCGCCGAGGCCCCTCCCGAAGCCGCCGCCGAGGCTGCGGAGGAGGAGGCGCCCGAAGTCTTCGAGGCCCTGGCCGAACCTCCGGCCCTCCTCCCGGAGGCGGCGGCTCCTGAGCCTCCCGATGCGACGGCCGAGGAGGCGCCGCAGGAGTCCGACGGCCCGGCTCTCCTCCCGGAGGATCCCCCTGCGGCCCCGCTCTCGACGGAGGAGGCCCTCGCGCTTCGCCTGTCGCGCGGAGAAACCGCGCTCGCCTGGCATCTGGCCCGGCTGATCGGGCGGACAGGAGAGACGCCGCCTGTTCCTCCCTCGGTTCTGGAAGCCCTGGTTCTGGCTCCCACCGTCCAGGACGCCGAATATGCGCCCGACACCCACGAGCGCTCGGTCTCCCTGGAGGAGGCGCTCCAGGAGGCGCCCGCCGCTCCGGCTCCGGAAGCTTCTGCGACGCTTCTGATGGCGGCTCTGCTGCGGCCGGCCTTCTTCACCCCGGATTTCGACGCGCGCCGTCGGCTGGCCGACCTGCCGCATCTGGGAGACGCGGCGCTCTGTCTGAATCTGGCGGGGGCGCTTTCGGGGCTGGAGCATCGTTTCCGGCTCTCCACCGAGGATCTCGCCGAACTGGCGGGGCTCGACCGCGCCCGAAGGCTGCCCGCCGCGAACCGGACCCTGCGCGACTGGCTCGCGGCCGCGCGCCGACGTCATCATGTCCATTCCGCGAGCCGCCAGATCCTCTACGGAGAGCTCGACCCTCTGGGCGATCTGGGCGGCGCGATGGAGGCCGCGCTGGCGGGTCGTCCCGACGCGGAGGCCCTCGTCGAGGCCGCCATGGGCCGCATCGCCACCCGTCAGGACCGCGAGGAGCTCGTCTTCGCCCGCGAACAGAGGCTCGGGCGGCCCGCCCGGGACCGGATCGACGGCCACGCCCTCGCCTGGATCACGGATCATCTCGCGGAGGCGGCCGCCCTGCTCGCGGCCTGGCTGGAGGCCTCCCGATTCGACCAGGGAGCCTCCCGGAGCGACAGGGCGCAGCTTGCGAACGGCGTCCGGCAGGTGCGCAGGGCCGCCGAGGCCGCGCGCGCCGTCCTGCGCGACGCCCCCCCGCACGACGATCCCTTGCAGCGCGCCGCGCGTCGTCGGCTGCTCGCGGCCATCGAGGATCTGCTGACTCTGATCTCGGGCGGCGGCGTCTGGAAGGCCGCGCCGACCCGGGCGGCGCTCTTCGAGGAGCCGCTCCTGCGCCTGCCCGGCGGCTGTCAGGACTGGACCGGCGCCGAGTCCGCCATGGAGCCCGCCATGGAGCCCGCCATGGAGGAGGAGCGGCGCGCCAGAGACGAACGCCTGTGGGAGGCCCTGCATCTGAGGGACGCCCTCGCGCCGGACGACCGCGCCGCCTTCGAAAGGCATCGGCGAAACGCCGCGATCCTTCCGGCGCGCGCCCTGCTCGCCCGGATGCGCACGGCGGATCCGGAGCAGGCGGCCGCCCTCGCCCTGCTGGAGGACCAGCTGAACGGCGAGGATCTCCCCGGAGCCCGCAGGAAGGCGAAGGACAGGGTCCTGCGGCTGCGTCAGGATCTGACGAGCCTCGCCCATCTGGACGTCGGGCTTCTGCGGGCTCAGGAAGGCGCGCTCGCGCGGCTGGAGGCCGTCTTCGCGGCCCTGTCGCGCAGTCCGGAGGAGGGCGAGGTCTCGCTCCCCGCCCTGAACCGCCTGCGCGCGGCGGAGGTTCCGCCCGATTTCCCCGAACTCGACGAGGCGCTCCGGAGCCTCGAAGCCGGTCGGGATCTGCTGCGCGCCCATGTCCGGCGGGTCCAGTCGGAGGCCCTGGAGGCGCTGCGCGCCGATCCCCGGAAGGCCGCCTCCGCGGAGGCGCTTCTGGCCGCCGTCGAGCGGCTCGATCCGACGCATCTGGACGCCGCGATCGCCGATCTGCGCGGCGGCAGGGAGTCCTTCCCGCCCGAGGCCGATCCTCCGGACGGCTTCTCCCGGTTCTTCCCGGAGTTCGTGGAGCAGGTTTCGCGGCGTCCTGCGCCGCTTCCGGTGGTGTCCGACGCCATCCGCGACGGCGCGGCGGTCGGGCCGCTCGACTTCTCCCGGCTCTCTCCCGAAGCGGGGCGCCGGGCTCAGGCCCTGCACAAGGGCTGGCTCGACGCCGCCAAGGCCTTCCGCGTCACCGATCCCCGTCGTCTGGGCGAGGCCCTGAAGGGCTTCCTTCAGGATTTCGGCGCGGATTCGGTGCGGATCGAGTCCGAAAAGGATGAAATCCCCGGCAAGCTGCGCGTCTTCCGCCTGACCTGCGCGCCCTGGCGCAGCGAGGGATGTTTCGTCCCTCCCATCTATGGGAGCCTGGCTCAGGGCCGTTACGCTCTGGCGGCGGTCTCCGGAGAGGCCGCCTTCGAGGAGGTCGAGAGGCGCCTGTCGCGGCTCGGCCGCAGCCGGCCGACGCTCGCGTTGGTCTTCGGGCCTCTGGACGTCCATCGGCGGCGCCGTCTGGCCCGGCTGCTGCGGCGCGAGGGCTCCTGGACGCTCCTGCTCGACGAGACGATGCTGAATCACATCCTCATGGAGGGCGCCGCGCCGCTCGATTCCTTCCTGACCGCCGCCGCGCCCTTCAGCGGGCTCCGGCCCTACGAGACCGGTCCGGGGCGTATCTCGCCGGAGGTCTTCGTCGGCCGCGAGGAGGAGATGCGCCGCGTCGCCGCCTGCGAGGGCGGGGGCTGGCTGGTCCATGGCGGGCGCAGGATGGGCAAGTCGGCGCTGCTCGACCGGATCGGGGGCGAGCATCACCGGCCCGACGAGGGAAAGATCGCCTTCGCGCTGGAGATCGCCCAGATCGGCCGGGCGGGAAGCCCCGCCTCGGACATCTGGACCATCCTGGCGAACCGTCTGCGTCAGGAGCGCGCCTTCGCGCGCGTCGAGGGCGATCCGGACGAGATTCTCGGCGCCGTTTCGGCCTGGCTCGCCGAAGCCCCGGAGCGCCGCCTCCTCGCCATGTTCGACGAGGCGGACAGCTTCCTGAAGGCGGACCAGGCGGACGGCCATCCGAACCTGACGCGGCTGAGGCGGGCGGCGCAGGACGGCGCATGGCGCTTCAAGACCGTCTTCGCCGGTCCCGGCGATCTGCGGCGCCTGGCCCGGACGGCGGAGGCTCCGCTTCCGGCTCCGGAGGAGGCCGTCTTCGTGGGCCCCATGAACCGCAGGCCCGAAGATCGCGCCGCGCTGCGCCGACTGGCCGTCGCGCCCATGCGCGCGGCGGGCTTCGAATATGAGAGCCCGGAGCTGGTCGACGCCCTCCTGGCCCGCGCCAATCACGTTCCCGCGCTGGTTCAGGTCTTCTGCCGAGAGGCGATCGAGGGGGCGGGAAGCCGTCCGGAAGATCTGTCGGGCGAAGGTCCGCGCTGGCGGCTCGGCCGGAGCGCCCTCTTCGAGGGCGAGGCGGCGGAGCGCATCGAGCAGGAGATCCGGTCCGGCTTCCAGATGACGCTGAATCTGGATCCGCGCCATGACCTGATCGCCAGATCCCTCGCCCGACGCCGCCTCGAATCTCCGGAGACGGACCGCGCCGTCATGGAGAACGGGCTGACCCTCGGCGAGATCGGCGAGATGATCGCCGAATGGCGGCCCGCCTCCTGGCCCGCGCCCTCGGAGGAGGAGCTGGGCGAGCTGCTCGCGGAGATGGCGGGGCTCGGGGTGCTGACCGATCACGGCTCGGGACGCTTCAGCCTGCTGAACGCCCGCATCGCGCAGATGCTGGGCGGCCTCGACCAGCTGGACGACGACATCCTCGCCCTCAGCCAGCGGGAGGAGCCGCCGGAGCATGACGCGGCCCTGCTCCACCGCAGCCTCGCGCCGGAGGCGCCCGGCGAACGCGCGCCCCTCTCCGACCGAAGGCTGGAGGAGCTTCTCGACCACGGGAAGCCGGGATTGCGGATCGTCGAGGGCTTCGCCGCCGTGGCGGGGGAGGGCCTCGGCCGACGCCTCTGCGCGGCGGCGGCGCAATGGAGGACCTATCTGAAGATCCGCCGCTTCGAGAAGCAGCAGGACGACCGCCCTCCGGGCAAGGACGTCCTGGCCTGGATCAACGGCCTCGGACGGACGCAGCAGGGCCTGCTGGTGCTCGACCGCCCCTGGGATCAGAAGCTCGCCGCCGCCCTGAGCCGCCGCGAGGAGGTCGAGGAAGGTCGGCTCCTGCCGATCTGGGTCCGGCCGGATCCGGCGGAGGCCGTCCAGGAGCCCGCGACGGTCTTCCGGGCGGGCGTCTGGAGCGAAGCCATGTTGCGGCTCTGGTTGCTTGAGGAAGGGTTGTTCGTCTACGATGAACCCGAACTGCGTCGCGCGCTCGTCTCGGCCACGGGGCTGGCGCCCCGACGGATCTTCGGGATCAGGCCCGTTCTGGCGCGGAGTCTCGCTCTGGGCGCGGCGCGGCGCCGGAGCGCCGTCGAGGCCTGGACGGCGGATCATCCCCTCACGGCGGAGGAGGCGGGAGTCGGAGCGGAATTCGCTGCGGCGCTGGATCTGCTCCTCCTCGCGGACGAGGGGAGCCCCGCCGACCGCGCCGAGATCGACGCCGGAAACACAGGCGCCTCCGGGGCGTTCGAGCGGCTGGAGCTGGCCTTCTCCGACGGGAAGGGGGGTCTGTCGCCGACTCCTCTGGGCCGCCTGATCGGAAGGAGCTTGTCATGACGCCCTAGACTCTGCCAGCGAGCGAGATTCTGTTCGCCGAAGGTTTGCGGCGTCTGAAGGAGAAGGGCGTTGCGCTCTTCGCGCATGATCCTGCGGCGCCTCCGGGGCTGGAGGAGGAGTTGCGGGCCCGTCTGCGCGCCTCCTCCAGAGACGTCGAGAGGGTGGATCCGGGCCATGGGGCTCCGGTCGAGGAGCTGGCGAAGGCGCTGCACGGGCCTCCCGGATTGAGCGAACTGGCCGCCTCCGCCTCTCTGGAGCGCACCACCGCCCTGATCGACGGGGGGCGCATCGTCGACGCGCGCCGGGCTCAGGCCTGGAGCGCCTTCCTCAAGCGCTTCAGCGTGGAGCGCGCGCGTCTGGGGGGCGGTCTGGCTCTGGCGGTGGTCTCGGCGACGCCCGCCGTCGCGCCGCATGGCCCCGAGGATCTCCTGAGGTGGTCGCGGAACCTGCGCCGCTCGGATTGCATGATCTGGGCGGACCAGCATCTCCCCGACGACCGCGACGGTCTGGCGGCCTCGCTGGCCGCGAATCTGGCGGTGGAGCTCTGCGGCTGGCGGTTCGATCTGGCGAAGGAGCTGGTCCGCGCGGAGGCGCGGCATCTGGCCGATCCTCTGGCCTGGCTCAAGGGGCGGCCCGAAAAGCCCGAGCCGCGCGCGCTGCCCCTCAACGGGAGCGAATTTCCCTGTCCGCTCCACCTGCTGGGACAGGACGTCGAGGAATTGCGGCGACGGCTCTGGCGGGCGCATCTCTCCACCCTCTTCCCGATGCTGGAGGATGAGCGGATCGCGCTCGTCCGGACTCACCGGAAGCTCCTGCGCGTCGACGACCGCATGCGCGAACAGGGCGTGGAGGGCGTGGAAGGCATCGAACTGGGCCCCCTGCGCTGGCAGCTTCAGCAGCGCCTCGACCCGAGGGAGCGCCAGAGCCTCGACCCGCGTCTGGACCGGATGGTCTCGGTGCGCAACCACCTCGCCCACCGGCGGCCCGCGCAGGCGGAGGACGTGGCCTTCCTGCTGCGTCTGCGGGACAAGGCCTCCTGAACCGCCGCCTTCGCCCTCCTCCTCCCGAATTTCGCGAGACCCTTCCATGACTCCTGATTTCCTCGTCACCCATTCCGGCGGCTTCCATGCGGATGAACTGCTCTCCACGGTCGTCCTGACGCGGGTCTTTCCCGAGGCGCGCCTGGTGCGCAGCCGGGAGAAGGCCTGGACCGCGCCCGCTCCGGACCGCATCGTCTACGACGTCGGCGGCGCCCATGACGGAGAGCTGACCTTCGACCACCATCAGAGCGGAGCCCCTCTGCGCGAGGATGGTCGGCCCTTCAGCTCCTTCGGGCTGATCTGGCGGCGCTTCGGCGCGGATTACCTGCGCGCGATGAGCGTTCCCGAGCGGGATCTCGCGGCGATCCATGCGGATTTCGACTCCGGCTTCGTCCTGCCGGTCGATCTGATGGACAACGGCGCGCTCAGCCCTTCCGAGGCCGGGCCTCTTCTGGCGGGTCTGACGCTGCCGGTCCTGCTGGAGACGCTGAAGCCGGTCTTCGACGAGACCGCCCCCGACGCCGAGGACCGCGCCTTTCACGCGGCTCTGGAGATCGCCCGGCGCTTCGTCGAGGCCGCGATCTCGCGCAAGGCGGCCAGTCTGCGCGCGCGGGCGAGCGTGCTGGAGGCCGTCGCCGGAGCGGGCGCAGGCCGGGTTCTGGAGCTGCCTCGGGGCATGCCCTTCCAGTCGGCGCTGGAGGAGAGCGGGGCGGATCATCTGCTCTTCGTGGTGCATCCGCGCGACCGGGACTGGGCGCTGACGGGCGTCCGCCTGAGGGGGGGCGGCTTCGCGCAGCGCGCCGATCTGCCCGAGGCCTGGGCGGGTCTCACCGACGCCGCTCTGGAGGCCGTCAGCGGCGTCGAGGGGGCGCGGTTCTGCCACAAGGCCCGCTTCATCGCCGTCGCCGCGACCCGGGAAGCGGCTCTGGAGATGGCGCAGATCGCCGTCCGGGAGGCGGAGCGGGTCGCCTCCTGAGTCCTCAGGGCGATCCCGGATCGGGGATCGCCGTCTCGCGCGGCCCGGCCTCGCCGCCGATCAGCCGCGCCGCGTCCCCGAGCGCCGAGAGCGGCGGGGCCTCGGGCGGGGCGGCGAAATAGCGCGGACGCCAGACCGGATCGAAGCCCGCCTTGAAGGCGCGCAGCTCGGAGACCGCCGCGTGATGGGCGCCCAGCCGGTAGATCCGCGCGCCGAAACGATCCCAGACCCGCTTGCGCCTCTCGATCTCGCGGCTGGCGCCGGGCGTCGAGGCGGGGGCGCCGCCCAGCGAGAAGCGCTTCACGCCCTCCGCCTTCAGCCAGGCCATGGTCTCGACGCAGAGGAAGGCCAGAGCCTCCGGCGGGGCCTCGGGCGTCAGACGGAGCATGTCCGTGGTCGCCTCGCCCGCGCGCTCGATCACCAGCAGATTGGCGAAGCCCACGGGCCGACCCTCCAGCCGCAGCAGCGCCACCGGCCAGCGCTCCAGCCAGGCGGGCGAGAAGCGGCCCATGGAGAAGCCCTTCTCCCGCAGACCCCGCGCCGTCAGCCAGGCCGAGGAGATCCCCCGCAGCATCTCGATGCGGGCGGCGTCGTGAGGCGGGCGCAGGATCTCCAGCGCGAGGCCCTTCTCCCGGGCGCGGAGGCGGGCGGCGGCCAGTTCGCCCTGGGGCCGGAAGCTCTCCAGATCCACCAGGGCCTCTTCCCCCAGGAGATGCGGCGTCAGGCCCAGCTCCCACATGAGCGGGGCGTCCCGGGGGCCGAAGTCATGGAAGACCGGACGCGCCCCCGCCCGTCGCGCCGCGTCGACGAACCGGAAGGCGGCTTCGGCGGCGGCGCCCGGCTCGCCCACCGGCCCCCCCCAGGCGATCCAGGAGCCTCCCGACTCGCCGAAGGCCACGAAGGCCCTCTCATCCTCCGAGAAGAGCAGCGTCTTGTCGCCGGTCAGCGCGAAGGCCGCCTCCGGATCGCCCCAGTCGGCGACGATCTGGGCCGCCTTCTCCAGAGCCGCCCCTCCCGGAGCGCGCGGCCGGAACCGCGGCGAGCGCAGCAGCAGCACCAGCGCGAAGACCCCGATGGTCAGGCCCCCGACCAGCCCCGCGCGCAGGGAATCGGGCGCGCCCTCGTTGGCGGCGAGCTGCCACCAGAGTTCGCGTTCATGGGCGCCGCTGCGGTTGACCAGAAACAGCGTGAAGGCGAAGGAGGCCGCCGCCGAAGCCACCAGCAGGATCCATCCGGGCGTGAGCGCGGCGTGGGTCAGGGTGGTGCGCCGCCGGAAGACGCGCCGGAAGGGCGTGAGGATCGCCACGGCCAGGATCAGGGCGGCGGCGCGCTCCATGTCGCCGTCGCGGACGATCTCGACCCCCGCCCCGAGCGCCATGGCGCCCACCGCCATCCAGAAGGCCCCGAGGCTCCGCCGCGCCACGCCCAGAGAGACCACGATCAGCCCCGCCCCCAGAACGCTCGACAGCAACGCCGGGACTCCCGGCAGGAAGGCGAGGGGGAACAGCGTCTCGGCGGCTTCGGCGGCCTCGCTGGCGGGAGGGATCAGCGCCGAGACGCTCATCCACAGCCCCGAGCCGAAGATCATCGCCGCCAGAACCAGAGGCGCCAGAGGCGCCAGCGCCCGCATGGCGGGCTCGACGGCGGCCAGAGCCCGGTCGGACCGCGTCTCCGCCGAGCGCCCCAGCGAGCGCCAGAACTCGTAGATCGCCAGAAAGACCAGAGCCAGCGTGAAGGGCAGCAGATAATAGATCAGCCGATAGAGCAGCAGCGCCGCCGCCACCTGCTCGGTGGGCGCGCCCGAGGGCAGGGCGGCCAGCATCACCGTCTCGAAGACGCCGACGCCTCCGGGCACATGGCTGACCACGCCCGCCATGGTCGCCGCCGCGAAGATCGCCAGGAAGGTGAAGAATCCGAGCCCCGTCTCGGGCAGCAGCAGATAGAGCGTCAGGGCGGAGAATCCGATGTCGCCGAGGCTGAACAGCACCTGGCCGCCGAGGATCGGCAGAGAAGGCGCCCTCAGGTCGAAGCGCCAGATCTTCAGGGACTTGCCCGAAAGCGAGGCCCAGATCAGCGGCGCCAGGATCGCCACGATGGAGGCCACGGCCAGCATCCGCACCATCTGCGGCCCGAAGGGCAGCAGCGCCGCCAGAGCCTGGGGATGGGCCGCCAGAGCCGTCAGCCCGACCAGCGTCGCGGCCACCCCGAAGGAGACCGCCGTGAAGGCCGAGACCGCCGCCACGTCGTAGCCGTCGAGCCCGAGGCCGGAATAGACCCTCCAGCGCACGGCCCCCCCCGAGACCGCCGAAAGCCCGATGGTGTTGCCGAAGGCGTAGGCCATGAGGCTGCCGGTGAGCACCACGGGAGCGGGCAGGGGCTTGCCGATGTAGCGCAGCGCCGACCAGTCGTAGCCCACCAGCGCCAGATAGGCGCAGAGCGTCGCGCCGGCGGCGGAGGCGAGCGTCCCCCAGGGCGTGGAGCGGATCTGCGCCGTCACCTGGACGAAATCCACCGGCGCCAGAAGCTTGTAGAGCGCATAGAGCCCCAGCCCGAACAGCCCCGCCGCAAGGACATAGGGAAAGAGGGTCCGCGCGCGGCTCCAGAGGCCCGAGGATGCCGGGCGGGGGGCGGGGTCTTCGGAAGGCATGGAGGCTCCGGGAAGGGCGGGGGCGGTCGCCTTCTATATCAGACGCCGCAGGGCGCGGCGCAACCGCGCCCTTCGTCTGGCGGATGGCGGCCGGGGCTTTGCGGCGGCGGGCTCAGGAGAGCTTGCGCCGCTTCAGCCGCCACTCCCCGACGATCACGCCCGCCACCACGAAGGCCGCGCCCAGAATCGCGAGGCCCGGCAGGCGCTCGCCCGCGATCCGCCCGAAGATCCCCGCCCAGACCGGCTCGCCCGCGTAGATCAGCGTGGCCCGCGTCGGCGAGACGGATTTCTGCGCCCAGTTCATCGTGAGCTGGATCACCGCGCTCGCGACCGCCATGGCGGCGGCGACGCCGATCAGCGTCCACGAGAAGTCCGGCGGAGGCTCGCCGGTCGCCAGGCCGCCGAAGCCCGAGAAGACCGCAGCCGCCAGAAGCTGCACTCCCGTGACGCGCCGGGCGTCCACCGTCGGGGCGTAGCGGCTGATGAGGATGATCTCCAGCGAGATGGCCGCCGCCCCGATCAGGGTCATGGTCTCGCCATGGCCGAGCGAAAGGCTCCCCGCCTCCGGCCCGGCGAGCAGCGTCAGGCCGAAGAAGGCCAGAGACACGCCCACCCAGTTCATCAGGCTCGGCGGACGCCCGAGGATCGCCCATTGCAGCAAGGGCACGATGGGCACGTAAAGCGCCGTGATGAAGGCGGACTTGCTGCTCGGGATGGTCTGGAGCCCCACCGTCTGGAGGCTGTAGCCCACGGCGATGGCCGCGCCTATGGCGCATCCGGCGAAGAGCTCGTGGCGCGTCAGGCCGAGCATGCTCCGCCAGGAGACCGCCGCAAGCAGCAGCCCCGCCAGAGAAAACCGCAGCGCCACGAACCAGAAGGGTCCGCTCAGCGTCATGGCGTGCTGGACCACGAGGAAGGTCGAGCCCCAGACGATCGTGACCACGATCAGCGCGATCTCCTGCGGATTCAGCCGGAAGGGGCCCGAAGCCGGAGGCGGCGCGGCGGGATCGGCGGCGGTCATGCCCGGGCCCTCCCCTTGAGGAAAAGCCGGAAGGCGCGCGGGCCGGAAGGCCTCCGCGCGGCGGAGCGGAAGAAAGGGGCGGACATGGAGAAGCCTCGACGGGGAGATTGCGCCGAGACGATGGATCGGGAAGCCCGGAAAAGTCAAGGGAGGCCGCCCGAGCAGGGCGGCGCTTCGCCTCAGAGCGGCGGCAGAAGCCCCGGTTCGGCGGTGCGGGCGCGGGATTCGACGGCGCGCGTCAGAGCCTCGAACTCGGCGCGCAGCCCGGACCAGTCCGGCGTGCGGCCCTGATGGGCGTCCTCCTCGAAGCGGGCGCGCAGGCCTCCGGCTCCGGCTCCGGCCCGAGGGTCGCGGCTCAGGGCGCGGAGGGCCTCATGGAGCGCGGCGGCGTCGCGACGCCGGAGCGCCCCCCGCACCGCCCTCAGACGGGCGCGCAGATCCGGCGGCCCCTCGAGGCCGCGCCGCCGCCTGAGGAGCGGCCAGAGCAGAGCCCCCAGAGCCGCCAGAAGCGCCGCTCCGATCCCCGCGCGAGCCTGAAGGCTCAGGCCGCCGAGCAGTCCCGTCCGGCTCCAGGCGCCCGCCGCGAGTCCCGGATCGACGGCTTCGCGGGCGGCGGCGATCTTCGCCTCGCCGATCTCCAGCCGACGCGGCGGCAGGACCGCTTCTCCGGCCCGGCCCGAGGCGCCGTCCCACCAGCGCAGACGGATCGTCTCCAGCACGACGGGGCCGGGGCGCAGGGGCCTCAGCCGGTAGCGGAAGATCGCGGTGGCCTCCGAGCCCTCTTCGCCGATGCGGTTGACGCGCTTGTGCCCGATGCGCGTGACCTCCAGGCCGGGGACGCGGGACATCTCCACGTCGGGGATCTGCTCGGCGAGGGCGTTGCGGGCGGTGACGCGGATCTGACGCTCGATCTCCTCGCCCGCGGAGAAGGCCGCCGGATCTCCCCCCACCCATTCCTCCGAGAGGGTCAGGCCGTCGGCGACCAGCCACCATTGCGAGGGCGCGAATTCGGCGCGCTTCACCGCGAGCGTCGTCTCCTCGCCGATGAGGTCCACGATGGCGCGCTCCACGCGGGATTTCGCCACGATGCCGGTGAACCGCGCCCCCCCCAGAACCTGAGGCCCCGAACGCTGCGGATAGAGCAGATAGCGCCAGGAGATCGTCGCGCGCGGATCGCCTGCGGCGTCGCGTCCCTGGGCGCGCTGCTGCACGAAGACCGGCGCCACGCGGAATCCCGTGAAGTCGGGCAGCTCCAGCTTCTCGTCGGAGAGCGGATAGCGATAGGCCAATTCCAGATCGAGGATCAGCTGTTGCTGGACCCAGGGGTTGGCGCCGGAGAGCTTCTGCGTGAACCGGATGTCCTGATCGGTGGGGCGCCAGGCGGCGCGGGCGGGCGGCAGGATCTCGACCGCCAGACGGTTCGAGACGATTCCGCCGCTCTCCAGCGGCCCGAAGACCGCCGGTCCGGCTTCGCGGGGCGTGATCTCGATGCGGTGGGTGTGCAGCTCCACGACCTCGCCGTTGATCACCCGCAGACGGGTGCCGAAGGTCTCGCGGCCCAGATCGCCGATCTTCTCCAGAGAGGAGAGGTCGAGCGACTCCTTCTCCGGCCCGACATATTGAATCTGGAGGATCACCGCCTCGCCCTGATAGATCTCGTCCGAGGGCAGGGCGAGTTCGATGAAGGCCTCGCGCAGGGCGGCGGGAGAGATCTCCCGATCCTGGGCCCGCGCGGAGACGGCGAAGACGGCGAAGAGGACGCAGGCCAGAAGCGCCAGCGCCGGAAACCTGAACATCCGGATCACCATGGGTCCTCCGAATCCGGGGGGGCCTCGCCGACGGCCTTGCGGCGGCGGAACTCGCGGGCGATCCGGGCGGCGAGGAACTGCGCCGGATCATCCGTGATGCGCTGGAGCCATTGCTCCGTCGCCTGCTGCGCTTCCAGCTTCTGGCGGAGCGTCTGGTTGTCCAGCTCCTCTTCGCTGGAGGCCTCGGAGGCTTCGCCCGCCTTGGCGCCTTCGCCGCCGCCCTGCGATTCCTCGCCGCGTTCGGCGTGCTGGCCGCTTTCCTCGCCGCGCTCGCCGCCTTCCTCGCCGGAAGCCGTCTCCTCCGAGCCGCCGCGCTGGGCGGCCTCGCCGGGATCCTCCGAACCGGCCTGAGTCTCGCCTCCGGCGCGTTCTTCGGCGTCTTCGGCCTTTTCGCCTTCGCCGCGGGCTTCCTCGGCGCTGCGCTGGCCGCGATCCTCCATCTGCTCCATCTCGCGGGCCTGCTTGTCGAGGGTGAGCGGGTCGTAGCGGTCGCGCTCCTCCAGAGCCGCCCGCACGAGCTCGGCGTTGAAGGCGGCGTCTTCGAAATCGGGCTTCAGCTTCAGGGCGCGCTCATAGGCCTCCAGAGCCAGTTGCAGCGATTCCAGCCGCGCATAGGCGTTGCCGAGATTATAGGCCGCATCGGCGCCGGGGAGTCCCGCGAAGATCTCGGCGGCGCGCCAGTGCTCGCCCGCGCGGTAATGGGCGACGGCCTTCCATGCGGGGTCTCCGAAGAGGGCCGCCGCCTCGGCGGGCCGTCCTTCGAGCAGAAGCCGATAGGCGCGGGCGTCGTCGGGCGGCGGAGCCTCCTCCGCCCGGAGCGGAACCGCCGGAACCGCCAGAAGCGCGAGAAGCAGGAAACGCAGCCTCATGCGCGGGCCCTCCGGAAGAGCAGCAGCGTCAGCGGCAGGGCCAGCAGCAGCAGCCAGTGCGAGAGATTGCGCCAGCCCTCCGTGCTGACCGGCAGCCGCAGGAAATCGCCGCGCGGCGGAGCGTCCAGCGCCAGGGGCCGGAGGTCGAAGACGCCGAGCGCGTCGGGAGTCAGGACTTCGCCGCCGCCCGCCCGCGCCAGAGCCTCCAGCCGGGCCGGGTCCACGGGCGAGGGATCGACCGTCTCCGGCCGCGCCATGCGCAGGAGGTCCAGCCGCGCGCCCAGAGCCGCCAGAGCCCGCGCCTCGCTCTCGGCGGCCGGAGAGGCGCCGCCGCCGTCGCCGAGGACGAGGACCCGCGCGGCGGAAAGGGCGTTGGCCTCGATCATCCCCCGCGCCAGAGCCAGAGCCCGCCCCAGATCGGAGCCCTCGGTGGGCAGGATCTCGGGCTCCAGCGCCGCGAGGAACTGGCGGATCTGGCTGCGCTCCACCGCGAGGGGCTGGGCGAGGTAGGCGTCTCCGGCGTAGAGGATCAGCGCCGCCGGACGCGCTCCGGCTTCGTCGATCAGGCGGGCCGCCGCCGCCCGCGCCGCCGCCAGACGACTCGGCGGCAGATCCGCCAGAGTCATCGAGCGCGAGAGGTCGATCAGGAGAATCAGGCCTTCGGTGGGGCGATAGGCTTCGCTCTCCTCCGGAGAGCGGGGCAGGGCGGGACTCGCCAGAGCGGCGCAGAGCAGCCCCAGAACCAGCCATGTGGGATCCCGCCCGCCGCCGGGCCGAGCGCCGGGCCGCAGAAAGCCCAGAACCGGCCCCGAAAGGACTTTCGGCCAGTCGTCGCCGCGCAGGAGCCGACTCGGGACGATCCAGCGCAGGAGACAGAGTCCTCCCGCCAGCAGGAACCACGGATGCAGGAAGACCAGAGGCGCGAGGAAGGCCGTCATGCGGGCCTCCGCGCGCGCAGATGGAGCAGCCCCAGAAGCAGCAGAAGCCCCGCCGCGAGGCTCAGGGGCCAGTTGCGCAGATCCTGACGCAGCGTGAAGGGCGGGGCCTCGGCCTGAGTGGCTTCGATCCGGCCGATCTCGTCATAGACCGCGCCCAGTTCGGCGGTGGTGCGGGCGCGGAAGAACTCGCCGCCGCTGGCCTGCGCGACGCGTTTCAGCGTCTCCTCGTCGAGATCCGCCGAGGGGTCGATGGGATCGCGGGAGTTCGGGTCGCGCTCGCTGCCCAGCCCGATGGTGTGGATGTGCAGGCCGAAGCTGCGCGCCAGAGCGGCGGCGGCCTCGGGTTCGGCTTCTCCGGCGTTGTTGGCGCCGTCCGAGAGCAGCACGAGGGTCTTTCTGCGGGCGGGATCGTCGCGCAGCTTGAGGATCGCGAGGCCGATGGCGTCGCCCATGGCGGTGGTGCGCCCGGCCATGCCGATCTGAGCCTCGCGCACCGCCTGAGCCGCCGCCGAGAGGTCATAGGTCACGGGCGCGGCCGAAAAGGCCTGATCGCCGAAGAGGATCAGCCCCACGCGGTCGCCCTCGCGGGCGCGGACGAACTCCGTCGCCACGGATTTCACCGCCGTCAGACGATCCACCGCGCGCCCGTCGAGCTGGAAATCCTTGCGCTCCATGCTGAAGGAGAGGTCCATGGCGAGGATCATGGCCCGGCCCGTGGCGGGCTGGATCTCGGCGCCCGCGATCCGCGAGGGCTGCGCCAGAGCCCCCAGCAGCGCCAGCCAGGCCCCCCAGAGCAGGAGCAGCGCCAGACGTCCGCCGGAAGGCGCGCTCGGGGCGATCTCGTCGAGGGCGGCGCGCAGGCGCGGCGGCGGCTCGATTCCGGGCTCTCCGCGCGCTTCGGCCCCGGAGCCCCCCCGCAGAAGCAGCAGGGGCAGAGGCGCCAGCAGAAAGACCCAGGGCCATGCGAAGCTCAGGTTCATCAGGCGATCCTCCTGCGGGCCAGAGCCGCCAGCCCTTCGAGGATCGGCCCGGCGGGCGGCGGATCGGCGGCGTAAAGCTCCGCGCCGAAGACGCGTCCCGCGCCCGAGGTGAAGAAATCCGCGCCGAAGATCTCGTCGAGGCGCTGGAGCCAGGGCTCGCCCGTGAGTCGGGCGGCTTCGGGCCCCGCGCTCTTCAGCGCCACGCGCCGCAGGAGCCGCGCCGCCTCGGTCAGAGCCTCCGGCCTGCCGCCGGGCTGGGCGGCGAGGGCGGCGAATTGCGCGCGGGCCTCGCGCCGCCAGTCGCGGCTGCGGAGCCGCAGCGCCAGAAGCGCGCCCAGAGCCGCCAGAGCCAGAGCCGCCAGGATCAGGAATCCCCAGGGGACCGGCGCCGCCGTGGGGATGGGCGGCAAGGCGAGATCGCGCATGCGCTCCAGAAGCTCTTCGGTCTCCATCACGGGGCTCCCTTCATCACAGGGCGCCTTGCGCGACGAGGGCGGCGTAGGCCTCCTGCGGCGTCGTCGGGACGACGAAAGGCGTCCCCGCCCGCCTCAGGGCCCCTTCCAGGGCCGCGCTCCGGGCCGCGAGCTTCTCGCGCAGGAGGGCGCGGGCGCGGGAATCGAGCCGCGCCATGCGCTCGCCTTCCGGAGTCCGGTAGCGGTAGACGCCCGTCTCCAGCCCCTCGCGTTCGAGGGGATCCTCGACGAGGACCGCCGCGAGGCGTCCCCTTTCGCCCGCCTCGCCGAGCGCCGCCTCGAAGCCTTCGCCGGGATCGTCCATCCCCGTGACCAGCACGAAGACTCCGAAGCCGCGTCCGGCGCGGTTGAGAACCCGCGCGAAGATCTCCGTGAGCGGCCGGACGGGAGGCTTCTCCGCGCGGCGGCGCAGGCCCAGAGCGAAGCCCTCGGCCAGGAGATGCGCCCCCGCCAGAGCCCCCTGATCGCCGTTGCGGGCGGCGGAGACTTCGAGATCGAGATCCGTGAAGGCGACGGCGGCGGTGCGGTCGCGCGCGGCGGCGAGCCCCCAGAGCAGGGCGGCGCCCGCCTCTCCCGCCGTCACGGCCCGCAGGCGGCGCGAGCCGGTGAACATGCTCGCGCGGAAATCCACGACCACCGTCGCCCCGCGCTGCCGCTCCTCGCGATACATGCGCGTATGGGGCGCGCCGGTGCGGGCGGTGGCCTTCCAGTCGATGCGGCGCAGGTCGTCGCCGGGGGCGTAGAGGCGCAGATCGTCGAATTCGAGCCCCTGCCCCCGACGGCGCGTGCGGGTTTCTCCCGAGAGCTGGGTGATGGCGCGCAGGCTGCGGGAATCGATCCGCGCGGCCTCGGCGCGCAGGGCGATCAGCCGTTCCAGCGGCAGCGCGACGGCCTCCGCCGCCCGAGCCTCCCGGGCTTCCCGCCGGGCCTCTGTCGTGAATCCCCACATGCCGAAGCCCTCCTGCGGATCAGAGGACCGGCGTCCGCTGAAGGATCGCGGCCATGACGCCTCGCGCGGTCTTGCCTTCGGCGCGGGCGCGGTAGCTCAGCCCGATGCGGCCCGAAAGCGCGTCGAGGGCCAGCTCCTCGACGTCGGCGGGCAGCACGTGGTCCCGCCCGAGCAGCCAGGCCCGCGCCTGAGCCGCCGCAGCCAGACCGAGAGACCCGCGCGGACTCGCCGGATGGGCGATGTCGGCGGCGGCTTCTCCGGCGGCGCCGACGCCGCGGGTGGCGGCCACCAGCCGCACGATGAAGTCGCGGACGGCGGGCGAGACATGCACCTCGGCGGCCGCCTGTTTCGCGGTCAGGACGGCGTCGAGGTCGATCAGGGCCCGGGCCTTCGGCTTCTCCGCCTCGCCGAGCCGCTCCTCCAGCGCGAGGTCGAGGATGGCGCGCTCTTCGAGGGCGTCGGGCATCTCCAGCGTGACGTAGAACAGGAAGCGGTCGAGCTGCGCCTCGGGCAGAGGATAGACGCCTTCATGCTCCAGAGGATTCTGCGTCGCGGCCACGAGGAAGGGCGGCGCGAGCCTGCGCGTGACTCCGCCATGGGTGATCTGGCCTTCGGCCATGGCTTCGAGCAGGGCGCTCTGCACCTTGGGCGGCGCGCGGTTGATCTCGTCCACGAGGACGACGTTGTTGAACAGGGGCCCCTCGGAGAATTCGAAGCTTCCGGTCTGGGGCCTGAGCACGTCGGCGCCGGTGAGGTCGGAGGGCAGCAGGTCCGGAGTGGCCTGGATGCGGGCGAAGCGCGTCGAGAGGGTTTCGGCGAAGAGCTTCACCGCGCGGGTCTTGGCGAGTCCCGGCGCGCCCTCGACGAGCAGATGTCCGCCCGCCAGCAGCGCGATCAGCAGCCGGTCGATCAGGGCCTCGCGCCCGACGAGGCGGCGCAGAAGCTCCGTGCGGGCCTGGGCGAAGGCGGCCTGGACGTCGGTCTGCGCATGAGCGGCCCGCCGAAGCGAATCCTGCATGGGGGGTCTCCTCCGGAGCCGCTTTATGGGGTGGCGGCGCGTCGGATGCGGCGGAGCGGCGCGCTTGAAGGCCACCATGGACCAATCCCCGCCCCGACGCATTGCGACCAAAGTTGAAATCCGGGCGCCTCCTTCAGCCGCGTTTCAGCCGCGCGAAGGCTCTTCTCCCGGCGCGGTCGTGAAGAGATCCGACCATTCGGGATGGCGCGCATATTGGCCGCGCACATAGGGGCAATAGGGGATGATGTGGAATCCCTCCTTGCGGGCGTCGGCCAGCAGGGCGTCGAGCAGGGCGCGGGCGACGCCCTCGCCCGCCATGCTCTCGGGGACGCCGGTGTGGTCGGCGCTGAGGCGGCCGGGGCCCCGGCGGGTGAAGGTCAGTTCGCCCTCGCCCTCGACGCCCTCGATGCGGGCGACGTAACGGCCATGACGGGCGTCGGTTTCTTCGCGCAGGACCTGCATGACGATTCTCCCTGGACAGGCGGCGTGAGGCTTCAGTGATGCCCCGGGACCGCGCCGCCGTCGACTCCCGACCGCGCTTGCCTTCTCATGCCCGATGAGGCAAAGCTTGTGAGGATTCCGGATAAGTCTCCGGAATCTTCGCTGGCCGGTCCGGTCGCGTTCCTCGACATGTCTTTCCCGTCGGCGTCGCGGTCGGTCATCGGCTCAAACAGAACCCGCGGGAGGGCCTCATGATCAAACGTCGCAGCTTTCTGATCGGAGCCGCCGCCGGGGCGGGAGTCCTGGGCCTGAACGGAGGCCGTCTTCTGGCCGCGCCCTCGGTGCTGAGCTCAAGCGTCCAGCTCATGCCGCGCGAGGGCTCGGGGCCGCGCATCGTGATCTGCGGCGGCGGCTGGGGCGGCCTGACCGCCGCGCGCCACCTCCGCGAGGAGATCCCCGAGGCCGACGTCATCCTGCTGGAGCGCAACCCCTTCTTCTGGTCCTGCCCGATGAGCAACAAATGGCTCATCGACGTGGTGGACACCGCCTTCCTCACCCATGACATGCTCGCGCCCGCTCAGGCCCACGGCTACAAGCTCGTGCATTGCGAGATCACCGAGATCGAGCGCGACAAGAAGCAGGTCCGCACCTCCCGGGGCGTGGTGGATTACGATTACCTCATCCTCTCGGGCGGCATCCGCAATGATTACGAGGCCTGGTTCGGAAACGATCAGACCGCCATCGAACAGACGCGCCGGAACTTCCCTTCGGCCTATATTCCCAGCTCGGAGCATATCGCGCTCAAGAACAAGCTGAAGAACTTCAAGGGCGGCGTCATCGTCATGACCCTGCCGCCGCCGCCCCATCGCTGCCCGCCCTCGCCCTACGAGCGGGCCTGTCTCATGGCCTGGCACATCAAGACCAATAACATCCCCGGCAAGATCCTGATCCTGGATCCGAAACCCCGGATCGCGCCCATCGGCGCGGGCTACAAGGCCGCCTTCGACGAGCTCTATCCCGACATCATCACCCATGTGCCCAACGCCAGAGTGAAGTCGGTGGACCCCTTCAACAAGCGCATCAGCACCGAAGCCGGAGACTTCGACTTCGACGACGCCGTGCTCATGCCGCCGCATCAGGCTTCGGACCTCGTCTGGCGGGCGGACCTCATCGGCAAGGACGCCGAAGGCAAGCCCACCGGCTGGGCCGACATGCATCCGCGGCTCTACCACGCCAATTCCGACGAAGACGTCTACATCGTCGGCGACAGCATGGGCGCGATCTCGCCGCAGTTCGGGCATTACCCCAAGAGCGGCCATGTCGCGAACTACATCGCGAAGATCGTCGCGCGCAACATCGCCCAGCGCGTGCGCGGCGAAGAGGTCGTGGCGGAGTTGCCGGACAATCTCTGCTACATGCTGGTCAACGGCGATCCGCTGGAGGCCATTTCCGTGGAGTTCCTCTATGACGTCGGCCCCGACGGGCTGGTCCGTCAGACCCAGATCGACATCGACGTGCGCACGCCCGATCTGATGGATGAGGATTTCGTCTGGATCAAGGGAATGTTCGATGACTTCCTCGTTTGAGCCCGATCGTCGCCGGGTGCTTCTCGGCGCGGCGGGGGCGGCTCTGGGCGCGGCTCTGCCGCTGTCCGGGGCCCGCGCCCAGGAGCTGGCCACCACCGCCGAGGCTCAGCCCGACGCCGCCGAATCCGACCGCATCGCGGCGGAGTTCCTCGGCGGCGTCGCGCCTCTGGCCGAGGGCCTGGCGATGGAGCTTCCCGCCACCGCCGACAATCCGGCCGCCGTGCCTCTGCGGGTCCATGTGACGGAGGCCCTCACGGAGGATCTCTGGTGCGAGGAGCTGATCATTCTCGCCGAGCTGAATCCCCTGCCTCTGGCCTGCCGCTACCGTTTTTCGGCGGCGACGGGCGCGGCGGACGTGGCGCTCCGGCTGCGGCTGATCCGGAGCATGGAGGTGCGGGCTCTGGCCCGCCTGAGCGACGGCCGCGTGCTGGAGGCCCGCGCCGCGGTCGAAGCCGGCGTCGGCGGATGCGGCATGTGAGGAGGCGAAGATGAGCAGACCCCCGAGACTCTGGATCAGTTCGGCGACTCCGGCCAAGGGCGAGATCATCCGCGTCCGCGTCCAGATCCAGCATGTGATGGAGAGCGGCTTCCGCCTCGACTGGAACGGCGCGCCTCTGGAGCGCAATCTCCTGACGCGCTTCGAGGCCCGGCTGAACGAAACCCTGCTGATGGAATGGGAGCCGGGCGCCTCGATCTCGCAGAATCCCTATGTCGAGTTCGCCTTCGCCGCCCGCGAGAGCGGAACCCTGCGGATGCTCTGGCTCGACGACCGGGGGATGCGGCTCGAAGCCGAGCGCGAGATCATCCTGTCGCCCGCCTGAGGCGGTGCGCGCGCGCAGATCCTGTGCTAGTCCTCCCGACGCGGAGCAAAAGCGGGGAGGACCAGCGGAATGAGCGCGCAGCCGAAAACGAAAGGGCGGATCACGCCTCAGGACGTCCGCGCCCTGAAGGGCGCGGCGCCGGTCGTCTGTCTGACGGCCTACACCACGCCGGTGGCCAGACTCGCGGATGCGGATTGCGACGTCGTGCTGGTCGGCGACAGCCTCGGCATGGTGCTGCATGGCCTGCCCTCGACGCTGGGCGTCACCATGGAGATGATGATCCTCCATGGCCAGGCCGTGGCGCGGGGCCTGTCGCGGGCCTGCATGGTCGTGGACATGCCCTTCGGCTCCTATGAGGAGGGGCCGCAGCAGGCCTTCCGCAACGCCGCCCGGATCATGGCCGAAACCGGCGCTCAGGCGGTGAAGCTGGAGGGCGGGCTCCACATGGCCGAAACGGTGGCCTTTCTCGTGGCGCGCGGGATTCCGGTGATGGGCCATGTCGGGCTGACGCCTCAGGCGGTGAACGCGCTGGGCGGCTACAAGCTCCAGGGCAAGGGCGCCGACGCCGGACGCGTGCTGCGCGACGCCGAGGCTCTGGCGGAGGCGGGCGCCTTCTCGGTGGTGCTGGAGAAGATCCCCGCCGCGCTCGGAACCCGGATTTCGGAGCGCCTGCCGGTTCCGACCATCGGCATAGGCGCGGGCGTCGGCTGCGACGGACAGGTTCTGGTGATCGACGACCTTCTGGGGCTCTTCGAGGATTTCCGGCCGAAATTCGTCAAGCGCTACGCCGAGTTCGGCCGCGACGGACGCGCCGCCGTGGCGGCCTACGCCGCCGAGGTCCGCGCGCGGATCTTCCCCGCGCCCGAGCATGGATTCGCCGATCCGGGCGCCTGATCCGGAAGACGGGAAGGCGCGCAAGCCGCAAGCCGCAGGCTCCGCGCCTTCGGACCGCGCCTCCCTAAAAAGGACTAGACGAAGCCCGGACGCGACGACTTGTCACGCTCCTGCTTTTGCGCCTTAATCCGACCAGATGGACTCAGTGAACAACAACCGAGCCACAGGGAAGAGAAACGCCGAAAGGAGGTTGCGGCATGACCGTCTCCGACAGGATATCCATTTTCGAAATCGCCTCCGCGCCTGACGCGCCCGCCCATGCGGTCGCCGATTGCGCCGTGTTTCCCGAGGCCGCGCCGCGCGGGAGACGTCTGCTCATGCTTCTGGGCGCCGCGGGCGTCGGGATTCTCGCGGCGGGGGCCGCGCATCTCGCGGGCGGCGCGCCGCAAGGGACGCGCGCCGCGCTCGGCGCGGGGATTCTCGCGGGCGGACTGCTCTCGACCTGGTCGCCCTGCGGCTATTCGAGCCTGAGCCTGCTGCGTCCCGTGGGCCGCCCCACGGCGCGGGCGCGGCTCGCCTTCCTGCCGACCCTGGCCATGCACGCCCTGGGCTATGCGCTGGGCGCCGGGATTCTCGGCGGCGGGCTGGGTCTCGCGGGAGGGCTTCTGGGCTTCTCCGGCGCGGGATTCTGGTCCGTTCTGGCTCTGGCGCTGGCGGCCCTGCTCTACGGAGCGCATCAGTTCGACTTCCTGCGGGTTCCCTATCCGCAGCGCCGCGCGCAGGTGCCTCATGACGCCCGGAACCGCTTCTCCATGGAGACGGTGGGGCTGCTCTACGGCTTCTCTCTGGGGCTGAACTATCTGACCTACGTCCAGACGCCGATCCTCTATCTGGTCACGGCGCTGGCCTTCGTCAGCGGCGATCCGGCGACGGGGATGCTGATCTTCGCGATCTTCAATCTCGGGCGTTTCCTGCCCATGCTGGCCAATCTGACCGCCGCCTCGGACATGCGCATCCAGATGTGGCTCGCGCGGCGACAGGAGAGCGCGGCCATGCTCGACGGGGCGATTCTCGTCTCCGGCGGCGCGGCGGCGCTCTGCGGGCTTCTCGCCTTCGCCTGATCCGATCCCTTCGCCTGATCTTCGGGCGCCCTCTCTCCGTCTGTCCTGCAGTCGGCGCCGGAGGGCGTTCCCCCGGCGAGGCCCCCGGGAGGGCCTCGCGGACGGATCGCGTCCGCGGAATCTCCCGCAATCCCACAAGCCATATTCAGGGAGGTCGAAGATGACCCGCCTTCTCACGAACCTGCGCGAGACGACCGCCTTGCGGCGTCTGCTTGCGGGCGCCGCTCTGGGAGCCGCCGCCTTCTGCGCGCCCGCCTTCGCCCAGACCGCCGCCGCCCCCGAAGCCCCTGCGGCGGCGCTCACCGAGGGCCAGCGCGGCGCCGCCGAAGCCGCCGCGCGCCTCGCGGAGGGCCTGGCCACGGGGCGTCCCGGCGCCGAAACCGACGATCCGGTCATTCTGGAGGCTCCCGAGCCCAACGCCCGGCGCGTCTATGTGAACGATCCGGCGCATTTCGCCGCGATCACGCAGCAATTCGTCATCGACGGCGACAGCGGACGCATCCTCGGGATGATCGACGGCGGCTTCCTGCCCAATCCGGTGGTGGCGAGCGACGGCTCCTTCTTCGCTCAGGCGAGCACGGTCTTCAAGCGCGTGGCCCGCGGCCAGCGCGAGGATTACGTCGAGGTCTTCGACGCCAGGACCCATTACCCCATCGCCGACATCACCCTGCCCGAAGAGCCGCGCATGCTCGTGGGCACCTATCCCTGGATGACGGCCCTCACCCCCGACGACAAGACGCTGCTGTTCTACCGCTTCTCGCCTTCGCCCTCGGTGGGCGTGGTGGATCTGGAGGCGAAGGAATATCGCGGGATCTTCGACGTCCCCGACTGCTACCACATCTTCCCGGTCTCGGCGGACACCTTCTACATGCACTGCCGCGCCGGAACCATGGCGAAGATCACCATGGGCGAAGGCGAGCCGCAGATCTCGGAAAGCGAGGTCTTCCACACCGAAGAGGAATACCTCATCAACCACCCGGCCTATTCGCCGAAATCCGGACGCCTCGTCTGGCCCGCCTATGACGGCAAGCTCTTCCAGGTCGACCTGACGACCGAAGGCGCGAAGTTCCTGCCGCCCCTCCAGACCTTCACCGACGCCGAAAAGGCCGAAGGCTGGGCGCTCGGCGGCTGGCAGCAGGCGGCCTATCACCGCCCGAGCGACCGCATCTACATCCTCGCCGACCAGCGCGCCCAATGGCGTCACAAGACCTCCAGCCGCTTCGTCTTCGTGGTCGACGCCAGGACCGGACAGCGGATCAAGCGGATCGATCTCGGATATGAGGCCGATTCCATCAACGTGAGCCAGGATTCGCCGCATCAGCTCTACGTGCTCTCGACGGGCGAGAAGGCCATGCGCGTCCTCGATCCGGAGACCGGCGCAGTCCTGCACCGCATCGATCAGCTCGGGCATGGCCCGCAGGTGATCACCACCGCCGATTATTGAGGAGGCGCTCATGTCGCTCCTCAGCGAGCCCATGTTCGGCGTCTTCGCGCGGGGTCTTCTGGCGGCGGTCTTCGCCTCCGCCGCGGTCTCCAAGATCGGACGCGCCGAAGAGTTTCACGGCGTGGTGCGCAATTTCCGCATCGGGCCGGAGGCGGCGGCGAAACCCGTCGCCCTGGTCCTGCCCTGGGCGGAGCTGGCCGTGGCGCTGGCTCTGCTCGCGCCCTGGACGGTCGTCTCCGGCGCCTGGGGATCGGCGGTCCTGCTGGTCCTCTTCGCGGCGGCCATGGCGCTGAACCTGCGACGCGGAAGGCGGGCCATAGATTGCGGCTGCTTCCGCGCGGGCCTGCGCCAGACCCTGAGCTGGGGCCTCGTGGCGCGCAATCTCGGCCTGACGGCTCTGGCGGTCTGGCTGGCTCTGGCGGCTCCGGCGATGGCCGCGCCGGGGATCTTCGATCTTCTCTTCGGCGCCGCCGCCGCCGGACTCGCCTTTCTGATCTACGTCGGCGCCGCGCTGCTGGGAGGGCTTTCCGCCTCCCGCGCCTCCGCCCCAACCCATGGAGCCGGAAGATGACCCTTCAGATCCTGATCGCCTCCAACATCCTGCTGTGGCTTTGCCTGATCGGGCTCGGGCTGGTGACCTTCGGCCTGCTGCGTCAGGTGGGGCTGCTCCACGAGCGTTCGGCGCCGATGGGGGCCATGATCACCGACCACGGGCCGGACATCGGCGATCTCGCGCCGCAATTCGACCTCGTGGACTACTTCAACCAGCCGGCGCGCATCGGCGGAGAAAATCCGAAAGGCCGCCTCTCGCTGCTGATGTTCACGGCGCCGAGCTGCCCCGTCTGCGAGAAGATGTTCCCCATCCTCAAGTCCATCGCCGACGCCGAACGCCTCGACGTGACCCTGATCAGCGACGGCCCCGCCGACGAACACGAGCGCTTCCTCGCGAAGCATCGTCTGGGCTCGCTGCGCTACGTGGTTTCGGCCGAGGTGGGCATGCGCTTCCAGGTGGGCAAGATCCCCTATGGCGTGCTGCTCGATTCCTCGGGCGTGATCCGCTCGAAGGGCCTCGTCAACACCCGCGAGCATCTGGAGAGCCTGCTCGAAGCCGACAAGACCGGCTTCGCGTCCCTTCAGGAGCTCATCGCCGACTACAAGGACAAAGCCGCCGTGCGCGCCGCCTGAGGCCTGACGAGCGGGAGGGAGGATAAAACCATGCTCAAGAACTCCAGATTCGACGATCTCTTCGAGGCGCTGTCGCGTCGGGTGGCGAGCCGCACCAGCCGTCGCGGATTCATCGGCCGGGTGGGCGCCGTGGCGGCGGGCGTCGCCGTCTCGCCGCTGCTGCCGGTGGATCGCCGGGGGCGCGTCAGCCGCGCCGAGGCCGCTCCGGCGGCGGGAGACGCCCGCGCCAAATGGGTTCCGCAGGACAACGACATCCACGCCTGCGACTACTGGCGCCATTGCTCCATCGACGGCAACATCTGCGCCTGTTCGGGCGGATCGCTGACCAACTGCCCGCCGGGCACGCAGCTGGCGACCAGCTCCTGGGTGGCGAGCTGCTACAACCCCACCGACGGCAACAGCTACATCATCGCCTATCGCGACTGCTGCGGAAAGAACGTCTCCAACCGCTGCCCCTGCCTCGTGACCGAAGGCGAGCTGCCGGTCTACCGGCCCGAATTCGCCAACGACATCATCTGGTGCTTCGGGGCCGACAACGACGAGATGACCTATCACTGCACCATCGCGCCGATCATCGGCAAGGCGGGCTAGAGCGTTTTCCAGCGAAGCCGACAGGCTTCGCGTCGCGAAAACGCGACCAGAAAGGAACCTGGAGCCTTTGAACGACCTGACAAGGTCGGGAAACGCTCCAGGGGCCTGAATCCGGCGCGGCGGCTTTCTCCCGAGAGCCGCAGCGCCTCCCATCCCCGAGGAGGCGCCCATGTGGATCCCTTACGGACTCTCGGCTCCGCTCAAGGCGGAGACCTCCCGCGCGACGGTCGAGGCCTCGGAGCGCGATTCCGGGCCGCGTCCGATGCTGATCGGGTTCTTCCTGAGCGACCCGGTTTCGCGGGGCCGCGAGATCGACGCCGCCTCCGCCTCCATGGGCGAGCCTCTGGAGCTGGTCCTCGAAGGCCATGAGGCGAGGCTCAGCCTGCATGGCGGAGAGGCGGGCAAGATCAACGAAGCCGTCTACCAGATCACGGCCCGCAGCCTCGCGGAGGCCCTGGAGATCGGGCGGCGCGATCTGGAGGCGCGCCTGAGCCGCTGGGCGCTCCAGATGGGGCGCGGCGCCTCGGTGGCGGGCTGGCGCGTCGCCGATCCGACTCACGGGGCGGTCTGGCGCTGCGCGCCCTTCCGGCCCAGCGCCCTGGACCTCGACCCCGCCGCGCTGGACTCCGCGCCGCCCGAGGCCGCGCCCTTTCTGGAGCTGTATCGTCGGGCGCGCAACGCCTCGGATCCCGCCTGGCGTCTGCTCTGCGCCTGCGGGATCCTCCGGGCCTGGCGCGCGGGCGAAGCGCCCTTCGACGCCGGGTTCGCCCAGAGGCGCGTCGGATTCCAGGATCTGCTCCAGAGCGGCGCGCTGGTCTGCGCCGGAGATCTGCGCGACCAGCCGCTGGAGGCGCTCATGACGCGGCTGGAGGCTCTGCGCGGCGAGATCCTGCGGATGCTCGAAGCGCCGGGAGAGGCGGCGTCCTTCTCGCCCGCCGCGAGCGAATCCCTCGCGCAGATGGCCAATCTGGCCGATCTCCTCGCCCGCGAAGGGCTGCGCGGAGCCCTGGGCCTCAAGGCCGGGGCGCCCGCCGCCGCCGCGGCCTCCTGAGGAGCGGCGGCCATGGACAGGCGCCTTCCGATGATCGCTCTGGGGTTCGCCGCGCTCCTCCTCGGCCTGGGGGCGCGGGCCGAGGAGCCCGCCGCGCCGATCGCGCCGCCCCAGGGCGAGGAGCTGGAGAAGCTCAAGGCCGCCTTCCGCCGCCCGGAGGCGCCGCCGCCCGCGCCGAAGCGCAATCCGCCGACTCCGGAGAAGATCGCGCTCGGCGAGACGCTGTTCTTCGATCCCCGTCTGTCGCGCGATCAGGCGCAATCCTGCGCGAGCTGCCATGATCCGGACCGCAGATGGTCGGACGGACTCGCCCGCGCCAGCGGCTTCCAGGGCGAGAGGCTCCCCAGGCGCACGCCGGGCCTCATGAACGCCGCCTGGGGCCTCGCCTTCCAGTGGGACGGCCGCGCCGAGACCCTGGAGGCTCAGGCCCGGATGCCCATCACCGCGCCGAACGAGATGAACATGGACATGACGCTGCTGACGGAGCGTCTGCGGGCGGTCGCGGGCTATGCGCCCCTGTTCGAAGCCGCCTTCGGGCCCGCGCCGGAGGACGGCGCGCTCATCGACGAGACCCGCATCCTCGACGCCCTGGCCAGCTTCCAGCGCAGCCTGGTTTCGGAACGCGCCCCCTTCGACGCCTGGATCGAAGGCGAAGAGGAGGCCATCGGCCCCGAAGCCCGACGCGGCTTCGCCCTCTTCGCCGGACCCGCGCGGTGCTCGGCCTGCCACAGCGGCTGGCGCTTCACCGACGACAGCTTCCACGACATCGGCCTGAAGCTCGATCCCGAGGCCGCCGAGCCCGATCTCGGGCGGGGGGCCTTCGTCCCGCCGGAGGTCGTCGGGCTGCGCCACGCCTTCAAGACGCCTTCGCTGCGCGATCTCGCGCCGGAGGGCTTCCACATGCATGACGGCTCGCTGCGCGGGATCGCGGCCGTGATCGACCATTACGTCGAGGGCGGCGAGAAGCGCGAAAGCCTCTCCTTCGAGATGCGCCCCGTCCCGCTGGCGGCGCAGGAGCGCGCCGATCTCGTCGCCTTTCTGGAATCGCTCGCGGCGCCCGAAGCGCCGAGGGCTCCGCCCCCCATCCCCTGAGGGGCTTTCGAGGAGTTGTCGTCATGGCCCTGTCGGGGTTCTTCATGCGGGTCGAGGTGGCGGCGCTGGCCGCCGTCCTGTCGCTGGGCTTCGCGGCCTCCCGGGCGCAGGGCGCCGGGGAGAAGCCCGTCGCCGGGGAGATCTGCGCGACGCGGGCCGAGGCGCCCGAGGCCGCCGGAGCCCTCCCTGAATCCTCCGCAGAAGCCTCGGCCGAAGCCCCCTCCGGGACGGAGGAGGCCGAGGCCGCAGGCGCGCCCCGCAGCTTCACGCTGATCATCCATCACACCGAGCTTGAACAGGTGGAGTTCGAGACCCGGGCCGGAGACGAGCTGATCTTCCGCAACACCGGCGACATCGCGCATAATCTCTACCTGACCTACGAGGACGGAACGGTGGAGACCCTCCACACCCAGCCGCCCGGAACCGAGAAGCGGACGATCCTCAAGGCTTCCGGGCGGGTGCTGGTGCGCTGCTGGATCCATCCGATCATCCGCCTCGAACTCGACGTCGCCGCGGCGGAGTGAGCTTCGCCGCGATCCGCAACCCCCGACCCCTCGCGAGGCCCGCCATGGCCGTCAGACCCTCTCCTTCCCGACGCGACGTTCTGGCCGACGGAGTCAAGGCGGGCGGCGTCGCCTGCGTGGCGGCTCTGGCTCTGGCGGCCCATGTGGAGGAGGCGCAGCAGGCGAAGGCCGCCTCGGCGATCCGGCCTCCGGGGGCGCTGAAGGAGCCGGAGTTCCTCGCGGCCTGCGTGCGCTGCGGACTCTGCGTGAACGCCTGCCCCTACGACACCCTGCGCCTCGCGGAATGGGCCGAGGACGCCCCCCTCGGGACGCCCTATTTCATCGCCCGCGAGATCCCCTGCCACATGTGCCCGGACGTCCCTTGCGCCAAGGCCTGCCCGACCGGCGCCCTCGACCGGAACATCGCGGGCATCCGTCAGGCGGACATGGGCGTGGCCGTGCTGGTGGGGCACGAGACCTGTCTGAACTACAAGGGCATGACCTGCAGCATCTGCCATCGGGTCTGTCCGATCCGCAACGAGGCCATCACCCTGGAGGCTCAGGTGATCCGGGGCCGCAAGATGCTGATTCCGGTCGTCCATTCCGACCGCTGCACCGGATGCGGCATGTGCGAGAAACATTGCGTCATCGGCCATGCGGCGATCCGGGTGCTGCCGCGCGCCCTCGGTCTGGGAGGCGGCGGGCGCAATCCCGCCGGACGCGCGTCGTGAAGCCCCGGCCCGGCTTCCGGCTCACGGCGGAGAGCCGCGCCCTCGGGATCGAGGCGAAGGGCGTTCTGCGCGCCCACAAATGGTGGCTTCTGCGCCGGACGACCCAGGTCTGCGTGATCCTGATCTTCGCGCTGAGCCCCGTCGGCGGCTACTGGATCGCGCGCGGAGACTTCGCCTCCAGCCGGATTCTGGGCCTGGTCTCCTTCAGCGACCCCTACATCTTCCTCCAGACCCTGGCGGCGGGGGCCGCGCCGGTGGGGGCGGCCCTGACGGGCGCGCTGCTCGTCGGGCTGCTCTATCTCGTCGTGGGAGGTCGGGCCTATTGCAGCTGGGTCTGTCCGGTGAACGTCGTGACGGACGCCGCCCACTGGCTGCGCGAGAAGCTCGGCGTGACGCGCGACCGCAAGCTGGATCGGCGCACGCGGCTCTGGATCCTGCTGGCGACCTTCCTTGCGGCCTTCGGCTCCAGCGCCGTGGCCTGGGAGTTCGTCAATCCGGTGAGTCTGCTGCAAAGGGGGCTGATCTTCGGCATGGGCCTCGGCTGGGCGGTGATCCTCGCGGTGTTCCTGCTGGATTTCGCGATCACCCGGCGCGGCTGGTGCGGCCATCTCTGTCCGGTGGGAGCCTTCTACGGGCTGATCGGCAAGGTCAGCCTGACGCGCGTCTCCGCCGCCCGCCGCGAGGACTGCACCAACTGCGGCGCCTGCTTCAACGTCTGCCCGGAGCCTCATGTGATCACGCCCGCGCTCAAGGGCGAGGGGACGCGGCTGGTGCTCTCGGGGGATTGCGTCAACTGCGGCGGCTGCATCGACGTCTGTCCGGTGGACGTCTTCGAGATGGCGAGCCGGGCGCGGCTCCTGAACGAAAGGCGCGACGCGGCGCAACTTTCGGGATCTTGAAGGCCCTCCGCCGCGCGGAGGATTGCCCCCGCGCCGGAAAGGGCGCATGGTGCGCCCCCCGCGGACGCATCAGGGCTGCTCAGGATGATGATTTTCAGGACGTTTTTCGATCAGGTCGAATCGTCCGCAGGCTTCTCCTCCCGCATGGAGAGCCTCCCGTGACCCGCCGCAAGGAGATCGACCGCGAACGCGTCCTCGACGCCGTCGAGGAGGTGATCATGGAGACGGGCGGACTCGGCCTGACCCTCAACGCCGTGGTGGAGCGGGCGGGAATCAGCAAGGGCGGGCTGGTCTACAACTTCCCGACCAAGGACGCCCTCGTGGCGGCGGCCATGGCCCGCGAGATGGCCCGCTTCGACCGTCTGCTGGAGGAATCCCCCGACCAGACGACGCCGGGCCGCATGCTGGGCTATGCGGACGCGATCCTCAACCGCGAGGACGACGCCTCCATGCGCAAGACCTCGACCCTGCTGTCGGCGCTGCTGCATGCGCCCGATCTGCTCGGCCCGGCCCAGGGGTTCTACGACCGGCTCTTCGCCGAGCTCGAACCGCGCACCGAGGCGCAGAAACGGACGCGTCTGGCGATCCTGGCCGTCGAGGCGGTGTTCTGGCTGCGGGGCATGGGGATCGCGAAGGCCTCTCCGGAGGTCTGGCGCTCCATGCTCCAGGACGCCCATGACATGATCCGCGACGCCGCGGCGGAGCCTCCGCCCAAACGCCCGCGCCGCAAGGCTCCGGCTCCGGCCGCCGGAGAGCCGAAAGGCTGAGCCGACGGGCCGAGGCGGCGGGTTCTCACTGCGCCGCCAGGACGATCCAGAGCGCGATTTCGCCGATCTGCTGGGTCGCGCCGAGGCTGTCGCCGGTGAAGCCGCCGATCTGGCGCAGGGAGAGCCAGCGCACCGCGAAGACCGCCAGAACCAGCGCCCCGATCAGCGCAAGGGTCAGCCCGAGCGAGCCCGGCAGAAACAGCAGCGCTCCCAGGCCGATCCCCGCCGAGACGAGGACGCGGCTCCAGGAGACGTCCGAGGCCATGGCGGCGAGGCCGTCGCTGCGGGCGGGGGGCGTCAGGCGGATGGTCAGCGGCACGAGGGCGCGGCTCGCGGCGCCGAGCGCGATCAGCGCCAGAGCCCCCGAAGCGGCGTCGGGGGCGGCGGCGATCCCGCAGGCCCGCAGCGCCAGAGCCGTGACCAGCGCCAGCGAACCATAGGTTCCGATGCGGCTGTCGCGCATGATCTCCAGCTTGCGTTCGCGGGTCCAGCCGCCGCCGAAGCCGTCGGCCATGTCGGCGAGGCCGTCCTCGTGGAAGCCGCCCGTCACGAGGAAGCCCGTCGCCAGAGTCAGAAGCGCGGCCATGAAGGGCGGCAGGACTCCGAAGCTCGCCCAGAAGACCGCCGCCGGAATCAGCGCCGCCAGAATCCCGACCAGCGGAAAGGCCCAGGCGGCTTCGGCCTCGGGGACGGGCGCCTTCATGCGTCCGGCGGGCAGGCGCGTCAGCAGCATGAGCGCCGCCTGAACCTCCGCGAGGCGACGTTTCAGGAGTTCAGGCATCCGAGACGCCCGCCTCGGCGAAAGTCGCCATGCCGTCGTGACAGGCCAGGGCCGCCCTCAGCACGCCCAGCGCCAGAGCCGCCCCCGAGCCCTCGCCCAGCCGCATCCCGAGCGCGAGCAGAGGCTCGCCCCCCATGGCTTCGAGAAGGCGCCTGTGGCCGGGCTCCGCCCCGAGATGCCCGTAGAGGCAATGCTCCAGAGCGCCGGGAAAGCGCGCCAGAGGCGCCGCCGAAGCCGTGCAGATGAAGCCGTCGAGAATCACGGGAATGCGGGCCTCGCGCGCCGCGAGGATCGCGCCGCAGATGGCGGACTGTTCGCGTCCGCCGAGCGCCGCCAGAACCGCCAGAGGATCGCCCAGAACCGCCTGATGCCGCTGCGCGCCCGCATCGACCACCCGCGCCTTGAGCGCCACGCGCTCGGCGTCGGCTCCGGTTCCCGGCCCGACCCAGTCTTCGCTGCGCCCGCCGAAGATCCCGCGCGCCAGAGCCGCCGCCACGGTCGAATTGCCGATCCCCATTTCGCCGAGGATCAGCACGTCCGCCTTTGGATCGACCGCCGCCGCGCCCCGCGCCATGGCGTCGAGGGTTTCGGCCTCGCTCAGGGCGGGGTTTTCGGTGAAGTCGGCGGTGGGCTGGTCGAGATCCAGCTCGATCACGTCGAGATCCGCCCCGACCACGCGGCAGATCTGGTTGATCGCGGCGCCTCCGGCGCGGAAATTGGCGGTCATCTGGCGCGTGACCTCCTGAGGGAAGGGATTCACCCCCTGGGCGCAGATCCCGTGATTCCCCGCGAAGACCAGAGCCTGAGCCTTGTGGATCTTCGGACGCTCCTCGCCGCGCCATCCGGCCATGAAGACCGCGAGATCCTCCAGCCGCCCGAGGGATCCGGGAGGCTTGGTCAACCGCCCCTGACGCGCCTGCGCCGCCGCTCTGGCCGCCGCGTCGGGGGCGGGGAGAGCGGCCAGCCGGAGGCGCAATCCGGCGAAGGAGGCGGGAAAGTCTTGCGTCATTTGACCCTCATGGGCAGGCCGGAGACCACGAAGACCACTTCCTCGGCGGCCTCTGCGATGATCTGGTTCATGATCCCGGCGGCGTCGCGATAGCGGCGGGCGAGGGCGTTCTCGGGCACGATTCCCATGCCCACCTCATTGGTCACGAGGATGACCGGGCTTGTCTGGAGCTTCAGCGCCGCCGCCAGAGCCCCGACCTCCGCCCGCCAGTCCCGATCATGATGCATGAGGTTGGAGAGCCAGAGCGTCAGGCAGTCGATGAGCCGCGCGCCGCCGCCGTCGGTGGCCGCCAGAGCCCCCACGAGATCAAGCGGCGCCTCATGCGAGAGCCATCTGTCGTCCCGCCGGGCCTGATGCAGCGCGATGCGCTCGGCCATTTCGGCGTCGAGGGCTTCGGCGGTGGCGATATGCACGGGGCGTCCGGGCGCGGCCAGAGCCAGCCTTTCGGCGTGCAGGCTCTTGCCCGAGCGCGCGCCGCCTGTGATGAGCATGGCCGTCACGCGAATCTCCTTTATGCTGCGGCGCAGGAAATCAGGCTTGGGCGGGATTGGAAAGAGGCGGGTCATGGAGATCTTCATCATCCGCCACGCCCCCACAAGAAGCGACGGCGGGCTTGCGGGGCGTCGCGACCTCCCTTGCGACCTGCCCGGCCCGGAGCCTCTGACGGCGATCCGGGCGGCCCTGGGCTGCTGGATCGGGGCGCCGGACCGGCTGTGGGTCAGCCCGGCCCTGCGCTGCCGGACCACCGCCGAGGCCCTGTTTCCGGGGCTCTCCGCCCGCGAGGATCCGCGCCTCCGGGAGCAGGATTTCGGCGCCTGGGAGGGTCTGCCGCCCGCTGAAATCCCGGATCTCGGGCCTTTGACGGGGGCGGCTCTGGCGCGTCACCGGCCTCCGGAGGGCGAGAGCTTCGCCGATCTCTGCGCAAGGCTCCGTCCGGCCCTGAAGGAGGCCGCGCGGGAGGAGGGACGGCTCGTCATGGTGGCTCATGCGGGGACGGCGCGCGGCGCTCTGGCGCTGGCGCTGGGGTCTCCGGGTCGGGCGCTGGGTTTCGAGATCGCGCCCCTGTCGGTCACGATGCTGCGGGCGCTTCCGGGAGGGCTCTGGTCGGTGGGCTTCGTGAACCGCCTCGCCCCTTGAGGCGCGTCTAATCGGCTTCCGCCAGGCGCCCCCCCGCCAGGGGATGCGGCGCGCCGGTGGTCTCGGGGAAGCTGATCGGCAGGCCGCGCAGAGTCCGGGCCGCGAGGAAGGCGAAGCATTCCGCCTCCACCATGTCGCCGCGCCAGCCGAGATCCTCGGCGCGCAGAGCCTCGACGCCCGCCCGCTCCGCGAGGGCCTCCATGATCGCCGGATTGCGCCGCCCCCCGCCCGAGACGATCAGACGGCTCGGGCGCTGCGGCAGATGATCCAGCCCGAGCCCGACCGTCGCCCCGACGAAGGCCGTCAGCAGCGCCGCTCCGTCCTCCGGCGAGAGCCCTTCGGCCATGGCGGCGGGGAAGTCGAAGCGGTCGAGGGATTTCGGCGGCGGCGCCGCGAAGAAGGGATGCTTCAGCAATCCGGCCAGACGCGCTTCGTCCACGCGGCCCTTGCGCGCGAGGGCGCCGTCCTTGTCCATCTCGCCGAGCCCATGGCCGCGCACCCAGTCGTCGATGGGGGCGCTGGCGGGTCCGGTGTCGCAGGCGAAGAGCCTGCCGTCCGGGGCGCGCCAGCTGAAATTCGCCACCCCCCCGAGATTCAGCACCGCCGTCTCCGGCCCGCAGACGGAGCGCTCCAGAAGCGCCGCGTGATAGACCGGCGCCAGAGGCGCGCCATTGCCTCCCGCCGCCACATCGGCCGAGCGGAAGTCGTAGACCACCTTCGTCCCCCCGAGCATCCGGCTCATCAGCCCGCCGTCGCCGAGCTGGCGCGTGCGGCCGGGGAGGCCGGATTTCGGCGCCCGATGGAGCACGGTCTGTCCGTGGAAGCCCACCGCCCCGAGCTTCGCCATGCCCGGCCCCTCCTCCTCGACGAGGGCGCGCACGGCCTCGGCCTGGGCGCGGGTCAGGCGCTCCTCGGCCTCGCGGAAGATGGCGGGCTCGGGGCCTTCGAAAGCCCAGAGCCGCGCCGCCGCGAGCGTCTCGGCCAGCAGCGCGCGGGTGGAGGCGTCGTAGGGCGCGAGCCGCGCCGGTCCGAATTCGAAGATCCGCTCTCCGTCGGTGCGGAGAAGGGCGGCGTCGATGGAACCGTCCAGCGAAGTTCCCGTCATCAGTCCTGCGGTCCAGATGGGCTCCATGGCGTCTTCTCCCCGATGGCTTTCCCATTAGCTAGGGGTTCTGCGGGGCGTCGCGCAAGCTCTTCTCCCGAAGGGCGCGTTCCCTCGCGCGGCGGGATCTGTCAGGATGCGCGCGGATCGACAACAGGGAGGAGGAGGGCGCATGGCCGGTCGGATGAGATGGTGGCGGCGGTTGGGGCTGGCCGCGCTGGTCGTGGCGGATGCGGGAGCCTCATGGGCGCAGAAGCAGGAGGAGGGTTCGGTCTTCGTCTTCGAGAGCCGCACGCTCTATCCCGGCGCCGAATGGATGGCCGACGTCGGGCTGGAGCCCACCGGCGATCTCTCCGGCGATTCCCGCGGCGATCTCCGGAGCTTCGCCTTCCCGCCCGAGGGCCGCGCTGAGGCCTGCGCGGCGGTCTGCGCGGCGGATTCCGTCTGCGCCGGCTGGCGCTACGAGCCGCCGGAGGTCTCCGGAGCGGGAGCGGCGGCCTGCTTCGCCTTCGAATATCGCGCCGAACTCGACTACGCCTATCATGATCCGGTCGAGGGCTGGGCCTCGGGGCTCAAGCCCGACGCGGTGCGTCTGGTCCGGGCCTGGCCCGAGGAGGAGGCCGAGGAGATCCGGGACGAGGCCGCCACGACGCCGCTCCGGCTGGCGCCGCCGCCCGGCCACGAGGACCGGCCCGTGATCTGGTCCGCCGAGCCTCTGGAGAAACAGGCCTTCGAGGCCATGGCCATGCCCTATCCCGCGCTGGGGGATTTCGAGACCGCTCTGGAGCCGGGGCTCTGGCGGGTCTGGGGCGAGGGCGCGGGGTTTTCTCTGGCGGGCGAGATCCGCGTGGGGGCCGACGCCGGAGCGCGCTTCGTGATTCCCCTCGACCCGACGCCCTTCGACCTCTCGACGCCGGTCTTTTTCTGCGACGGCCCGGAGATCTGCGCCTTCGAGGACGCCCTGACCGGTCTGGCCTTCTCCCTGCCGCCCGGCTGGAGCGCGGGGCCTGCGTGGTTTTACGAGACGGCGGGCGGCGCGCGGGCTTCTCTGCCGACGGTGGAGTTCCACGCCTCGGCGGAGGGCGGCGAGCCTCTGGCGTCGCTGAATCTGCGTCAGGCGGGGCAGGGCGGGCGCTGCCTCGATCTGGAGGCGGGGCGGCTCTGTCTGCATGACCTCTCGGCGCCCGGCGGAGCGGCGGGCTTCGAGCTGCTCGCCGCGACCGTCAAGCCTGGCGCGCCCTGGCTCGGGCCGCAGGAGTAGCGGCGAGGCCACGCGCGCCGAGCCTTGCGCCGCCCTCTCTTGCGCTGGGGGCGGCGGAGGCCTATTTCTTCGCCGTCAAGCGCGCGATCCTCGCGCCACTGGAGTTCCCCGACCGATGATTCTGATCCCTTTCCCCCAAATCCCTGCGGTTTCCGGAAAAGGATCTTCTCATGTCGGCTTCGGCGATTCTCTCTCACCTCTCCTGGGTTGCGCCTGACGGGCGTCCGGTCCTCTCCGATCTGAGCCTTGTCCTGCCTGCGGGGCGTTGCGGCCTCGTGGGACGCAACGGCGTGGGCAAATCCGTGCTGATGGATCTCGTGGCGGGGCTGAAGCGCCCGTCCTCCGGGAGCCTCCGCGTCGAGGGCCGCGCGGCGCATCTGCGGCAGGCCTTCGCCCCGACCGAGGGCGAGACTCTGGCGGATCTCTTCGGCCTGAGCGCGGATTTCGCGCGGCTCGCCCGCGCCGAGCGCGGAGAGGCCTCGGAGGAGGATCTGTTCTCCGCCGACTGGACGCTGGAGGCGCGTTTCGCCGAGGCTCTGGCGGAGGTCGGGCTCGAGGCGCCGCCGGATCGGCTTCTCTCGGAGCTTTCGGGCGGTCAGCGCACGCGGGCGCGTCTGGCGGCCCTGAGCTTCGGCGAGCCGGATCTCCTCCTGCTCGACGAGCCCACCAACAACCTCGATTCCGAGGGCCGGGCGGCGGTGCGGCGGCTTCTGGCGCGCTGGCGCGGGATGGCTCTGGTGGTCAGCCATGACCGCGCGCTGCTGGAGGAGATGGACAGCATCCTCGAACTGACCAGCCTCGGCGCGACGCTCTGGGGCGGCGGCTGGAGCTTCTATCGCGCGGGCAAGGCTCAGGCTCTGGCGGCGGCGGAGCAGGATGTGAAATCGGCGCTCGCGCGTCAGGAGGAGACGGAGCGCAAGGCCCAGACCTCCCGCGAGCGCAAGGAGAAGCGCGACGGCGCAGGCGCCCGTTCGCGGGCCAAAGGCGGGACGCCGAAGATCCTGCTCGACGCCGCCAAGGGGCGCGCGGAGGCCTCGGGCGGCGCGGGGGCGCGGCTGGCCGAGCGCCGGACCGCCGAGGCCGCGCGGGAGGTCGAGGCGGCGGAGGCCAGGCTCGAACGCCTGCGGGCCCTGAGCTTCACGCTGCCGCCGACGGGGCTTCCGGCGGGGCGCCGCGTGCTGCGGGCCGAGGATCTGACGGGCGGGCCGCCGACGGCTTCGGGACCGCTGATCCGGGGCGTTTCCCTGGAGGTCTTCGGGCCGGAGCGCCTCGCGCTGACGGGTCCGAACGGGGCGGGCAAGACGACGCTCCTGCGGCTGCTGGCGGGAGAAGAGGCGCCTGTCTCGGGCCGCGCTGAGGTCTTCGTCGCGGCGGCCTGTCTGGATCAGAACGTCGCGATCCTGCGGGAGGACGACAGCCTTCTGGAGAACTTCCGTCGTCTCAATCCCTCAGCCGATGCGAACGCGGCTCATGCGGCTCTGGCGCAGTTCCTCTTCCGCAACGAGGCGGCCTTGCGCCCCGTGCGGAGCCTCAGCGGCGGGCAGCGTCTGAGGGCGGGTCTGGCCTGCGCGCTGGGCGGAGCCTCTCCGCCGCAGCTCCTCTTTCTGGACGAGCCGACCAATCATCTGGATCTCGAAACCATCGAGGTTCTGGAGGCCGCCCTCGGCGCCTATGACGGGGCTCTGATCGTCGTCAGCCATGACCCGGCCTTTCTGGAGGCTCTCGGCGTGACGCGGCGTCTGCGGCTGGAGCCGGGCGGGATCCTGGCGGAGTAGGGGGCGTCCCGAAGAACGCCCCCCGATCTCTCAAGGCTGGGGCAGACGCGCCGCGTCGAATTCCGGCGAGAGGCTCCATTCCGCGCCCTGGGGTTTGTCCGTGACGACCACCCCCGCCGCCTTGAGCCCGTCGCGCAGGGCGTCGGCCCTGGCGAAGTCGCGGGATTTCTTGGCCTCGGCGCGGGCTTCGAGCAGAGCCTCGATGCGCGCGGCTTCTTCCGCTCCGGCTTCGGGGAGGACGTCCCATCCGCCCATTTCCGGCGTGAGCAGCCCCATCAGCGCGGCGCCCGCCTTCAGCCCCGCCCCGTCGCCCGCGTGAGCGAGCTTGTGCAGCTCGGCGATGGCCAGCGGCGTGTTGAGGTCGTCCGCCAGAGCCGCCAGAACTCCGGCGGGAGGCTCGGCGGCGGGCGCGGCCTCTCCGGCGATGCGGCGCCATTTCTCCAGCGTGCGGCGGGAGTCCTCCAGCAGACGCTCCGTCCAGTCGAGCGGCTGGCGGTAATGGGCCGTCAGCAGGGAGAAGCGCAGGACCTCGCCGGGAATCCCCTTGTCGAGCAAGGCGCGCGGCGTGATGAAATTGCCGAGGGATTTCGACATTTTCTCGCCGTCGATGGTCAGGATGCCGTTATGCATCCAGACCCGCGCGAAGCCGCTGCCCGGCCTGGCGCAGAGCGATTGCGCGCATTCGTTCTCGTGGTGGGGGAATTGCAGGTCGATGCCCCCGGCGTGGATGTCGAAATCCGTCCCGAGCAGCTCCTCCGACATGGCCGAGCATTCGATGTGCCAGCCCGGACGCCCGACGCCCCAGGGGCTGCGCCAGCCGGGTTGATCGGGCGTCGAGGGCTTCCAGAGCACGAAATCCATCGGATCGCGCTTGTAGGGCGCCACCTCGACCCGCGCCCCGGCGATCATCTCCTTGAGCGAGCGCCGCGACAGCCGCCCGTAGCCCGGATCGGAGGGGACATGGAACAACACATGCCCTTCCGCCTCATAGGCCGCGCCATGGGCGATCAGCTCGCCGATCATCCGGACCATCTGCTTGATGTAGGCCGTGGCGCGCGGCTCATGGTTCGGGCGCAGAGCCCCGAGCGCGTCCATGTCCTGATGAAACCAGCCGATGGTCTGCTCGGTGATGTCGTAGATGCTGCGGCGGGTCTCGGCGGCTCTGGCGTTGATCTTGTCATCCACGTCGGTGAAGTTCCGCGCATAGACGACCTGCTGCGGCCCATGGACATGGCGGAGCAGCCGGAACAGCACGTCGAAGACCACCACGGGCCGGGCGTTGCCCATATGCGCGCGGTCGTAGACGGTCGGCCCGCAGACATACATCCGCACGCGCTCGGGATCGAGCGGCGCGAAGGGGGCTTTCTCGCGCGTGAGGCTGTTGTGAAGCTGCAAGACGACCATGAAGGATTCTCCTGCCGCAAGGGACCGGAGGCGCTGTCACGGAAAATCAGGACGAAGAAGCCCCGCGCGCCGAACCGGTCAGCGGCGGCTACAGAAGGATGAAGCAGAGGCGGGCTGTTTCGTCATGGCCCCGAGCATGCCCGCAATCGGCGACGCCCGTCAAGCGGGAATGAGGCGGCGAAAGGAGTTGACCCAGAACGTCGCTGCGTCAGCGTTGCTCTGGCGCGGCCGGATCGGTAATCTTCTGTCGTCAGCAAGGACGAATCCGGGCGGACAAGCCCATAAAGGAGGTCTCAGCCAATGGCGAGCGACGTCGAACGCGAAGCTATGGAATATGACGTCGTCATCGTGGGCGGAGGCCCCGCCGGATTGTCGGCGGCGATCCGGCTGAAGCAGATCGACGAGAACCTTTCGGTCTGCCTCGTGGAGAAGGGGTCCGAGGTCGGGGCGCATATCCTTTCGGGCGCGGTGATCGACCCCATCGGGTTGAACCGGCTCCTGCCCGACTGGCGCGCGGCGGGCGCTCCCCTGCGTACGGAGGTGACGGAGGATCAATTCTACGTCCTCGGCCAGGACGGCGAGATCCGCGTCCCGAATCTGCTGATGCCGCCGCTGATGAACAATCACGGCAATTACATCGTCAGCCTGGGCGAGGTCTGCCGCTGGCTGGCCGAGCAGGCCGAGGGCCTCGGCGTCGAGATCTATCCGGGCATGGCGGCTTCGGCGCCGATCTTCGGCGAGGGCGGCGAGCTGGTCGGCGTGGTGGCGGGCGAATTCGGCCTGGCTCATGACGGAACCCCCGGCCCCGATTATCAGCCCGGCATGGAGCTGCGCGGCAAATATGTCCTCATCGCCGAGGGCGCGCGGGGCAGCCTCGCGAAGATCCTGATCGCGCGCTACAGGCTTCAGGAAGGCCGCGAGCCGCAGAAATTCGGCCTCGGCATGAAGGAGCTCTGGGAGGTCAAGCCCGAGAACTTCCATCAGGGCCGCGTGACCCACACCATGGGCTGGCCTCTGCCCAGGCGCACGGGCGGCGGCAGCTTCTGCTATCACTTTGAAAAAAATCAGGTCTATGTGGGCTTCGTGGTCCATCTGAACTATCCGAACCCCTATCTTTCGCCCTATGAGGAGTTCCAGCGCTTCAAGCGCCATGAGCTCATCCGCCCGCTGCTGGAAGGCGGAAAGCGCGTGGCTTACGGCGCGCGGGCCATCACGGAAGGCGGCTGGCAGTCTCTGCCGAAGCTGGTCTTCCCCGGCGGGGCCCTGATCGGCTGCGCGGCGGGCATGGTCAACGTGCCGCGCATCAAGGGCTCGCATAACGCGATGCTCTCGGGCGCCTACGCCGCCGAGGCCGCCGCCGCCGCCCTCGCCGAGGGCCGCGCGGGCGACGAACTCGGCTCCTACGTCGAGGCCGTGCAGGGCAAGGGCAGCCCGATCCGCAAGGACCTTTACCGCGTGCGCAACGTCAAGCCGCTCTGGTCGAAGCTGGGCCTGACGCTCGGCGTGGGTCTGGGCGGGGCGGACATGTGGCTCAACCAGATCTTCGGGACCAGCCCCTTCACGCTCAAGCATGGCAAGACCGACGCCGAGGCCACCGAGCCCGCCGCCAAGCACAAGCCCATCGCTTACCCCAAGCCCGACGGCAAGCTGACCTTCGACCGCCTGACGAACGTGTCCTTCAGCTTCACCAACCACGCCGAGGAGCAGCGTCCGCATCTGCTGCTGAGAGACCCGAGCATTCCGATCAAGGTGAACCTGCCGATCTACGCCGAGCCCGCGCAACGCTATTGCCCGGCGGCGGTCTACGAGGTGGTGGGCGCCGACGGGCCGGATGCGCGTTTCGTGATCAACTTCCAGAACTGCGTCCACTGCAAGACCTGCGACATCAAGGATCCTTCGCAGAACATCGACTGGACGACGCCTCAGGGCGGCGAGGGCCCGAACTACCCGAACATGTGAGGCGTCTGCGCCTCTCCCTTCCGGCGGGAGGGGCGCAGAAGACGGAGCCTTAATCCTCCGGCGGATAAGACGAAGCGGGAAGCGGCGATCCGGAGGAGCGCGCATGTGGTCTTCGTCGGCGCCCCTCGGGCGAGGGCGTTTCTTTCTCTATACGATCTTTCTGGGCCTGCTCGAATTCTTCAACATTCCCGAATTCGTCCTGAGGCTGCTCCTCGGCATGAAGCGCGACGGGAGCCTGGATCTGGAGCGCCTCGCGCTCGTCGGGGGGATTCTGCTCCTGAGGCTCTCCACCATCTGGATGCAGGGCTTCTTCGCGGCGCGCCGAAGCCTCGACGCCGGATTGAGTCCGCATGTGGTCGGCGCCTATGTCGGGGCGATGCTGCTGGACCTCGCTCTGGAGGTCTGGGGGCTTCTGGGCGGCGGCGGACTCTTCTGGAGCCTGCCTCAGCCTTACATGGAGCGCAGTCTGATCGGCTTCGTCCTGTTCGGCTTCTGGATCCGCTTCTGGACAGCGACGCCTGCGAGATGGGTGGTCCCCTGAGGCCTCAGGGCGCAGAGCCGCCGAAGAGCGGC
Source organism: Neomegalonema sp. (assembly GCF_028688855.1). Lineage (GTDB taxonomy): Bacteria > Pseudomonadota > Alphaproteobacteria > Rhodobacterales > Rhodobacteraceae > Neomegalonema. The sequence goes on along the minus strand of NZ_JAQTXI010000002.1, from coordinate 91,610 downwards.
GGCAGCTTCTCCGAGGCTGCGCCCGCCTCCATGTGGCGGCGCAGGAAGCGGGCGGCGCGGTCGATGGCCTCCGCGGCCTCGGGGGCCCAGGGCGCCGCGATCTGGAACACATGCGGCAGGCCGCGCCAGAGGATGAACTCGGCGGCCACGCCCTGTTCGCGCAGACGCCGGACCATGCGCAAGGCGTCGTCGCGGAGAATCTCGATGTCGCTGACCTGGATCATCACCGGCGGCCCGCCCCTGAACTCTCCGTAGAGCGGCGAGGCGCGCGGATCCGAGGGATCGGCGCCCTGGAGGTAGCTCTCCACCACCTCGCCGATGCGCTCCGCCGGAAGCAGCGGATCGAGATGGGCGTTCTCCGCGATGCTCGCGCCCGAGAGCATGAGGTCCGTCCAGGGGCTGAACAGCGCCAGAGCCGCAGGCTCGGGCAGGCTCCGCGCGCGGATCTCCTGGAGCAGTCCGAGACAGAGCCCTCCGCCGGCCGAATCTCCCGCGAGCCCGAGGGTCTTCGGATTCACGCCCTCCGCGAGCAGGCGCTCGTAGACCGCGAGGGCGTCCTCCAGAGCGGCGGGGAAGCGGTTCTCCGGCGCGAGGCGGTAATCCGGCGCGCAGACCCGCGCCTTCGCGTCGCGCGCGAGGCGCCAGGTGATCGAGCGGTGAGTCCGGGGAGAGCCCATGACGTAACCGCCGCCATGCAGGTAAAGGATCGTGTTGAAGGGCTTCACCGGCCCGTCCTCGACCCATTCCACGGGAATGCGCCCGCCCGGCCCCTCGACCTCCTGATGGGTCAGCCTCAGCCGCCAGAAGGGCGCCGGAGGCACCAGGGCGCGCGTGCGGAAGGCGAAGCGTCGGCGGGCCTTCTGCGGGGTCTCCACTCTGGCGGCCTGACGCTTCGAGGTGTTCTGGAGCACGAAGCTCAGGACGGCGTTGCGCGTCCGGCCGAAGGCGCCGGGCTCGCGGGTGAGGTCCTCGCCGGAGTCCCCGGTCACGTCCAGACCGCGCGCGTCCTCCATGGCTTCGTCTCCTGTCTGGGCTCAGCCTTGGGCGCGTCTGTGTTCGATGGCGTCCCAGATGAGGCCGAAGCCGTCGATCCCGTCGAAACGCGACATCTGCCAGACGCCCGTCGGCGAGGTGACGTTGATCTCGGTGAGGTGGGTTCCGATCACGTCGATCCCGACGAAGATCTGGCCCTTCTCCTTCAGCAACGGCCCGATGGCTTCACAGATCTCGTGGTCGCGCTTCGTGAGTTCAAGAGCCGCCGCCCGCCCGCCGACATGCAGATTCGAACGCGTCTCATTCTGCGCCGGAATGCGGTTCACGCCGCCGACCGCCTTGCCGTCGATGAGGATGATGCGCTTGTCGCCCTCGCGCACGGCGGGCAGATAGCGCTGCGCGATGAAGGGATCGCGCGTCATGCCGGTGTAGAGCTCATGCAGCGAGGGCAGGTTCACGCCGTCGGCGTGGACGCGGAAGACTCCCGCGCCGCCATTGCCGAACAGGGGCTTGACGATGATCTCTCCATGCTCCGCCTGAAAGGCCTGAAGCTCCTTGAGATCGCGGGTGATGAGGGTCGGGGGGGTGAGGTCCTTGAATTGCGTGACGAGCAGCTTCTCGGGGTAGTTGCGCACCCAGAAGGGATCGTTGACCACCAGGGTCTTCGGATGGACCAGCTCCAGGAAATAGGTGGTCGTCAGATAGGACATGTCGAAGGGCGGATCCTGACGCAGCAGGATCACGTCGAAATCCGAGAGGGGCCCGAAGCGCTCCTCGCCCAGTTCGGCGTGATCGCCCTGGACCGCCCGCACCTTCAGCCCCCGCGAACGCGCGACGGGGACGCCGTCCTTCAGCGACAGCTGACCCGGCGTGTAATAGCTCAGGCGATGCCCGCGCTCCTGGGCCTTGAGCAGCAGGCCGAAGGTGGAGTCCTGCGTGATGTCGATGGGGCCGATGGGGTCCATCTGGACGGCGACGTGAAGGCTCATGAGGATCTTCCGAAAGGGGGGCGGAGACAGGCGAATCCGGCGCAGATTATCCGATCGGGCGCCCCGCGCCAGAGAATAGAGGCCCGGGCTTGAGCGCCGCCGCGCTTGGGGCTATCCTGAGGGGGATTCCGCAACCTCCGCCTCCGCCCGCCGATTCCCGGCTCGCGCGAGCGGCTTTCATGGAGTTGCAAGCTGAACGTGCAAACGCCGACTGATTCCGGCCCCGCCGCCGAACCCCTCTCAGCCGCCGGAGAGCCTCCCAAGCCCGAAATCGCGCCGGAAGAGCTGCTCGCGGCCGCGCTGGAGGCGATGGACGACGACAAGGCCGAAGACATCGCAGTCATCGACCTGCGTCGGAAAACCCCCCTCGCCGACTACATGATCATCGCCAACGGCCGCTCGACGCGCCATGTCACCACCATCGCCGAGAAGCTCATGGAGCGGCTGAAAGGCAAGCTCGGGCTGGTGGCGCGCGCCGAAGGCGTCGAGGGCGGCGACTGGGCGCTGGTCGATGCGGGGGACGTGATCGTGCATGTCTTCCGCCCCGAGGTGCGCGACTTCTACACCCTGGAGCGCATCTGGCTGGGGCCGGACGAGGAGCCGCTCGAGCGGCGCAACGTGACCTCGAAATTCGAGCCCGGGGAAGAATGAGCCGCATCTCATGCGGCTGACGATCCTCGCTCTCGGGCGGGCGCGTCCGGGGCCGGAGAAGACTCTGACCGAGGATTACCTCCAGCGCCTCGCGCCCATGGGGCGAGGCGTCGGCTTCGGTCCGGCGCGGCTTCTCGAACTGGAGGCCAGGTCGGGCCGTCGCGAGGAGGAAAGCGCGCTGCTGCTGGAGCGCGCGCCGTCGGGCGCGAAGCTCGTCGCGCTGGACGAGCGCGGCGAGACTCCTTCAAGCCTCGATTTCGCAAGAAGGCTCGGGCGCTGGCGCGACGGGGGCGCGGCGGAGGCCGCCTTCCTCATCGGCGGCGCCGACGGCCACGCCGAGATCCTGCGCGAGCGGGCGGACTGGGTGGTGTCGCTCGGACGCCTCACCTTGCCGCACATGCTGGCCAGAGCGGTGCTGGCCGAACAGCTCTATCGCGCCGCCTCGATTCTCGCGGGCCACCCCTATCATCGGGAATGAGGCGCCGCCTCTCGCCCCCGTCTCGGGGCGCGGCGAGCCCCTGAAATTTCCTGGACCCGGAGCTTGAACAGCCCGGATTTCAGGATTTTCACGCCTGAACCCCGGCGCGATCCGGGAAAGCCTCTCCCGCAAGAAGCAGGCTCTCGCGCAGGATTCCAGGTCGACCCGACCTGACGCCCGGAGACCGCACCTGAGCTGAGGCGGCGATCTTCCGCCTTTCGTCAGGGGGCCGACCCGAGCGCAGCAGGATCAGGCGTTTCCTCCGGGCTTCCGCAAGCCATGGATCGGGCGGCGCTCCAGAGCCCTTTCCCAGCCTCGGAGCCTGGCCTGAAACAGGAGAGCGCCGCCCTCGCGGGCGACGCTCCCAATTTTTCCTGAGGCCGACCAACCCCCGAACCTGAAAGGCTCAGGCGGCGATCTCCTCGCCTTCGTTCTCCTTGCGCCGGGCGGGAACGGGCGTCGGGATGAGCATGAAGGCCGGGACGTGATCTCCGAAGCCGAGGACGTTCTCGTCGGCTTCCTCTTCCTCATGGCGCCGACGTCCGCGGCCTCCCCTTTCGGGGCGGTCGTTGCGGTCGCGGACTGGCGGCGCGGCGCGCGGATCGTTCCGGGGCTCGTTGCGGCGCGGACCGCGCGACTCGCTCTCGGCGGGCCGACGGCGGGATTCGTTCCGGGGACGGCGATCCTGGGATTCGGCGCGGGGCGCCTCCTCGACCGTCTCGGGTTCGACGGCTTCGGCGCGGGCCTTGCCGGGAGCTTCGAGGCGCGGAATGGGCTTCTTGATCAGATCCTCGATCTGTCCGATGTATTTGGCGTCGCTGGGCAGCACGAGGGTGTAGGCCGTGCCCGAGCGTCCGGCGCGGCCGGTGCGGCCGATGCGGTGGACGTAATCCTCGGGATGGGTCGGGGCGTCGAAGTTGAACACATGGCTGACGTCGGGGATGTCGAGCCCGCGCGCGGCCACGTCCGAAGCGACCAGAAGCTGGATGGCGCCGTTGCGGAAGCCGTCCAGCACCCGCATGCGCACATGCTGGTCGAGGTCGCCATGCAGCGCGCCGACCGAAAAGCCGTGCATTTCGAGCGATTTGTAGAGAACGCCCACGTCGCGCTTGCGGTTGCAGAAGATGATGGCGTTGCGCAGCTTGTCGCCTTCGCCCTTGAGGATGGCGCGCAGCACGTCGCGCTTGCGCTTGGCTTCGGCCTCGCGGCCGCCGCCGCCCTCGACGGAACGCAGCCCCTGGGTCACGGTCTCGGCGGTGGTGGCGGGACGCGCCACCTCGACCCGCACCGGCGCCTGGAGGAACTCGCTCGTCAGCTTGACGATCTCCGGCGGCATGGTGGCCGAGAAGAACAGCGTCTGGCGCGTGAAGGGCGTGAGCTTGAAGATGCGCTCGATGTCGGGGATGAAGCCCATGTCCAGCATGCGGTCGGCTTCGTCCACGACCATGATCTGCACGCCGGTCAGCATGAGCTTGCCGCGCTCGACGTGGTCCAGCAGGCGTCCGGGCGTGGCGATCAGCACGTCCACGCCGCGGTCGATCAGCTTGTCCTGCTCGTTGAAGGACACGCCGCCGATCAGCAGGGCCATGGTGAGCTTGTAATGCTTGCCGTAGGTCTCGAAGTTCTCGGCCACCTGGGCGGCCAGTTCGCGCGTCGGCGCGAGGATCAGCGAACGCGGCATGCGCGCCTTGGCGCGGCCCTGAGCCAGACGGGCGATCATCGGCAGGGTGAAGGAGGCCGTCTTGCCGGTGCCCGTCTGCGCGATGCCGAGGACGTCCCGGCCCGCCAGCGCATGCGGGATGGCCTCGGCCTGAATGGGCGTCGGCTCCTTGTAGCCCGCATCCGCGATGGCCTGAAGGAGCGGAGGAGGCAGATTCAGTTCGTCAAACGTCATTGACCGCTTAAACTCATCTTGAAATGGCGCCTCGCAGGTCATTGGACTGCGGCGCATGGGCAACATGCGCCCTGACGCAGGGAATGTCAAACCTTCGCTGCGGCGCAAGGGAGGCGCAGAGGGCTCTGAGGCCTTTCGTCGCTCGGGGCGCGCAAGGGAGAGGCGGAGGATCGGGGCGGCCTCTCCGGTCGGGATCGGGGCGGAGGCGCAGAGGAGGGGCGCGCGCAAGGCCTTTCGGGTCTGATTCGGCGATTTGCGCATCATCCCTTCGTCCTGAGGCCCGCTTGAGACTTAATATTGCTTTTGCGCTGCGGCGAAGGATGGGTATAGTCGCGCCAGACCCCATGCCGCGCGAGGCCGCGCCCTCGCGCCAATTCTGGAATCCGAGTCCATGTCCGACGCCGCTCCCAAGCCGACCGCCACCCGCGACGCGCCCTGGCTCATGCGCACCTACGCCGGCCACTCCACGGCGGCGAAGTCCAACGCGTTGTATCGCAGCAATCTGGCGAAGGGTCAGACGGGCCTCTCCATCGCCTTCGACCTGCCGACCCAGACCGGCTATGATTCCGACGATCCTCTGGCGCGCGGCGAAGTGGGCAAGGTGGGCGTTCCGGTCAGCCATCTGGGCGACATGAAGGCCCTGCTCGACGGGATTCCGCTCGACCGCATGAACACCTCCATGACGATCAACGCGACGGCCCCCTGGCTGCTCGCGCTCTACATCGCCACGGCGGAGGCTCAGGGCGTCGATCCGAAGAGCCTTCAGGGCACCACCCAGAACGACCTGATCAAGGAATATCTCTCGCGCGGCGCCTATGTCTATCCGCCGGTTCCCTCGATCCGGCTGGTGGGCGACGTCGCCGCCTACACCCTCACCGAGGTTCCGAAATGGAACCCCATGAACGTCTGCTCCTATCACCTCCAGGAGGCGGGCGCGACGCCCGAACAGGAGCTCGCCTATGCTCTGGCGACGGCCATCGCGGTTCTGGATTCGCTGAAGGCCCGCAAGGAGATCCCCGCCGAGACCCTGGGTCAGATCCTCGGGCGGCTCTCCTTCTTCGTGAACGCCGGGATGCGCTTCATCACCGAGATGTGCAAGATGCGCGCCTTCAGCGAACTCTGGGAGGAGATCGCCGAAACCCGCTATGGCGTCACGGACGAAAGGCTGCGGCGTTTCCGTTACGGCGTGCAGGTCAACAGCCTCGGCCTGACCGAGCAGCAGCCCGAGAACAACGTCTACCGCATCCTCATCGAGGCCCTCGCGGTGACGATCTCCAAGAACGCCCGCGCCCGCGCCCTCCAGCTTCCCGCCTGGAACGAGGCTCTGGGCCTGCCGCGTCCCTGGGATCAGCAATGGTCTCTGCGCATGCAGCAGATCCTCGCCTTCGAGACGGATCTCCTCGAATATGGCGATCTCTTCGACGGCTCGCCGGTGGTGGCCGCCAGGGTCGAGGAGCTGAAGACCGGCGCCCGCGAGGAGCTGGCCCGCATCGAGGAGATGGGCGGCGCGCTCAACGCTCTGGATTACATGAAGCGGCGCCTGGTGGAATCGAACGCGGCGCGTCTGGCGCGGATCGAATCCGGCGAACAGATCGTCGTGGGCGTGAACAAGTACACTTCCGGCGAGCCCTCGCCGCTTTCGGGCGGAGACGGCGCCATCCTCGTGGTGGATCCGGCGGTGGAGGCCGAACAGATCGCCTCGCTCAAGGCCTGGCGCGCCCAGCGCGACGAGAAGGCCGTCCAGGCCGCCCTCGCCGAGCTGAAGGCCGCGGCGAAGGAAGGCCGCAACGTCATGCCGCCTTCGATCATCGCGGCGCGGGCGGGCGCCACGACGGGCGAATGGGGCGGAGCGCTCCGCGAGATCTTCGGCGAGTTCCGCGCGCCCACGGGCGTTTCTGCGGCCTCCTCGGCCCCCACCACCGATCTCGTGCGCATGAAGGCCGTGCGTCAGCGCGTGGAGGAGGTTTCGGGCGCGCTCGGACGGCGCATCAAGATGCTGGTCGGCAAGCCGGGCCTCGACGGCCATTCCAACGGCGCCGAACAGATCGCGGTGCGCGGCCGGGATTGCGGCTTCGAAGTCGTCTATGAAGGCATCCGCCTGACCCCCGCCCAGATCGTCAACTCGGCGCTCGAAGAGAGCGTGCATGTGGTGGGGCTCTCGATTCTCTCGGGCTCGCATCTGGCGCTCGTCGAGGAGGTGCTGGAGCGCATGAAGGCTCTGGAGATGAACGACGTCATCGTGATCGTGGGCGGCATCATCCCCGATTCCGACGCCGAGCTTCTGCTGAAATCCGGCGTGACGCGCGTCTATACGCCCAAGGACTTCGACCTCACCAGGATCATGAGCGAGATCGTGGACATGGTCGAGGCTCAGGCGGCCAGAGCCGCCGCCTGACCCTTCCCGCAGGAGATTTCAGAAAGCCCGCTCCGGAGCGCCGGGGCGGGCTTTTCCTGTTCAAGGGGCCGGTCCGAATCTGACTGTTTCTCGGCTTCGGGTTGTCCGCCTCTGGAGAAAGCCGCATAAGCTTTCCCATATCCCTGACGACAAAACCGAATCCGGAGGAAATCCCCATGACCACGTTGTTTTACGCGCCCGGCGCCTGCTCCCTCGCGCCGCATATCGCGCTGGAGTGGATCGGCGCGCCCTATGAGGCGCATCGGGTGACCTATGGCTCGCCGGAGCTCGTCGCCGTGAATCCTTCGGGCGCCGTGCCCGCGCTCAAGGAGGAGGACGGCTGGATTCTGACTCAGGCGGGCGCGATCCTCGAATATCTGGCGGCCAGGCATCCCGAGGCGAAGCTTGCGGGCGGCGAGGGCCTGCGCGCGGCGGCCGAGGCTCACCGCTGGTCGAGCTTCTTCACGGGGGATCTGCATCCCTCCTTCTACCCGGTCTTCATGCCCGACCGCTACACCACGGATCGCTCCGAGGCGGGGCTCGCCGCGACCCGCGCGGCGGGGCTTGATCTGGTGCGCAAGCGCTTCAAGATCCTCGACGCCCATCTTCAGGGCCGCGAATGGATCCTTGAGGGCCGTTCGGTCATGGACGCCTACGCCTTCCCGATGATCCGTTGGGGCCGGGCCAAGCTGCCCGAGGGCATGGGCGCCTATCCGAACGTCATGGCGCTGCATGACCGCCTCGCCGCCGACGAGAAGGTGAAGACGGTCCTCGCGCGGGAAGCCGCGAAGTGACCAGCGGGATTCATCACGTCACGCTGGTGACGCGGCGGGTTCAGGCCAATGTGGATTTCTACGTCGGATTTCTGGGCCTTCGCCTCGTCAAGCGGACGGGCGGCTACGCCGACCCGACTCAGCTGCATCTGTTCTACGGCGACCGCACAGGCTCGCCGGGGACGCTGCTGACCTTCCTCGTCTGGGAGGACGGCGCCTCGGGCCGCGCCGGACATGGCCAGGTGGGCGAGGTGGCGCTCTCCGTGCCGAAGGAGAGCCTCGGCCATTGGCTGACGCGGGCCATGGAGCATCGCGTTCCGCATGAAAGTCCGGGCCGCGAATTCGGCGAGACGGTCTTGCGCCTGAAGGATCCGGACGGCGTGATCGTCAAGCTGGTGGGCGTGGAGGCGCCGGAAGGCGCGGCGCCGGAGCCGATCCGCATCCGGGCCGTGACCCTGCTGACCGAAAAGCCCGAGGAGACCGCCGCTTTCGTGGCGCGCTTCGGCTATCGGGCGGGGCCGCGCGAGGGCGCGATTCAGCGGATGATCTCGGAGACCGACGCTCTGGACGTCCGCGACGCCACCGGCTTCTATCCGGGCGTGGCGGGGACGGGGGCGGCGGATCACGTCGCCTTCCGCGCGCCGGACGAAGCCGCCGTGCGGGCTCTGGCGGCGGAGTTCGCGGCGGAAGGCGCGGAGACCTCCCTTCGCGACCGGCAATATTTCTTCTCCTTCTATGTCCGCGAGCCGGGCGGCTCCCTGATCGAATGCGCCTCCGACGGGCCGGGCTTCCTGCTCGACGAGCCGGAGGAGAGCCTCGGGACGCAGCTGTTCTTCCCGCCCCGCGCCGCAGGCGTCGAGGATCTGGCGGCGATGCTGCCGCAATTCGCCCTGCCCGGCGAGCCGCGGCGGCCTCGACGGGATCTGCCCTTCGTGCATCGTTTCCGCGATCCCGAAGGCGCGGAGCCCGACGGCTCGACGCTGATCCTGCTGCATGGCTCGGCGGGGATGGAGGCGGATCTGATGCCCTTCGCCGCGCGGGTCGCGCCGCGCGCCACGCTGCTCGGGCTGCGGGGCCGCAGCACGGAGGAGGGAAGCCATCGCTGGTTCCGGCGTCTGCCGGGGCGGCTCTTCGATCAGGCCGACCTCCGCGCCGAGGCTGAGGCTCTGGTCTGGACGCTGGAGGAGGCGCAACGGGCCTATGGGCTGGATCCGGAGCGCGTGGCGGTTCTGGGCTGGTCCAATGGCGCGAACATCCTGGGCGCGGCCATGCTGCTGCATCCGGGCGCGATCCGTCGGGCGGCGCTTCTGCGTCCGCAGATGGTGCTTGAGGCCGATCCCGGCGCGGCGCCCGCGCCTGCCGAAGCGCTTCTGCTGACCGGCGCGAGCGATCCCTCCGCGGAGCCTCTGGCGGAGGCTCTGAGGCGGGCGGGGGCCTCGGCGGAGCTTCGGCAGGCCGCCTTCGGGCATGCCCTGACGCCCGGCGACGAAGAGATCCTGCGGGAATGGCTGAAGCCCGCTTGAGGCGATCCGACATGCAAAAGGCCCGGAGGTTTCCCTCCGGGCCTTTTCTCATGTCCCGGGCGGAAGGATCAGGCGATCTTCGGCAGGAGCTCGTCGATGGACTTCTTGGCGTCGCCATAGAACATCCGCGTGTTGTCCTTGTAGAACAGCGGGTTCTCGATGCCCGAATAGCCCGTTCCGGCGCCGCGCTTGCTGACGAAGACCTGCTTGGCCTTCCAGACTTCGAGCACGGGCATTCCGGCGATGGGCGAATTCGGGTCCTCCTGCGCGGCGGGGTTCACCACGTCGTTGGAGCCGATGACGATGGCGACGTCCGTCTGCGGGAAGTCGTCGTTGATCTCGTCCATCTCCAGAACGATGTCGTAGGGGACCTTGGCCTCGGCGAGCAGCACGTTCATGTGGCCCGGCAGACGCCCCGCCACCGGATGGATGCCGAAGCGCACGGTCTTGCCCTTGGCGCGCAGACGCTTGGTCAGCTCGGAGACCGACTGCTGCGCCTGAGCCACCGCCATGCCGTAGCCCGGCACGATGATGATGCTGTCGGCGTCGTTCAGAGCCGCCGCCACGCCGTCGGCGTCGATGGCGATCTGTTCGCCGGTGATCTCCATGGCGGGGCCCTTGGTCCCGCCGAAGCCGCCGAGGATCACCGAAACGAAGGACCGGTTCATGGCCTTGCACATGATGTAGCTCAGGATCGCGCCCGAAGAGCCCACCAGAGCGCCCACCACGATCAGCAGGTCGTTGCCGAGCGTGAAGCCGATGGCCGCCGCCGCCCAGCCCGAATAGCTGTTGAGCATCGAGACCACCACGGGCATGTCGGCGCCGCCGATGCCCATGATCAGGTGCCAGCCGATGAAGCCCGCGATCACGGCGGTCAGGATCACGGTCCAGAGGCCCGCGCCCGAAAGATACATGATCCCGAGGATCACGCAGAGCGCCAGAGCGCCCGCGTTGAGCATGTGGCCGCCCGGAAGCTGCTTCGGCTTGCCGTCGACCTTGCCCGCGAGCTTGCCGAAGGCGATGACCGAACCTGTGAAGGTGATCGCGCCGATGAAGACGCCGAGGAAGACCTCGACCTTCATGATGTTCAGCTCGACGCCGCTCTTGTGGGCCAGCACGCCCGCGAAGCCGGTGAGAGCCGCGCGCGCCTCGGCGCCGAGGCCCGCGACATGGCGCGCCTCCATCTCGGCGTTGAGCGCGATGAACACCGCCGCGAGGCCCACCAGCGAATGCATGGCCGCCACGAGCTGGGGCATCTCGGTCATGCCGACACGCTTGGCGAGCATCGCGCCGCCGACGGCGCCCGGAACCGCCATGAGCAGCACCAGCCAGGCGCCGCCGACTCCCGGCGTCAGCAGGGTGGCGAAGAAGGCCAGCGCCATGCCGACCACGCCATACCAGACCGCGCGCTTGGCGCTTTCCTGATTCGAAAGTCCGCCCAGCGAGAGGACGAACAGCACCGCCGCCACGACATAGGCGGCTGAAACCAATCCCAAAGACATTCCCGCCCCCTTACGACTTCTGGAACATGGCGAGCATCCGGCGCGTGACCATGAAGCCGCCGACGATGTTCACGGCGGTCATGAGCACGGCCAGAGCCGCAAGGATCTTCACGAGCGAGACGTCCGAGCCGATCTGGAGGATCGCGCCGACGATCACGATGGAGGAGATCGCGTTGGTCACCGCCATGAGCGGCGTATGCAGCGAATGGGCGACGTTCCAGATCACCTGGAAGCCCACGAAGACCGCCAGAGCGAAGACGATCATGTGTTGCATGAAGCTCGCCGGAGCGAAGCTCCCGAGGATCAGCAGGAAGCCCGCCATGGCCGCCAGCAGGCCGACCTGATTGCGCGTGCTCTTCTTGAAGGTCGCGACCTCGAGGGCGCGCTTCTCCTCATGGGTCAGCTCCTTGGGCTTCTCCTTGGGCTTCTGCGCGGCGATGGCCTGAATCTTCGGCGGCGGCGGCGGGAAGGTGATCGCGCCGTCATGAGTCACGGTGGCGCCGCGGATGACGTCGTCCTCCATGTTCTGCACGACCTGGCCGTCCTTGCCGGGCGTCAGATCGGACATCATGTGGCGGATGTTCGTCGAATAAAGGCTGGAGGCCTGAGAGGCCATGCGGCTCGGGAAGTCGGTGTAGCCGACCACGGTCACGCCGTTGTCGCTGACGATCTTCTGATCCGGAACCGTCAGATCGCAGTTGCCGCCGCGCTCGGCGGCGAGGTCCACGATCACCGAGCCCGGCTTCATCGCCTCGACCATGTCCTTCAGCCAGAGCTTCGGAGCGTCGCGGCCGGGGATCAGCGCGGTGGTGATGACGATGTCCATCTCCGGGGCCAGCTCGCGGAACTTCTTGAGCTGGGCCGCGCGGAACTCCGGAGAGGAGGGCGCGGCGTATCCGCCGGTGGCGGCGCCGTCGGTCTGGCTCTCGGCGAAGTCGAGATAGACGAACTCCGCGCCCATCGACTCGATCTGCTCGGCCACTTCGGGCCGCACGTCGAAGGCGTAGACGATGGCGCCCAGCGAAGTCGCCGCGCCGATGGCCGCCAGACCCGCCACGCCCGCGCCCACCACCAGCACCTTCGCCGGAGGCACCTTGCCCGCCGCCGTGACCTGGCCGGTGAAGAAGCGGCCGAAATTGGCGCCCGCCTCGATCACCGCGCGATAACCCGCGATGTTGGCCATGGAGGAGAGGGCGTCCATCTTCTGGGCGCGCGAGATGCGCGGCACCATGTCCATGGCGATGACGCTGGTCCCGATCTCCTTCGCCTGCTCCAGAAGCTCCTTGTTCTGGGCCGGATAGAAGAAGGAGATCAGAAGCTGTCCCTTGCGGGTGAGCTTCAGCTCCTCCGGAGTCGGGGGGCGCACTTTCGCCACGACATCGGCCTGAGCGTAGAGCTCCGCCGCCGCGGAGACCACGCGCACGCCCGCCTTCTCATAAGCCGCATCGGAGAATCCGGCCTTCGCGCCCGCGCCCGATTCGATCAGGCATTCATAGCCCAGCTTCTGAAGCTGCAAGGCGCTGTCGGGCGTCATCGCCACGCGCGATTCGCCCGCAAAGCTCTCCTTCGGCGCCCCGATCTTCATGAGGTCTTCCTCTGCATTTCTGATCCCCCAGTCGCTCCGCCGCGATGCGGAGGTCGATTTTCGCACGAGACGACGCCCCGAATCCGCGATCTCCCGGCGCGCGCGGGAGGACCGGACCCCCGAAGGAGGCTCCGGCGCCGGGGCGCGACGGGAAGACGAGGGCGGAGGCCGCCGGACGCATGACGCCTATACATCCGGCGCGTCCGGTCGAGGTCAAGCCCGCCATAGAGCCTATTGGGGGCTGGAGGAAAGATTTTCGCCCGATTCAGGCTCCCGGAGACGCCTGGCGGCCTCTCGGGCGCAGGGCCGCCCTGCGGAGGCTCCGAATCGGGTCGGGGGGCGGCCTCAGGAGGGCGGGCCGCCCGCGAGCAGCCGCTCGATGGCGGCGAGGCTGCGCTCCTGCAGGGGCGACAGGCGCTTCTGCGCCGCGAGAGGCCGCAGGATCTCGCGCGCCCGCAGGTAATGGCCGCGGGCCTTGTCGGGCTCGATCTGGGCGAGGCGCAGCAATCCGGAGACGGCTTCGACGGCGGCGTCCTGACGCTCCGGCCCGCTCCGGGCGAGGCGTTCGTCCAGATCGACGCCCTCCCGGAAGCGGCGTCCGGCTTCGGAGAGGTCGCCTTCGGCCACGGCCAGTTCGCCCAGCCGCTTCACCACGGCGCCGAGGGCGCCCAGAGCCGCAGGCGAATCGGGATCGGCGGCGTTCAGACGCCGCGTCAGATCCAGCCCCGCCTCGAAGCGCCTGCGGGCCTCGGGGAGATCTCCCTCGGCGAGGGCCAGATTCCCGATCTTCCGGTGCAGGCCGCTCAGGCTGCGCGCCGAATCGGAGGGCGCGGCGCCGGCCATGTCTTCGAGGATCCCGGCGGCCTCCGCGAATTGCCGACGCGCCACGGTGGGATAATCCAGCGCCACCGCCAGATCCGCCAGCAGCTCCAGGGAGAAGGCCAGCTCCAGCCTTTCCCGCAGGCTGTCGGGCGCGGCCTGCGCGAGCCTCCGGGCGACGGTCACCCGGGCCTCGTGGCGCTTGCGGGCCTCGACGAGATCGCCCCGCAGCTCCGCCATGCGCCCGAGCCGGGTCTGGACCTGGCCGAGATCGCGCTGAAGCGGGAGATGGGCGGGGTGGGCTTCTCCCAGATTGCGGGCCAGCCTGAGGGCGCGCTCGTAGACGGCTTCGGCTTCGGCGGCTTCTCCGGCTCTGGCGGCGGCGTCGCCCAGCCGGAGGGTCGCGAGGAGCAGGCCGCGCTGAGCCTGAGGATCGGCGGGCTTCTGCGCGGCCATTCCGGCGGCGCGGTCGAGCGCCTCCCCGGCCAGCAGGCGCAGTTCGGCGGGCTCTCCGGCCAGAGCCCCGAGCCCCAGACGCCCTTCGACCGCCGCGAGGCGTCCGGAATCGGTGCGGGCGGCCTCTTCGGCGCGGGTCAGGGCGGCGAGGGCCTCGGGGCCGCGCCCCAGATGCGCCTGAGCCCGCGCCAGAAGAAGCCAGGGCCAGACCTCGGCCTCCGTCTGTTCGGCGGCCTCCTGGAGCAGGGCCGCGCCGCGTTCGGGATCGCCGTCGGGGAAGATCAGCGCGCCGAGGATCAGGGCGGCCTCGCGGGATTCGGGGCTGTCTTCGGGGGCGGCTTCGTAGGCCGCCTCCGCCAGAGCCGAGAGGGCGGCGAAATCGCCCGTCTCGGCGCGGCGGACCGCCGCCTTCAACAGGGCGTCCTGACCGCCTTCGGCCTCGGTCCGGAGCGCGTCGAGCATCTGGCGCTGGAGATTCGCGCCGCCCGAGATCGCGGCGAAATGCGTCCCGAGCAGCTCCTCCGAAGCGCGGAGGCTCAGGCGCGGGGCCGAGGCGGGAATGGAGCCCGTGGCCAGATCCTCCGCGAGCGCCGCCCCAGGCGACTCGCCGCGCGGCTTCGCCGCCAGAAACAGCGCGCCCGAAGCGAGGCAGACGAAGGCGCAGGCGGCGCCGATCTGCGCCCAGAACAGCGGGTCGCGCCGCTTGCGCCGGGGCCTGGTCCGGGCGGCGCGGGGCTTCGCGCTTCCCGGAGTCCGGAGCGTCTCCCTCGGTTTTTCGCGTCGCCCGCGCGGCGGTTTCCTGTCGGTCATGGTCGATCTTCCTCAGCGCGTCGCGGGGCCGTGATCTTCGGCGCGGAGTCAGAATCGCCTCATCTTCGTAAAGGATGCGCTAGCGGTTGTGGGAAATCCGGCGCTTTCCTGCGCAAGGAGGCGCGAGAAACGGCTCCGACGCCCGTTTTCTTGTCTCCTTCTTAAGGTTGATGCGGCCCGGACGCGCGGCGGGTGGCGCCCGGCGCAGGACGGCGCCAGGATGCCGGGACAAAGGGCCGCAGAACGCCCGTCGTGAAGAAATTTCGGGAGGAACCCCATGGACGCCGCCACGGACGCCGTGAAGGCGCCCGCCGCCGCCGAGGCTCCGGCGCGGCTGGCCGCATGGATTCGCGAAGGCCTCGTCGGACACGAACATCTCGTCGAGCGCCTGATGATCGCGCTTCTGGCGGGCGGGCATGTGCTGATCGAGGGGCCGCCGGGCCTCGCCAAGACCCGCGCCGTGCGCCGCCTCGCCGAAGGGCTGGATCTGGGCGCGGAGGCGGGAGAGGCCGGAGGCTTCGCCCGCGTGCAATGCACCCCCGACCTCATGCCCTCCGATCTGATCGGCGCCCAGGTCTTCCGCCGCGCCAGCGAGGAATTCGACTTCGTCCAGGGGCCCTTGTTCCACTCCCTCCTTCTGGTGGACGAGATCAACCGCGCCCCGCCCAAGACGCAATCCGCCCTGCTGGAGGCCATGGCCGAAAGCCAGGTCACGGCGGGCGGCGTCACGCGGCGCCTGCCCGATCCCTTCATGGTGGCCGCCACCCAGAACTCCATCGAGCATGAAGGCACCTTTCCCCTGCCCGAAGCGCAGCTCGACCGCTTCTTGCTGCATGTGAAGCTGGGTCTGCCCGGCGCCGAGGCCGAAAGGGCGATTCTCGACCTCGTGGAGACCGAGACCCGCGCCGACCAACCTGCGCCGCCGCCCCTGCGTCTGACCGCCGGGGAGATCCGCGCGGCCAGAGCGGCGGCGGCTCGCGTGCATCTGGCGCCGCCGCTCAAGGATTACATCGTGCGCCTGACCATGGGCGCCCGCGAAACCGAGGGCGGGCCTCTGGAGGGGCTGATCGCCCATGCGGTTTCGCCGCGCGGGACTCTGGCTCTGGCGGCGGCGGCGCGGGCGCGGGCTCTGCTGCATGGCCGCGCCCACGCCCTGCCCGAGGATGTGGAGGCCCTCGCGCCCGACGCTCTGGCCCATCGGCTCATCCCGAGCTGGCGCGCCTCCGCGGAGGGGGTGGATTCCCGCGAGATCGTCGCGCGGCTGCTGGCCCATGTCCGGCCTTACTGAGGTCTCCGCCGAGGCGCTCATGGCGCTGAGGGGGCGGGCTCTGGCGGGGCGCCGCGAGGCTCCGGCTCTGGCGCGGCGTCCGGGGAGCGCGCCCGCCCGTCCGCGCGGACAGGGCCACGAGATCCGCGAGCTCCGGCCTTACGTCGAGGGCGACGACCCCCGCTGGATCGACGCCGCCGCCACCGCCCGCAGCGGCGCGCCGCAGGTCCGCGCCTTCCATGAGGACCGCGACCGCGCCCTGACCCTCATCGCGGATTTCCGGCGGCCGATGCTCTGGGGCGTGGCGCGTTTCCGCTCCGTGGCCGCCGCCGAGGCGCTGATGGTCGAGGCCTGGCGCGCTCTGGAGGAAGGCGGAACGGTCGCGGCGGCGGCGCTCACCGAAGCGGGGCTGCTCTGGCGGGCTCCGGCGGGACGGGCGCGCGGGGCGGCTCTGGTCGCGGGATTCCTGGAGCGGGCCCATGCTTCGGCTCTGGCGGCGGCGGCGCTCATGGAGGATCCGCAGCCGCGCGAGCTGGCGCCGGATCTTCTGCGGGCGGCGCGTCTGGCGCCCCGGGGCGCGAGCCTGCTGCTCGCCAGCGCCTTCGACCGCCCCGGCGCGAGCCTCGACGCGGCCTTCGGCGAGATCCGGCGGCGGGGGCCCTTGCGGGTTCTGCTCGCGACGGAGGAGTTCGAGCGCGCGCCGCCTGCGGGGGTGCTGCCTTATCTCGATGAGGCGGGAGAAGCGGGATTCGGGCGCTTCGACGGGCTTCCGGCGCGTCTGGCCGCGCTGAAAGGCTCTCTGGAGCGCCAGGGGCTGCAAGTCTCCGAGATCGGAGGCCCCGATGGAGCCGCTTGATCCTGTCCGCGACCTGCATCCGCCGCGCCTGCCGGAGGCCTTCGCGGGGCTCGGCTGGCCGGAGATCGCCACGGCCTTCGGACTGGGGATTCTGGCGGCGCTGCTGCTCTTCGAGATCGCGCGGCCCTGGCTGAAGCTCAGGCGGCGGGCGCGTCTGGAGGATCGTCTGGCGGCCCTGCGCGACGCCCCCGCCGAGACGCGGATTCTCGGGCTGATGGAGATCGCCCGCAGCCTCGACCGGACGCCGCCCGAGGATCTGCGCGCGGCGCTCTACGCCCCCGCCGGAGCCTCGGAGCGCGCGGCTCTGGCGGATCGTCTCGAAGCGGCCCTGCGCGCCCTGAGGAAGAAGGCGCCGCCATGACCGCAGATCTCGCCTTCTCGACGCCCTGGGCCTTGCTGCTGGCGCCTCTGGCCTGGGCGGTCTGGCGCTGGGCGCCGCCCCGCGCGGCGACGGCGGGAGCTCTGGAGCTGCCCGAGAGGCTGGCCTCGGCGGCGCGGCCCTCAGGTCCGGCGGGCGAGGGCGGAAGGGGGGCTCTGGCGCTCCGGATCCTGCTGTGGCTGGGGCTGGTTCTGGCTCTGGCGGGGCCGCAGCGTCTGGAGACGGCGCCCGACGTCAGCGCCTCGGGCCGCGACATCATGCTCGCGCTGGATCTCTCCGGCAGCATGCTGATCGAGGATTTCGACCTCGACGGCGAACGCGTCTCGCGGCTGGAGGCGGTCAAGCGCGTGGCCGCGAATTTCGTCGAGCGGCGGCGCGGAGACCGCGTCGGGCTGACGCTCTTCGCGGATCGGGCCTTCGTGGCGGCGCCTCTGACCCATGACCTCGCGGCGGTGCGTCAGGCGGTGGAGGAGGCCCAGATCGGTTTCGCCGGACGCGCCACGGCGCTCTCCGAAGGGCTCGGGCTGGCGCTGAAACGGGCGGTGGCCTCCGATTCGCCGAGCCGCGTCGTGGTGCTGCTCTCCGACGGGCGCGACACCAGCCGTCGCATCGAGGCGGAGCAGGTGGCGGCTCTGGCGGCGAGCCACGGCGTGCGCATCCACACCATCGCCCTCGGGCCGGAGGATCTGGAGACCCGCCCCGCCTCCCGCGACGCCGTGGATTCCGCCGCCCTGCGTCTCATCGCCGAGGAGAGCGGCGGGCGCACCTGGCGCGTGCGCGGCATGGAGGATCTCGAAGCCATGGCCGAGGAGCTGGACCGGCTGGAGCCCAATCCCTCCGGACGCCCGCCGGTGACGGCGGCGCGGCCGCTCTGGATCTGGCCCGCCCTGGCGGCTTTCCTGGCGGCTCTGGGGCTGGGGATCTTGCGGGAGGCGCGGCGATGACCGGCGATCTTCTCTGGCTGAGGCCCTGGTGGCTGGCGGCGATTCCCCTGCTGGCGGCGGCGGGCTTCTGGATCTGGCGCAGGCGTCGCGCGGGGGCCTGGGCCGCCCTCCTCGCGCCGGAGGTCCGCGCGAAGCTCCAGGAGATGGGCCGCTTCGCCCCCGGAGGCCGCGACCTCGCGGTTCTGGCGCCTCTCGCGGCGGCGGCTCTGACCGCCCTCGCGCTGAGCGGTCCGGCGCGGCTGCGGCTGTCCGAAACGAGCTATGAGCGCGTGGACCCGATCCTCATCGCCTTCGACCTCTCGCCTTCGGTGGCGCGCGGCGAAAACCTCGCCGACGCCCAGGCCGCCGCCGCCTGGATCCTCGGCCGCGCCGAGGGCCGCCCTGTCGGCCTGATCCTCTACGCCGCCGACGCCTATCTGGCCAGCGCCCCCACCACCGACGCCGCTGCGCTCGAAACCCTCATCGGCGCTCTGGGCCCCGACACCATGCCCGTGACCGGCAGCCGTCCGGATTTCGCGTTGAATCAGGCGCGAGCGCTCTTCGGCGAGGCGGGGGCGGCGACGCGTCCGGGACTTCTGGGCGCGGACGTCGTCTTCATCAGCGACGGGGCGGGGATCGGCCTCCACGCCGAGGAGGAGGCCGCGCGGCTCAAGGCCGAGGGCGCGCGGGTCTGGGCTCTGGGTCTGGACCGCCCGCCGCCCGAAGGCGCGCCCCCCGCCGATCCCGAGGCCTTGCGGCGTCTGGCGGCGGCGGGCGGCGGCGGCTTCGCTCCGGCGCGCGATCCCGGCGCCGCGATGGAGGCGATTTCCCGGGCGCGACGGGGCGTCCTGGCGCGGAGTCCGCTGGCGCCTCAGGCCTTCGAGGATTTCGGGCGCTGGATTCTGCTGGCGGCTCTGCCTTTCGCGCTGATCCTCTTCCGGCGCGAGGCTCCGATCCGCAGGGGGAGGGACGCGTCATGAGGCGTTTGCGGCTCTGGCTGGCTCTGGCGGGGACGGCGGCTCTGGCGGCGGGCGGCGCGGCGGGCGCCGGAAAGCTGGCTCTGGTCCTCGGGGCGCCGGGTTTGGCGGCGAAGCTGATCTCCGATCCGGCGACGCGCGGCGCGGCGCTCTATCAGGCGGGAGACTACGCCGCCGCCGATCGCGCCTTCGCGGAGGCCGGGCGCAGCTCGACCTACAACCGGGGGCTCTCTCTGGCCGCGACGGGGCGTTACGCGCTGTCGGTGGCCTATTTCGACGCGGTGCTCTTCGCCAATCCCGTGGACGCCCAGGCCCGCGACAATCGCGCGGTGGTTTCGCGTCACGCTCCGGTCGTGGTCGGCGAGAGCGACGGCAAGGGACGCATCGCGGTGAAGGTGGCGCAGCCCTCGGGGCCTCCGGTCGAGAGCTTTTCGCATCTGCGCAAGCCTCTGGACGAGGGCGGCCGCGTCGCGGACGACGCCTGGCTGGACGGCCTCGCCGATGATCCGGGCGAGTTCCTGCGTCTGCGTCTGGCCGACGAGAACCAGCGCCGGATTTCTCTGGGCTTCGTGCCCCATGAAGGAGGCGATCCATGGTGAGGCGCGCTGTTCTCTTCCTGGCGCTCTTCGTCTCCGCCGCTCGGGCCGAGGAGGGCCTCGGCGAAAAGACCCTGAGCTTCGTTCCGCATCCCACCTCCTCCTCGATCATTCAGGGCGAGATGGTGCTCGCCACCCTGCGCGGAGTCTATGACCGCAAGATCGCGCTGGAGAAGATGACCCTCTCGCCCTCGGCGGATTTCGACTGGATCCAGCTGGGTCCGGACGTCTGGCGCGAGGAGCGCGTCGAGGGCCGCTCCTTCCTGACCTTCGAGCGGCCTCTGGCGATCTTTCCGAAACATGGCGGCCTCTCGAATTTCGGGCCCGCCGAACATGACCTGACGATCATCACCGCCGCCGGAGATCGTCAGCCGATGAAGGTCAGGGCCCAGCCTCTGACGCTTTCGGTCTCGCCCATGCCCGAGGAGCCCATCGACAGCCCCCATGGGATGCATGGCCTGACGCCCTATGAACGCGAAACCGCCTGGCGCTTCGCCTCTTCGCGGGTGGAGGCCGAGGAGAGCTTCAGCGCCGATCCCTCCGCGCTGAAGGACGGCGAGACCGTGACCCGCACCGTGACCTTGCGGGCCTGGGGCGTCCTGCCGGAGATGCTGCCGCCGCGTCCGGCCATCGACGAGGAATGGCTCATCACCTTCACCACGCCCACCGAGCGCCGCCTTGAGCGCACGCCGGAAGGCCCGATCTCGACGGTGGTCTGGCGCTGGAGTTTTCGTCCTGAAACCGGCGAGCCCGGCGTGATCAAGGCGATTCCCATTCCCTTCTTCAACACCCTGACCCGCGAGATGGACCGCATCGAGATTCCCGCCATGCCCATCGGCTACGCCAGCTTCGCCAGCTCGCAGATCCAGGGCGGGGAGACTTCGCCGGCCAGTCGCCGGGGGACGGTTCTGGCCTTGCTGCTCGGCATGGGCGGAGGCCTGGCGCTTCTGGCGCGGAGCTACGCCCCGGAGCAGGCGGGGGCTCTGGGTGCGGCCTGGACGCGGCTGCGCCGGAGGCTCGCGCCGGGGCCTTTGCTGCGGCTCAGGGCGGCGGCGCGCGGCGGCGATCTTCTGGCCTTGCGCGGCGCGGCGGAGGCCTGGCTCTCGGCGCGCGAGGCCCGGAGTCCGGCGCGTCTGGCGCGTCTGGAGAGCCTCGACCGGGCGATCTACGGCGGCGGCGCGGAGAATTTCGACGCCGCCGCCTTCCTGAAGGGGTTTTTGCGCGGGCGCTGAGCATTTTCCAGCGAAGCCGAAGGCTTCGCGTCGTGAAAATGCGACCAGATGAAAGGCCGATGCATTTTCCAGCGAAGCCGAAGGCTTCGCGTCGCGAAAATGCGACCAGATGAAAGATGGGAGCCTCGGGAGGACGCTTCAGGAAGGCTCAGGCGCCTTCGGGCGGGGGCTTGCGGATGAGCGGCGCGGCCTCATGCACGAGCGGGCGCAGAGCCTCCGGCTGTGCGGCCAGAAGCTCGAAGAGCTTGCGCCTCATGCGGGGCTCCCAGAAGTCGTTGATGTGCGAGGCCAGCCCTTCGGCGGGCACGAGGTCGCGCCGCGTCTCCATGGTCCTGGCGATCTGGTTGGCCATGTGGATCAGGCGCGCCGCAGGATCGGCGTGATGCTGGGCGTCGGAGGCTTCAGAGGACATGGGCCGGGTTCTCCAGCAGGATGCGGCGCGGATGGGCGAAGATCTCGAAGCGGTCGTCCCGGGCGAGGGCGGCCAGCGTGAGTCCCGCCTCTTCGGCCATCGCCACGGCGGAGGCCGTCGGGGCGGAGACCGCCAGGATCACCGGCGCGCCCAAAGCCGCCGCCTTCTGCACCATGTCGATGGAGACGCGGCTCGTCAGGACCAGAGCCCCCGGGACGCCCTCTCCGAGGCCGCGCCGCGCCAGAGCCCCCGCCAGCTTGTCGAGGGCGTTATGGCGGCCGACGTCCTCGCGCGCGAGGGTCAGGCCTGCGCCCGTCTCCCAGAAGCCCGCCGCATGGACCGCCCGCGTAACGTCGTGCAAGGGCTGATGGGCGCGCAGGGCCTGCATGGCTGCGAGGATCTCCTCCGGACGGATGCGGAAATCGGAATCCGGCGCGCGGCGCGGCTTGCGGGCGGCCTCTTCGAGGCTGTCGATGCCGCAGAGCCCGCAGCCCACCGGCCCGACCATGCTCCGCCGACGTGCGGTCAGGCGCTCGCCCGCCGCATCCTTCAACCAGATCTGAAGGTCCACTCCGAGCGTCGTCGGCAGGACCGTGACGCTCTCGATCTCCTCGGGGCGGGCGATGCCCTCGGTGAGGGCGAAGCCATAGGCGAAATCCTCCAGATCCTGCGGAGAGGCCATCATCACCGCCTGGGTCGAGCCGTTGAAGCTCAGGGCGATGGGGGTCTCTTCGGGCAGGAGGCGTTCGCTGCTCGAAACCGCGCCGCCCGCGACGATCATCCGGGCGGCGGGGCGATGGGTTTTCGGAATTCCCTCGGACATCATTCCGCCGCCGGGAGAATCCGCCGGGCGGCCTCGGCCTGAAGGTTGTATTCCTTCTGCCATTCCGAAGGCCCGTTCGAGGGCGAGATCTGCACCGCCGTCACCTTGTATTCGGGGCAATTGGTCGCCCAGTCGGAGAAATCCGTGGTGACGACGTTGGCCTGAGTGTCGGGGTGATGGAAGGTGGTGTAGACCACCCCCGGCGACACGCGGTCGGTGATCTTGGCCCGCAAGGAGGTTTCGCCCGCCCGCGAGGCCAGACGCACCCAGTCGCCCTCGCGGATGCCCCGCAATTCGGCGTCATGAGGATGGATCTCCAGAAGATCCTGATCATGCCACAGCACGTTGTCGGTGCGGCGGGTCTGAGCGCCCACGTTATATTGCGAGAGGATGCGGCCCGTGGTCAGCAGCAGCGGATAGCGCGGCCCGGTCTTCTCGTCGGTGGGGATGTATTCCGTGCGGATGAACTTGCCGCGTCCGCGCACGAAGCCCTCGACATGCATCAGGGGCGTGCCTTCGGGCGCCTCTTCGTTGCAGGGCCACTGCACCGAACCGAGGGCGTCGATCTTCTCGTAGCTCACGCCCGCGAAGCTCGGGGTGGTGACGGCGATCTCCTCCATGATCTCGCGGGGATGCTGGTAGCTCCAGCCCGCGCCCATGGCGTTGGCGAGCATCTGGGTGATCTCCCAGTCGGCGTAGCCGTTGCGCGGAGACATGACCTTGCGCACGCGGTTGATGCGGCGTTCGGCGTTGGTGAAGGTGCCGTCCTTCTCCAGGAAGCTGGAGCCGGGGAGGAACACATGGGCGTAATTGGCCGTCTCGTTGAGGAAGAGGTCATGCACGATGACGCATTCCATCGCCGCCAGACCCGCCGAGACATGGCGCGTGTCCGGATCGGACTGAAGGATGTCCTCGCCCTGGCAATAGAGGCCCTTGAAGGTGCCTTCCACCGCCGCGTCGAGCATGTTCGGAATGCGCAGGCCGGGTTCCGGGTCGATGGTCACGCCCCAGAGCGATTCATAGACGGCGCGGGCGGCCTCGCCCTTCACATGGCGATAGCCGGGAAGCTCATGGGGGAAGGATCCCATGTCGCAGGAGCCCTGGACGTTGTTCTGTCCGCGCAGAGGATTCACGCCCACGCCGGGGCGTCCGATGTTGCCGGTCAGCATGGCCAGATTGGCGATGCCGATGACGGTGGTCGAGCCCTGGGAATGCTCCGTCACGCCGAGGCCGTAGTAGATGGCGGCGTTGCCGCCCGTGGCGTAGAGCCGGGCCGCCTTGCGCAGCTCCTCGGCCGGAACGCCCGTGAGCATCTGGGTGGCTTCGGGGCTATGGCGCGGCTCGGCGACGAATTCGACGTAATCCTGGAATTCGTCCCATTCGCAGCGTTCGCGGATGAAGGCCTCGTCGAAGAGCCCTTCCGTGACGATCACATGGGCCAGAGCCGTGACCACCGCCACATTGGTTCCGGGGCGCAGGGGCAGGTGATGCGCCGCCTTGATATGCGGCGACTTCACCAGATCCGTGCGGCGCGGGTCCACCACGATGAGCTTGGCGCCCTGACGCAGGCGCTTCTTCATGCGCGAGCCGAAGACCGGATGGGCGTCGGTCGGATTGGCGCCGATCACGAGGATGACGTCGCTCTGCTCGACGGAGTCGAAATCCTGCGTGCCCGCCGAAGTGCCGTAGGTCTGGCCGAGGCCGTAGCCGGTCGGGGAATGGCAGACGCGGGCGCAGGTGTCGGTGTTGTTGTTGCGGAAGACGGCGCGGGTCAGCTTCTGCACCAGATAGGTTTCTTCATTGGTGCAGCGCGAGGAGGTGATCACGCCGATGGACTGACGCCCGTATTTTTCCTGAAGCCCGCGCAGGCGGTTGGCGGCGAAGCTCAGGGCCTCTTCCCATGAGACTTCGCGCCAAGGCTCGTCGATGGTCTCGCGGATCATCGGATTGAGGATGCGGTCCTTATGGCTGGCGTAGCCATAGGCGAAGCGGCCCTTGACGCAGCTATGGCCGCGATTGGCCTTGCCATGCTTCCAGGGCACCATGCGCACGAGCTCGTCGCCGCGCATCTCGGCCTTGAAGCTGCATCCGACGCCGCAATAGGCGCAGGTCGTGATGAGCGAGCGGTCGGGATCGGGCGTGCCGATCTCGATGACCGATTTTTCCTGAAGCGTGGCCGTCGGGCAGGCCTGCACGCAGGCGCCGCAGGAGACGCAGGCCGAAGACAGGAAATCGTCGAAGACGGCGCCCGCCGAAACCCGGCTGTCGAAGCCGCGCCCCGCGATGGTCAGCGCGAAAGTGCCCTGAACCTCCTCGCAGGCCCGCACGCAGCGCGAGCAGACGATGCATTTCGAGGGATCATAGGTGAAATAGGGATTGCTCTCGTCCTTGGGCAGGAAGAGCGGATTGGCCTCGCCGCCATTGGCGCGGGCGCGGAAATGGGTGTCTTCGGCTTCATAGCGCACTTCGCGCAGGCCCACGGCGCCCGCCATGTCCTGCAATTCGCAATCGCCGTTGGCCGAGCAGGTGAGGCAGTCGAGCGGATGGTCGGAGATATACAGCTCCATCACGCCCTTGCGGAGCTGCTTCACGCGCTCCGTCTGGGTGTGGACCTTCATGCCCGGCGTCACCGGCGTGGTGCAGGAGGCAGGAGTCCCCGCGCGGCCCTCGATCTCCACGAGGCAGAGCCGACAGGAGCCGAAGGACTCGAGGCTGTCGGTGGCGCAGAGCTTGGGCACCGCGATTCCGGCCTCGGCGGCGGCGCGCATGACGCTCGTGCCTTCCGGGACCGTCACGTCGAAGCCGTCCACGCTCAGGGTGACCATCTTCCTGGACCGGGAGGCGGGCGTGCCGAAATCGCGGTCGGTCAGGTCGGGGATGATGAGGTCCTTCATTCCGCAGCCTCCTGAGCGCGCGCGAAATCTTCGGGGAAATGAGTCAGAGCCGACATCACCGGATAGGGCGTGAAGCCTCCCAGAGCGCAGAGGGAGCCGGATTTCATCGTCTCGCAGAGGTCTTTCAGAATCCCCACCGCGCGACGGTCTCCGCGCGCGATGCGGTCCACGGTCTCCACGCCCCGCACGGCGCCGATGCGGCAGGGGGTGCATTTGCCGCAGGATTCCACCGCGCAGAACTCCATGGCGAAGCGGGCCATCTGGAGCATATCGGCCCGGTCGTCGAAGACCACAAGGCCCGCATGGCCGATCAGACCGCCCTGTCCGGCGTATTCCTCATAGCCGAACGGCGTCTCGAAGAGCGCCTGCGGGAAATAGGCCCCGAGCGGCCCGCCGATCTGCACCGCCTTGACGGGGCGTCCGGAGGCCGTTCCGCCGCCGATGTCCTCGACGATCTCGCGGAGGCTCAGGCCGAAGGCGGTTTCGAACAACCCGCCATATCTGACGTTCCCGGCGATCTGGAGCGGAATCGTGCCGCGCGAGCGGCCGATCCCGAAATCCTTGTAGAACTGCGCGCCCCGCGCGAGGATGATCGGGACCGTCGCCAGAGAAATGACGTTGTTGACCACCGTCGGCCGCCCGAGGAAGCCTTGCAGCGCCGGGAGGGGCGGCTTGGCCCGCACGATCCCGCGCTTGCCTTCGAGCGAATTCAGCAGCGAAGTCTCCTCGCCGCAGACATAGGCCCCGGCGCCCACGCGCACCTCCATGTCGAAGGCGCGCTCCGAGCCCAGCACCGAACGCCCGAGCAATCCGGCGGCCCGCCCGATCTCCACGGCCTTGCTCATGACGTTCACGGCGTCGGGATATTCCGAGCGGATGTAGACGTAGCCCTGTTCGGCGCCCGTGGCCAGGCCCGCGATGATCATGCCCTCGATGAGGGTGAAGGGATCGCCCTCCATGATAATGCGGTCGGCGAAGGTGCCGCTGTCGCCTTCGTCGGCGTTGCAGACGATGTATTTCTTCGGCCCCGGAGCCTCCGAAACCGTCTTCCACTTGATTCCGGTGGGGAAACCGGCGCCGCCGCGTCCGCGCAGACCCGACTCCGTCACCTCCTGCACGAGGGCGGGCTTCTCCATCTCCAGAGCCCGGCGCAGACCCGCGAGGCCCTCGTGAGCTTCGTAATCGGCGAGGTCCAGCGGGTCGATCACGCCGCAGCGGGCGAAGGTCAGACGCGTCTGGCGCTTCAGCCAAGGCAGATCCTCGGTGCGGCCCAGCGCCAGAGGATGGGCGGCGGGGTCGTCGAAGAAGGCGGACACGGCTTCGGGCGTCATGGGGCCGAAGGCGAAGCGGCCTTGCGGCGTCGCCAGTTCGAGCAGAGGCTCCAGCCAGATCATGCCGCGCGAGCCGTTGCGGATCAGCTCCAGCGCGATGCCGCGTTTCTGCGCCTCGGCCTTCAGCGCGGCGGCGACCTTCTCGGCGCCCAGAGCCTTGGCGGCGGCGTCGGCGGGAAGATGGAGCTTCATGCGCGCGCCTCCTTCAGCAGGGCGTCGAGGGAGGCCTCGTCCAGCCGCGCCCGCAATTCGCCGTCGAGCATGGCGGCGGGCGCGCAGGCGCAGAGCCCGAGGCAGAAGATCGGCTCCAGAGTCACGCGGCCGTCGGCGCTGGTCTCGCCCCAGTCGAGCCCGAGCTTCGCGCGCGCCCGCTCGCCCAGAGCCTCCGAGCCCATGGACTGGCAGGCCTCGGCGCGGCAGATCTTGAGCACATGGCGTCCGGCGGGGAGCTTGCGGAAGTCGTGGTAGAAGGAGATCACGCCATGGACCTCCGCGCGCCCGAGGTTCAGCCCTTCGGCGATGACCTGCACGGCGTCTTCGGGCACATGGCCGAATTCCTGCTGGATCTCGTGAAGGATCGGCAGAAGCGGGCCTTCGCGTCCGGCGTTGGCCGCGACGATCTCCGAAACCCGCGCGCTGACGGCCGGGCCGCTGGCTGGCGAAGAGATGAGGGTCACGCTGGGAATCCTCCATGGTCCTGAAGCCGGACCATTCTCTCCGGGCGGATCAGGGTTGCAAGTCATCTCTCCGGCGGAGGAGGAGGCTCCTCCGCCTGCTCCGCCTCCTCAGGTGGGCGGCGTGAAAGGCGCCGAGCGCCGCGGGGCGGCCTGAGGCGGCTCCTTGAGCTTCGCGCCGTAATCGTCGAGGATCGGGACGCCCGCATCGATCAGGATGCGGTCGATCTCGGCCTGATTGCGACGGATGATCGAATTGAGCTCATGCTTCCATTCGAGTTCTCCGGCCCGCACGCCCATGGTGATGCGGTAGAAGAGCCTCGGGGTCGCGGTCTCGCCGAGCAGCGGCCGGGCGGTCAGGCCCTCGCGGGCCTTGACCAGCGGCCCGCCGATGGGCCCCCAGAGGATCGCCGCGTCGATCTCGCCCGCCTCCAGATCGTCGAGCATCTGGGCGGCGGGATTCTCGACGCGCCGGTCCACCACGAGGTTGTAGCCTCTGGCCAGGCCGATCATGCCGCGTCGGGCCAGATGGGTGGCGGGCGGAGATCCCGCCACCACGCCGATCCTCTTGCCGTCGAGGCGGGGGTCCGAGAAGGTTTCGGCGCCGGCGAGATCGCTGGCGTCGCGGGTGATCAGGACATGGGTCGAGGTGTAATAGTGATTGGTGTTGAGCACCAGATCGTCGCCCTGGGCGTAGCCCATCACCACGTCGCAGCGTCCGGCCTGGAGCGTCTGGCGGATGAAGCCGGTGACCATCGGGAACCAGGTGTAGCGGACCGGCGTCCCGCGCTTCTCGGCGACGAGATCGGCGATCCTGTTCTCGAAGCCCGTCTCCTCGCGGTTCGACATGGGCGAATTGGCCGGATCGGCGCAGACCCGCAGCGTGTCTCCGGAGACGAGATCGGCCACCTGCGCCCGGGCGGGTCCGCAAAGACCCGCCGTCGCGCCCAGCGCCAGAAGCAGCCTGCCGAGCGGTGTGCGTGTCATCCGTCCATGCACTCCTTTTCCGCGGCGTCGAATTCGGGGCTCTTGGCCTCGCGCTTGGCGGGACGTCCGCGCGGCAGGGCGTCCATGCCGCGGGCGCGCAGGTAGCTGTAGATGTCGTCGAGGTAGCACATGACGTTCTTGTTGGTGCCGAAGGCGGGCATCACCGAATTGCCGCTGGCGCCGGTCACCTGCCGGCCGCTCGCGACCACCTCGACGAAGGCGTAGTAATCGAGGTTCAGCGCCGAGTTCTTCAGCGCCGGGGCGTAGGTGGAGCCTTCGCCGTCGGGGCCGTGGCAGACGTGGCATTCCGCATGATAGCGCCGGAAGCCCGAGAAGGTCGGCCAGTCGACTTCGCCCTTGTCGTTGATGTTGAAGGTGGGGATGTCCTCGGCGTTGAAATAGCGGACGCCGTCGTTCGATGCGGCGGCGACGTCGACGTCCTCGCGGTGCTTCTGCTCCGCCGTCGCCGCGCCCGCCGCCAGAACGCCCGCCAGGGCGAGCCCCAGAGCGGCGCCGGACCACGACGCGCGTCGGGTCGAAGGGGTCATGAAGCTGAGGCTTTTGAAAGCCATTCGCGAATCCTCCCGGAGTTTCTGATTTTGTCGAATGCTAAGCCCTGATCATGGCCGGGCGAAGTCAGCCTTTCGGGGGGCGTTCGGCGCGCGAAGGTCGGGAGCCCCCACAAATGCGGACGCCGCCTCCTTGCGGAGGCGGCGTCGCGCCAGGGATCGTGATCCGCAGGTCGGGTTAGTTGGCGGCGGGCAGCGCGAAGACGGTGAGCTGTCCGCCGAGCGCCGTGTAGTCGGAGAGCGCCGCATAGCCGCCCACGGCGCCGAGGCCGTCGTTGGCGTTGGTCAGACCGGCCGCCAGGCCGATGCCCGCCCAGCCGCCGACGCCCGAGAGCACGCCGATGTACTGCTTGCCCTTGTGCTCGTAGGTCATGACGTTGCCGATGATGCCCGAGGGGGTCTTGAAGCGGTAGAGCTCTTCGCCCGTCTTGGCGTCCACGGCCTTCAGATAGCCTTCAAGGGTGCCGTAGAACACGATGTCGCCGGCGGTGGCCATCGCGCCCGACCAGACCGAGAAGCGCTCCGGCAGAGACCAGACGATCTTGCCCTCGGTGGCGTCCCAGGCGATGAAGTTGCCCATGCCGCCGTGGCTGTCGGGGGCCGGATACATCGCGAGGGTCGCGCCGACATAGGGCTGTCCGGCGGTGTAGCTCACGCGGAAGGGCTCGTAATCCATGCAGACGTGGTTGGTCGGCACGTAGAACAGGCCGGTCCTGGGCGAGAAGGTGGTGGGCTGCTGGTCCTTGGAGCCGAGCGCCGCCGGACAGATGCCCGTCGAGTTCACGTCCTCGCCGTTCTGCTCGGTGGAGAATTCGGCCACGACCTGCGGACGGCCGTAGGTGGCGGAGGCGGGGTCCATGTCGACATGGGTGGCCCAGTTCACCGCCGGATCATATTTCTCGGCCACGAGCAGTTCGCCCGTCAGACGGTCGAGGGTGTAGCCGAAGCCGTTGCGGTCGAAGTTGACGAGCAGCTTGCGCTCGACGCCGTCGATCTCCTGATCGACGAGCAGGTTCTCGTTGATGCCGTCGTAATCCCATTCGTCATGGGGGGTCTTCTGGTAGAACCAGCGCGCCACGCCGGTGTCGGGATCGCGGGCCATGATGGTCATGGACCACTTGTTGTCGCCGGGGCGCTGCGAGGGGTTCCAGGTCGAGGGGTTGCCGGTGCCGTAATAGACGAGGTCGGCTTCGGGGTCATAGGTGAACCAGCCCCAGGTCGTGCCGCCGCCGATCTTCCACTGATCGCCTTCCCAGCTCTCCAGCGAGGAGTTCGCGCCGATGGGCTTGCCGAGGACGGTGGTCTTCTCGGGATCGACGAGCATCTCGTCGTCGGGGCCGGTGGAGTAGGCGCGCCAGGCCATCGAGCCGTCGGAGACGTTGTAGGCGGTCACATGGCCGCGCACGCCGTATTCGCCGCCCGAGATGCCGACGATGACCTTGTCCTTCACCGGCAGAACGGTGGTGGTGTTGGTCTCGCCCTTGGCGGGATCGCCGTTGACGACGCTCCATTTCACGTCGCCGGTCTTGGCGTCGAGGGCCACGAGGGTGGTGTCGGCCTGATGCAGGAACAGCACGCCGTCGGCGTAGGCGAGGCCGCGATAGACGGTGTCGCAGCACATCACGCCGATGACTTCCGGATTCTGCTGGGGCGTGTAGCGCCAGAGGATGCGGCCGTCGTCGTTCAGGTCGAGGGCGTAGACGATGTTCGGGAAGGGCGTGTGGACGTACATCACGTCGCCCACCACCAGCGGCGAGCCCTCATGGCCGCGCAGCACGCCGGTCGAGAAGGTCCAGGCGACCTGGAGGTTCTTGACGTTCGCGGCGTTGATCTCTTCGAGCTCGGAATAGCGGATGCCCGCGTAATCGCCGAGCTGCATGGTCCACTGCTTGGGATCGTCCTGGAGCGCCAGCAGGCCGTCGTTCGCGAGGGCGGGGCCGAAGAAGGACGTTCCGGCGATGGTGGCTCCAAGGAATGCGGCCTTGAAGGCGCGCATGGCGGATCTGGTCATGGATCTCCCTCCGAGAGGCGCGAGCCGAAGGGTCGCGCGAGCGTTCCTGCCTGTGAAGCCGCCCGCCTTCCGGAGAGGCTTGTCCATGCGACTTCTTATTCTTTTCTTATTTGAATCCGTAAATTCCCCCGCGTCAAGGCGAAGGGCCGCGCTTCCCCCCAAAGTATGAAGGAAGGCGCGGCCCCTGTCTGATCTGCGCGGGCGCGCTCAGAGCGCGGCGAGCTTCTCCGCATGCCAGCGCACATGATCGGCCATGAAGCTGGAGACGAAGAAATAGCTGTGGTCGTAACCCGCCTGGATGCGGAAGGTCATCGGCTGACGCCGCTTCGCCGCCGCCTCGGCCAGAGCCTCCGGCTTGAGCAGGTCGAGGAACTGGTCCGCGCCGCCCTGGTCGATGAGGATCTCGCCCGGATAGCCCTTCTCGCGCATGAGCAGGGTCGAATCATGGGGCCGCCAGAGCGTTTCGTCGGCGCCGAGATAGGCCGTGAACTGCTTGCGTCCCCAGTCGGAGGCGGTGGGGTGGGCGATGGGCGCGAAGGCCGAAACCGAGCGGTAGACCTCGGGGAAGGTCATCGCCAGGGTCAGGGCGCCATGGCCGCCCATCGAATGCCCGGTGATCCCCTGAAGCTCCCGGATGAGCGGGAAATTCGCGAAGACCACTTCGGGCAACTCGCTGACGATGTAGGTCCACATGTTGAAATGCGGCGCCCAGGGGCTTTCGGTCGCGTCCACGTAGAAGCCCGCGCCCTTGCCGAGATCATAGGCGGCGTCGTCCGCGACGCCCTCGCCGCGCGGCGAGGTGTCGGGGAAGATCAGCGCGATCCCCTGTTCGGCGGCCCAGGCCTGGGCTCCGGCCTTGGTCATGGCGTTCTCGTGGGTGCAGGTCAGCCCCGAGAGATACCACAGCGCCGGAACCGGCCCCGCCTGAGCGGCGGGCGGCAGATAGACCGCGAAGATCATCTCGCCGCCGGTGGCCTCGGAGGCGTGGGCGTAGACGCCCTGCACGCCGCCGAAGGCGCTGTTCCTGGAAATGGTCCTGAGGCTCATCAGTAGACCACCACCGAACGGATGCTCTCGCCGGTATGCATCAGGTCGAAGCCCTTGTTGATGTCCTCGAGCTTGAGGATGTGGGTGATCATCGGATCGATCTGGATCTTGCCGTCCATGTACCACTCGACGATCTCGGGCACGTCGGTGCGTCCGCGGGCGCCGCCGAAGGCCGAGCCCTTCCAGACGCGGCCCGTGACCAGCTGGAACGGACGGGTCTGGATCTCGGCGCCGGCCGGCGCCACGCCGATCACGATGGACTGGCCCCAGCCGCGATGGCAGGCCTCCAGAGCCTGACGCATCACCTTGACGTTGCCGGTGCAGTCGAAGGTGTAGTCCGCGCCGCCGATCTGGTCGAAGGGCGTCTTGGTCATGTTGACGAGATGCTGGACGATGTCGTCCTTGATCTTCGTCGGGTTGACGAAGTGGGTCATGCCGAAGCGTTCGCCCCAGGCCTTGCGGTCGTCGTTGATGTCGACGCCGATGATCATGTTCGCGCCCGCGAGCTTCAGGCCCTGGATCACGTTCAGGCCGATGCCGCCGAGCCCGAAGACCACCGCCTTGGCGCCGATCTCGACCTTGGCCGTGTTGATCACCGCGCCGACGCCCGTCGTCACGCCGCAGCCGACGTAGCAGACCTTCTCGAAGGGCGCGTCGTCGCGGATCTTGGCGAGGGCGATCTCCGGGAGCACCGTGTGGTTCGCGAAGGTCGAGCAGCCCATGTAGTGGTAGATCGGGGTGCCGTCGAGCATCGAGAAGCGCGTGGTGCCGTCGGGCATCAGGCCCTTGCCCTGGGTGGCGCGGATCGCCGTGCAGAGATTCGTCTTGCGGCTCAGGCAGGAGGGGCATTCGCGGCATTCCGGCGTATAGAGCGGAATCACGTGGTCGCCCGGCTTCAGCGAGGTCACGCCGGGGCCGACCTCCAGAACCACGCCCGCGCCCTCATGGCCGAGGATGCAGGGGAAGATGCCTTCCGGGTCGGCGCCCGAACGGGTGAAGTCGTCGGTGTGGCAGATGCCGGTGGCCTTGATCTCGACCAGGACCTCGCCGGCCTTGGGGCCTTCGAGGTTGACTTCCATGATTTCCAGAGGCTTGCCCGCTTCGAGGGCGACGGCGGCGCGAGTACGCATGATCTTCTCCTTGGAGGTCTTCTGATCGGATCTTTTCAGGACGGATGAAAGGAAGGCCGCCCCCGGAGCCGGGCTTCGGCCCGAGGCCTCCGCTCCCTCTCACAGGAGAGGGGGCTCCCGCAAGAGCGGGCTGCGCGGATCGGACCCGGAAAAAAGGGGAGGGCTCCGGAGCGGCGCGAAGGCCGCCCCGAAGCCCGCGAGCTTCGCCGGATCAGGCGGGCAGGGCGCCCGAGGCCTTGGCGGTGTGGGTGGCGATGGCGTCCATCAGCGGCGGCGAGAGCGCGTCATAGGGCTCGAGGCCCAGCTCCTTGAGGCGACCGCGGATGCCCGCCATGCGCGAGGGATCCACGCCCGACTCGATCACCGAGGAGACGAAGGCCGCGAACTCGGCCGGAGACCAGCCCGCCTGCTGCGACAGCTCGGTGTGCACGAAGTCCAGCCCGTAGAAGGGATGGGACGTGTTCTCGATGCGGCCGTACATGTGGGCGCCGCAGCCGGTGCAGGCGTGGCGCTGGATCGGCGCCGCCGCGTTGACGACGCTGAGCTTCTGCGCGTTGGCGGTGACGGTCACCTTGTCGCGGCCGACGACCGCGACCTGCGAGAAGACCGCGCCCTGCGGCTTCCAGCATTTCGTGCAGCCGCAGACGTGGTTGTGGGCGGTCTGGCCGTCGACGCGGACCTGGACCTTGTCCGTGGCGCATTTGCACTCGAGGGTGCCGCCCGCGAAATTGGCCAGCCCCGGCTTGACGCCGCTGTCCACGGCCGGATGGATCTTCACGTTCTCGTAGGTCATCTGGATTTCCTCCCCAACAAGACTTCGCCCGGAGGATAAGCCGCGCCGGAAGGGGCGGCGATTCAGCCAAAGGGAGGAAGGCCGGACGAAGTCCGGCGATGGGGCGCTCAGAAACAGACGATCTCCGCCTCGGCCTGAGCCCGCCGCAGAGGCGCCGCCAGATGGGTCGCGGCGGGCGTCCCCCGGAAGAGCGTCGCCCGCT
The DNA here is from genome assembly GCF_028688855.1 of Neomegalonema sp. Lineage (GTDB taxonomy): Bacteria > Pseudomonadota > Alphaproteobacteria > Rhodobacterales > Rhodobacteraceae > Neomegalonema. The sequence continues at coordinate 57,639 of NZ_JAQTXI010000002.1, read as the reverse complement.
CGCCCGCCGCCAGACGCATGCCGAGCACGGTCTCGGCGGCGACGTAGTCGTCATAGGGCAGGATCTCGGCGATCACGTCGACGGAGCAGGAGCAGCGGCGCAGGGCGTCCGGAGTCTGCCCGTTCACGGCCATGCAGCCGAAGACGTATTCGACCCGCGCCTCGGTGGGATAATCGTTGAGCGTCCCGACCGCTCCGGCGGGCGAGGCGCCCAGAGCGGCCAGAGCGGCGGAAAGGAGGGCGAATCTGCGCATCAGGGAGCCTCCGGCGTCAGGGTGAGGCGCTCATGATAGCCCCCTTCCGCAGAGGGGGTATCGGCGGAAAGGCTGAGGAGCCGACCCTCCGGCGTGATCGTGAAGACGAGCAGCAGATCCGCGAATTCGCCCATGCGCGGGCGGTTGGGATCCTTCTCGAAGGGGCGGATCTCGACGCGGTGGGCCCGGACCTCGCCTTCGGGGGCGGCCGTCGCCAGAGCCTCGCCGAGGTCCGCCGCCACGAAGCCTTCGCGCAGCCGGTTGCGGATGTAGAAGGGGCTGCCTCCCGAGGTCTCCGCCATGGAGCGCACCACGGATTCCAGGAAATAGAGCGCCATCGGCCCCGCGGAGCCCGCGGCGAATTCGGCGATCTCCACGCCCGGACGCCCCTCGACGGGTTCGCGCGCGAGGATGAAGCGCGCGCGGCCTTCGGCGTCGGTCCCGGCGGAGAGGCGCAGGAGCTCGTCGAGCGGCGGCAGGGGCGCGGGGGGCTCGATCTCCGGACCCTGGCCCGCGCGGGGCTTCGGCGCGGGCGTGACGCGCTCATGGCGCCAGAGCCCCGGATGGGGGCTCTCGGGCGCCTTCTCGCCGAGCAGCAGGTCCGACAGGGGCCCCGCCTGCGCCTGAGGCGCCGTCAGGAGGGCGCCGCCGCCCAGCGCCAGAAGCGCCGCGAACATCATCGTCTTCATCTTGATCTGCGGGGAGAGCTTCACGTCTCCTCCTCCTCGTCGTCGCGCGTGAGCATGAAGCCTCGTCCGCGCAGGGTGCGCAGCGCGAGGCCGTAATCGGAAAGCGGCGCCAGCTTGCGCCGCAGATATCCCAGATAGACGTCCACCACGTTCTCCGTCGCGCCGCCGTGCGGCGACCAGAGCGCCGCGAAGATCTCGGCGCGGGTCAGCAGCTTTCCGGCGTTGGCGATCAGCCAGGCCAGCAGCTCGCCTTCGCGTTCGGTGAGCGCGGCCTTGCGTCCGCCGGCCCCGCCCGAGACGGTCCGCGTCTCCGGATCGTAGCGCAGATCCCCGAGGCGCAAGGATTCGACCTTCGGCGCGGCCCGCAGAAGCTGCACCCTCAGCCGCGCGAGCAGCTCGCTGAGCTGGAAGGGCTTGACCACATAGTCCTGAGCCCCCGCCTGAAGCCCCTGGGCGCGGTCCTCGACCCGCGAGAGGGCGCTCAGCACGAGGGCGGGCATCATGTGGCCGCGCAGGCGCATCTCGGCCAGAAGATCGGCGCCGCTCTCCTCGCCGAGCATCATGTCCACCACGGCGGCGTCGAATCTTTCGGCCTTCAGCCGCGCGAGGGCCTCGGCGGATCCCTGCTCCCAGGCGGAGTCGTAGCCCTCCGCCGCGAAGCCTCGCCGCAGCAGGGAGGCGATGTCGGCGTCGTCCTCGACGATCAGGATCCGGGTCATGCGCGCTCCTCCTCCAGATTCGGGCCCCGATCAGGGCCCGCGTTCAGGTCCGGCCTCCGCTCCGCGAGCGGCAGGAGGAAGCGCAGCCCCAGGCCCCGACCCTCCGGAGCCGCCGGACTGAACCCCTCCACCGAACCGCCATGGGCCTCCGTCACCCAGCGCGCCAGAGCCAGCCCCACCCCGAAGCCGCCCCTCGGGGGGCCTTCCTCGGGTTCGGCCCGCTCGAAGCGCGCGAAGGCCCGCGCCAGAAGCTCCGGCGGCAGGCCCGGCCCGTCGTCGCGGATCTCGACCAGAGCCGACCCCCCCTCGCGACGGCCCGAGATCGTGACGACCGCGCCGCGTCCGGCGTATTTGGCGGCGTTCTCGAAGACGCCCGCGAAGACCTGACGCAGCCAATCCGCGTCGCCCTCCACGATCAAACCCTCCGGAGCCTCCCGACGCAAGCCCACGCCTGCGCGTTTCAGCAGGGGCGCGGCGTCTTCGGCGGCCTGAGCCAGCGCCTCGCCGAGATCGGTCGGGGCGCGCTCGAGGTCCAGCCGCCCGCTCTCCGAGCGCGCGATGCGCAGCAGATCCTCGATGCGCCGATAGAGCCGCAAGGCCCGGCTGCGGATCGCGCCGAAGCTCTCGCGCCGCAGCGGATCGGGATCGCGCAGGCCAAGCTCGGCCTCGCCGAGAATCACCGTCAGAGGCGTGCGCAGCTCATGGCCGACGTCGGCGAAGAAGCGGCGCCGCTCGGCGTCGACGCGTTCGAGGCGCTGGTTGGCCGCCCGAAGCGCGGAGCCGCGCTCCTCCACGATGGCCTCCAGCCGCTCGCGGTCGGCGGCGAGCCGCGCCTGTCGGCGATCCAGACGCGCCCGCATCTGGCGGATCCGCGCGAAGAGGAGGCCGAGTTCGTCATGGCCGCCCGCGCCCTCGGGGGGCGCCAGGCTGAGCCCTTCGGCCGCCCGCGCCGCGCCTGCGAGCCTGCGCCCCAGCGGACGCACCAGCAGCAGATGCAGCGCGAGCAGAGTCAGGGGAGCCGCCGCCGCCAGAATCAGCGCCAGACGCCGCAGCCGCAGCCTGAGGGCCTCCATGTCGCCGAGGGCGCGGTCCCGGCGTCGGGCGTCCTGCTGGATGCGGGCGGCGATCAGCGGATCCGCCTGAAGCGAATGCTGGTTCAGAGCCGCCATGCTGGCGGCCGGATCTCCGTCGGCGAGCCGCAATTGCCGCTCAAGAAGCGAGAAATGGCCGCGCAGCCGGGCGAGGTCGATCTTGCGGCCCTCGCGGCGCAGACGCTCGGCGGCGTCGGGCGCGGCCTGGACGTCCTCGTCGAGGAGGACGTCGAGCAGGGCGAAGGTGGCCGCGACGGCGAAATCCTCCGCGCCTTCCTGAGCCCCCTCCGAGACGCCCGACACCCGCCGCAAGGCCCACTCGTTCACCCGGGCCGAGAGGCTGCTCAGACTCTCGATGCGGTGTTGAGCGGCGATGGCCTCGCCCGCGAGGGATTCCGTGCGCGCCAGCCCCCGCACCGCCAGCCCCGCCGCGAAGACCGCCAGAGCCGCCAGAGCCGTCGCCCCGAGACTCAGCCTCAGCCGCAGGCCGGGCGGCCTGAGCCTCACGCCGCGCCTCCGGGCGGCGCCGCCAGACGCCGCAGCCGGGCGCGCAGATCGGCTTCGGCGAAGGGCTTGGCGAGGAATCCCACGTCGCCGGGGAGTTCGGGCGCTTCGGCGCGGATCTCCTCCAGCCGCTCGCCGCTGAGCAGAAGCGCGGGGATCGGGCTGCGGAAGGCGGCGCGGATCTCCAGGATGGCCTTTGCGCCGGTCTCGCCGTGATCGAGGCGGTAATCGCTGAGCAGAAGATCGGGCCTCAGCCCGATCCGCCGGATGGCCGCCACCGCCGCCCGCGCGCCCGAGCCCGCGAAGACCTTGAAGCCGAGCCCCTCCAGCGAGAGGGCCAGAGCATGACGCATGGCCGGATCGTTCTCCACCACCAGCGCGACGCCTCCGGCGAAGCTCTCGGCGAAGCTTTCGGCGGGCTCCGGCGGCGCGGCGGAGGCGGGGAGGGGGCGGCTCTGCGGCGAGGAGACGAGCCCCTCGGGCGCCAGAGGCAGACGCACCCGGAAGAGCGAGCCGCGTCCCACCGCGCTGTGCAATTCCAGATCATGCCCGAGCTGGAGGCAGGCCCGCCGCACGATGGAGAGCCCCAGCCCCGTTCCGGGCTGATCGGCGCGCGACAGCCGCTCGAATTCGTTGAAGACGCGTTCGCGGTCTTCGGGAGCGATGCCCGGCCCGGTGTCATGGACCTCCAGCCAGACGGAATCGCCGTCTCCCTCCTCGTCCTCGGCGGGAGTCGCGGCGCGGCGCACGCCGACGATCACCCGGCCCGCGTCGGTGTATTTCAGCGCATTGGAGACGAGATTCACCGCGATCCGCCGCAGATAGGCCGGGTCGCTCAGCACCACCCGCGAGGAGGGCACGAAACGCAGCTTCAGTCCGCGCGCCTCGGCCTGGGCCTGGAGATCGGTCGAAAGCCTCTGGAAGAGCCGTCCCAGCGCGACCGGCCCGACGTTGATCTCCAGCTTGCGGGAATCGAGCTGGGCGATTTCGAGCAGCGTATGGATCAGCTCCTCGGCGGATTCGAAATTGTCGGCGATGCGCCCGATCAGATCCTGTTGCAGCGGCGCGGGCGCCGCCTCGCTCAGATGCGAGAGGAAGAGCTTGGCCGCGCTCATCGGCTGGAGCAGGTCATGGCTGGCCGCGCGCAGGAAGCGCGATTTGGCGCGGTTGGCCTCGTCGGCGGCCTCGCGGGCCATGGCCAGCTCGTGATTGGCCGAGCTGAGCTGGGCGAGGGTGCGCTCCAGATCGAGGTTGCGCGCCATGACCTCCTTCTCCAGCATGGCCGCCGCCTGGCTCAGGGCGTAGGCGGAGCTGCGCGTCTGCTCCAGCTGGTCGATGCGGCGGATGAGCGCCTCGTTGATGCGCTTCATCTTGGCGAGGGCGCGGGCCGGATCCTCCTGCGTCTCCTCAATCGTCCAGGGGGGCATCTTCCGCGCTCTCCGTCGCCGACCTGTCGGGGCGGGCCATGAAGGCCAGTCCGACGAAGGTCTGGTTCACATGCATGCCGCCATGCTGCTCGCCATAGGTGTTGAAGCCCGCCACCCTGTGGCGGCGGAAGATGCGTCCTGCGGTCTCCTCCAGCCCGGCGCGCTCCAGCGCGATGCGCCGCAGGATGCAGTCGAAGCCCAGCACGAGGGCGGGTTCGGCCTCCAGCAGCGCGAGCCGGTCCTCCAGGCCGTCGGTGAGGTTCTCGGCCCGCCCGAGGGTCATGACCATGCCCGTCTCCACCGAGGACATCAGCCGCAGGGCGCCGCCTTCGGCGACCTCGCTGATGGCGCGCACGAAGTTCCGTCCGCCGATGCGCGCCAGAAGCGGATTCTCGGCGAAGGCGCTGGGCCCGAGTTCGGCGGGATCCAGCCCGATCAGCCGGGCGTATTCCTGGACGGCGGGCTCGGCGTTGATCTCGAGGATGAGCCGGTCTTCGGGCCGGGCGTCGGTGACCACCAGCCGGGTTTCGGTCGGGAGGATATGGTCGAAGACCACCTCCTGGACGTGGAAGTCGGCGGCCATGAGGCAGAAGACGGCGCTGTCCTGCCGGACCTCGCCGTCGAGCGCCACCCAGGCGCTTTCGAAGCGCAGGCCGTCTCCCGCCGAGCCCCCGAGCGTCAGCAGGCCGGGCAGGGCGGCGTCGGCCATGGCGCTGACCAGCTCCTCGCGCTGGCTGAGCCCGTCGATGAGCAGCACCCCGAAGCGCGTCCAGTCGGGAGCTTCGGCGGCGATCTCCTCGGCGGCGCGCCGCAGCGCGCCCATCCAGTCGAGCGCGCTGGAGCGGCGCAGGTCGCGCAGCCAGACCGGCCGGATCCGGAAATGGCTGCGCGGGAAGGCCACCGCCGCCACGCCTCCGCCTCCGGGGCGTCCGAAGGCGAATTCGCCCGCCGTCGAGCAGCCGAGGATGCGGCATCCGGCGCCGAAGGCCTCGGCCAGCAGCGCCGAGACGGGGGCCAGGGTTTCGCCTTCCGAGGCGAAGATCATGATGGCCGCCGGATCCAGTCCGGCGAAGGCCTCGGCGAGGGCCGCGGCGACCTCTTCGGGCGCGCCCCTGGCGCCCGCCGCGTGAGGATCTCCGCGCGCCGCCCGAGGAGCCGCGCCGGGAGAGAGGGCTTCCGGTCGGGCTTCGGGCCTTGCGGCGGGCTTGCGCCGGGATGCGGCTTCGCCCGGCTCCATCACGCGGGTCTTCATGCGGGGCGGTCTCAGCGCGAGAAGATGCGCGCGCGATTGGCGAGGAAGGCCACCTGCGTGCGGTTGCGGACGCGGATCTTGGACATGATCGCCGCGATATGCGTCTTGACCGTCGCCTCGGCGATGGAGAGCTCGTAGGAGATGAGCTTGTTGGGCCTTCCCTCGCAGATCAGCCGCAGGATCTTGAACTGTTGGGGCGTGAGGGTGGCGAAATCGCGGGCGAGGGCTGCGGCGTCCTCTTCTCCGGCTCCGGCGGCTTCGCAGCCTTCGGGCAGCACGACGTCTCCGGCCCACATGCGCGAGAAGGCGGCGACCATCTCCTTGCGCTCCAGGGTCTTGAGCACGTAGCCGCGGGCTCCGGCGCCGATGACGCCCTCGACAAGCTGCGGGTCGAGGGTCGAGGAGATGACCGTGAGCGGCGCGTCCTCGGCGAGCCGGCGCAGGCTCATCACGCCTTCGAGCCCTTCGGCGTCGGGCAGATTGAGGTCCAGCGCCACGGCGTCGGGCGGCCCGTCCTGCGCGAGGCTCTCCTTGGCCGCCGCGAGGCTGGAGACGGTGCGCACGCGCTTCAGGTCGAAGGCGCGCTTGAGCGTGAAGGCGAGCGCGTCGCAGATCAGCGGATGGTCGTCGACGATGAGCAGGTCCCGCACGGATGCGATCCTGGCCCGGCGCGCGATCTCCTCGCCCGAGATGGGGGTGTCCATGTCGTCCTCCCTGTCGCCTGCGGTCTCTGGGTCCGCTGGGCTTCTTGAGAGAAGTTTAAGACCAAATCCTGCGAAAGACATATCAAACTTTGCGCGAAGGGCCGTTTTCCGGAGAAATCCCGGCGCGGAGGGGCGTCGGGCGGAGTTCGGCGAAGCTCGGGAGCGGGGCCGGTTCAGGGCAGATGCGCGCGGGCCGCCCTTCCGAGGGCGAAGGCGCGCTGCTCCAGAATCACCGGCGTCTCGCAGACGTAGGTCAGGGATTGCTGACGGTCCTGGAAGATGCGGGTGGACCAGTCGAGCTCCTTCTCGGCGGCGTCGAGGGCGTCGAAATCGGGCGGATCGGCGGCGTTCAGCTTCTCGAATCGGGCGCGCAGATCCTCGATGGTCCTGTCCATGGCGGCCTGCTTGTGGGCGTAGCGCGTGATGCCGCTCATGACGCGGCTGCGCGCGGCGTTGATCCGCTCGAAGACCGCGAGATAAAGGGCGGCGACGTCTTCGGGGGGGGCCTCTGCGGCGAAGGCGGCGATCAGCGCCTCGGCTTCGGGCAGGGGCGTGCGGCGCTGGGCGAGCCGCGCGGCGAGATCCTGGATCTTCGCCTCGCGGGCGCGGGCCTCCATGGCTTCGTCGGGCGCGGGGCCGCTCCAGACCTGCCCGAGCGTGATCTGCGGCACGCGCCTCTGGATGCAGGGCCAGTCCGGATCGAGGGGCCCCGCCGCCTGCGCGCTCCCGAGGCCGCAGACCAGAGCCGCCGTCGCGGCGAGCAGCGCAATCCTGAACATGCCGGGTCTCCTCCATCCTGCGCGGGCTTCAGGCGCCGCGTTTGCGCCAGAGCCCTCTGGCGGGATCGTACATCACGACGGTCAGGGCGAAGAACGCCATGGCGCATCCCGCCACCGCCAGAAAGGACTTCAGGTCGAATCTGCAATAGAGCGCGAAACGGATCAACTCCACCGCATGGGTGAAGGGGTTCCACTGACAGATCAGATGCAGCAGCGGGCTCGATTCGCGGATCCGCCAGAGCGGGTAAAGCGCGCTGGAGGCGAAGAACATCGGGAAGATGACGAAGTTCATCACGCCCGCGAAGTTCTCCAGCTGCCGGATCGTCGAGGAGATGAAGAGCCCCAGAGCCCCCAGCATCAGCCCCGAGAGGATCAGCGCGGGCAGCACCGCCACATAGCCCCAGAGCGGCGGCTCCACCCGCCAGAGCCAGGCGATGAAGAGGAAGGCGTAGACCTGAAGACAGGAGACCATCACGCTCGCCGCCAGCTTCGAGCCCAGCAGGAACCAGCGCGGATAGGGGCTGACGAGCAGGGTCCGCATGGCGCCGGTCTCGCGGTCGTAGACCATCGAGAGCGAGGATTGCATCCCGCTGAACAGCAGGATCATCGCGCAGAGCCCCGGCGCGACGTAGGTGTCATAAAGCACGTAGGTCTGGTAGGGCGGGATGATCGAGAGCCCCAGCACCGAGCGGAACCCCGCCGCGAAGATGAACAGCCACACCAGAGGCCGCACCAGAGCCGCCAGAAAGCGCCCCTTCTGACGCAGGAACCGCAGGCCCTCGCGCCAGAGGATTCCGCGGAAGGCCGCGAACCATCCGGGCCTCACGAGGCGCCGCCCGTCAGCGCGAGGAAGGCTTCCGTCAGGGTCTGGTCTCCGGCGAGCTCCGCCGCGCGGCCTTGCGCGAGAACCTCGCCCTTGTGCAGCAGGATCACGCGGTCCTCCGGTTCGATCTCGTCGAAATTATGGGTGGCCCAGAGCGTCGAGACGCCTTCGCGCGCGATGAGGCCGCGCACCAGAGCCAGCACTTCGGCCCGCGCCCGCACGTCGAGCCCCGCCGCCGCCTCGTCGAGGAGCAGGAGCTCCGGCTTGTGGAGCAGCGCGCGCCCGATCTCGGCGCGGCGCTGCTGGCCGCCCGACAGGGCCGCCGCCCGCGCCTCCATCTTCTCCTCGAGTCCGACCATCGCCGCGACCTCTTCGATGCGCGCCCGCGCCCTGCGCCCGGAGATTCCGTGCAGGGCGGCGTGATAGGTCAGATTCTGCCGCAAGGTCAGATCGAGATCCAGCGCCCGGCTCTGGAAGACCACCCCCATCCGCGCGAGGGCCTCGCCCGACTGGCGGCGCAGATCATGGCCCGCGGCTTCGATCAGGCCGCTCCGGCTGTCGTAGAGCCGGGTGATGACCGAGAAGAGCGTGGTCTTGCCCGCGCCGTTCGCGCCGAGCAGAGCGGCGAAAGCTCCGCGGGGGACCGCGAAGCTCACGTTCTTCAGCGCCTGGAAACGGCCGAAGCTGTGGCCGACTCCCTCGACCCTCAGGGCGGGGGAGCCGGAATCGGGCCGGGGAGCGGTCAGGCTCACTCCTTGCGCATGCCGATGACGTTGAAGTCCTTGTCCAGCTTCACGTCATACTGGCCGTCGCGACAGGCGACGTCGTCCACGTCGAATCCGCCGTTGTCCTCGACGTCGATCTCGTCGGGATCGACGTCGCAATCCTGGGCGGCGAGAACCGCCGTGATGCGGGCGATCTGCTCGGCGGTGGGATCGTCGTCGGCCAGGGCGGGCGCGGCGACGAACAGGAGCCCCGCGGCTCCGAAGGCGGCGAAAAGCTTCTTCATGGAGACTTCCTTCCCGAAAACCCGCTCAGCCCCGATGGCGAAGCGGCGCAAGAATCTGGAGAATCACTGGCCGGTGATGACGAAGGTGGCGCGCTGGCTCTCGCCCGAGGATCCGGGGATGCTCAGGTGATAGGTGCCCGGCACCACCGCCACGAAGGAGATCAGGGCCTCGCCCGCCGCGTCGAACTCGATGGAGTGGACGCCCATGGGGCGGATCTCGATCTTGTTGATGACGATCTCGTTGATCCAGATGGCGCGGAAGAAGTCGCCGCCCGAGAGCGCCAGCTCCGCCGAGCCGTCGGCGACGAGCTTGACCCGGTAATACTTGCCCGAGATGAGATTATAGGTCTCGGCGGCGACTGGCTTGCCGGAGGCCAGGGTGATGTCGGGCAGATCCTCGCGGTTGGTGCGCGAGAGCAGTCCCGCGAAGCCGAGTTGCGCCCGAGCGCTCTCGGCGCCGATCCCGAAGGCGAAAGCGCCCGCCAGCACGGCGGCGGCCAGAGTCTTCTTCATCACGTTTCCTCTCGAGTTTCTGATTTGAAGTTCGGGGCTCGGGACCGGGGGTCAGGGGACGGCCACGACGCCCCAGGGCTGTTCGCCCACCTGAACGGACTTGAGCACCTTGTCCGTCGCGACCTCGATGACCGACACGTCGTTGGAGTTGCCGTTGGTGGTGAAGAGATGCTTCCCGTCCGCCGAGAAGGCCAGCTGCCAGACGCGCTGCCCGACGAGGAGGTAATCCTTCACGGCGTAGGTCTCGGCGTCGACCACCGCGACGCGATTCGCCGGGCCGAGCGCCACATAGGCCTTCTTGCCGTCCGCGGTGACGCGCAGGCCGACCGGCTGGAGCGCCTCGGGCAGCACGCCGGGGACGGCGAATTCGATCTTGTGCGCGATCTCGTAGTTGTCGGCCGGATCCAGCACCGAGACCGTGCCGCCGATCTCCGAGGTCACGAAGAGCTTGCCGCCCTCCGGCGAGAACTGCGCGAAGCGGGGACGCGAATCCACCAGGGTGTTGGCGAAGATCTCGAAGGTCTCGGTGTCGATCATGTGGGCCATGTTGGTGGTCTCGGAGGTGTTGACCACCACCTTGCCGTCCGGCGAGACGCCCATGCCTTCGGGCTCGACGCCCACGGGGATCTCGGCGAGCACCTGCCGCGTATGGACGTCCACCACCGTGACGATGTTGTCGTCCTCATTGGCGATGAACAGCGGATTCCCCGAAGGATGCAGCACGAAGAGCTCGGGATCGGGGCCCGAGGGCAGGGAGGGAAGCTCCTCGTAGGTCTCGGTGTCGAAGACCCGCACGAGGTTGTCGTCCGAGGCGCAGATGTAGAGGGTCTTGCCGTCGGGAGAGGCGGTGATCCCGCGCGGACGCTGCCCGCCGTTGAAGGTGTGGATGACCTCGAAGCTCGTCCCGTCGAGGACGGTGATGGTGTTGCCCTTCTCGTTGCTGACGAAGATCTTCGAGGCGTCGGCGGGGGTGGCGAAGAGCGCGGCCGAAGCCATGAGCGCGGCGAAGACTCGGTTCACTGGACGTCCTCCCTGTGGTCTTGTCGTTGCGTTCAGAACTTGCAGGCGGTTTCCGGCCGGTCGATCCCCAGGCTGTCGAGCTGCGAGACCTGATGGAGAAACTGCTCCTGCGGCGAGACGGAGGCCGTCACGGGGCCGGAGGCCAGCAGGATCGGCTGACGCAATTGTCCGTCCCAGGGGCGGAAGCTCAGGGCCTGCCCCTTGAAGGCGGCGAGCTGGAGCTGATCGCCCCGGACATAGGCCGAGAGCGTGGCGAAATCGCCGGATTTCGTCCGCGAGGCCGCTTCGCCCACCGCCCGCAGAGCCGCCCAGGCCTGATAATCCTCCGGACGGGCGGGACGGGCGGATTGCCGCTCGAAGCGGGTCTGCCACTGGGTGGCGCCCCAGGCTTCGTGGGCCGGATGCCAGCTCACGGGACGCAGCCCCGCCGAGCCCGTCACCAGACGCGGCTCCCAGGTGTGATAGGGCAGCCAGGAGGCGAAGACGTCGGCGCGGTCGGCGGCGACCACCACCTCGTGAGCCTTCGCGCCCTGCATGAAGACCGGAAGCTGCGCCTGAATCTGCGCATGTCCGCTGTCGGTGCGGCGGGCGCCTCCGGCGTCCTCGAAGGTCCGCTCCTCGACGATGCGGGCGCCGAACTTCTTCGCCGCGCGCCGATAGGCCTCCGCGAGGGCCTTGTCCTCGGGGTGGCTCCCCGAGACCAGCAGCCAGTCGTCCCAGCGCTTCCAGATGAGGAATTGCGCCAGAGCGTCGGCCAGCATGGCGTCGCTGGGGGCGGTGTGGAGCAGATTGGCGCGGCAAAGCCCGGCGCGCAGGGAGTCGTCGGTGGCTCCGGCGTTGAAGATCAGGGCCGCCTCTCCCGCCTGATCGGCGAGCTTCGCGGTGGTTTCGGCGTCGGCCAGCACCACGATGAAGGGGATTCCGGCCTCCAGCAGCTTCGCCATTTCGGCTTCGACGGTCTCGGGGCTGGCGACGGCCTCCGTGAGGGCGAAGCTCTGGCCCATGAAGCGGCCCGTGGTGGCGTTGTCGGCGGTGGCGAGCTTCGCCCCCGCGAGCCCCAGATCCGCCGGAGGCAGATCCAGCCGCGAGATCGGCGCCGGACCGGGGGAATCCACGCGCAGCACGGCGGCGCGGATCTCGACGGGCTCCGGCGCGGGGGCTTGGGCCGAGGCCGTCGAGGCCGGAGCCAGCGCCAGAAGGACGGCGAGCGAAGGCGCGCGCGCGGCGGTCGCGGCGAAATTCATGAACTCCTCCCAAAGCCTTTTCGCGCATTGGGGAGGCCTCCAGAAGATTAGGCAACAGCTTTTTTTTATTAAGAATTGAATAAGACAATGAAATCATCAAGACTCATACTTTTGTTTGAAATCCACCAAAGTGGGATTGTTCTCAAGAATTTAAGCGGCGGATAATGGCGACGCGAAGCGTTTCCCGATCTGCGAAGAAACGCCCCTTGGGAGGATTTTCGAACATGCGCCACCCCCTCACCGCCGCCGTGCTTGGACTGGGCCTCGGCCTGTCGCTGCTGGCCAGCGCCGCCGAGGCCCATGGACCCTCGCGTCAGAAGACGTCTCAGGAGGCGCTGCTGAACGCCTCTCCGGATGAGGTCTGGGCGGCCGTCGGCCAGTTCGGGGACATGAGCTGGCATCCCGCCGTCTTCTCCACCGAGGCCCCCCAGGGCAACGAGATCAAGGGCCGGCGCACCCTGACCCTCGGCGCCGCCGACGGCCCGCAGCTCCTCGAGGAGCTGACCAAATACGACGCCGACAAGCGCAGCTACTCCTACCGCATCTCGAAGGACGACGTCACGATCCTGCCGGTGACGAACTACTCCTCGACGCTGAAGGTCGAGGACCGCGAGGGCAAGGCCCTCGTGACCTGGAGCGGCGCCTTCTATCGCGGACATCCGAACAACAACCCGCCTCCGGAGTTGACCGACGAAGCCGCGATCAAGGCCGTGAACGACCTCTATCGCGCCGGACTGGACAATCTCGCCGAACGCTTCGGCGCCGGAGAAGGCGGCTGATCCGCTTCCTTGCGCTGTGCTGCGCGGCGGCCCTGACCGTCGCGCCCCTCGCTGCGCGGGCGGGCGAGATCGCGGCGATCACCTCGCAGAACGCCGACCTGCTGACCCTCTACGACGTGGGCGAGGGGACGGAGATCGCGCGGGTTCCCCTGCCGGGCAAGCCCGCGGCGGCGGCGGCCTCTCCGCGCGGCGGAGCGGTCTACGCCGTTTCGGTGGAGCCGGGGCGGCTCTGGCGGGTTTCGACCTCGGGCGAGGTTCTGGCCGAATTCGCGCTTCCGGGCTGGAGTCCGCTGGGCCTGGCCCTCGACCCGGTTTCGGGGCGGGCCTACGTCTCCGACTGGGCGGAGCGGCGCGTGGTGGAGGTCTCGCCGGACCTCGAGGAGAAGCTGCGCGAATTCCCGACCGGCGGCGCGCCTTCGGGTCTGGCGGTCTCGGCGGACGGGCGGCGTCTGGTCGTCGCCGAGCGCGACGAAAACCGCCTTCTCGTGATCGACCTGGCCTCCGGCGGGAGCTTCGCCGTCGCGGTCGGCGAGCATCCCTTCGGCGTGACCCTGCGCGGCGATCTCGCCTTCACGGCGGACGTGCTCTCGAACAGGGTCAGCGTGGTGGATCTGGAGAAGCGCGCGAAGATCGCGGAGATCCCCACCGGCGAACGCCCCTACGCCCTGGCCTTCGCCAGAGGGCGCGGCTTCGTGACCAATCAGTATTCGGAAAGCCTCACCGTCTTCGACGCCGCGAGCCTCGCCGTGATCGGCGAGATCGCGGTGGGCGAATATCCCGAGGGAATCGCCGCCACGGCCGACGAAGGGCGCCTCTGGGTCGCCAACTGGTTTTCCGACAGCGTGACCCTGATCGATCCCGAAAGCCTGGAGGCGGTCGGGGAAATCGCGACGCCCGCCGGTCCCCGAGCCTTCGGCGCCTTCATCGGGCCGCGCGAGGCCGCCCCCTGATCGGGCGGGGGATCTGCGGAAATCCGATCCATTCCATATGCTTGAGAAGATCATGAGAAATCCGTCGCGGGATCGTGAGACTAAAGTCCATATTTGAAGGCGGGAGTCCGGCCTCTATGGTCTTTGCGTGACGGATTTCTTGGAAGCACGCCTGTCCGGGAAGCATTCATCAAAGACAAGCCAAGAATAACGGACGCCATCGGGGAATAATTCTCCGGGGAAATGGCGGAAGTTCGCGGAGGAGACTCATGAAGAATTCGCTGTTCAAGTCGGGAGTCGCGCTTCTTGCGCTCGTCGCCCTGCCGGCCCTGGCCGTCGCCAAGGACGTGACCTGGGAAGACATCCTCAACGACGCCGAGACGCCCGAAGACGTCCTCGGATATGGCGTCGGCCCCAAGGCCCAGCGCTTCAGCCCGCTCGAGAAGATCAACGTCGACAACGTCGGCCTGCTCAAGCCGAAGTGGGCCTTCTCCTTCGGCGACGAGAAGCAGCGCGGCCAGGAGGCCCAGGCCATCGTCCATGACGGCGTGATCTACGTCACCGCCTCCTATTCGCGCATCTTCGCGCTGGACTCCAGGACCGGCCGCCGCCTCTGGAAATACGAGGCCCGCCTGCCCGAGGACATCCGTCCCTGCTGCGACGTGATCAACCGCGGCGCCGCCATCTTCGGCGACAAGGTGTTCTTCGGCGCCCTGGACGCCAGCCTCATCGCCCTGAACAAGGAGACCGGCAAGGTCGCCTGGCGCGAGAAGTTCGGCGACCACAAGGTCGGCTACACGATCACCGGCGCCCCGACCATCGTCAAGGACGCCGAGACCGGCCGCATGCTGCTGATCCACGGCAACTCCGGCGACGAATTCGGCGTGATCGGCCGCCTCTACGCCCGCGATCCCGAGACCGGCAAGGAGATCTGGTCGCGTCCCTTCGTCGAGGGCCACAAGGGCACGCTCGACGGCGCCGAATCCACCCCGACCGGCGATCCCTCCGCGCCCTCCTGGCCGAACACCGAGTCCGGCGAGAAGGTCGAGGCCTGGAGCCATGGCGGCGGCGCCCCCTGGCAGTCGGCGAGCTTCGACGTCGAGAGCAACACGCTCATCGTCGGCGCGGGCAACCCGGCCCCCTGGAACACCTGGGAGCGCACCCCGGGCGACTCGCTCTACACCTCGGGCCAGGCCTACGTGAACCCGGCGAACGGCGAGCTGGTCGGCTTCTACCAGCACACCCCGAACGACGCCTGGGACTTCTCGGGCAACAACGAGATCATCATCTTCGACTACAAGCAGGAAGACGGCACGACGATCCGCGCCGGCGCCCATGCCGACCGCAACGGCTTCTTCTACGTCACCGACATCGAGAAGCTCTCGGCGCGCGGCGGCGAGATCAACCGTCCGACCGCCCTGCTCGCGGCCTATCCCTTCGTGGACCAGATCACCTGGGCCAAGGGCATCGACCTCGAGACCGGCCGTCCCATCGAGGTCGAGGGCCAGCGTCCGCCTCCGCCCGCCGAAGGCGAGCGTCAGGGCGCGACGATCCAGGTCACGCCGCCCTTCCTCGGCGGCAAGAACTGGAACCCGATGGCCTACAGCCCCCAGACGGGCCTGTTCTACATCCCGGCCAACAACTGGACCGAGGATTACTGGACCGAGAACGTCACCTACAACCCCGGCGCGGCCTATCTGGGTCAGGGCTTCCGCATCAAGCGGCTCTATGACGACCACGTCGGCATCCTGCGCGCCATGGACCCGACCACCGGCAAGATCGTCTGGGAGCACAAGGAGCACATGCCGCTCTGGGCGGGCACCCTGACCACCGCGGGCAACCTGATCTTCACCGGCACCTCCGACGGCTACGTCAAGGCCTTCAACGCGGCCACCGGCGAAGAGCTGTGGAAGTTCCAGACCGGTTCGGGCATCATCTCGGTGCCGGTCACCTGGGAAGAGGACGGCAAGCAGTATCTCGGGCTTTCCTCGGGCTACGGCGGCGCGGTTCCGCTCTGGGGCGGCGACATGGCGGTCCTGACCACTCAGGTCAGCCAGGGCGGCAGCTTCTGGGTCTTCGAGCTGCCGAGCGACGAGCACGCCGCGAACTGAGCTTGAGCCCCTCGCCGAGGCGAGGCGGATGTGAAGGGCGCGGGGCGCGGGCGGAGAACGTCCGCGCCCCGTCGCGTCTGGAGCCCCGAGGGGCGTAGGATTTCGGAGATGTCGACCATGAAGAAGCTTGTCGCGGCCCTGCTCATGACCGCTTTCGGAACCGGAGCCGCTTGGGCGGTCTCCGCCGGAGATTTCCCGATCATCACGGATACGGACGACGGTCCGCTGGTGATCAACGGCTGCGAGATCAAGGCGGGCGCCAAGTGCCCCGGCGTGGATCTGCGCCACGCCGACCTCAAGGACGCCAATCTGGCGGGGGCGGACCTCAGCCACGCCCTGCTCGACCGCGCCAACCTGCACCGGGCGAATCTGCGCGGCGCGAACCTGACCGGCGCGAGCCTGGTCGGCGCGAACATCTTCGGCGGCTTCATGCAGGGGACCAAGGCGCCCGGCGCGAACTTCACCGGGGCCAATCTCTATTACGTGCGCGGCCAGGGCGGAAACTTCCAGTATGCGAACTTCACCAGCGCCGATCTGGAGGCCTCGCAGTTCAACCGCGCCGATTTCCTCGGGGCGCGCTTCGAGGGCGCCAATCTGAAGGAAGCCAAGCTCTACGACACGAACTTCAACTCGGCCTTCCTGAAGGACACCCGCATCACCTTCGCCATCTGGGAAGGCGCCTACATGGGCGGCTGCAACGGCTGCCCCTTCGACTGGTGATCGCGTGAGCCCGCTCCGGATCCCCGGGAGGAGCCGCAGGATGTCGAGAGGGGCGCTTCTGACCGGAGCGGCCCTCTTCCTTTCGCCCGCCGCCGCGCAAGAGGCGCTGCACGAGACCCTTTCGGGGGTCGCGGCGCGCGGCGCCGAGGGCGCGCTCATCGCCCGGCTGGAGCATTGCGCGGGCCTCTCCGAGGCCGGGCGTCGGCTGGCCTGCTTCGACGCCCTCGCGCTGGATCGGGTGGAGCCCGCCTTCGAGGGTCGTCTTGGGTCGCGCACCGAGCCCTTCGAGGTGACCGCGCCCACCTTGCTGCGCTTCGAGAGCGACGACGTGATCATGGTCGTCTATCTGCTCGACGAGGCGGGCGAGGTGTTCCAGAATCTGCATCGCGCCGGGCGAGGCCTCGGGGAATACGAGATCCGGCGCCTCGGGACCTATTCGCTTCAGGTCAACGCGAGCGGCTCCTGGCGGGCCTGGCTGACGCCTCTGACCGGGGGGGAGGGGGCGGAGGCCGGAGACGCCGCCTCCGGAGTCGACGAAGGCGAGGGCCTGCGGGATCTCTCCGCGCCCTGAGCGGTCTTCAGCGCTCCTGGGCGGGATTGGGCGCCGAGAAATGCGTCCCGGCGGGCAGGCTGCGGGTGAGCCAGGCGTGTCCGCCGACGGTGGCGCCGCGCCCGATGGTCACGCGGCCCAGCACCGTGGCGCCGGCGTAGATCACCACGTCGTCCTCGACGATGGGATGGCGCGCCGCGCCCTTGATGAGGAATCCTGCGGCGTCGGTGGGGAAGCTGCGCGCGCCGAGGGTCACGCCCTGATAGATCCGCACCCGCTCGCCGATCACCGCCGTCTCGCCGATCACCACGCCCGCGCCATGGTCGATGAAGAAGCTGCCGCCGATGGTCGCGCCGGGATGGATGTCGACGCCGGTGCGGGCGCGTCCGATGTCCGAGACGAGCCGCGCCAGCAGGGTGGCCCCCAGCCGGTGCAGGGCGTGGGCGAAGCGGTGATGCAGGATGGCGCTCACGCCCGGATAGCTCAGCAGGATCTCGGGGAAATTGGTCGCGGCGGGATCGCCCTTGTAGGCCGCCCGCAGATCGCTGACGAGCAGTCCGCGGATCTGGGGAGTCTGGGCGGCGAAGGCGCGGGCCAGAGCCTCGCCCGCCGCGGCGAGGGTTTCGGGACTTTCCTCTTCTTCGGCGGCCTGGTCCGGGGCGCGCGAGAAGGCGAAGCTGCGGGCGGCCTGTTCGGCGAGCCGCTCCAGAGCGGCCTCGAGGGTGCGGGCGACGAAATCATCCAGCCTGTCCTCGTCGAGGTCTCCCTGGCCGTAATGGCGGGGGAAGAGGACGGCGGTGAAATCCTTGACCAGCCCTTCCAGGGCCTCGCGGGAGGGGGGGCGGGGGATGCGTCCGGGCGGACGGATGTTGTGGGTGACGTCGCGCGACCTGCGCAGCTCCGCGACCACCTCGGCGAGATCCCAGCGCCCCGAGGGCGCGGCGGGCGGCGGAGAGGTCGGGGCGAGGTCGGTCATCAGGCGTGCTCCGTGGAGGGCCGCGCGGATCTTCAGGCGGACGCGCGGAATTCATGGGAGAAATCCGCGCAAAAGAAAAATGACGATTTCGCATATGAAAATCTCTCCGGCGTCTCCGCGCCGTCTCTCGGCTTCCCCGTTGATTTGACGAAGCTCCGATGAGTCCGGAGCGCCACCGAGGTTCGCAGGGCGCTCGCTGCGGCGAGGCCAGATCAAACGGGGCCAGACCAAACAGGGAGAGCGAAGAAACGTGAAATCGTCGCGAGGTGAGGACGATGGAAGGCCCGTCCCGAAACCTTGCATCCGAAGCCCGAGATTGGCCGGAAATATCACGACCTTTGGGGCGGAGAGGCGCTATCCTGTCGGCGCACGCGCGAGGACGCCGGGAGAAACCCGGCGCGACGTCAGGCGCGACATCAGGGAGGATCATCCATGACGGAGCCGCGCGACGACGGCTTTCCGGCGCAGGGCCTGTCTTGGGTCCGGGGCGACCGGAGCAGACCGCTTCTCGAAGTCACGATTCCCCAGCTCCTCGCCGAACGCGTCGCCGCGCAGCCGGAGGACGAAGCCGCCGTCTTCTCCGCCGAGGGCCTCCGCTGGACCTGGGCCGGGTTCGCCCGCCGCGTCGACGCCCTCGCGGCGGGATTCCTGCGGCTCGGCCTGAGCAAGGGCGACCGGCTCGGGATCTGGTCGCCCAACCGCTCCGAATGGCTGCTGACGCAATTCGCCACCGCGCGGATCGGCGTGATCCTCGTGACGATCAATCCGGCCTATCGCCTGAACGAGCTGGAATATTCCCTCAAGCTCACCGGCTGCAAGGCGCTGGTTTTCGCGGAGCGCTTCAAGAGCTCGGATTACCTCGCCATGCTTCAGGAACTCGCCCCGGAGCTTGCGCAGGGCGCGCCGGAGCTGAAGTCGGCGCGTCTGCCGGATCTGCGCTGCGCGATCCTCATGAGCGCGGCCCCGCCGCCCGGCCTGCGCAGCTTCCGCGAGGTCGAAGCCATGGGCGAGGCCGCCGACCGCGCCGCGCTCGACAGGATCGGCGCGACCCTCGACCGCAACGACCCGATCAACATCCAGTTCACCTCCGGCACGACCGGCCTGCCCAAAGGCGCGACGCTCACCCATCGCAACATCGTCAACAACGCGAACGCCGTCACCGCCGCGCTGAACCTCGGGCCGCAGGACCGGCTCTGCATTCCCGTGCCCTTCTATCATTGCTTCGGCATGGTGATGGGGACCATGGGCTGCGTCACCAAGGGCGCGGCCATGATCCTCCCCGGCGAGGGCTTCGATCCGCAAGCGACTCTCGCGGCCGTGGCCGCCGAGCGCGCCACGGGGCTTTACGGCGTGCCGACCATGTTCGTCGCCATGCTGGAGACGCCCGACTTCGACCGCCATGACCTCTCCAGCCTGCGCACGGGGATCATGGCGGGCGCGCCTTGCCCCATCGAGGTCATGCGGCGCGTCCAGACCCGGATGAACATGACCGAAGTCACCATCGCCTATGGCATGACTGAGACCAGCCCGGTTTCGTTCCAGTCCTCCGTCGACACGCCGCTGGAGAAGCGCGTCTCCTCGGTGGGGCGGGTGCATCCGCATGTCGAGGTGAAGATCGTGGACCTCGACGACCGCGCGGTTCCCGTGGGCGAGCAGGGCGAATTGCTCACGCGCGGCTATTCCGTCATGCAGGGCTATTGGGAGGATCCCGCCCAGACCGCCGCCGCCGTGGATTCCGAAGGCTGGATGCGCACCGGAGACCTCGGGCGCCTCGACGCCGAGGGCTATTGCAACATCACCGGCCGGGCGAAGGACATGATCTGTCGCGGCGGCGAAAACGTCTATCCGCGCGAGATCGAGGAGTTCCTCTTCACCCATCCGGCGGTCAGTCAGGCGCAGGTCTTCGGGCTTCCCGACGCGCGGCTCGGGGAAATCGTCTGCGCCTGGATCGTGCCCAGATCCGGCGCCGCGTTGACCGAGGCCATGATCCGCGAGTTCTGCCGCGGGCAGATCGCGCATTACAAGGTTCCCGCCATCGTGCGCATCCGTGCGGAGCTGCCCGCGACGGTCACCGGCAAGCCGCAGAAATTCCTGATGCGCCGCGCCATGGTCGAGGAGCTCGGCCTTCAGGAGGCGAAAAGCGCCTGAACCCTCAGAAAGACGCCAGAAAAACCATCCGGGAGGAAAACATGTCCGAATATCGGCTTCTCATCGACGGCGCGCTGGTCGCCGGAGACTCCACCATGGAGGTCGTGAATCCCGCGACCGAGGAGGTGCTCGCCCTCGCGCCGCGCGGCTCCGAGGCGCAGCTCGACGCCGCCGTGGCCGCCGCCAAGGCCGCCTTCCCCGCCTGGGCCGCCCGCGACATCTCCGAACGCCGGGCGCTGATCCTCGCATTCGCCGACCGCTTCGAGGCCCGCGCCGACGAATTCGCCAAGCTGCTCACCCAGGAGCAGGGCAAGCCCCTGCCCGAGGCTCAGATGGAGGTCGCCTATTCCTGCGTCTTCATCCGGCAGATGGCGGGCTATGATCTGCCGGTGAAGGTGATCGAGGACAGCGAAACGCGGCTGGTCCAGCAATTCCGGCGTCCGCTCGGGGTGGTCGGGGCGATCATTCCGTGGAATTTCCCGCTGCTGATCGTGGCCTTCAAACTGCCCTTCGCGCTGCTGGCGGGGAATACGGTGGTGCTCAAGCCCGCCCCCACCACGCCTCTGACCACCCTGCGCCTCGGCGAGATCCTCGCGGATCTTCTGCCGCCGGGCGTGGTCAACATCGTCACCGATCTGAACGACCTCGGCGGGCGGCTCTCGGGACATCCGGATGTGGCGAAGATCAGCTTCACCGGCTCCAGCGCGACGGGCCGCAAGGTCATGGCCAGCGCGGCGGGCACGCTCAAGCGTCTGACGCTGGAGCTCGGCGGCAACGACGCAGCCATCGTGCTGCCGGGCGCCGATCCCGAGAAGATCGCGCCGGGCATCTTCGGCGGCGCCTTCTTCAACGCGGGCCAGACCTGTCTGGCGATCAAGCGCGTCTATGTCCACGATTCCATCTATGACGAGGTTTGCGCGCAGCTCGGCCGCCTCGCCGACGCGGCGGTGGTCGACGACGGGCTCCGGCAGGGCGCGACCATCGGGCCGCTCCAGAACCGCATGCAATACGAGAAGGTCAAGGGCTACCTCGATTCGGCGCGCGCCGACGGACGCATCGTGGCGGGCGGCGAGGTCGAGGACAGGCCGGGCTATTTCATCCGCCCGACCATCGTCGCCGACGTCGAGGACGGCGACAGGATCGTGGACGAGGAGCAGTTCGGGCCCATCCTGCCGATCATCCGCTTCAGCGACGTGGAACAGGCGCTGCACGCCGCCAACAGCCTCGATTTCGGCCTGGGCGGCTCGGTCTGGGGCGACGACCGCGCCCTGGCGCGCAGCGTGGCCGAGCGCATGGAGAGCGGCACCGTCTGGATCAACAAGCATCTGGATTTCGGGCCGAACGTCCCCTTCGCGGGGGCCAAGCAATCCGGCATAGGCTCGGAATTCGCCGAAGAGGGCCTGCATGAATTCACCCAGATCCGCATCGTGAACGAAGCCCGCTGAAGTCTTCGTCCGCACAGCCGCCAAAGACGCGCCATGGGCCTCCATGGCGCGTTTTTCACACCGGGCGGGCCTCCCGGGCGAAGACCTCGGGCAGGCGCAGGGCCGCCGGACCCCAGCGCTCCGCCAGCTTCTGCGCGCTGTTCTCCGCCGCGAAGAGCCGCCAGGCCTCGACGGCGGGAATCTCGCCGAACCAGCCGATTCCGGCGGGCGTGCGGGGGGTGCGCAGAATCTCCGCCTCCTCGATCAGGCCGCCGCGCACCACGGGCCCCCGCACGACCTGAAAGCCGTCGAGGGTCTCATGGGCGGGCTGATCGTCGGGGAAGTCGCGGCGGGCGCGCCAGAAGGGCGCCTCCTGAAAGCGGGACTCCATGCGGATGAAGTCGCGGCCGATGCGGGCGTCGCGCAGGGCGGTTTCATGCGCCCGCACCGCGAGGAAGTCCCGACAGAGCCGGTCCGTCTCCGCCCCCGGACGCGCCCTCCGCGTGCGGCGGGCCGCCGCCGCCGCCAGAGCGCCGGAGACCGCCCGGAACTGGCCATGACCTGACAAGGGATCCATCGCCGCGCAGGCGTCGCCGATGGCGAGAAGGTCCAGATCCTCCACGGGTTCGGGCAGGATCGGCGCGGCCTCCCGGGCGAGGGGCGGCCCGATCAGACGGAAATCCCGCGCCTGAGGCTCGGCGGCGCGGAAGGCTCCGGCGAGGCGTTCGGCGAGAGCGCCCGGCGCGGCGGCCTCGCCGCAGAACTGCAGCCAGAGCCGCCCCCCGGGCAGGGCGACCCGCCAGAGCCACCCCTCCTCCAGCGCCGCGACGCGCGTTCCGGGCGTCAGGCCCTCGGCCATGGCCCATCCGCAGATCGCCAGAGTCGCGGGCGCCCGCAGATCCCGCGCGCCGCCCGCCTTGCGGCCTCGCGCGTCGAGGATCCGCGCCGCCGCAAGGCTCTCCCCGCCCTTCAGACGCAGGACTCCCGGCTCGGGCCGCCCCGCTCCACGGATCAGGCGCGCGCCCGCCTCTTGCGCCCTGGCGCGCAGATGGGCGTCAAAACCGGCGCGCTCCACCACGAACTCCAGATTTTCCGAATTCGGGGACTCGCCCCAATCGACCGCGCGGCGCAAGGGGCCGATCAGGCCCGCGAATCCCGCGAGCAGGCCTTGCGCCTCCAGCCAGAGCCGCAGGCGCGGACTCAGACCCTCCAGCCTGGGCGTCGTCGTCTCCGGATCGACCAGCGCGACCCTCAGCCCCTCGCGCGCGGCGAGCCAGGCCGACACCGCGCCCGCCGGGCCTCCGCCGAGCACGGCCAGATCGAAGGCTTCCTGTCGGGTCATGGCTCCTCCCTGCTCCGCCCGAGCAAAGGCGCGCCCTCGCCCCCGATCTTGACATTTCCGGCCAGAAGCGCCGCGCTGCGACGTTCAGCCGCGATTTTGGCCGTGAATGTCAAGAATTCCGTCGCGCTCTCGTCTTCCATGACTCCAGCAAAGGCAGGCTCGCCAGAAAGCCGCCGGACAGCCAGGGAGGCCAATTCGTCATGACATCGCTTTCGCGTCTTCTCCTCGCGACGACCGCGGTCCTTCTCGGCGCGGGGGCCGCCCGGGCCGCCGACGGCGCGGAAGTGCTGGATTCCGCCTGCGGCGCCTGCCACGCCCGCGAGGAGGGCGGATATGACCGCATCGACGCCGTGCGCAAGACTCCCGAAGCCTGGGACATGACCGTCCAGCGCATGGGGCGCAATCACGGCGTCTCTCTGGAGCCCGAGGAGCGCGCCGCCGTGGTGCGCTATCTCGCCGACACGCGCGGCCTGAGCGTCGCCGAGACCGAAGACTGGCGCTATATCCTCGAACGCGAGCCGGTGGCTCAGGATCTCGGCCCCAACGCGCGGATGAGCGAAACCTGCGGGCGCTGCCATTCCTACGCCCGCGTCGCGCTGCAAAGGCGCACGCCGGAGGACTGGAGGCACCTCGTGAATTTCCACCTCGGGCAATTCCCGACGCTGGAATATCAGGCCCTCGCCCGCGATCGCGACTGGTGGGGCATCGCGCAGAACGAGATCATGCCCTTCCTCGCCGAGACCTATCCTCTGGGCGAGGCGCCGCCCGCGGCGGATCTGGACCTCTCCGGCGAATGGCCCGTCGCGGGGCGTCAGCCGGGGCGCGGAGACTACGCCGGGCTTCTCACCCTGACCGCGACGGAGAGCGGCCATGACGCCGCCCTGAGGCTCGATTTCGCCGACGGCTCCTCCGAGAGCTTCACCGGCTCGGGCGCGCTCTACGGCGCGGGCGAATGGCGGGCCAGCCTCGCCAGCCCCGAACGCGAGATCCGGCAGGTCTTCGCCCTCAAGGAGGACGGAGTCCTTGAAGGCCGCTGGTTCGAGCTCGGCCGCGACGTCGTCGGCGGACGCCTGACGGCGGCCCGCGCCGGAGAAGGCGCCGCGCCGCGCATCCTCGGGGTTTCGCCCGGTCGTCTGCGGGCGGGCGAGACGGCGGAGGTTCTGGTCACGGGCGTCGGGCTGACGGGCGAACTCCAGCTTCCCGAAGGCCTGACGGCGGAGATCCTCAGCGCCTCGGACCGCGAGGTGAAGCTGAAGCTCTCGGCGCCTGAGGCGCTCGGGGCGGTTTCTCTGGCGCTGGGCGAGGCCGCCGCGCCGGAGCCCTTCGTGGTCTTCGGCGCGCTCGACCGGATCAGCATCTCGCCCGAGACGGCGATCAGCCGCGTCGGCGACGGAGGCGGCCCGATCCCCAGGACTCCCGCGCAATTCGAGGCCTTCGGCTGGCTGAACGGCCCCGACGGCGCGCCTTCGACCGAGGACGACGTCTTCGTGGGGCGCTTCCCGGCGCAATGGCGCACCGAGAATTTCGACGCCGCCGCCGAAGCCATGCGCGACGCCGATTATGCGGGCTCCATTGATCAGAACGGGCTCTTCACGCCCGGCGTGGCGGGGCCCAATCCGGAACGGCCGATGATGGCGAACAACATCGGCAATCTGAAGGTCGTCGCCGAGGTCGAGGACGCAGGCCGCAGCCTGCAGGCCGAAGCGCATCTCTACGCCACCGTCCAGCGTTTCGTCGACGCGCTCATTCGCTGAGGTCCGCCATGGGAGAACTCACCCTCATCCGGCATAACGCCCATCAGGTGGAGGTGGACGGCCTGAGCATGCTCATGCATCCGCCCACCACCAGCCTCTTCGAGATGGACGCCGTCAGCCGCGACGTCTACGCCCTCTTCCGCCGCCACAAGACCGTCGGCAGCGATCTGATGCAGGCCGAACTCGGCGGACTGCACGGCCCTCAGGAATTGGCCGACTGCCTGCGCAGCTTCCTCGATCTCGACATTCTGCGCGACGCCGACGCCCCGGAGATCCCGCGCCCCATCGTCAAGGTGGAGGAGATCCCCCTCTCGACCATCGTGCTGAACGTCAACACCGGCTGCAATCTGGCCTGCACCTATTGCTACAAAGAGGACCTGACCACCCCCGCCAAGGGCGAGAAGATGGCCTTTGAAACGGCGCGGGCCTCCTTCGAGCTTCTGCTGAAGCAGGCGAAGGACCGCGACCGCGTGAACGTCGTCTTCTTCGGCGGCGAACCCCTGTCGAATTATCCGCTGATCAAGCAGATGGTCGAATACGCCGAGCCTCGCGCGGCTGAACTGGGCAAGATCGTCGATTTCTCGCTGACCACCAACGCCACCCTGCTGAACGCGCAGATGATCGACTGGCTGAACGCCCATCGCTTCGCCCTGACCGTCTCCATGGACGGCCCCAAGGCGCTGCATGACGTCAACCGGCGCACGGTGGGCGGCAAGGGCACCTATGATCTGGTGGCGCGCAATGTGAAGCTGCTGCTGGAGCGCTACAGGGCGCGTCCCGTCGGCGTGCGCGTGACGCTCACCCGCGGCGTCACGGACGTCATCGGCATCCACGACCATCTGAAGAACGAGCTCGGCTTCGCCGAAGTCGGCTTCGGCCCCGCGACCTCCGGCCCGGTTTCGGTCTTCAACCTCGACGAGGCGGGGCTCAAGCAGGCTTTCGAGGACATGAAGACCCTCGGCCGCCGCTATGTCGAGGCCGCCTGTCGGGGCGAGAACATCGGCTTCTCGAACATGCACCAGCTTCTGACCGACATCGCCCAGGGCACGAAAAAGGCCGTGCCCTGCGGCGCGGGGCTCGGGATGCTGGCGGTGGACAAGAAGGGCGATCTGCATCTCTGCCACCGCTTCGTCGGCTCGGAGCAGCCGACCTACGGCAACGTCGAGACCGGAATCGAGATCCCGAAGCTCGCCGCCTTCATCGAGGGCGCCCAGGACCGCAGCCAGTTCGGCTGCAAGACCTGCCGCATCCGGTCGATCTGCGCGGGGGGCTGCTATCACGAGTCCTACGCCCGTCAGGGCGATCCCTTCGCTCCGGTCTATCACTATTGCGACCTGATGCGGGATTGGGTCGATTTCGGCGTGGAATCCTACGTCCGGATCATGAGGGCCAATCCCGGCTTTTTCCGCAGCCATCTCGAACCGAGGAGAGCCAAGGCATGAAACACCTCGCCCCCGCCAACGCCAAGGCGAAAGCCTTCGTCGAAGCTCAGGACGAAGGCCGCGCCGAAGAAGTCGTGGCGATGAACACGCTGGTGGGCTGCACCACCTCCTTCGACCCCGGCTGGGAGATCGACGCCTTCGGCGCCCTCTCGAACCTCTGCCAGCCCATGGAGGCTGATCTCTACGGCTGCGCGGATCCCTGCTGGTGGCCCGCCCAGGTGGCCGACACCCTGAACAGCTATCCGGACTGGGGCGCCGACGCCCCCAACGTGATCGAGGACTGGCGCAAGCTGCAATCGGTCTTCCCCGACGCGAAAGGCCGAAGCTGATGAAGATCCGCCCGCTGAGCGCCCTTCTGGGCGTCGCGCTCGCGCTTCCGGCCCTGTCCCGGGGCGAAGCGCGCGACTACATCATCGCCCCCTCGCGCCCCGACAAGCTCGTGGTGGTGGACACCGAGGCCATGGCCGTCGACAAGGTGATCCGCATCAAGGACGCGGGCCCCACGCCCATGGTGCCCGTGCTCAGCCCCGACGCCAAGACCGTCTACGCCATCGTCAACCGCTCGGAGAGCGTGGTGAAGATCGATCTGGAGAGCGGCGAGACCCTCGCCCGGGTCGATTTCAGCACGCCCGAACGGCGGGTCAAGGCGCTCTTCGGGATGGATATTTCTCCGGACGGCTCCACCTTGGCGATCTTCCAGACTCCCGTGAAGCTGGGGACGACCCATTACGAGGTCGAACCGACCTCCATCGCCTTCTACGACGCGGAGACTCTGGAGCTGAAGCGCGAAGCGCCCTCGCCGCGCCAGATCACGCTGATGATGTATTCCGCCGACGGCGCAAAGCTCTACGCCATCGGGCGCAACCTCCACATCTTCGACGCCCAAACCGGAGAGATGATCGAAGAGCGCCCGATCCAGGGTTGGGAGAACGACAAGCGCACTCCGCCGGACGTCCTCGCGGTCTGGAGCCAATATGAAAGCTCGGGGGTGATGTCGATCCCCTTCTACTCCTTCCTGCTCGACAAGGAGCCCACCGACCCCGAAGCCGGACGCACTGGCCTCTTCACCCTCGACCGCGAGACGGGCGAATCCGTCATGCGGGACGTCGAGGCGATGGACGTGTTCTATTTCTCCACCGCGGTGAATCCGGCGAAGACCCGGGCTTACGGCGCCTATAACGTGCTGCAATCCTTCGATCTGACCACCGGCAAGCCGATCAAGCGGGTGGCCCTGCCGCGCAGCTATTATTCGGTCAACGTCAGCTCGGACGGCAAGATCGTCTGGCTGAGCGGCGCCCTCAGCGACGTGGCCGCCTATGACGCCGAGACCCTGGAGCGGCTCGGACATGTGGATCTGCCCGAAGGCGCCTCGATCTCGCTGAATTCGGTGCGGCTCTTCTCGCGGCCGGATTGAGGAGATGGCGCGGGTCGGGGTGATCGACAGCGGCGGGCCGGCTGAAGATCTGGCTCAGGCCCGCGCCTTCCTGCCGGACGGGACGTCCTGTCCCGCCTGGCCGGACCGTCTCGGCCATGGCGCCGTCGTCGCGGAGATCATCCGCCGGGGATGTCCCGAGGCCGCGATCCTGCACGGGCAGGTCTTCGACGACCAGCCGCTGACCTCCGCCTTGCGGATCTCGGCGGCCTTGCGCTGGTTCGCGCAGAGGCCTCGGGCTGAGCGCGTGGACATGGTCTGTCTGAGCCTCGGCCTCGCCGCCGACCGCACGCCTCTGCGCGCCGCCTGCGCCTTCGCGCGCAAGGCGGGGATCCTGATCGTGGCGGCTCATCCGGCGCGGGGGGCGCCCTGCTATCCGGCGGCCTATCCCGAGGTGATCGCCGGAACCGGAGACGCCCGCTGCGCCTGGGACGAGACCTCGCGGCTCGGCCCGGCGCTCTTCGGGGCCTGGTGCGATTCTCCGGAGCGGCGGGCTCAGGGCCTGGGCGGCGCGAGTCTCGGGGCGGCGCGTCTGGCGGGACATCTCGCGCAGGAGATCCGGACCAACGGCCGCCCCGCCGACTTCGCCGAAGCCGTGGAGCGGCTGGCGGCCCGGGTCTCGCATCACGGGCCGGAGCGGCGCCGCGCGCCGGATTCCGCCTCGTGACGACCTGGGCGGCGCGCCTCGCCCGGCCTGTGGCGCGGCTGCTCTTCGGCGCGGCGGATCAGGTCTGGCTGGCGCCGATCATGGCGCGGGCTCTGCCGGGAGCGGGCGTCGTGCTGGCGACGAGCCTGACCGCCGCCGCTCTGGGTCTGGCGGCGCCCCTGCTGACCGGCTCCCTCATAGATCAGGGGATCATGGCCCGCGACATGGACGCCCTGCTCTTCTGGGCGGGGGTGGGCTTCGCGGTGGGACTGGGGGCGGTGGGGCTGGGAATCCTCAACGCCATGCTGCATCTGCGGGCCTCGGCGCGGATGCTGGCCGATCTGCGGGGACAGGTCATGGCGGCGGCGCTCGCGCGAGACCCCCGCCTGCCCGAGCCGCCCATCGGCGAGACCGCCGCCCGCATCGACGGCGACAGCGCCGAGATCCAGCGTTTCGCCTTCGATTCGGTGCTGACGGCGGCGGGGGCGGTCTTCCGTCTGATCGGCGGGACGATCATGATGGCCTCGCTCGACTGGCGATTGACCTTGCTTCCGGCTCTGGCGGCGCCTCTGGAGCTCTGGTTCCTCAGCCGCGCGCGCCCCGAGACCGCCCGTCGCGCCGAGGAGGTTCGGGAGACGCGCGGCGAACTCGGCGCCCATCTGACCGAGAGCCTCGCCGCCCGGTCGACCCTGCGCAGCCTCGGCGCCGAGGCCCGGCGCATGGAGGCCTTCGGCGCGCTTCAGGATCTCCAGATCGGCGGCTTGCTGCGTCAGCGGATCTGGGGCGAGATGGTCGGGGCTTTCGGCCAGATCCTGACGGCGGTCATGCGCGCGGGAGTCTTGCTGATCGGCGGTTGGCTGGTGATTCAGGGCCATTGGGGAATCGGCTCTCTGGTGGCCTTCCTCGCCTATACGGGCATGATGTCCGGGCCCTTGCGGAATCTTCTGGGGCTTTATCACGCTCAGGCGCGGGCGCAGGTGGCGCTGAAGCGGCTTTCCGGCCTCATGGCGGCGGCGGTCGATCCTCAGGCCGGGCGGGCGCTCGGCGAGGCCGAGCCCCTCCTCGAATTCCGCGCGGCCCGGGCGGCGGGCGGGCGCCACGAGCCCCCGAGCTTCACCCTGCGCCCCGGCGAGCGCGTGCTGATCGACGGCCCTTCCGGGGTCGGGAAATCGCGGCTGATGGCTCTGCTGACCGGCGCCGCGCCTCTGGAGACGGGCGAGGTCCTGATCGACGGAATTCCCGTCGGCGAGATCCGGCGGAGGGATCTTCAGGGGCGGATCCTGCATCTCGAACAGCGCCCCACGGCCCTGCGCGGGAGTCTGGCGGAGAATCTGCGGCTCGGCGCGCCGGAGGCCGGAGAGGCGGCGCTCTGGGCGGCTCTGGAGACGGTGGGGCTGGCGCTCTGGGCGCAGGAGCGCAAGGGGTTGGCGACGCCCATCGGCGAAACGGGCGGCGATCTCTCCGGCGGCATGCGCCAGAGGATCGCCCTGGCGCGGGGTCTTCTGCGGCCCGCCCCGGTCCTGATCTTCGACGAGAGCTTTTCCGAAATCGACGACGAAGGCTGTCGCCGGATCCTGGCCTGCATCGAGTCGGAGCAGGCGGCGCGCCTGCGGATCTTCATCGCCCATGCGGGACCGGCTCGCGAGGGGGAGTTCAGTCAGCGGATCACGCTTTCGGCCTCCGCGCCCATCTTGCGCAGGTCGCGCGGCGAGACGCCGATCCAGCGCGAGAGCGCGCGCGAGAAGGCGGTCTGATCGGAATATCCGAGCAGAAAGGCGATCTCGCTCATGGGTTTGCGCGAACGCACCAGCAGGGCGAATCCCTGGGCTCTGCGGCATTCGTCGAGGATGGTCTGAAAGGAGGAGTCTTCGGCGGCGAGAGCCCGCCGCAACGAGCGTTCGGAGAGTCCGAGCGCCCGGACGATCTGCTCCTGAGCGACTCCTTCCCGTCCGATGCGCTTGAGGATCTCCTCGCGCACGCGATGAGCGAGGGGCGTCCTGCGTCGGCGCTCGACGAGGGCGTCGTCGAGGGAGCGGCCCAGAGCGGCGGCGCCCTGAAGCTCGCTATGGGGCGGCAGGCGCCGCGCCGCGAGGGCCCGCGCGGAGATCAGGATGGAGTTTTCATCGCGTCCGAATCGGGGGATCACGCCGAGATGCCGGGTCAGGGCGCGGGATCTGTCGTCCCTGTCATGTTCGAAGGCGCATTCGCGGATGGCCTCGTGGGGCACGCCGTAGAGGGCCCCGATTCCCACCACCAGCCCGAGGGTGAGTTCGGCGTCGGCGCGTCTTGGCCAGATGCGCGAGTCGAGCACGCGATAGACGAAGCGGATCTCGTCTCCCTCGACGCGCAGCGAGACTTCGGTGTCGGATTGCACGAGGGGAAAGCCCTGGACGAACATCCTGAGGGCTTCTCCATAGGTGGCGCATCGCGTGAGGGCCTGTCCCATGGGCCCGAGGTTTTCCTGATGGATGGCTTCTCCCTTGCGCCAGACGATGAGGTCTCCGGCGTTTCCGGCCTGCTCCAGGAGGTCGATGAAGCCGCGCAGAGGCAGCATGTCCTGAGCGTCGGCCTGGTCCAGGATGCGGCTTGATGCGGAATCGCGCTGCGCGCCGAAGACCTCCACGAAGGCGGCCTTGCTGATTTTCGACGTGTCCATGTTCACGGCTCTGCGTTGAGGGGTCGAGCCCCTTTGCGTGGTCGTTTCTTTCTCCCTGTGCTTCGAGGATATCACTCCCGGCCCCGGCCTCCAATGCGCGCCGGGTCTCTGGCTTCGCAAGCCGGGTGGTGCGTTCTTGTGTCGAGTTCTGTCTTTGGTTTGGCGTGCTGCCATGTGGTTTTTCGGTTGCGATCTTGA
Source organism: Neomegalonema sp. (assembly GCF_028688855.1). Taxonomy (GTDB): domain Bacteria; phylum Pseudomonadota; class Alphaproteobacteria; order Rhodobacterales; family Rhodobacteraceae; genus Neomegalonema. Next base: position 26,505 of record NZ_JAQTXI010000002.1, on the reverse strand, counting down.
TTTGGGGCTGAGGGGGGGGGTCTTTTCCGGGGAGGGCTCAGGGGGGATCGGCCTTGATCTCGGCATGGTCTGGTCTGGGTTCTTCTTCTCCCGGGCCTGCGCCGTCCGGCGCTCTTCGCACGAGATCAGGGAGGCTCTTTGCAATCTGCAACCGATGATGCATGATCTTCCCGGACTTTCCCCTGAGCCCCGAACCCCGGAGGTCGGGGCGAGGATGCGGAGCCCGCAAGCCTCCCTGCGGGGCGCCTCGGCGCCGCCGATGAGGACGTTCCTTCGGCACGGTCTTCGGGCTGAGGGGCGCCGCGCGCCGCGTCCGCCTCTCCGCCGGGGAGCAGGCGGCGGCGCGGCCATGGCGCCTGACCGCCCCTTCTGCGCCTCTCTGGGTGGGGGCGAGCGTCCTGCAATCTGCGGCGGGGGTGATCCGGACCTCCCGGCGCGCGCAATTCCCGTGATGGAGCCCCCCCATGCGACCAGCCCGCCTCCTCTGCGCCCTCCTCCTCGCCGCCTGCGGTCTGGCGCCTTCTGCGGCCGCCCGGCCCGCCGGAGGCGCGGCGGAGGTCGTCGTCATCTACGACGCCTCCGCCTCCATGACGCAGCAGGTGGACGGCGAGGCGCGGTTCGTGATCGCGCGCAAGGCGCTGTCCGATCTGGCGCGTTCATGGCCCGCGGAGATGGCGGTCGGGCTCATCGCCTATGGCCACCGCGTCTCCACTGGAGAGGGGAAATCGAAGGCGTGCCGGGATATCGAGGTGCTGATCGCTCCGGGGGCGGTGGATCGCGAAGGCTTCATCCGCCAGGTGGCGACGATCGAGCCTCGGGGCTACACGCCGATCGAAGCCTCCTTGCGCCAGGCCGCGGACCTCATGTCCTGGCGGGAGCAGCCTGCGACGGTGGTGCTGATCTCGGACGGCGTGGAGAGTTGCGACGGGGACCCTTGCCGCGCGGCTGCGGAGCTGGCGCAGAAGGGGATCTCCTTCACCGCCCATGTCGTCGGCTTCGACCTGCAGGGCGCGGATCGCCAGCGCCTCTCCTGCATCTCCGAACAGACGAACGGTCTTTTCGTGCAGGCCTCGGACGCGGAGGGATTGCGGAGCGCGCTCGCGCAGATCCAGATCGCGATCGAGGAGCCCCCTGTCGAGCTTCATGCGCCCGCCCGGGTGACGATCGGACAGGCTTTCGATGTGGCGTGGTCCCTGGCGCGCGATCCGCGCGATCTGGTGGTCCTGCTGCCTGCCGGGGCTCCGGAGGGGGCGTCCGACGGCGCCCTCGAGGTGGGCGCGACGACCTCGGCCGAAGTGCGGGCTCCTGCGGATCCGGGCTCTTACGAGGTGCGCTATGTGCTGCGCGAAACCGGGGCGACGCTCGCGCGCGTCGCCGTCGAGGCGCTTCCGGCGACGATCTCCCTGCAGGCTCCTCTTCAGACCGTGATCGGCGCGGAGGTCGAGGTCTCCTGGTCTTCGTCCATCCATCCTGAAGACGTCATCAGCATTGCGCCGGCCGGGGCTCGGGAGGATTGGCGGGGCGGCGGCTTCGCGATCGGAAACCTGGATCGGGGCGTTTTGCGGGCTCCTTCGAAGGTGGGGGTCTACGAGATCCGTTATGCGCTTGGCGCTGGAGGGGGGACGATCGCCCGCGCCAGGCTGGAGGTCTATGGGGCCGAGGTCCTTCTTCAGGGGCCTGAGCGCGTGAAGGCGGGCGAGATCTTCAGCGTCGCCTGGCGGGGGGCCGTGAATTCGCGAGATTCGATCATCATCGTTCCGGAGGGCGCGGCTGACGGGCGAGCAGGCTATGGCTTCGTCATCGGCGCGGCGGCTTCGGGCTCCTTGACGGCGCCTGTCGAGCCGGGTCCCTACGAGATTCGATATGTCCTGAGCGAGGATCTCAAGACCATTGCAAGAATTCCGATCATCGTCGCCCGCTGAATCGACTCATTTCGGGAATCTCGATATGGATTCCTGTCTTTCCCGATCGTTTCACGTCGGACGCCTCCTTAATTCTATGTGCGTACTATAAAACACTTGAACGCAGGTTGAGTTGCCCCCACGATATGAACCTGTCCTGTAGCAGAGCCCTCTGCTGCGCTACGCCTTGATGTCTCGAAATGAGTGACGCCAATGCCCGTGATTGCAAAAAAGGGAAATTCTCTCGGATTTGTTTCTCTGGCCGCGATGGCGTCCATATTCCTATCCGCCCCATTCTCCACAACCGGAAGCTTCGCGCAGGGCATCGGGCCTTCGCAAGGCTCGGTGTCCATCATGATCGATTCGAGCGGCGCGGCCAGACCTGCGCCTCCTCCCGCTCAGGCCATGGCGCCCGGTCCCGCCGACGCTCGCCGGATCGGCGTCATTCAGAGATTGCTGGCGCGTCTCGGCTATCTCGCGCCGGGCTATGCGCCGCGCTCGCTGGACGCGCCGACGCAGGCGGCCTTCGCGAGATTCAGGCAGGACAGAGGAACCCTGGACGCGGAGATCCATTCGGAAGGCTTCCTGCGTCAACTCATCTCCGCCGTCTCCAGGGGGGGAAAGATCGACGGGCTGGATCTCGTGGTGGATCAGGCGCAGATCCACGAAACCCAGAGCAACCTCAGGAAGCTGGGCTATGCGCCGGGCCCGATTGACGGGATCTTCGGTTTCGCGACCATGTCCGCGATCGAGATCTTTCAGGAAGACTTCCGCATGCAGGAGCTCGGCCTGCTGACCACGAACATGTACGACGCGATCCGGCGCGCCGCGGAGAATCAGGACGTGCCGTTCAAGGGCGAGGTGCGCGTTCTCAACTGGACGGATTACATCGATCCCGAGATTCTGCGGTCCTTCGAACGCGAGACCGAAATCCGGGTCGTCTACGAGGTCTTTTCATCGGCGGAAGACGCGGATCGGATCATGGGGCCCGATTATGACGCCTATGACCTTGTTCTGAACCCGAGCTACAAGATCCCGGGATGGATCTCCAGCGGCCGGCTCGCGCCCATCGATGCGGGGCGTCTGACGAATTACGCCGGAATAGATCCCGGCTTCTGGGCCTATAGCACGGACTGGGATCCGGGCCGGGCCAAAGATACCCCCTATGCGATCCCCTACATGTGGGGCGTCGTCGGGCTCGTCATGGATTCCGGCAAGGTCGGGCGGCTGCTGGGCCCGACCTCCGAGAGCTGGGGGCTTCTGTTAGATCCGGGCAAGGTCTCTCGGCTCGCCTCCTGCGGCGTCATCATCGCCGACGAGCCGAACGAGATGCTGATGGCGATGGCCGGCTACGTCACGAGCCCCAAAAGCCGACTGAGCCCGCAGGTCGTCGCGGAGCTGGGCCAGTTCTTGTCGCAAAGCGCGCAGCATATCGAGGTCGTCGATGCGGAACGCTTCATCGAACGCGTGAAGTCCGAGAACTTCTGCCTGGCGGTCGGCTATTCCGGAGACGCGATGACGGCGATGCGCGCCCATGCGGCGGACAGGAGCAAGACGGCGAGCATCAGGTATTTCATCCCTGAAAAGGAAGGCTCGAGCGTCTGGATCGATTATTTCACGCTATCGGCGAGGAGCGCCAACCAGGATGCGGCGCTGCGGTTTCTGGACTATCTGCTGAAGGCGGAAGTCGCTGGCCTCAACACCAATCATGTCAATTACGCGAATCCGGTCGCGGCTTCAGGACCCTTCATCGACAAGGCCCTGCTGGAGAACCCCGCCATCTATCCTTCGACGCAGGTCTGGGGGACCTTGAGCATGGCCAACCAGGTCGACGCCGCTCTGCAGGATCAAATCGACAGGATCTGGAGTCAGCTGAAACGTTGAGCGGGCGCCTTCCCGGCGAAGGCCGCCGTCATGCTCGGTCCATGAGCGGCGCGCCTTTGTCGGGATCTCTCGTCCGGAAGCGGCGACCTGCCGGACGCGCCCGGAGCGTCATGCGAGACGCCATGATTTCGAAATCCTGAAACGACAGGGATTTTCCGGAGGCGCCCCAGACGGCGGGGCCCTTTTCGACAGGGATCGTTCGCTCGAAGCGTTCCGACGCGCGCGGCGCGAGCGTCAAGGAGGCGGCCCGCCAGCGAGGCGCGTCCGATCGCGGCTTCGGCGCGACGGAGGGCGCGCATCCGCCAGCTCCGTCGCTCCGTCGAGCGCCATATCTGATGATGAGGGAGAAAACATGGTCGAGGAGCATGCGTTTACGCCCACGCTGATCGTGGGCGTGGGAGGCACCGGATCGAAGATTGCGGAAAAGGTCTATACGCGCGCATGCCGCCGGAGCCTGAAGGAGAAGGGCCGCATCGGCGTTCTGGCCTTCGACACGGACGCCAACGACCGCAAGCTCAGGAGGGACCTGGACGATCGCTCCCGCATCCAGTTCGCCTCCGCCTCCGAGGTCGACCGGATCCTTCAGCGGCGCGCCGAAACCCAGAATTCCTGGTGTCTGCCGCGGGCGCAATGGCCCATGGAGGTCCAGCGCATGAGCCTGATCGACGGCTGCGGCCAGGTCAGGATGCTTTCGCGCCTCGCGCTTTACGATTCCTGCGCCAACAAGCTGATCGACGGTCCGATAGAGCAGGCTTTCTCGGAGCTGGCGCGTTATGACAACCGGGCTGGCTACGACGGTCAGGTGGACGTCCTGATGATCGGCTCGCTTGCGGGCGGCACGGGCTCCGGCTCCTTTCTTCAGCTGGCTCTGCTGCTGGGCAGGATCGCACAGAACAAGAACATCACGACGAACATCCGCGGCCTTTTCCTGATGCCGGACATCTACATCCGCTCCGGCGTCGCGCCGAGCGGGCAGATTCCGGGCATGCTGGCCAACGGCTACGCGGCTTTCAAGGAGTTCAACGCCGTCGTCATGAAGGCTGTCGAGCGGGGCCGGAATCTGGATTTCGAATTCGAGTTCGCTCCGGGCGAGACCATGCGCGCGGGCGACATCCCCTTCGCTTCGATGACGTTGATCGATTACGAGAACATGACCGGCGGGAACCTCGGCCGTTCGATCGACGCTTACGCCCGCATGGCGGAGCGGGCGGCCTTCACCATGCTGTTCACGCCGATCGGCGGGCGCATCAAGAGCGTTTCGGTCAACGACATCCGCCAGACCACCGCGGCGGCTGCGAACGGCATGCAGAACCGGATCGTCGCGATGGGCGTGGCTGTGGCGCTCTATCCGAAGGCGGAGGTGGAGGATTATCTGGCCAAGCAGCTGGCGCGCGATTCCCTGGTGGGCGACTGGCTGCGCCTGGACGCGCAGTTCAAGAGCCGCCTGACGCGCTATCAGAGCCAGCGGGCCGCGGGCAATCTTTCGCAGAAGGAGCCGCATCAGGGCCTCGCCTATCTCGAGGATCTTGCGCAGCTGGCCGACGACGGCGAGCTTCCGTTCTTCCGCGAGATTCAGGAGGAGCTTTTCCCCTCCGAGCCGGACCCTTCCGGCGAGCCGCGCCAGCCCCTCCACATCGTCTATCTGGATGCGCTGGAGGAATACATGAAGCGCAATTTCTGGAACGCCGAGGAGCTGCGCAAGACCTATCAGCGCGGCAAGGCGGACGTGGCGCAGTTCTCGAGCAGATCCGCGCTCGCCGAGGAGGTGCGGCGCCGGGAGGGGTTCCTCGACGAGGATCTCCGTCTGATCGACCAGGCGCTGGCTTATCGTCCGCGGGACATCTTCATCAATCTGATCTCGAACGCCGACGACCTGCCGGAGCAGGAATGGCGCCTGCATCATCTGCAGCATCACCTCGTGCGCTCGGGCCCTCATCTCGTGCGCTCGCGGGCCTTTCTCTATGCGCTGCAGAAGGAGCTTGAGGCCAGGATGGCGGCGAGCGCTTCGGCCGAGACTCGCTCCAGCCTGATGCGGATGGCTCATTCCCAGTTCGACAGGAACGCCGCTCTGGCGAGCGGGCGCGGCGGCGTTGCGCCGACGACGCGCTCTTCGCCGGCCGTTCACGCCCAGGCGGCGGAGGCCGCCCAGCGCGGCTTCCTGGCCAGCATGGTGAGGGGCGGGGTCTCCGGCTTCGTCGAAGATTACGTCAGCTATTACAACTCCTCCATGGACCTCACCCGGCGTTTCGCCGAGGAGAGGCTGATGGAGGTCGTCCACGATCAGCTCTCCCTGGAGCTGCAGACGCAGATTCAGGCGATGCATCAGCTCTTTCAGGAGGTGGAGGGCGCTCTGGAGCGTCTGTCTCAATCCGTCGCGGCCGACGAGGAGCGGCACGCCAGGGACGTGGTGGATGAGAACACGCTCTACGTCTGCGCCGACCGCGCCTGCAAGCGCGCCCTCTGGCGCGATCTTCAGGAGGCGTCGGGCGGCCAGAGGCTCGACGCCAGGGCGAACGCCGAGCTTGGGGCGCGCGTCTACGCCTATGCGCGCGCCACGCGCCTTGCGCGCGGGCGCGGGAAGACCGTGCGGACGGAGACTCTGGGAGAGCTGTTCTGGTCCACCATGGTCGATCGCTTCGCCCGGACGAAGGTGAAGGAGGATTATGCGAGCTTCTACGACTTCTCCATCGTGGCGGCCCTGCGCAAGGAGGCGGAGATCATCGACGCGGATCCCGCCGAATTCATTCGCCGGGTGGTTTCGATCGTCGACATGCAGTCTCAGCCGATGATCTCGCTCACGGAGCCTGGCGTGGGGCAGGGGATCAAGTTCTGGGCGATCACGCCGGGGGTGCGGGAGGAGTTGCGAGGATTGGGCGATCCCGAGCGCCTTCTGAGCACGGCGGAGCAAGGCGCGGACATCGTGCAGGAGCAGGAGTTCAACCCTGCGGAGCTGCTTCGGGTCTCCATGCAGGTGAATCTGGAGCTGCAGCATCTCTCCAAGCTCAGTCCGCCGCGCAACGGGGCTCAGTCCGACGAGCGTTCCGGCCGCTATTACAACGCCTATGCGGGGATGGTGGACGAACTGGTGGAGGCCGACGCCGAAAGGCGTCCCGCGACGACCATCACGCCGCACATCCATCTCAAATGGCATAATCCCGGCTTCCTTCCCGAGATTTCGGTCAGCGAGACTGCGCGTCTGGTGCGTCGGGTGAACAAGGCCTTCGCCGCCGCTCTGGGGCTGGGGGTCCTGCATTTCGATCAGGTCGACGGCAAACCCGTGGCGGAGATCCGCACCTTCAATCTGGCTCCGATCAAGCGGGGCGCCCGGGTGCAGGTTGCCGACCGCCATGACCTTTACGAAGCATTGCGGGGCTTCGTGAGCAAGCCGGTGGCCTGGCGTTCCGTGGACGAGCTCTGGGAATACGAGAAATCCCGCCTCGACGACGCGTTCGACCAGACGCTCGAACGGATCTCGGCTTCGGAGAATCTGGAGCGCATCGTGCTGATGGCGATCGACCGGAGCGGCGGCGCGGCGCGGGACCACCAGATCCTCGAAGCGGTCGTCGGCTATTGCCAGCTGCTGGATGAAGCTCTGAGCCACAAGCGCCGCGACCTTTCCCGCGCCGCTCAGATCCGCCTCGTCGAAGGGCGTCTTGCGGAAGCCGTGGCGGATGTCGTGCGGCGGGTCGGCGAAGCGCTGCCCAACGAACACAAACTGCAGATCGAAGCCCTGCTGAGCCGCGGCGCGGAGATCTGGCGCGCAGAGGTGGCCCAGGCGGCCTGAGGAGGCGTGGAGAATGACGGGTTCGAGGGATCGCCGTTTGCGTGAGATCTATGTCGTCGCTCTGGACGGGTCGGATCGTTTTTCGGAGTTCGTCTGGCTGCACGCGCTCGATCTGGTGGACGAGGAGCCGCGCGTGCATTTCTGGTGCGCCGTGGAGCCGGGCGGGGCGGATCGCTCCGCCGAGCTCACGATCGGGCGTTGTCCGCGCCCCTTCGTGGATGGGATCGAGGTGATCTTCGACCATCTTGAGGACGCCGGAAGAGGGCGCCTGCGCGATGACTGGGCGATCCTTCTGGTCGCTCAGGACGCGCGCGCGCTGGAAAGCGAGCAGTTCATCCGGGCGGGGCGCAACTTCCTCGAAAATTTCGAGAGGGAGAATCTGCGGCCTCATATTCTGGCCGCGGTCCGCCGGACAAGGAGCCTCGAGGAGGAGATTGGAACCCGGCTCCAGGGCGTCGTCGACATGACCATCGTCATGGAGCAGGGAAGCGACGCAAACGAACAACTGCGGATGGTCATCGACCTCGCGCGGGAGAATCCCGAAGTCTTCCGGCCGGATGGCGTGGGCAATCCGAACGGGCGCTGGCTCTGGCTGCAGGAACGACGGTCCAGCGGATCCGCCGCTCCACCGCGCGTCAGGAGGCTGCGGGATTTCATAGGCTCGACCTTGGGCGCTCTGCGCGAAGACGAACAGGTCGAGACGGCGCAGAAGGAGCTGGAGGATGGCGTCAGAAACCGCCTGCACCAGATCCAGGGCTTCCTGGAGGCGAATCCGCCCGCGCACGCCGCGCGGCCTTTCACAGGAGCGTCGCCGACGACAGGGTCCCGCGCCGAAGGGCGTCGCATGGCGGAGGAAGCAGAAGCGGCGTTCGTGAGCTATCTGGCTGCGGAGAACATCGCGCTGCACGAGCAGCTGGACGAAGCCAGAGAGCGTCGCGGCCGCGAGCTCAAGGATAAGCGCGACGATTTCGCCCTTTCCCCGCTGCAGTTCGATCCTGGCGTGGCGAATCCGATGCGCGGCGCGGTCGCCGCGCAGATCAAGCTTGTGGCCGAAGCGCGAGAGGCCTGCGTCCGCCGTGCGAGGGAGCGGCGCAACGAGATCGCCTCGGTTCTGGGCGCGGAGAAGGGGGAGCTTTCGCCGCGACAGAAGTCGGCGGTTGGGGCGGCCGTGGAGAAGCTGCGCGCCGCTGCGCGCCAGATGCCGCCTTCTCCGGGGTTCGTGTTGTCGATCGCAGCCATCCCTTTCCTCTATCTGGCCTTGCTGGGGGGAGCCGGCTTTCAGTCCACCCTGCGCTGGGCCTCCGTCAACCAGCCGCCCAACCTGCAGGATCTGCGTCAGGCGGGTTATGTGGTGGCGGGCTGCCTGGCGATCTTCATGGTCCTGGTGGCTCTGATCCTGATGCGCCGGATCCGCAAGGCCCGCATGGTTTTCGAGGAGACCCGCATCCAGACGATCAACGAGATCCAGGACGTCGCCAATCTCGCGGCGAAGGACGTCGTCGCCATGGAGGAGTACGAGCTTCTGCGCGGCGGCGCCGTTCTGCTTCAGGACCTGCGCGAAGCGCTGTCACGGACGGACGCCGCCCGCATAGACGAAGTGACCAGAGAGATAGAAAAGCTTCTGGACATCGACCTGGCCAGCTCCGGGGATGGAGGGGCGAGGGGTTTGCTCGGCAATGGCCTGCCGCCTGAGGAGTGGGTGCGCGACCTGATCCGGCAATGGCGTGGAACCCAGACCACCTCCCCCGGAGGCGGTTGGCGCCTTCATGTCGAATCTGCGGCGAGGGCGCAGAAATACAACGAGAAGATGCTTGATGAAGACGGGATCATCTCTCAGGCGATCTCGTTCCCATCCAGCTGGCGGGCCGACGATACGACGCTCTACGCTACGCCGCTCAAACCCCTTTCGTCGGCGGAGGCTTCCTCATGAGCATGGCGCAGGATCAGGCTGCGGATTTCGCGGGGTCTTCTCCTCAAGGATCTTCGCGCCGCGCCTATCTGGCGAGCGCGGCGATCGGCGTCGCGGCGTCGGTCTGGCTCTTCGTCGGAGACTGGCAGAAATGGGGGGTGCTCCTCCTCTGCGTGGTTTTTCTGGTCTGCGCCTTTCTTCTGGCGTTCTGGGCGACGCGACGGGGCGGGCTCGCGTCGCATGGCGTCTGGGCGGGCGCGGGGGCGATCTTCGCGCTGTGTTTCGTGGGTTTCTCGAGTTTTCCCGACCTGCAGACGCCGGACCGACTGCCTGACATGGCGGGTTTCGTGGATAGAACCCGGTCCTGGTCCGCCGAATGGGTCAACGACGCCTTGCAGCGGATCTTCATCGACGTCTTCAGAGCGCATGGCGCGCCTCCGCGTTTTGCGGACGTCGCGTTTCTGAACGGCGCCTGGATCATCATCTGTCTGCTCCCGGCGCGCTTCGTGGCGTTGGCGATCGACCGTCTGGCCGGACGGCCGGAGGGTTGGGGAGGCTTCATCCATCCGCTGTTCAACAGCGCGGTGATGCGTTCCGCCTTCATGCTGTTCGGCTTCGTCGTTCTGCCGCTTCTGACCCTGCTGATCGCTTTTTCTCTGGGTCACGACAGTTCGATGAAAGGCCCTCTCAACGCTCTGCTGAAGGTGGCTCCCGTCTTCGCCTGGGGGCCTTTCGTGGCGTTTTCCGCCTACATGACGGCGCTGGCGCTGCGGCGGCCGCCGGCTGCGGCGGTCGTTCCGGAGGCGGCGTCCGGAAAACAGGAGGTTCCGTCTCCGCAGAGGGATTCGGTCAGGCCGCTCTATGAGCGGCTCACCACGAAATCCTCGCTCATGCGCGAAGGCTGGATTCTCGATCATGACTGGAAGCCCGCCGCAGCCGTCCGGCGGAGCGCTGCCGCGCAGGAGAAAGCCTTCGCGCCGGATGAGGTCGTCTTCTATCCGGATCGAGCCGACGCCAGCTTTTACGATCTTCTGGCGCGAGGGATCGCGCAGGTTCAGGACGGGCGCAGCTTCACTCTGGCGGTTTGCCCCGAGGGATGCGGCGAGAGCGTGCGGCAGGCGATCGAGGGGCGCAATCCTCTTCTGGCCGGTCTCGGCGGCATCGTGGTCTGGAACACGCATGCGGAGAGAAACTGGCTTCTTTCCGGCGCGGAGGTTCTGGTGATCGAGGAGGCGCCTCGCAACGGGCGCGACCTCCTGAAGGACACGGAGCTCAAGGGGGCGCTCGAGCGGCTCAGCCTGGTGGTGGTCGTGGACGCGCATCGTCAGGATCTGGCGCGTCTGCATCACTTCCTGCATCTGGTGGGGCAGGCCCGGCCGACCGGCGCGAGAACCGGATTTCTGAGCAATGCGCCGCATCGTCCGGGCCTGCGGCGCGAGCTTGAAAAACTCGCGCACAAGTTGAGCCCCCGAACCCCGTCGAAGGCGTTGACCGTTCTCGCTTCAGCGGGCGCTGAGGCCTCGGCGGCTCGCGCGCGTCTGCTGGTCAAGAGCGCGACGCCCCTGCGCGGCGCGATCTTCGAAGGCGGAGAGCCTCCTTCGTCATATCGGAAGGCGATGGGCTTCTGGCGAAGGCTTCTGGAGATCATCCGCAGCTTCTTGAGGAGAGACGCGAAGCAGGGGTCTCCCATGACGGGAGAGGAGGAGCCGGTTTCCGGACGCCTGGCGTTCGTCGGCCCTCAGCGCATGGAGGCGGATTTCGCCATGGCCGCCGAGAAGGCGGGCGAGACGCAGGAGATCTTCTTCCACCGGCAGCTTTCGGAAGCCGACGACGCTCAGGTGCTTGTCGTTCAGGAGGCGGGCAAGGGAGCCGTGGCCTCTCTGGAGGCGGGACAGCGCGGCCTTCCCGGACATCCGGATCTTCTGACCTGCGCCGTCCACGCCTGCGATCTCGCGACGGAATATCTCCTGGATCGCTACAAGCAAGCCGACCGGAAGCTTGAGGAGAAGTTCCTGCCTCTGGCCCAGACGCCGGCGCTCGGCGTCTCGGACGTGGCCGATCAGATCATGGGGGCTCTGCGCAGCGCCCCTCAGGATGAAGGGATCTCGGAACATGAGATCGAGGCCGCAGTGAAGCTTCTGCCCGGTCAGGTGGCGGAGAGCCTCGGCGTGCGGGCCTCGCGCAGGGGCGTTGACCGCCTGCTGAATCTGGCGCTCGGCGCGCCGAGCGCCAATACGTCCTTCGTGGAGACCTATGTCGGCGTCGGCCAGAACGAATTCTACCGCCTGCAGGTGCGCGGGGGCGTGGCGTCGGGCGAAGAGCGTCTGCGCATGAGCGAGGACGGCGGCGCCTTCTTTTCGGTGACGGAGAAGGACGAGGGCCTCCTCTTCGCCGTCGGCACGTTGTTGTGGCGAGGCGAAATCCTTCGCGAAGTGACAGGGTGGGCGCCCGGCGCCGTTCCCCGCACCTTGAGTTCGCAACCTGCGAATGAGGATGTGCGACATGCGCCGATGCTCTCCTATCATTTCCGTCGGCGCTATACGCTGCAATGCGGAGGCGATCATGCGTCGGCGCCTGTGATCGAACATGGCCTGGCGGTGGATCTGGAGCATGCGCGCTGCGAGCTCCTTCATCTGCATGTCGGGATCAGGCGCCGCGCCGACAAATGGCTCGCCGTGCCGGCGAACGAAGTCTTGCGGCCCGGAGTCTTCCGTCCCCAGAACGATGTGCGGGCGGATGTGCGGCGTCCCTATAGAAGCGTTCTGCTTCTCCGCCTGCGGGTGGAGGAGGCCCAGGCCCTCCAGGCCGATGCGGAGAGGGCGGCGGCGGCGGCTTTGCAGCTCGCCCTTGTCGCGGCCTTCCCGTCGCTCGCCCCTCATCTCGTGGCTCTGGGGCTGACGGCGGGGAGCGAGGAGCGGCGCGCCCCAGGCGCGAGGACGAGCGTCGATTTCTTCTTCCCGCAGGGCGGCGCGGACGATCCGCAGCGCCTTGAGGCGATCTGGACGGAAGTCTTCCCCCCGGACTCCGAGGAGGAGGCGCCCGCGAACGGCGTCACCTTCGCGATTCTGGAGGATGCGGATCGGGATCTGGGCGCCGTGCGCAGTCTGCGGGCGGAGGGGGGGGCCCTTCTGATCTCGCGTTGGCTCGACGCCGCCCGCTGGGCTCAGGAGGCGGAAGGGTGGAAAGACCTCGGTGGGCTGGATTTCAGCGCCGCTGCGGCGTTTCTGGCCAGGATCAAGGGAGAGATCCCATGAGAGGGCTGGCCGCGGTTCTGCTCCATTTCGGATGGCTGATGATCGCTGCGGTCTTCGCCGCGCCGCCCGTTGAAGCGCGCGTGGTGGCGGTGGTCTTCGACGATTCGGGAAGCATGGAGGATCAAACGAACTTCCCGGCTTTCGGCGTCCAGATGCTGCTGTCGACGCTGGAGCTGGAGGCGGGCCGCGATCGGCTGCTCCTGACGCGCCTGAACAAGGGGGCGACGCCGTTCTCGGGCGATCTCGGGTCTGCGCTGAACATCGTTCGTGACGAATGGGGACGCCAGTGGGAAGGGAGCACGCCGTTCAAAGCGATCGAAGCCACGCTGCGGCGCATCGCGGAGGAGAAGGAAGAGAATGAAGAAGCTTTCCTGATCATCTTCACCGACGGCGTTTTCGACGAAAACGAAGATTTCGCCGCGACTCTGGCCCGCCTCCCTGAATATGCGGACAAGATCAGGGGGGGGCTTCGCGTCGATTTCATCTTCATGGGCGATGAGAGCCATTCGATCCAGAATGATCCTCGACGCAGGACCGTAGGAGAAATCCTGAGGAGCCAGGGCCTGCGCGCCGGGCTGCTGTCGACCTTCAACGGCCGCGCCGACGACGGCGCTCATCAGGTGCGTGACGGCGCGGAGTTGATCGCCACCCTGCGCTCGATCGTTGCGCGCGTCGGAGCGACGGATCCCGAGATCATGAGTCCGCCTTTCGTGCGTCGCGATGCGAACGCCCTGAGGCTGGAGACGCCCCTGGCGATCCGCCGCATCGTCTCCGTCTCTTACGGCGAGAAAGGCGCGCCGCTGGCGCAGCCGGAGGTTTCGGGCATGGGCGGTTCTGCGACGACGGAGAAGTTCGCCTTCCGGATGGCCGGACCTGACGTCGAGAACGCGCCCTGGCGCAGGCTGGACATGCAGGGGCTGACGAGCCGGATGGTCTTCGATCCTCCCCTGCCTGCCGGGAGCTACGCGTTGCCTTACGACTCCTCGCCGGACGAGGGGGTTTTCCTCCTTTTCCAGACCGCCGCCGAACTGCGCCTCAGGCTTCTGGACGCGCAGGGCGTCGAGGTCGCCGATGAGGAGGGGAGAGCGCTGATCGCGCGGGGCGAAGAGGTGTTCGTGGAGCTCGCCCTTCTTTCCGCCGACGCCGGCGGCGTTCTGGCGCCCGTGGAGAACACGCCGCTGTTGCGGGACCGCTTGAGCTATGGCTTGAACGTCAGGACGGATCAGGGCGCGCCGCGCAGCCTCGTCGTGCAGCCTGATCCGGCCACGGGCCTGGGCCGCGTTCTGCTGCCGACCGACGCGATCCTGGCGGGCGAGCTGCTGGCGACCGCCGAAGTCCGGGGCTTTGCGCGGACGGAGGCTGCGCTCCGCAAATTCGAGATCGCCTCTTTCGATGCGGCGGTGGACCTTCGGCTGACGCCGGATTCCTCCTGCGCGTCCTGCGCTCCGAACGAGCGTCGCCTTCTGCTCTCCGGAGGGGAGAGCGCCGTCTTCGCGCAGGGCGAGGTCGGAGTCTCCGCAGAGGTCGATTCGACGACGACCCTGCGTCTGGAGGATGATCTGGGCGGTTTGCTGCGGATCGTGGGCTTCACGCCATTGGAGGGCCGTCCCGGCGGCCCCTCCGTCGGCTCCTTTCAGCTGATGGTTCAGGGCGCGCCGGAAGAGCTTCTCCAGAGAAAGGCCCTGAGTTATCGCCTTCTGGCCGAGACGAAGCGAGGCGGGCGGACGCTGGGCCGGAGTTCTCTCGACGGCGTTCTCGGCTTCGCGCTTTCCGCCGCCAGCCTGCTTCCGCAGTCTCCGGAGCCCTTGAAGCTGGATGATCTGGAGGCTTTGCGGCTTGGCGCGGAGGCGCCGATCCTCCGCCTTGAAGGCGCCTTCGACTCCACAAGCTACGCTCGGGCCTTTCTCGACCTGCATCCGGAGGCCTTCGAAATCTCGGGAGGCCCTCGCTTCGTGGATTGGACTCTGCGTCGTGAGGGGGAGAACGTGCTGGCGACGCCGAAGATCCGCGCCTGGTGCTCCTGCTGGCTCTATCTTCAGGGAAGCAAGAGCATCGCGACGATCCGCTGGACAGGTCCGGCCGGCTTCCAGACGGCGGAGGGGAGACTGGCGGTGGATCTGCGCCCGCCTTTCTTCTGGGGCGGCGCATTGAGCTGTTTCTACTGGCTGCTTGGTCTTCTGGCGGGCCTCTATCTGCTCTGGGCTCTGCGTTGCGGCCTCATCGCGCAGCGATTTCCCCGCGGCGGCGGCGTCGATGTGATCTACAATCACGACGAGCCGATCTTCCGGCCTTTTCCGGGTCTCGGGTGGTTGCCTCTCCAGGCGCTGCTCTGGCCGGTTTACGGCGCGCCTCACCGCGTCCACAGCATGGAGGGTGTGACGATGGAGGCCGCGCCAAGCGGCGTGCGAATCCGGCTTTACGAGAGCGACCCCAGTTATGTCCCCGCCAACGCCGGACAGAAGATCGAGCAACTTCTGCAGGAGGCTCCCAAACGTCTGACCTACTCGCTGCCCTGGGGCGGCGTGGTGGAAAGTCGGCAGGGTGGGCGGCGCAGATTGCAGGTTCTTCGTCGCCCTGAAGATCGGGCGCGAAGATGAAGCAGAGGAGAAAGGCCGACCGCTCGCCGTCTTGCGGCGGCCAGGCCGGGAGAAGGGGGAACATGATGCGGCGGATCGGGATTCAAGCCCTCATCTTCTGGGGGTGTCTGACGTTCTCCGCTTTCGCTCAGCAGAGACCGGATCCTCTCGCACATGTGGTGATCATCCACCCTGTGTATTTTCAGGCGAACGAGCAGCAGACCAAAGACATCATATCGCAGCTCTTGCGGGCGGCGGAGGATAGGGACATCTTCCGGGTCTATTTTATCGACTTGGCTGGCGGCTGGAATACAAGCAGCTTCTTCCAGTGGCGGAGAGATAAAGGGGAGGATTTGCAGAAGAAGTTGCGCGAATGGTGGGAGGATCCCGAAAAAAAACGGATGCGTACGAACCTGCCGCCCTGGAGCATCCAGCATACTGAGGGCTTTGTTTCGACGTTGCTCTCGGCAGAGAAAGGCCAGTTGTCGCGCTTGGAGTTGACTCTGTTGCTTGATGACAAGATCGTCAGAGATGGGTCGCATGATCTCGTCGGGTATCGTTCGGACGGCTGTTTCCACGCTGTGGCCGGAGATCTGCAGTTGACGGAGCGGTTGAATGTCGGTTTCGCCCGCTTTGCAAATGGGCGTCTGACCGAGCGTTCTCCTCATTTCGCTGAACTCCGAGGGTTGGCTCTGGCGGCGGGCGCTGCGAAGAAGGGCGACCCGCCCGTCGTCGATTTCATCTTCCCCTCCTGCATGCCGAGGCAGGTCTCCTTCCCAGAGCCACCTTCAGTCCAGACGAGCGCCGCCGAGTGTCAGACGGCGGAGCTGATCCTCGACCTCGGCCAATGCACGCCCCTGCCGGACGCGGCGCAGAAAGCGGCTCTTGAGGCGGTGATAAGCGATGCCCTGAGGGAGGCGAAGCAAATTGCGGATCAGGCCGAGAACGATCTGAAGAGCTTGAGGCAGGATGCGTCGGATGCGGCTTCCTCCGCCGAGATCGAACGCATCTTGCAGCAGATCCCCTCTCTTCAGAGCAAGATGCGAGAGCTTCGGGCGCGCGTCGACACGCGCTCACCTCATATGCAAGATCCTGCTTTTCAGATGGCGATCGATAAAATCGATAAAGCCTCGCACGGCATTGATGCGCAAGTTGGCATATTGCAAACGCAAAAGAACAGATTCGTGCAGCAGGAGGAGGAGAACCAGATCAGGGGGCTGGGCGCAGCTCCGCGTGCGTTTTTGCGGGATTTGAGCGCCCGGATCTCCTCGACCCAAGACTTGAACGAATTGCAGGCTCTGGAGAGACAGGCGCAAGAAGCCAAGATCAATTTGGACGCTCTCACCCAGCGCGCCCAAGGCGCGAATCTTTTCGCTTTGGCTCAGGAGCTGGAGGCGTCCGCTCACTCCGCCAAGGAGGCGGTTGGAGAAATAGAGAAGCGGCGGGCCACGCTGAATCAGCACATGGCGGATATGGAGGCCCTGGAGACGGATGTGGCAAGGTTGGAGCAAAGCATGTCGTATGCGATTGCTCCGGCCGATATCGAAGCGCAGTTGAGTCAACTCACTGCTCTTCGACAAAAATTGCAAGATCTGCAGGCGCGCGTGATCTCTGGCGGCCAGAGCGCTGCTGGGCAGGGCATGATGGGCAAACTCGCCTCAACCTCAGGGCGACTTGAGAATCTGGAGAAGGAGTTCTTGAGTCGGCGGCGCGAGCTTCAAGAGATGGAGCAGCGGCTGAAGGAGAAAGTGGAAAGCCTCGCAAGCGAGGCCCTCGCTCTCTTGGGCAATTCGCGTTCAGGCGCTTTCCGGAGGCCTGAGGAAGAGAGCGCCATGAAGGAGCGGCTTCGCGCCATTCGGAGCAGCATGCAAGCCCTCGCCGCAATGGTGGAGCAAAATCAACTGACGGATCTCACGAGGAGTGAGTTGAAGGAGTCTCTTGGGCGCATTGAGAGCGGGCTCAGGGAAATTGAAAGTCTTGTCCAACCCTCATCATTGCCGCCTCCATTCCCCGCGCCGCTGGGGCGTCCGGCTGTTCCGCCATCGCCCAGCCCGCCCGCTCAGCCTTCCGGGCAGCTTCATCAGGTTCAGCCGCCTTTACCACTTCCTGCGCCGCTGGGGCGTCCGGCTGTTCCACCATCGCCGACGACATCCTTCCAACCTTCAGGACAGAGCAATCAGGTTCAACCGCCAATGCCGTTTTCTACGCTTTCAAGCGGAAGGCCTGATCAGACGTTGCCGCAGGCCGCAGTATATCCAGATTCAATTGCGACTGTTTCGGATTCAACTTTAAAAAACAATGAATTATCAAGAGATCGTCTCAATGATATAATAATGATTTATGGTGAATTTCACAAGCCGAATAAAAACAACCTTGATCGTTTGAGAGAATTATTTGAGATTGCAAAATCTCATAGAGATGAAATAAAAGAATTTTACAGTTCATCTGTTGATGATTACAATAAATTCGGAACAAATTATTATATTTATATCAAAGAAAATGTTGAGTCAGATTTGAATAAATCTGAGATATATATAAAGATTATGAGTGGATATTTTAATTAAATTATTTTAGATATTATTTATATAGTCATTTGATGTAATTTATATTTTATTTTAATGATACTTATGATAATGATGCATATTTTATATGCATTGAGCATCATGAATATTTTTATTAAAAAACTGCTAATCCGAATGCCTCAGTGGGAGGCATCATGCCCAGAGCCTGACATGGCCGCCTGTTATTGTGGAAAATGATCCTGAGTAATTGCTCGTGTCGATCACGTGAGCAATTCGCTCCTATTCGTCAGAGATTCTCAAAAAGACGATTTATGCAATAAGTGCTGGAATAATTTGCGATAATGCCCGTATAGAGAGAATCTGCGATTTTTCTGCAAACCAAGAAGAAATCTTGCATTCATCCGTGCGTCTTGCTGAGCTTTCGAGAAACCGCCGACCAAAGGCATGCTCAGGGCCTTCTGGAGATTTTCAGGGTCTGAGTCCTGAAGCTGATCAACGCCTATCCCTTCCAGGGAGCGCAGCCAATTCTTTACACGCAAAAGCTGTATTTCTTCGTTGCAGGCCGCTAGATGGGCGAGCATTGCGACCCAGCCTGCTCTGTGACTGACGACGGCACGTCCCAGCGCCGACCATTCATCGGCGACGAATTCGGTCGCCTCAGCCGCCGACCCTGAACGACTGAGCCTGTGTTGTTTCAGCGCGAATTCCGGCCAGCGATCGTGCCATTCGGGCCCGCTTTCCTGCATAAACCGCCAAGCTGGGAGTGTTTCCTCCATGGCGAGAACGGCGATCAGCCGCAGCGCAGGCGCGACAGGGGGGCCTACGAGGCGGAGTTCTGGTTCGGGGTTCGTCACAAAACGCCAGAGATTGCTGCAACCCTCCCCGAGGTCGGCAAGCCACCGCTCTTGCCAAGGACCTTTGCCCCTGCCCGAGCGTTGTGCATGCGGTTGAAGATCGAGAACGCGCCTCCCAAACGCCTTCGCGTCCCCCTTGTTCTTTCCGTAAACATCCCACCATGTGTTCAAGGGGGCGACGATTTGCCTTGGGCCTATGACTTCCGGTCGCGTCAAGATGAAATACGCGATCCATGCTTCGTCCCAGGGTTCGCTTGGCGGATGATCGGCCTTGCTCCTCGCCAGATTGGCCCGAACTGCGGCGTAGGCGTATCTCGACCGCTCGGCCACGCTCAGGGTTTTATTGGGAGTCGCCGTGCGGTTGCCGTCCGCCCATAGCGTCCGCCAGCAGTCCAGAGAAATCGGGAAATCGTCAAGCCCTTCCCGCCCGTCGCCGATCTGCTGGAGAAAATCGGATTTGAGGATCGCGCTGACCGCAGTGTCGATATAGGATCTTGCGTCGGCCATACGAGGATCCGTCAATGGCAGCCCCAACATGCGCAAGGCGAATATCTGGCGAGACAAGAGGTGCCGCAGCCGACGCTGCCGCGCTGATTTGGTGAGGCCCTCGTTCTTCAGGCCATCCATGGCCCTGTCGACCATCTCGATGATCTCCAGCGCCTGCGGCTCGATGCTGTCCTTGCTTTGGTTCTCGTTCTTGAAGACGCGACCCATGGTTTCAATGGCCAAGCCCACGACGGATGAGGGCGGCTCCCGCCCCCTTGCCTCCCTCTGCGCTGACAAGAGCTCACGGCAAAGGTCGACGCTCTCCTGTCGGGTCACGGAATTGACGCGTAGGCGCAGAACCGTATCCCAGTCCGGGGAGGTGCGGACGAAGGTGAGCAACGCCTGAGAATCCGGAACAGGAGGCAAGCCGTCTACTGTGCGCCAACGTGAACGGAAGCGCCACGGGACGAGATCGAAAGCTTGCTTGAGGTGCCAAGTCGCTTCAAGGACGCTTTCCGGCTCGAGTTGACGATCCCGGTTCGTAGAAATGCGCGCTCCTTGCGGATGGAGAATGGGGCATAGCGCCAGGGCTGCGTGGCGATGCGCAAGGCCGCAACGCCATGGGTCCCTGGAAAGGTCCATGTCTGCGAGCGCCCGCCGCCCCTTGGGCGTGATGGTGAGGACGTTGCCGCTGACCGAAAGCAGTCTTCGCGCGATCAAGACGTCCGTGATCTGCGTGAACCCCTTCCAGGTCAGGCGCGCGGACCCCTCGATTTGGAAGTTCGCCATCGCATAGCCTGCGTGCCTGCTGCATCCGAAGCGGAAGATCCCGAGCTGTTCAAGCAAGGCGCGTTCCTGGGACGGCAACTCCGCTTCAGCGACATCAGCCCGAGGCGCTGACGCTGCGGTCATCTCTTCCTTGAGAACAACGAGGATGCGTGTCTTGAGATCACGGATGCCGCGGTCATGCTGCTTCAACGCTTTGTCCAGATGATCGAACTTGTGGTTGGTCTGGTGGCGCGGATTGAGCAGATCAATGAACTGATGATGGAAGTCTTCAGGAAAGATGGAGTTCGTCCGTCGTGTGGCCAAGCTGGCGTCATCAAAGACGATCAGCAGATCGGGCGCCGAACCCGGACTGATCCGGGGATCCGCATGGTGGTTGCAGAGAAGTTGTGCAAGCAGATCAGCCGCTTCAGGCAGGTCGGCCCACTGAAATTTCTCCCACCAGCCGTCATCGGCGTCGAGCATTTCGGCCAGAGCGGCCCAGAGCCGCGTCTCGGTGTCTCCTTCCGCCGTCCGCAACGTCACCACGCCGAGTCCGGGGCCCTTGCCGCCGCTCTCTCCTGCGCGCACCTGATTGTCCTTCCATGCAGCCCATTTGCCCAAGGCTTTCTCAACGGATAAGCTTGGGGCGATCCGGCGGACGGCGGAAGGCTCGACGTGCTTCACCATTCGACCGGTTCTGGACAGCAGGAGTCGATCCAGCATCTCCATTTCTTGGGTTTCATCATCGCGCCAGCTGTTGCGACGATAGTCCGCGATTTCCTCGCGCTTCAGGCGGCGAGCGAGCAGGCGGCGCCCAAGGGCGTCCCGGATGAAGAGACGCTTTTGGGTTCGGCCGAACGTCCGTTTGAACTCAGGCGTCCTGAGAAAGTCCGTGCGACGCCAGCCGGAGGGTTGCATCGCATCCGCAGCGGCGCGGGCCGTACGCGCGAAATTCACTTCCAAGGTCTTGCGGGCCTGATGCGCCTCCAGACGATCCTGAAGCCCCTTCAATTCAGGATGGATTTCACGGGCCTCCAGACGATCCAGGAAAGCTTTCAACTCAGCCTTGACCCTATCCGCTTCAGTCGCGTCATCGGCGGATTCGCGGCCCGCATCGACTTCAGAGGAGGGAGGGTCGCCGCTGACGCCTTCTCCCACGTCGAGCTCATCTGCTTCGAGGGGATTCTCCCCATGGAAATCACGGCCGTCGCCCGGGACGACGACCCTTGGGAAACCCGCGCGGTTCGCGTATTCGAGCTTCTCGACCACACCTTTGACATTGCCAACTTCAAACTCGCCATCATGATAATCAATGGTGCCGGTGCAGAGGCCCATGGGGAGATCGCCGGAGGGCAGAAGAAGCGCGAGCACGCACTGAACCCAATAGGCCTCAGCGCTTCGATCCGCGACAATGAAGAAGTGCTTTTCCTGACCGAGTTTGCTCCAGTCATCCTCTGGTACGGACGAGAACACCGACTCGACGATGTCGCAGGCTGCCCGCAAGTCGACATTCAGGCTCGCCTGCAGCTTTCTGTCTGCTGCTTCGCTGGCTGTAAATCTGAACCTTCCATTCTGACTGGCCCACAGCTTTTTGGCGACGTCCATCCCGATTGCGAAGGCTCGCCACCATTCCTGGGTCAATCCGAAGCGGAAGCCGTCGATATGGGAAGGCAATCCGTCACGCGCCTCCCGAAAACGAGGCTCCGCCCTGACCCTCTCCTCGGACCGGGACAGCTTGTATTTGAACCAGATCCTTTGGCCTCGGGGGTTGGGTTCCGGACGCCATCTGGATTTCCCGTCCTCGATCATGAAGAGCGATATCGGCAGGCTGAGGCCGCGCGCGCCGCCATCCTCTTTGCTGCTCGATCTTTCCGTCAGCAGCGGCCAGCAAAAAAGGCTGCTCCGATAGGCCATGCAGATGCGCGCCCACCAGATTGAGACCTGATCGCGTTGCTCTCCAGCGGCCTCAAGAACCAATCCATGGAATGCATCTATGCCGTCAAGGCGGTCGCGAGTCTGCATGAAGGCGTCCCGGCTCTTCGCCAGCGCCTCTTCAACTTGCGCTCCCATCGTCGAGTTCGTTTGCAGCAAGCCCGCAAGGACCCGCTTCACGCCCGGCGCTGCGTGAGGCGCCGCGCGATTCAACCATTTCAGGAATTTGAGACATGAAAGATGCGGCCGTCTCAACAAGTAAACTGCATGGGAGATGAGCACCCGGTTCAGCCCGTTCGCTCCTATCCCATCACGTTTCGCAAGTTCCGCCTGCGCCGCCGTTACGGCCAGCTCCAACGGGTCAGCCACGCTTAAAAGCTGAAGCAGATCCCAATTTGCAAGCCTGTCCTTGTCGTAGTAGTTGCGGTCGATCGTGGAGACTAGCGCCAACGTGCTGTCTGACAAGAGTCCCGCATGGATGGCGTCGATGCTTTCCGCAATCAAGCTCGCACAAGCGAAAGGGCGCGGCTCGAAAATCGCATCTATCTTGCCAAGCAGCGTCGCTGCGAACGCGATGGACTGATCCTGCAACCAGCAAGCTGCAAGGGCGTCCACATTTGGTCTGCCGGACATGGCTTTGTAAGCGATCGAGGATGTCAAATCCGCCAAGGCCTATTCCATCTCCACAAAAGGCAGCAAAAGGCGAGGATCTCCACCCTCTTTGCGCCCCTTCTTCGCGGCCTCTATGGCGCTCAGTCTTGCACTGAATTTGCCCACCGACATTTCCACACGATAGGCGCGATCACCAATCCGTTCGAGAGGGAACGCGACCAGTGCCGCTGGGGCATTGGGGTCGCCTGCAAGCGAGTGCTCTTCGATCCAGCAAAGTCGCTGCAGGCGCACGTCAGGACCTTCGTCGATGAGCAATGTCACCGCAAAAGGCGGCTCATTCTCGCAGTTCAAGACGAGATGAAGGTCTCCTTGTCTCCATTTGCGGAAGTTCTCACCTTCACGCTTTCTCCATGCGGTGCTCGCCCTCCCAGCGCTCGCATGGGCTCCCGTGCCCAGGCCCATTTCGCCTGGGCCGAGATCAAAAAAGCGCGGAGCCAGAAGAGCCCAATCCGACACACGGTCGAGGATGAGGGAAATCTGCTTTCGCCACGGAGCTCTGACCGCCGCTGCATCTTGCGGCGTGACAGCTGGCGCATTCTCTTCGGCCAAGTCTTCACCTGCCATACGGGAATTATCTGGAGTAGACAATTCATCCAATACCTCTTCCAGATCCACGCCAAGAGCCGTTTGCTTGAAAAGAACGGCAAGGCGTTCGTTCGGTTTTGCGTTCTTGATCGTGCTGTTTTCCATAATGTTTCTCAATGATTACATGGCGTCGAAATTTTTCGTATATACGACGCTGATTTAGTGGGAGGTTGGATCTATTTTGATCGGAAGTGTTTGTTCAGCATCGACAAAACTTCAGGATTTTCGAAATGATCATCCCATTTCTGCTTTAATCGAGAAATCGTCGAGGTGCTTTTGTTGATCCTCTTGCTGACCTGCGCGAGTGTCCACGGATTGTCATCAGGGGCTTCGCCTTTCTTGAGAAGAAGGTAAGCCAGAGCCTGATCCTCAGGCATCTGATACACGCTGACCGCAAAATCTAACACCTCCTGAAGTCCAATGTCGGCTGACCAGGTCTTGAAGGCTTCACGATCGACCAGGTCCTCCGCCCCAGATTCATCATCCGGAAAATCCCCATAAGCTTCATAAGCATGATCAATACTGACCAAGGATCCGCCGTTCATGAGATTTTCTCTATAGGTGCGACCCGCCTCCGTCAGCCGCAAGGTCGTGGCTACGTTCTCTTCATAGCGCCAAAGTTGATTTGGGGCGTCGCAGCGCTGCTTCTCAAGGTAGCCGCAGCTCAGGAGAAACTCCAAATCCTGATGTCCCCCGCCAAAACCCTTGTCGGTCGGCCGCAAGGTGACAGGACCGAGGTCCGCATCCCGCGCCCATACCCCGAGATTCTCTTCCGTTGGGACCTCCCAGACCTTCTTCATCTTCGGATCCAGCAGCTTCTTAAGGATCAATCGTTCGGAGTCAGGCAGCCTGTCGCCGACAAGGGGAAACAACATGCCGTCTTGGCGACAAGCGGCGAGCCTCAGGAACAGGTTTTGTCCAGAGGTCGTCATCCTCGGCATGGCGCCGAAATGCTGACGCCACTGCTCGGAGATCTCCCAAGCCAGCCATCGCCTCCAGAAAGGGTGCTGACGAACAGCGCCCACCCCGTGTTTCCCCACATATTCGCGGAAGCTCTCGTTGGTGCGATAGGCGTCATCGAACTGCAGAGCCATCCGGTTGGCAAGATCGCCGCGATCTATGCTGCGTGGCGATCTACATCTATGACTTGTCAAATAGGCTCTGTGCTGTCGGTCGAATTCCAAGTTGATCTTTTGCCTGTCGCGTTCGATAGGAGGAGAAAATTTATCTGACATGTCGACATTCCTTTTAATTTTGATCGTTTATGTCTGGATTCCAGGAGCCGTTGCGGCTCCTAAAGAGATTTTTCGTCATACGCAGCGATCAATCACCCGCAGTCCGGTTTTCATCGGCGGAGGGAGATTGAGGGGGGGGCTGACAGGATGGACGCGCTGATAGCGCTTCGTCCCAGCCCGGTCGTTTTCAAGCGCGACGCCCGCATCGAAAGATCGGCCGACATACGCCGCCAGCAAGCGGCCAGACGACTTTTCCCTCCTTGATCGAGGGCGTCAATATTTATCCTTTTCTGGCTGTTGCGCCTCAGGAGGCGGACTCTTGTCAGACCTCGCTCGCGAGGGTGGTCGGTTTGTTGATCCCGTCCCCCGCGAAGGCGGTCGGAAGAAGCGTCAATCGAGCCCATTGCCCTGCCGCAGAGCCGCGCTGAAGCGACGGCGCAGATTTGCGAAGATTTCGCGCGTAGTCTCGTGTACGCCCTCGATGATCTTGTCCGTGCTCGCTTGGATGCTCGCCTCCAACTGTTCGTAGCGCCGCTCGCTCAGCCTTCCCGCATCGCGCAGCGCCCGCGCCTCATCGATCCGTGCGAGTTCGCTGGCGTAGGCCGCCTGTTCGCGGGTGTTGATGAGGCGCTCGAAGTTCTCAAGCGCGTCGCTGATGGTCTGGGCGATTTCGCGCTGGATCGCCTCGGTGTTCCTCATCGAATCATCAAGCAAGAGCTTGCGGGCGTGATCTTCGGCGAGGCCGACCGCGACCACGAAGGTCCGGCGCTTCGCAGCCATGCTTTCCACAAGCGCCGTTTCGGCCAGCTTGATCGCCTCGCGGCTACGGGCGCCCCGCAGGCGCAAGCGGGTGTAGAGCGAGCCGTCGCCTGCCAGCTGGTCGATCGCGGTGGTGATCGAGGAGCCCATCTCGTCGTTCACGCTGAGCCTGTGCGGCGTGACCGCGCTGCGGAGGGTCAAGGAGGAATCGGTCACGATGAAATCCTTGTGCTGAGATCTGGAGGTGAAGCTTCTGCGGTTCACAGCATGAAGCTGCTCAATACCTTCATCGGGGGACGCGCTGTGTTTTCTCGCTCGGTGCGAAAAAAAATCAAAATCGGCGCAGGCCCCCGAAGTCGGCATCCCGCCGGTCAGGCGGCCTTGCGGAACCGCCTGCCCAGTTCGGCGTTCACTTGCTTGTTGAGCATGCGGCGCGTCTCTATGGCGGCCCTCAAAGAGGAGACGCGTTCGTCGGCCACGTTTTCCGCCTCAGCCGCCCGGATACGGGCGTCGAACATTGACGCCATCGCTTCGGAGGTGGCCTGTTCTGCCCGTGCGAGGGCCTGCCGAATGGCGATTTCGGCCGTCAGGGCTTCGCCCAGCACGACCGTCTGAGGCGCTGGCATGAGCGACATGACAAGGATAGCGCTGATGTCCAGAACGACGATGGTCAAGAATACGAGCCAGATGCGCATAGCCAGCCAGTTCGAAGTCTTCGCCAAAGTTTCAAGCGCTTCGCCGCGCGCGATCAGACCATCGGGGAGAGGTGCGAAGTCAGGATCGGCCAGAGCGGCGGCCTGCACTGCGGCGTCTCGATCGGCCGTCAGCCGCTCAAGTTCGACCAACATGCGCGCACGCTGCGCAGTGATCCGGTCCAGAAGACCTTGTGTGGACAAGGAGATATCCGCTTGATCATCCGGATCGTCAAGAAGTGCGAGATGGGCGTCGATTTCTGCAAGGCGCGCCGCAGCGGCGGAGCGTTCAGTCTGAACGAATTTGGCCATATCTACCGCGAAATTATACCGGCTTCCTACGCCCGCCCGCGCCTCCAGCCCATCGCAACGCGCCTGACCATGATGCTCGGCGGAAATATCCTGGTTCAGACAGGCGAACTGACGTGTCAGCTCGTCAAGGCGCTGCCTCAAATCCACGCGCTCGGCAGCGAGCGCCTCGATGCGTGCAAACTTCGTAGCACCGGCCGCGGATGCATGTTGTGCGGCTTCTGCGAGGAGCGCCGCGGCGTGTGAAGAAAGATGTGCGATCTCCTCCCGCTGAGCAGAGATGATCGCGTCGACCCGTTCTCCTGCTGCAACGACGAGAGGCCGGTTCAACTCCCTGTTTTCTGTCGCGACATGCCAGCCCGTATCATGACGGAAAATTTCAA
>NZ_JAQTXI010000016.1:8632-85614 GCF_028688855.1 Neomegalonema sp. | reverse complement strand
CTGCAAGGGCGACGTCATCGCCGGCTTCGCCGGCGCGACGGCCGACGCCTTCACCCTGCTCGAACGGCTGGAGGCCAAGCTGGAGACCTCCCCCGGACAGCTCCGCCGCGCGGCGGTGGAGCTCGCCAAGGACTGGCGCACCGACCGCTATCTGCGGCGGCTCGAAGCCATGCTGATCGTGGCCGATGAGGACGAGACCCTGCTCCTCACCGGACAGGGCGACGTCCTCGCCCCCGAAGGCGGCGCGACCGCCATCGGTTCGGGCGGAAACTACGCCCTCGCGGCGGCGCGGGCGCTGATGGATTCGGCCTTCTCCGCCGAGGAGATCGCGCGGCGGGCCATGGCCATCGCCGCCGAGATCTGCGTCTACACCAACGGCCGCCTGACGGTCGAAACCCTGACCTCTTCCGCTCCCGAGGCTTCATGACCACCCATCTCACGCCCCGCGAGATCGTTTCCGAGCTTGACCGCCACATCGTCGGGCAGGAAGCCGCCAAACGCGCCGTGGCCGTCGCGCTGCGCAACCGCTGGCGGCGCCAGCGCCTCCCCGACGATCTGCGCGACGAGGCCGCTCCCAAGAACATCCTCATGATCGGCCCGACCGGCGTCGGCAAGACCGAGATCGCGCGGCGTCTGGCCAGGCTCGCCGACGCGCCCTTCCTCAAGGTCGAGGCGACGAAGTTCACCGAAGTCGGCTATGTGGGCCGCGACGTCGAGTCGATCATCCGCGATCTGGTCGAGAGCGCCATCGTGCTCGTGCGCGCCCGCAAGCGCGAGGAGATGAAGCTCCGCGCCGAGGAGGCCGCCGAAGAGCGCGTCATCACGGCTCTGGTGGGCGAGGGCTCCAGCCCCGCCACCCGCGAGGCCTTCCGCCGCAAGCTGCGCACGGGCGAACTCGACGCGAAGGAAGTGGAGATCGACCTCGCCGATGCGACCAATCCCTTCCAGATGATGGAGATCCCCGGCCAGCCCGGCGGCGGCTCGGCGGGGATGTTCAACCTCTCGGACATCTTCGGCAAGGGCGTCTTCGGGCGCACGAAGAAGCGCCGCATGACGGTGGCGGAATCCCATGCGGCCCTCGTCTCCGAGGAGGCGGACAAGCTCATCGATCAGGAGAGCGTCACCCGCGAGGCCGTCAGGGCCGTCGAGGAGAACGGCGTGGTCTTCCTCGACGAGATCGACAAGATCGCCGACCGCGCCGAAAGCGGACGCGGCGGCGCCGACGTCAGCCGCTCGGGCGTGCAGCGCGACCTGCTGCCGCTCATCGAGGGGACCAGCGTCTCGACGAAATACGGCGCGATCCGGACGGACCACATCCTCTTCATCGCTTCGGGCGCCTTCCATGTGGCCAAGCCCTCGGACCTCCTGCCGGAGCTTCAGGGGCGTCTGCCGATCCGGGTCGAGCTGAAGCCTCTGGGGGAGGCGGATTTCCGCCGCATCCTCACCGAGCCGCAGGCCTCGCTGCTCAGGCAGGCCGAGGCGCTGCTCGCCACCGAGGGCGTCAAGCTGGAGGTGACTCCCGACGGCGTGGAGGCCCTCGCCGAAGCCGCCGCCGAGGCCAACGCGCGGCTGGAGAACATCGGCGCGCGGCGTCTGCATACGGTGCTGGAGCGGGTGCTCGACGAGATCTCCTTCGCGGCCAGCGACCGCGACGGCGAGACCGTCACGCTGAACCGCGCCTATGTGGCCGAGCGCCTCGGGGATCTGGTGAAGAACGTGGATTTAGGACGCTATATCTTGTGAGGGCGGGCGGGGGAGAGCCCCGCCTTCCTCATTCCTCCATCACGACGTCCATCACCAGCCTGCCTTCGTAATAGGTGTAGAGGATGACGCTGGTCGTGCGGAAGCGCGGCTGGATCTGGAGGCTTTCGCAATCCGTCTCCCCGCGCTCGAACCGGCTGATGCAGCGGCTGGAGCTTGTGAGGGGCATCTGGGCGGAGCCCGTCGCCATACAGGATCTGGTGAGGCCTCTCGCCCTCCCTGTAGACATAGGTGAGGCAATAAGAGCCCTCAAGGCAATGTTGCGGCAGGCTGTTGCGGATGAAGCGGAGCGATGCGATCTGGAGATGGCCGCATCCCTCCTCGACGCCGAAAAACGCGCGGCAGATCCCGCTTTTCTCCGGGTCGCTTGTGAAAGAGAGGCTCCCCAGCGGGGCGTAGGGCAAGGACCCGCCGGGAACGGTCGCCCAAGCGGCGGCCGCCCCGAAGAGCGAGGAGAGGCAGAGCGTCAACGCGCCTGACTGGAGCTTCCCGCGCATCCGTCTAATCTTTCCGTCCATGCCGCCGCAAAGCCGCCGCCAGAGCCGCCGGAACCGAGGGCGCGAAACGCCCTTCGACCAGACTCGGCCCCGCCGGGTCTTCGAGGCCTTCAAGAGCCGCCGCCAGAACCTCCGGCCTGACTCCCGCCGACAAAGCCGCCGAGATGAGACGCGCCGTCGCTTCGGGCCAGACCTCCGCCGCGCCGATTTCGCCCCGGATCTGAATCAGCGCCTCGACGAGTCGCCCGTCGGCTTCATTGAGCGTGAAGAGCCAGCGGCGGCCTTCGGGGCCTTCGACGGCGTAGGTCGCGCCGGAGAGCCGCCAGGGCCTTCCGCTCGCGGCGCCCCCCGCCGGAGGATCGAGCTTCGCCGCGCCCCCCGCCGGACGGGGCGTTTCGGGCTCCGGGCTTTCCGCGAGACGGGGCCGGGCGCGCGGGCGCAAGGGCGTCTCGGGGGGAGCGTCCATGAACAGCGCGCCGTTCGCGCCGCCGCGCCAGGCCACCAGCAGGGCTTCGAGGGCGGCCTCGGGCGAGGCGGGGCGGATCAGCCGCGCCGGACCCGCCGCGTCGAGCCGCTTGCGCGCCAGAGCCGCCAGAGCGATCCGCGCCTCGTCCTCGCCCTGCCAGAGGGGATCCTCGGTTTCGGCGCTCCAGGCGGTGGCGAAGGCGCAGCGCAGACCCTCGGCCATGGCGGCGCGGGCCTCGGCGTCCAGCGCCAGAGCAGAGGGCGCGGAGAGGCGCGTTTCGGCGTCGAAGGCGGGGTAGGGGCCCTTCTCGGCCGCCAGAGCCGCCGATTCCCGTTGCGTCAGGGTCTGGAAGACGGCGAACCAGCGTTCGGCCCGCGCGCGCCATTCTCCGGAGCCCGGATGAAGTCCGCAATCGGCCAGAGCCTCGGCCACATGGCCGATCCTCAGCGCCACGCGACGCCGCGCGGCGGCTTCGGCGGCCTGGGTCTCCAGCGGCGGGTCGAGGGCTTCATGGGCGTTGTCGAGCATCCGCAGCGCCGCCCCGATCAGCGGCGCGAGGGCCGATTCGTCGAGGTCCGGGCCATGAGGCTTGCGGGTCAGCAGCCTGCGGGCGTCGATCAGCGCCATGGGCGCGCCGGAATGGGGCGGGGCGGCGAAGCCCTGGGCGTCGGGCGTGAGCGGCAGGCGCGCCCCCAGAGGATCGGCCTCGGCCAGGCGGTCGGAGAAGAAGACGGTCAGCCCCTGAGCCGCCGCCCCCTGAGCCGCCGCGAAGAGCAGCGCCTGAGCCTTCATGCCCCGGGCGCCGCGCGCGGCCAGAGCGAATCGCCAGTTGGCGCCGTTTTCCGCGGCCTTCATCAGGGCGTCGGAGAGCAGCGCGGCGCGGCGCGGACCGGAGCCGCGTCCGGCGAAGAAGATCGGGGATTCGGGATGATCGGCGTTCAGGGCGGCCAGACCGAGCGGCGGCGGATCTCCGGCCTCTTCGGCGCGGGCCGCCGCCTGGAGTTCGAGGAAACGGCGCACCGCCTCGCCTTCGGGAGCCAGCCCCGAGAGGTCGCAGGCCGCCGCCGCGCCCGAAGCCGCCACGGCGGAGAGATCGGCGAGCGCGGTCCAGATCGCCCGCGGCCCCGCCTGAGGCCCCGGCGCGACGTAGGATTCCACCGGCGCCCGCGCCTCGGCCAGAGCCGACCGCGCCAGCAGCGCCTGCTTCAGGGCTTCGGAAAGATCGAGCGCCTCATGGGCGAGGGCCTCGCCGAAGGCGAGCCGCCAGTAGGCCTGACGCGCAGGGGCCTCGACGGCGGCCAGTCTGGAGGCCATGGCCTCTCGGGCGCGGAATTCGGCTTCGGCCTCGGGATCGGCCGGGGGTCCTCCGGCCCGGGAGGCGCGGCTCCGGGGAAAGGAAAGGGCGGAAAGGGGGCGGTCGCCGCCGGAGCGGTTCATGGAGCTCATGGGCGCCTCGCAAACGCGAATCAAGCCGGAGGCGTGGTCTTGCGCCCCGCCTCCGGCTTGATCCTAGCATGGGGAAAACCGCGCGCGGCGGCTTTCTGTATGCTGAAAATGCTGGGTCTTCAGCGACGGCCGCCCAGAACCGAGCGGATCAGGCCGACGATGACCATCAGCGCGCCGCCGCCGACGCCGCCGCCCGCCACCTGGCCGAGGATCGAGCCGATGTCGAGGCCAGCCGCCGGAGCCGTGGCCGCCGCCGCGCCGCCGCCGAGGATGCTGCCGATGATCGTGGAGCCGAGGCCGCCGCCGAGGATGCCGGTCAGCGAGTTCAGCGCCGTGCCCAGGCTGAAGCGGGGCAGCAGGGCGCCGGCGATGTTGCCGCCGGCCGCGCCGGAGATCAGCGAGATGATCAGAGGGAGGAGGGAATCCATTCGAAAGTCTCCGCGGCTCCTGAAATCACCGGCGGGCCTGTGGCGCCCTATCCCGTTTTGGCGCAGTCGGAGCGTCAAAGCTGCGCGGGCCTCTTATACCAGAATTTCATCTGTTGCGTTATGCGCCATTGACGGAAAGCTTGAAAAAGGATTTTTTGACAGTCCTCATGCTTCATTTGGTCAAGCTTTGTGTCGGCGTGGACACGCTCGAAGAATTTTTCGCCGGGATTTCCGAAGCGGAGGCTGCGGATTCGGCCGGAACCGGCGTGATTCCGCCCTGGCGTTTCCGGCATGTCACTCGCCAGACCCCTCGCCGTGCGGATGAAATCCTCTCGGGAGGCTCTCTTTATTGGGTGATTTCAGGGCGGATTCTCTGTCGACAGAGAATCCTCGGGCTGGAGCCGGTCCGGGGCGAGGATGGAATCGAGCGTTGCGCCATCCTGCTCTCGCGCGAGGCCTGGCGCACGCGTCCGGCGCCGCGTCGCCCCTTTCAGGGCTGGCGCTACCTCGCGGAGAAGGACGCGCCGCCCGATCTCGCGGGCGCGGAGGCGGGCGCCGATCTCCTGCCGGACGACCTCCTGGCGCGTCTGGGCGAATTCGGCGTTCTCTGAAGCCCTCTCTCCGAGAGGATCCGGGCGGGGGGCGCGCCGCATTCCGCCGCGAGCGCGGATTCGGGCGAAGCGGAGGCCTCGCGCCCGAATCGGGCCTTGATCCTCGCCGCCCGCCCGATGCGGCTCGAATCAGGGCTCCGGAGCGGCCTTCATCCTGAAAATACAAGTAGATTCAAGTCTTTCAGCAGGCCTCCCCCTCCGGAAGGCCTATCCGGGCCGGCGCGTCGCCCGCAAGCGGATCTTCAGGAAAACCCCGGCGCGGCCTGATGCGGCGTCGTTTTTTTCTCCTCCCGAGGCCCCCGCGAAACAAGGCGGAGCGCCTTATTTCCCTGACCGAAAGGTTTAACCTCCTCCGTGAGGCCTCCTGTCGGGGGTTCCGGATAGCGGCCTGTTTCTGGTGAATTTCCGGTCATCTTCCTGAACGGATCCTCCGGAGGGTGCAGTTAACCAATGAGGCGTCTGCGCCTTTTTGGGACGGTTCGCCCCATTCAGGACCCGAAACGACCTTCCGGACGCCATTCGACGGACGCCGTTCAGGGTTCAATTGGTTCTCGAAGCGCCGACGCGCTCCGGTCCCGAACCTCTCCATCTCCACGGAGGGCGGGTCCGGAGCCCCTCCCGGAACAGGGAGAGGGAGCGGCCTCGTTGAAGCGATCGACGTCCAGTCAAGGAGACGACCATGAACAAGACCTTCGCCGCTCTCGCCTTCGGCGCCGCCGCCCTCTTCGCCGCGGCCGCTCCGGCCGCCGCCGGCGGCTACGGCTACGCCCAGCCGGGCGTGACCTACAACTCGGGCTACGGCTACGGCTCGACCGTCACCACCTACCAGCCGGTGACCACCTACCAGGCCGTGACGACCTACAAGCCCGTCACCACCTACCAGCCGGTGACGGTCTACAAGGCCCCCGTCTACAGCGCGCCGGTCTACACGACCCCGGTCTACGCCAGCCCGAGCTACAAGCCGACCACCTGGGTCTCGCCCAAGCGCGACTGGCGCGGCCATGGCCGCCACCACTACGGCTTCCGCCGCTAAGCCCGGAAGCCGCAGGAACGCCGCTCGATCCGCCCGCGGCGCCGCCTCCGGTCCCCGAGACCCATGCCGGAGGAGGCCCGCAGGCCGAGAGGGACGCGCGGCGCGCGGCGGAGATCCCGGACCCGCTGGAGCAACGCCCCGCTCCTGACCGGGAGCTCCGCCCGGCCCCGCTCCGCCTTTCCCGCGGAGCGGGGCGCCTTCATGTGGAGCCTCCCCCTTGCGCCGGAGGCCTGCGCGCGCTAAGTATGCCCTCGACATAGCGGCGTCCGCTGGTCCGGTCGACAGGCCGGGCGGGGGCGTTCCGATTTTTCGGGCGGGCCGCAAGGTCCGCTTTTTTCGTCGCGCGTCCGCCCCGCCGGAGGGTCGCGCGGCCTCCGAAACGCCGGGAGACGCCGATGTCCGAAGATTCGCCGATGTCCGAAGATTCAGTGCCGCTCGCGCAGCTCGCCGCGAGAACCGCCGCCGACGCGCGGATCCTCGCGCTGATCGCGCCCACCGTGGCGGGTCTGGGCTATGATCTGGTGCGCGTGCGGCTCATGGGCGGCAAGAGCCCCCGCAGCCCCCTGACGCTCCAGGTCATGGCCGAGAAGCCCGACGGCACAATGGACGTCGAGGGCTGCGCGCAGATCAGCGAGGCGCTCTCGGCGCTGCTCGACGTCGAGGACCCCATCGAGCGGGAATACGCGCTCGAAGTCTCCTCGCCGGGCATCGACCGCCCCCTGACGCGCGTCAAGGACTTCGCCGCCTACCTCGGCCACGAGGGCAAGTTCGAGATGGGCGCCCATATCGAAGGCCGCAAGCGCTTCCGGGGCCTGATCGTCGGGCTGCTCCATGCGGGCGAGGCCGTGGAGATCGAGGCCGTCGATTCGAAGGGGACCGTGGAGCGCGTGGCCCTGGCCCTCGCGGACATGGCCGACGCGCGCCTGGTGATGACCGACGAACTCATCGCCCTCAGCCAGAGCCGCCTTCCGCCCGTCGAGGGCGACGCCGAAACCGAAGCAGAGGCCGAAGCGGTCGAGGACGCCCCCCCGGCGCCCGCCGCCTCGCGCAAGGGTTCACCTCAGAAAGGGGCGCGCAAGCCCCGGGGAGACGCATGAATGGTCAGCGCCAATCGTCTTGAGCTGCTCCAGATCGCCGACGCCGTCGCGCGCGAGAAGGGCATCGACCGCCTGATCGTCATCGAGGCGATGGAGGACGCGATCCAGAAGGCCGCGCGCTCCCGCTACGGCGCCGAATACGAGATCCGCTGCAAGATCGACCCCCGCAGCGGCGAGATGTCCCTCGCGCGCATCCGGCACGTCATGCCGGAGGTCGAGAACCATTTCGTCGAGATCCTCGTGGAGGACGCCCAGAAGTTCAAGCCGGGCGCCGTCGAGGGCGACGAGATCGTCGATCCCCTGCCGCCCCTCGACTTCAGCGGCAGCTTCGGGCGCATCGCCGCCCAGACCGCGAAGCAGGTGATCGTGCAGAAGGTCCGCGAGGCCGAGCGCGACCAGCAGTTCGAGGAATATTGCGACCGCGTGGACAGCATCGTCAACGGCACGGTCAAGCGCGTCGAATACAGCAACGTCATCGTGGACCTCGGCCGCGCCGAAGGCGTGATCCGCCGCGACCAGCTCATCCGCTCCGACGCCTACCGCATCGGCGACCGGGTGCGCTGCTACGTCATGGACGTGCGCCGCGAGGCCCGCGGCCCGCAGATCTTCCTGTCGCGCACCCATCCGCAGTTCATGGCGAAGCTCTTCGCCCAGGAGGTGCCCGAGATCTACGACGGCGTCATCGAGATCAAGGCCGTGGCCCGCGATCCGGGCAGCCGCGCCAAGATCGGCGTGATCAGCCACGACGACTCCATCGATCCGGTGGGCGCCTGCGTCGGCATGAGGGGCTCGCGCGTCCAGGCCGTGGTCCAGGAGCTGGGCGGCGAGAAGATCGACATCATCCCCTGGTCGGACGATCCGGTCACCTTCATCGTCAACGCGCTCCAGCCCGCCGAGGTCGCCAAGGTGCTCCTCGACGAGGACGCCGAGCGCATCGAGGTGGTGGTCCCCGACGATCAGCAGAGCCTCGCCATCGGCCGGCGCGGCCAGAACGTGCGTCTGGCCTCGCAGCTCACCGGCTGGGACATCGACATCACCACCGAGGCCGCCGAATCCGAGCGGCGCCAGAAGATCTTCGCCGAGCGGGCCGCGCTGTTCATGAACGCCCTCGGGCTGGAGGAGATGACCGCCCAGCTCCTCGCCACCGAAGGCTTCGAGAGCGTCGACGAACTGGCCTACGCCGAGGACGAGGAGCTCCAGGAGCTGCAGGGCCTGCCCCTCGAAGCCGCCGAGGCCGTGCGCGCCAAGGCTCTGGCCCATCTGGCCGCCGAGGACGAAGCCCGCCTCCAGCACGCCCGCGCCCTGGGCATGCAGGAGGACGTCCTGGAGTTCGAGGGGCTCAGCGCCCCCATGCTGGAGGCTCTGGCCGAGGCGGGCGTCAGGACGCTCCAGGACTTCGCCGAAATGGCCGACTGGGAGCTGGCCGGAGGCTGGTCCAGCCACAACGGCCGCCGCGTCAAGGACGAGGGCGTGCTGGAGAAGTTCGACATCTCCGCCGAGGAGGCCCGCAGCCTGATCATCCAGGCCCGCGCCGCCGTGGGCATGATCACCGCCGAGGAGATCGAGGCCATGCACGCCGCCATGGCCGCCGCCGCCGCGGAGGCCGAAGCCGGAGACCTCGACGCCGAGGTCGAAGCCGGACTCGAGGTCGAGGCCGCCGAAGCCGGGATCCGGCCCGACGCGGCCCCCGGAGAGGAGCGTTGAGCCTTGGGACGAGGAGGCGCCTCGAGGCGCGCGGAGGAAGGGCCTTCGGAGCGTCGATGCATCGTGCACGGCGAATCGGCGCCGAAGACGGGGCTGATCCGCTTCGTCGTCGGGCCTGAGGGCGCGCTCGTCCCGGATCTGGCCGAGCGCCTGCCGGGACGCGGAATCTGGGTCTCGGCCGAGCGGAGCGCTCTGGAGACGGCGGCGAAGAAGAACCTCTTCGCCCGCGCGGCCCGCGCGCCGGTGAAGGCGCCGCCCGACCTGGCGGCGCAGATCGAGGCGCTTCTCGTCAGGCGCCTTGTGGAAGCCATTGGATTCGCGCGAAAATCCGGAGCCGCCGTCTGCGGCTTCGAAAAGACGCGCGAAGCCGCCCTGCGGGGAAGGCTCGCCGCCCTGATGGCCGCCTCCGACGGCGCCGAGGGGGGCAGGGCCAAGCTGCGCCCTCTGGCCGCAGGCCTGCCGATCCTCTCGGTCCTCACGTCGGACGAATTGGGTTTGGCCTTTGGGCGCGAGTTTGTGATACATGCTGCGCTGGAGAACGGAGGGGCCTCGGATCGTGCGATCCGGGAGGCGCTCCGACTCCAGGGCTTTCGCGCTGAGGCTCCCGAACCCGTCCGGGAGGACGGAGGGGGCTTCGACACGTAAAGGGCGCAACCGATGAACGTTTGAGCAGATGCAGCGGCGCGTCATGGGGCGCAGCCGACCGGGGTCAATGGATGAACGAGAACGACAAAGACATGAACGACGCCACGCGCGGCGCGGGAAATCCTCCCCGGCGCGTCGGTGCGGAGCAGGGCCATGTGCGACAGAGCTTTTCGCATGGCCGCAGCAAGTCCGTGGTGGTTGAGCATGTAGGCAAACGCAAGCCCCGCGCCGGAGGAGGCGCTCCGGGCGCCGCTCCGGCCGGCGCGGCTCCGGCCGCGTCGGGCGGGCCTTCGCGCCGTCCGGGCGACGCGCCGCGCCGTCCGCCGCAGGGCCGCTCCGGCGCTCCGAACCGTACGGGTCAGCCGACGCTGTCCGACGAGGAGTCCGACCGCCGCGCCCGCGCGCTGGAGGCCGCCAAGCGCGCCGCCGTGCTGCAGCGCGAGCAGGCCGCCGTGGCCGCCGTCGCCGCGCGCAAGGCCGAGGAGGCCGCCGTCGAGGAGGCCGCCCGCGCCGCCGTCGAGAGTCAGCGCAAGGCCGCCGAAGAGGCCGCCGCCCGCCTCGTCGCCGAGGCGCAGCGCAAGGCCGCCGAAGAGGCCGCCCGCGCCGCCGAAGAGGCCGCCCGCGCCGCCGCGCCGCCCCCGCCTCCTCCTCCTCCGCCCGTTCAGGCCGAGCCCGCTTTCGCGCCCCGCGCCGAGGCGCCAGTCGCCCGCGCGCCGCAGGGCGAGCGTCCTTATGGCGACCGCCCCCCCTATCAGGACCGGGGTCCGCGTCCGGCGGGGGACCGTCCCTATGGCGACCGTCCGCCCTATCAGGATCGCGGCCCGCGTCCGGCGGGCGACCGCCCCCCCTATGGAGATCGTCCGCCGCGTCCGGCGGGCGACCGCCCCTATGGCGACCGTCCGCCGCGTCCGGCGGGGGACCGTCCCTACGGCGACCGTCCGCCCTATCAGGATCGCGGCCCGCGTCCGGCGGGCGACCGCCCCCCCTATGGAGATCGTCCGCCGCGTCCGGCGGGAGACCGTCCTTATGGCGACCGTCCGCCGCGTCCGGCGGGGGACCGCCCCTTCGGCGACCGTCCGCCGCGCCAGGACGGCGACCGTCCTTATGGCGACCGTCCGCCGCGTCCGGCGGGAGATCGTCCTTATGGCGACCGTCCGCCGCGTCCGGCGGGGGACCGTCCCTTCGGCGACCGTCCCTATGGAGATCGTCCGCCGCGTCCGGCGGGAGATCGTCCGGGCGGCTTCGGGGATCGGGGTCCGCGTCCTGCGGGCGACCTCAGCCATCTGACGCCGCGTCTGCCGGGTCCGAAGTTCATCTCGCGCGCCGCCGACCGCCCGGAAGTTCCGGGTCTGGGCGGACGCGCCGACATGGCTTCGAAATTCGCCAAGGCGCCCCCCGTCAAGAGCAAGGCCGAGCTCGAGCGCGAGCGCGCCGACAAGGCTTCTCCGCGCAGCAAGGGCGAATCCGACCGTCGCCAGGGCAATTTCTCGCTCGACCGCGCCATCGCGGGCGAGGAGGGCGGACGTCAGCGGTCCATGGCGGCGATGCGTCGCCGTCAGGAGCGCGAGCGCCGCAAGGGCGCGACGATGGAGAAGCCCGCCAAGGTCATGCGCGAAGTCCGCATTCCCGACGCCATCACGGTGCAGGAGCTGGCGAACCGCATGGCGGAGCGCGGCGTGGACGTCATCAAGTCGCTGATGAAGATGGGCATGATGGCCACCATCACCCAGGCCATCGACGCCGATACGGCCCAGATCATCGTCGAGGAGTTCGGCCACACGCCGCTGCGCGTCTCCGACGCCGCGGTCGAGGAGGGCATCGAGGGCGAGGTCGACGTCGCGGAGGCCCTGCTGCCTCGCGCGCCGGTGGTCACGATCATGGGCCACGTCGATCACGGCAAGACCTCGCTGCTCGACGCGCTGCGCAAGACCAACGTGGTCTCCGGCGAGGCGGGCGGCATCACGCAGCACATCGGCGCCTATCAGGTGCGCACGGGCGGCGGCGTGGTGACCTTCCTCGACACCCCGGGCCACGCGGCCTTCACCTCGATGCGCGCGCGCGGCGCCTCGGTCACCGACATCGTGGTTCTGGTGGTCGCGGCGGACGATTCCGTCATGCCCCAGACCATCGAGGCCATCAATCACGCCAAGGCCGCCAGCGTGCCGATGATCGTCGCGATCAACAAGATCGACAAGCCCGCCGCCAACGCCCAGAAGGTCCGCGAGGAGCTGCTGCGCTACGAGGTGCTCGTCGAGGAGATGGGCGGCGAGACCCTGAACGTCGAGGTTTCGGCCAAGACGGGCAAGGGCCTCGACAAGCTCGTCGAGACGATCCTCCTCCAGGCCGAGGTGCTCGACCTGCGCGCCAACCCCGACCGCGCCGCCGACGGCGCCGTGATCGAGGCCAAGCTCGACGTGGGCCGCGGTCCTGTGGCCACGGTCCTGGTGCAGCGCGGCACGCTGCGCGTCGGCGACATCTTCGTCGTGGGCGACCAGTGGGGCAAGGTGCGCGCCCTGATCAACGACCGCGGCGAGCGCGTGGACTCCGCCGGGCCTTCGGAGCCCGTCGAGGTCCTCGGCCTCAACGGCGCCCCCGAAGCCGGCGACAAGCTCCAGGTGGTGGAGAACGAGACCCGCGCCCGCGAGATCTCCTCCTATCGCCAGGACAAGACCCGCGAGACCGCCGCCGTCAAGGGCGCGCGCGTGTCGCTGGACCAGCTGCTGGCTCAGGCCGGATCGAGCGCCAACGTCAAGGAGCTGGCGGTCATCGTCAAATCCGACGTGCAGGGCTCCGCCGAGGCCATCGCCCAGGCGCTGGAGAAGATCGGCAACGACGAGGTGCGCGTGCGCGTGCTGCAGTCGGGGGTCGGCGCGATCACGGAATCGGACGTCACGATGGCGGTCGCCTCGCGGGCGCCGATCATCGGGTTCAACGTCCGCGCCAACTCCGCCGCGCGCGACGCCGCCACGCAAAAGGGCGTCGAGATCCGCTATTACTCCATCATCTACGACATCGTGGACGATGTGAAGAAGGCGGCCTCGGGCCTGCTCTCGCCGGAGCTGCGCGAGACCATCATCGGCAACGCCCAGATCCTGGAGGTCTTCAAGATCTCCAACGTGGGCGCGGTGGCGGGCTGCCGCGTGACCGACGGCGTGGCGCGGCGTTCGGCGGGCGTGCGCCTGCTGCGCGACAACACCGTGATCCACACCGGCAAGCTCTCGACCCTCAAGCGCTTCAAGGACGAGGTGAAGGAAGTCCAGTCCGGTCAGGAATGCGGCATGGCCTTCGAGAATTATCAGGACCTCCGTCAGGGCGACGTCATCGAGATCTTCGAGACGCAGACCATCGAGCGGAGCCTCTGATACGGGCCGGAGCCTCCGGGCTCCGCCTTCGCCTGCTTTCGCCTCTCCCCCGCGCGGGGAGGGGCGTTTTTCACTGAAAGGATCCTCTCATGAGCGTGAGAAGCCACAAGGGGGGCGCCGATCCCGCCGCAGGCCCGAGCCAGCGGCAATTGCGCGTGGGCGAGATCGTGCGCCGCGCTCTGGCCGACGTCTTCGCGCGGGGCGACCTGCATGACCCCGACCTGACCAGACGCAACATCACCTTCACCGAGGTGCGGCCTTCGCCGGATCTGAAGAACGCGACCGTCTTCGTGGCGCCTCTGGGCGGCAAGGACGAAGAGGGCGCGCTGAAGGCCCTGCGCCGGAATTCGGGCGAGATCCGCCGGGCTCTGGCGCGCAACGTCCAGCTGAAATACGCGCCGGACGTCAAGTTCGTGATCGACAAGACCTTCGACCGCATGCAGGAGGCCGACCGCCTCTTTCAGAACGAGCGCGTGCGCCGCGACGTCGAGGCCGGACGCGCCGCCGCCCGCAAGGACGAGTGGGACGACGAGGACGACGAGGACCACGGCGAAGGCGAGGGCGGCGATCAGGCCGACCGCGATCCCGCGCCGAAGGGCTGACCGGAGCGTCATCCGGCGAAGCCGGAGGCTTCGCCTCGTGACGACGCGGCGTTGACGGAAGCCGGAGCTTCTGAAGGATCCGACAGGATCGGCGAAGGCTCTGAGATCCGGAGCGGGCGGGCCTCCCTCCCGGTCCGGAGCGGCCGCCGGATCCGGAGGGGCCGGTGGGATGATGATTTCGCGGAGCCTCGCCATGCGCGGTCCTCTTACGCTCGACGCCATGGCGCCGGTGTTGTTCGTCCTGCTCTGGAGCACGGGATTCGTGGGGGCGAAATACGGCCTCCCCTACGCCGGGCCCATGACCTTCCTCGCCCTGCGCTTCGCTCTGGTGATCGCGGGCATGGGGCTCTGGACGCTGCTCAGCCGCGCGCCATGGCCCACCCGGCGGCAATGGGGCCATCTGGCGGTCATCGGCCTGACGGTGCAGCTTGGTTATCTGGGCGGCGTCTTCGCGGCGATTCATCTGGGGCTGGAATCGGGCGTCTCGGCGCTGATCGTGAGCCTCCAGCCGATCCTCTCGGCGATCCTCGCGAAGCCCATGCTCGGCGAGACGCTGCACAAGAGGCAATGGCTCGGGCTGGCGCTCGGGCTGGCGGGGGTGGCGCTGGTGGTCTCGAACAAGCTGGCGGCGGGAGTCGGCGACTGGCGCGGCGTGGGGCTCTGCCTGATCGCTCTGGCCTGCATGACCTTCGGCACGCTCTGGCAGAAGAAATACGGCGCGAACCTGCCGCTGCGCTCCGGAGCCGTGGCGCAATACGCCGTGGCGCTCGTCGGAGCCCTGGCGCTGGCCTTCCTCTTCGAGACGCGCGAAGTCCGGTGGACGGGCGAATTCGTCTTCGCCTTGTTCTGGCTGGCGGCGGCGCTCTCCTTCGGGGCCATCGCGCTGCTCTACCGGCTGCTGCGGACGGGCGCCGCCTCGCGCGCGACGAGCCTGTTCTTCATGGTGCCTCCGGTGGCGGCCTTCTGGGGCTGGGCGTTCTTCGGCGAGACCCTCGGCCCGACGGCGCTGCTCGGCTTCGTGCTGGCGGCGGCGGGGGTGGCTCTGGCGATGCGTCCGCAGCCCAAGCACGTTGAAGAAAAGCCCGCCGCTTGATAGAAGCGGCCGGATTCAAACATGACGGAGCGGATCATGGTTCGGCGGGGAATTCTGCGAATTAGCCGCCCGGCCTTCGCCTGAGGGCGAGGCGCCGGGGTCTTTCGTCGCGCCCGGATTCACGATTCCGGGCGCCGGATGTTTCGCGATTGCAGGATTCCCTTGATGACTTCCGAGACCAGAGCTCCGAACCACGACTACAAGGACACGCTCTTCCTCCCCGAGACCGAATTCCCCATGCGGGGCGGCCTGCCTCAGCGCGAGCCCGAATGGCTGGCGCATTGGGAGAGGATGGGCCTCTACAAGCGCCTGCGGGCGCAGTCGAAGGGCCGCAAGCCCTGGGTGCTCCATGACGGCCCTCCCTACGCCAACGGCCATCTGCACATCGGCCATGCGCTGAACAAGACGCTGAAGGACTTCGTGGTCCGCTCGCGTCAGGTGCTGGGCTACGACTCGCGCTACGTCCCCGGCTGGGACTGCCACGGCCTGCCCATCGAGTGGAAGATCGAGGAGAAGTACCGCGAGAAGAAGCTCGACAAATCCGCCGTGCCGATCAACGAGTTCCGTCAGGAATGCCGCGACTTCGCCGCCGGATGGATCGACGTCCAGCGCGAGGAGTTCAAGCGGCTCGGCGTGATCGGCGATTGGGAGAACCCCTACGCCACGATGAAATTCTCCGCCGAGGCGACCATCGCGCGGGAGTTCCTGAAATTCGTGATGAACGGGCCGCTCTATCGCGGCTCCAAGCCGGTGATGTGGTCGCCGGTGGAGAAGACCGCCCTCGCCGACGCCGAGGTGGAGTATCACGACCGCGTCTCCCCGACGATCCATGTCCGCTTCCCGGTGGTCCGGGCTCCGACGGGCGCGCTTTCGGGCGCCGACGTGGTGATCTGGACGACCACCCCCTGGACCATCCCGAGCAATCGCGGCGTCTCCTACGGCCCCGGGATCAATTACGGCCTCTACGAGGTCACGGAGGCTCCCGAAGACAACTGGGTGAAGGTGGGCGCGCGTCTGGCTCTGGCCGACGATCTCGCCGAAGAGGCCCTGACCGCCGCCCGCGTGGGCGAGTGGCGGCGCCTCCATGACCTGACTCCGGCGGATTTCGAAGGCGCGATCCTCGGGCATCCCTTCCGGGGCGAGCCTTGGGCCGAACGCTTCTGGGACTATGAAGTCCCCATGCTGGCGGGCGGCTTCGTGACCTCGGACGCGGGCACGGGCTTCGTGCACAACGCCCCCAGCCACGGCGAGGAGGATTTCGAACTCTTCGCCGAAAACAAGATGCTCGACCGCATCACCTACAACGTGCTGGAGGATTCCGCCTTCGCGCCGCATCTGCCCTTCTTCGCGGGCCTGCGCATCCTGGAGCCCAACGGCAAGGACGGAAAAGCCAACGACGCCGTGCTGGAGAAGCTGGCGGAATCGGGCAAGCTCATGGCGCGGGGCCGCCTCAAGCACAGCTATCCCCATAGCTGGCGCTCCAAGGCGCCGGTGATCTACCGCAACACGCCGCAATGGTTCGTGGCGATGGATCAGGCCATCCACGACGCCACCCCTCAGGCGGGCCTGACGCTCCGTCAGCGCGCGCTGAAGACCATCGCCGAGGATGTGACCTGGACGCCCAAAAGCGCCTATAACCGCATGCGCGGCATGATCGAGACCCGCCCCGACTGGGTGCTCTCGCGCCAGAGGGCCTGGGGCGTTCCGCTCTGCTGCTTCATGCGCGAGAGCGTCGTGGAGGGCGTGGTCAGGGTCGAGCTTCTGCGCGACGAAGACGTCAACGCCCGGATCCTCGCGGCCTTCGAGGCCGAAGGCGCCGACGCCTGGTTCGCCGAGGGCGCCGCCGCGCGCTTCCTCGCCGGGCGGCCCGACGCCGCGCAATGGACCCAGGTGACCGACATCCTCGACGTCTGGTTCGATTCCGGCTCGACCCACGCCTTCGTCATGGAGGATCGCGAGGACGGGATCTGGCCCGCCTCGCTCTATCTCGAAGGCACCGATCAGCATCGCGGCTGGTTCCAGTCGAGCCTTCTGGAGGCCTCGGCCACGCGCGGCCGCGCGCCCTATGAAGCCGTGCTGACCCACGGCTTCACGCTCGACGAGAAGGGACAGAAGATGTCCAAATCCGTCGGCAACACCGTGGCGCCTCAGAACGTCATCAAGGATCTGGGCGCCGACATCCTGCGGCTCTGGATCGCGCAGAGCGACTTCACCGAGGATCAGCGCATCGGCCCGAAGATCCTGCAGGGCGCGGCGGATTCCTATCGGCGTCTGCGCAACACCCTGCGCTACATGCTCGGGGCCCTGGCGGGCTTCGAGGAGAGCGAGCGGGTCGAGCCGAAGGACATGCCCGAGCTGGAGCGCTGGATCCTCCATCGCCTCGCCGAGCTCGATCAGGCCGTGCGGACGGGCTACGAGGCCTATGAATTCCAGAAGGTCTTCGCGCAGATCTTCAATTTCTGCACGACGGATCTTTCGGCGGTCTATTTCGACATCCGCAAGGACGCGCTCTATTGCGATCCGCCGTCGAGCCTGCGTCGCCGGGCCTGCCGGACGGTGATGGACCTTCTCTTCCATCGCCTGACGACCTGGCTTTCGCCGATCCTCTGCTTCACGGCGGAGGACGTCTGGCTCTCGCGCTTCCCCGGCGAGGATCAGAGCGTGCATCTCCAGGTGATCCCGGAGACGCCCGCCTCCTGGCTCGACCCGGAGCTGGCGGCGCGCTGGGAGAAGATCCGCGCCGCCCGCCGCGTGGTCACCGGAGCCCTGGAGATCGCCCGCCGCGAGAAGCTCATCGGCGCTTCTCTGGAGGCGGCGCCGGTGGTGCGCGTCTCGGATGCGGAGCTTCTGGCCGCGCTCAGGGCGGTGGATTTCGCCGAGATCTGCATCTCTTCGGATCTGAAGCTCGAAGAGGGCTCGGGCGCGCCCGAGGCCTTCAGCCTCAG
Organism: Neomegalonema sp.; assembly: GCF_028688855.1. Classification (GTDB taxonomy): domain Bacteria; phylum Pseudomonadota; class Alphaproteobacteria; order Rhodobacterales; family Rhodobacteraceae; genus Neomegalonema. The sequence continues at coordinate 67,924 of NZ_JAQTXI010000016.1, read as the reverse complement.
CGAGGTTCCAGGCGTGGAGGCGGTCTTCGTCAAGGCGGAGGGCGGCAAATGCGCCCGCTGCTGGCGCGTCACGCCGGAAGTGGGCGCCCAGCCCCATCACGACGACCTCTGTCGGCGCTGCGACGAAGCCCTGAGCTGAGGCGCTTGCCGGAGGCTCCCGGCTGACGGATGATGCGGGCGCAAAGCCAGCAGCCGCCAGCGGGGAGCCGACGCATGCCTGAAGACTCCAGAGACACGCGCCATGTCGAGATGGTCGTCCTGATGACCCCCGACATGGCCAATTTCAGCGGCAAGGTCCATGGCGGGGCCTTGCTGAACCAGCTCGACCGGGTGGCCTTCGCCTGCGCCTCGCGCTACTCCAAACATTACGCGGTGACGCTCTCGGTGGATCAGGTGATCTTCCGCGAGCCGATCCATGTAGGCGAACTGGTGACCTTCCGCGCGGCGATCAACGCGACGGGCCGCACCTCCATGGAGGTGGGCGTGCGCGTGGAGGCCGAGAACATCCGCAGCGGCCTGAGGCGCCACACCAATTCCTGTTATTTCACCATGATCGCCGTGGACGACGCGGGCAAGCCGACCGAAGTCCCCGCCTTCGCGCCGATCTCCGAGGTGGATCGTCGGCGGCATCGGGCGGCGGCCCTGAGGCGCGATCTGCGCCGCGAATTCGAGGAGCGCTTCAAGGCCGCGACGGAAGGCGCCGCCGAAACGCCCGCCGGAAGCTAGCCCTCGTTCTCGGCGAAGCCCAGATGCGCGGGCGGGACATGATCCGTCAGCCAGACGCCGTTTTCGGCCTGCTGGAAGGCGATCCCCGCCCGATGCATCGCGCCCGCCGCCACGGTCAGCACGACCGGCCCGCCATGGCGCGTCCCGACCTTGCGGGCGGTCTCGATCTCGCGGGAGAGATGCACCTGACGCCGCGAACCGGGCTTGAGCCCCTCGGCGAAGATGCTGTCGAGATTGGCGCGCGCCGTGCCGTGATAGAGGATTTCGGGCGGCTCGGCGGAGGGCAGGCCGAGGTCCACCGCCACGCTATGCCCCTGAGCCGCGCGGATGCGCCTTCCGTCCTCCGAGAGGGTGAAGCGCTTCTTGTCGTTGGTCTCGACGATCTCGCGCAGATCCTCGGCTGAAATCTTGTGGCCCGCCGCCTTCATCTTCGCGAGGAGCTCCGGAACCGGGGCCCAGCCCTGGGCGTCGAGCTTCAGCCCGATGGTTTCGGGCGCATGGCGCAGCACGAGGCTGAGGAACTTGCTGCGCGTCTTGAGATCGGGATGGCCCATGGCCTTCGCGGAGCGCCTTGCGGCGCCCCGCCTCCTGAAGAAATCGGGCTCCTGCGAGAGCGGGGGCTCAGGTGAGCAGATAGGACCCCAGCCGCGTGCGGATGGCGTCGCTCATGGCGAGGTCGAAGCGTTCGGCCAGCTGCGCCGCCACGCGGTTTTGCAGATTGGTGCGTTCGGCGGGCGTGAGCGGGCCGTCCGAACGGCCTTCGGCCGTGACGCGGGCGCCGGCGAATCCGCGCTCCACGCCCTGCTCGTCGATGGCCAGACGCGCCTGAAGCACCGCCTCGAAGCGCTCGCCGGGGCCCAGAGGGCCGGGCGGAGTCTCCTGGCTCGCGCCGCGGGCCTCGTCGATCACCAGACGCCCCGAGGCCTCGCCGCCGATGGTCCGCAGCCGCCGCTCCGACCAGAGCCGCACGAAATCGGCGACCCGCACGGGGAAATCCTCGGCGGCGGCGGCCACGGTGGGCGCCGTCACCATCTGCACTCCCGCCAGACGCAGATTCAGAACGCCGGGCAGGAAATTCACCTCGGCGTAGGGCGAGGGCGGCAGAATCTTCGTCTGGCATCCCGCCAGCAGCGCAGGCGCCGCCAGCAGCGTCAGCGCGCGGCGGCGGTCGATCCCGGAGCGGGCGGCGGAGATCAGCAGGGGGGCGCCGGTCTTCATGGAAGGGAATCCTCGGAGCGGGCCGCGGCCCTCGCCGCCCGCGCCGAAGGGGGTCAGGAGAGGCGGACGGCGGTTCTGGTCTGAGGATCAAATCTATACTTTGCGCCGCAGAATTGGCAATCCGCCGCGACGAGCCCATCCTCAAGGATCATGTCGGCGATCTCGGCGGGCTCGTAGACGCCGAGCGCCGCCGAAACCTTCTCCGCCGAACAGGCGCATCCGAACTCCACCGCCTGGACGGGGAAGACCCTCGGCTCATCCTCGTGATAGAGGCGCACCAGCAGCTCTTCGGGCGCGACATGCGGCCCGAGCAGCTCATGGGGCTCCACCGTGCCGAGCTTGAAGGCGGCGGCGCGCCAGTCCTCCAGCCCGCCGCTGAGCGCGGCCACGTTGTCGGCCTTCATCAGCGGGAGCGGCTCGCCGGGCGGCGGCGAGGGCGGCGCGATCTCGTCGCGGACATGCTCGCCGGGGGCGGGCATGTGCTGGATCATCAGTCCGCCCGCGCGCCAGGCCGGCGCCTCGCCCGGATTCTGCGCCTGAGCCGCCGCGATGGCGAAGCGCGTCGCGACCTGTTCGGACTGGGCGAAATAGGTCTCGGCGCAATCGGAGAGGTTTTCGCCCTCCAGAGGCGTGATGCCCTGATAGGTCTGGCCGGTCCCCTGATCCACCAGCACGCCGAAATAGCCTGTCCCGAGCAGGGGGAAGCCTTCGCGGGCGTCTTCGGGCGGAGGGTTCTGCGGATCGAAATCGGCGTAGGCGCGCAGACGCGGCGGTCCGCCCTCGGTTTCGGGGGCCATGTAGTCGGCCGCGATCAGCCGCACCGAGCCTCCGCCCCGGATCTGCAGCGAGAATCTGCGGCGCGGCTGGATCGCCGAGCCGATCAGCGCCGCCAGGACGGCGGCTTCGGCCAGCAGCCCCGAGACCGCCGCCGGATAGGCGTGCTGCGTGAGGATCCGGTCTATGGCCGCGTCGAGCCGCGCCAGACGCCCGCGCACCGCGAGCCGGTCGAGCTGGAAGGGCAGGATCTGGTCGTCTCCGCGATGGGGGCTCTCCGTCATGCGCGGGCTCCTTGAGTCTGGGAGGGTTCCGGAGGGATTCAGGCGCGGATCCGCGCGGCCTCGTAATCGACGGCGAAGCGCAATTCGCGCAGAGGCTTCACCACCGCGGTGCAGGCCGAATAGCGCGGATCGGCCTTGTAGGCGGCGAGGGCCTGGAAGTCGGCGAATTCGGCGTAGACCACCACGTCGATGTCGTTGGCGTAGCCGTCGCGCTTGGCGTTCAGCTCGACCTCGAAATGATCGCTGTGCGGAATCACGCCCAGACGCGCGCGCAGCTCGTCGCGGATGCGCTGAGCCTCGGCGGGGTCTTTGGCGGAGAAGAAGACGATATGGCGGATCATGCGGCGCTTTTCGCAGGGCTCGGGCGCTTTGGCAAGAGGGCGAGGCGCCGCGTTCAGAGGGGCGCGGCGGGGCGTCTCGCCGCCATGGCGGCGGCCATGCGCAGAGCCGCGATCAGGCTGCCCGGATCGGCGAGTCCGCGTCCGGCGATGTCGTAGGCGGTCCCGTGGTCGGGCGAGGTCCGGACGAAGCCGAGGCCCAGGGTCACGTTCACGCCCTGGTCGAAATCCAGCGTCTTGATCGGGATCAGCGCCTGATCGTGATACATGCAGAGCGCCGCGTCGTAGCTCTGGCGGGCGGCGGCGTGGAACATCGTGTCGGCGGGCAGGGGGCCGCGGACCTCGATCCCGAGGGCGCGCAGATCCGCGACGGCGGGGGCGACGATCTCGATCTCCTCGCGGCCCATGGCGCCGCCTTCTCCGGCGTGGGGATTGAGCCCCGCCACCGCGAGCCTCGGCGAGGCGATCCCGAAATCGCGGCGCAGACCCTCGGCCAGCACGCGGCCCGTGGTCGCGATCATCTCGCGGGTCAGGCGCCTGGGAACCTCGGAGAGCGCGATGTGGATCGTCACCGGCGCGACCTTCAGATTCGGCCCCGCCAGCAACATGACCACGGGCGGACCTCCCGCCAGATGGGCGAGGAATTCGGTATGTCCGGGGAAGCCGAAGGCGGCGCCGTCGTAAAGCGTCTTCTTGTGGATCGGATTGGTGACCAGCCCCGCGACGCGTCCGGCCATGGCCATCTCCGCCCCGCGCCGGATGGATTCGACCACCACGGCGGCGTTGGCGGGATGGGGGCGCCCCGGCTCGGCGGGCGCAGCCAGAGCCAGAGGCGACACCGGCAGAGCCTCCGGGAAGGCCGCGAGGGCTTCCTCCGGAGAGGAGACCACGCGCAGAGGGACGCCGGAGGCCGCCAGCCGCGCCGGATCATCCAGCGCGAGGAAGGCCGGACCCGTCCCGCGCAGGGCGCTCCAGGCCTTGACGGCGATCTCGCCGCCGATTCCGGCCGGATCGCCCATGGTCAGCGCGAGCGGAAGCCTCAATTGGTCTTCATCTCGATGACGGCCCGACGGCGCAGCTCCTGGAGGGCCGAGCGCGAGGTCAGGGTCGCCCTTTCGGAGACGATGCGCGAACGGATCTGATCGCGCGTGCGGCTGGGATCGGCGGCGGCGGCGGTCGCGATCTCGAGATCGGTCGGCTCGATGCGCGAGCCGTGGCGGGCGCGCAGATATTCGCGCCACACGATCTCGGAGGTCACCTGAGCCTCCACCGAGGTCCGCGCCACGCCGCGCGCCTGGAAGAAGGCCAGCATGGCGTCGAGCGCCATGCCGTTCTGCTGGGCCACCTCGCCGAGTCCGCGGCTCAGGGCCTCGGGATTGGCCTCGATTCCGGCGGCCTTGGCGGCCTGGATCTTGACCTGATCGTCCACGAGGCTTTGCAGCGCCTCGTTGAGCAGCGAGGCCGGAGAGACGCCCGAAGCCTCGTCGGCGGCGGCGAGGATGCGCGCCCGCTGCTCGACGTCGAAGCGCGTGATGACGCGGTCGTTCACCGTGGCGACGGGCGTGAAGATGTTGGCGCCGCCCGATCCCGAAGGCGCGGCGGCGGGACGGGCGCTCGAAACCGGCGGCGGCGCCGGAAAGACCTGGGGCGGCGCGCTCCGGACCGGCTGGCCCGCGAGGGGGGGCGCGCTCTGGACGGGCGCACGCATGACCGCCTGAGGCGCAGGGTCGTAGATCGGCGCGGCGGCGGGCAGGACCGGCGTCGCGAGCGCGGCGGGGCGGACCTGCGCCGCCTGAGCCGGGGCCGCGCCGGAGAAGCCCGCCTCGGTGGTCACGACGCCGCGCCAGCCTTCGGGCCGCAGCGCCGGAGGCGTCGCTCCGGTCGGGGCGTAGGGCAGCTGGGCGGCGTAGGGCGAGGGCTCGGCCCAGGTCGCGGCGGCGCCCTGAGGCGCCGGGGCCGCCTGAACCGCGACGGGTTGAGCCGCGACCGCCTGGGCCGCGACGGGCGCGACGGGCCTTGTGGCGGGGAAGTCGAAGGGCGCAAGGGCGCTCTGGGCGCGCGCGTCCGGGGCGGCGCCCGAGGCGGCCAGAAGGGCCGACCCCGTCGCCAGAGCGCCGAGCAGGCGGGACAGGGCGCGGGCGCGACGGGGAGCGCGAAGACGGAAAGGGCTGCTCATGGCGTCGAACCTCATGAGGCGCGGCCCTCTCCCGATGCGCGGGGGGGCGGCGCGAGCGAATCCGGAGTTCGGGCGGTTCAGCCGCCCGGGAATTTCAGCTGGGCCCGGAGTCCGAAGGAGAGATCGTCTTCGGCGTCGCGATCCGCAGTGTAGCGTCGCGAGACGGAGGCGTCGAACAGGAGCCACGGGTCTTCATAGCGCAATCCGCCGCCTGTGCGAATTGAATCCTCATTCTGGAGGTCGCGCACCCCGCTGGCGTAAATCGTCCAATAAGGATCCATGCGCCATTCGCCCGCCAAACCCAATTCGGAACGCCTTTCGGGAGATCCGGCGTCGGGATCCGCGTCCAGCGTGACGTAGGAGGCCTCCAGCGTGACCGGCCCGTAATCGCCCGAGGCGTAGAGCTCGCCCCGCCGGAGCGAGAAGTCATGCTCGTCGAGCCGCACGCGCCCGAGCGCCTCCAGCCCGTATTCGGGCAGCGCCAGACGCACCATGCCCACATGATCCGAAGCCCGGTCGCGCAGACCCGAGGCCGTGCTGAAGGCGGGATCGGGCTCCAGCCGGAAGACGCGTCCGTAGGCCGCTTCGAACTCCTCGCCCGTGGGAGCCGTGAAGTCGTAGCGCAGGCCGAGATTCGCCCGCGTCCCGCCTTCCCAGCGGTCCACGCCGGGAAAGCGCGAAACCGCTGAAAACAGGGTGGTTTCGTCGAATTCGAGATCGAGGCTGTCCTCGTTGGGCGTGCGCAGGCTGCCGGTCTCCGGCGAGAAGACGATCTGGGCGACCGGCTCGATCACATGCACCCCCGAGGCCCGGCGCGCCACGAAGGGCCAGCGGAAATCCAGACCGGCGGCGGCGTCGACCCGGCCCGACCAGTCGGGTTCCGCGGCGGGCTGGTCGTGCAGGCCGTAGCCCACGACGCGGGCCGTGGCGAAAGGCGTGGCCCTCAGGCCGAAATCCAGGGTGAAGGGCCGCTCCCAGGAGACGCCCGCCGCCGCGCGTCCCAGGTCGCGCCCCTCGCGGCGGGTCAGCCCGAGGAGCGAGGCCTCCGTCTCGACGAATCCCCATTGCGGATCGGCCAGCACCGTGCGTCGGGCGCGCAGTTCGGGCAGGATCAGGGGAATGGCCGCGCTGTCCTCTTCGGGCCGGAAGCTCTGGAAGTGATAGGCGTTCAGCTCGGCGTAGGCCCATTCGGTCTGGCGGTCGAGATAGAGCCGCGAGGTCAGACGGTCGGCGTCGGTGAAGTCGTAGCGGCGCAGATAGGTGTCGTCCGAGGCCAGGTTGACGTCGAAGCCCCAGGCGAGGGATTCGGTGATCCCGAAGCGGCCTTCGGAATCGACGTGGCCGCGCCAGCGTTCGCCGTTGGAGTTGGGCGCGACGTTCCCGAGGCTCCCCCCGAGGCTGTAGCCGCCGGTCGCGGTCAGGCCGCGCAATTCGCCTTCCATGATCAGTCCGTCGGAGCTGGCGAGATAGGGCGTCAGCGTCAGATCGAGATCCGGCCGGATCTCCTGGAACCAGGGCGTCCTGGCGGTGACGCCGATCTCCTTGCTCCAGCCGAGCCGGGGCGCGAGGAAGCCCGACCGCCGCTTCACGGTGGGGTCCGGATGCCGGAAGTACGGCAGCGCCGCGACGGTGCGTCCGAGAAACTGGAAGCTCGGATCTTCATAGACCACGTCGCGCGAGGCTTCGTCGAGGGCCGCGCGTCGGGCGCGGATGCTCCAGAGCGGGCCGCGCGTCCCCGGCGGACAATAGGCGCAGGGGCTGTAGACCGCCTTGGAGATCGCCATGACCTCGCCTTCGCGGCGGGCCTCGACGCCGCGCACCAGTCCGCCCCCCAGGATGCGCGCCGTGGGATTGGCCAGCAGCCCGTCCGTCAGATCCGCCGCGAGGTCCATCCGGTCGGCGAAGAGCGTCGAGCCGTCGTCGTTGAGCAGCACCACGTCGCCTTCGGCGCTGACGCGGTCGGCCCGGGCGTCGTAGGTCAGGCGCCGCGCCCGGAGCGCGCGTCCGCCGTAGACGGCTTCCACGTCGCCTTCGGCGGCGGCGGCCTCGCCCCGGGAATCATAGAGGAGGGAATCGGCGGTCACGAAGAGCCGCGCGTCCTCCTCGGCCTGAAGCCCTCCGAGATAGCGTTCGAAGACGGTCGCGGGGGCGGCCGCCTCCTGCGCGAGAGCGGGGGCGGCCAGGGCTCCCGCCGCCATCGTCAGGGCCGCCGCCGCGCAGGACGCCCGCCGTCGGAGCCTCCCCGGGGCCGGTCTCGAAGGAAGGGCTGCGCGCATCTAGCTTCCCTGCAAATAGGCGGCGAGGGCCGCAGCCGCCAGAGCGGCGCTGAGCGAGGGCGCCACGGCGGCCAGCAGGGCCGGGGCCTCTCCGGATCCGCCGAGCGCCAGGGCCACGTCGCCGAGGAAATAAAGGGCGAAACCCGTGATCGCGCAACCCGCCGCCGCCAGACCGTAGGAGGTGAGGCGGGGGGGCCTCGCGGCGAAGGCGGCCGCGATCACGGCCATGGCGGCGAACATCAGGGGGCTGGCGAGGGTGGCGTAGAAATGCGTCCTGTGGCGCCGGGCGGAGAAGCCCGCCGCCTCCAGATCGCGGATGAAGCGCGGCAGACGCCAGATGGAGGTCGCTTCCGGCGAGGAGAAGCCTTCCTGGATCCGGTCGGCGGTCAGATGGGTGGGCAGATCGAGGGCGGGCTCGTGGGTCATTTCGGCGGAGGCCAGCGGATCGCCCCGGACCTCGCCGAGAATCGAGGCCTCCGTGAGCCGCCAGAAGCCGCCGTCGAGCCGGGCCTCCTCGGCGTCGATGCGGCGCAGGAAGCGGTCCTGAGAGTCGAATTCGAAGAAGGTGGCCTCGCCGAGCCGCGCGCCGCCGGAATCGGCCCGACGGGCCTGGATCACGGTCTGTCCGCCGTCGGGGCGGGCCTCGCGCAGCCAGAGCCCTTCCTCCGAGAAGGAGAGCAGGCTCTCGCGGCCTTCGAAATAGCGGCCCTCCATGCGGTCGAAGCGGTCGAGCGCCGCCGCCGCCAGAGGATCGAACCCTCCCGCCGCCGCCGCCCCGAAGAGCCCCGCCGCCAGAGCTCCCGGCGCCGCGATGCGCCAGAAGCTCATGCCGGCCGCCATGGCCGCCGTGATCTCGCTGCGCCGCGCGAGCGCCATGTAGGCCCAGAGCGCCGCCAGCAGCATGATGAAGGGAAAGGTCTTGCGCATGACGGAAGGCGTCTGGAGCGCCGCCATGGCCGCCAGACGCGCGAATCCGGGGCCTCCCTCTCCGCCGCCGCGGCGCAGCAGCTCGATGAGGTTGACCGTGCAGATCAGCGCGAAGACGATCAGCGCGGCGGTCAGGAAGGCGAAGGCCAGACGCCGGGCCTCGTAGCGGGCGAAGACTCCGGTCATGCGCGGGCCTCCCGGAGCGGAGGCGGAGCCCCCGGCCTGCGGAAGCCGAAGCCGCTCCAGGAGAGCAGCGCCAGAGCCCCCAGGATCCCGATCAGCGGCGGCAGGTAATGCAGCCACCAGAGGCTCGGCGTGGAGATCACGGCGTTCTTGGCGGCCAGTCCGGCCAGCCTGAGCCCTCCGCCGATCAGCCCGCCCGCCGCCGCGCGCGCGCCATAGCCGCGTCGGCTGAAGGGCCCGCCCATCAGGGCCGCCGCCGCCACCAGCGGCAGAGCCAGCCCGTAGAGCGGCGAGGCGAGGCGTTCATGGGCCTCGGTCACCCAGCGCCCGAGCGCGCGCCCCTCCAGATCGGGGGGCGTGGCGAGCAGCTCCAGCGTGCCGCGTTCGTCGGGGCGGATGGAGCGGGGCTCGTCCGAAGAGGTGAATTCCGAAAGATCATAGGCCAGCTTGTCGAAGCGCAGCACCGAGAAGGCGCCGGTTCCCCGGTCCACGCGCTGGACCTCGCCGTCGAACATCACGAGTCGCGGGCCTTCCTCGGCGCGCACCACCGCGCCGCGCCGGGCGTGATAGGCCATGGGGGCCTCGGGGTCGCGGGCGTCGTTGACGAAGACGCCGAGCGTCTCGCCGCCGCGCCCGACCTCGCGCAGATAGACGGTCACGCCGGTCGCCGGATGCAGGAAGCGCCCGTCCTGGAGCAGGGCCGCCGCCAGATCCGTCTGGACCTCCGCCGTGCGGCTGCGCAGCGACTGCGCCGAAAGCGGCGAAAGCCAGAGCGAATTGGCGTAGAGCAGCGCCGTCACGCCGAGCCCGAAGAGAATCGCCGGACGCGCCGTCCTCAGGCGGCTGGCGCCTGCGGCGAAGAGCGCGGCGATTTCGGAATCGCTCATGGCGCGTTCGAGGGCGTAGAGCGTCGCGCCGAGGGCCGCCACGGGAATCACGACGGCCATGGCCTTGGGCAGCAGGAAGGCGGCCAGCTCGACCAGCACCAGAGCGCTCTGGCCGTAGTTCAGCGCCACGTCGATCACCCGCAGCGACTGGGCGAGCCAGATCACCGCCGTGAGCACGAGCAGAAAGAAGGCGAAGGGCCCCATCAGGCGCCCGAAGAGATAACGGTCGATCCAGCCCAAGCGGCGCCTCCCTGAGTGCGCGCCAGCCTAAGCCTGACCGGGGGCGGCGCGTCAAGCGCTCCGAAAGAGCGCCGCAGAGATTGCGCGCCGGGCGCGGCGAGATTGAAGAACCGGCTCGCGGAAGGATGGTCGCGCGAGTCTGGCGGAATCCGGCGCCGGGGATTAGCTATCAGAACGCGGGGCGAGGCCCATGGCCCGCCTCAGCGAGCATCAGGGAAGGAACGCTCATGTCGATCACCTTTGGAGATTCCGCAGCTTTCGGCGAAGAGGCCCGGATCTGGATCGCGCCGGTCTTCGAGGGGGAGGATCCTCCCAAGGCCTCGAAGAAGGATCCCGTGGCGACGCTGACCGCGCGGGCGCTGGCTTCGGGAAGCTTCAAGGGCAAGGCGGGCGAAAGCTTCGGAGTCGCCTTTCCGCAGGGGCTGGAGGCGGATCGTCTGGTGCTGCTGGGCGCGGGTCCGCGCGAGACATTCGACGCTCCGGCGGCGCGGGCTCTGGGCGGTCGGGCGGTCGTGGCGGCTGGGCGGTCGGGCGGCGTGGCGCGGCTGGATCTGACCGGGCTCGGGGCGGAGCGGGCCGAGCTCGCCGTCGAGGTCGCGGCGGGGATCAGCCTGAGGCTCTGGCGCTTCGTGAAATACAAGAGCAAGCCCGATCCCGCCGACAAGGGCGCGCCCGAATTCAGGCTCCGCGTCGCCGAGGCCCTGGCGCTGAAGGCGGCCTGGTCCGAGGTGGAGGCTCTGGTGGAGGGCGTCCTCTTCGCGCGCGAGCTGGTCAACGAGCCGGGCAACGTCCTGCATCCGGAAAGCTACGCCGAGCGTCTGGCCGAACTGAAGGCCGAGGGCCTCAAGGTCCGGATCCTCGACGAGCCCGCCATGGAGAAGCTCGGCATGGGGGCGCTGCTGGGCGTGGGGCGCGGCAGCGCGCGCGGCAGCCGACTCGTGACGCTGGAGTGGCGCGGCGCCCAGGACAAGAAGGCCGCGCCTCTGGCGGTGATCGGCAAGGGCGTCACCTTCGACACGGGCGGCGTCTCGATCAAATCGGCGGCGGGCATGGAGGAGATGACTTCCGACATGGGCGGCAGCGCCGTGACGGTCGGCCTGATGCTGGCTCTGGCGCGGCGCAAGGCGAAGGCCAACGTGGTGGGCGTGGTCGGGCTGGTCGAGAACATGCCCGACGGCGAGGCCATCCGCCCCGGCGACATCCTGACCTCCATGTCGGGCCAGACCATCGAGGTGATCAACACCGACGCCGAAGGCCGCCTCGTGCTGGCCGACGCCCTGTGGTATGCGCAGCAGAGCTTCAAGCCCCGGGCGCTGATCGACCTGGCCACCCTGACGGGGGCCATCGTGGTGGCGCTCGGCTCCGAGAACGCGGGGCTTTTCTCCAACGACGACGATCTGGCGAACGGGCTTCTGTCCGCCGCCAGGGCGGAGGGGGAGGGGCTCTGGCGGATGCCGCTCGGGCAGGCCTATGACGACAAGATCAAGTCGCGTCTCGCCGACATGAAGAACACCGGCGGGCGCGAGGCCGGTTCGATCACGGCGGCGCAGTTCCTTCAGCGCTTCGTGGAGGCCGGGACGCCCTGGGCGCATCTCGACATCGCGGGCGTGACGCTCTCTTCGGAGGACCGGCCGACCGCTCCGCGCGGCGCGACGGGCTGGGGCGTGGCCACGCTGAACCGCCTCGTGCGGGACGTCTACGAGGAGAAGTGAGCCGCAAGGGCGCGGGTTCGACGCAAGTCGGGCCCGCATTTGCAATCTTGTGTTGCGTTTAATAAATACGCTATCTATAATTCATGACGTGAAAGGATTAATCGACTCGTCATTGATAAAGCCGACGAGGAATTCTGAAGGGGGAAATCTTGTCCATCTTGAGCAACGGAGGAGTTCAGAGGAAGCTTCTCGCCGCATTCTTCTGCCTGAATGCCGGCGCCGCCAGCGCAGGGCCCTGCTCCTCCTACCAGTATGACAAGGCCGAAAGCTTTGCGGAAAGCTCCGGGAAGGAGATCATCCGGAAATATGGCGGAGGGAAGAACAACCGCATCGTCATGAGGGGCTGCGACTATAATTCCTATACGGACAGATTCAGGATCGACATGGAAGTCTACTGGGACGGAAGTTTCTTCGGAGACAAATATAACGTCGATGGAGAGCTGAGGGTGGATTCGGACGGAAGAAACGGCGAATTCTCCATGACGTACCAGAACTCGGCCGCCGAAGACCTGAGCTTCTTCTTCGGCGTGCTCAAGTTCGGCGTCATGCTGGCCCAGTGACGCTGCGCTCTGGCGGATACGGTCGCTTCCGCCAAAGACCCGGGAACCTCCCTCAGAGCGCGACGGCGAGCCGACACGGAAACCGCCGAGGGAACCCCGGAGTCGCGAGGATCACCTTCCGGAGGGCGTCAGGATGGGAGAGGCTGCAAGGCGCAGGCGGCTCCGTCTCGATCGGTGCGGCGTCTCAATGCGCCCGCCTCTGGGAGGGCAGATAGGAGCCGTCGCGCCAGTCGGCGAAATATTCGTCGATCTGCGGATGATCCATCGGAGCGCCCGTCTCGTCGAGCTCCAGATTCTGCTCGGAGACATAGGCCACGTAATAGCTCGTCGCGTTCTCCGCGAGCAGATGATAGAAGGGCTGCTCCTTGCTGGGCCGCGCCTCCTCAGGAATGGCCAGCCACCAGGCCTCCGATTCCGAGAACACCGCGTCCACGTCGAAGACCACGCCCCGGAAGCCGTGGAGGCGATGTCGGAGAATTTGTCCAAGCCCGTATCTGGCCTTCGCACGGATCATCTTCTGAGCCTCGTTCAACCTCGTCCTCTCGCAGCGGGAGGAGCCTCCCCCTTCCGGGCCGCCTGGACAGGAAGGTAAAGGGAAACTTAACGCCCGTCCAGCGGGATGACAGTGTAAAGCTTTGTCTTGACTGGAGAATTTTTCAGGGCTCCGGAAATTCCGCTCCAGAGCCCCCGGAGTCGCCCGTTGCGTGAAGGCGTCCCTGTTCCAGAACGGCCCCGATTCCGTTAAGCTGCGGCCCATGCGTTCGAACTGGAGCCATTTCTTCATCAATCTGGCGACCGCCCTTGTCGTGGCGGGCGGGCTCTGGGTCTATCTGCGCCCGACCGCGGCGGCGGTGCGTTTCGAGCCCCAGCCGAGCTTCGGCGAGATCTCGGACGTCTGCCGTCTGATGAAGGCCCGGCCTCACTGGTGGAACGCCCTCCTGGACGCCGAACGCCGCTGGGAGGCGCCGCCTCATCTGACCCTCGCGATCATGTGGCGCGAAAGCTCCTTCATCGCCGACGCCCGGCCCCTGAAGCAGGGCTTCTTCAGCTTCCTGCCCGCGCAGCGGCTGTCTTCGGCCTATGGCTACGCCCAGGCGCTCGACGGGACATGGGCCTGGTATCTGCGCGAGACCACCCGCAAGGGCGCCCGGCGCGAGGCCTTCGCCGACGCCGCCGACTTCATCGGCTGGTATCTCGACCGCACGCGGCGGGACCTGGCGCTGCCCTTCGAGGAGATCTTCGATCATTACGCGGCCTATCATCAGGGCCACGCGGGCTATGCGCGCGGAGGCTGGCGCGAGAATCCCGTGGTGACGACCCCGGCCCGCGACGTCGTGCGTCAGGCGCAGATCTACGAGAGGCGGATGTCCGACTGCATGACCGGATACGCCGCGCGTCAGGCTCCGGTCGAGACGCCCGCCCCGAGGCCGCGTCCGCCGGTGGGACGCGCCGCCGCCGCGCTCTGAGAGGGGCGCAAAAAAACGCCGTCCTTCCGGGGAACGAAATGGGACGGCGCATGGCAGGGGCATGGTTCAGGGCTTGGACGCCCCGGTTGAGGTTGATTTTACAGGAAACGGCTTTCTCCGGGAACCGCCCCCGACCCCTCGCGCCGAGGCGCAAAAGGACAGGAGCGGCCGCGCGGTCGGGAATCAGGCGGCGGGCTCGGCCAGACGCGCCAGCACCCGCGCCCAGGAGCGCGCGCCCTTCTCGAAGCTGCGCAATTCGTATTTCTCGTTGGGGGCGTGGATGCTGTCGTCGTTGAGGGCGAAGCCGATCAGCAGCGTGTCCACGCCGATGGTCTTGCGCAAGAGCCCCACCACCGGAATCGAGCCGCCGCTCCCGACCAGCGCCGCAGGCTTGCCCCATTCCGCGCCGAGGGCCTCGCGCGCCGCCGAGACCCAGCGGCTCTCCAGCGGCAGGCTCACGCCCGGCGAGCCGCCATGCTCGACGAATTCGGCCTTGCAGTCGGGGGGCAGGGCGGCTTGCACATGGGCCCGGAAGGCCGCGCGGATCTTCGCGGGATCCTGATCCCCCACCAGCCGGAAGGAGATCTTGGCCATGGCCTCGGCGGGCAGCACGGTCTTGAAGCCCGCCCCGGCGTAGCCGCCCGAAATCCCGTTGATCTCGCAGGTGGGGCGCGACCAGATGGACTCGAGCACGCTGCGGCCCTGTTCTCCGGCGGGCGTGGTCAGGCCGACTTCGCCGAGGAAGGCGGATTCGTCGAAGCCCAGAGCCTCCCGCGAGGCCCTGATCTCCGCCGAGGGCTCGGGCACGCCGTCGTAGAAGCCCGCGAGGGTCACGCGGCCCTTGTCGTCATGGAGTCCGGCGATGATCTTCGCCAGAGCCGTCGCCGGATTGCGCGCCGCGCCGCCATACATGCCCGAATGCAGATCCCGCGCGGCGGCCCTGATCCTCAGCTCTTCGCCGACCAGCCCGCGCAGGCTCAGCCCGATGCTGGGCGTCTCGGCGTTCCACATGTCGGTGTCGCAGACGAGCGCGACGTCGGCGCGCAGCTCCTCGGCGTGTTCGCGCAGGAAGCCCGGCAGATGCTCGCCGCCGGATTCCTCCTCGCCCTCGACGACGATGGTGACCCGCACGGGCAATCCGCCCTGCGCCTTCCAGGAGCGGCAGGCTTCGAGGAAGGTCATGACCTGGCCCTTGTCGTCCGAAGAGCCGCGGGCGTAAATGCGGCGGCCTTTGGGGCCTTCGGCGAGACGGGGCTCGAAGGGCGGGCTCTCCCAGAGCTCCAGCGGATCGACCGGCTGCACGTCGTAATGGCCGTAGAAGAGCACGTGGGGCGCGCCCGCCGGAGCGGAATCGTCATGAGCCACCACGATGGGATGTCCGGCGGTGGGGCGGGATTCGGCGGCGAATCCCATGCTCCGCAGATCCGCCACGAGCCAGTCGGCGGCGCGGACGCATTCGGCGGCGTAAGCCGGATCGGTCGAGATGGAGGGGATCTTCAGCAGCGCGATCAGACGATCCAGCGCGGCCTCGCGGCCGGAATCGAGACGGGCGAGCACGGCGTCGAGGGGGGCGGTCATGGAGCAGGAACCTCGCAGAAGGAAAAGCGGCGTTCAGGCTAGACCCTCGCCGGGCCGTTGGGGAAGGGGATTCCGAGGGGCGCCGCGCCAGGGAGCGACTCCGATCCGCAGGGACAAGGGCCGCGCGTCATGGCGATCTGGGGGCCTTCTCCCTCCTGCTGATTCGGAGCCAAGATGATTCCCGCCCTCCTGCTGCTTCTGGCCTCTCAACTGGCCGGAGAAACCCTTGCGCGGCTGACCGGCCTGCCGCTGCCCGGTCCGGTGATCGGAATGATCCTGCTGTTGTGCGCTTTCGGGCTCCGGCCGAAGCTGGCCGAGACGGCGCGTCCTCTGGCTTCGGGGATTCTGGGCAATCTCTCCCTGCTCTTCGTTCCGGCGGGGGTGGGGGTGGTCGGGCATCTGGACAAGATGGCGGCTCATGGCCTGGCGCTTCTGGCGGCGCTGACGCTCTCGACTCTGGCGGCCATCGCGGCGGGAGCTCTGACCTTCTCGCTCGTGGCGAGGCTGCTGAAGACGGAAGCCGCAGAATGAAGGACGTCGCGGAGATCTGGAGCTATCTGGCGCAGAGCCCGCTGCTCTGGCTGACGGCCACTCTGGCGGCCTATGCGCTGGGCGACGCCTGTTTCCGGGCCTCGGGACGCAAGCCCTGGGCGAATCCGGTGCTGATCGCGGTGGCGCTTCTGGGGCTGCTGCTGCAGGCCACGGGCACGCCCTACGCCGCCTATTTCGAGGGCGCGCAATTCGTGCATTTCCTGCTCGGCCCCGCGACGGTCGCGCTGGCCCTGCCGCTCCGGGACAATCTCGGCCATGTGCGCAAGGCGGCTCTGCCGGTGCTGGCGGCGCTCCTGGTGGGCTCGGGTGTGGCGGTGGGCTCGGCGCTGGGGATCGCTACGGCCTTCGGGCTGGAGGGCGAGCTTCTGGCCTCCCTCGCGCCGAAATCGGCGACGGCGCCGGTGGCCATCGGCGTCGCGGAGAGCCTGGGCGGCTCTCCCACCCTGACCGCCGTGCTGGTGCTGCTGACGGGCGTCGTGGGGGCGATCTGCGCGACGCCCCTGCTGAACGCGCTCGGCGTGCGCGACTGGCGGGCGAGGGGTCTGGCGCTGGGCGTGGCGGCGCATGGCATCGGCACGGCGCGGGCCTTTCAGGTGAATCCCACGGCCGGCGCCTTCGCGGGGCTCGGGATGGGTCTGAACGCGGTGCTGACGGCCTTTCTGGCGCCTCTGGCCCTGAGGTTCTTCCAGTAGGGCGCGGGAGCGGAGGCCTCGATTCGTCGGGGCCTCGGCCAGGCTCCGGAGGCCGGAGCCTCCCCATCGGCGGGGGGACCGGGCGCATCCGGAATCGGGGCGCGGCAGGACGGAGAATCGCGCCGACCCGACCGGGTTCCGGCGTGATTTCAAAAGCTTCCATGTTCCGGGAAAATGGTGCTGCCGGAGAGATTCGAACTCTCGACCTCTCCCTTACCAAGGGAGTGCTCTACCCCTGAGCTACGGCAGCGCTCTGGCGGATCCTCTATAGGGGGCGCCGCCTGCGGTCAAGGCTTTTCGCAAGCCCTCTTCTTCCGCGACGAGGCCCGTGGTTGGCGGGCGTCTCCGGAGATGCTACAGCCTGACCCTCCCGCCGCCAGCCCGAGCCAGCCCATGCCGACGCCTGTCCAACTCTACGTCTTCACCGACGGCGCCTGTTCGGGGAATCCGGGGCCCGGAGGATGGGGCGCGATCCTCTCGGCGCGGCGCGGCGAAGAGGTCGTCAGGGAGCGCGAGCTCTCCGGCGGCGAGGCCCTCACCACCAACAACCGCATGGAGCTGCTGGCCGCCATCTCGGCGCTGGAGGCTCTCGACCGCCCTTCGGCCCTCACCCTGATCACGGATTCGGTCTATGTCCGCGACGGCGTGACGAAATGGATCTTCTCCTGGCGGCGCAACGGCTGGCGCAAGTCCGATGGCGGGGCGGTCAAGAACGAAGATCTGTGGAGACGCCTCGACGCGGCGGCGGCCCGTCACAAGGTGGTCTGGGAATGGGTCAAGGGCCACGCCGGGCATCCCGAAAACGAACGCGCCGACGGTCTGGCCAGGGCGGGCATGGCCCCCTTCAAGCCCGCGAAGGCCGAGGCCTCCCTCAGCCGCCCGTGACGCTCATGTGGCGCGAGAGCGCGGGCGCCTGTCCGCGGCGCTCGTAGATGAAGTCATGGCCCTTGGGCTTGCGGGCGATGGCCGCGCGGATCGCCGCTTCAAGCGCCTCTCCGGAGGCTCCCGCCCGCAGAGGCGCGCGCAGATCCGCCGAATCCTCCTGGCCGAGGCACATGTAGAGCTGGCCCGTGCAGGTCAGGCGCACCCGGTTGCAGCTTTCGCAGAAATTATGCGTCAGGGGCGTGATGAAGCCGATGCGCCGTCCGGTCTCCGCGACCTCCACATAGCGCGCCGGGCCGCCCGTGCGATAGGACGTGTCCCGGAGGGTCCAGCGGGTCGCGAGTTCGCGCCGGACTTCGCTCAGCGGCCAATATTGGTCGAGGCGCTCCAGCCCGCCGAGCTCGCCCAGAGGCATCACCTCGATGAAGGCGAGGTCGTGGCCTTCGCGCCCGGCCCAGGCCACGAGGTCATGAACCTCGCCGTCGTTGATTCCCTTGAGCGCCACCACGTTGATCTTGAGATGGATCCCGACCGCCCGGGCGGCCTCCAGCCCGGCCATGACCTGTTTGAGGTCGCCGCCGCGCGTGACCCTGGCGAAGGTCGCAGGGTCGAGGCTGTCGAGCGAGACGTTGATCCGGCGCACCCCCGCCGCCGCCAGAGCCTCGGCGTGGCGCGCGAGCTGCGTGGCGTTGGTGGTGAGGGTGAGTTCTTCGAGCTCCCCCGACTTCACCCTTGCGCCCAGGCTGCGGATGAGGTCCAGCACGTCGCGGCGCACCAGAGGCTCGCCGCCGGTGATGCGCAGCTTCTTCACGCCCAGGCCGATGAAGGCCCCGCAGAGCCGCTCCAGCTCCTCCAGCGTGAGCAGCTCCTTGCGCGGCAGGAAGGTCATCTTCTCCGCCATGCAGTAGACGCACCGCAGATCGCAGCGATCCGTCACCGAAACGCGCAGGTAGCGGATGGCGCGGGCGAAGGGATCGATCAGCGGAGCGGTCCGCGTGAGGTCGGCGGCGGTCATCGTGCGGGCCTTTCCTGAGAGAGGGCCGAATGCGGAGCGCCTTCCTGCGCCCGGAATCCGTCCGCTCCTGGGGGAGACCCCTCCAGAGTCTCACCTTTCGGGCGGCGGCGCAATCGGGAGCGCCCGGAGGGCGCGCTCGGCCTTTCGGAGGAATATGGGGCGCTCGGCCGCCGGAGGCCAGTCCCGAAGCTTCACGCCCGCGCGGGCGGCTCGCCTTCGAGCCCGAGGAAGCGGGCGCGCTGCTCCGGCGCGGGCAGGAAGCAGGAGTCCAGACGCCCGAACCAGACGTAGCGCCGCGCCGCCACGCGGTCATAGAGCCGGTCCCGCAGCGGAAGGGGCAGCAGCCGCGCCAGCGAGGCCGCCTGACGCCAGGGCCCCTTGAGGCGTCGCGCCAGAGCCAGAACCGCCGCGGATTTCGTCAGGGCGCGGCCGTCCTCGATCACCAGAATCGTGCGGTCGAGATCCTCCGGGCGCAGGCCGTGGGCCTCGGCGAGACGGCGCCCCTCGGCGGACCAGGCCCCTGCGAAGCGCAAGTCCTGATCGCGCTCATGGCGCAGGAGGAAGCGCGTCGCGCCCGAACAGAGGACGCATCGCGTGTCGAAGAGGAGGACGGGCGGCGAAGAAGAAGTCATGACGCGGCTCCCGGATCAGGCGCGGCGGATCCTGCGCCGGAGCCCGGGCGAAGACCAGTCCGCCGGACGCCGCAGGGCCTCGGCGCGTTCAGTCCTCGTCGCCGGAGGAGGGCGCGCCGCGCAGACGCTTCACCGTCCCGCGCACGGCCTTGCCCGCCAGACGCCGCTTCTGCGACCCGAGGGTGGGCTTGGTCGCGCGGCGCGGCGGAGGAGGCGGCGCGGCGGCGGCGCGGATCATCTCGGCGAGTCGGTCGCGGGCGGCCTCGCGGTTGCGGGCCTGGAAGCGGTGCTCCTGAGCCTTGACGACGATGACGCCCGCCTCCGTCGCCCGCCGTCCCGCCATGCGCAGGAGCCGCGCCCGCACGGCCTCCGGCAGGGAGGGCGAGTTCGCCGCGTCGAAGCGCAGCTCCACCGCCGTCTCGACCTTGTTGACGTTCTGGCCGCCCGGACCCGCCGAGCGCACGAAGCTTTCCTGAAGCTCCTCTTCGGGGATGACGATGGAGGCGGTGACGTAAAGGGTCACATGGCCCTCCCCGCGGCGGCTCCCGAGGCCCAGGCCCACTGGAAGTTGTAGCCGCCGAGCCAGCCCGTCACGTCGAGGCATTCCCCGATGAAATGCAGCCCCGGAACCGCCCGGACCTCCATGCTCTGGGAATCGAGCGCCCGGACGTCCACGCCGCCCGCCGCCACTTCGGCGATGCGCCAGCCCTCCAGCCCGACGGGCCGCATGTCGAGGGCGTGGATCGCGGCGGCGACGCGCCGCAGCTCCGCATGGGAGGCGTCCGCCAGAGTGCCCCAGGCGCTCACCTCCTCCGCGAGGAAGCCCGCGAGGCGCTGGGGAAGCCCGGCCCCGAGCGCCGTGGCGATCTCGCGCCTGGGATTGGTCGATTTGGCCGCGATGAGTTCGGCGGCGAGATCGCGTCCGGGCGCGAAATCCACCGTCAGGGGCTGGCCCTGCCGCCAGTAGCTCGAAGCCTGCAGCAGCGCCGGGCCGCTCAGGCCGCGATGGGTGAAGAGCCCCGCCTCGCGGAAGACCGGCGAGCCGGGCGCCTGAGCCGTCACCTCCGTCGAGACGCCCGCCAGCTTGCCCGAACGCGCCTTCATCTCCTCGCTGAAGAGGAAGGGCGTCAGGGCGGGGCGGGGCCGCACCACCGGCACGCCGAATCGCGCCGCCAGCTCGTAGGCGAAGCCCGAGGCGCCGATCTTGGGGATGGAGGGCCCGCCCGTCGCGACGATCAGCCGGGGCGCGCGCCAGTTGCCGCGCGTGGTGAAGACCTGGAAGTCCTCGGCCTTGTCGATGTCCCGGACGTCCGCGCCCGTGACGAGGAGGCCGCCCGAGGCCGCCAGCTCGTCGAGCAGCATCTCGATGATGTCGTTCGCCGAATTGCGGCAGAACAATTGGCCGAGGGTCTTTTCGTACCACTCGATCTTGTGCTTCTCGACCATCGCGAGGAAATCGCGGGGCTTGTAGCGCGCCAGAGCCGAGACGCAGAACTTCGGATTCTCCGAGACGAAGTTCTTGGGCCCGGCGTTGACGTTGGTGAAGTTGCAGCGTCCGCCGCCCGAGATGCGGATCTTCTCGCCGATGGTCTCGGCGTGATCCAGCAGCACGACGCTCTTGCCGCGCTTGCCCGCCTCGATGGCCGCCATGAAGCCCGCCGCTCCCGCCCCGAGGACGACGACGTCGACCTGATCCGCCCTGCCGGGCTCCGCAGCGTTCATTCCAGTCCCCTCGCGCCCATGGCGAGGAATTTCTCGCGGCGTTGCTGGCGCAAGGCGCCCCTCTCGAAGCCGGCGAAGCGCGCCAGCCCCTCGTCGATGGCCGTCCCGACGGCGGCCACGGCGGCGGCCTTGTCGCGATGGGCGCCGCCCACGGGCTCCGGCGCCACGGCGTCGATCACCCCGAGCTTGTAGAGATCCTGCGCCGTGATCCGCAGGGCGGCGGCGGCCTCCTGAGCCTTGGCCGAATCCTTCCACAGGATCGAGGCGCAGCCCTCGGGCGAGATCACCGAATAGATGGAGTGCTCCAGCATGATGACGTGATTGGCCGCCGCGAAGGCCACCGCGCCGCCCGAGCCGCCTTCGCCGATGACCGTCGCGATCAGCGGGACGCCGATCTCGAGCCCCTTCTCCGTCGAGCGGGCGATGGCCTCGGCCTGGCCGCGCTCCTCGGCGCCCTTGCCCGGATAGGCGCCGGGCGTGTCGATGAAGGTCAGCACCGGCAGGCCGAAGCGGTCGGCCATCTCCATGAGCCGCACGGCCTTGCGGTAGCCTTCGGGGCGGGCCATGCCGAAATTGCGATGCAGGCGCGTCTGGGTGTCGGAGCCCTTCTCCTGGCCCAGCACCATGACGGGGCGTCCCCGGAAGCGCCCGAGCCCGCTGATGATCGCGGCGTCCTCTCCGAAGACGCGGTCTCCGGCGAGGGGGGTGAACTCCTCGATCAGCCCCTCGACGTAATCCAGGGCGTGGGGGCGGCCCGGATGGCGCGCCACCTGGGTTTTGCCCCAGGGGCTCAGTCTGGCGTAGATCTCGGCGAGGTGGGTTCTGGCCTTCTGTTCGAGCTGGGCCACCTCGTCGGCGATGTTCATCGCGGGATCCTGCCGCGCGAGGGCGCGCAGCTCCTCCGCCTTGCCCTCCAGTTCGGCGAGGCCTTTTTCAAAGTCGAGATAGGTCAGCATGTCCTGAACGTGTCCTCTGTCGGTCGGGGCGGAATATGGCGGCTCCGGCGGGGGAAGGGAAGGGCGCAGAAGGGGCGCAGACCCCCCGGACTCGCCTTTCCGGCGCGTTCTGGCGCCGCCCTTGCTGGTGAAGAGCGGGAATCCGGCCCGGAAAGGGCGTCCGCCCTCGGCCCGGCCGGAACGCAGAAGACCCAGATCGAGGGCCAGACCATGCCGCATCAAGCGCCGCCTTTCGCCGAGACTCTCGACCCTTCGCCCGCCCTCTGGGTCTGGGACGGAGCGCGTCGGCGCATCCTGGCGGCCAATCGCCGGGGCCTGGAGGTCTGGGGAGAGGAGGCGGTCCCCGATCTCGCCGAGCGCGACTTCGCGCCGCAAAGCGCCGCCACCCGCATGCATGAGGAGCTGGAGCGTCGCGCGCGCGTCCTGGCGGAATCGGGCGGCGAGGGGCGGGCTTCGCTCCGGGCCTCCTTTTCGCCTCAGGGGCGTCCCATCGTCCTGGATTGCGTCGGGCGGCTGGTCGAAAGCGGGACGGGGCGCCGTCTGCTGCATGTCGAGGCGCGGCCTGCGGGCGCCCTCGACGCCGGACTGGAGCGCGCCGCCGCCGGATTCGCCGAAGCGCCTCTGGCTCTGGTGCTCTTCGGCGAGAACGGCGAGGCTCTGGCGCAGAATTTCGAGGCCGAACGGCTCTTCGGCCCGCTCTCGACGCAGGAGCCTTACGGCCTCGGGCGCATCCTGCGCAGCGAGGAGGGGCCCGCCATGCTGATGCGCGGCGCCTTCCTCGACGGCGCCTACAGCGCGGCGGTCCCGGTGGCCACCCGCGAGGGCGCCCGCCGCATGAGGATCTCGGCGCGGCGCATCGAGGATCCGGCCGGATTCGCGGCGGTGCTGGCGGGATTCTCCGAGATTCCCGACCGGCGGCTGGAGGCGGTCTTCTCGGCGGTTCCGGCCCCGACCGATCTGCGCGCCGGCTTCGGCGCCTTCGCGGCGGCTCTGGACCAGACGGGCCGCGTGCAGGACATGCCCGCCGCCGCCGCCGAGATCTTCGGCCGCAAGCCCGAGGAGCTGCGCGGCCTCAGCATGGAGGGGCTCCTCGACGCCGAGGGCGGCGAGGCGCTGATCCATCACGGCTTCGGGGCGGGGGCCGCGCTCTTCGAGGGGGCGGCGCTGCATTCGGGGCGTCGTCTGCTTCTGGCGCTCGGCCCGCGCGAGCCTCTGCGCGAGACGCGGATGCTGAACATCCTGCCCTTGCCGGGTCCGGCGCGGGCGGCTTCGGTTCCGGAATCGGCTCTGGCGCGGCTCGGGGCGGTGGAGGCTCTGAGCCATGGCCTGCGCGATCCGCTCAACCTGCTGATGGGGCGTCTGGACATGCTCCGGCTCCAGGCCCGCGAGGCGGGCGCCGAGGAGGAGGCCGGATCCCTCGCCGACGCCCATGAGGGCGCGAAGGCCATGGCCCGTCTGATCGACCAGGTGCTGGACTGGCGCCGTATGGAGCAGGGCGACCTGCGGCTGGATACCCGCCCCACGGATCTGGCGGCTCTGGTGCGCCGCCTCGCGGCGGAGGCCCAGTCTCCGGCGGCGCGTCGGGGGGTGGGCCTGGTGGCGGCGGTGGACCCGGATCTGCCCTTCGTGCTGACCGATCCCAACGTTCTGGGCCGGGCGCTGGAGCTTCTGCTCGGGGAGGCGCTGCGCCTGACTCCGGCGGGCGGCTCGACGCGCATCGGCGTCTGGCGCGACATGGAGGGCGGGGCGCGTCTGGAGGTCATGGACACCGGCCCCGGCTACGCCCCCGAGGAGATCGCCGAAAGCGCGCGTCCCTTCGGCCTGCCGATTCCCGTCGCGGGCGGCGGATTCGGCGGAGAGGGCATGAATCTGGCTCTGGCGCGGCGTCTGGCCGAGGCCTGCGGCGCGCAATTCGTGCTGACCAGCGAAAAGGGCGTGGGCGCGGTGGCGAGCCTGGTCTTTCCGCCCGTCCGGCGCGCGCCCGTCTGAACATGAAGACGCCGCCTGACGGGAGTCGGGCGGCGTCCGCGGTTTTCGGAGAGGGATCGGGGCGGGGTCAGGAGAGGTCGAGGAAGCCGCCGGACTGGCGCGCCCAGAAGCTGGCGTAGAGGCCGTTCAGGGCGAGAAGCTCCTGATGGGTGCCCTGCTCGATGATGCGGCCATGCTCCAGCACGACGATGCGGTCGAGATGGGCGATGGTCGAGAGCCGATGCGCGATGGCGATGACGGTCTTGCCCGCCATGAGATCCTCCAGCTCCTCCTGGATGGCGGCCTCGACTTCGGAATCGAGGGCGCTGGTGGCCTCGTCCAGCACGAGGATCGGCGCGTTCTTGAGCAGGGCCCGCGCGAGGGTCACGCGCTGGCGCTGTCCGCCCGAGAGCTTCACGCCGCGCTCGCCCACATGGGCCTGATAGCCCTTGCGGCCCTTGGGATCCTCGAGGTTCTGGATGAAGTCGTGAGCCTGGGCGCGGCGGGCGGCCTCGATTCCGGCTTCGGCCCCGGCTTCGGGGCGTCCGTAGAGGATGTTGTCCATCACGGAGCGGTGCATCAGGGCGTTGTCCTGGGTCACCACCGAGATCGACCCGCGCAGCGATTCCTGCGTCGCCTTGCCGATGTCCTGGCCGTCGATGAGGATGCGGCCCGATTCGACGTCGTAGAACCGCAGGAGCAGATTCACGAGCGTCGATTTGCCCGCTCCCGAACGCCCCACCAGACCCACGCGCTCGCCCGGCCGGATCACGAGATCCAGATCCCGCACCCCGCCCTTCTCGGCGCCATAGGCGAAGCCGACCTGCTCGAAGCGGATCTCGCCCTTCTCGACCTGCAGGGTCTTCGCCTCGTCGGCGTCCTGAAGCACGATGGGCGCGGAGAAGCTCTGCATGCCCTCCGAGACCTGGCCGAGATTCTCGAAGATCCCCGAGACCACGAACATGATCCAGAAGCTCATCTGGGTGAGGCGCAGCGTGAGCGCCGCCGCCGTCGCCAGAGCGCCGAGCGTCGCCTGATCCTGCGTCCAGAGCCAGAGCGCCAGACCGCAGATGCTCGTCAGCGCGAGGCCGTTCAGCGCCAGAAGCATCGCCTCCATGGAGGTGATCAGCCGCATCTGGCGCCGGAAGGCTTCGAGGAAGCCCTGCATGCCCTCGCGGCCGTATTCGTCCTCGCGCCCGGCCCGGGCGAAGAGCTTGACGGTCAGGATGTTGGTGTAGGAATCCACCACCCGCCCGGTCATGATCGACTGGGCGTGCGACACCGTCTCCGAGCTCTCGCGCAGACGCGGCAGGAAATGGGCCATGATCCCGACGTAGCACGCCGCCCAGAGCAGCAGGGGCGCCGTCAGCCGCCAGTCCGATTCGGCCATGATCAGCGCGCCGCCGATGAAGTAGACGACCATCTGCCACACGGCGTCGATGCCCTGGAGCAGGCTTTCGCGCAAGGCCCTCGGCGTCTGCATCACGCGGTTCGAGAGCCGTCCGGCGAAATCGTTCTGGAAGAATCCCAGAGTCTGCCGCAGGAGCCGGCGATGCAGCCTCCAGCGGATCTGGATCGTGAACCCCGACATGAAGCTGAGGTTGTACAAGGCGTTGTGCAGGAAGCTGAACAGCGGCCGCAGCAGAAGCGCGGTCACGGCCATGCCCAGCAGAAGCGCGCCATGTTCGGAGAACATGCGCTCGGGCCCGGCCTCGCGGGCCAGGTCGACCAGCTGGCCGACCCAGCGCACCAGAAGAAGATCGATCGCCGCGACCAGAAATCCGAGAACGGCCAGCACCGCCAGCCAGGGCCAGACCGGCTTGACGAAACGCGCGTAGAATCCGCGCATCGTCGTCGGCATGGGCTCGTTCTCATAGGGATCGGGCGCGAAGGCGTCGATGAGACGCTCGAACCATGCGTACATGAGGGAGGACTCGCTTGCGGATCGGGCGTCGGGGGGCTCGCGCGGATGACGAGCGCCTGCGCCATGCGGAAGCGACGCAACATGAACAAATCATGCTCGAAAGGCAAGAGCGAAAGCGCGCCGGAACAGCCGCAGGGCCGGAAGACGCGAAGTCCTCCGGCCCTGCGGCGCCGTCCAGGCGAGGCGAAGCCTCAGTTCATGAGATAATCCGGCGGCGGCAGCGTCGGCGAGGAGGATCCGCCCGGCGAGAGCGCGCGTTCGTTCGCCCCGGCCGGCTGCGACGACATGGCTCCCGAGAGCAGCATGCTCTGGAGCATGGCCGCCATGCCCGGATCCATGAGCGGGCCTGCGGGCGCGGCCGGAGTCTCGGCCTTGGGGGCGGGGGCGGGGGCTCCGCCCATGCCGCCCGGACCCTCGAAGGCGTCGGGAGGCATGCCGCCGGTCTGGGCGCCCACCGCGGTGCGGTCGAGGCCCATCTCGGCGTTGATCACGCCCAGATGCGAGCTATGCGCGCTCGGGCTGTCGTTCTGGCTGAGGGAGCGCTCGCAATAGGGGGCGCATTGATAGTTCTCGCGGGTGGGGCCCTGACGCAGCGTGACGCGCTTGGCTTCCGGCTCGCGGACGAAGACCTCCCAGCTGGCGATCTCCTCCTCGTTCTCGTCCAGCGCGACGATGTTCGTCGAGCCGACCGAGCGCGCCGAGACGAACATGGTGCGCTTGGAGAGCACCGTCACGTCGGCCACCGCCGGATTGCCCACGAGGATCGTGGTGGCCTCGCGGTCGAGGCGCACGCGGCGCGTATGGTCGCCGAGAATCACGAGGCAGCGCTCGCCCTCCAGCAATCCGCCGCAGGCCGCCGAAGGGGCGTAGCCGAAGACGTCGTTCTGCCGGGCGTAGGCCGGAGGCTGGGGCGCGAGCGGCGCCGCCTGATAGGTCGGCGCGTAGACCGGCGCCGCCGAAGCCCCGTAGGGGTCGTAGATCGGGCCGGTCGGCAGGCCGCCGGTGATCATCGGCGACGGGTTGTAGATCGGGCCGGTCGTCAGGGGCGCGGAGGGCTGGCCGTAAAGAGCGGTCGGCGGACGGTCGCCGGGGCTGTAGACCGGAGCGCTCGCGCGGCCCGCGTCGTAGACCGGAGCGCCCGTCAGGGCGTTCTGGGCCCTGTATTTCGCGGCGCCCGGCGAATCGGCCTGAGCCGCGCCCGCCGCGCAAATCGCCAGAAGACCGACGATCGCCGCCGTTCTGCGCCCTGCGCGCTTCTCGCCATCCATTCGCATCTCGGCCTCGCGCCTTGTGGAAACTTGTCGCGAGAGATTACGAAGGGCGACTTGCCGCAAACTTAAGATCAGGGCGCGATTTTCGAGAAAAGCCGGTGAAAGTTCGCCGTGGTGGCTTCGGCGAAGGCTTCGGGGGTCATGCCGCGCCTTTCGGCGAGGACGCGGGCGGTCTCGGCGACATAGGCGGGCTCGTTGCGTCGGCCGCGATGGGGCGGCGGCGCGAGATAGGGCGCGTCGGTCTCGACGAGGATGCGCTCAAGGGGAACCTCGTCGAAGATGCTCCGCAGGGCCTCGGCGCTCTTGAAGGCCGCCACGCCCGAAAAGGAGAGACAGGCCCCGATGGCCAGAGTCCGGCGCGCCAGCTCGCGGCCCGAGGAGAAGCAATGCATCACGCAGGGAAAGGCGCCTCTGGCGTGCTCCTCCTCCAGCAGGGCGGCGACGTCCTCGTCGGCGTCGCGGGCGTGGACGATCAGCGGGAGCCCCGTCTCGCGCGCCGCCGCGACATGAGTCCGGAAGAGCCGCGCCTGAAGATCATGCGGCCAGCGGTCGTAATGATAATCGAGCCCGGTCTCGCCGATGCCCACCATGCGGGGATGCTCGGCGAAGGCGACGAGATCCGCGAGGCTCGGCTCCTGGGGCTCCTCGCCGACGTTCAGGGGATGCACCCCCACGGCGTAGAACACCGCATCCGAGGATTCCGCGATGGCCCGCACCTGAGGCTCCTCCTTCAGGCGCGTGCAGATGGTGACCATCCGCCCCACGCCCGCCGCCTGGGCGCGGCGGATGATCTCGGGAATCTCGCCCTTGAAGTCGGGGAAATCGAGATGGCAATGGCTGTCCACGAGCATGGGAGGCGTCCTCAGGGGTCGGGTTCAGCCCGGCGCATGAAGTCGGGCGGCTCTGGCGGCGGTCTCCTCAAAATCCCGCGCCGCGTCAAGCAGCATGAGGCCGCGGTCCAGATTCAGGAGCTTCGCCTCGGCGGCCCGGGCGACCTGCCGCGCCTGAGCCTCGGCCCAGAGCGCTCCGGCGGCGGGCGGCGCGATCCGGGCGGCGAGGGCCGATTCTCCGGCGGCGGCCTCCGGCCGGAGCGGCGCGCCATAGGCCGCGGCTCGCGCCAGACGCGCCAGCAGCAGGGCCCAGAGCTCTTCGGGCGCGACGGAATCCTCGGGCGCGCGGGCGGCGAGGGCCTCCAGAGCCGAGCGGTCGGCGGGACGGGGCGCGAAGCGCAGAAGCTCGACAAGACGCGCGTAGAGCTCCAGCCCGCCCGAGGCCTTGAGCGCCAGAGCCGCCCCCGCCGAGCCCTCGGCGAGCGCGGCCAGAGCCGCCGCCTCTTCGGGGGCGGGGGATTCGCCCCGCGCCGCGAGGATCCCGGCGATCCCTGCGGCGGAGAGCTCCTGAAATTCGAGGCGGCGGCAGCGCGACCGGATCGTCGGCAGCAGCTTGCCCGGCGCATGGGAGACGAGAAGGAACACCACGCGCGGCGGCGGCTCCTCCAGCAGCTTGAGCAGGGCGTTGGCGGCGGCGGGATTGAGGTCTTCGGCGGCGTCGATCAGGGCGACGCGCCAGGCGCCGTCGGGCGCGGAGAGCGCCAGATCCGCCTTCAGCGCCCGCACCAGATCCACCGGGATGACGCTCTTGCGCTTGTCGGTCTTCTCGTCGAGGGGGCGTTCGAGGAGCCGCAGGCGGGTTTCGCGCCCCTCCCGGACGCGCTCGCGGACGGCTTCCGGAGCCTCTCCGGGGCGTCCGAGCAGCCGCGCCGCCGCCAGCCGTGCGAAGAGCGCCTTGCCGACGCCCTTCGGCCCGGTCAGAAGCCAGGCGTGGGGCATGCGTCCTGCGCCCCGGGCCTTCGCGAAGGCCTCGCGCGCGGCCTCATGCCCGACCAGAGGCCCCCAATCCCCGTTCATGACGCCTCGACCAGAGGCCGCGCCGCCGCCCAGACCCTTTCGGCGACCTCCTCCGCCGCGCCGCGGGCGTCGACGAGCCTGCGCCGCTCCGGGGCGGAGAAGGCCAGAGCCAGAAACCGCCGCCGCAGCTCCTGCTGATAGGCGAGGCCGCGCGCCTCGAAGCGGTCGGCGGAGCCGCGTCGGGCGGCGCGGGTCATGGCTTCGGAGGGATCCATGTCGAGAATCAGCGTGAGATCCGGCTCCAGGCCTTCCGAATGCAGGGCGTGCAGCGCCTCGATCTTCTCGGAGGCGAGCCCCGAGGCGCCCTGATAGGCCCGCGTCGAATCCACGAAGCGGTCCGAGAGCACGATCTTCCCTTGCGCGAGGGCGGGGCGGATCTTCTCGGCCACATGAGCCCCGCGCGCCAGACTCATCAGGGCGGCCTCCTCCAGAGGCGTCCAGTCCTGCGCGCCGCCGAGGAGAAGCCCCCGCAGAGCCTCGCCCTTGGGCGTTCCGCCCGGCTCGCGCGTGCGCAGGACGGGCAGGCCCCGCGCCTCCAGCCTTTCGGCCAGAAGCGCGATCTGCGTCGATTTCCCCGCGCCGTCGCCGCCCTCGAAGGCGATGAAGAGCCCGCGTCCGCCGCGCCCGGCCGTCTGGCTCACGGAGCGGCGCCCTGCGTCTTCTCCTCGCCCGCGAGCCCCGCCGCCCGGAGCGCCCGCGCCGCCGCCGTGGAGGCGCCCGCCCTCAGCTTGACCGCGAAGCCGCCCCTGGCGACGTCCTCGCCCGCCACGAGGGGGATCTCGATGGGGTCGATTCCCGGCGCGCTGACCCTCAGGGCCCCGAGCCTCTGGCCCTGCCGGATCGGCGCGGGCGCGGGGCCCTGATAGACGATTTCGGCCTGAACCTGCTCGCGCGCGCCCACCGGCGCCGTGAGCGTCAGCGGATTCTCCACCACCAGCGAGACGCTCGGGCGTTCGCCGATCCAGACCTCGGCCTCCCCGACCTTCAGCCCCGGATGCCCGACGGTGAAGGTCTCGAATTCGCGAAAGCCCCAGTTGAGCAGGCGTTCGGCTTCCTGGGCGCGCTGGTTCTCGCTGTCGAGCCCCGAGACCACCAGCGTCAGACGCCGCCCCTCGCGCAGGGCCGAGCCGACGAGGCCGTATCCCGCCTCTTCGGTGTGGCCGGTCTTGAGCCCGTCGGCGCCCGGCGCGCTCAGCAGGGGGTTGCGGTTCGCCTGGCGGATGCCCTCCCAGGTGAATTCGCGCTCGCCGTAGAGATGATAATATTCCGGGAAATCGGTCAGGATGCGCTCGGCGATGATCGCCAGATCCCGCGCGCTCATCCGGTGGTCCGGATGGGGCCAGCCGGTGGCGTTCATGAAATGCGACTGGCGCATGCCGAGCTCTTCGGCCTTGGCGGTCATGCGGGCGGCGAAGGCCTCCTCGCTTCCGGCGATGGCCTCGGCCAGCACGATGCAGGCGTCGTTCCCCGACTGGATGATGACGCCCCGCAAAAGATCCTCGACGCGGATCTGGTCGTTCACCCGCACGAACATCTTGGAGCCGCCCATCCGCCAGGCCTTCTCGCTGACGCGCAGCCGGTCGTCGAGGTTCAGCCGCCCGGACTTCAGACTCTCGAAGACCAGATAGGCCGTCATCAGCTTGGACATCGAGGCCGGCGGAATCGAGACGTCCGCCTCCTTCGAGAAGAGCACCGCGCCGGAGGCGTGGTCGATCAGCATGGCGGCTCTGGCGGCGGTCTCGAAGGGCGCGACCTCGGCGCGGGCGCCCGGGGCGGCCACCAGGGCCCAGAGCGCCAGCGTCAGGCCGAAGCCCGCGCGCGCGGAACGGGAGGGAGCGTCGAGCATGGGGGGCGTCTCCGCAAGATGAAGAACGCCGCGCCTGGGGGGCGCGGCGCTGGATCATGTCGAAAGAGCGGAAAGCCCGCCCTGCGTCAAGCGGTCAGGCTCAGCTGCGCACGAGGCGCGCGTCGCGATGGCCGAGGCCGCGCACGCGGTTCAGCGCCGCCCAGCCCTGGCCCTGGTCGAGCACCGGCCCGACGCGGACGCGGTACCAGGTCGCGCCGCGCACCTGGGCGGGCTCGACGAAGGCCTGCTCGCCGTAGGCGCTCAGCTGACGCACGAGACGCTCGGCGTTGGCCGGGCGGGTGAAGGCGCCGACCTGGACGTAGAAGGCGCCCGAGACCGAACCCGCGCCGTAGCCCGGGGCCGCCGGAGCCGGATTGTAGATCGGCGCCGGAGCGGCGGGCTGGGTGTAGCTGTAGCTCGGCGCGGGCTGCGGCGCCGGCTGGGTGTAGCTGTAGCTCGGCGCGGGCTGGGGAGCCGGCTGGGCGTAGCTGTAGGTCGAGGTCGAGGGCTGCGTGTAGCTGTAGCTCGGCGCGGCGGGCTGGGGAGCCGGCTGCGTGTAGCTGTAGCTCGGCGCAGGCTGGGGAGCCGGCTGCGTGTAGCTGTAGCTCGGGGTCGAGGGCTGCGCGTAGCTGTAGGTCGAGGCCGACGGCTGGGCGTAGCTCGAGGACGAGCCGTAGTCGTAGCTCGGCTGGGCGTAGGCGTTCGCGCTGGCGGAGTAGTCGTAGGCGCCGCCGAGATAGGTGCTCGAGCCCGAGGGCTGGGCGTAGCTGTAGGTCGGGGTCGAGGCCGGGACGGGCTGGGCCGTCTGGGCCTGATCCAGGTAGTAGGGCTCGCTCACGCTGACCACCTGGCCGACCTGAGCGGGGGCCGGGGCGGCGGCGTAGGGCGCGCCGTAGGCCTGGCCGTAGTTCTGAGCGCCGTAGTAGCCCTGAGCGGCCGCCGGTCCGGCGACGACGAGAGCCAGAGCCGCGACGCTCGTCGCGCGGATTCGTGCCTGCCTCGACATGATGTTCTCCTCATGCGTTATTCAGAGCCGCCATCGCGCGCGTTGTTCTGCTCGACGCCCGACGCGAAGCGACGCGCCGCACGCGGAGTTTTCGACAGGATCGCTCCATGTGCGGCGCGGGGGGAGGATAACGTTGAACAAACAAACTTCCAAGGAAATTTAAACCTTAACCGCCGCAAGTTTGATTGATCTGAGACATATTTCCGGCGCAATCGCCCGGGGGAGAAGTTCGCAATGGGAACAGAACCCCCGGGATCCTTACGGGAAATGCGGCGCTTCGGCCCGACTCACGCCTTTTGAGAGACGGCCGCCACGCCGCGGGCGATGATCTCCTCGGCGGCGTCCTTGTCGCCCCAACCCGAGACCTTCACCCATTTGCCCTTCTCGAGGGCCTTGTAGCTTTCGAAGAAATGCCTGATTCGATCCAGCTCGATCCGGGGCACGTCGTCGAGATCCTCGACGTCGGCCTGGAAGGGGTCGATCTTCTCGACCGGCACCGCGAGGATCTTCTCGTCGCCGCCGCCTTCGTCCTCCATGCGCAGCACGCCGATGGGGCGGCAGCGGATCACCGAGCCCGGCGCGAGCGTCACCTGGGTGCGCACCAGCACGTCCACGGGGTCGCCGTCGTCGCCGAGGGTGTTGGGGATGAAGCCGTAATTGGCCGGATAGAACATCGCCGTGTTGACGATGCGGTCCACGAAGACCGCTCCGGAATCCTTGTCGATCTCGTATTTCACCGGGGCGCCGCCGTTCGCGCCGCCGGGGATCTCGATGACGACGTTCACGTCGGAGGGCGGATTCTTGCCCGCCGGAATCCTGGAGATGTCCATGGTTGCTCCCTGGCTTTCTGCGAGGCCGGAGCGGCGGGCGCGGAGCCGGGGGATCCGGGATCGCGACGCGTCGCCCTCGGCGATGAAGGCGGCTTTGCGTCCGCCCCGCCTCCGTCGCGCTGGATTCCTGTCTGCGACAGAATCTTGCTCAGGCGCGGCGAGGCTTGGCGGTCGGGCGACTTTTCGGCTAAGCCTTGGCGCGTTTCAAGCCCCAATCGAGCGAGATGAGCTGTGTTCTTTGCGGATGGCGCCGCCTTTCGGGCGGTTCGGCGGAAGGCCGTGACCCTGTTCGGCATGTCGGGAGTGGGCAAGACGCGCCTCTCGACGCTGCTGCGCGAATCGGGCTGGCGTCATTATTCGGCCGACCACCGGATCGGCGCCCATTATCTGCGCGAGGCGATCAACGAGGATCTCAAGCGCCAGGTCATGGGGCTGCGGCGGCTGCGGCCTCTGCTGATGACCGATTCGATCCGCGTGGCCGCCAACATCACCTTCGACGACCTTTCAGCGCTCTCGGCCTGGCTGGGCAAGCCGGGAGATCCCGAGAAGGGCGGTCTGGCCTTCGCGGAATATCTGCATCGCCAGCGTCAGCACCGCTCGGCGGAGATCGGCTCGATGATGGACGCCGAGGCGCTGATCGTCCCGGCGCGCGACGTCTACGGCTACGACCACATGGTCGTCGACGCCAGCGGCAGCCTCTGCGAGGTGGTCGAGCCCGAGGCGCCTCATGACGCCGTGCTGCAGTCGCTCGCGCGGGTGGGGGCGCTGCTCTACATCCGGGGCGACGAAAGCCATGAGGAGGAGCTCGCCCGCCGCTTCGCCAGAGCCCCCAAACCCATGTATTACGAAGAGAATTTCCTCAAGGCCAAATGGGCCGAGTTCAAGGCCGAGGCGGGTCTGGCCGAGGATTCCGAGGTGGATCCCGACGATTTCATCCGCTGGGGCTTCCGCCAGCTCCTGCGGCGGCGGATTCCGCGCTATCAGGCCATCGCCGACCGCTGGGGCTATCAGGTCGAGGCCGAGGAGGTCGCGGCGCTGCGCGACGAGCAGGATTTCTCCGAGCTGATGGCCCTCGCGATCGACCGCCGCCTTACGCGGGAGAAGGCCTCCGCCTGAGGGCTCCGGGGCGAAGGGCGCGACGCCGGAGCGGGGAGGGGGCGGGAAAGCGCCCTCTTGCCGCCGCCCGTGGTTCCGCTACATCTTTCGGGGAGGCCCGCGCCTTCGCTTCGGCGACGTCCTGCGCGGCCTTCATCCTCTTCATCGCCGTCGCGCCCCGGGAGCCGGGGCCTGGAGTTTCGTCATGCCCATCAGGATTCCCGCCCATCTCCCCGCCCGCGACGTGCTGGAGCGCGAGGGCGTGATGGTCATGACCGAGGATTCCGCAGGGCGTCAGGACATCCGGCCGCTCCAGATCGCGCTGCTGAACCTCATGCCCAACAAGATCCGCACCGAGACCCAGTTCGCGCGTCTGGTGGGCTCCAGCCCGCTCCAGATCGACATGACCCTGATGAGCGTGGACGGCTATGCGCCGCGCAACGTCTCGGCCGAGCACATGCTCAATTTCTACCAGCCCTGGTCGGAGCTGCAGGAGCGCAAGTTCGACGGCCTGATCGTCACGGGCGCGCCCGTCGAGACCATGCCCTTCGAGGAAGTCTCCTACTGGCCCGAACTGGAGCGGATCTTCGAATGGTCGCGCAAGAACGTGCATTCGCTGTTCAGCATCTGCTGGGGGGCTCAGGCGGCGCTGCGCCATTTCCACGGGACGCCCAAGCACGAGCTGCCGCAAAAGGCCTTCGGCGTCTACGACCACCGCAATCTCGCGCCTTCCTCGCATTATCTGCGGGGCTTCTCGGACGATTTCTCCATCCCCGTCTCGCGCTGGACGGAGGTCCGCAAGGAGGATCTGCCCCTCGGGGAGGATCTGCGCGTGCTGATGGATTCGGACGAGGCCGGGCTCTGCATGCTGGAGGAGCCGCGTCTCCGGCGGCTCTACATGTTCAACCACATCGAATATGATTCGAACTCTCTGGCGGAGGAATATCGTCGCGACGTCGAGCGCGGCGAGCGGATCGCCGTGCCCGCCAACTACTTCCCGGGCGACGATCCCTCCCGCGAACCGAAGAACCGCTGGCGCAGCCATGCGCATCTGCTCTTCGGCAACTGGATCAACGAAGTCTATCAGACCACCTGGTTCGATCTGTCGAAGATCGGCCGGAATCCGGAGGATTACCATGGGCGGGAAAAAGGACAGGAAAGCGGAGAAGGCTCCGGAGCAGACGGCGCCGCCGCCTTCGGCCGCCCCGACCGCAAAGCCGTTTGACGGCGCCATAACCCGCCATTTCGAGGAGGAGGCGCCCGAAGAGATCCGCAACCTCGTCCGGAGCGCCGCGAAGGGCCAGATCCTCGATCCGGCCTATCCCTGGCGCGAGGAGATGAAGAAGAAGGACTACGAAGCCGAACTGGAGCCCCTCCAGATCGAGCTCGTGAAGATGCAGGCCTGGGCGCGCAGCTCGGGCGCGCGGATCTGCGTGATCTTCGAGGGCCGCGACAGCGCGGGCAAGGGCGGATCCATCGGCGCGGTGGCGCAGAACCTCAATCCGCGCGGGGCTCCGGTGGTCGCGCTCTCCAGGCCCACCGAGCGCGAGGCGGGGCAATGGTATTTCCAGCGCTACGTCGAGCATCTGCCGGGCCGGGGCGAGATCGCGCTCTTCGACCGCTCCTGGTATAACCGCGGGGTGGTCGAGCCGGTCATGGGCTTCTGCACGCCCGAACAGACGGAGGCCTTCCTGAGGGCCGTCCCCGGCTTCGAGCGCATGCTGACCGAAGACGGGATGATCCTCTTCAAGTTCTGGCTGACCATGAGCCGCGCCGCCCAGCTCCAGCGCTTCCTGGAGCGCGAGAGCGATCCGCTCAAGCAGTGGAAGCTGTCGCCGGTGGATGTGGGCGGCCTCTCGAAATGGGACGACACCACCCGCGCCGCCGAGGAGATGCTCCGCCGGACCCATCGTCCGCCGCTGGCGCCCTGGTGGGTCGTGAACGCCGAGGACCAGCGCCGGGCGCGGCTCCAGATCATCCGGACGCTGCTCTCGGGGCTGCCCTACGGGAACAAGGACGCCGCGGTCGTCGGCGAGGCCGATCCGCGCCTCATCGCCCATCCGGCGCCCTGAATCCCGGCGAGGAGGGGGCGCCCGTCCGCGCCCTCTCCGGATCTCGGGCGGGCGCGTCGAGGCTCTTGGCGAGGGAGGGGAGTCTGTCATATCCTCTTCATGAAAAGCCTGGAGCCCGGACGGGCTTGCTGCCTCGCCCGTTCCGGGCGGCGGAGGGACGAAGATGACGCAGCATTTCGGCCTGCCTCGGCCCCGGTTCTATGTGACCGAGCCCCAGCCCTGCCCCTATCTGGCGGGTCGGCTGGAGCGGAAGGTGTTCACGCCGCTGCATGGCGAGTCCGCGCCCATCCTGAACGACGAATTGTCGCTCAACGGATTCCGGCGCAGCCAGAAGGTCGCCTACAAGCCGCAATGCGCCGGATGCGACGCCTGCGTTTCGGTGCGGGTGCCGGTGGCGCGCTTCGAGCCCACCCGGACCCAGCGCAAGATTCTCAACCGCAATTCGAAATTCCTGCGCGAGAGCCGTCCGCCGCGCGCCACCGAGGAGCAGTTCGAGCTTTTCCGGCGCTATCTCCAGGCCCGCCACGGCGACGGCGCCATGGCCGACATGGACGACTACGAATTCGCCGCCATGATCGAGGACACCACCGTGCGCACCCGCGTGGTGGAGTATCGCGATCCCGAGGACGGATCCCTTCTGGCCGCCTGTCTGACCGACGGCCTGGCGGACGGGCTCTCGATGGTCTACAGCTTCTATGATCCCGACCGCCCCGAGGCCAGCCTCGGCGCCTATGCGGTGCTCGACCACATCCGGCTCGCCGGAGAGGAGGGTCTGGAGCATGTCTATCTCGGCTACTGGATCGAGGGCAGCCGGAAGATGGCCTACAAGACCGCCTATCAGCCGCTGGAGCTGCTGACGCCCTTCGGCTGGCGGCCCTGGAGCCCGCCCGCGACGCCCTGATCCTTCCGCCCTTTCAGCCTCCGGAACGTCGAGAGGGCCGCCCCTGGGGGCGGCCCTCCGGTTTTCGGGTCATGAGGGAGGCGCAAGCCTCAGGCGGCGCGCTTCCGGCGTCCGCGCAGGGCCAGAGCTCCCGCCGCCACCGCGAGGAAGGCCAGTCCGCCGGGGACCGGAACCTGTCCGCCCGAGGAGGAGGACGAGGAATTGCCGCTCGAAGAGGACGAGGAATTGCCGCCCGAAGAGGAGTTCCCGCTCGAGGAGGACGAGGAATTGCCGCCCGAAGAGGACGACGACGAGGACGAGGAGGAGGACGACGACGAGGAGCCGTTCGGGAAGGGCAGATAGACCGTTCCGTTGATGACGTCGTTGCCGCAGGTCTGGGTCCACTGGGTCTGGAAGCGTTCGCCGAGCACGCCGCCGTCGTCGAAGGAGAAGGTCAGCGAGTCGCCGAGCACCGAGGTCCAGGCGCCCGAGCCCAGCACCTCGACGCCGTGATAATTGGCGACCTCGTCGTAGACGCCCGTCCGGACGCTGCCCGTGCCCAGATTGGCGTCGGTGATCTTCAGGAAGCGCACCGTGCCCGAAGTCCCGCCCGGATTGGCTTCGATGTCGAGGGCGTAGCTCCATCCGGTCATCTTTTCGGTCTGGCCGACGCTCTGGGGCGCGCCGAAGAGCAGGTCGCCGTAGCCGATGGAGCTGTTGGCGCGGCCCGCGAAGGCCGTCGAGACGCTGATGCTCAGCATGCCGTTCTCGGCGCGGGTGGCGGTCAGCGAATCGATCTCGTAATTCGCGCCGCCGTAGATGTCGGCGTTGCGCTGACGCGGAGCGGCGGGGCCCCAGTAGGTGTCCTGGAGGGTGAAGCTGCTCACCACGTCCAGATTGGTCGTCGAGCCGCCCGAGGAGGAGCCCGTCGAGCCGCCCGAAGAGGAGCTCGTCGAGCCGCCCGAAGAGGAGCCCGAGCCGCCCGCCGGATGGCCGAACATCCCGCCGAACATCCCTCCCAGATCGAGAAGGGTGGCCTGAGCGGGAACCGCTCCCAGAAACACGGCGAAAGCAGCCGCACCAAGCGCGCGCCAGGTCTTCATCTCGTCATCTCCCGCGACGGGCGCCGTTCGGGGCGCTGCGAATTCTCCGGATGGGGCCGGAGCGGAGCGCGTCTTTCGCCTCCGGCCCGGGCCTGTCCGCAAGGAGTATCGGCGGGATCCCCTAATGGAGGGGTAAGAAGGAGCGTTAACGATCCGCAAAAGCCGCAAGGCCGCCTCTTGCGAGGCGGCCCGGCGGGAGATCGGGGAGAAGGAAGGCCGCGCCGGTCAGGCGAGGAAGGTCTGGCGGCGGAAGATCAGCGCGCCGAGGGCCGCGAAGATGAAGCCGAGCCCGCCGGGAACCGGAACCTGACCGCCCGAGCTGCTGCTCGAGGAGCTCGAGGAGCTGCTGGAGGACGACGACGACGACGAGGAGGAAGAGGACGACGACGACGAGGAGCTGGAGGACGAGGAGGACGACGAGGAGCTGGTCGGGAAGGGCAGCTGCACCGTGCCGTTGATCACGTCGTTGCCGCAGGTCTGGGTCCACTGGGTCTGGAAGGCGTCTCCGAGGATGCCGCCGTCGTTGAAGGAGAAGGTCAGCGAGTCGCCGAGCACCGAAGACCAGGTGCCGGTGCCGAGGACCTCGACGTTGCGGTAATTGTCGATCTGGTCATAGACCGTGCTGCGGTTGCTGCCCACGCCGAGGTTGGCGTCGGTGATCTTCAGGAAGCGCACCGTGCCCGAGGTTCCGCTCGGATTGGGCTCGATGTCGAGGGCGTAGCTCCATCCGGTCATCTTCTCGTTCTGGCCGACGGTCTGGGGCGCGCCGAAGAGCAGGTCGCCGTAGCCGATGGAGCTGTTGGCGCGGCCGGCGAAGGCGGTCTTGATGCTGATGCTCAGCATGCCGTCCGAGGCGCGGGTGGCCTTCAGCGAGTCGATGCTGTAGGTCGAGCCGCCGTAGACGTCGGCGTTGCGCTGATAGGGCGCGGCGGGGCCCCAGTAGGTGTCCTGGAGGGTGAAGCTGCTGACGATCGAGGCGCCGCCCGAGGAGCTCGAGGAGGAATGGCCGCCCGAGGAGCTCGAGGAGCTGGACGAGGAGCTCGAGGAGGAGGAGCTCGACGAGGAGGAGCCGAGCAGGCCGCCGAAGAGGCTGTCGAAGTCCAGCACGGTGGCGCTGGAGGCGCCGGTCGAGGCGAAGGTCATGAAAGCAGCCGCAGCAAGGGCGCGCCAGGTGTTCATCTTGTCATCTCCCGCAACTTGCGCCGACTGCGGCGCCGCGATCTTGTCTGGCGGGGTCTGGAGCAATAAGCGCGCCAGTCGCGCCCGCCGTCCTCGCCTTCTGGGCGGAAAGGAAAGCAGGTTCGGCGCCAACCCGCGCTCCGGAGGCCCGGCGCGGCCTCGCGGGAATGTCGGGAAGGCCGCGCGCCTCCCCTTGACCGCCCGCCGAGCGCGGTCTAACCCCTTGGACGACCAAGGAGGATCAAGACGATGAAGCCTGTTCGCGTGATCGGGGCCGGCATGGCCGGATCGGAGGCCGCCTGGACTCTCGCCGAAGCGGGCGTTCCCGTGACGATCCATGAGATGCGTCCCGAAACGGGCACGGCCGCCCACGAAACGGACGGTTTCGCCGAGCTGGTCTGCTCCAACTCCTTCCGCTCCGACGATCACGAGCACAACGCCGTGGGCCTGCTCCATGAGGAGATGCGTCGGGCGGGCTCTCTGATCCTGCGCATGGCCGACGCCCACGCCCTGCCCGCAGGCGGAGCCCTGGCCCTTGACCGCACGGCCTTTTCCCGGGCCGTGACCGAAGCCCTGACCTCTCATCCTCTGGTCACGGTGGAGCGCGGCGAGCTCAAGGGCCTGCCGCCCGAGGACTGGGACAGCGTGATCGTCGCCACCGGACCCCTGACGGCGCCCGGCCTCGCGGGGGCTCTGGGCGCGCTGACGGGCGAGGCGAATCTCGCCTTCTTCGACGCCATCGCGCCCATCGTTCATTTCGATACGGTCGACCTGTCCCGGGCCTGGTTTCAGTCCCGATATGACAAGGGCGACACCGAAGACGAACGGAAGGCCTATCTGAACTGTCCGATGAACCGCGCGCAATACGACGCCTTCATCGCCGCGCTGATCGCCGCGCCCAAGACCGAATTCCACGAATGGGAGAAGGACACGCCCTATTTCGAGGGCTGCCTCCCCATCGAGACCATGGCCGAACGCGGCCCCGAGACCCTGCGTCATGGCCCCATGAAGCCGGTGGGGCTGACGAATCCTCATGATCCGCAGGTGAAGCCCTGGGCGGTGCTCCAGCTGCGCCGCGAAAACGCGCTGGGCACGCTTTATAATCTTGTCGGCTTCCAGACCAAGATGCGCCATGGAGCCCAGCTGGAGGTCTTCCGGCTGATCCCCGGGCTGGAGCAGGCCGAATTCGCGCGGCTCGGGGGGGTGCATCGCAACACCTTCCTCAACTCGCCGAAGCTGCTCGACGCGGAGATGCGTCTGAAGGCCCGCCCGAGCCTCCGATTCGCCGGACAGATCACCGGCGTCGAGGGCTATGTGGAATCGGCGGCCATGGGGCTTCTGGCGGGCGCCTTCGCGGCGGCGGGGCGTCTGGGGCGGCCCCTCGCGCCGCCGCCGGTCGAGACCGCCCACGGCGCCTTGCTGCACCATATCTGCGGAGGGGCCTCCGCCGAGCTCTTTCAGCCGATGAACGTGAATTTCGGCCTGTTTCCTCCCTTGGAAGCGGCTCCGCGCGGCAAGCGCGAGCGCGCGAAGGTCTACACGGACCGGGCCAAGGCGGCCTTCGAGTCCTGGCGTCTGGCGGCGGGTCTGGGGGAGCCGTCCCGCGTGGAGGCCCTCTGAGGGCGGAATCCTCTGAAACCGTTGCCCGGAAGACGCCTTCGAGGATCAGAAGCGCGAGACCCCGCACGTGAAGGGGTTGATGCCCGTGCGGGCGACGGCTAAGTTTCCGGTAACCTGTTTCAGGAAACCACGTCCCTCTGAGGAGCGATTCATGCGCGGCTTTTTCTCCCGCAGCGTTATCCTGTCCTGCGCCGTTCTGGCCCTGACCGCCGGCTGCGCGACGAAAAGGCCGCAGACCGGAACCTCCACGAGCGCCACCGAGCTGGGCGCCTTCGGACCCGGCGGCTTCCCCGGCGATTCTTCGGGCCTCGGCGGCTCCGGCTCCGGCCTGATCGACGGCGCGGCGCCCGGCGGCCTCGTGATCGGGCCTGACGGCCAGATCGTCGGCGGCGGCGGCCTCGGCGGACAGAGCGTCGTCGGCCCCGACGGACGCGTCTATGATCTGGGCGGCGGCTCCTCCAGCCCGAACCTCCTCGGCCCGAGCGTGGTCGGCGGCGGCGCGGGCGGTCTGGGCGGCGGGCTCGGCGGCGGCGCGATCTACAATCCCGACGGCTCCCTGGCGGGCGGTTCGGGCGGCTTCGGCGGCGGCGCGGGCGGCGGGCTCTACAATCCCGACGGCTCCCTGGCGGGCGGAGCGGGCGGCCTCGGCGCGGGCGGAAGCTCGGCGGGCGGCTACAGCTTCCCCGGCGACGACGGCTCGGCGCAGTATTTCGCCGTGAACGTCGGCGACCGCGTGCTCTTCGGCTACGACAGCTCCGACCTCGACGGCCCGGCCCGCGAGATCCTCCAGCGTCAGGCGGCCTGGCTGAACCTCCATCCGAACGCCTCCATCGTGGTCGAGGGCCATTGCGACGAGCGCGGCACCCGCGAATACAACCTCGCCCTGGGCGCGCGGCGCGCCAATTCGGCCCGCGCCTATCTGACCTCTCTGGGCGTGGCCTCCAGCCGCGTCGAGACCATCTCCTACGGCAAGGAGCGCCCCGTCCAGGATTGCAGCAGCGAATCCTGCTGGGGTCAGAATCGCCGCGCCGTCACGGTGGTGCGGTCGGCCGGCTTCTGAGCCGAATCTGTGGCTCTGGGGCGACAGCCCGCGCGTTTTCGCTCTCCGCAGACGCGCGACATGCTTTCGCCCCATTCAGCACAATGATTCCTAAGAGGCTGACGGGATAGAACGGGCGTCGC
Organism: Neomegalonema sp.; assembly: GCF_028688855.1. Lineage (GTDB taxonomy): Bacteria > Pseudomonadota > Alphaproteobacteria > Rhodobacterales > Rhodobacteraceae > Neomegalonema. The sequence continues at coordinate 26,245 of NZ_JAQTXI010000016.1, read as the reverse complement.
GCGCAGCGGAGCCGGCTCGGGGCCCTCCCTCCAGGGAGGAGGCCCCGACGCTTCGCCCTCGGCGTGACGAAGCTTGCGTACTGGAGACTGACACGATGATCCCCGGCCTTGCGTCCCGGCGCCGCCCCGGCCTCATCCTCATGATCGGCGTCTTGTCCGCCGCCCTGTTCTCTCCGTCGGCGTCTCGGGCCCAGCAGGTCTGGACGGGCGCTCCGCCCGTCGCCAATCCGATCCCGGCCGCCGCCGACCTCAACCTGAGGCTGGAGGCCATGGACCGGGAGCTGCGCCGTCTCGGCGGCGAGATCTCGCGGCCGGAGCTGGACAACGCCGTGACCCGCCTCGCCCGCGATCTCGAAGCCCTGCGCGCCGACCAGCGCCGCTTCCAGGCCGACGTGGACCGCCGACTCAGGGATCTGGAGGCGCGTTCCGGCGCGCCTCGTCCGGGGCTTTCCGGCGCGACGCTCTCCGGCCCGATGATCCAGCCCGATCCCGTGCGCATAGATCCGCCCGGCGCCTCGGGCTTCGTCGTGGAGACGCGTCCGCCCGCGCCGCCGCAGGTCGGCCTTGCGATGGCCCCTGTGGGGCTGGGCGCGCCGGTCCTGCGCGACGAGCCGCCTTCCATGCCGATCATGGGCCTCGAAGGGATCGAGGTCTCGGCGCCGGGCCTGCGGATGCCCGCCGCCGCCCCGCCGAGCCTGCGCGTGCCGACCATGGTCGTCGACGCCGCGCCCGATCTCGGGGACATGGACATCGGCGTTTCTGCGCCGCGCCCGAGCCTCCAGCCTGCGCCGCTGCGGGCCGCCGCCGTTCCGGCGGGCGCCTCGCCGCAGAGCGATTACGACGCCGCCCTGCGCCTTCTGGAGACGGGCGGCGCGGATCAGGCGCTCGACCTCTTCGGCCGCATCGTCGGGGCCGCGCCCAACGACCCGGTGGCGGGCTCGGCGCAATACTGGATCGGCGACATCCATTTCCGCAAGGCCGAGTACGACCTCGCGGCCCGCGCCTTCCTCGACTCCTTCCGCCGCTGGCCCGAAGGCCCCAAGGGCCCCGAGAGCCTGCTCCGGCTGGGCATGACCCTCGCGGCCACCGGCAAGCACGCCGAAGCCTGCGCGGCCTTCGCCCAGGTCTCGGCGCGCTATCCCGGCGCCGCGCCGGACGTGCTCGGCCGCGCCCGGATCGAGACGCAACGCAATCAGTGCTCCTGAGGCCCGAGGGGCCGCAGGAGGAAGGGGAGGGCGCAGGGGATCCGCTCGCGGAGCGCCTGCGCCTTCGGCTCGAATCGCTGGAGCCGGGGCCGCGTCCGCTGGTTCTGGCGGTCTCCGGAGGCTCCGACAGCGCGGCGCTGCTGCGTCTGGCGGCGGCTTCTCCGCAGATCCGTCGTCGGGTGGCGCTGGTCGCCACGGTGGACCACGGCCTGCGTCCCGAAAGCGCCGCCGAGGCCGCGCAGGTGGCGCTCTGGGCCGCCGGACTCGATCTTCCGCATGAAACCCTGATCTGGACCGGAGACAAGCCTCGGGGCGATCTCTCCGCCCGCGCCCGCGCCGCGCGTCATGATCTTCTGCGCGCCGCCGCCGGAGCGCGGGGGGCGGCTCTGGTGCTCGCCCACACCGCCGAGGATCAGGCCGAGACCTTCCTGATGAATCTCGCGCGCGGCTCCGGAGTTCAGGGCCTGGCGGCGATGCGTCCGCGGAGCCTGCGGGAGGGGGTTCCGCTGCTGCGGCCTCTGCTGGAGGTCGGGCGCGAGGAGCTGCGCGCCTGGCTGAGGGCGCGGGGCGCGCCCTGGATCGACGATCCCTCCAACAGCGATCTGCGGCGTCTGCGGCCGCGTCTGCGTCAGGCGGCGGCGCTTCTGGAGGGCTTCGGCCTCAGCCGGGCCCGGCTTCTGGAGACCGTGGCCCATCTCGCCCGCGCCCGCGAGGCTCTGGAGGCGGCGGAGGCGGCCCTCTCGGCGGAGGCCCTGACCGAGGGGCCCCTCGGCGAATTGCGCCTGAGCCGCGCGGCTCTGGCGGGGGCGCCGCGCGAGGTGGCCTTGCGGTTCTTCGCGGAGAGCCTGCGCCGGGCGGGCGGCGCCGAGCATCCGCCGCGCTTCGCTTCTCTCGAAAGGGCGTTCGACCTCTGGCTTTCAGGAGGGCTCGGGGGCGGGATCTCTCTGGGCGGGGCGCTGCTGCGGCCTCTGCCCGAGGGCGGGCTCCGCCTCTTGCCCGAACCCGCCGGGACTCCGCCGCCCGCGCTCCTCGCGCCGGGAGAAAGCCGCCTCTGGGCGGGGCGCTGGCGGGTGGATCTCGCGCCCGAGGCGCCGCAGGGGCTCGAACTGGCCGCGCTCGGCGCTCAGGGCGAGGCGTCGCTGAAGGCTGCCGCCCGCAAGGGCTGGAGCCCGCCGGAGCTCTGGCGACTCGCCCGGCCCGAGGCGCGTCGGGCCTCTCCGGCGCTGCGTCTGGAGGGGGCGCTCTGGGCCGTCCCCGCCGCCGGATGGGGAACGCATGAGGCCAGGGCCCGCCTCCGGGGTCGCCGAGACGCTGGACGATGAACGCCGCGCCTGATATGCGGCGCTCATGACGAGACGTTGGCGCATCTTCGCCGGATCCATCCTGATGATGGTCTATATCGCGGCTTACTCCCTGATCGCGGCCCTTGTGGTCGGCGCATGGGATCGTCCGTCCCTCTGGGCGGAGCTGGCGCTTTACGTCTGTCTCGGACTCGTCTGGATCCTGCCGCTCAAGCCCCTCTTCAAGTGGATGGGGCGAGGCGCGCCGGATCTCTGAAGCAGGATAGGGCGCAATGGCCACGGACGGCGATAGTTTCATCCATGAGGTGAGCGAAGAGCTCCGGCGCGACCGCATGTATCGGGTCTGGCGCCGGTTCGGGCCCTGGCTGATCCTGGCCCTGACGCTCTTCGTGCTCTGGTTCGCCTGGACCGAATGGAGCAAGCACCGCGACCGCCTCGCCGCCGAGGCGCGCGGCGATTCCTACGCCGCCGCCGTGGCCCTGCCGCCGGGTCCCGAGCGCGTCGCGGCTCTGGAGGCCCTGAGCCGTCAGGGCGGCGGAGCCGCGCCCATCGTGCTGATGCGGGCGGGCGGGATCCTGCTGGAGGAGAAGGATCCGGCGGGCGCCGCCGCGAGCTTCTCCGCCGCCGCGCAATCCGCGCAGCTGCCCGAGGGCTGGCGCGAGCTGGCGCGTCTGCGCGCGCTGATGGCCGAAGCCGACACGAAGCCCCCGGCGGAGCTGCTCGCCGCGCTGGAGCCCCTGACCGCCCAGACGAATCCCTGGCGTCATTTCGCCGGCGAGCTCAAGGCCATGGTCCAGATGCGCGCCGAAGACTTCTCCGGCGCCTCCGCGACCCTGGAGGCTCTGGCCTCGGCGGAGAACCTGCCCGGCGGCATGTCCGCGCGGGTGGAGGCCATGCGCCGCGCGCTCGGCGTGGTCGAGGCGCCCTGAGGGCCTCCTGCGAAGGCCTCCTGCGGCCCGCGCCTCTCCGGCCCGGAATCCTGTCCGGGCGAAGGGGGAGGGCGCGCCGCGCATCCCTGATGAAAAGGCTCCTGGCCTCCGTCGCGCGAGTCTCGCCTTCCGGATGGTTTTCGGAGTAAGGTGACGGAACGCGCGCGCGCCCTCGGGGCCCGAGGCGCGGTTTCGCGAGCTCCGGAGCCCTGAGGCTCCCCTGATTTTCGAGGAGTAGGCCCATGAGCGCCTCCGCTTTGCGCGTCACGCTTCAGGCCGCCGCCCTGGCGGCCCTGCTCGCTGGGTGTTCCGGCGGCGGCGGCGGATGGTTCGGCGGAAGCAAGGAGACGCTTCTCGAGGGTCAACGCATCTCCATCCGGACTCCGGCGGCGCCGCCCTCGATCGTGGGGCGGGCGCCTGCGCCTCCGGCTGCGGCCGCCAACGCCGACTGGGGCCAGTTCAACGGCGGATCGGCCCGCGCGGGCGGACATCTGGCTCTGGCCGCCGATCCGGCGCCCGCCTGGCGGCGCTCCATCGGTTCGGGCGGCAGGCTGGCGGCGCCGCCGGTGGTCGCGGAGGGCAAGCTCTACGCCCTTGATTCCGACCTCAATCTGACCGCCCTCGACGCGGGCTCCGGCGCGGAGCTCTGGAGCGTCGGGCTGCGCCGCGAGGGCGACCGGGGTTCGGGCGGTCTGGGCGGCGGTCTGGCGGCGGAGGGCGGCCGGATCTACGCCGCCACCGGCTACGGCGAGGTTCTGGCGCTCGACGCGGCGGGCGGGCTGATCTGGCGCGTCTCGACGGGGGCGCCGGTGCGTTCGGCGCCGGCGGTTTCGGGCGGACGCGTCTACGTGCTGACCCGCGCCGACGAATTCCTGGCGCTGAACGCCGCGGACGGCGCGGTGGTCTGGCGTCGTCAGGGCGCTTCGGGCGGCGCGAGCGTTCTGGGAGGCGGTTCTCCTGCGGTGGCGGGTCCGGTGGCTCTGGCGCCCTTCAGCTCCGGCCTGCTCTCGGCCTTCATGGCGGCGGACGGGCGTCCGGGCTGGGAGGTCTCGACCCTCTCCTCGGGCGCGACGCGCGGCGCGGGCGTGGGGGTGGCGCTGCCTCAGGTGGCGGGGGATCCCGTCGTGGTGGACGAGATCGTCTACGCCGGTTCGCGGGCGGGCGGCCTTGTGGCGGCGAATCTCCGCACGGGCGAGGCCCTCTGGCGGCGCGACTTCGCGGTGGAGCGTCCGGCCTGGCCTGCGGGGAGCGCGCTCTACGTCACCAGCGTCGACGGCCGCGTGCGGGCTCTGGACCGGGCCACGGGCGCGACGCTCTGGGAGATCGACCTCGGCCCGGGCGGCTGGACCGGCCCGGTGCTGGCGGGCGGACGCCTGAGGGTCGCCTCGGCGAGCGGGCGGCTCTTCGCGCTGGATCCGCAGACCGGCGAGGCGCTCGGCGAGGTCAAGCTGGGCCGCGGCGCCGACGCGGGGCCTGTCGTGGCGGGCGGAACGCTCTATATCCTCACCAACGACGGAATGGTTTCGGCCTGGCGCTGAGCGGTCTGCGCCGCGTCGGAGCCGCCATGGCGAAGGGACGCGTCCCATGTCCGACTCCAGAAGTCCTTCCGGCTCCTCCGGGCTGCGCCCGACGGGGCCGAGCCTCGGCGAGATGACCGACCGCGCGCGGGAGATCTTCCGGCGCGTGGTCGAGGCCTATCTGGACACCGGCGAGCCCGTGGGCTCGCGGACGCTCTCGCGGGCCCTCGACGAGCGGCTGTCTCCGGCCACCATCCGCAACGTGATGCAGGATCTGGAGCTGATGGGCCTGCTGGCCTCGCCCCATGCGAGCGCGGGGCGCGCCCCCACTCAGGCGGGCCTGCGGCTCTTCGTGGACGCGCTTCTGGACCTCGGCGAACCCGCGCAGGAGGATCAGGCCCGCATCGAGGCGGCGCTCGGCCCGACGGCGGGCGACCTCAACAGCGCCTTCGACGCGGCGGGCTCGGCGCTGTCGGGGCTTTCGCGCGGGGCGGGGCTGGTGATCGCCCCCACCCGCGAGGCCCCGATCAAGCACATCGAGGTGGTGGGGCTCGGGCCCGAACGCGGGCTTCTGGTGCTGGTCGGAGCGGACGGGACGGTCGAGAACCGCCTCTTCACGCCGCCGCCCGGCCTGACGCCCTCGGCCATGGCGGAGGCCGGCAACTTCCTCAACGCCTTCCTGCGCGGCGGCACCCTGGACGAATCGCGCGGCCTGCTGCTCTCGCGGATCGAGGAGAACCGCGCCGCCCTCGACGCCGCCGCCGCCCGGCTCATCGAGACGGGGCTGGCGGAATGGGCGGGCGCGGGCAGGGGCGCGCGGCTGATCGTCCGGGGGCGCTCGAATCTTCTGGAGGACGGCGCCTCGGCCGCCGATCTGGAGGCCGCGCGCAGGCTCTTCGACCTGCTGGAGCGTCAGGAGAACGCCGCCGAACTTCTTGATCTGGCTCGGGATGCGCAGGGAGTCCGCGTGTTTTTGGGATCAGAGACGAAATTATTCTCGCTTTCGGCTTCGGCGCTGGTCATATCTCCCTATATGAACGCGGAAAGGCGGGTCATCGGAGCGATCGGCGTGATCGGTCCGATGCGCCTCAATTACGCGCGCGTGGTGCCCATCGTGGAATATACGGCGCGGCTCATCGGACGCACCCTCGGGGGAGCCTCCGAAGAGCGCCGGGCTTTGGGCGCCGCCTCCAGGGAAGGAGAGTCTCATGGCGGATGAACAACCGACGCAGAAGGCGGAGGATCCTGCGGCCGAAGCCGGGGAGGTCCGCGCCGAAGGGGCGGAGGCGCATGAGGCCGCCGAGGGCGAAGCCCCGAGCCGCGAAGCCGAGCTGGAAGCCGAACTGGCCGCCGTGAAGGACCGCCTGCTGCGCGCCCTCGCCGAGGCCGAGAACGACCGTCGCCGCGCCGCCCGCGACCGCGAGGACGCCGCCAAATACGGCGGAACCCGCCTCGCGCGCGACATCCTCTCCGTCTACGACAACCTCGAACGCGCCGTGACCGGCGCCGACGAGGCGACCCGCTCCGCCGCGAGGGACTTCTTCGAGGGCGTCGAGCTGACCCGCGCCGAACTGCTCTCCGCCTTCGCCAAGCACCAGATCGAGCCCATCGACACCTCCATGGGCGTGCGCTTCGACCCGAACCTGCATCAGGCGATGTTCGAGGCCGCGATTCCGGGCGCGCCGCCGGGCGGGATCGTGCAGACCATGCAGACCGGCTTCACCATCGCGGGGCGTCTGCTGCGTCCGGCCTTCGTGGGCGTGGCCAGGGCGGCCCCCGCCGAGGCCGCCGCTCCGGCGCCCGCCGCCGGGGAGGCCGGAGATCCGGCCGAAGCCGCCGACCCCGAACCCGCCTCCGAAGAGCCGAAGGCCGAAGCCGCCGAGCCCGCCGGAAAGCCCGCCGAAGCGGGAGGGGGATCGGCTGCGCCGCGTCCGGCTTCGGCGCCGCCTCCGCCGCGGCCCGGCGCCGCGCGCACGCGTCGCGACTGACCCGGCGTGATCCGCGAAATCCGCATCGAGGGCTACCGCTCGCTGCGGTCCGCCGTCATGGCGATGGGCCGCCTGAGCGTGGTCACGGGCGAGAACGGGGTGGGCAAGACCAACCTCTATCGCGGGCTGGAGCTGCTCCGCGCGGCGGCGGTGGGCGATCTGGCCCGCCGCCTCGCGCAGGAGGGCGGCATGGCCTCGGCGCTCTGGGCGGGCGCGCCGCCCCTCGACCCGGACGACCCCGAGGCGCCCAGGGCGCGCCGCGACGCCCGGCTGAAGCTCGGGGTGCGGCTGGACAGCCTGGAATACGAGATCATGCTCGGGCTTCCCGGCCCCACCGACCCGGCTCTGGCGCTGGATCCGGTGGTGAAGGAGGAGCGCGTCTCCATCCATGTGGAGGGCCGCCGCGCCGTCATGCTGGAGCGCAAGGGCCCGCATATCGCCGCCCGCGAACAGGACGGCGCATGGCGCAGCTACAAGGGCGCGCTGCTCATGGCCGAAACGGCCCTGGCCACCTTGCGCGATCCGCATCAGTTTCCCGAGCTGCACATCCTCCAGAAGCGCCTGACGGACTGGCGCTTCTATCACGGCTTCCGCTCGGATGCGGATTCGCCCCTGCGCCAGCCTCAGCCGGCGGTCTGCGCGCCCACGCTGGATTCCGACGGCGTGAATCTGGCGGCGGCTCTGGCGACGGCCATCCACCTCAAGGAAGGGCCTCAGGGAATCGAGCGCTCCGAGGTGGGCCGCGCCGTCGAGGAGGCCTTTCCCGGCTCGCGGCTGGAGTTCGTCGAGGCGGCGGGGCGCTATCTGGTGGCGATGCGCATGCCGGGCTTTCCGCGCGCCTTCTCGGCGCCGGAGCTCTCGGACGGAGTCCTGCGCTATCTGGCTCTGGTGGGGGCGCTCTGCGCCTATCGCCGTCCGGAGTTCATCGCGCTCAACGAGCCGGAGGCGAGCCTCCATCCCGGCCTGATCGAGCCTCTGGGACGGCTGATCCTGCGGGCCTCGGCGGAGACGCAGATTCTCGTCGTCAGCCATTCCGACGCCCTCGCCCGGATTCTGGAGCGCGAAGGCGGAGCGCGGGTCGCGCGTCTGGAGAAGCTGCGCGGCGAAACCCTGATGCCTTCCGGCCCGGAGTCCGAGGGCTGACCCCGCGTCCGGACCCTGACGATCCTGCGGCGGCGGTCTTTTTTCGGAAAGGCTCCGCCCCTATATCGGAAGCCCGAGACCACTCCGGACCCCCTCTTCCCGAAAGGCATGTCCATGCTTGATCCCGTCCATGATTCCGCCGAAGCCGTCGCGGGCCGCCGCGATCTCGGCCGCCTGCCGGAGTGGGATCTGACCGATCTCTACGCTGCGCCCGACTGCGCGGAGATCATCCGGGATTTCGAGCGCGTCCAGGCGGAGAACGTCGCCTTCGCGGCCGATTATCAGGGCAAGGTGGCGGGGCTCTCCGGCGACGATCTCGCGCAGGCGATCCGGCGCTACGAGGCCACCGGCGAGACCATGGGCCGGATCGGCTCCTTCGCGGGGCTGCGCTATTACGCGGATACGGCGGATACGGCCAAGGCGAAGTTCCTGGCGGATTCCCAGGCGCGTCTGGCGGACGCCTCCTCTCTGGCGGTCTTCTTCACGCTGGAGATGAACCGCATCCCGGACGCCGATCTCGAAGCCCTCTACGCCCGGAGCGCCGCGCTGCGCCATTACCGCCCCTGGATCGAGGAGGTGCGGGCCTTCCGGCCCTATCAGCTCTCCGACGATCTGGAGAAGTTCCTCCATGACCAGAGCGTCGCGGGGGATTCCGCCTGGAGCCGCCTCTTCGACGAGACCATGGCCGATCTGCGCTACGAGGTGGACGGCGAGAGCCTGCCCCTCGAACAGACCCTGACGCTGATGTCCCGCGCCGACCGCGCGAAGCGTCAGGCGGCGGCGGAGGCTCTGGGGAAGGTCTTCACGAAGAACCTGCGGCTCTTCGCGCTGATCACCAACACCCTGGCCAAGTCCAAGGAGGTGGTGGACCGCTGGCGCAAGGCGCCTTCGCCCCAGACCATGCGCCATCTCTCCAACAGCGTCGAGCCCGAGGTGGTCCAGGCGCTGCGCGATTCCGTGGCGGCGGCCTATCCGCGGGTGTCGCACCGCTATTACGCGCTGAAGGCCCGGTGGCTCGGCCTCGACAAGCTGGAGTTCTGGGATCGCAACGCCCCGCTCCCCGACCGCCCCGAGCGCGTGATCGGCTGGGACGAAGCCCGCGAGACCGTGCTCGGCGCCTATGGGGCCTTCTCGCCGAAGATGCGCGAGCTGGCCGCCCGCTTCTTCGACAGGCCGTGGATCGACGCTCCGGCGCGTCCGGGGAAGTCGCCCGGCGCCTTCGCGCATTCGACGGTGCCTTCGGTGCATCCCTATGTGCTGGTGAACTACCTCGGCCAGACCCGCGACGTCATGACCCTCGCCCATGAGCTGGGCCATGGGGTGCATCAGATCCTGGCGGGCTGTCAGGGGAGCCTGATGGCCAGCACGCCCCTGACCCTCGCCGAGACGGCCAGCGTCTTCGGCGAGATGCTGACCTTCCGCGCCCTGCTCGACGCCGAGACCGATCCGAAGACCCGCAAGGCCCTGCTCGCGGGCAAGGTGGAGGACATGATCAACACGGTGGTCCGCCAGATCGCCTTCTACGAATTCGAATCGCGCGTCCACGCCGCCCGCCGTGAAGGCGAACTGACGCCCGACGACCTCAACGCCATCTGGCTGGCCGTGCAGGCGGAGAGCCTCGGCCCGGCCTTCGACTTCGCGCCGGGCTATGAAAGCTTCTGGGTCTACATCGGGCATTTCATCCACTCGCCCTTCTACGTCTACGCCTACGCCTTCGGCGACGGCCTCGTGAACGCGCTCTACGGCGTCTACGAGGAGCGCAAGGCTCAGGGCCGCGCCGAGGAGTTCGTGAAGGATTATTTCGACCTGCTCTCGGCGGGAGGCTCGAAGCGCCACAAGGAGCTTCTCGCGCCCTTCGGCCTCGACGCGACGGATCCGCAGTTCTGGAGCAAGGGCCTCGACGTCATCAGCCGCATGATCGACGAACTCGAAGCCATGAGCGACGAACCCCTGAAGAAGAAGCCCGCCGCGAAGAAGAAGGCGACGGCCGAAGCCGTCGAGCCCGCGCCGAAGAAGAAGCCCGCCGCGAAGAAGGCGAAGGCCGAAGCCGTCGAGCCTGCGCCGAAGAAGAAGGCCGCCGTGAAGAAGCCCAAGGCGGAAGCCGTCGAGCCCGCGCCGAAGAAGAAGGCGAAGGCGGAAGCCGAGGCCCCCGCGCCGAAGAAGAAGCCCGCCGCGAAGAAGGCGTGACGCCCGGCCTGATCGGCAGAGGCGCTCAAGACGAAGCCCGCCGCGACTCCTCGCGACGGGCTTTTTCAGGTCGGCCTCCTCTGCGGGGGAGGGGAGGGCGCCGCAGGCTTCAGCCCTGTTTCTGGCTCTGTCCGCCGATTCCCTGGAACTGGCCTTGTCCGCGCAGGGGAGCGGAAGGCCCGGATCCCTCCTCGCGCCGCACCTGAAGGCGCGTGGTCACGACCGGCGCGCCCTCGCCGCCCTTGTAGGCGTAGCGGAAGGGATCGGCGTCGGCGGCGTCCAGCCCCGAACAGAGCCGCACATAGGCGTCGGTCGGCGAAAGATCGTTGGCGGCGTCGAAGCCGATCCAGCCGATGCCCTCGACGAAGACCTCCGCCCAGGAATGGAGCGCCGCGGTTTCGGCCTCCTCCTCCTCGCGCCGGTAGCCCAGCACATGGCGCGCAGGCAGCCCCCGCGCCCGCGCCGCCGAGATCAGCACATGGGCGAAGTCGCGCAGGGTTCCGCGTCCGGCGCCGAGGGCCTCGGCGGCGGTGAGCTCCGGCTCTTCGGGGAGGCCCTCCTCGTGGATCAGGCGCTCGCGCAGGGCCGCCTTGAGCCGATGCGCGACGTCCAGCGCCGAACTGGCGGGCTCGGCGGCGGCCTCGGCCAGAGCCCGGATCGCGGCGTCGGGGCGCGTGGCCTTCGTCTCGCGCAGGAAGACGGAGGGGCGGGCCCGCTCGCGCCAGCCCTTGACCACGCCCGCCAGATCCCGCGTCTCGACGATTCCGCGCGCCTGGATCTTCACGGCCTCGACCGGCCCGGCGAGGGTCAGGCTGCGGATCCGGTCGCCGGAGCCGTTGGCGAAGGGCTCGGCGAGCTTGGCCTCCTCTCCGCCGTCGATGGTCCATTCGACGATTCTCTGGCCGTCGAAATCGCCCGGCTGGAGCCGCAGGCTGAAGACCGCCGAGCGGATCGGCTGGGCCGTGCGCAGTTCGACGTCATGCGTGATGGTCAGCCGCATGGCTTCACCCTCCATACCAGTAGGCTTCGGCGATGGCCGCCGAGACGTCGTTCGTGCGCGAGATGAAGTCGGTCAGGAATTCGTGGAGGCCTTCCTGGAAGATGTCCTCCATGGTCCAGCTGTTGAGCCGCGCGAAGGCGACCGAAGCCAGCTCATGGCAGGGGAAGCGCCGTCCGTGCTTGCGCTCCAGCCGGTCGAGGTGCTGGAGGATCATCTCGTAGCAATGCGCCAGAGAGCGCGGCGAAAGCTTGTTGAGGATCAGGAAGTCCGCGATGTAGGCGGGCCGGTATTCGCCGCGATAGACCCAGTGATAGGACCGCAGCGAAGAGGTCGCCCGCAGCACGGTGGTCCACTGATAGTGGTCCACCCCGCCGCCCACCTGCTCCGTGGCCGGCAGCAGGAGGTAGTATTTCACGTCGAGGATGCGGGCGGTGTTGTTGGCGCGCTCGATGAAGAAGCCGAGGCGCATGAAGTCGTAGCCTTCGTCGCGCAGGCTGGAGGAATCGATGGCTCCCCGGAACAGCGCGCCCCGGCTTTTCATCCAGCTTGCGAAGTCGAGCAGGCGCTCTCCCTGGACCTCGGCGGCGCTGAAGCGGCGCAGCCGGATCCAGGCGTCGTTGATGGCCTCCCAGGCCTCGGTGGTCAGGGCGGTGCGCATGGCGCGGGCGTTGTGGCGCGCCGCGCCGAAGCTGGCGAGGACGCTGGACGGGTTGTCGCGGTCGAAGAGGATGTGCTCGACCGCGCTTTCGCGGGTGATCTCGGCGTGGCGGGCGGCGTGGCTGTCGGCGGCGGAGGCGGCCGAGAGCACCGACTCCCATTCGCTGCGATGTCCGCTCGAGGTGGGCAGGGCCGACATGCGCGCCCCCATCTCGACGAGACGGGCCATGTTCTCGGCCCGCTCGACGTAGCGCGTCATCCAGTAGAGGTTTTCAGCGGTGCGGCTGAGCATCGGCGTCGCTCCCTTATTCGGCCAGAACCCAGGTGTCCTTCACGCCGCCGCCCTGGCTGGAGTTCACCACCAGCGAGCCTTGGCGCATGGCCACGCGCGTCAATCCTCCGGGAACCAGCCGGACCTCGTCGCCGACCAGCGCATAGGGCCTCAGATCGACGTGACGCGGCGCCACGCCCTCCTCCACGAGGGTGGGGGTGGTCGAGAGCGCGAGGGTGGGTTGGGCGATGAAGTCGGCCGGATCGGCCTTGAGGCGCTCGGCGTAGGCCTCGCGTTCGGCCTGGGTGGCCTTGGGTCCGACGAGCATCCCGTAGCCGCCCGAGCCGTGGACCTCCTTGACCACCAGTTCGTGCAGGTTCTCCAGAACGTATTTCAGGTCGGAGGGATCGGCGCATTTGAAGGTCGGCACGTTGTTGAGCGCCGGAGTCTCGCCGAGATAGAAGCGGATCATGTCGGGGACATAGGTGTAGACGGCCTTGTCGTCGGCCACCCCCGAGCCCGGCGCCGAAGCCAGCGACACCCCGCCCGAGCGGTAGACGTCCATCAGCCCCGGCACGCCCAGCATGGAGTCGCGGCGGAAGCAGAGCGGATCCAGGAAGTCGTCGTCGATGCGCCGGTAGATCACGTCGACGCGCTTGGGGCCGCCGGTGCTGCGCATCCAGACATAGCCGCCTTCGACGTAGAGGTCCTGGCCCTCGACCAGCTCGACGCCCATCTGGTCGGCGAGGAAGCTGTGTTCGTAATAGGCGCTGTTGTAGGCGCCCGGCGTCAGGACGACGATGGTGGGATCCGACTGCGACTTGACCGGACGCACTCCCGCCAGAGTGCGCCGCAGCTGGGTCGGATAATCGTCCACCGGCAGCACGCGCCCCCTGGCGAAGAGCGAGGGGAACATGCGCATCATGATCTCGCGGTTCTCCAGCATGTAGGAGACGCCGGAGGGCGTGCGGCAATTGTCTTCGAGCACGTAGAAGTCGCCCGGCCCGACCCGCACGATGTCGATGCCCACGATGTGGCTGTAGACGCCGCGCGGAGGATCAACGCCGATCATGGCGGGCTCGAAGGCCGCGTTGCGATAGACCAGATCGGCGGGCACCACGCCCGCGCGGATGATCTCGCCGCGATGATAGACGTCATGCAGGAACATGTTCAGCGCCCGGGCGCGCTGGATCACGCCGCGCTCCAGCTTGCGCCATTCCTCGGCGTTGAAGACGCGCGGCACGATGTCGAAGGGGATCAGCCTTTCGGGGTCGCCGCCCTCGCCGTAGACGGCGAAGGTGATGCCGATCTTGCGGAAGAGCGTCTCGGCTTCGAGGCTCTTGCGGCGGAGGGTTTCGAGGTCGGTGGCGTTCAGCCATTCGCGGATGTCCCGATACGGGTCGTCCGGTCGCCCTGCGGGTCCCATTTCGTCATACATGAGCGTCCCCCTTTCATGGTCCTCCGCCGCCAAGGTTACGCGATGCGGCGACCGCCACAAGACGGAAATGTGAAGCCGTCTCCTTCCTGAAGCTGCGCGTCTTTGACGCAATGCGGCGGGATTGATGGCCGTATGCCTGAAATTTAAGCGATTCGCCCCTTTCCCGCCCTTTCGGAGGGGGCGCCCGCCCGCAGGCCTTCCCGAGGCGCCTTCCTCTGGGCGAAGCGGATTTCGGCGTCTATAGTCAGGCTTCGCGGCTCAGGGGACGCGGCCCGAGGGCCTGCGTCCGCTTCGCGCCTCCCGCGCCCTGGGCGTCGCGACGAACGCAGATGACCACATGGCGGACAGAAGAAACAATCGCGGACTGAGCCTGACCGTTTCGCCCGAAAATCGCCCCTACGACGTGGAGGAGGCGCGGCTCTGGCTGCGGGATCATCGCATCGAGGAAGTGGAGTGCGTCGCGCCGGATTTCGGCGGCGTGCCGCGCGGCAAGGCCATGCCCTGCTCGAAATTCGCCGAGATGAAGGCGATCTACATGCCGGTCTCGATCTTCTTCCAGACGATCACCGGGATGTATGTGGAGTTCGAGGACCAGGGCGTCTGGGCCGAGCACGACCTGCGGCTGATCCCCGACCTCTCGACCATGCGCGCGGTGCCCTGGGCGCTGGAGCCCTCGGTCCAGGTGATTCACGACCTCGTGGACAAGAAGGGCGTCGCGGTGCCCTTCGCCCCCCGCGAGGTGCTGCGGCGGGTGCTGCGGCTCTACGCCGAACGGGGCTGGAAGCCGGTCGTGGCGCCCGAGCTGGAGTTCTACCTCACCAAGCGCAACACCGATCCCGATTACCCCCTCGAGCCGCCCATCGGGCGCACGGGGCGTCAGGGGATGGGCAACCAGGCCTATTCGATCTCGGCGGTGGACGAATACGACTCGGTGATCGAGCATATCTACGACTACGCCGAGGCTCAGGGCCTCGAGATCGACACCGTGATCCAGGAGGCCGGCGCCGGTCAGATCGAGATGAACCTGATCCATGGCGATCCGATGGACCTCGCCGATCAGGTCTTCATGTTCAAGCGGACCATCCGCGAGGCGGCCCTGCGCCATGACTGCTACGCCACCTTCATGGCCAAGCCCATGGAGGGCCAGCCCGGCTCGGCGATGCACATCCATCAGAGCGTGGTGGACGCCGAAGGCCGCAACATCTTCACCGACGAAAAGGGCGATCCGACGCCGGAGTTCTATCAGTTCATCGGCGGACAACAGAAATTCCTCGCGGCGACGGGCTGCGTCTTCGCGCCTTACGTCAATTCCTATCGCCGCCTGACGCCCGACATGGCGGCTCCGGTGAATCTCGAATGGGGCGAGGACAACCGCACGGCGGGTCTGCGCGTGCCGATCTCGGGGCCGGAGGCGCGGCGCGTCGAGACCCGCGTGGTGGGCGCCGACGCCAATCCCTATCTGGCTCTGGCGGTCTGTCTGGCCTGCGGCTATCTGGGCATCCGCGACAAGGTCGAGGCCCGCCCCATGCTGGAGGGCAACGCCTATTCCGGTCAGCACGAGCTTCCGCACGGGCTTCTGGAGGCGGTCAGCCTCTTCGAGGAGACTCCGGAGCTGCGCGAGGTGCTCGGGCCGGAGTTCTGCGACCTCTACGCCCGGGTCAAGCGCGCGGAGTACAACGAGTACATGCGCGTCATCTCGCCCTGGGAGCGCGAATATCTGCTGCTGACGGTCTGACATGTCCCAAAGCCTTCCGAACCTGCGCGAAGCCTTTTGGGCGCGGAGCGGCGGCCTCGTCTGCGGCGTGGACGAGGCCGGACGCGGCCCCTGGGCGGGACCGCTCATGGCGGGAGCGGTCGCGCTCTCGCCGGACCCGGCCTTGCGGCCCCGGGGCCTGCGCGATTCCAAGAAGCTGAGCGAAGCCCGTCGCGAGGCCCTCGCCGAGGAGATCCGCGCGAAGGCGCTGTTCTGGGCCGTCGCCGAGGCCAGCGCCGCCGAGGTGGACGCCCTGAACCCGCTTCAGGCGAGCATGCTGGCCATGCGCCGGGCGGTGGAGGCTCTGGGCGCGGCCATGGGGCGGGATCAGCCTCTGGCCTGCATCCTGATCGACGGAAACCGCCTG
This sequence comes from Neomegalonema sp., assembly GCF_028688855.1. Lineage (GTDB taxonomy): Bacteria > Pseudomonadota > Alphaproteobacteria > Rhodobacterales > Rhodobacteraceae > Neomegalonema. The sequence continues at coordinate 10,489 of NZ_JAQTXI010000016.1, read as the reverse complement.
CCTCAAGGCCTGCCCGCGCCCGCCGAAGCCATCGTGGGCGGCGATGATCTGGAGGAGGCCATAGCGGCGGCCTCCATCCTCGCCAAGACCACGCGGGACCAGGTCATGCGGGATCTGGCGAGGCTGCATCCCGAATATGGCTGGGAGCGCAACAAGGGCTATGGCGCGCCGATTCACCGCGCGGCTTTGACGAAATACGGCCCGACCGCGCATCATCGCCGCAGTTACAAACCTGTCGCACAGATGATTCCCGTTTGACTCGAATCGGCTTTCGAGTCCGCGCGATCCAGGCGCCGATTCGATTTTCGCTTGACCTCGATGATTCGTTGAATCAAGATTCGCGTAAATCCCTGAGGGAGCAGCGAATCACAATGACGGCCCCAAGCAAGATCCGGCGCGGCGCGACCCGGGCGTCCCGCGCGGCGGCCGCGGCCGCGCCTTTGCCTCTCGACCAGATCATCTCCGGCGACTGCATCGCGGCCATGAACGCCCTTCCGGAGCGTTCGGTGGATCTGATCTTCGCCGATCCGCCGTATAATCTTCAACTGCGCGGCGAGCTGCGCCGCCCCGACGACAGCCGCGTGGACGCCGTCACCGACGACTGGGACCGCTTCGACAGCTTCGGCGCCTATGACCGCTTCACCCGCGACTGGCTCGCGGCGGCGCGACGGCTGCTCAAGGACGACGGCGCGCTCTGGGTGATCGGCAGCTATCACAACATCTTCCGGGTGGGCGCGATCCTCCAGGACCTCGGCTATTGGGTGATGAACGACATCATCTGGCGCAAGTCCAACCCCATGCCGAACTTCAAGGGCCGTCGCTTCACCAACGCCCACGAGACCTTGCTCTGGTGCGTCAAGTCCGAGAACCAGAAGAGCTATCAGTTCAATTACGAGGCCATGAAGTCCCTCAACGAGGATCTTCAGATGCGCTCCGACTGGCTGATCCCGATCTGCGCGGGCGAGGAGCGCCTCAAGAACGAGGAGGGCGACAAGGCTCACCCCACCCAGAAGCCCGAGGCTCTGTTGCGCCGCGTGCTGCTCGCCACCACCGAGCCCGGCGACGTGGTGCTGGATCCCTTCTTCGGCAGCGGCACCACGGGCGCGGCGGCGCGTCGTCTGGGGCGGCGCTTCATCGGGCTGGAGCGCGAGCCGGACTACATCCGCCTCGCCCGCGCGCGCATCGACGCCATCCAGCCTTATGATCCGGGCGTGGTGCGCGGAGCGCCCTCGAAGCGCAAGGAGCCGCGCGTGCCTTTCGGCGCCCTGATCGAGCGCCGCATGCTGGAGCCCGGCGCGGATCTCGTCTCGCCGGACGGCCGCGTCTACGCCAAGGTCCATGCGGACGGCAGTCTGCGGGTGGCGGATCTGGCGGGCCGCGAGCTGGTGGGCTCGATTCACCGCGTGGCCGCCGAGGCCCTCGGGACGACGAGCTGCAACGGCTGGACCTACTGGCGCACCCGCCGCGACGGGCGGCTCGTGCCCATCGACCTGCTGCGGCAGGAGATCCGCGCCCAATACGCCGAGTGAAGGCTGATTCTTGATCTGGTCGCGCAATTTATCCGAAAACTCTGCCGAGCTTTCGGATTGCGCTGGTTTTTGGGGGGCGCGCAATTTATCCGAAAACTCTGCCGAGTTTTCGGATTGCGCTCACCGTCGCCCGAACATCTTCTCCAGATCCGCCTGACCCAGCCTGACGGCCGTCGGGCGGCCGTGGTTGCAGACATTGGAGCCCGGCGTGGCCTCCATCTCGCGCAGGAGCGCGTTCATCTCGGCGAGGGTCAGCGCCCGCCCGGCCCGCACCGAGCCATGGCAGGCCATCCGCGACAAGGCCGCGTCGATCCGCGCCTCCAGCGGC
>NZ_JAQTXI010000016.1:0-8622 GCF_028688855.1 Neomegalonema sp. | reverse complement strand
GGAGTCTCCCGCACGCAGAGGGCGCCCGGTCCGAAGGGCTCCACCGCCAGCCCCAGAGCCTCCAGCTCTTCGGCGGCGGCGAGGATCCGCTCCGCCGCGAGGGCGTCCATCTCGACGATCTCGGGGATCAGCAGCGGCTGACGCGCCACGCCTCCCGCCTTGCGCTGACGCTTGAAGCGTTCGTAGACGAGGCGTTCATGGGCGGCGTGCTGATCCACCAGCACCAGAGCCTCGCCGCTCTGCGCCAGAATATAGGTCTCGAAGATCTGAGCCCGCGCATGGCCGAGAGGGAGATCCTGCGGCGGCGTCTCCGCGGGCGCTCCGGCGACGGGCGGAGGCTCGGCCGCAAGAAAGCCCGTCGTCTCCTCCAGGGCCAGAGGCGTCTGGGCTGCGGCGTGACGCGCCAACAGGGCCGGATGGGGCGGAGCGGGCGTGAAATCCGGCCGCGCGGCGCCCGAGGGGCGCGGCGTCGGGAAAGGCCCCGCGATCACCGAAGAGCCGTCGCCGAGGCTGACGCTGCGTCCCGAAGCCGCCGCCAGAGCCGCCCGGATCGAACCGATGAAGAAGCCGCGCAAGGCCTGGGCGTCGCGGAAGCGGGCCTCCGCCTTGGCCGGATGCACGTTGACGTCCACCCGCTCGGGCGGGACTTCGAGATGAAGCGCGGCGCCGGGCTTGCGTCCGGCGGGCAGGAAGTCGAGATAGGCCGCCCGCAGCATGCCCAGAAGCTGACGGTCCTTCAGCGCCCGACCGTTCAGCGTGATGAAGATCTGACCTTCCGTGGAGCGGCTCCAGCTGGGCAGGCCGATCAGCCCGCCGAGCTTCATGCCGTCGCGTTCGGCGGCGAGGGGAAGGCTGTTCTCCAGGAACTCCCGTCCGAGCGCCGCCCCCACCCGCGCCCGTCGGGCGTCGAAGAGATCGCCCGAACCGACCACGTAATTGAAGACCACGCGCCCTTCGTCGGTCAGGTGGAAGGCGACCTCGGGCCGCGCCAGAGCCAGGGCCTTGAGCGTCTCGGCGGCGGCCTGAGCCTCGGCGCGTTCGGTCTTCATGAACTTCAGCCGCGCGGGCGTGGCGAAGAAGAGATCCCGCGCCTCGACCACCGTGCCGCCGCCCAGAGCCGCAGGCTCCACGGGCGTCAGGCGCCCGCCTTCGATCCTGAGCCGCCAGGCCTGATCCGCGCCCTTGCGCCGCGACCGGATCTCCAGACGCCCCACCGCCCCGATGGAGGGCAGGGCCTCGCCGCGAAACCCGAGGCTCGCCGCGCCGAAGAGCCCCGAGCCGTCGGTCTTCGAGGTGGCGTGGCGCGTGGCGGCGAGCGGCAGCTCCTCGGGAGTCATGCCTTCGCCGTCGTCGGCCACGCGGATGAGCTTGAGCCCGCCGCCCTCCAGCGCGACCTCGACGCGCCGGGCTCCGGCGTCGAGGGCGTTCTCGACCAGCTCCTTGAGCGCGGAGGCCGGGCGCTCGACCACCTCTCCGGCGGCGATGCGGTTGACGGCCTCCTCGGAGAGCAGCCGGATGCGGGAGGGAGCGGGGGTCTGGGCGGCCATGGACGGGAATCCTCCCTGCGCGGGGTCTTGCGCCCTTATAGCCCTCCCGGAGCCCCCTGCGAAGCGCGGGACGCCGTCAGGGAGGAGGCGCGGCCTCGCCGGGCGGCCTGGGCTCCGTTCCGGCCGGAAGGGGCTCGCCGCCCACCACCGAGAAGACGAGCTCCTCGGGCTTGAGCAGCCGCGCCGCCACGCGCTTCGCGTCTTCGAGGGTCACGGCGGCGATGGCCTCGTTGCGGGTGCGGATGTAGTCGATGCCGAGCCCCTGGCTGCGGCTGCGGACGAGGAACTCCGAAAGCCCCATGTTGGAGCTGATCCCCAGCCCGAAGGAGCCGATCAGATAGCGCTTTGAGCGCTCCAGTTCGGCTTCGGTGGGGCCTTCCTCGGCCATGCGCGTCCATTCCTCGCGCAGGACGCCGATGGCTTCGTCCACGCGTTCGTTGGCCACCGCCACCATCCCCATGACCACCCCCGCGCGGTCATAGGAGCGCAGCCCCGCCGAGACGGCGTAGGTCATGCCGCGCTTGTCGCGCAGGGCGGCGTTGAGCCGGGAATTGGCCCCGTAGCCCCCGAGCACATGGGTCATCACCCGCGCGGCCTCGTAATCCGGGTCGTCGTTCTCGATTCCGCCATGGCCGAAGACGATCATGCTCTGTTCGCGATCGACGATCTCCCGCAGAATCCCCGGCGCCTGAGCCGTCCGGGCGGGCGGCAGGCTCCGCGCCCCCCCCGCCGCCAGATCGCCGAAGGCGGCGTCCACCAGTTCGGCCAGCCGCTCCGGCGTCACGTCGCCCACCGCCGAGACGATCAGCCGGTCGCGGTCCGTCAGCCTGGGCATGGCCTCCAGCAGATCCTCGCGGGTCAGCTTCGCGTAATCGGCCTCGCCGCCGCGGTAGTCGCTGCTGTAGGGGTCGTCCGGAAACAGGCGCTTGAGGAAGGCCATCTCCGCGAGATTCTGCGCGTCGGCCCCCTGATGCCGCATGAGCGCCGTGCTCTGGGCCTTCACCAGAGCCACCGCCTCCGGATCGAAGCGCGGAGAGGCCAGCGACAGCCGCACCAGATCCATCACCTCCCCCAGATGCTCGGAGGGCGACCAGACCGTGATCGACAGATCCTCCGAGGCGGTCATGTAGACGATGCGCGCGCCCAGCTCGTCGCGGGCGTTCTGGAAGCTCCGGGCGTCGAGATCTCCCGCGCCCTCCTCCAGCAGCCCCCCGATGAGGAAGGAGGCGCCCCGGCGGTCCGGCGCGTCGGCGGAGAGCCCGCCCCCTCCGAACTGCGCGTTGAGCGCCACCGCCGGAAGGCTCGGCTCGTATTTCAGCCAGACCGAAAGCCCCTTGGGCGTCACGATCTCCTGGGGCCCCTCGGCGGGATCGGGCTGGGCGGCGGCCTCGCGGGCCGTCGTCGCGACGGCGGCTCCGAGCAGAAGCGCCAGACCCGCCCCCCGCAGGAGCCGCAGGGCCTCGCGCAGTCGGGCGGAGCGGAGAGGGAGAGGCCGGAAGGGACGGCGTGCGGCTGCGGTCATGGCGCGCTCTCCGTCTGGGCGGCCTGGAGGCGCCCGGTCACCGAGCGCTCGATCTTGAGCCATCTCCCGGCGGCGGCGGCGACCTGCTCGGGCGTGACGGCCCTCAGGCGGTCGGGCCAGGCCTCGACCTCCTCGATGGTCCGGCCGACGGCCAGAGCGGCGCCGTAGCGTTCGGCGAGGTTGAACTGGTTGTCCTGGGCGAAGAGCGCGTCCGAAAGGATGATGGTCTTGGCTCTGGCCAGCTCCTGTTCGGCCGGCCCTTCGGCGATCATGCGGGCGATCTCCCGATCCACGATGGATTCGACGAGGTTCATGTCCACGCTGGCGTCCTTGGGAAAGGCGAAGATGGAGAAGGTGCCGATGTCGGCCATCTCGCCCTGATAGCGGGCGCCGGCGTAGGCGGCGGGGGCCTCCTCGCCTTCGATGAGCGCCCGGCGCAGGCGGCTGTCGGCCGAATCGTTGGACCCGAGGATCTGCGCCAGAAGCGCCAGAGCCGGGCCGTCCACGGGATCGGCGGTGGTGGCGGTCGCGTAGAAGCGCTGGAACAGCGGCAGCACCACCCGCGCGTCGCGCATCTCGACGCGCCGGGCGGCGTAGGAGGCCGGTTCGCGGGCGCGCGGCGGCCTCTCGCCCGCGATGGGCGCGAGAGGCCCGTAATAGGCGCGGGCCCAGGCCTCGACCTGCTCGGGATCGACGTCTCCGGCCACCACCAGCACCGCGCGGTTGGGGCCGTAATGGCGGCGGTAGAACTCCACGGCCTTGTCGAGGCTCAGGCTTTCGATCTCGTGGCGCCAGCCGATCGCCGGAACGCGATAGCGATGGTTCTTGTAGAGCGCAGCCTTCATCTCCTCGCCGAATCTCTCGACGGGATCGCTGTCCACCCGCGACATGCGCTCTTCGAGCACCACCCGCCGTTCGACGTCCACCTGTTCGGCGTCGACGTCGAGGCGGCTCATGCGTTCGGCCTCCATCTCCATGACCAGCGGCAGCCATTGCGGCGCGATGCGCTGGTAATAGGTGGTGTATTCATGGGTCGTCCCGGCGTTGTCCACGCCGCCGTGATCGGCGATGATCCGCGAGAAGTCGCCGCTGGCGAAGGTCTCGGTGCCCTTGAAGGTCAGGTGTTCGAGGAAATGGGCCATGCCCGAGAATCCGGGCTCCTCGTCCGCCGCTCCGACCTTGTACCACACCATGTGCGTGGCGGCGGGCGCGCGGTGATCCTCGATCACCACGCCCTGCAGGCCGTTGTCGAGGCTGAAGGTGGTGACCGCAGGGGCCGCGGCCGCCGCCGCGCCGAGCGCAAGGCTGGCCGCCAGGCCCAGGAGGAGGGATCCGGCTGGCGGAATCCGTGTCTTCACGTGGTGTTTCCTTTTGAGGCCCGTCGTCGGGGGCCGTCTCGGCTGGACGCATTGCGCGCACGGTGTAAAGTTTTCGCGGCGCGCGAGCAAGGTTTTCGCGAGAGGTTCCGGCGCGGCCTCCATGGGGGTCAGGGGGCCGCGGAGGGCGCGGCGGAGGAGGGGGGGATGAGCAGCGCGGGAACCGCCCGGGCGCTCGAGACGGCGCCGGCTTCCGGGGCGTCCTGGCCGAGGCGGCGCAGCTCCGCCAGAGGCTCCACGACCTCGCCGGAGCTCTCGCCGCGCAGGCGCTTGAGGCCGGGGAACCAGCTGTCGAGGAGATATTTCGGCTGCCCGGCGGACTCGGAGGCGACGAGGGTCCGGGCCTCGCCGGAGACCGCCGGAGCCCCCGCCGCGCCGAGCAGCGCGGCTTCGGCGCCCGAGGGCGCGGAGGCGTAGGCGAGCGGCGCGGCGGCCTGGAGGGCGGCGGGCGTCCCTGAATAGGTCGCGCCGAGGGGCTGCTGTCCCATAATGACCGTATTCTGAGGGCTCGCCCGCCCCGGAGCGGCCTGACCGCCGAGGGCGCTGAGGGCCATGGCGCGCGGATCGGCCTCCAGCGGCGAGGCCGCGCCGGGAGAAGGCGGAGGCAAGGCCGTGAGATTGCGCGGGATTTCAAGATCGCGCGTGGGCATGACCACGAAGGCGTCCGGCGGATTCTTGTCCACGCCGAGAGCCTGCCGGATCTCGAAGCCCGCGCTGCCGCAACCGGACGCGCAAACGGCGATGGCCATGAGCGCGGACGCCGTTCTTGTTCTCGCCATCAAGACCTCCTGCAAGATGCCCTTAGGGCGCCTCGCGACGCCCGGATCCCTCTGATTTTCATATCCCACCTCGGTTCGCCGGACAAGGCGCGTCGAAACGGGACGGGTCAGGAAGATGTGGGAGAACCGCTGCGCCAGGCCACCAGAAGCGCGCCGAAAAAGATCGTGACATCAGCGACGTTGAAGGCGAAGGGGTTCCGGATTCCGCAACAGGAGACGTTGAGGAAATCGGCCACGGCCCCATGAAGCATGCGGTCCAGGGCGTTGCCGAGCGCTCCCCCCGCCAGAAGCCCCGCGCCGAGGGCGAAGAGCCCGTCGCCCGCCCTGCGCCCCGCCCAGACCAGAACGCCGAGCGACACCAGACCCGCCAGACAAGCAAGCAGCCATTTGGTCCAGGGCGCGTCCGAGGCGAAGAGCCCGAAGTTGATCCCCGGATTCCACGCCAGATGAAAGGACAGCCAGGGCGGCAGCACCTCGATGACGCCCAGGGTCCTGAGGTCGAGGCGCTCGAAGACCCACCATTTGCTCGCCTGGTCGAGGGCGAAGACGGCGAGGGCGACCGATCCGGCGCGCGCGAGGCTCATGGGGACTGTCTCCTGAAGGCCCTCAAGCGGGCGGCGGCGCGCGACCATAGGCGCTCGCCGCCGGAGGCTCAAGGCCCGCAGGACGCGCCCGCCGCCCATCCGGCCGCCCGTCTGGCGGCCGGTCGTCGGGCGGGCGGGCGTCGGGCGGTCGCGGGGAGGGAGGGCCTTGGGGAGGGGGCGTCGCGCGGGGCGAAGGATCAGCGGATGCCGCCGCCGCGCAGGCAGCGCTGATAGCGTTCTTCGGCGAGACGCTTCTCGTAGTCGTAGAGGGGGCCGTCCGACGGATTGCGGGGGGCGGGGCCGGTGCGGTAGCCGGTGGCGTCGATGCGGTCCATGGCGGCCTGCATGCCGCCGCAGTCCAGACTGCGGACGTCGGGAAGCTGGATGCTGTGCCCCGTCGAGGTGGTGAAGCCGTTTGCGGCGGCGGGCTGAAGCCACAGGCCCGTCGCCGCAATCGCGGCGGCCAAACGCAGCGCTGCGATCATCATGTGCAATCCTTGTCTCTGAGCCCCGGAACGCGACCGTCCGGAGCCTGGGGCGCCCCGTGGAGCGCAACTTGACGCGAACGCGCGGCGGAAATAGGGCGAGGGTTCGGCGAATCGGTCCAAATCGTCGCCTCATTGCGGCGGGAAACATGGTAAGATCTTGAAATCCCGCGCTCGACGCGAAAGGATGCGCTCATCCGAACCGCTGTGTCCTTAAGCCCTTCTTGAGGGCGAATCGGGCATAGCCGGAGAAGACCTTTCTCCGCGGAGCCCTCATGCGCGTCCTGCACGTCCTCGACCATTCCGCGCCGTTGCAAAGCGGCTACGTCACGCGCAGCCTCGGCGTCTTCGCCGCTCAGGAGGCCATGGGCTGGACGCCGCTCGGCCTGACGACGCCGCGTCACGAACGCGCCCTGCGCCGAGCCGCCTCCGCCGCCCCGCGCGAGGAGCGCGCGGGAGGACGCCGCTTTCTGCGCACGCCGGATTCGCGCGGCGGATTTCCGGCCCTGCTGCGCGAGATGTCGGCGAGCTACCGGCGCATCCTTCAGGCGGCGGCCGAAGAGGCCTGCGACGTGCTTCATGCCCATTCCCCCGCTTTGAACGCCTTGCCGACGATCCAGGCGGGCCGCCGACTCGGTCTTCCCGTCGTATATGAAATCCGCGCCTTTTGGGAAGACGCCGCCGTCGATTCCGGGCGATTGAGGGAAGGCGGCCTCCGCTGGCGGTTGCAAAGACGCATGGAGGAGGCCGCCGTGCGCTCGGCGGATGCGGCGGCGGTCATCTGCGAGGGGCTGAAGTCCGACCTCGTGGGGCGGGGCTTCGCGCCGGAGCGCCTGACGCTGCTGCCCAACGCCGTGCGGGCCGCCGACTTCCCGAGCGTCGGGCCGCGCGATCCGGAGGCGGCGGCGGCTCTGGGGCTGGGAGAGGGGCCGGTCTTCGGCTTCGCGGGCTCCTTCTACGCCTACGAGGGGCTGGATCTGCTGATCGAGGCCCTGCCGGAGGTGCGCGAGGCTCTGCCGGGGGCGCGTCTGCTGCTCATGGGCGGCGGGCCGGAGGAAGAGGCCCTGCGGCGCAAGGCGGCGCCTCTGGGCGAGGCGGCGGTCTTCACGGGGCGGCTCTCGCGCGAGGAGCTGCGGCGGCGCTTCGCGGCTCTGGACGCGGTGGTCCTGCCGCGCCGGGCCATGCGCCTGACCCATCTGACCACGCCGCTCAAGCCTCTGGAGGCCATGGCCATGGGGCGTCCGGTGGTGGCCTCGGACGTGGGCGGCCACAGGGAGCTGATCCGCGACGGCGAGACGGGGCGGCTCTTTCCCGCCGGAGACCGCGCGGCTCTGGCGGCGGCGATGATCGGCGCGGCGCGGGACTGGCGCTCGGGAGCGCTGGACGGCCTCGTCGAGACGGCGCGGGCCGAAGTCCTGCGCGAACGCGACTGGGCGGCGGCGGGGCCGCGCTATGTGGCGCTCTACGCCGAGGCGGCGCGGCGACGCGCGGCGCGGGCCGGAGCGCCGCTTCCGGCCTGGGCCTCCTCGCCGGGCTAGGGCGTCGTCCAGCGAAGAGGCGGCCAGACAGGAGCCGAGGGCCTTCGAGCGCTCCGGGGCGCCGGAACGCATTGCGTCGCGGCTTCTCCCGGCGCATCCTGCCTCCCGCCGCCCCGGGATCAGGAGGGCGGGCGCGCAGGAGGAAGCCCGGATGTCGGAGCCCGTTCTCGAAGTCTGGTTCGATTTCGCGTCGAGCTATTCCTGTCCCTCCGTGCTCCGGGTCGGGGATCTGGCGCGGGCGCGGGGGATCGGGATCCTCTGGAAGCCCTTCATCCTCGGGCCGGTCTTCGCGCGCAACGGCCTGACGCAGCCGCCCTTCCTCGTCAGCGAGGACAAGCGCGCCTACATGATCCGCGATCTGGAGCGCCTTTGCGCGCCGCTGGGTCTGGAGTTCCGCCTCCCGGAGCCCTTTCCGCAAAACAGCGTGACCGCCGTGCGGCTGGCTCTGGCCGTGGAGGCGGAGCCCTGGGCCGGAGACTTCTACGCCCGCCTCTTCCGCGCCGCATTCGGCGAGGGCGCCCAGATCCAGGATCCGGCGGTTCTGACCGCGCTCCTCGAGGCCGCCGGTCGGGAGGGCGCCGCCCTGGTCGAGCGCGCCCGGACCGATCCCGACCTCAAGGCGGCCTTGCGGGCGCGGGTCGAGGAGGCGGCGACGAAGCGCCTCTTCGGCGCTCCGAGCTTCCTGACGCCGGACGGCGAACTCTTCTGGGGCGACGACCGCCTGGAGCAGGCCCTCGACTGGACCGCCGCCCTCAGGAAGGCTTAGGCGATCTCGAAGACGCCCTCGATCT
>NZ_JAQTXI010000046.1 GCF_028688855.1 Neomegalonema sp. | reverse complement strand
TGGATTTCGGACATAGCTTCGCACTTGGCCTTCCGCGCCATTGACCTTGCCTGGTCGGGGGCGGAGGGCTCGGGGCCGCCGGAGATAGTCTCTAGCATCACGGCTCGTCCGCTTTCAGATTTACGCGAAGGCGCCTCGCCCGTCAATCCTGCGCGCGACCTCGCCCGCGCCCTCCCGCTTTCCCTGGACGGCCAGCCTGACGCAATCCCCTGCGCGGATCCAGACGGGCGCTCCGCCGATCAGCCGCAGATCCAGCCGCACCTCTTCGCCGCGCGCCTCTTCGACCTCGGCCTCCATCCCGGCGAGCGCGCCGAGCTCGACCCGGACCCGATCCCCGAAGCTAAGCCCTTCGCCGTCACGCCGGGCCTCCGCCACATCCCAGAGCGCCAGCTCCTCGCGCAGCGCCTCGACCACCTCCGGCGCGACGACGGCGGGATCGGCGCCGAACCGCACCGCCCGCCCGATCTGCGGATGCGCGGCCAGACCCTCCCAACCCGACCCGGAGGCCATGTCCACGAAAACGTAATTCCGGAACCAAGGCTCCCGAACCTGTTCGCGGATCAGCATCCGCACCAGCCCTCTCCGCCGCCTGACGATCCTCGTGACCATGGGCGCCCATGCCCGATATCCGGCCCTGGCCAGACTGCGCGCGGCGGCCTCCTCTCGCCAGATCGCGCCGACGTCTTCGCCGCGCTGGCGGGCCTCCCGCGCGGCGGCCTTGCCGACCACATTGCGCCGCACCGCCCCGACGAGCCCGAACACGCACCACCGCTCCATCTCGCACCTCCGAAGGCGAGGCGGGCGGGAGAGACCCCCCTAAGGGGGGATCTCCCCGCCGCCTCCGCCGAATGAAAGAATAATTCTTCACGCGCGAACGCGCCTCCGCGCGAAGGCGCGCCCAGAGGCCGCCGCCGCGCCCGCCGTCAGGCAAGCCGGGACCGCCCGCAGCGGAGCGCGCGCCCGCCGCGTCGGTTCGTCCTGTTTCAGCCTGAGCGCCGCCGTTCCCCGCCGCCGCGCGCGCGGCGAGGGCCGAAAGCCTCATGCCTGTCGGATCTTGAGAAACGCCCTCAGAAGGGCGCGTCCCGGGTCACCAGCGCCGCCCCCTCCACTTCCAGAAAGACGATGCGTCCGGAATCGCGCAGCCCCTTGAAGATCGCGCGCAGCCGATCCAGCGCAGGCGCCATGCCCGTCCTGGTCGGCTCCAGAAGCTCGAACGCCTTCGCCCAGACCTCCGGCGTCACCGCCGGCCCCCTGGGCGTGGATCGGACTTCAGACCCGCTCAAAGCCTTGTCCAAAGCCCGCAGCGCGGAATCCTCCGCCCTGCGGCGATAGGATTCCTCCGTCCTTTCATCTTGCCCGCTCGCCGGATCGGCCATGCCGTCCGCTCCTTCGCTGGGGCTTCCCGCGTCTCTCACCCACTCGACGACGCAGCTTGTCGCGGCGGGCGCCGCGCTGTCGTGATCGAGTCCGTCGCCATCGCGACTATGGCCCAGAGCCGCGCGCCGCAGCCGGAGCGGAAAGCGTCCGCCCGCTTCGCCGTCCTTCTGATCGCGCAAGATCAACGTCTTGACTTCAGGAACTTCTTTGCCTTCCTCATCCACCTCCGGTCTGATTTCGAGCACCGCGTCCGCGGCCCCGAACAAGCTGCTATGACCGCGCATCCCGCGCGCGGCGTCCTTGCCCGCATGATGCACAAGAAGCACTGTGCATCCGGTCTCCGCCCTCAGGCGGTCGCAGGTTTCGATGATGCGGCCCATGTCGCTGGCCGCGTTTTCGTCGCCTGCGCCCATGGCGCGCGCGAGGGTGTCCACGACGATCAGACCGAAGGGCGCGCCCATCCAGGGCCCTGCGGCCTTGATCCAGCCGGCGATCTGGCCGACGCCTTCTCCGGGCTCGTGGAAATCGAATCTCTGAGGGACCATCACGAAGGGCGCGGCGGGATCTCGCCGGGGCCTCTCCTGCGCCCAGAGCGCCACGCGTTTCTTGACGCCTTCTCCGCCCTCGCCCGCGATATAGAACACGGCGCTTTTGCGGGTCTTCTTGCCGAACCAGCTCCAGCCATGGGCGATGCGCAGGCTCATGTCGAGCGCCACGAAGCTCTTGCCGGTCTTGGGCGCGCCATAGAGCACGGCCAACTGACCCGACCCGAGCCAGTCCTCCACAAGCCATTCTCCCTTGGGGCGATAATCGAGCATGTCCCGCAGCATGAATTTCTCCCAAGGCGCTTCGGGCGCTCTGGGGGTCCATTCCTCGGCTTCGGTTTCGGCCAGCGCCCCGAGCAGATCGGCGGTCCCGCCGAGCTTAGCCCAATCGCTGACGTCGGCTTTCTCGGGAAAATCGGCCTGATGCTTCGCCAGGTCAAGCAGCCGCACCCGCGCGGCTGCGGGGGCGAGCTGGCGGGCCACGTCGTCCATATGGGCGCGGCCTGTCTGGTCGTTGTCCGGCAGCAGCACGACGTCGGCCCCCGCGAAGGCCGAGGCGTAGTCCGGGCGCCATTTTCCGGCCCCGCCCGCGCCGGTGGAGGCGGCGATTCCCCACCCCTCCAGCGTGGCGACGTCCTTTTCGCCCTCGACGACATAGATCGTCCGCCCGGCCTTCACGGCCTCCAGAACCTCAGGCAGGCGATAAGGGACCATGCGCGCGTCGGGCATTTCGCGCACTTCGCCTGCGCCCTCGCGGTCCTTCAGCCTTCTCCAGACCTCTTCGCCCTTCACCCGTCCATAGCGCCCGGCGGCGACGCCCCAGGCCCAGCCGCCTTCCGCCATGGGGCGGCGCTGACGAAATTCCTTGGGCTCGAAGCGCACCACCTGATAGAGCAGCGCCCCCGCTTCGTCCCGATAATCATAGACCTCCTTGATGGTCTTGGCGGGAATGCGCCCGTCGCCCTTGCGGCGCTGGCTGCGGCCCTCGCGCGGCTCCGGAACCGAAATCCCGACGCCCCGCATCCAGTCGAAACAGGCGCGGTCATCGGAAAGGCGCTGTTCGCGCCGGATCAGGTCCAGCAGTCCGCCGCCCTCGTTGGCCTCGAAATCGAAGAAGGTCGCGGCCTTGAGATCGATCTTGAGAGAGCCGTTTTCGCCCCAGCGCAATTCCTCGCGGGGTTTGGAGAGCCTGCGGTTGGGCTCGCCGAAGAGCGCGCGCCCGACAGGTTCGGCCAGCGGAGCGAGATCGACTTTGAGAAAGCCGTCGTCCATCATGCGCCCTCCTTCGTCAGAGGCCAGCGCCAGCGGAAGGCCTCGACGAGCTTCGCCCTCGCCCCCGCCTCCGCCCAGAGCGGCGGCGGGGCGTAATCAGGATGCGGCTGGACGGAGACGGCCAGCGTCTCCAGAACCTCGGCGAGCGTCTTGATCCGGCCCATGCGCGGCCCGAGGATCGCCATGCGCTTGAGCGATTCGCAGAAGCTGCGCAGCAAGGCGGGCGAGGCTCCGGCCAGCGCCGCGCCCAGCGCGAAGACCTCCTCGTCGGAAACCGCGAAAGGCGCCAGATAGCGCCTGATGATCGCGAACCGCTCATCCTCGCCCGGCAGATCGACGAGAATCTGCAGATCGAAGCGCCGCCAGAGCGCGTCGTCGAGCATCTCCTTCTTGTTCGTCGCGCCGATCATCAAACCAGCGAAACCCTCGACGCGCTGGAGAAGCACGCCCATCTGCATGAGGCGCTCGTTATCCGCGCCCCCGCCTGAAAAACCCTCGCGCTTGCGCCCGACGCCCTCCATCTCGTCGAAGAAGAGCAAGAGCGGCTCCTCCTGCGCCTCGACGGCGTCGAAGAGCCCGGCGACGGCCTGCGTCGCCTGCCCCATATACATGCCGGTCAGCTTGTCGGCGCGAACCCGCAGCATCCGCAGCCCGAGCCGCGCCGCGACGTGATGCGCCAGAGTGGTCTTGCCGGTGCCGGGCGGGCCATAGAGCATGGCGCGGCGGCGCGGCTTGAGCCCCACGGCCCGCAACTCCTCTTCGGCGCGGATTTCGGCCATCCATCCGGCCACCGCCCCGCGCACGGCGGGACCGAGGATCGGCGGCTCGGCCTGATCCGGCGAGAGAAGATCGCCGAATTTCTCCAGCCGGCTCATGCGCCTTCTCCCTTGGAGTCGTCGTCTCCTGAGCCGCCGCCCTTGGCGTCTTTTCCCTTTTTGGCCGGGCGCCAGGCGTCGGGAATGTCCATGCCGTCCGATCCGGCGGCGGCGCAGAATCCTTCATCCCAGGCTGCCCGACGCGGGTCCGCTGCGCCGAAGGGGTTGGCGAGCACGTCCCGCCCCTGGGCGAAGGCGTCGGATCCCGCCTTGCGGGCCGCCGCGATCTCCTGCGGGGAGGGCGCAGCGGCGGCTTCGGGCTTCTCGGCCTCCTCGCCGTCCTTCTTCTCCTCCCTGGCCATGCGGTCGCGGGCGTATTTCCCGAGCGGCGTGCCGTCGAGCATGCCGAGATCGGCCTTGTAGAGGTCGAGCAGGCCCTCATATTCGGCGCGGGCTTCCTCGGACATTTTCCGACGCTTCAGGA
>NZ_JAQTXI010000034.1 GCF_028688855.1 Neomegalonema sp. | reverse complement strand
GGGCGGCGCTTTGCAGCCAGCGGCGCGCCTGCCCGAGATCCCTGGGCACGCCGAGGCCGTTTTCATGCAGCAGCGCGAGATTGTATTGTCCGGCGGCGTCGCCCTGGTCGGCGGCGCGACGGATCCAGCGGGCGCCCTCGGCGGCGTCCACCGGCAGGCCCTCGCCCTTCACATGCATCAGCCCGAGGCTGATCTGGGCCTCGGAGACTCCGGCGTCGGCGGCCAGACGCAGCAGATTGCGCGCCCGCTCGGGGTCTCGCCGCACCCCCAGACCCAGGCGATAGAGATTGCCGAGCTGGCTGGTGGCCTCCATGTCGCCCTGATTGGCGCGCTCCTCCCAGAGGGCGGCGGCCTCGGCGAAGTCGCGGCGCTCGAAGGCGGCGGCGGCGACGTCCTCTCCGGCGGCCTGAGCCGCCAGCGGCGTCAGGGGCGCGCCCAGACCGACGATCAGGGCCCCGATCAGCAGGGACCGCAGCGGAAGCGCGACGGAGGCGCGGACGAAGCGAGGATTCGGGATCTGCATGGCGCGGTCTTTCCGAAACGGACCAGAAATGGCCGGATTTGGGACAGACCGCTCACGCATCACGAGGAAGACCGGCCCGCCCTTCGAGCGTTCCGGTCAATCTAGCAAGGTTCAAGCCATATTGGGACAGGTCATCGGATCAAACGATAAGATCCGAGATCAATTGATCGTCGGTGATGTCCTCGACCTTGACGCCCTTCGCGGCGAAGCGCTCCATCAGGACGCGGAAGTTCTGCGCGTCGCCGGTCTCCACCCCGAGCAGGATCGAGCCGTATTCCCGCGAAGTCTTCTTGAGATATTCGAAGCGCGCGATGTCGTCGTCAGGCCCGAGCAGGTCGAGGAAGTCGCGCAGGGCTCCCGGGCGCTGCGGCAGACGCAGGATGAAGTATTTCTTCTTCCCCTCGAAGCGGAGCGCGCGCTCGCGCACGTCGGGCAGACGCTCGAAGTCGAAGTTCCCGCCCGAGACCACCGCCACCACGGTCTTGCCGCGCAATTCCTCGCGCAGATCGCGCAGGGCGTCGATGGAGAGCGCTCCGGCGGGCTCCAGCACCACGCCCTCGACGTTGAGCATCTCCAGCATGGTCTGACAGAGCCGCCCCTCGGGGCAGAGCGTCACCGATTGCGGCGAATGGCGCTTGAGGATCTCGAAATTCAGCGTTCCGATCTCGGCCACGGCGGCGCCGTCGGCGAAGCCGTCGATGCGCGGCAGCTTCGTCAGACGCCCGGCCTTGAGGCTCGCATGGAGCCCCGCCGCGCCCAGAGGCTCGGCGAAACGCAGACGCATGCCCTCGCGGCCCTCGAAGAAGCGCGTCAGCCCCGCCGCGAGCCCGCCCCCGCCCACCGGCGCGATCAGCACGTCGGGCAGCTTGCCGCCCATCTGGCCCTCGATTTCAAGTCCGATGGTGGCCTGACCCTCGATGACGTCGGCGTCGTCGAAGGGCGGCGCCATCTCGGCGGCGCCCGAAGCGGCGTAGGCCTTGGCGGCGGCGTAGCATTCGTCGAAGAAATCGCCGGTCAGCACGATGTCCACGGCGTCGCCGCCGAACATCTTGGTTTTTTCGATCTTCTGCTTCGGCGTCGTCACCGGCATGAAGATGCGGCCTTTGGCGCCGAAATGCTGGCAGGCCATGGCGAAGCCCTGGGCGTGGTTCCCCGCCGAGGCGGCGCAGAAATGCGCGCCCTTCCCCGCCGTGGCGATGTGCTTGCGCATGAAGGTGAAGGCGCCGCGCAGCTTGTAGCTGCGCACGGGGCTGAGATCCTCGCGCTTGAGATAGACCGTCGCGCCGATCTTCTCCGAGAGATAGGCGTTGCGCTGAAGCGGCGTCGCCGGGAAGAGCTTGCGCAGCGCCTCCGTGGAGGCGGCCACGCGGGCGCGGAAATCGGAGATGGAATCGGCGGAAGGAGAGGCGGTCATGAATCTCGGCCTTGGATGTGCGGAACCGGGCGCAGAACTGCGCCTTTCGCGCCCGGTTGTAAAGACGGGAGGTTCAGCGGGTCTCGCCGATCCTCGGCAGCAGGAAGCCGAAGACTCCCAGCAGCGGAATCAGCGCGGCCATCTGGAAGGTCCGCACCACGCCATGCGTGTCGGCGTAGCCGCCGAAGGCCGCCGCCGCGATGCCGCCCACGCCGAACATCAGGCCGAAGAATCCGCCCGTCACCAGCCCGACGTGACGCGGCAGAAGCTCCTGAGCCATCACCACGATGGAGGGGAAGGCCGAAGCGATCAGCGCGCCCACGCCCATGCTCAGCAGCACGGCGGGGACCAGCGGGACATGCGGCAGGGCCAGAGCCAGAGGCGCCGCCCCCAGAATCGAGAGGATCGACAGCCTGCGCCTGCCGATGCGGTCGCCGACCAGCCCGCCGAAGAAGACTCCCGCCGCCACCGCCGCCGCGAAGAGGAACAGCAGGATCTGCGAGGTCTTGATGGAGACGCCGAACTTCTCGATCAGGAAGAAGGTGTAGAAGTTCGAGAGCACCGCCGAATAGGCGTTGGAGGCGAAGACGAGCACCGCCAGAATCCCGAGCGTCCCCCAGACCTTCGCCGGAGAGAAGTCATGCCCGGCCTTGAGCGTCTTGCGGGCGGCGGCGTGGGCGCGCAGGCGCTCCTTGCCCCATCTCACGCCCTGCACGAGGATCAGGAACCCCGCCGCCGCCAGAGGAACGAACCACAGCGAACGCGACAGGCCGTAAGGCGTCACCAGGAAGGCCACCAGCAAAGGCCCCATGGCCGTGCCCGAATAGCCCCCGAGCTGAAACACCGACTGCGCGAAGCTCAGGCGCCTGCCCGCCGCCATGCGCGTCAGACGCGCGGCCTCGGGATGGAAGATCGAGGAGCCGATCCCCACCAGCAGCACCGCCGCGAACAGGGCCTCGTAGCTCTGGACGAAGGCCAGCGCCAGAACCCCCGCCAGCGAGAACAGCATGGCGGCGGGCAGAGCCCAGTCCGCCGGACGCCGGTCCGTGACGAAGCCCACCGCCGGCTGAAGCAGCGAGGCCGTGAACTGATAGGCCATGGTGAGCACGCCGATCTGGGCGTAGTCGAGGTCGTATTCGGCCTGGATCATCGGATAGGCCGCCGGGACGATGGCCTGGATCAGGTCGTTGAGGAAATGGCCCGCCGCCATGGCTCCGAGGACCGGCATCGCCAGACCCGGAACCGAGGGCGTGGACGCGGGAGAAGGCGCGAAGCCTTCCGCTCCGCCCGAAGTCGCTTCAGACATGTTGTCCGCCGTTGATTTCGATCTCGGCGCCCGTGACGTAGGCGCTTTCCGAGGTGCAGAGGTAATAGATCGTCCGGGCCACCTCTTCCGGCTTCCCGAGACGGCGCAGAGGGATCTCCGCGACGAGCTTTTCAGTCCCCGGCGAGAGGATCGAGGTGTCGATCTCGCCGGGAGCTATGGCGTTGACCCTCACGCCGTGAGGGCCGAAATCGGCGGCCATCTCGCGCGTCAGCCGCGCGAGCCCCGCCTTGGAGGTGGCGTAGGCGGCTCCCGCGAAGGGATGCACCCGGCTGCCCGCGATGGAGGTCACGTTGACCACCGCGCCCTTCGCCTCGCGCAGCTCCGGCAGGAGCCCGCGCGCCAGCATCACCGGCGCGAAGAGATTGACCTGAAACACCTGCTTCCAGAGGTCGATCTCGGTGGAGATCGTGTCGAGCCGCGCCCCGCCCGGCCCCTTGGGCGAGATCCCGGCGTTGTTCACCAGAGCGTCGAGCCGCCCATGCGGCAGGCGTCGGCGGATGTCCTCGACCGCGCGGAGCGTGTCGGCGGGATCGCCGAGATCCACCTGGACGTGATCCTCGGCGCTCTGGGCCCAGGGGCAGTCCTCGGGCACGGCGTGGCGCGAGCAGGCGATCACCCGCCAGCCCGCCGAAGAAAAGCGCTTCACCGTGGCGTGGCCGATGCCCCGGCTCGCGCCGGTGAGCAGCAGGATCTTCTGCGGAGAATTGGAGGCGGCGGACTCGGACATGGGAGGATCTCCAGAAGCCGCCGATCATATCGGGCGGGGCGAAGAAGGAAAGCGGCCTGAACCCGCCGGGGGCTCAGGCTTTCGGTTCAGGGGTCGGGGCGAAGGTCGGGCGGAGGCTCCGGCCTCAGGGATTGAGCCGCGTCACGCGCCAGTCCGCCGCCTCGACGGAGGCCCGCCGCCAGACGAAGCGGTCGTGGAGCCGGAATTCGCCGTCGCGCCAGAGCTCGATCTCCAGAGGCCGGATGCGGAAGCCGCCCCAATGCGGCGGACGCGGAGGCTCCTCGGGATGCAGCGCGGAGAAGCGCCCGGCCTCGGCGAGCAGCGCCTCCCGCGACTCCAGAGGCCGCGACTGCCGCGAGGCCCAGGCGCCGATGCGGCTCTGATAGGCGCGGCTCCGGAAATAGGCGTCGGAGGCCTCGGGCGAAACCCGCTCGACGAGGCCCCGCGCCCGGACTTGCCGCCGCAGGCTCTTCCAGTGGGCCACGAAGGCGGCCTTGCCCTGTCCGAGCAGCTCCTCGCCCTTGGCGCTCTCGGCGTTGGTGAAGAAGACGAAGCCGCCCGAAGCGCCCTTTCCGTCGATCTCCTTGAGCAGCACCATGCGCACGTTGGGCAGACCCGCGGCGTCCACGGTGGCGAGGGCGACGGCCTCCGGGTCGTTCAGTTCGGTCCCGGCGGCCTCCTCCAGCCATCCGCGCGCCAGATCGAAGGGATCGGCGGCGAGATCCAGACCCGCCGTCGCGGCGAAACCATCCTTTGCACGCATTGAATCGGACCTTTGAAAAGCTTATATCCCCAAGGCGCGCGGGAGTTCCGGCCCTTTTCACGGGCGGGCCCCTCGCGCCCTTGACGAAGTTTCGAGGTGACGCGGGGTTCCTTGTTGCGATGCGGGCTCAAGGCCCCGGACGCGATTCGTCTCCCGCTCCCCTTCTTATCATGGATGGAGAGACGCCACATGAAGCGCCTTCGCATTCCCGCCGCCCTCCTGCTGGCCGGCTCCCTCGCGGCCTGCCAGAACACCGGTTACGGCGGCGGCAGCACCGGCGGCGGCGCCGCCCTCGGCACGCTCGGCGGCGCGGTCGCCGGCGGCCTGATCGGCAACCAGTTCGGCGGAGGCCGCGGCCGCACCGTCGCGACCATCGCCGGCATTCTGGTCGGCGGCGTGCTGGGCAACCAGATCGGCCAGTATCTGAGCCAGCAGGATCAGGTCTACGCGCAGAACACCGCGCTGCAGTCCCTGGAGACGCGCCAGCCCACCACCTGGAGCAATCCCGAGACCGGCGCCCGCGGCACCTTCACCCCGGCGCCGTCCTATTTCCACGACCAGTACGGCCGTCTCTGCACCAACTACCAGCACCAGATCTACACGGCGCAGGGCCAGCCCTTCACCGACAGCGGCACCATGTGCAAGCAGGACAACGGCGACTGGCGCACCGTCAGCACCACCTGATCCGGCGCGGCCCGACGGCCCTGCGGGGCGGTCGGGCTCCCTTTTCGGGACCACGGAACGGAAAACCCCCGCCGAGACGCCCGGCGGGGGTTTTCCATGAGTCCTCCAGAGAGGAGAGGCGTCAGGCGCCTCCGCGCATCTTCATCAGCGCGAAGCCCGCGACCGCCGCGAGAACCGCCAGAGCGACCAGGATCAGCAGACGCCTGCCCCGCCCGCGCGAGACCTCGTCCTCCCAATCCTCCTCCTCCTCGTCGAGATCCTCCTCGAAGGCTTCGAGGGCCGCCTTTTCGGCGCTGCGCGAGCGCTTGCCGACAGGCGCGGGCGCGGGCTTCGCGCCCTTGCGGCCGCGCGGGGCGGGCTCCTCGCCCTCCTCGTCGAGATCCTCCTCGACCTTGCCCTTGCCGCGCTTGAGAAAGCCCAGAAGGCCGCCGCGACGGGCGGGCGCCTTCTCCTCCTCCTCGGCCTCGACGGCTCTGGCGGGCCTGGCGGCCTTGCCCTTGCGCCGGGCGCGGCCCTTGTCGTCGGCCGCCTCGGCGGCGGCGGGCGGGGCGGCGGCCGCGCCGCGCAGACGGCTGCGCAGATCGCCCACGCTGACGTCGGCGGGCGCCTCCTCCTCTTCGGCGAAGGCGGCGTCGAATTCGTTCCGGGGATTGGCGGCGGCGCGTCCGTTGGCGGACCTCGCCTTGCGGCCCGGCACCACCGCGAGGTCTCCGGCGCCGTAGACCTCCTCTTCGTCCTCCAGCGCGGGCGCGGCCTGAGGCGCGGCCTCCGGCTCGGGATCGCGCAGCCGCGCCTGAGGCTCGCGGACGGGCGGCGTCTCGGCGTAGGCCGCCGCCGCCGCGACGGCGACGCGCGGATCCATCCGGGGCTCGGCGCGGGGCGGCGGCGCATAGGGCGGCGGCTCCGGCGCGGAAGGCGCGCGGTCCGTCACGTAGCTTTCGGCGTCCTTGGCGCGGGGCATGCGCCCCACGTTGACGCGCGCCTCGGCGGCGGCGGCGATGCGGTCGAAGAAATTGGAGCCCCGCGAGGCGGCGGCGTCGAGTTCGCGCTCGACGCGGGCCACGTAGGGGGCGACGTCCTTGTGTCCGTAGTCGCCCGGCGCCTCGACGCCCGGCTCCAGCGCGGGATTCGCCAGAGCCGCCAGAGCCGGAGAAACCGACGGAGGCGGCGCGCTCTGGGCGCGTTTCTCGAAGGCGTCCACGCGGGCGGTCACGCTGGCCAGGGCCCGGCTCAGCTTGGCGGAGACCTCGTCGGCCCGGCGGCTCGATTCGCCCGCCTGGGCCAGAGCCTCGCGGGCGGCCCTTTCGGCGGAGCCGCCCGCGCGGGCGGCCTCGGCGCGGGTCTGCTCGAGCCGCGCGTTGAGGGCGCGCATGAGCTCGGCGTTGGGCGGCGGCGCGCCGGGGACTCCCTCCGGGGGAGCCGCAGGAGCGGGCGCGCCCTGCTCGAGGCGGCGACGGAGCGATTCGATGTCGCCGGAAGCGGCGGCCAGGGCGTCTGACATGTCCTCGAACCTCTGGGCCAGGGCGTCGATCCGGGAAGTCTGCGCGGCGGAGGCTTCGGAGGAGCCGGCGCCCGCAGAGCCGCTCCCCGCCTCCATCTTGCGCTCCACCTCGTCGAGGCGGGCCAGGATCCGGCGGAGATTGTCGCCGACGGCCCCGAAGGCCTTCTCCGACCGCTCCTCCGTGCGTTTCAGGCGTTGGGCCATGTCGCGCAGCGCCAGAGCGGCGGCGTCCGGCGCGACGCCCGGCTCCTCATGCGCGAAATGGCGCTGAGGGGCGGACTCGGGCGGGTGGTCGCGGTTCGGATCGGTCATGTCGGGGTTCCGTCTGCGGAGCGGAGCTTTATCGGGGAACGAGGTAACCCTGAGCGCCTTAAAAACCTTCTAACGTTTGGCGTTCGGCGAAAGAACCGCGCCAAAGGAGCGGATTTCGCCGCGAAGCATGTTGACGTAAACGTCAAAATACGAAAGACTGAATCCGTCGCCCCTCCTCCTTTCGGCCAAGGCTTGGCATGACCGAAATCTTCACCATCACGGCGCTTTGCCGCGAATTCGGGGTCACCCCGCGCACCCTGCGCTTCTATGAGGCCAAAGGGCTGCTCCACCCCGGCCGCGAAGGCGAAAGGCGCCGCTTCACGCCGCGCGACCGCGCCAGGCTCAAGCTGATTCTGCGCGGCAAGCGCTTCGGCTTCAGCCTCGCGGACATCCGCGAGCTGCTCGACCTCTACGACCACGGCCAGCCCGAGAACCGGCTTCGCCAGCTCAGCGCCACGCTCGTCAAGGCCGAGGCCCGGATCGAGATGATGCGCGCCCAGCGCGACGAGCTCACCGAAGCCATCGACGAGCTGGAGGCCCAGATGAAGGAGGTCCGCCGCTCCATCTCCGGCGGCTGACCGACCCTCATGACCCAAGGACGCCGGGCGGCGCCGACCGCCCGCGCCCGCAGAGCACAACCCGAACGCGATCCAACGCGTCCGAAGAAACGTCTCAGGGAGAAGACCCATGGCCGATTACGCCCCGCCCCTCCGCGACCTGCGGTTCGCCCTTCATGAGGTCCTGCGCACGCAGGACCAGGCGGAGGTCGCGGGCTACGCCGACATGACCGAAGACCTCACCGGCGCGGTGCTGGAGGAGGCGGGCAAGATCGCCCGCGACATCCTCGCGCCGCTGAACGTCGAGAGCGACCACGTCCATCTGAAGCTCGAGAACGGCGTGGTCCGCACCCCCGAGAGCTTCAAGACCGCCTTCGACGCGCTGCGCGAAGGCGGCTGGACCGGCCTCGACTGCGCCGAGGACTACGGCGGACAGGGCATGCCCTATGTGCTCAACTCCGCCGTGGGCGAGATGCAGTCCTCTGCGGCCATGGCCTTCATGATGTATCCGGGGCTCAGCCACGGCGTCTATTCGGCGATCAGCGTCCATGGCTCCGAGGAGCTGAAGAACCTCTATCTGCCGAAGATCGTCTCGGGCGCCTGGACGGGCACCATGAACCTCACCGAGCCCCATTGCGGCACGGATCTGGCGCTGTTGCGCACCAAGGCCGAGCCCGATGGAGACGGCTCCTACAGGATCTCCGGACAGAAGATCTTCATCTCGGCGGGCGAGCACGACCTCGCCGAGAACATCGCGCATCTGGTTCTGGCGCGCATCCCCGGCGGGCCGGAGGGCGTGAAGGGCATCTCGCTCTTCGTGGTGCCCAAGTTCATCCCGAAAGCCGACGGCTCCCTGGGCGCCCGCAACAGCCTCTCCTGCGGCAAGCTTGAAGAGAAGATGGGCATCCACGGCAATTCGACCTGCGTCATGAACTACGACGAGGCGACGGGCTGGCTCGTGGGCGCCGAACACAAGGGCCTCAACGCCATGTTCACCATGATGAACGAGGCGCGGCTCATGGTGGGCATGCAGGGCCTGTCTCAGGGCGCGGCGGCCTATCAGCACGCCCTCGCCTATGCGAAGGACCGCCGCCAGGGCCGCGCGCTCACCGGCCCCGTCGAGCCCGACAAACCCGCCGACAAGCTCATGGTCCATCCGGACGTGCGCCGGATGCTCATGGAGGCGAAAAGCTTCGTCGAGGGCGGACGCCTCTTCTTCCTCTGGGCGGCGACGCTCATCGACGCCGAGAAGCGCCACGCCGATCCCGCCGAACGCGAGAAGGCCGGACTTCTGGTCGCGCTGCTGACGCCGGTGGTCAAGGGATTCCTGACCGACAAGGGCTTTGAAACCGCCGTCAACATGCAGCAGATCTTCGGCGGCCATGGCTACGTCGAGGAGACGGGCGCCTCGCAATTCGTGCGGGATGCGCGCATCGCCATGATCTACGAGGGCGCCAACGGCGTCCAGGCTCTGGACCTCATCGGCCGCAAGCTGCCCCAGAAGGGCGGAGCCGCCATGCAGGGCCTGATCGCCGAGATCAAGGGCTTCCTCAAGGCCAACGAGGGCGACGAGGAGCTGAAGGCGCAGTTCCTCGATCCGCTCAAGGCGGCCTCGAAGGACATGCAGGAGGCTCTGATGTTCTTCCTCGAGAAGGGCATGAAGAACCCCAACGACGCCGCCGCCGGCTCCACCGACTTCCTGCACCTGATGGGTCATGTGGCCCTCGCCTATTCCTGGGCGCGGGCGGCGGTCGTGGCGAAGGCGGCTCTGGCCGCCGGGACCGACGAGAAGGCCTTCTACGAGGCCAAGCTCGCGACGGGCCGCTACTACATGCAGCGTCAGGCGCCCGAGACCGCCTTCCGCCTCGCGCGGATCAGGACCGGCTCCGCGCCGCTGATGGCCCTCGCCGACGACGCTTTTTAAGCTTCACGCCTCGCCCCCGCCCGCCGCGCGTCGTCGCCTCGCGGACGGGGTCGCTCCCTTCCCCCAAGGAGATTCCCCATGGCCGAGGCCTATATCTATGATTCCGTGCGCACGCCGCGCGGCAAGGGCAAATCCGACGGCTCCCTGCATGAAGTCACCTCCCTGCGCGCCGCCGCCGTCGTGCTGGAGGCTCTGCGCGACCGCAACGGGCTCGACACCTCGCTGGTCGAGGACGTGATCCTCGGCTGCGTGGCCCCCGTCGGCGAGCAGGGCGCGGACATCGCCCGCACCGCCGCCCTCTATGCGAATTACGACGAGCGGGCCCCGGGCCTGCACATCAACCGCTTCTGCGCCTCGGGCATCGAGGCGGTGAATCTGGCGGCCAATCAGGTCAAGGCCGGAGACGGCGAGCTCTACGTCGCGGGCGGCGTGGAGATGATGTCCCGCGTGCCCATGGGCTCGGACGGCTTCGCCCTCGCGGTGGATCCGGTCTCGGCCTACAAGGCCTATTTCGCGCCTCAGGGCGTGGCGGCGGATCTCATCGCCACGAAATACGGCTTCAGCCGCCAGGATTGCGACGCCCTCGCCGTCGAGAGCCACAAGCGCGCCGCTCGGGCCTGGGCCGAGGGCCGCTTCGCGAAATCGGTCGTCGCGGTGAAGGACGTCAACGGCGTCACGATCCTCGACCATGACGAGACCATCCGGCCCGGCACCACGCTGGAGATCCTCGGCGGGCTCAAGCCGAGCTTCAAGGAGCAGGGCGAGGTCATGCCCGGCTTCGACGCCGTGCTTCAGCTCAAATATCCCGAGATCGAGCGCATCAACCATGTGCATCACGCGGGCAACTCCTCGGGCGTGGTGGACGGCGCCGCGGCCATCCTCGTCGGCTCGAAGGAGATCGGCGAGCGGCTCGGGCTCAAGCCGCGCGCCCGCATCCGCAGCAGCGTCAAGGTGGGCTCGGACCCCAGCATCATGCTGACCGGCCCGGTTCCGGCCACCGAGAAGATCCTCGCGCGGGCGGGCATGTCGATCAACGACATCGACCTCTTCGAGGTGAACGAGGCCTTCGCCGCTGTGGTGCTGCGCTTCCTTCAGGCTTTCCAGGTCGATCCGGCGAAGGTCAACGTCAACGGCGGAGCCATGGCGATGGGCCATCCCCTCGGCGCGACCGGCGCCATGATCATCGGCACGGCGCTCGACGAACTGGAGCGCACCGGCAAGGGAACCGCCCTCTGCACTCTCTGCGTCGCCTCGGGCATGGGCGCCGCCACCATCATCGAGCGCGTGTAAGGAGCCATGGTCATGACTGAAGCCTTCACCACCCGCATCGACGGCGGCGACGTGGCCGTCCTCACCTTCGACCTGCCCGGCCGCTCGATGAACGTGCTGGACGAGGCCGGAATCCAGAGCCTCTCCACGCAGGTCGAGGCCGCCTTGACCAATGACGCGGTCAAGGGGATCGTGATCACCTCCGGCAAGCCCGACATGGGCGGCGGCGTCGATCTCAACATGCTCGCCGAAATCCGCCTGAAGGCCGAGGCCGCGGGCGGCAATCCCGCCGAGGCGCTGTTCGGCTTCGTCATGGCGCTGCATGGCGTCTATCGGCGGATCGAGACCGGCGGCAAGCCGGTCGCGGTGGCGACTCCCGGCACGGCTCTGGGCGGCGTCTTCGAGCTTCTGCTCGCGGGACATCGCCGCTTCGCCGCCGATAATCCCAAGGCCAAGCTCGGCCTTCCCGAGGTGATGGTCGGCGTCTTCCCCGGCGCGGGCGGCACCACCCGCCTCGTGCGCATGCTCGGACTTCTCGGCGCGGCGCCCCTTCTGCTCGAAGGCAAGCTGCTCGATCCGAAGAAGGCCAAGGCCAATCTGATCATCGACGAGATCGTTCCCGCCGACGAACTCGTTCAGAAGGCCATCGACTGGGCCCGCGCGGCCACTCCGGCCGACGCCGTGAAGCCCTGGGACGCCAAGGGATTCAAGTTCCCCGGCGGCGCGCCTTACACGCCTCAGGGCATGCCGAACTTCCTCGGCGGCGCGGCCATGACCCACGGCAAGACCGCAGGCGTCATGCCGCAGGTCAACGCGATGCTCTCGGCGATCTACGAGGGCGCGATGGTCCCCATGGACGCCGCGCTGCGCATCGAGGCCCGCTGGTTCACGCATGTGCTGATGGATCCGCGCTCTTCGGCGATGATCCGCAGCCTCTTCATCAACAAGCAGGCCATCGAGAAGGGCGCCAACCGCCCGGCGGGCGTGCCGGACATGAAGACGAAGAAGCTCGGCGTCCTCGGCGCGGGGATGATGGGCGCGGGCGTGGCCTATGTCTCGGCCAATGCGGGCATCGAGGTCGTGCTGATCGACCGCGACCAGGCCGCCGCCGACAAGGGCAAGGCGACCATCGCCGGACTGCTCGAGGAAAGCGTCGGCAAGAAGCGCATGACGAAGGAGGCCGCCGAAGCCGTCCTCGCCCGCGTGACCGCCACCCCGGATTACGCCGCGCTCAAGGGCTGCGACTTCGTCATCGAGGCGGTCTTCGAGGATCCGAAGATCAAGGCCGAGGCCACCCAGAAGGCCGAAGCCCATCTCGCGCCCGACGCCATCTTCGCCACCAACACCTCCACCCTGCCGATCTCGGGCCTGGCCAGGGCCAGCCGCGACGCCAGGAACTTCATCGGCGTGCATTTCTTCTCTCCGGTGCACAAGATGAACCTCGTCGAGATCATCAAGGGCAAGGAGACCGGCGACGCCGCCGTGGCCAAGGCTCTGGATTACGTCCGCCAGATCCGCAAGACGCCCATCGTGGTCAACGACGCGCGCTTCTTCTACGCCAACCGCTGCATCATCCCTTACCTCAACGAGGGGATCCGCATGGTGGCCGAAGGCGTCGAGCCCGCCCTGATCGACAACGCCGCCAAGAACGCCGGAATGCCCGTCGGGCCGCTTCAGCTCACCGACGAAACCTCTCTGGAGCTTGGCCTGAAGATCGCGACGGCCACCCGCACCGCCATGGGCGCGGCCTATCCGGAATCCCCCGCCGACGACGTGCTGGAGGAGCTGGCCGGCAAACGCGGCCGCCTCGGCCGCAAGTCGAAATCGGGCTTCTACGTCTATGACGAGGCGGGCAAGCGTCAAGGGATCTGGCCGGAGCTGCGTCAGATCTGGCCGCCCGCCGCCGATCAGCCCGCCGCGGCGGAGGTCACGAACCGCCTCCTGCTGATCCAGGCTCTGGAGGCCGTGCGGGCCCTCGAAGAGGGCGTGCTCACCGACATCCGCGAAGGCGACGTGGGCGCGATCATGGGTTGGGGCTTCGCGCCCTGGTCGGGCGGACCCTTCTCCTGGCTGGATCTGATGGGCGCGAAGAAGGCCGTGGCGCTCTGCGACGAGCTGACCGCCAAATTCGGCGACCGCTTCGCCGCGCCGAAGATCCTGCGCGAACTGGCCGCGAAGGGCGAAAGCTTCTACGGCCGCTTCGCTCCTCAGGAGAAGGCGGCGGCCTGATCGGCCTCGCTCCGCACACACGGGAAGGGGGCCGCGAGGCCCCCTTTTTCATGGGCGGCTCTGGAGATCCGCCGCGCGCTCCAGCAGATTGCTCACCAGAGCGCCGCCGACGAAGAAGTCTCCGGGACGCTGCCCGGCCTCGCACTCGCCGATCCGCCGCGCCGTGATGGTCGCAGAGGGCGCGGGCGTCGAGGCCATGAGCTTCTCCATGGGCGTGGCCTTCTCGCCGGGCTTCATGGTCGTGGCGATCTTCATCTCGTAGGCGGTCTTGAAATCGCCCGAGAGCGCGATCTCGCTGGTCAGGATCAGCCCGCCCTGACGGCATTCCGTGACGTAAGCGCCTCCGGCCCCGGCCTCCTTGAGCGCGCAGAGCCCCTGCCCCTGCGCGAAGGCCCAGATGGTCTGATCCGAAGCGGCGTCCACGCAGACCCGCGAGACTCCCCGCGCCTCCAGCCCGTCGATGGCCGAAAGCTGCTCCCAGAGCCCCGGCGCGCGCTCGGGAAAGCCCGCCGCCGCAGCGGCCTTCTCGCTCTCGCCGCAGCCTGCGAGCGGAGCCCCGAGGGCGAAGACGAAGACGAAAAGACGGGTGAAGCGCATGAAGGGCTCTCCGGATCAGGGTCAGGGCGTCCTCGGCCCGGGGCCTTCTGACCGATCCCGCAGGCCCCGGTCAAGCCTCCCCCCGATCAGGCGCCGCCGCGCGCCCCGACGAAAAAAGCCTCATCCGCAAGGGACGAGGCTCTGAGTCAGTGGAGATGGAGAGTGGAGAAGCGCGCCCGTCCCTCACAGGCGATCGAGAGCGGCCCGCCTCAGATGGTGGGCAGGACGCCCATCTCGCGGCCGCGCATGGCGGCCTGCGTGCGATTGGCCACCTTCAGCTTGCGGCAGACCGAACGCACATGGAGCTTGACGGTCACTTCGCGCAAGTTCAGCACCCGGGCGATCTCCTTGTTTTGAAGCCCCTTGTAGAGATAGCTGAGGACTTCGCGCTCGCGGCGGGTGAGGCCGGTTTCATCCGCGGGGCCGATGGGCTCCTCGGGGAAGATCTGCTCGCCGTCGGCGATCTCGTGGATGGCGTCCACGAGGGCCTCGGCGCCGTCGGTCTTGGAGAGGAAGCCCGCGGCGCCGGCCGCCCGGGCCCGCGCGGCGACTTCGCCCGCAGCCGCGCCGGAGATGATCGCCACCGGCGCTCCTCTGGCTTCGGCCTTCATCTTTTCGAGTCCGTCGAGCCCGTTCATGCCGGGCATCATGTAGTCGAGGACGATCGCGCTGAAGGGCTCCGACGCGGCGGCGGCCACGGCGATGGCTTCGTCGAGCGACGAAGCCAGGATCGGCTCGGCGTCGGCCCGGCGCAGCAGATCGCCCAGCGCGTCGCGCACCAGTCCATGATCGTCGGCCAAAAGAATCCGCATTAGGTCCCCCGCTGGATCATGGCCCGACGCGGCGAAGGAGCGACGCCTGACCGATCTCGAAACTCGTTCTGGAACTGCTGTTAACTTTAAGCGAATCAGCGCCGCCCCACAAGGGCTTGAGCAGGGCCCACACCCTATGCGGGGGGTTAGGCCCACTCTCTCATCACGAGATTTTTCCAGAGATTTTCGTTTGATAGCGGAAATCCGCCATATTCTCGCCTTGATCCGGGCAGGCTTGCGGGCTGCGCGCGGCCTCTCCCGCCGCGCCGGGAAGGCCGCAGGCCATGATTCGCGCAACGCAAGAAGAGAGGCGCCGATTTTATCCGATCCTGTTCATCCGGATAGGGTCCGCGCGCTGCTCCGTCTCCTGATCTTTCGCGCGCGGCGGCCTTGACGCTCTCCGGGGGGCGGTCTATATCCCCCCTCGACGCCGTTAGCACTCTCCTCCGATGAGTGCCAACGCCCCGGCGGCGGCCTCGTCAGGCCTGCGCCGGGCTCCAGATCCTCCCGGCCCGCCGGCCGGAGCAAGCCGAAAGCTTCAGGAGCTTCTCCATCATGAAATTCCATCCCCTGCATGACCGCGTGCTCGTCCGCCGCGTCGAGAGCGACGAGAAGACCAAGGGCGGTCTGATCATCCCCGACAGCGCCAAGGAGAAGCCCCAGGAGGGCGTCGTGGTCTCGGTGGGCAAGGGCGCCCGCGACGAGGACGGCAAGCGCGTCGCTCCGGACGTCAAGGCCGGCGACCGCATCCTGTTCGGCAAGTGGTCGGGCACGGAAGTCAAGATCGACGGCGAAGACCTGCTGATCATGAAGGAATCGGACATCCTCGGCGTTCTCGAAGCCTGAGCCTGAGCCGATCCTCCCTTCCTTCATCGCCCCAGAATTCAAGGAGCGCCTCCCATGGCCGCCAAAGACGTGAAGTTCAACAGCGACGCCCGCGACCGCATCCTGCGCGGCGTCGACATCCTCGCCAACGCCGTGAAGGTCACGCTGGGTCCGAAGGGCCGCAACGTGGTCATCGACAAGTCCTTCGGCGCCCCCCGCATCACCAAGGACGGCGTCAGCGTCGCCAAGGAGATCGAGCTCGCCGACAAGTTCGAGAACATGGGCGCCCAGATGGTCCGCGAAGTCGCTTCGCGCACCAACGACGAGGCCGGAGACGGCACCACCACCGCCACCGTCCTGGCTCAGGCCATCGTCCGCGAGGGCATGAAGGCCGTCGCCGCCGGCATGAACCCGATGGACGTCAAGCGCGGCGTCGACAAGGCCGTGCAGCAGGTCGTCGCCGAGATCAAGGCGATCTCGCGCAAGGTCGAGACCTCCGATCAGGTCGCCCAGGTCGGCACCATCTCCGCCAACGGCGAGACCGAGATCGGCCGTCAGATCGCGGACGCCATGCAGCGCGTCGGCAACGAGGGCGTGATCACCGTCGAGGAGAACAAGGGCCTCGACACCGAGACCGAAGTCGTCGAGGGCATGCAGTTCGACCGCGGCTATCTCTCGCCCTACTTCGTGACCAACGCCGACAAGATGGTCGCCGAGCTCGAGGACGTGCTGATCCTTCTCCATGAGAAGAAGCTCTCGTCGCTCCAGCCGATGATCCCGCTGCTCGAGTCGGTGATCCAGTCGCAGAAGCCGCTGCTGATCATCGCCGAGGACGTCGAGGGCGAGGCTCTGGCCACGCTGGTCGTCAACAAGCTGCGCGGCGGCCTGAAGATCGCCGCCGTCAAGGCCCCGGGCTTCGGCGACCGCCGCAAGGCCATGCTCCAGGACATCGCGATCCTGACCGGCGGCCAGCTGATCTCCGACGACCTCGGCATGAAGCTCGAGAACGTCACCCTCGACATGCTCGGCAAGGCCCGCAAGGTCCGCATCGCCAAGGAAGACACCACCATCGTCGACGGCGCCGGCGACAAGGCCGAGATCGACGCCCGCGTGGGCCAGATCAAGGCGCAGGTCGAGGAGACCACCTCCGACTACGACCGCGAGAAGCTCCAGGAGCGCCTCGCGAAGCTGGCCGGCGGCGTGGCGGTGATCCGCGTCGGCGGCATGACCGAAGTCGAGGTCAAGGAGCGCAAGGACCGCGTGGACGACGCCCTCAACGCCACCCGCGCGGCGGTTCAGGAAGGCATCGTTCCGGGCGGCGGCGTGGCTCTGCTGCAGGCCTCCAAGAAGATCGACGTCTCGGTCGCCAGCAACGACGACCAGCGTCGCGGCATGGAGGTCATCCAGCGCGCCCTTCAGGCGCCGATCCGTCAGATCGCCGACAACTCCGGCGTGGACGGCTCGGTGGTCGTGGGCAAGGTGCTCGAGTCCGACGTGCCGAACTTCGGCTTCAACGCCCAGACCGAGGAATACGGCGACCTCTTCAAGCTCGGCATCATCGACCCCGCGAAGGTCGTGCGCCACGCCCTCGAGGACGCGGCTTCGGTCGCCGGCCTGCTGATCACCACCGAGGCGGCCATCGCCGAGAAGCCCGAGAAGAAGGCCCCCGCCATGCCCGGCGGCGGCATGGGCGGCATGGGCGACATGGATTTCTGATCTCGGGATCGGAAGTCCGGTCCTCCGGCCTTCAGACGTCAGGCCCCCTTCCGCGCACGCGGGAGGGGGTTTTTCATGGCCCCGGGCATGGAGGGGCGACAGGGCCCGAGGAAGCCGTCAGAATGGCGCGGCCATCTTCTTCATGTCCGTGGATTCGGGAGATTCTCCATGCGCCGCCTGCCCTTCGCCGTCCTGAGCGCCCTGCTCGCCGCCTCCCCCGCCTTCTCCGACGAGGTCGGGCCCTTCACGCTGGAGGTGGGAGGCCTCGCGGAGGGCGCCCGCATCCCCGAGGAGATGGTCTTCGACGGATTCGGCTGTTCGGGCGGCAACGTCTCGCCCGAGATCTCCTGGAGCCGCGCCCCGGAAGGAACGCAAGGCTTCGCGCTGGTGATGTATGATCCCGACGCTCCGACCATCTCCGGCTTCTGGCACTGGGCGGTTCTGGACATCCCCGCCTCGGCGACGGGACTGGAGAAGGGCGCGGGAGGCCCCGAAAGCGGCGCCCTGCCCGAGGGCGCGCGTCAGGGCTACACCGATTTCGGCCCCTTCGCCTATGGCGGCCCCTGCCCGCCCGAAGGCCATGGCCTGCACCGCTATCAGTTCACGCTCCACGCCCTGAGCGTCGCGAAGCTGCCGGAGATCGCCGGAACCACCGGAGGCCTGACCGGCGCCCTGATCGAGGGCCACAGCATCGGCTCGGCCCGGCGGACGCTGATCTACAGCCGCTGAGGCTCCGCCTCATGCGGAAGGCCGCGCCCCTCGCCCGAGGGACGCGGCCGCGACGCAGGCCCGGGAGCCCCTTGCAGGAGCCGCCGAAGAGCCCTTCACTTCACGACGTCCTCGACGGCCTGAGCGGTGCCCTTCACGTCGGCGCCGACGCCGCGCACGGTGTTGGCGCAGCCGGCGGCCAGAGCCGCGACGAGCAGCAGAGCGGCGGAAAGGTGGAGCTTCTTCATCTTCTGTCTCCCGGAATCGAGATTTCACGCCCGTTTCACCTTGGAGGCGCGCAGCCCGGAAACAAGGCTTGACGGAAGCGGAAACGCGTTTTTTCCGGTCAGGGCGTCTCCTGCGGACATTCCTGCGGCGCCCTGAGCTCCAGTTCGCGCAGCCGCGCGCCGATCGTCGCCATCTCCATGCGCCAGATCGAGCCGAGCACGAGCCCTCCTTCCGCGATGCGTTCCTCGGCTTCGTGGAGGGGCGGGCCGTCTCCGGCCGAGAAGGTCCAGTGCAGGGTTTTCGCCCGCCAGACCCGACGCCCCTCCAGGATCTCGCCGAAAGCCGCCTTCTCCTGCGGGGTGGCCTCGTCGGGCGAGATCTCCGTCACCGCGTCCATGATGACCGTCGCCGCCATGCCGGCCGCAGGCGGCGGAATGAACAGCGTCCGGCGCAGACGGGTTTCGCCGCGCGCGGCGGCCCGGCTCAGGGCGTCCAGCCACGCCGCGGAGAGGACCGCGTCCCCGGGCAGGGTCGGGCCGGAGGCCGCTCCGTTCATCGAGAGCCTTTCGCCCGGACGCGCCTCGCCGACCATGGAGGGCCTTCCCGGCCCGCCCTCCGGCCCGGAGGAGGCGCCGTCGCCCGCCCAGACGACGAAGCTCGAAGCGGAGCCGTCCCTCGCCTCGTCGACGCGGATGTCCAGCGCCATGGGGACCGCGCTCTCCATGCCCTTGAGGCTGAGGAGCATCCGCGTGTCCTGCCGCCAGATCCACCGGCCGCAGCGGTCGTCATATTCCACCGCATATCTGCCCGCCGCGCCCCCGCCCTGATCCTCGAGGGCGTAGAGGGCGCGATGGGGGATCAGCCCCGCCTCCTCGGCCCGCGCCGCCCGGGACTCCGGATGAAGCTCCGGGCAGAAGAGGCCCAGAGACAAACCCAGAGCCCCTGTCCAGATCCGCGCGCGTCCGGCCATGTGCGTTTCTCCCTTCGTGCTCCGCGAGGCGGAGATCATACCGCGCACGTCCTTCAGGTCGAGGAGAAACCGGAGCGCCCGTTTCGCGAGGCGCGCTTCGCGCTTGCCTTCCCGCCGCAGGCGCGCGAGGGTCGCGGACCCGATCCACAGGAGGAGATTCCGCATGTCCGTCGACGCCCGCCTCGCCGAGCTTGGCCTGACCCTGCCCAGCGCCTCGGCGCCCGCCGCCAATTACGTCCCCTTCGTGATTTCGGGGAATCTGGTCTTCGTCTCGGGCCAGCTGCCGATGTCGAACGGCGCCCTGACGATCAAGGGGCTGGTCGGCGCCGAGGTGAGCGTCGAGCAGGCCAGGGAGGCCGCGAAGCTCTGCGCGCTGAATCTGCTGGCTCAGGTGAAGGCGGCGCTCGGCGGCGACCTCTCGCGGCTGAAGCGGGTGGTGAAGCTGACCGGCTTCGTCGCCTCCGGCCCGGATTTCACCCAGCATCCCGAAGTGGTCAACGGCGCCTCGGACGTCCTCGTCGAGATCCTCGGCGACGCCGGACGCCACGCCCGCGCCGCCGTGGGCGCGCCTTCGCTGCCGCGCGGCACGCCGGTC
>NZ_JAQTXI010000033.1 GCF_028688855.1 Neomegalonema sp. | reverse complement strand
CAGGCGCCGTTGATCCAGCAGGCGCCGGTTCCGACCCAGCCGACCTCGCCGCCTCCGGTCTATTCCGTGGCGCAGCCGCCCGCCGTCCCGCCGCCCGCCGCGCCGCCGCCGATCTATGTCCCGCCCGCCGCCGCCGCGCCGAGGGGCGGGCCTCCGATCTACGATCCGCCTCCGGGCGCGCCGCTGATCTTTCCGCCGCCCGCTGCGGGAGAGCCTACGCCGGGCGTGCGGCTCGATCCGCCGGGGGTCTGGCCGTGAGGCTCGGCGGCGCCCGCTCCGGGGCGCCCCGGACGACGCTCGGCGCGGCGGTCGGGCTGCTGGTCACGGGGCTTCTGGCGGTGCTGCTCGACGCGGCGCCGGGGTCGGGACCGATGGTCGCGCCCTTTCTGGCCATCGTGCTCTTCTTCTGGATCACCCATCGGCCCGAGACGACGCCGCTCTGGATCTCGTTTCTGTTCGGCGCGCTGCTCGACGTGCTGACGGGGGGCGTCCTCGGGGTGAACGCCCTGGCGCTGATGGGGGCGCAGTTTCTGGCGGGGCGTCTGGTCTCGGGCTATGCGCTCTTCTGGATGCGCTGGGCGATCTGCGCGCTCTATCTGGGGATCTATCTGGGTCTGGCCTGGCTTCTGGCCTCCATGGCGCAATTCGGGGCGGCGCCTCTGGGGAACGCGCCTCAGCGCTGGATCTTCGGACTCATGTGGCACCCTCTGCTGGAGGCGCCCTTGCGCCGCCTCTTCGGAGGGCGCATGGCCGCGCAGGAGCGGCGTTGACGCAGAGATGATCTTCCCGGCGTCGCACGCGCCGGGGTTCCGGACCATATGTCCGGGCGATCTGGAGGAATCGGGGCATTCCCCCGCAGGAGGCGCGCCATGAGAGACGAAGAGCTGCGCGGTCAGGAGATGGGACGCAAACGCTTCACCCGGCGGGTTCTGCTGCTGGGCGGAGTCCAGGGTCTGGTGGGGGCGGCCCTCGCGGCGCGGATGTATCACCTTCAGGTGGTCGAATCGCCCCGTCACCGGGCGGCCGCCGACCGCAACCGCTTCGACGACAGCATGATCGCGCCGCCGCGCGGCCAGATCGTGGACCGCTTCGGGCGTCCTCTGGCGGTGAACAAGCAGAATTACCGGCTCTTCGTCTCGCGCGACGGCTCGCCGGACGTGGAGGAGACCCTCGCCCAGCTGGCGCGGCTGATCGATCTGCCGGAGCATCGCCGTCAGAAGGCGCTGCGCGAATTGCGCACCGGCAGCCGCTTCGCGCCGGTGATGGTCGCCGAGAACCTCACCTGGGACGAATTCGCCCTCGTCAACGCCAACGCCCCCGCGCTCCAGGGCGTGACGCCGGACGTGGGATGGATGCGCGATTATCCGCAGAAGGACTCCTGCGCCCATGTGGTGGGCTATGTCGCGACCCCCTCGCAGCAGGATCAGGAGGCCGATCCCGAGAACAGCCGCCTGCTGTTGCTCCCGAGCATGAAGATCGGCAAGAACGGCGTCGAGCGCACCGAAGACCCGATCCTGCGCGGCAAGGCGGGGGCGCGCCGCGCCGAAGTCAACGTGCGCGGCCAGGTCATTCGCGAGATCAGCCGCGACGACGGCGAACGCGGCGCCGAGCTCACCCTGACCCTCGACGCCGACCTGCAGAAATACGCCATGGAGCGCATGGGCGACTACAGCGGCTCGGTGGTGGTGATGGACGTGCGCAACGGCGATCTGATCGTCCTGGCCTCCATGCCCGGCTACGACCCCAATCCCTTCGTGGGCGGCATCAGCCACGCCGCCTGGCGCGCCCTGAACGAGGATCCCCTGCGCCCGCTCAACAACAAGGCGGTGGCGGGCAGCTACGCGCCGGGCTCGACCTTCAAGATGATCGTGGCTCTGGCGGGGCTGGATTCGGGGATGATCTCGCCGCAGCATACGGTCTTCTGCAACGGACGGATGCCTCTGGGCGACCACATCTTCCATTGCTGGAAGCGCGGCGGACACGGCGCCGTGGACATGAACCGCGCCATCAAGGAATCCTGCGACGTCTATTTCTACGACATCGCCCGCCGCATCGGCGTGGACCGCATCGCCGAGGTCGGGCGCAAGTTCGGCGTGGGCGTGGCGCCCGAAGTGGCCTTGCCCTACGTGCGGCCCGGAGTCATGCCGGACCGCGCCTGGCATCTGGCGAAATACGGCTACGGCTGGCCTCAGGGCCAGACGCTCAACGCCAGCATCGGACAGGGCTACGTCGAGATGACTCCGCTGCAGCTGGCGCTGATGACCGCCTCCTTCGCGAACGGCGGCTATGGCGTGACGCCGCGTCTGGTCAAGGCGATCAACGGCGAGGACGTCAAGCCCGAGCCTCTGGTGGATCTCGGCTTCCGCCGGCCTCACGTCGAGGCCATGCAGCGCGCCATGGACGCCGTCTGCAACGAGCAGCGCGGCACCGGCTACAACGCGCGCATCAAGCTGGCGGGTTACGAGATGGCGGGCAAGACGGGCACGGCTCAGGTGCGGCGCATCACCGCCGCCGAACGCGCCCGCCGCGTGCGCGCCAACGAGGAGCTTCCGCGCCATCTGCGCGACCACGCCCTCTTCGTGGCCTACGCCCCGCGCCATGATCCGCGTTACGCCTGTTCGATCATCGTGGAGCATGGCGGCGGCGGCTCGGCGGTGGCGGCGCCGATGGTGCGCGACATCCTGACCCGTCTGATGACCCGTCCGCCGCCTTCCGAGGCCGCCGGATCCTCCGAAGAGGCCGCGCAGGGGAGGGCCGGATGAGTTTTCTCGGAGAGGCTCCGCGCCAGAGATTGAGTCTGCCCGCGCGTTTCCTGCGGCTGCACTGGCCCTTGATCGCGCTGATCGCCGCGGTGGCGACGGTCGGGTTCTTCATGATGCATTCCGTGGGGCGCGGACAGGCGCCCTGGGCCCAGCAGCAGATGACGCGCTTCATCGTCGGCTGCGGCTTGATGGTGGCCATCGCCCTGGTGGACGTGCGCTTCTGGCGCAAGATCGCCTATCTGGCCTATTCCGCGGGGATTGCGGGTCTGGTGGCGGTGGACGTCATGGGCGTGGTGGGCATGGGCGCCCAACGCTGGATCGACATCGGATTCGTCCGCTTCCAGCCTTCGGAGCTGATGAAGGTGGCTCTGGTGCTGGCTCTGGCGCGCTATTACCACGACATCGGCCCGGTGCGGGCGGGAAGGCTGCTCTGGCTGATTCCGGCCCTGCTGATGATCGCGGCGCCTTGCGCGCTGGTGCTGATCCAGCCGGATCTCGGGACGGCGGTTCTGCTGGGGCTCGGGGGCTTCTCGGCGATGTTCCTTGCGGGGGCGAGCTGGTGGTTCTTCATCCTGATGGCTCTGGGCCTCGGAGGGGCGGTCTGGGCGGTCTTCGCCTCCCAGGGGACCGACTGGCAATTGCTGCGCGACTACCAGTATCGCCGCATCGAGGTCTTCCTCGATCCCACGCAGGATCCTCAGGGGGCGGGCTATCACATCAATCAGTCCATGATCGCCTTCGGCTCGGGGGGCGTGGAGGGCAAGGGCTACATGGCGGGCTCCCAGACGCAGCTCGACTTCCTGCCCGAGAAGCGCACGGACTTCATCTTCACCACCTTCGCCGAGGAGTTCGGCATGATCGGCGCCGTGAGCCTGCTGGCGCTCTACACGCTGCTGGTCTGGATGTGCCTCGCGAGCGCGCTGCGCATCCGCCACAGCTTCGGGCGGGTTCTGGCGGGGTCTCTGGCGATGGCCTTCTTCTGCTATTACGGGATCAACATGGCCATGGTGATGGGTCTGGCGCCGGTGGTGGGCGTGCCTCTGCCGCTGATCTCCTACGGCGGCACCTCGATGATCGCGCTGATGTGCGCCTTCGGCCTGATGCTCAGCGCCTTCGTCTACCGCGACGCGCCCTTCGACTCGCGCCGGGGATAGAAGGGGGGGAGAGCCCCCCTTCAGCCCTTCAGCCGCGCCTCCAGAGCCTGAAGCGCCGCCGCCGCCCGCGCGCCCATGGGGCGGGTCGAGGCGTAGAGACAGGCCTGGCTGGCCAGCATCGGCGGATGGGTCAGGATCTTCAGGTGATTGTCGC
The DNA here is from genome assembly GCF_028688855.1 of Neomegalonema sp. GTDB lineage: Bacteria > Pseudomonadota > Alphaproteobacteria > Rhodobacterales > Rhodobacteraceae > Neomegalonema. The sequence continues at coordinate 15,703 of NZ_JAQTXI010000033.1, read as the reverse complement.
GCAGGGTCTCGCCGGTGGAGGTGATGTCCACGATCACATCCGCCGAGCCCGCCCCCGGAGCCGCCTCCGTCGCGCCGAGGCTCTCGACGATGACGTAGTTCACCACGCCGCGCTCCTCGAAGAACTCCCGCGTGAGGTTGACGTATTTCGTCGCCACCCGCAGAGGCGCGCCCGTCGCGGCGAAGAGATGCGAGGCCACGTCGTCGAGGTCGCTCATGTCCGAGACGTCGGCCCAGCATTGCGGCGCCGCCGCCACCAGATCCGCCCGTCCGAAGCCCAGGGCCACGGATTTGCGCAGACGCGAACGCCAGTCGGCGACCTCCTCGTGCACGAGATCCTCGCCGGTCACGCCCGCGTCGATCTCTCCGGCTGCGAGCCGGTGGGCGATCTCGCCCGCCGACATCAGCCGCAGCTCGATTCCCTTCAGCCCTTCGAGCCGCGCGGCGTATTCGCGGGCGCGTCCGACGTCGGTGACGGTGAGTCCGGCCCGGGCGAAACGCTCCTGGAGCTGCTCGCGCAGACGCCCCTTCGAGGGCAGTCCGAGCCGCAAGAGCGCATGATCGTCCGGCGCGGCGGATTCGGCCGTCGCCGAGACGGTCGGACGCGGATCGGGCGGCGCGATGAGGTTGGCGAAGATCGTCGCGCCGATGGCGGGGATCCTCTGGGGGGCGCCCATGGCCTGGAGCAGCTCGCCGTAGCGGCCGCCCGAGGCGAGGATCTTCTCGCCGCTCCTCATGCGGATGCGGAAGAGGAAGCCCGAGTAATATTCCATCTTGGAGCGGAAGATTCCCCGGAAGCGCAGCTTCTCCGAAGCGCCGATCAGGCGGTTCATGGCCTGGGCGCGCCTGCGCAGGGTCTCGACGGCGGCTTCCGCCTTGACGCCGGTCTCCTTCGCGAGGGCCTCCAGCCGGTCGGGGGCCTCGACGGCGGGGCAATCGATGTCGAGCAGCCCCTCCATGAAGGCGAGCGAGGCTTGCGACAGCGCCGGAGCGAAGGCGTCTTCGGCCTCCTCGCGCAGCCGGGCGACGATCTCCTCAAGCGGACGCTGTCCGATGAGCGGTCCGCCCGCCTCCTCGATGACGTCGGCGAGCACGGCGCGGGCTTCGGCGTCGGGCTCGCGGCCCGAGAGCGCGGTCAGAGCCGCGAAACGCGCCACGCGGGGCAGCGAATCGATGAAGGCGAGGCGCCCTTCGCCCGGACGGGAATAGGCGCTCATCAGGGCGCGGAACTGCGCCGGACGCCAGTAATGCCGCCGCAGACGCGTCTGACGGGCGCGGGGCAGGGGGGCGCCGGTGGTCAGGCGCAGGGCGTCGAGGGCGGCGTCGATGAGGGCGGTGTCGCCCATCTCCACCAGAGGCGCCGCCACGCCCGCCATGCGCAGGGCCTGAAGCGTGAGGGTCAGCGCCTCGACGTCGCCTTCGATTCCCTCGTCTCCGCCGAAGATCTCGAAGCCGACCTGCCGCACTTCGCCGCGTTCGCGGCTCCAGGCGGGTCCGGAATAGCAATAGCGCCCCGACGGCGCCGCGCCCCGCGCCATGCGCTCCAGATGATGCGTGGCGATGGGCACGGTGAAGTCGGGGCGCATGCAGAGCTCGCCCCCTTGCCCGTCGGCGAAGATATAGGCGTCGCCGCGCGTGCGCTCGCCGTAGAGCCGCAGCATGCCCGAAGCGTCGAGCAGAGCCGGGGGCGCCACCACGGGGCAACCCTGGGTCTGGAGCCAGTCGCGCATGGCCTTCTCGACGGCGTTCAGCCGCCCGAGCGCCGCGCCTGCGTAGAAATCGGCGGGGGCGGCGAGGGAGGGCGCAAGCATGCGGGGGCTCATCGCGCGCCTCCCTGGACGCGGGCCCCATTCACGCGGGCGATGATCTCGCGCACGGCGGCGACCACCTCGCCGAAGGGGACTTCGCGCTGGGCGGGCTGGGCCTTCCATTCGTCGTTGGACGCGATCTGCGCCGCGAGCTGCGTCCCGAGCGCCAGATCCTTGATCTGGGCCACGCCGCGCGCCCGCTCGTCCGAGCCGACGATCACCGCCGCCGGAGCCGCGCGCTTGTCGGCGTATTTGAGCTGCTTGCCCATGTTGGTGCCGGAGCCGAGGAAGGTCTCGGCCCGGATCCCCGCCGCGCGGAGTTCGCCGCAAAGCGCCATGGTCTCGGCGACATGGGCGGGATCGAGGTTCAGCACCACCACCGGACCGATGGTCTCCGCTCCGAGGGCGCCCTTGGCCTCCAGAGCCGCGAGCAGCCGATCCACGCCGATGGAGGCTCCGGTGGCCGGAGTCTTCTGGCCGGTGAAGCGCATGACGAGATCGTCGTAGCGTCCGCCGCCCGCCACAGAGCCGAAACGCCGCAGAGCGCCCTTCTCGTCGCGGATCTCGAAGGTGAGTTCGGCCTCGTAGACGGGTCCGGTGTAATAGCCGAGGCCCCGCACCACCGAGGGGTCGATCTTCAGCCGCTCCGGCCCATAGCCGAGCTTGTCGAGGATCTCGGCGATGGTCTCCAGCTCCTGGACGCCTTCGAGGCCCGTCTCCGAGCCGCCCACCAGTTCGCGCAGACGGCCGCAGGTGGCGGCGCCGCTGTCGCGCTCCGCCGAGACGAAGCCGAGGATCAGATCCGCCTGCTCCCTGGCGAGTTTGGCGCCGGGGGTGAAGTCGCCGGATTCGTCCTTGCGGCCCTCGCCGAGCAGCGCCCGCACGCCCTCTTCGCCGAGGCGGTCCATCTTGTCCACGGCGCGCAGGGTGATTCCGCGGCGGTTCTCCTGAGCCGCGTCCTCGCCCGCGAGGCCCGCCGCCTCCATCACGCCGGAAAGCACCTTGCGGTTGTTGACCCGGATCACGTAATCGCCGCGCGAGACTCCCGCCGCCTCCAGCGCGTCGGCGAGCATGGCGCAGATCTCGGCGTCCGCCGCGACGCTCGGGGCGCCCACGGTGTCGGCGTCGCATTGCCAGAATTCGCGGAAGCGCCCCGGACCGGGCTTCTCGTTGCGCCAGACGGGCCCCATGGCGTAGCGCCGGTAGGGCGTCGGCAATTCGAGGCGGTGCTGGGCGGCCACGCGGGCCAGAGGCGCCGTCATGTCGTAGCGCAGGGCGAGCCATTGCTCGTCCTCGTCGCGGAAGGCGAAGACGCCGCCTTCAGGGCGGTCCACGTCGGGCAGGAACTTGCCGAGGCTCTCGACGAATTCGAAGGCGGGCGTCTCCAGAGGATCGAAGCCGTAGCGATGATAGACCTCCGCGATGCGCCCGAGCATCGCCCGACGCGCCGAAGCCAGAGGTCCGAAGGAATCGCGCAAGCCGCGCGGCGCCTGCGCCTTCGGGCGCGGCGCGGGTTTCCGGGAAGCCGTCATGACGTGGATCCGCCCCTCTTGTGGTTCGGCGGCGCTTATAGCGCATAGGCCCCGCTCCGCCAAGGCGGGCGGGCGCCGCGAGGGGCGGGAAAGCCCCCCGCCTTGCTCCGGATCGGGAAAGGCGCCAGAATCCCTGACGATCCCTGTCCTCATCCCGGAGCCCCGCCATGAAGCTGAGCCGATCGCAGATGGTGCTCTACGGGCTCTGGGGGCTTCTGGGAGTCTCGGCGCTGCTGGCGATCTATGAGCGCACCTGGAGTCTGCTCTTCATCTCGGTGGTCACCTTCCTGCTGACCCTCGGGCCGCGCGTGGTGGAGCGCTGGGCGGACATCCGCATTCCGCCGAGCTTCGTGGCGGCCATCGGGCTGTTCGTGCTGGGCACGATCTTCCTCGGCGAGGTCTTCGACTTCTACAACCGCTTCTGGTGGTGGGACGTCGTGATGCATTTCGGTTCGGCCATCGGCTTCGGGCTGATCGGCTTCGTGATCGTGCTGATGATGTTCAAGGGCGACGTCTACGCCGCGCCGCCTTCCCTGATCGCCATGTTCGCCTTCACCTTCGCGGTGAGCATCGGCGCCATCTGGGAGATCTTCGAATACGCCATGGACCAGACCTTCGGCACGAACATGCAGAAATCCGGTCTGGTGGACACCATGAACGACCTCATCGTGGATTGCTGCGGGGCCTTTCTGGGGGCCTTGTCGGGCTATCTCTATCTGCGTCAGGAGCGCGCGGGCGGGTTCGCTTCGGTGATCCACGAGTTCATCGAGGAGAATCCGAAATTCTTCCCCAAGCGCGTCAAGCGCATCGCCGAGGAAAAGGCCGCCAAGGCTCAGGCCCTGCGCGGCCTCGGCGAATGCGCGAAGGAGCCCTGAGCGGGAGGCTGGCGCACGTTCCGGCTTCGTGCTAGTCCGGGGTCATGGAACGCATCATTCGAGTCATGGGCATAGATCCGGGCCTTCGCCGCACGGGTTGGGGCGTGGTGGAGGCGCGGGGCGTGCGCCTGCGCCATCTGGGCAACGGCTTCTGCGCCCCCGAGGGCGAGACTCTCGCCCAGCGCCTGAGCGACCTGCATCGGCGCCTCACCGAAGCCATGGAGGCCTGGAAGCCCGACGAAGCCGCCGTGGAGCAGATCTTCGTCAGCGTGGACGCCGTGGGCTCTCTGAAGCTGGCCCATGCGCGAGGGGTGGCTCTGCTGGTTCCGGCTCAGGCGGGAATCCCGGTGGCGGAATACGCGCCGAACCAGATCAAGAAGACCGTGGTGGGCGTCGGCAAGGCCGACAAGATCCAGGTCCAGCACATGGTCCGGGCGCTTTTGCCGGGAGTCCAGCTTGCGGGGCCGGACGCCGCCGACGCTCTGGCCATCGCCATCTGTCACGTCTATCAGGGCGGAGGCGCCGCGAGATACGAAGACCTCGCCGCGCGGGAGATACGCAGATGACGGGAAGACCGGGATGATCGGCAGATTGACGGGCGTGGTGGGCTATCTGGCCGAGGATCATGCGCTGATCGACGTGGGCGGCGTGGGCTATCTGGTCCATTGCTCCAGCCGGACTCTGGGCGCTCTGCCTGCGGCGGGAGGGCGCGTCAGCCTCTACACCGAGCTTGAAGTCCGCGAGGACGGATGGAAGCTCATGGGCTTTCCCAGCCTGCTGGAGCGCGAATGGCACAAGCTGCTGACCAGCGTCCAGGGCGTGGGGGCGAAGGTCTCGCTCGGGATTCTGGGGGCGCTCGGGCCGGAGGGCGTGGCTCACGCCATCGCCTTGCAGGATCCCGCGCCCTTGCGCCGCGCGCCGGGAGTCGGGCCGAAGCTGGCGCAGCGGCTTCTGCTGGACCTCAAGGGCAAGTCTCCGGGGGTGGTGTCTCTCGGCGCCCCTGTGGAGGCCGAAGCCCCCGAGCCGGTGGCCGACGCCGCTCCGCCTGAGGAGGCCGCCCGCAAGAAGACCGCGAAATCCGCCCCGAAGGACGAAGAGGCCGAAGCCCGCCGCCGCGCCGAAACCGAGGCGCTTTCGGCTCTCTCGAACCTCGGCTACGCCCCCGCCGAGGCCGCCGCCGCCATCCGCAAGGCCTCCGCCGAGGGCGTGGCGGGGACTTCCGATCTGATCCGCGCGGCGCTCAAGGCGCTGGCGCCTCAAAACTAGCAGGTGACTCATGGCCGCCCCGCCGCGTCTGCTCGATTCCAACCCTCGCGAGGAGGATCATGATCCGGCCCTCCGGCCTCAGCGGCTGGAGGAGTTCGTGGGTCAGGAGGCCGCGCGGGCGAATCTGCGGGTCTTCATCGAATCGGCGCGCTCGCGGGGCGCGGCGATGGATCATGTGCTGTTCCACGGGCCTCCGGGCCTGGGAAAGACCACCCTCGCGCAGATCATGTCCCGCGAGCTGGGGGTGAATTTCCGCATGACCTCCGGCCCGGTGATCGCCAAGGCCGGAGACCTCGCGGCGATCCTGACCAATCTCGAAGCGCGGGACGTGCTCTTCATCGACGAGATCCACCGCATGAATCCGGCGGTCGAGGAGATCCTCTATCCCGCCATGGAGGATTTCGAGCTTGATCTGATGATCGGCGAAGGCCCCGCCGCGCGCAGCGTGCGGATCGGCTTGCAGCCCTTCACTCTGGTCGGCGCGACGACGCGGCTCGGGCTCCTCACGACTCCCTTGCGCGACCGCTTCGGCATCCCCGTCCGGCTGAATTTCTACACCGTGCCTGAGCTGGAGATCATCGTGACTCGCGGGGCGCGCATGCTGGGGGCGCAGATCGACCCCGAAGGCGCCCTGGAGATCGCCCGCCGCTCGCGCGGCACGCCCCGCATCGCCGGGAGGCTCCTGCGCCGGGTCCGCGACTTCGCCCATGTCGAGAACGACGGCAAGATCACCCGCGAGCTTGCGGATCGGGCGCTCTTGCGTCTGGAGGTGGATCAGCGGGGCCTCGATCTTCTGGACCGGCGCTATCTCTCCTGCCTCGCCGAGCATTACGGCGGCGGTCCGGCGGGGGTCGAGACCCTCGCGGCGGCGCTCTCCGAGGCCCGCGACGCCCTGGAGGAGGTCATCGAGCCCTATCTGATGCAACAGGGCTTCATCGCCCGCACGCCTCGGGGTAGGGTGCTCACGGGAACCGCCTGGGAGCATCTGGGCCTTCCGAAGCCCCGCGCCGCCGCCCAGAGCGGCCTTTTCGATCAGGACGCCCCATGAGCCGCCGCCCGGAATCTCCCGACGACCGATTCGAGAACGACCGCTTTGAGAATGATCGGCCCGACCGCCGCGGCGGTCCCCGGGGCCCTTACCGCCACGCCGAATCCTCCGAGGAGGAGGGCGGCGCGGAGCATGAGGGCTCCGATGGCCCTTCCGAAGGCGGCTACTGGCTCTTCGGCATCCATTCGGTGCGCGACGCGCTGCTGAATCCGGCGCGGGTCAAGCGGCGTCTGATCCTCACGCGCAACGCGGCCATGCGCCTCGAAGAGGCTCTGGACGTCGCGAAGATCGAGCCGGAGATTTCGGATCCTCGCCGCTTCCGGGCGCCTCTGGATCCGCAATCGGTGCATCAGGGGGCGGCCCTGCTGACCGATCCTCTGGACTGGGGCGGGCTGAAGGTCTGCGCGCCGCGCGGGCCCAAGGACAATCCGCGCGTGCTGGTGCTGGACCGCGTGACCGATCCGCATAACGTGGGCGCGATCCTGCGCTCTTCGGAGGTCTTCGGCGCGCGGGCGGTCATCGCCCCCTGGCGCCATAGCGCCACCGAGGGCGGGGCTCTGGCCAAGGCGGCTTCGGGCGCTCTGGAGCGTCAGCCCTATGTGCGGATCGGCAATCTGGCCCGCGCCATGGAGGATCTGCGCAAGATGGGCTATGCGCTGGTGGGCCTCGACGGCGAGGCCGAGAAGCCGCTCTCCGAAGCCCTCGCGCCCTTCAGGGACCGTCCTCTGGCGCTGGTTCTGGGCGCCGAAGGTCCGGGCCTGCGGCATCTGACGAAAGAAACCTGCGATTCCCTGGCGCGGATCTCGGCGGCGGCGGATTTCGCCTCGCTCAACGTCTCGAACGCGGCCGCCGTGGCGCTCTACGCCGCTACGGCCTGAGGCCTCGCCGGGGCCCTCTTGCGTCCCTGAAGCCGTGGCGCCGCGAAAAAACGCGGGCTGCGGCCTCTTCGCGGGTGCGAAACCGCGAAAAACCCGATAGAAGCCGCCCCGAAACAGACACCGTATCGGGATCTTCATGGATATCCGCAACATCGCCATCATCGCGCACGTCGATCATGGCAAGACCACGCTGGTCGATCAGCTTCTGAAGCAGTCCGGCTCCTTCCGCGAGCACCAGGCCGTCGCCGAACGGGTGATGGACAGCAACGACATCGAACGCGAACGCGGCATCACCATTCTCGCGAAGGCCACCTCGGTCGAGTGGAAGGGCGTGCGCGTCAACATCGTCGACACCCCCGGCCACGCCGATTTCGGCGGCGAGGTCGAGCGCATCCTCGGCATGGTGGACAGCGTCGTGCTGCTGGTCGACGCCGCCGAAGGCCCCATGCCCCAGACCAAGTTCGTCACCGCCAAGGCCCTGCGCCTCGGGCTGCGGCCCATCGTGGTGCTGAACAAGGTGGACAAGCCCGACGCCGAGCCGGACCGCGTCCACAACGAGATCTTCGACATGTTCGCGGCCCTCGACGCCACCGACGAACAGCTTGATTTCCCGATGCTCTACGCTTCGGGCCGCTCGGGCTGGGCCGCCGCGAGCCTCGACGCCCCGCGCGAGAACCTCACGCCGCTCTTCGACCTGATCGTGAAGCATACGCCCTCCCCGAAGCAGGCCGCCCACAAGGACGAACCCTTCTCCATGCTGGCGACCACCCGGGAGGCCGACCCCTATCTGGGCCGCCTCCTGACCGGCCGCATCGAGACCGGCGTGATCGAATCCGGACGCTTCCTCAAGGCGATGAACGCGGTGGACGGCGAATTCGAACGCTTCCGCGTCTCGAAGATCCTCGCCTTCCGCGGCGTGCAGCGCCAGCCCGTGGAGCGCGCCGAGGCGGGCGACATCGTGGCCATCGCGGGCATGTCCGAAGCCACCGTGGCCGACACCCTCGCGGATCTGGCCATCGAGAAGGCCCTCCCGGCGCAGCCCATCGACCCGCCGACCATCTCGGTGACCTTCGGCGTGAACGATTCGCCTCTGGCGGGCCGCGACGGCGACAAGGTGCAGTCCCGCGTGATCCGCGACCGTCTCATGCGCGAGATGGAGAGCAACGTGGCCATCCGCGTGACCGATTCGCCCGAAGACGGATCCTGCGAGGTCGCCGGGCGCGGCGAGCTCCAGATGGGCGTGCTCATCGAGAACATGCGCCGCGAAGGCTTCGAGCTGTCGATCTCGCGTCCGCGCGTGATCTACCGCGAGATCGACGGCGTTCGTCACGAGCCCATCGAAGAGGCCACCATCGACGTCGACGAGGCCTATTCGGGCGTGGTCGTGGACAAGCTCAGCCAGCGCAAGGGCGATCTCGTCGAGATGCGGCCTTCGGGCGGCGGCAAGACGCGCATCGTGGCCCATGTGCCTTCGCGCGGCCTGATCGGCTATCACGGCGAATTCCTGACCGACACGCGCGGCACGGGCGTCCTCAACCGCGTCTTCCACAGCTGGGCGCCTTACAAGGGCGCGATCCAGGGGCGCCGCGTAGGCGTGCTGATCTCCATGGAGGACGGCGACGCCGTGGCCTACGCGCTCTGGAACCTGGAGGATCGCGGCAAGCTCTTCAGCATCCCCGGCGAACCGGTCTACGTGGGCCTGATCATCGGCGAGAACAGCCGCGACAACGACCTTGAAGTCAATCCGATCAAGGGCAAGAAGCTCACCAACATCCGCGCCGCCGGCAAGGACGACGCGGTGACCCTCACGCCCCCGATCCGGATGAGCCTCGAACAGGCCATCGCCTACATCGCCGACGACGAACTGGTGGAGGTGACGCCCAAGGCGGTGCGTCTGCGCAAGCGCTGGCTCGACCCGAACGAGCGCAAGCGTCGTTCGCGCTCCGAGAAGGACTGAGAAGCGCCGGGAAGGACCGGGAAGGACTGAGCGCAGGCGCCCTCTCCGGCTTCCGGGGAGGCGTCGGCGCCCCGCCTCCGACATGGCCGCGCGATCGGGGAGCCGTTTTCCCCGATCGCGCGGCCCTTTCATTTCCACGGGGCGAGCGCGGGGCGAGAAGACGGCCTCGGCGGTCGCGCGCCGGGGGGGAAGGGGCGGCGGCTCCGCTCTCCCTCGGGGAAAGCCGGACGGGCTTTCCCTTTCAAGGCGAGTCGCAGTTTGCGACTCGAAATCGTTGCAGGCGTCCTGCGCCCGCCTCCTCCCGCGCCGCGGAAGGCTTTCCGGGCGGGGAATATCGCCGTAAACCGGACGTTCATGGGCGAATTGTCCGGATTTTCCTTGAAAACGCCAAGCTTTAACCTTTGGCGCCGCTCTTGCTTAACGTCTTTTCAACCGGGCCCCTGGCGGCTCGCGATCAGATCATCATAAGGACGTCACCGTCATGAAGCACCCCATCGATGTCCATGTCGGCAAGCGGCTGCGTCATCGTCGCTGGATGGCGGGCATGACCCAGCAGCAGCTGGGCGACGCCGTCGGAATCAAGTTCCAGCAGATCCAGAAATACGAGACCGGGATGAACCGCATCTCGGCCAGCCGCCTCTGGGAGCTGTCCGGCGCTCTGGGCGTGCCCGTCTCCTTCTTCTTCGACGGCATGGACGAGGCGCTGAACGCCGAAGGCGCTCCCGTCGAGGCCTCCAGGGCCGCCGAGGCCGCCCAGGGCGCGCCCTCCGCGGACCTCTTCGCCGACAAGGAGGCTCTGGACCTCGTGCGCGCCTATTACGCCATCCCCGAGAACCAGCGTCGCCGCATCTTCGATCTGACGCGCGCCCTCGGCGTGGCGGCCTGATCCGCGCCGGAGCCTCCGGACCTTCGCGCATCTCCTGCGGGCCCCCGAGCGGGGCCCGTCGGCTGTCCGGAGCCTCGCCGATGCGGGAGGGCGAATAAGCCTTCCCGGATTCCGCATGAGCCGGGCGGCTTCTGGCGGCTTGCCCCTCCCGGCCCCGGCGTCTAGCTTGGCGCGGTTTCACGCCGTCCCCAGAGCCGAGGTTTCTCCATGCGCGTCTCCGCCGATCTTCCGCACATGATCGGGCGCACGCCCCTCATCCGCCTGCGCAGGGCCTCCGAGGCGACCGGCTGCGAGATCTACGGCAAGGCCGAATTCCTCAATCCGGGCGGCTCGGTGAAGGATCGCGCGGCGCTCTTCATCATCCGCGACGCCGAGCGGCGGGGCCTGCTCAGGCCGGGCGGCCTGATCGTCGAGGGCACGGCGGGCAATACGGGCATCGGCCTGGCTCTGGTGGGAGCCTCGCTGGGCTACCGCACGGTGATCGTCATCCCCGAGACCCAGTCCCAGGAGAAGAAGGACATGCTGCGCCTCGCCGGGGCGCGGCTGGTCGAGGTGCCTGCGGCGCCCTACAGGAATCCCGATAACTACGTGCGCTATTCGGGCCGCCTCGCCGAGGAGCTGGCGAAGACCGAGCCGCATGGCGTCGTCTGGGCCAACCAGTTCGACAACATCGCCAATCGTCAGGCCCATCTGGAGACCACCGGCCCCGAGATCTGGGAGCAGCTCGAAGGCCGCGTGGACGGCTTCGTCTGCGCGGTGGGCTCGGGCGGCAGCCTGGCGGGGGTGGCTCTGGCGCTCCAGCCCAAGGGCGTGAAGATCGGCCTCGCGGATCCCGAGGGCGCGGCGCTCCACAGCTATTACACGACCGGCGAGCTGAAATCCGAAGGCTCCTCCATCACCGAGGGCGTCGGACAGGGCCGCATCACGAAGAATCTGGAGGGCGTGACGCCGGATCTCTCCTGGCTCATTCCCGATTCCGAATCCCTGCCGCATGTCTTCGGGCTGCTGGCGGAGGAGGGGCTCTGTCTGGGCGGCTCCTCCGGGTTGAACGTGGCGGGGGCGATGCGCATGGCGCGCGAGCTCGGGCCGGGCAAGCGCATCGTGACGCTGCTCTGCGATTCGGGGACGCGCTATCAGTCGAAGCTCTTCAACCCGGCCTTCCTGCGCGGCAAGGGCCTGCCCGTTCCGGCCTGGCTGGAGGCGCAGCCGGACGCGCCCCCCTTGCCCGACGTGGCGCAGAGCGTCTAGACCGGGGACTCCCTGATGCGATCGCGCGCCTCCGGAGGGTCGGGAAAGCCCTCCGGAGGCCGCGCGTCCTGGACGGAGGCTTCATGCGCGGCCTGATCTTTCGGCTTTGTCTGGCTCTGGCTCTGGTTCTGACCCTGGTTCCGGCCCCTGTCTTCCGGGGAGGGCCGACGGCCCATGCGCAGGAGGCGGCGCCTCCGCCCGCCGCGCCTGCGGCCGCCGCCCCGGCTTCCGGCGTCCCCGCTTCCGGCGCGATGATGGGGCCTCCGCTTCCCGATCCGCCCGAGACCCGCCTGCGCCTCTGGGAGAACGCCGACGCCGTGCTGCGCCAGCGCATCGACCGCGAGGGCGTTTCGGCGGAGCTCGCGCCGGGCTGGCGCCAGACGCTCGACCAGCAGCGCGCCGAGGCCCGCAACATCGCCGACCGCGCCAGAGCGGCCCTTGCGCCGCTTCAGGCCCAGCTCGAAGCTCTGGGGCCTCCTCCGGACGAGACCTCGGGCCAGAGGGAGAGCGCGACGATCTTCGCCCGACGCCTGGAGCTGCGCAATCAGGCGACGCCTCAGGAGGCGGTCATGCGGCGGGCGGAGCTGGCCGTGACGCGGGCGGATTCGCTCATCACCCTGATCGCCGAGCGCCAGCGCGAGGAGTTCACCGCCCGCATCCTGGAGCGCGGCCCTTCTCCGCTCAATCCGATGATCTGGATCACGGGCGGCCGGGAGATCGTGTCGCGGCTCCATCGCCACGGCGCCGACGTCATGGCGGAGGCGCTGTCTCCGGCCTCGCGCTGGAAGGTGGTGGAGGCGGCGCCCGCCCTTCTGGCGGGCCTGCTCGGGGCGCTTCTGTTCGGCGTGGCGATCAAGCGCCGGGTGATCCGTCGGCTGCACGCGCTGATCGCCCAGCGGGACCGCACCCGCCTGACGCGTCTGGGGCTTGGCCTGGCGGCGGCGGCGGTGCGTCTGACGGCGCCGGTCTTCGCGGCTCTGGTGGTCTATACGGCGCTGATCTCCAGCGGGATCCTGGGGGCGGGGGGCGTCGGGATCCTGACCTCGGTGGTGGCGGCGGTGGTGGTGCTGGCGGCGGCCCATGCTCTGGCCAAGGTGGTGTTTTCGCCCAACAACGCTTCGGCGCGCCTGCTGGACATGACCGACGCCTCGGCGCGGGCGGCCACTCAGGCGGGGGTGGGGCTCGGGCTGGCGACGGCGCTGGATCACGTGGCCATGGGTCTGGGCGAGCCCTCCGGCTGGGGCAGGGAGGCGCAATCGCTCCTGCAGTTCGGCTTCGTCTTCCTGACGGCGGCCTTCTTCGCGCGTCTGGCGCATTCCACGGCGCCGCCGCCCCGCGAGCCCGCGGCTTCGGTGGATCCCAACGCGCCGCCCGTCGAGCCCGGATCCGAGGAGGACGAGGCCCGTCAGGCGGCTTCGGGCTTCGGGCTGCGCGACGCCCTGCGCATCGCCTGCTACGCCATCGCCATCGCGGCGCCGGTTCTGGCGCTTTCGGGCTTCTACGTGCTGGCGATCTACGCCCTGACGCGCATGGCGGCCAGCGCGGCCCTGATCGCGATGGGGGCGCTGATCTACCAGATCGCTCTGGAGGCTGCGGCGCGTCTCGCCGCTTCGGGGAGTTCGGGGGGCTCGGCGGCCGAGGAGCGCGCGCCCTGGTGGGCGAGTCTGCTGGTCGGCCTGACCATGGCGACGGCGGGCGGCGGACTTCTGGCGCTGATCTGGGGCGCCTCGCTTCAGGATCTCTGGGACGGAGCCAAGCGGCTGCGCGAGGGCTTCTCCGTCGGCGAGACGCGGATCTCTCTGGGCGATCTGCTGTGGGGGGTGCTGGTCTTCGCGCTGATTCTGGGGATCAGCCGCTTCATCCAGAGGCAGTTGCGCAACCGCATCCTCGTCCGGGCCAAGGTGGATCCGGGCCTGAGGGATTCCGTCACGGCGGGGGTGGGCTATCTGGGAGTGCTGATCGCGCTTCTGGTGGCGGTGGGCGCGGCGGGGCTGGACCTCTCGAAGCTGGCCATCGTGGCGGGCGCCCTGTCGGTGGGCGTGGGCTTCGGCTTGCAGAACGTGGTCAACAACTTCGTCTCGGGCATCATCCTGCTGATCGAACGCCCCGTGCGCGCCGGAGACGTGGTCGAGGTCGAGAACCGCCTCGGCGCGGTGAAGCGGATCAACGTGCGCTCGACGGAGATCGAGCTCTTCGACCGCACCATCCTGATCGTGCCGAACTCCACGCTGATCTCGAACAGCGTGCTGAACTGGACGCGTCAGAACACGATCCTGCGCCTGTCGATTCCGGTGGGGGTGGTGGCGGGCTCCGACACCGAGCGCGTCCGCGACGTGCTGTTGTCTGCGGCGCGGTCTCATGCGCGGGTGATGCGCTATCCGGCGCCCATGGCGATCTTCATGGGCTTCGGCCCGCTCTCGCTGGACTTCGAGCTGCGCGTCTTCCTCTACCACATCGACGACATGATGAACGTGCGCTCGGATCTCTGCTTCGCCATCGACAAGCGGTTCCGCGAACTGGGGATTCAACTGCCCTCCGGCCGCGAGGAGCGCAAGATGGTCCAGATGGATTCGCTGGTGCGCGGCGTCGAGGCGATGGGGCGTCCTGCGGCGCCCGTCGCCGCGCCGCCTGCGGCCGAGCCCGCCGCCGCCTCAGCTTCCTGAGGCGGCCAGCCGCTCCAGCTCCGCGACCGCGCCGCGCCGGGCCTCTTCTCCGCCGCGATATTCGGCCTCGGCGGGGGTCAGCCTGTCGAGGGCGTCCTTCAGCGCGGCGGCGATCTCCGGCGCGAGGCTCGCGAAGGGCCGCGCATGGACGCGGATGCCGAAGACCACCGCCCGCGTCTGCGGCAGGCGGCGCAGGGTCTGACGCTCCACCCTCAGCCAGAAGGGCCCCCGGGCGGCTTCCTTGCGCCTCAGGACGGGATCCGGGAGCAGCCGCAACGCTCCTGTGGGCGCCGCCGACCAGTTCGCCCGCCAGACGGGCCGCTCGACGGGCAGGGCGGCGAAGACCCGGTTCACCCGTCGCGCGAGATCCGCGTCGTAATCGGGGACGGGCGCGTGGATCGGCGTGAGCGGCCGCCCGATCTTCTCGCCGAGCAGCCAGCGCGAGGGAAAGCAGAGGCTGGCGGCGCTCAGGAGATATTCCGCTTCGGGCGCCGGATCGGGCGGAAGCTGCAAGAGGCAGAGATCCTCCTGAACCAGCCGGCCCGCCACGGCGAGGGGCCGATCCGAATCGAGCTCGACCTCCCGACCATCGGGCCTCCGCATGCGCCGCCCCTCCCGCGCGAATCCGGGACGCCCGGCCAGATGCCCGGCGAGAAGCTCCAGAAGCTCGGCCTGGGCGGCCTCCGAACCGGGCGTTTCGGCGAAGACCGCCGCGCGCTCTTCGGCGAGCAGCCTGTCGCGTCGGGCGATCTGCTCGGGATAAAGCGCGTCGATCTGCATCCATTCGGCTGGATCCAGCGGAAAAAGCCCCGGATGGCGCGCAGCGCGCGGATCGGCGAAAGGCGCGAGATCCGAATGGTGCATGACCGGCGATCCCTCAGATTTGAAAGGTGAGAAGCGGTAAATCCGTCCATATTCAAGAATATCTGGTGACTTTGCCGTCCGGATATCCCATTTTGACACATGATGGGGCGCCGCCTTTCTGAAACGCGGCGCCTGAAAACTTAAAGGGGAATCAAGATGGCGATCAACGGCGTCGGCGCCGGCCAGGCGGGTCAGGCGGGTCAGGCGGGTCAGGCGGGAGGCGCCCAGGGCGGCGGCTTCGCTCAGGCCGCCCAGAACGCTCGGGGCGGCGGCGCTCCTCAGCAGGGCGCCCAGGGGCTGCAGCCCGAGCGGCGGGGCGGCGGGGATCTTCTGGGCGCCGAAGGCGACTGGGGCGATCTCGAAGGCGACCTCGAAGGCGGCTGGGGCGGCGATTCCGGCCTCGGCGAGGATCTTCTGGGCGACGATCTCGGCGGGGATCCGGACGGCGGCTTCGAGGCTCTGGTGCGCGGCGGCGACGGGCTCGGGGACGATCTCGGCGGCGACGATCTCGGCGGGGATCTGGACGGCGGCTTCGAGGCGCTGGTGCGCGGCGGCGACGGGCTCGGGGACGACCTCGGCGGCGACGATCTCGGCGGGGATCTGGACGGCGGCTTCGAGGCTCTGGTGCGCGGCGGCGACGGGCTCGGGGACGACCTCGGCGGCGACGATCTCGGCGGGG
>NZ_JAQTXI010000015.1 GCF_028688855.1 Neomegalonema sp. | reverse complement strand
AACCTCGGCGGCGCGTCGGCGGCCGGACCGCTTCGCCCCTAACCGACGACAATTAAAGCACAAATCCCTCAAAATCCCTTCTCGTCCCGGCCCATCTCGGATTTCTCAAACCTTATGTCCGTCAATAGATCAGGGGCCTGACGCATATCCTCTGGACCGGCGCGCCTGTGACGCAAGGCGCTCACGCCCGCAATGCGGTGTTCTACGGAGACAAGGCCATCGACCGTTCGCCCTGCGGGACAGGAACCTCCGCCCGTATGGCGCAGCTCGCCGCGAAGGGCAAGCTCAAGCCTGGAGATGAATTCCACCACGAATCCATCATCGGCTCGATCTTCAAGGGCCGCGTCGAGGCCGCGACGGAAGTCGCCGGACAGCCTGCGATCATCCCTTCCATCGCCGGATGGGCGCGGATGACCGGCTACAACACCATCTTCATCGACGACCGCGACCCCTTCGCGCATGGCTTCGTCGTGAAGTGAGCCCCCTGCCCGGCCCGGGCTTGACCACCGGTCGGGAGAATTCCGGACGCCCCTGAAGTCCGCCTCCCGGGGGAGGCGGCCGGACGGGGATTCGCCCGAGCCTGCTTGAGCCGTCGCCGGGAAACGGCCGCCCGTCCCGGCGACGGCGTTGACACCGTCGATTTTATACATCACGCTTCAGGAAAATCAGGACAAGAACGTCAGGGGGAGAATCCATCATGCCACGCGCCATGAATGCGGCGGGGCGGCGACGCGGACCATGGGACGTCGTCGTCAGACTCTCGGAGGGCCTGCTGGGTCTGGAGCGCGCCGCCGTCACGCTGCTGATCAGCCTCCTCGCCGGAGCGATCCTGCTGAACGTCGCGACGCGCTATCTGGGCGCCCCGCTCTACTGGATCGACGAATTCGCCGTCTATTGCATGGTCTGGCTGACCTTCATCGGCGCCTCGACCATGACGCGCCTGCGTCTGGATTTCGCCGTGACCATGATGACCGAGCGTCTTCCGGAGCGCGGAGTCCGCATCTGCCGCATCCTCTCCACGATCATCGTCGTGGCCTTCGGGCTGGCCCTCGCGGCGATGTGCTGGCTCTGGTTCGATCCGCCCGGGATCGCCGGAGCGGGCTTCGACGCCAGAGCCTTCGCCGGAGAGACCTTCAACTTCGTGTACACGGAGCGCACGCAGACCCTGAACTGGGCGACCTGGATCCTCTATCTGATCCTGCCGGTCTTCGCGCTCTCCATGATCATCCACGGCCTCGCCAACCTCATGGAGGATCTCGGCCTCGTCGAGAAGATCACGCGCGATCTGGCCATCAATGCGGAAGAGGCGGTGAACTGATGCTGACGTTTCTGGTCTTCGTCGCCGTCATGATGGTCGGAGTCCCCATCGGGCTCTGTCTCTGCGTCGCGGCCATCGCCTATGTGGTCTTCTCGGGCGATACGGTGCTCTTCCAGAGCTACCCCCTCCAGATGTTCAACGCGGTCGACAGCTACGGCCTGATCGCCATTCCTCTGTTCGTGCTCATCGGCGAGATCATGAACGCGGGCGGCATCACGAAGAAGATCGTCGACATGGCCATGGCCTTCGTCGGATCCCTGCGCGGCGGCCTGGCCTACGTCAACGCCATCGCCAACATGTTCGTGGCCTCGATCCTCGGTTCGGCCACCGCCCAGGTGGCGATCATGTCGCAGATCATGGTCCCCGAGATGGAGAAGAAGGGCTATGACAAGGACTTCGCCGCAGGCCTGACCGCCTATGGCGGCATGCTCGGCTCGATCATGCCGCCTTCGGTGATGTTCGTGGTCTACAGCGTCATGGCGCAGGTGTCGGTCTCCGACATGCTCATGGCGGGGCTCGTGCCGGGGCTGATCCTGACCGCCCTCTTCTGCGTGGTGATCGCGATCATCGGGCATCGCCAGAAATTCCCGAGAAGCGAGCCCCAGACCCTCCGGCAGCGCGCGGCCACCGTCCGGGCGGCTCTGCCCTCGCTCTCGATTCCCATCGTCATCGTGGGGTCGATCTTCTCGGGCGTGGCCAGCGCGACCGAAGCGGGCGCCGTGGGCGCGGTCATGGCGCTGATCATCGGCAGGTTCTGGACGAAGCAGCTCAAGTTCTCGCAGCTGCCCGCCATCATGACCCGCGCCGGACTTTACTCCGCCATCGTGCTGTTTCTGGTGGTGGCGGCGGGCGTGCTGTCGTGGATCCTCGTCTTCGGCAAGGTGCCCCAGGAGGTCGCGGGCTGGATCCAGACCGTCGCCAGAGACCCCATCGTCTTCATGCTGCTGGTCAACCTCATCCTGCTGATCATCGGCACGGTGATCGACGGAATCCCCGGCCTCATCATGACGGTCCCGATCCTGCTGCCCATCGCCACCGGAGTCTACGGCATCGACCCCCATCATTTCGGCGTGGTGGTGGTGATCAATCTGGTGCTCGGCCTGCTGTCGCCGCCGGTGGGGCTCTGCTTCTTCGTCGCCGCCGCCGCGACGGGCGCCAATCCGGGCAGGATGTTCCTCGTGACCATGCCCTTCTTCCTGATCTCCTGCGTGCTGCTGGTGATCCTGTCGGTCTTCCCGTCCCTTTCGCTGATCTTCGTCAACTAGAACAATCCGGAGGACAACACCATGTTCAAGCTCTCCCGTCGTCAGCTGCTCGTCGGCGCCGCCGCCTCGACCCTCGCCGCGCCGATGGTCGCGCGCGCCCAGAGCACCCAGATGCGTCTCGGACTGATCACGCCCGTCGGGCATTCCTGGAACGACGCCGCCCTGCGTCTGGCCGAGCTGCTCAAGGAGCGGACGGACGGACGGCTCGACATGGCCGTCTTCCATTCCGGCCAGCTCGGCAACGAACCGGCGATGATGCAGCAGCTGCAGTCCGGCGCCGTGGACATGGGCTTCATCCAGGCCGCCGAACTCGGCTCGCGGGTGAACCACATCGCCGCGATCAACGCGCCCTATCTGGTGCGCTCGACCGACGCCGTGGCGAAATTCGTCCGCCACCCCGAGGTGCTGAAGCTCTTCGACGTGCTGCCCCAGGAGACCGGAACCATCGGCCTCGGCTGGGCGATCACCGGCATGCGCACGGTCTTCTCGGCCAGACCCATCGAGAATCTCGGCGGACTGAACGGCATGAAGCTGCGCATCAATCCGACGCCGGTCTATCGCGACTTCTACCAGCTCCTCGGCGCCGCCCCGACGCCCATTCCCACGCCCCAGGTCTTCGACGCCATGTCGAACGGCCAGGTCGACGGGCTCGAAGCGGACATCGAATTCTCGTGGAACCAGCGTTTCGACAAGGTGGCGAAATCCATCCTGCGGATGAACGCGCTCTTCATGCCCGCGGCGGCGGTGGCCTCCGGACGCGTCTGGAGGGGCATGGCCGAAGCGGACCGCACGCTGATCGCCGAGACGGTCACGACCGTCCTCGACGAGCAGATCGACAGCCTCGCCGGAGAAGAACCCGCCCTGATCGAGAAGTTCCGCGAAACCGGCGTGCCCATGCACGAGATCCGGCAGGAGGACACCACCGACCTCATCACGGCCTTCGACAAGATCTGGCTCCCCAAGGCCCCGGTCATCGAGCGGCTGCGCGAGATCGGCGCCAGCCTCTGAGCCGGCGGAGGGGGCGGCTTCGCGCCGCTCCCGCGCGCGTTGCAGCAGAGAAGGCCCCGGCGTAGAACGCTTCGCCGGGGCCGACGGCCGTCGTCAGAGCCGCCGCCCAGCATGGAGGACAAGTTTCATGACCGACGAGACCGAGGCCCTCGGACCGCATCCCGGGCTGGAGACGGGGCCCAGGGCCATGGGCGTCGGCAAGAGCATGCAGCATCGGACCATGGCCATGGCCGCCCTCGAGGAGCTGCGCGAGAGGATCCTCAACGCGGATTATCCGCCGGGCTTCCAGCTGCGTCAGGAGGCGCTCGCCCGGGAGTTCGGCATGAGCCGCATCCCCCTGCGCGAGGCCTTCCTCATGCTGGAGAAGGAAGGCCTGATCCGCATGTCTCCCCATCGCGGCGCGGTGGTGGCCGAGCTCACCTTCGACGAGATCGACGAATTGTTCTCCATGCGCAGCCTCATGGAGCCCTGGCTGATGGCGCGCTCCATCGGCAAGCTCACCGCCGGGGATTTCGCCGCGCTCGAACATGTCCAGGAGCAATACGCCCTCTCTCTGGCCCAGCCGCTCGACAGCCATGACGTCGCCAGATGGAGCGGCCTCAACAGGGACTTCCACATGCGGCTCCACCGGCACGCCGCGAGCCCCAGGACCATGGTCCTCGTCGCCAATCTGCTGACGGAATGCGACCTGCACACCCGGATCCAGCTTCTGGGCGTCCCCGGGGCCCGCGAACGCGCCGTCGCCGAGCATCGCGCCCTGCTCGACCTCTGCCGGAGCGGGCGTCACGCCGAGGCCGCCGAGGCCATGCGCGCCCATATCGACAACATCCGTCAGGGCCTGCTGACCATGTCCCTCCGGCGCAAGCGCGAAGACCTCTCGCCCGAGCAGGAGGGCGCTTGACCGACCCCGCCTCCGGCGCGAGGATCCCCCGCCCCAGGCCGCCGGAGATCCGGACGGCCTTCCCGCGCCGCAAGGAGGCCTGAAGATGCTCAAGGGTCTGGATCCGATGCTCGGACCGGAAACGCTCGCCGCGCTCGCCTCCATGGGCCACGGCGACGAGATCGTGCTTTGCGACGCGAATTTCCCGGCGGAATCCGTGGCGCGCTCGACCGTCCTCGGGCGGGCCCTGCGCATGGATTGCGACGCCCTGCGCGCCCTGAAGGCCGTGCTCTCGCTGCTGCCCCTCGACGGCCACGAGCCCGACCCCGTGCTCACCATGCAGGTCGTGGGGGATCCGGCCGCCGTTCCCGAGGCCGTCGCCCTGGCCGAACCGCTCTTCGGGGCGGAGGGCGTCGCCTCGGCCTCGCTGGAGCGCTTCGCCTTCTACGACCGCGCCCGCAAGGCCTACGCGATCCTCCGCACCGCCGAAACGCGGCCCTATGGAAACTTCATCCTGCGCAAGGGCGTGATCAACCCCTGAGCCGCCGGGCCCCGAGCCGCCGGGCCCCGAGGCTCCGCCCCGTCAGTCGGCCGCCTCGTCGCGCCCCGGCAGAGAGAGCGCCCGCGTCATGGTCAGGAGCTTCTCCAGAGTCTCCGCCCTGCCGACCGGCGGCGCGTCATGGTAATGGGCGATGTAGGCGCAGGTCAGCGCCGCCGCCGCCTCGCCGTGAGGCCCGAAGACCGGCGCGCTCAGGTCGATCACGCCCACCAGCTGCCGCGACGGCGCTTCGCGCCAGCCCTGAGCCGCCACCTCGTCCAGATGCCCGAGCAGGGGCGCAAGACGCGCCTCCGCATCGGAGACGCCCCATTGCGCGAGGGTCTCGGCGCGGCGCTCGGGGCGCTGGAAGGCGAGCAGGGTCTGTCCCGATCCCGTCTCGAAGAGGTCGATCTGAGCCCCCACCCGCACCCGGAACTCCCAATGCGCCCTGGGGCTGGCCTGAGCCGTCACGATCCCCACCCCCGCCTCCGGCAACACCAGATGACAGGATTGCTGGGTCTCCAGCGCGAAGCGGTCCATCAGCGGCTGAGCCTGAGCCGCCATCCGCCGCAAGGGCGGGTGGCTGTGCGCAAGCAGAAAGAGCTTCATCGACAGCGCGTAGCGGTCGCCGCCCTCGATGCGCGCCACATAGCCCCGCGCCACCAGACGCTCCAGCATCCGGTAGATCTCGGAAGGGCCCCGCCCCATCGCCTTGACCAGCTCGGCGCGGGTCATCCCGCCCGTCTGCGCGGCGAGAATCTCCAGGATGTCCAGACCCTTGTCGAGCGCCGGAGCGCGATAGCGGCCCGAGGAGGAGCCCCCCCCCTCGATCTCCTCCATGTCCTCTTGCAGCGTCATGCGTCTCCCCGTTGCGGTTCGGCCTGGCCCCGGTGAAATCCAGCCGAAATAAACCCTTGCGTCAAGCGTTCATCTGTGAATATATAGTTCATATAAGAAATGCGCATCCGGAAAGGAGCGCAGGATCTGGGAGGATCCCGATGCGGCTCAAGGGCAAGACGATTCTGATCACGGCGGCGGGCCAGGGCATCGGACGGGCGAGCGCGCTCGCCTGCGCGGCCGAAGGCGCAAGAGTCGTCGCCACCGATCTGAACCCCGATCTGCTCAAGGGCCTCGACGGAATCGAGGCGCGTCCGCTGGATGTGACCGATCCCGCCGCCGTCCTCGCGACGGCCGCCGAGGTCGGGCCGCTGGACGGACTCTTCAACTGCGCGGGCTTCGTCCATCACGGAACGATCCTCGAGATCTCCGACGAGGCCTGGGCCTTCAGCCTCGACCTCAACGTGACGGCCATGATGCGGCTCACGCGGGCCTGTTTGCCGGGGATGCTCGCCAGGGCCGCCGAGACCGGAACCGCCAGCATCCTGAACATGGCCTCCATGGCCTCCTCGATCAAAGGTTTTCCCAACCGGACCGCCTATGGCGCGACCAAGGCCGCCGTCATCGGGCTGACCAAGGCCGTGGCGGCGGATTTCGTCAGGCAGGGGCTCCGCTGCAACGCGCTCTGCCCCGGCACGGTGGACACGCCCTCGCTGCGCGGACGCATCGCCGCCGCCGCCGATCCGGTCCAGGCCGAAAAGGACTTCATCGCCCGCCAGCCCATGGGACGCCTCGCGACGGTCGAGGACATCGCGCCGATGGTGGTCTATCTTCTCTCCGACGAGAGCCGCTTCGTCAGCGGGCAGGCCGTCCTCGTGGACGGCGGCGTCACCATCTGACCCCCAGCCGCGCGGAATTCCGGAAGGAGGCCTGGAGATGCGGATCCTCGACGCTCATCGTCATCTCTGGCGGCTGGATCGCGGAGATTATCGCTGGCTCGCGGGCGAAGGCGGCGCCCTGCAGCCCCTGCGGCGCGACTTCCTGCCGGAGCACGCCCCCGACGACGCCGAGGTCATCCTCGTGCAGGCGGCGGATTCCCTCGCCGAGACGGAGTTCCTGCTCGACCTCGCGCGCGGGAATCCGCGCATCAAGGGCGTGGTGGGCTGGGTGGACCTCGCCTCGCCCGAGGCCGCCGAGGATCTGCGCCATCTGACCGCCGATCCGAAATTCAAGGGCGTGCGGCCCATGCTCCAGGACATCGCGCGCACGGACTGGCTCCTGACCGCCCCCCGCCCGGAGGCTCTGGCGACGCTGAAGGCCCTCGGCCTGCGCTTCGACGCCCTCGCGACGGAGCGTCATCTGGGCGTTCTGGAGGCCTTCGCCGCCGCGCATCCGGATCTTCCGCTCGTGATCGACCACGCCGCCAAGCCGCAGCCGGGCGAGCTGACGGCCTGGCGCGCAGGCATGGCGGCTCTGGCGGCGCATCCGCAGGTCCACTGCAAGCTCTCGGGGCTGCTGACCGAGTTCTCGCCCGAACAGCGCAGGGACCCCCTGCCCGCCCTGCATGCGGTCTTCGACCCTCTGCTGGAGCTGTTCGGCGCCGAACGGCTGATCTGGGGCAGCGACTGGCCGGTGCTCACCCTCGCGGCCTCCTACGAAGACTGGCTGCGTCTGACCGAAGCGCTCCTGCGCGATCTCTCCCTCGCCGAGCGCGCGGGAATCCTGGGCGCGAACGCCGCGCGGTTCTACGGGGCGGATCATGGCTGATCTCATCAGGATGGAGGGAATCGACAAGCGCTTCCCCGGAGTCCATGCGCTCAAGGGCGTGAATTTCGATCTGCGTCCGGGCGAGGTCCATGCGCTGATGGGCGAGAACGGCGCGGGGAAATCCACGCTGATGAAATGCCTCTCCGGAGTCTACGTCCCGGATGGCGGGCGCATCCTCGTCGAGGGGCGCGAGGCCCTCCTGACCTCGCCCAGGGCGGCGCAGGATCTCGGGATCGGCATCATCCATCAGGAGCTCGCCCTGATGCGCGACCTCACCGTCGCCCAGAACATCTGGATCGGTCGAGAGCCGCGCCTCTCCTTCGGGCGGCTCGACGAGAAGCGCCTCAACGAGGAGACCGCCGCGCTCTTCCGCAGCATGAAGGCCCCCATGGATCCGCGCGCCCTGGTCGGGCGGCTGACCATCGCGCGTCAGCAGATGGTCGAGATCGCCAAGGCGCTGTCGCATCGCTCGCGCGCGCTGATCATGGACGAGCCCACCGCCGCCCTCAACGACGCCGAGATCGCCGACCTCTTCGCCATCATCCGCCAGCTCAAGGCGGAGGGCGTGGGGATCGTCTACATCAGCCACAAGATGGACGAGATCAAGCGCATCGCCGACCGCGTCACCGTCATGCGCGACGGCGCCTGGGTCGGCACGGTCGCGGCGGCCGAGACTCCCATCTCGAAGATCATCTCGATGATGGTCGGCCGCGAGATTTCGGATGAACGCCCCCCGGCGCCCGATCTCTCCCGGGCGGAGACCGCGCTCGAAGTGCGCGGAATCAGCCGCCGTCCCGATCTGCGCGACGTGAGCTTCAGCCTGAAGAAGGGCGAGATCCTCGGCTTCGCGGGGCTGATGGGCGCCGGACGCACCGAAGTCGCGCGGGCGATCTTCGGCGCCGATCCGCGCGACTCGGGCGAGATCCTCGTGCAGGGGCGCCCCGTCGAGATCCGCAGCCCGAAGGACGCCGTGGCCGCCGGAATCGGCTATCTCTCCGAGGACCGCAAGCAATTCGGCCTCGCGCTGGGGATGGACGTCCGGGCCAACGTCGCCATGACCAGCCTCTCGCGCCACGCCGACCGCCTCGGGCGCATCGACGAAGGGGCTCTGGCGCGGATCGCCCGCGACTACATCAGGACGCTGAGCATCCGCACGCCTTCGGATCTTCAGGAGGCGCGGCTGCTCTCGGGCGGCAATCAGCAGAAGGTGGTCATCGCGAAGTGGCTGCTGCGCGATTGCGAGGTTCTGATCTTCGACGAACCTACGCGCGGCGTGGACGTCGGGGCGAAGGCCGAGATCTACCGCCTGCTGGAGGAGCTGGCCGCCGCAGGCAAGGCGATCATCGTCATCTCCAGCGAATTGCCGGAGATCCTGCGTCTGTCGCACCGGATCGCGGTGATGTGCGAGGGGCGTCTGACCGGCTTCCTGCCGGGCGGCGCGAGTCAGGAAGAGATCATGGCTCTGGCGATCCGCCGCGAGTCGGCGCAAGCGACAGGATAAGGGACGAACCCCCATGCCGAACCCATCGACCGAAACCAGGACCCTGATCTCGGGCGCCGCGCAGCAGAAGCTTCTGGCCTTCGCCAGTCTGATCGCCCTGCTGATCGGCTTCTCGCTCGCCTCGCCGAACTTCATGCAGACCACCAACATGATGTCGATCCTCCAGGCGACTTCGGTGAACGGAGTCCTTGCGGTGGCGGCCACCCTGGTCATCATCACCGGCGGCATCGACCTGAGCGTCGGCACGCTCATGACCTTCTGCGCCGTCATGACGGGCGTGGTCCTGACCTGGGGCGGCGTGCCCCTGCCTCTGGGCGTGCTGGCCGCGCTGGGGACGGGGGCTCTGGTGGGGCTGGCCTCGGGAACCTTCGTCGCGAAGATGAAGATCCCGCCCTTCATCGCCACGCTCGGCGTGATGCTGATCCTGAAGGGCCTGTCGCTGATCGTCACCGGCGGCCGCCCGATCTACTTCAACGACACCCCCGGCTTCACCGAGATCTCGCAAGGCAGCCTCGTCGGGAAGATCCTGCCGGCTCTGCCTCTGCCGAACGGGGTGCTGATCCTCTTCCTCGTGGCGGGGGCGGCGAGCTACATCCTCGCGCGGACGGTGCTGGGGCGCTACTGCTTCGCGCTCGGGTCCAACGAAGAGGCCGTCCGGCTCTCGGGCGTGAACGTCGACCGCTGGAAGATGGCCATCTACGCCCTCGCGGGCGCCATCTGCGGCGTGGCCGGACTGCTCATCGCCAGCCGTCTGAATTCGGCTCAACCCGCCCTCGGGCAGGGCTACGAGCTGGACGCCATCGCGGCGGTGGTCATCGGCGGCACCTCCCTCGCGGGAGGGCGCGGCACCATCCTCGGCACGCTGATCGGCGCGCTGATCATCTCGGTGCTGACCAACGGCCTGCGGATCCTCTCGGTCGCGCCGGAATGGCAGACCGTGATCACCGGCGCGATCATCATCGTGGCCGTCTACGCCGACCAGCTCCGGCGCGGCGGAACCAGATAAATCCGAAAAAGAACCTCAGGAGGAAACCCATGTCCGTCAAACGCAGAACCCTTCTCATGAGCCTCGCCGGGGCCTTCGCCCTGACGCTCGGCGCCTCCGGCATGGCGGCGGCTCAGGAGCGGCCCTATATTCCGCTGATCTCCAAGGGCTTCCAGCACCAGTTCTGGCAGGCCGTGAAGGCCGGAGCCGACAAGGCCGCCGCCGAATTCAACGTCGAGGTCACCTTCGAGGGCCCCGACAACGAAACCCAGGTGGATCGTCAGATCGACATGCTGGCCGCCGCCCTCGCCAAGAAGCCCGCCGCCATCGGCTTCGCGGCGCTCGACAGCCAGGCCGCCATTCCGCTGCTGCGTCAGGCCCGGAGCGCCGGAATTCCGGTCGTGGCCTTCGACTCCGGCGTCGAGAGCGACATTCCCGTCGCCACCGCCTCCACCGACAACATCGCCGCCGCGGCCCTCGCCGCCGACAAGATGGCCGAGCTGATCGGCGGCTCGGGCAAGGTGGCTCTGGTGGTGCATGACCAGACCTCGCGCACCGGCATCGACCGTCGCGACGGCTTCGTCAACCGCATCCGCGAGGCCCATCCGGACATCCAGATCGTGGCCGTGGAATATGGCGGCGGCGACCATCTGCGCTCCACCGAGATCACCAAGACCCTCCTTCAGGCCAATCCCGATCTGAAGGGAATCTTCGGCGCCAACGAAGGTTCGGCGGTGGGCGTGGTCAACGGCGTGCGCGAGATGAAGGCGAACGTCGTGATCGTCGGCTATGACTCGGGCCGCGCCCAGACCGACGCCATCCGCAGCGGGCTGATGGCCGGCGCCATCACGCAGAATCCGGTCGGCATCGGCTACGAGACGGTGAAGGCCGCCCTCGCGGCCAGCCGCGGCGAAACGGTTGAAGCCAAGATCGACACCGGCTTCTATTGGTACGACGCCAAGAACATCGACGACCCGGAGATCTCGGCGGTTCTCTACGACTGACTTCCTTTCCCAACTCGCCGGGGGCCTGCGCGGTCCCCGGCCCCTTGCTTCAGAGACGGACATGAAACTCTTGCGCTATGGCCCGAAGGGTCAGGAGAAGCCCGGCCTGCTGGATGACTCGGGCCGTCTGCGCGATCTCTCGGCCCATGTCGAGGATCTCGCCGGAGCGGCGCTGGAGCCCGAAGGGCTGGCGCGGCTGGCCGCGCTCGATCCCGCAAGCCTGCCTCCGGTCTCCGGCGCGCCGCGCCTCGGGCCCTGCGTGGGGCGGGTGGGGAAATTCATCTGCATCGGCCTGAACTACGCCGACCACGCCGCCGAAAGCGGCATGCCCGTGCCCGCCGAGCCGGTGGTCTTCAACAAATGGACCTCCGCCATCTGCGGCCCCGACGACGATGTCGAAATCCCCCCCGGTTCGGTCAAGACCGACTGGGAGGTGGAGCTGGGCGTGATCATCGGCAAGGGCGGGAAATACATCCCCGAATCCGAGGCTCCGGCCCATGTCGCGGGCTATTGCGTCGTCAACGACGTCTCGGAGCGCGAATGGCAGCTCGAACGCGGCGCCACCTGGGACAAGGGCAAGGGCTTCGACAGCTTCGGCCCGCTCGGCCCCTGGCTCGTGACGCCGGATGAAATCCCCGATGTGGACGATCTCGGCATGTGGCTGGAGATCGACGGCAAGCGCTATCAGAACGGCTCCACCCGCACGATGATCTTCAGGATTCCGCAGATCATCGCCTATGTCTCGCGCTTCCTCTCGCTCCAGCCGGGCGACGTGATCTCGACGGGCACCCCGCCGGGCGTGGGGCTCGGACAGAAGCCGCCAGTCTATCTCAAGGGCGGCGAGACCATGCGCCTCGGAATCGACGGACTCGGCGTCCAGACCCAGAAAGTCGTGCGGACATGAAGATCACCGGCCTGCGCAAGCTCGACGTGCGCTTTCCCACCAGCGCGAAGCTCGACGGTTCGGACGCCATGAATCCCGATCCGGATTACTCCGCCGCCTATGTGGTTCTGGAGACCGACGGGACGCTGGAAGGCCATGGCCTCACCTTCACCATCGGACGCGGCAATGAAATCTGCGTCGCGGCCATCGAGGCCCTGCGGCCTCTGGTGGTGGGGCTCGACATGGATTGGGTCGCCGCCGACATGGGCCGCTTCTGGCGTCATGTCACCTCCGACAGCCAGTTGCGCTGGATCGGCCCCGACAAGGGCGCCATCCATCTGGCGACCGGCGCGGTGGTCAACGCGGTCTGGGATCTCCGGGCCAAGCGCGAGGGCAAGCCGGTCTGGCTTCTGGTCGCCGAGATGTCGCCTGAGGAGCTGGTCCGCTGCATCGACTTCCGTTACCTCACGGATTGCATCACGCCGGAATGGGCGCTGGAGTTCCTGACCCGGCAGGCCGAAGGCAAGGCCCAGCGCATCGCGACGCTGCAAGCCGAGGGCTATCCCTGCTACACCACCAGCGCGGGCTGGCTCGGCTATGACGACGACAAGCTGCGTCGCCTCTGCCGCGAAGCGGTGGACGCGGGCTTCAGGCATATCAAGATGAAG
Organism: Neomegalonema sp.; assembly: GCF_028688855.1. Lineage (GTDB taxonomy): Bacteria > Pseudomonadota > Alphaproteobacteria > Rhodobacterales > Rhodobacteraceae > Neomegalonema. The sequence continues at coordinate 80,823 of NZ_JAQTXI010000015.1, read as the reverse complement.
GTCGGGCGCGATCTCGAAGACGACGTCCGCCGCCTGACCATCGCCCGCGAGACGGTCGGACCCGACGTGAATCTCATGATCGACGCCAACCAGGTCTGGGAGGTGGATCAGGCCATCGACTGGGTGAAGAAACTCAGCTTCGTGAACCCCTGGTTCATCGAGGAGCCCACCAGTCCCGACGACGTGGCGGGCCACAAGGCCATCCGTCAGGGCGTGGCGCCGGTGCAGGTCGCCACCGGCGAGATGTGTCAGAACCGCATCATGTTCAAGCAGTTCATCATGGAAGGCGCCATCGACGTCGTGCAGATCGATTCCTGTCGGCTCGGCGGGCTGAACGAGGTGCTGGCGGTGATGCTCATGGCCGCGAAATACGGCCTGAAGGTCTGCCCTCATGCGGGCGGCGTGGGGCTCTGCGAATATGTGCAGCACATGTCCATGATCGACTATCTGTGCATCGCCGGAACCCGAGAGGGCCGCGTGATCGAATATGTGGATCATCTGCACGAGCATTTCCTCGATCCCTGCGTGATCCGGAACGCCGCCTACATGCCGCCGAGCCTGCCGGGCTTCTCCATCGAGATGAAGCCGGAATCTCTGGCGACCTATCTTTTCCGGGGCGCGTGATGGATCTGGGTCTGAAGGGCGAGGCGGTGATCGTCACGGGCGGCGGCTCCGGAATCGGGGCCGCGATCACGGAGGTTCTCGCCGAGGAAGGCGCGAAGCCGGTCATCCTCGCCCGCCGCCCGCCGGACGCGGAATGGCTCGCGCGGACGGGGGCGGAGTTCGTGCAGGTCGAGCTTTCGGAGGACGCCGCCTGCGTCGCGGCGGTCGAGGAGGCGCGGCGGAGAGTCGGGAGGATCTACGGCCTCGTCAACAACGCCGGAGCCAATGACGGCGTGGGCCTCGACAAGGGGCCCGAGGCCTTCCGCGCCAGCCTGAACCAGAATCTTCTCCATTATTACACCATGGTCCATCTGCTGCGCGAGGATCTGCGCGCCTCGACAGGCGCCGTGGTGAACGTCTCCAGCAAGACCGCCCTGACCGGACAGGGCGGAACCTCGGCCTATGTGGCGGCCAAGGCGGCGCAACTCGGGCTGACGCGCGAATGGGCCGTGGAGTTCCTGAAGGACGGCGTGAGGGTCAACGCCGTGGTGGTGGCCGAATCCATGACGCCGCTCTATCGCCGCTGGCTGGAGTCTCTGCCGGATCCTGAGGCGCAACTCGCGAAGATCGCCTCGCGCATCCCCCTGGGGCGGCGCATGACCGAGCCGCGCGAAATCGCCGACGCCTGCGTGTTCCTGCTCTCGCCGCGCTCCAGCCATACGACGGGGCAATGGATCTTCCCCGATGGCGGCTACACCCATCTGGACCGCGCCATCGGCGGCGATCCGGCAGGCTGAAGAGCTCCGCGCCGCGCCCGCCCGAAGGCCTCAGCGCCCCAGAGTCGCCACGGCGTCGCTGACCAGAATCGGCGCTGCGAGAAGACCGCTCTCATACAGCCGGTCGGCGACGAGCTGCTGTTCCGCCACCACGGCGTCGTCCAGAGGATTGGCGCCGAAGCTCATCCGCCGCAGCGCCGTCTCGACGGCCATGGCGTCGAGCTTGATCTCCTGCGCGAGCATCCGCGCCATGCCCGGCGCATGACGCACGGCCTGTTCGCCCGCCGTCCGCAATTCCTGCAGCAGGGTCGCGACGGTCTCGCCGTTCGCCGCCACATAGGCGGGCCGCCCCAGATAGAACTGACGGTTCGGCGCCAGATCTCCGCCGTCGGTCAACACCTTCACATCCGCCGCGTGCAAGGCCGCGCTGAGGATCGGATCCCAGATCGCCCAGGCGTCGATCTCGCCGTTCTCCAGAAGCCGCAGGGGCTCGTCGTCGGGCGAAAGATCGACCTGCCGCACGTCGTCGAGCGTCAGGCCATGGCGCTGCAGGGCCCGGATCAGCAGATAATGCACGTTGGAGCCGAAATTCAGCCCGACCTTCCTGCCCTTCAGCCCGGAGGCGTCCCGCAGGCCGCTGTCGCCGCGCACGAGGATGGCCTCGCCTCTGGGCGCGGGCGGATCATGCGCCAGATAGACCAGAGAGGCCCCCGCCGCCTGAGCCAGGATCGGCGGCGCTTCTCCGGTGGCGCCGAAATCCACCGCCCCCGCCCCGAGCGCCTTCAGAAGCTGGGGTCCGGCGCTGAACTCCGTCCAGGAGACCCGGATTCCGCGCTCGGCGAGCCGACGCTCCAGAGTGCCCTTGGACTTGAGGATCGAACCCGCGCCGTATTTCTGATAGCCGATGTTCAGCACGCGAGGCTCTTCGGGCGCTGCGCGCCGGGCCTCTGCGCCGCGCCGTCCGGGCTCCAGCATGCCCATCTGGGTCAGATGCGTGCGCAGACTGTGGCGCGGGATCCCCAGAAGCGCCGCCGCCCGCACCTGGTTGCCGCCGGACAGCTCGCAGGCCGCACGCACGAGGCTGGAGAGCGTGCGCTGGAAGATCTCCGGCTCTCCCGCCGCCGCCGCCTTGCGCAGGGCGAGGGCCACGCGCTCCTCCAGCCCGCCGCCCGCCGCCTCCTCGCGCGGGAGATGCGCCGCGAGATTGAGATCCCCCGCCTCGATCATGGGGCCGCGCGCCATGTGCAGGGCGCTCTGGACGACGTTCTCCAGTTCACGGATGTTGCCGGGCCAGCTGTGGCGCTCCAGAGCCGCCAGAGCCGCCGGGGAAAACTCCAGATCGGGGCGTCCGGCGCGGGCCCTGCGCAGGTCGAGGAAATGGCGCGCCAGAGGCGCGATGTCCGAAGGCCGCTCGCGCAAGGGCGGGATGTTCACCCGCGCCACGTTGAGGCGGAAGAACAGATCCTCGCGGAAACGCTTCTCGCGCACCGCCGCCCCGAGATCCACGTTGGTGGCCGCCACCACGCGCACGTCGATGGCGACCGGGCGGCGCGAGCCCACCCGCGTCACCTCCTGCTCCTGGAGCACGCGCAGGAGCTTCACCTGAAGATGCGGCGGCAGGTCTCCGATCTCGTCGAGCAGGAGCGTGCCGCCATGGGCGGCCTCGAACCAGCCCGGCTGATTGCGCAGCGCGCCGGTGAAGGCGCCCTTCTCATGGCCGAACAATTCGGCCTCCGCGAGGCTCTCGGTGAAGGCGCCGCAGTTCACCGCCACGAAGGGCCCTTCGCGACGGGGGCTGTTGGCGTGGAGATAACGCGCCACCAGCTCCTTTCCGGCGCCGGTCTCGCCGAGGACGAGCACGGTCATGTCGCTGGGCGCGAGGCGGTCGAGATCCTCCTGGATCGCCCGCGAGGCCGGGTCCGCGAGGATCATGGCCGTGGCGCGGATGCTGGTCTTGAGCGCCGCGCGGGTGGGTTCGTCGAAGGCGAGGATGCGGCTGCGGCCGATCTCGGCCGTCCGGATTCCGCCTTGCGCCTGAAAAGGTGACGTCCTGGCCGCCATGGCGTCGCGCCTCGCTCTGAATTCGCGGCTCAGGATAAGCGCCCGACGGAAGATGTTTTCATATTTTCATCGCATGAGCTTATGCCGGGAGGAAGAAATCAGGGGATCTAGCCGCGATCAGCTCCGATGAACCGCAGGGCTTCGCGCGAATTGTCGGAAAACCGACAGTCCGGGAGCGGATCTGTCGGGATCTCCACAGCGGATTCACGGGGCCGGAGGGCGATCTCCTTGAATTCGTTTATTTTCTTACGCTGGCATGAGGATTGCCATATCTCTCCCCAACTTGGATCGCTCACCGCAGGTTGGAAGTCATGGCCTCTGAGAAAACCATCGTCGTCGTCAACGGCAGCCCGAACGCCGCCTCGCGCACGGGACATCTGCTCGACCGGCTCGCCGAGGCCGCCCTCCGCCGCGTCAAGGGACGCGTCGAGCGCGTGAACCTCTCGGAGAACAGGGCGCTGCTCACCCGCTTCAGCCGCGAAGAGCTTTCCGCCGCAGAAGAAGCCGTCTTCCGGCGCGTCGAGACGGCGGATCTGCTGATCGTGGGCGCGCCGGTCTATCGCGGCAGCTATCCGGGCGCCTTCAAGCATCTCTTCGACCTCGTGGACCGCGACGCCCTGGCGGGCAAGGTGGTCCTGCTCTCCGCGACGGGCGGAGCGCCGCTGCACGGCCTCGTCGGCGAACATCAGTTCCGGCCGCTCTTCGGCTTCTTCCGGGCGGTGACGGTTCCGAACTTCGTCTTCGCCACGGAAGGCGAGATCGACGCCCTGCGCGTCTCCGACAGCCTCGCCGAGCGCGTCGAGCGGGCCGCCGAGGAAGCCGCCTTCCTGCTGGAGGCCTCTCTCTCCGCCCGCCGCGCGTCGCGGCCGGCGGTGGCTCTGAGCGCCTGATCCCCTCGCCCTTTCAACAGATGGAGGCCCTCATGGCCGCTTCCCGTGACGACCAGACCGACGCTCCTCTGAAATTCGCCTATTGGGTGCCCAACGTTTCGGGCGGACTGGTGATCTCCGACATCGAGCAGCGCACCAGCTGGGACATCGACTACAACATCGAGCTCGCGCGGATCGCCGAGGCCAGCGGCTTCGAATACGCCCTGAGCCAGATCCGCTTCACCGCCGGATACGGCGCCGACAACCAGCATGAATCCGTCTCCTTCAGCCATGCGCTGCTCGCGGCGACGGAGACCCTGAAGGTGATCGCGGCGATCCTGCCCGGCCCCTGGACGCCCGCCCTCGCGGCCAAGCAGATCGCCACCATCAACCACCTGACCAAAGGCCGCGTGGCGGTGAACGTGGTCTCGGGCTGGTTCCGGGGCGAATTCGCCGCCATCGGCGAGCCTTGGCTCGATCATGACGAGCGTTACCGCCGCTCCGAGGAGTTCATCCGTTCGCTGCGCGGCATCTGGACCGAAGAGAGCTTCACCTTCGCCGGAGATTTCTACCGCTTCCGCGATTATTCCCTGAAGCCCAAGCCCCTCGATCCTCAGCCGGAGATCTTTCAGGGCGGCTCCTCGCGGGCGGCGCGCGACATGGCCGCGCGGGTCTCGGACTGGTATTTCACCAACGGCAACACGCCGGAAGGCCTCAAGGCCCAGGTCGACGACATCCGCGCCAAGGCCAGAGCGAACGGCCATCAGGTGAAGATCGGCGTGAACGCCTTCGCCATCGCCCGCGAAACCGAAGCCGAGGCGAAATCCACCCTCGCCGAGATCATCGCCAAGGCCAATCCCGAGGCGGTGGCGGGCTTCGCGGGCCAGGTCAGGAACGCGGGCAAGGCCTCGCCGGAAGGCGAAGGCAACTGGGCGAAATCCAGCTTCGAAGACCTCGTGCAATATAACGACGGGTTCCGCAGCGACCTCATCGGCACGCCCGAGCAGATCGCCGAACGCATCCTCGACCTCAAGGACGCGGGCGCGAATCTGATCCTGCTGGGCTTCCTGCATTTCCAGGAGGAGGTGAAGTTCTTCGGCGAGCGGGTGATCCCTCTGGTGCGCGAGCTCGAAGCCGCGCGGCGGGAACGCGTCGCGGCTGAATAAGGACGTTCCTCCTCTTCGGGGCTCTCGATCAAGGATCGCTCCATGACCAGTCTTCTGGCGGACGCGCGCCTCTTTCAGGCGCGACGGACTCCCTTTGCGCCCGAGAAGCCCCGCAACGAGGCCCCGACTGCGGTCGGCGGCCTTGGGGAGAGGATCGCCTCCGGACATCAGGGCGCCTTGCTTGAGCTGAAGGAGATCGACCTCTCCTTCGGCGGCGTGGCGGCTCTGACGGAGGTGAGCCTTGCGGTGAAGCCGGGCGAGATCTGCGCGGTGATCGGCCCCAACGGCGCCGGGAAATCCTCGCTGCTCAACGTCGCGAGCGGGCTTTATCAGGCCGACCGCGGCGAGATCCGGCTCAAAGGGCGCAGCTTCGCGCGGATCCCCGTCGAGAAGCTGGCGGCTCTGGGCGTGGCGCGGACCTTCCAGAATCTCGCGCTCTTCGGCGGGTTGACCGTGCGCGAGAACGTGGCGGCGGGTCTGTCCTGGCGGCGGCGGGCGAATTTCCTCGAGGAGGTCTTCGCCCTCCCCCGCGCCCGCCGCGAGAATCGCGAGATCGACGCGCGGGTGTCGGAGATCCTCGCCTTCCTGCATCTGGAGGAGATCGCCGACCGCGCCGCCGCGACCCTGCCTTACGGGTTGCAGAAGCGCGTGGAGCTGGCGCGGGCGCTCGTGACGCGCCCGAAGCTCCTGCTGCTGGACGAGCCCATGGCGGGCATGACCGCCACCGAGAAGAACGAACTCGCGGGCTATGTGCGCGCGGCGCGGGATCTCCACGGCGCGGCGGTGCTGCTCATCGAACACGACGTGGGGCTGGTGATGGGCCTCTCGGATCACGTCGTGGTGCTGGATTACGGCCGCAAGATCGCCGACGGCCCGCCCGCCGAAGTCCGCAAGGATCCCGCCGTCATCCGGGCCTATATCGGCGCCGCCGAAGACGATCCGCCCCAGAAGGAGGCCGCATGATGGATTGGCATGAAGTCCTTTTCTTCTTCGAGGTTCTGGTGGGCGGACTCCTTGCGGGTCTGATGTATTCGCTCGTCGCCATCGGCTTCGTGCTGATCTACAAGACCTCCGGCGTGCTGAACTTCGCGCAGGGCGCCATGCTGCTCTTCGCGGCCCTGACCTTCGTGAGTCTGGTGAATTACGGCGCGCCCTTCCTGCTGGCCTTCGTCGCGACCTTCGCGATCATGATCGGCCTCGGCTTCGCCATCGAAAGGACGGTGCTGCGGCCTCTGGTCAATCGTCCGCCGATCACGCTCTTCATGGCTACGCTCGGCCTCGCCTATGTCATCGAGGGCGCGGCGCAATTGCTCTGGGGCACGCAGGTCCACCGGCTGGATCTCGGGATCAGCGACAAGCCCATGGAGATCGCCGGATTGCTGATCTCCAGCTTCGACCTCGTGGCGGCGGCGGTGGCCTTCGGCCTGGTGGCGGCGCTCGGGGCCTTCTTCACCCGCACCCGGATCGGACTCGCCTTCCGCGCCGTGGCCGACGACCAGTTCGCCGCTCTGGCGGTCGGGCTTAGGCTGCCGCGCATCTGGGCGACGGTCTGGGCGGCGGCGGGCTTCGTGGCTCTGGTGGCGGGCCTGCTCTGGGGCGCGCGGCTGGGGGTCCAGTTCTCGCTCTCGATCATCGTGCTGAAGGCGCTTCCGGTGCTGCTGCTCGGCGGCTTCGACTCCATTCTCGGGGCGGTGGTCGGCGGGCTGATCATCGGCGCCAGCGAGAAGCTGGCCGAAGTTTACCTGGGCCCCTATGTCGGCGGCGGAATCGAAAGCTGGTTCGCCTATGTGGTGGCGCTGCTCTTCCTGCTGGTGCGTCCCTCGGGACTCTTCGGCCAGAAGATCGTCGAGAGGGTTTGAGCCATGACGACGATCCTCGCTCTCCCCGAGACCTCCCGCCGGAGCCTCCCGCGCCCTTCGGCCGCGCTGATCTGGCTGACTCTGGTCCTGGCGGTCGCCTATGTGGCCGTGCCGCTCTTCGCCTCGCGCTATGTGATCGAGGCGCTGCTCTTGCCCTTCCTCGCGCTGAGTCTCGCCGCCGTGGGGCTGAACCTCCTCACGGGCTACGCCGGACAGCTCTCGCTCGGCTCGGCGGCCTTCATGGCGGTGGGCGCCTTCGCGGCCTATAACTTCAATCTGCGGCTCGGCTTTCTGCCTCTGCCCGTGAGCTTCGTCCTCGCGGGGCTGACGGCGGCTCTGGTGGGGGTGGTCTTCGGCCTGCCGAGCCTCAGGCTGCGGGGCTTCTATCTCGCGGTGTCGACGCTGGCGGCGCAGTTCTTCGTCCAATGGGCGCTAAGCAAATTCGGCTGGTTCTCGAACAACAATCCCTCGGGCGTGATCTCCGTTCCCAGGCTTCAGCTGGCGGGCTTCTCGCTCGACACGCCGACGGGGCGCTATCTCTTCTCCCTGACCATCGTGACCCTGCTGAGCCTCTTCGTCTGGCGCCTGACGCGCAGCGCCTCGGGACGCGCCTTCCTCGCCGTGCGCGACGGAGAAACCGCCGCCAGAGCCATAGGAATCCCCGTCCCGCAGACCAAACTGCTCGCCTTCGCGGTCTCCTCCTTCGTGATCGGCGTGGCGGGGGCGCTCTGGGCCTTCACCTATCTGCGCACCGTCGAGCCCGCGGGCTTCAACCTCGACCGCTCCTTCCAGATCCTCTTCATGGTGATCATCGGCGGTCTGGCGACGATCCGCGGGGCCTTCCTCGGGGCGGCCTTCATCGTGATCTTTCCGCTGCTGCTGGCCCGCGCAGGCGCCTTTCTCTTCGGCGGAATCTTCGACTCCGGCGTGCTCGACATGACCCAGAGGATCGTGATCGGCGCTCTGGTGATCCTCTTCCTCATCGCGGAGCCCAGGGGTCTGGCGGCCCTCCTCGACCGGATCGGCGCGAGATTGAGCGCGACCGCCGCCCGCCTCGCCGGCTCCTCCTCCCCCTCCCCTCGTTCCTGATCGGAGCTTCGGACATGTCCTTCTTCAAGTTCTCGAAATCCGCGAGCCTTGCGGCTCTGCTGGCCCTGAGCGCCTTCCCGGCCTTCGCCGACGAGCAGCATTTTCCCCTTCAGAGCTATCGCGTCGGGCCTTACGCCTCGGGCGGGACGGGCTTCTTCGGCGGCTTCATCGATTATCTCAACCTGCTCAACGACCGCGACGGCGGCGTCAACGGCGTCAAGCTGACCTGGAGCGAGGGCGAGACGCAATATGAAGTCGAGCGCGGGCTGGAGGTCTATGAGCGGCTGAAGAGCGCGCCCGGAATCGCGGCCTGGAATCCGCTCTCGGTGGGCATCGCCTACGCCATGCTCGACCGCGTGGCCGAAGACCGCACGCCGCTCGTCACGCTGAATCACGGCCGCACCGACACCACCGACGGCCGCGTTTTCCCCTACGTCTTCCCGCTGCTGCTGAACCCCTACAGCGAAAGCTCGGGCATCGTGAACTACATCGCCGAGCGCGCGGGCGGTCATGACAAGCTGAAGGATCTCAAGATCGCGGTGCTCTATCACGGCTCGCCCTATGGCCGCGAGACCATCCCCATCTACGAGCTTCTCGCCGAGAAATACGGCTTCGAGCTGTCGCAGATCGAGGTCGCCCATCCGGGCAACGAGCAGCAGGCCCAATGGCAGACGATCCGCCGTCAGCGCCCGGATTTCGTCGTGCTGCGCGGCTGGGGCGTGATGAATCCGGTGGCTCTGACCACCGCCCAGCGCACCGGCTTCCCGGCGGACAGGATCATCGGCAACGTCTGGTCCAATTCCGAAGAGGACGTCCTCCCCGCCGGAGAGGCCGCCAAGGGCTACACCGCCATCGTCTCGGTGAGCGCCGGAACCGAAGCCCCCGTGATTCAGGAAGTGACCGAGAAGGTCTATGGCGCGGGCAAGGGCAATCTCGCGGACAAGGCCCGCATCGGCTCGGTCTACCATAACCTCGGCGTGGTCAACGGCATCCTCAACACCGAGGCGCTGCGCATCGCGCAGGAGCGTTTCGGCAAGCGCACCCTGACCGGCGACGAAGTCCGCTGGGGCTTCGAGCATCTCCAGTTGTCGCCGGAGCGCGTCAAGGAGCTGGGCGCCGAAGGGCTCTTCCACTCGATCAACGTCACCTGGGACAATCATGAAGGCGAAGGCCTCGTGGCCTTCCAGCAGTGGGACGGCGCGAAGTGGAACCGCATCTCCGACTGGATCGCGCCGGACTGGGCCTTGCTGCGGCCGATCATCGAAGCCTCCTCCGAGGCCTACGCGGCCGAGCAGGGGCTGAAGCTCCGCACCGCCGAGGATGTCGACAAGGTCGCCACCGACTGAGCCGCCCCTGAAACGGAGATCTCCCATGACGAAGCTCCCTGAAGCCCTGCTCTCGGTCCGGAACGTCTCGGCGGCCTATGGCGGCGCGGTGGCGGCTCTGCATGGCGTGGATCTCGATCTGCGCCGGGGCGAGATCCTCGCGCTGCTCGGCTCCAACGGCGCGGGCAAGACGACCTTGCTCAAGGCGGTCTCCAATCTCCTGCCCGCCGAGCGCGGCGCGCTCACGGGCGGAGAGATCCGCTTCGAGGGGCGGGACGTGGCGGAAAGCTCGCCCGCCGATCTGGTGCGGGCGGGACTGGTGCAGGTGCTTGAGGGCCGTCATTGCTTCCGCTCGCTGACGGTCGAGGAGAACCTCCTGACGGGGGCTCTGGGCCGCTCCTCCTCCCGCGCCGAGGCGAAAGCCGATCTGGAGAAGGTCTATGATCTTTTCCCCTGGCTCGCGCAGAAGCGCCGGACGGCGGCGGGCCTGACCTCGGGCGGCGAACAGCAGATGACCGCCATCGGACGCGGACTCATGTCGCGCCCCCGGCTCTTCGTGCTGGACGAGCCTTCCATGGGCCTCGCGCCTCTGGTCGTCCGCGAGATCTTCGAGGCGCTGAAGCGGATCAACGCCGCCGAAGGGCTCTCGCTGCTGGTCGCCGAGCAGAATTCGGCCATCGCCCTGAAATACGCCCATCGCGCCGTGGTGGTCGAGAACGGACGCAGCGTCCTGACCGGATCCGCCGCCGAACTCGCCGCCCGCGACGACATCAAGTCCTTCTACCTCGGAGGCGCGGATCTTCCCGCCTCATCCCCCCAAGCGAAAGAGGTCGCAGCATGACCATCCTGCAGAACGCCGCAAGCTTCGGACAGCCCGTGCCTCCGGTCGAACGCCCGAAGGAGAAGGCCCATGTCATCGCCTCCGACGCGGAGGCCCTCGACGTCGCGCGGAAGATCGCGGCGGAGATCGCGAAGGACTCCTCCCGGCGCGACCGCGAGCGCATCTGGCCCATCGCAGAGCTCGACGCCTATTCGCAAAGCGGCCTCTGGTCGATCAACGTGCCCAGGGAATACGGCGGGCCGGGAGTCTCCTACGTCACCCTCGCCCAGGTGATCGCGATCATCTCCGAGGCGGATTCCTCCATCGGCCAGATCACGCAAAACCACCTCGCGGTGGTCGGGGCGATCAACACGGTCTCGGACGAGGCGCAGAAGAAGATCCTCTTCGCCGAGATCCTCGCCGGAACCCGCTTCGGCAACGCCTTTTCGGAATTCGGCTCGAAGAAGGCCACCGAATTCGAGACGAAATTCGAAGACGCGGGCGATCATGTGATCGTCACGGGCAAGAAGTTCTATTCGAGCGGCGCGCTTCTGGCGCATCTGGTGCCCATCGTGGCCCTGGACGACGAGGGCCGCGCCTGGTACGTCATCGCCGACCGCGGCGCCGAGGGCCTGACCGTCATCGACGACTGGTCGAGCTTCGGCCAGCGCACCACGCTCTCCGGCACGGTGATCATCGACAAGGTGAAGGCGCCGAAGACCCATGTCGTCCCCGGCTACAAGGGCTACGCCACGCCCTCCGCCGACGGCCCGATCATGCAGATCATCCAGGCGGCGGTGGATCTCGGCATCGCGCGGGCGGCCATCAGGGAGACCATCGACTTCGTGAAGACCAGGTCGCGCCCCTGGGCCGACAGCGGCGTGGAGAAGGCGTCCCTGGACCCCTACGTCATTCAGGCGGTGGGCGATCTTCAGGTGCGCGCCAACGCCGCCGACGCCCTGCTGGAGCGCGCCGGACGCGCCGTCGACCGCGCCGTGGCCCAGGCCACGCCGGAAAGCGTCGCGGAGGCTCAGGTGGCGGTGGCCGAATCCAAGATCCTGACGACCGAAATCGCCGTCCTCGCGACGAACAAGCTCTTCGAGCTGGCCGGAACCCGCTCCACCCTCGCGGAGCACAACCTCGACCGCCATTGGCGCAACGCCCGCACCCATACGCTGCATGATCCGGTGCGCTGGAAATACGCCATCGTCGGCAACTACTACCTGAACGACGTCAACCCGCCCCTCCACGCCTGGAGCTGAAGGCCGCAGGCGCTCCGTCGGGAGGGCGGAGCGCCGCTTGTCAGGAGACTCTCCATCATGTCCGACTTGACGGCTCCCGAACGCATCAAGGTTCTCTGGTTCCTGCCCACTCATGGCGACGGCCGTTATCTCGGCGTCCAGGAGGGCGGCCGGCCGGTGGATCTGCCCTATCTGACCCAGATCGCCCAGGCGGCGGATTCCCTCGGCTATTACGGGGCCCTGCTCCCGACGGGCCGCAGCTGCGAAGACAGCTGGGTGATCGCCTCGGCGCTCGCGCCCCTGACGAAGCGTCTGCGGTTTCTGGTGGCGGTGCGGCCCGGCCTGCAATCGCCGACTCTGGCGGCGCGCATGACCTCGACCCTCGACCGGATCTCCGGCGGGCGGCTGCTCGTCAACGTGGTGACCGGCGGCGATCCCGTCGAGAACAAGGGCGACGGAATCTTCCTCAGCCATGACGAGCGCTACGAGGTCACGCGCGAATTCCTGGAGATCTACAAGGCCGTGCTGGCGGGCGAGACGGTCGAGTTCAAGGGGAAGCATTTCGCCATCGAGGACGGAAGGCTGCTCTTTCCTCCGGTCCAGAGGCCGCATCCGCCGCTCTATTTCGGCGGCTCCTCGGAGGCGGCTCATGACGTGGCCGCGAAGCAGATCGACAAATATCTGACCTGGGGCGAGCCTCCCGCCGAGGTCGCCCGCAAGATCGCCCATGTGCGGGCTCTGGCGGAGAAGGAAGGCCGCGAGGTCAGCTTCGGCATCCGCCTGCACGTCATCGTGCGCGAGACCACGGCCGAGGCCTGGGCCGCCGCCGACCGCCTGATCTCCAGGCTGGACGACGCCACCATCGCCGAGGCCCAGAAGGTCTTCGAGCGCATGGATTCCGTCGGCCAGGCGCGCATGAGCAGGCTCCATGGCGGGCGGCGCGACAAGCTGGAGGTCAGCCCCAATCTCTGGGCGGGGGTGGGGCTGGCGCGCGGAGGCGCCGGGACGGCTCTGGTCGGCGATCCGGCGACCGTGGCCGAAAGGATCGACGAATATCGCCGCATCGGCGTCGACAGCTTCATTCTCTCGGGCTACCCTCATCTGGAGGAAGCCTATCGTTTTGGAGAACTGGCCTTGCCGCTCTTGCCGCTCGACCATCCCATCGGCTCCGGAGCCTCGACGGCCAACATGGGGCCTTTCGGCGAAACCATCGCCGGAGACCATCGCCCGCAGGCGGCCAGGGCCGCCGCGTCATGACGCCCGCGGCGGAAGGCGCCGGAGAGCGGAGCCCGGTCGTCGCCATCGTCGGAGGCGGCTATACGGGCGCCGTGGCCGCCTGGAATCTCGCGCGAGGCCTGCCGCCGGGCTCGGCGCGGATTCTCGTGGTCGAGCCGCGCGCCGAGATCGGACGCGGCCTCGCCTATTCCACGCTCGATCCTTCCCACCGCATCAACGTGCCTGCCGCGCGCATGAGCCTCTCCACGGAGGATCCCGGCGATTTCTTCGCCTGGGTCAAGAGCGATGGAATCGTCGCGGAGGATCCCGAGGCCCAGGTCCCCACCGGCGAGGTCTTCCCGAGGCGTCAGGTCTTCGGCAGCTACATCGCGGCGCGGCTGGCGCCTGCGCTGGCCTCGGGCGCCGTCGAGCATCTGCGCGGCTCGGTGCGGCGGATCTCGCCCGAGGGCGAGGGCTGGCGTCTGGAGCTTGCGGATGGTCGGGAGATCGCCGCCGATCTCGTCGCCCTCGCCGCGAGCCATCCGCGTCCGGCGGTTCCGGGGCCGCTGCGGGCTCTGGCCGCCTCGCCCAAGCTCGTCGCCGATCCCTACGACCTCTCCTGGCTGGCGGAGCTCGATCCTCAGGAGCGGGTGCTGATCGTCGGTTCGGGCCTGACCTCCGCCGATCTCGTCGCCTCTCTGGACGCGCGCGGCCACAAGGGCGAGATCCTCGTGGTCTCGCGACGGGGATTCCGTTCGCGCGGCCACGCCTTCGGCGCGGGCGCGGCGCCCTTCGACCGGCTGGAGTTCGACACGACCAGCGCCAGCGCGCTCCTGCGTTCGGTGCGGCGGCATGTGCGCGAGGCCGTCGCGGCGGGGCATCTCTGGCAGCATGTGCTCGACGTGGTGCGGACCCAGGGCGGCGAGATCTGGCGCGGCCTCTCGCCCGAGGCCCGGCGTCGGGTGGTGCGGCATCTGCGGGTCGTCTGGGACGCCCATCGCTTCCGCATCGCGCCGCAGCCGGAAGCCGTGATCGCCCGCCGCGAAGCCGAAGGCTCGCTGCGCCATGAGGCGGCGGCCCTGACCGGCTCCGCCCTCGGCGAGGACGGACGCCTGACGGTGAGCCTGCGCCCGCGCGGCCGCAAGGAGATCCGGCGCGAAAGCTTCGACCGCGTGCTGGTGACCACCGGCCCGGCTCATGACCGGATCGGCGAGAGCAATCCCGCGCTCGGGAGTCTGATCGAGGCGGGGCTGATCGGCCTCGACGGAAACGGGCTCGGCCTCTCGACGACTCCGGAGGGCGCGGCCTTGCGGGCGGACGGCGCCTTGCAGCCCGGACTCTACGTGGCCGGACCTCTGGCGCGCGGCGCGGCGGGGGAGCTCATGGGCCTGCCGGAAGTCACCCGCCACGCCGAGGGCGTCGCCAGGCTGCTGGAGGCGCGGCTGCGCGAGGAGAAGGCGGCGGCCCTTCAGTAAAGCTCGCGGTGGAGCCTTCCGGCCTGCTCCAGATCGCGCCAGATCCCGCCCCGGGCCGCGTCGAAGGCTTCCGAGACGCCGCGCTCCAGATGGCTCTTGTCTCCGCAGAGATGGACATGGGCGCCGCGCTCCAGCATCCCGCGCAGAAGCGGGGCGTGATCCGTCACGGCGTGCTGGACGTAATATTTCGCCGCGCCGTCGCGGGAGAAGGCCGGGAGAAGATGCGTCAGCACGCCCTCCGCCTGCATCTCGCGCAACTCCGCCTCATGGAGGAAATCCCGCGCCCGCCGCTTCTCGCCGAAGATCAGGCAGGTTTCGCGGCGAGGCCCCCGAAGGCGCGTCTCGCGCAACAGGCCCATCAGCGGCGCCAGGCCCGTTCCCGCCCCGATCAGGATCAGAGGCGCCGGAGCCTCGCCCGGAGCCTCGCGCGGGAGGTGAAAGCCCGGATTGGAGCGGCAGAACACCCGCAACGGGCCTTCATGGCTCAGCATCCAGCCCGTGGCGGCGCCCCGGCGCAGGCGTCCGCCGCGCTCGTAGGCGATGTCGCGCACGCAAAGCTCCACCTCCTCCGAGCCGCCCGCCGATGCGATGGAATAGGCGCGCGGCAGGCAGGGCGAGAGCATCCCCTCCAGATCCGCGAGGGAGACGGAGCCCGGCGCGCAGAAATCCTCCAGCACGTCGAGCAGATCCGCGCCCCACAGATAGTCTTCAAGCTCCTTGCGGCGGCCGATCTTCAGCAGGCCCTTCAGAGCCTCGCTTCCGGAGAGCTTCGCCAGATCGCGCAACAGGCCCTTGCCGATCTGGCGGAGCTCCCTGCGGCGCAAGGCCTCGACGGCCTCCGGCGCCCCGAGCCAATGGGCGAGAGCCTCCAGCAGCGCCGCGTCGTTCTCCGGCATGAGGTGGAGGTTGTCGCCCGCCTGACAGCTCATGCCGCTGCCCGAGATGTCCAGCCGGAGGAGCCAGGCGCCGGGCGCGTCCTTGTCGAGCTGGCGGCGCTCGAGGATCGGCGCTGCGTAAGCGTCGGCCTCGCCATAGGCCTTGACGCGCAGGTGAAGGTCTCGTCCGGCCTGAGCGTCGCCTTGCAGCACCTTGCCGAGGGTCGGCGTCCAGAGGCGGAAGAATTCCTCATATCCGGCGTCGGCGTCCACGCGGTTGACCAGCGGACGCGCGCCGCGCTCGGTCAGAAGCGCGTCGAGCCCTTTGGTGAAGCCGCAGAACTGCGGATAGGCCGTGTCGCCCAGACCGAAGACGGCGTAGCGCAGATCCTCCAGACGCGGCGCCTCCCTGGCGCGCGCAAGGAAGATCTCCGCGTTTCCGGGAGGCTCGCCGTCGCCGAAGGAGCTGGAGACGACGATCAGCGCCTCATGCGCGTCCAGAGCCTCGGGCGCGATCTCGTCCAGAGGCGTCGCGCGCGGGGCGTAGGCTTGCAAGGCGGGATCGGCGCTCAGGCGTCGGGCGAGGGTCCGGGCGTTGCCGGATTCCGAGCCGTAGCCGATCAGCAGGCGCTCGACGATGGCGGACATGAGGATCCTCCCGGAAGGCTGGCGGAACGGCTTACTTGTCGTAATGGGCGTCGAACTGCTCCTTGGAGAATTCGACCGCCTCGTAATCGGCCATCAGATCGTTGATGACGCGGCGGATGCTGATGTAGGCGACGGTCTCGCCCTTGTCGTCGCGGATCGGCTGCACGGTGGTGTCGACGATGTAGACGCCGCCGCCCTTGCCCACGTTCGGGATGATTCCGGTCCAGATTCCGCCCGCCTTGATCTTGTCCCACATGCCCTTGTAGACGGCCTTGGGCACCGCCGGATGCCGCACCAGGCTGTGGGGCTGGCCGATCAGCTCCTCGCGGGCGTAGCCGGTCAGGGCGCAGAACAGATCATTGGCGTAGGTGATGTTGCCCTGAAGATCGGTGGTCGAGATCACCGCCACCTTGTCGAGGGCTTCCAGAAGGACGGCGGAATCGAGCGGCTGCTGGGCGGTCATGAGGCTGGTCTCCCTGGGGGCGCTCCGGGGGTCCGGAGCAAAGATGTATTTCTGATGCTCCTTATGGCGCGCCGATTGAAGGTGTAATTTTGACGCATCTTCGGATATGCTCCCTGAGCGGGGATCCTCCCCCAGGCCGAAGGCGGCGGCGCAGGAAGGCGGAAGGCGGATGCGGCTCACCCTCAAGACGGATTACGCCCTGCGCACCCTGATCTATCTCGGCCGCAAGCAGGGGCTGGCCTCCATCGGCGAGGTCTCGGGGTTCTACCGCATCTCCGAGAACCACCTGGTGAAGGTGGTCCATGAGCTGGGCCGCAAGGGCTTCGTCGAGACCCTGCGCGGCAAGGGCGGCGGCATCCGCCTGGCGCGTCCGGCGGCGGAGATCCGCGTGGGCGAGGTCGTGCGCGCCATGGAGGACGATCTCGCGCTCGCCGCCTGCTTCGCGCCTCAGGAGCCGGAAAGGACCTGCCGTCTGACGGGCGCCTGCGGCTTGCAGGGCTTGCTGCACCGCGCTCTGGCGGCCTTCATGGCGGAGCTCGACGCCAGAACCCTGGCCGAGCTTCTGAGGCCCGGCCTGAAGGGCGGCGCGGAAAGCCTCTTGCCGCCGGAGCCGCCTCCGACCATCGGTTGAGGGGCGCGACGGGGTTTCCTCTTGCGAATCATTCCGGAAATCAGAATGAATGCGCCGCATCATTCCTGATCAGAGATCGAAATTGGATTTCCTGACCCTCGAGATCTTCCGCCTCGTCGCCGAACGGGGGAGCGTCACCCAGGCCGCCCGCGAGCTCGGCCGCGCGCCCTCCAACGTGACCGGGCGCATCCGCCAGCTGGAGGAGGAGCTCGGCGCCGCGCTCTTCAGCCGCGAGGGCAAGAAGATGACCCTGACCCATGAAGGGCGGGTCTTCCTCTCCTACGCCCGGCGGCTGCTGACGCTGGAGACCGAAGCGCGGCTGGCCGTCGGGCCGGCGGAGGGACGGGACTCCGTCCTGCGGCTGGGCGCCATGGAGAGCACAGCCGCCAGCCGTCTGCCTCCGGCTCTGGCGCGGTTCAACGCCGCAAGGCCGAGGATCTCGGTGCGTCTGAAGATGGGCTCCACGCTGGAGCTCGTGGACTGGGTGCTGGCGGGCGAACTCGACTGCGCCCTCGTGGCGCGCCCGCCGCAGGAGATCGGCGGCCTGCCCGAGGCCGACCGCCTCGCGGGAGAGCCCGTCTTCGTGG
The DNA here is from genome assembly GCF_028688855.1 of Neomegalonema sp. Taxonomy (GTDB): domain Bacteria; phylum Pseudomonadota; class Alphaproteobacteria; order Rhodobacterales; family Rhodobacteraceae; genus Neomegalonema. Next base: position 63,120 of record NZ_JAQTXI010000015.1, on the reverse strand, counting down.
AGGATCTCCTGATCGCGTCGCCTCCGGGACATCCGCCCGTCGCGCGGGCCGAGGATCTGCGCGCGCGGGATCTGGCCGCGCTGGAGCCGGGCTGCACCTATCGGCGTCTGGCCGAGCACTGGGGGCGCTCCGCCAAGCTGAGGACGACCGAACTGGCTTCGTATCATGCGATTCTGGCGCGGGTCGCGGCGGGAGACGCGGCGGGAGTCCTGCCGCGTTCGGTCTTCGAGATGCTGGCCTGGCCTTCGCCTCCCGAAATCCATTCGCTCGGGCCGGTGGAGACTCTGCTCATCCATCGCAAGGACGACCGTCCGCCCGCCCTCCAGGATCTGCGCGAAGCCCTGCTCGCCTGAAGCCTTCCGACCTCCGCGAAACCCGACAAGCCCACGCCCGAGGGATCGACCGCTCATGACTCCGAAAAACCTCCGGGAGGCCGCGCTCCGGAAAGGCGGCTGGCGTCTGTTCCGCCCGATTCTGGCCGGAGCGACCTTCCCCGACCGTCTCTTCGCCTGCCTCGGGGCTCTGGCGGGGATCGCGCTGGTGGGGGCCTTCTGCGGATTCCTGCTCGGCGCGGGGCCTCATGCGCCTCTGATCGTCGCGCCTCTGGGGGCTTCGGCGGTGCTGCTCTTCGCGGTGCCGAGCAGCCCGCTGGCGCAGCCCTGGTCCATCCTCGGGGGGAATGCGGTTTCGGCGCTGATCGGCCTGCTGGCGGCGCGCTGGATTCCGGACCCGACTCTGGCCGTGGCCCTCGGGGTGGCGACGGCCATCGGCGTCATGTCCCTGACGCGCTGCCTGCATCCGCCCGGAGGCGCCATGGCCCTGACGGCGGCGCTCGGCGGCCCGGCCGTCGAGGCCTGGGGATTCTGGTTTCCGCTGGTTCCGGTGGCGCTCAACTCGGCGCTGCTGGTGGTCTGCGGCCTGGCCTTCCACCGGCTGCTCGGCCACAGATATCCGGCGACGGCGACGCCCAATCCGCATCTCACCGCCGATCCGCCCGCCTGGCGGCGCGGCGGCTTCCAGGCGGCCGACGTGGACGCCGCCCTGACGGCTCTGGACGAGAGCTTCGACATCGACCGCGAGGATCTGACCCGCCTGATCAAGCGGATCGAGCGCGAGGCGGCGCGACGCCTGCATGGGGGGCTTTCCTGCGGCGAGATCATGTCCCGCGACGTGATCCGCGTGCGGGAGGAGACCGACGCGCGCGCGGCGCGGGATCTGCTGCTGAAGCACAACATCCGGAGTCTGCCGGTCGAGGACGCCGAGGGGCGCCTCGTCGGGACGGTGGGCCTGCGCGAACTGGCCGATGCGGAAGGGGCGGTGGGGCCTCTGACGGCGCGGGCGATCACGGCCTTCGCGCAGACTCCGGCCATGAGCCTCCTCTCCGCCCTGACCGACGGCCGGACTCACGCGGTGATCGTCACGGATTCCGGACGGCGCATCCTCGGCGTGGTCTCGCAGACGGATCTGCTCGGCGCGGCGGGCGGCATGCTCGCCCGCAGCCGCTCCTGAGGCGGACGGCGCATGAGCAGGATTTCTCCTCGGCCGCCCTTTCGAGGGCCGCCCTCCGCCCGGGAAATCCTGAGCCGAGGCGCCTCTTCCATGGCCGAGGCGACGTCGCAAGCAGAGGGAAGCACCCTGCCCTATCCATGCACGACCGCCCCTGATGTCAGGCGAATGAGCGATCACACGAAGCCGCAGGTCAGGTCCCGGCGAGCCTGGAAATCAGGCTTACGGGAAAAAGACAGACATACAGGGATAATTTTCAGAAAACGCATCTCACAATGCATGATCTTTCTGATTTCTCAGCGCGACTTCCTTCAAATAGGGCTCGACGTGAGCATAAACAATTCGACTGACGGCCTCATGCCCCAATGAATTATAGTGATAATTGTCGTTCGTGAAGAAATTCACGACATTTTCTTCTTTCCATATTTCCTTGTTTATATCTATCAAAGACACGTGATCATGTTTATTGAGTTGCACCAGTATCTTGTTGTAATAATCTATGGCTTCCGACAATCCTCCGGTAGACAGAACCTTCCCCTTCCGGCTTGGCTTCACGATATTCAATATATATATTTTCTTTATATTCAATTCGTCATGCGCGTGATTTATGATCGAAAGCATGTTCAGCAGGAATTCCCGCGGCTTGACGTAAGCGCTTTTCCTCCACGGAAGCATCAGATGTGCCCGGAAGCGTTGGGACAGGCTTATGAGTCTCTTGACCTCCTCAATGCCGCACCAATCCCTGACATACTGAAGGTCTTTCTGAGCGAACACTCTGGGAGCGCAATCAACGATCCCGATCTGGACTACGAGAATGTCGGGTTTGCCTTCGCTCAGGAATTCATCGCTCCTGACGAAATGCGCAGCATGATCCGACGTCCTGTTTCTTCTGCAGAAGGGGATGACCTGATATTTCCGTCCATCGAGAAGAAGCTTTTCCTGTATTCGATAGGAATAGGTGCCCTCAATATGAAGGTCTATGGACGGTCGGATCAGGCCTATGGAATCCGAGATCACAGCGATCCGTCCTGGCGAAGGCCCGAAATCGCTTTCTGAAAACTTCTCCAGAAACTTCTTCCGGAATCCCTCGGATTCCGTATCGTTCTGATCCTTGATGACTTCCTGACCAGTAATCTTCCTTGCCTGAGACCTCCTTCGCGCCGCGCCTATGGCCAGCTTGAAATTGTAGATCCCGTCCTGATATTGTTTTTCGTCAAAACCCTTTACGCTCAAATCAATGTAATTCTTGATCAGATCCGAAGTCCTCGTCATCTCACCCCCGCACCGTCGTCATCAAACACGGACATAGGAAGCCATCGGGAAATTCCGGACTTCCTTCCCGCACGACCTGAGGCGAGCGCTTCTCAGCGCTCCACCTCCAGAGATGCGGAGATTCCAGGTCGACAGATCTGGACGCCGTCACTCTCTCCACCTGACCGCCCGATCTCGTCGCGCCTTCAGTTTAGCCCCAAAAGCGGTGGTGCGAAACAACCGTGACAGCCAGCCGGCAAAGGACTTGCTGCGGGAGGCCGCATGTGGATGGGCTCCGGAGCGGCCAGGCTTCCCGATCATCTCCAGAATGACGTCATGAGCGGCCTCCGCCGAGCCGAAATGCGTCATCAGGGGGTTCCGCTCGAAGAAAGCCCGGCGCTTGCGCTCCAGTTTCGCCGAGCGCGGTCCACGCTGGATCAGGTCGCGCGCGGCGTTGAGGAAAGGCGCGCCAGGCTCCGCGATGATCGCCACGCCCATCTTGTCGAAAGGCACGGGAAGGGGGGAATTCTTTTCGGCCAGCACAAGCCCCGGCACTCCCAGAGCCGCAGCCTCCAGAATCAGGTTGCTGAATTTCGAGACCACGAGCGTGCTGGCCTGCGCCAGAAGATAAGGGTCGTCGTTCCGCGTGACCCGCACCTGCGACTGAAGCTTGAACCGGTTAATCTCCTGAGCGTAAGCCAGACCGTGATGCTCCGGCTCGACGGGGTGCATCTTGACGACCAGGCGCATCTCCGGAAGCTTCATCTTCCGCAGGAGATTCAGGGATTGCCACAGGATGGCGAGATTGCTGTCCAGGACCGTGTTCTGCGTCACGACCATGATGGTTTTCTCGCCTGGCTTGACGAAGGGATTCGTCGGGATCTGCGCCAGCCTCTGGCGCCCCTCCTCGAAACGGAGCGAGCCGATGATGCGGACCTGATCCGGCGACATCCCGAAATGCCCCGTCAGCAGGTCTTCGCTGAAGGTGTCGATGGCGAGCACGAGATCGGCCGCCGGGCGGCGATAGCGCGGCATGCGGCTCATGTAGACCGACATCGCCTCCACGACCTTGACGCCGCAATCCTGAGCCGTCTGGGCGATGATGCGGTTGGGAATGTTGCGCGTCGGCTGCGCCAGAAGGAGCGCTGGCGGCGAGGTCTTGAACAGGCCCTTCAGCCCATGGGCCAGAAGCAGGTTGCGGCTCACCGTGTAACGCAGGAAGGACGGCAGCCACCTGGCGACTTCCTCGGTGAAAAACTCGCGCGACATCGCGCAATCCTTCAGAACCTCCTCGACCTTGCTCCATCGCGACAGCCAGGAGGAGATCTGCGCCCTGGCGACCTGGAGCTCGAAAGGCGTGAACGGCGCGGCGGGATATTCCAGCAAGCCCTCTGACGGGACGGCGTTCTCCTGAGATCCCTGGAGCCCCATCCCCGAATACCCGACGACGATCGAGAACAGGGAGAAATCCTCCTTGAGGACGTTCTTGAGCGTCCTGATGGTGGGGCCGTAGATGCGGTCGTTGACGGAGGCGATCAGGAGCGGCGGCTTCTCCGACGCCTGGAAGCGGCGGACGACGTCTTCCGACCAGGCCTCCGCCTGCGTTCTGGCCTCTGTCCATCCAGGTTCGATGCGGCGGATGAAGGCCGCGACGTCCGCATCGGCCTGGGGCTCCGCCCGGGGGGCTGCGGATCCTCGCCGGAGGTCGCTCAACGCCTGCCGCCAGGCCTGAGGATTGCTTCTGGAGGAGACGTTGACGACGAAGATGCGCGGTTCCGGCTTGATCCAGGAGAAGACCTGGACCAGCTCCTGAAGGGTTCTGGTGGAATTGGCGTAGATGACGATGTTCTGCGGCTGATGCTCCCGAAGATAGGAGATCAGGGCCGCCCTCTGGCGCAGGATGCCGAAGAAGCTGCTGCTGATCTGCAGCGACAGGGCTTCCTGACGCTCCTTCATGAAACTCCGGATCTCTTCGTCGCTGATCGCCGCGATCCCGGCCTCCAGATCCTCGGCGAGCAGGTCGGCCGCATCGGAGAGGCGACTCGCCAGAGGGGTGTTCTGTTCGCCATAGTCCAGAAGGGGATTGACGATCCTGAAGCTGGAGTCCCTGCCCAGAGAGGCGACGGCCTTGGTCAGGGCCTCCACTTGCGTTTGCGAAGCCAGGAGATCCGAAAGCGGCAGGACGTCGACGACCTCCGCCTCGGACAGCAGGCTCTGCACCTCGCTCAGGGCGACGCCCGAACAGAGGACCGCGCAGCAATGCTTGCCCTTGATGCTGGTGAAGGCCTCGATCTTCTCCTTCATGGGAGCGTCGTCATCCAGGTGATCCAGCGTGACGGGCAAGGCGGAGGAGAGGGAAGGGATCAGGTCGAGCAGGGAAGGCTCCTTCTCTGCGACCTGCTGCAGCAACGCGATCGCTTCCCCTTGACGTTTCTCCCCCAACTTGAACCAGGCCAGCAGGACCAGAGAGGCAGGGGTCCCCTCAAGAGAAGACAAGGCCTGGGTCAGGGCTTTCGTCTGGGCGGGGCTGGCGAGCGCGAAAAGCGTGTCCTGCAGCTCGGGCAACGCCTTGTGAAGATCAGCCTGATTCAGATAGTCGACCAGCAGATCGACGATCCAGTGGAGGCGTTCGACCTTGATTCCGGTCGTGAAGAGGGAAAGAGCCCTGGCTTCGCTCTTGCGCCAGTTCACGGGCATGCTCTCCCTGAGACGGACGACTTCGTCCTCCTGTCCCTCGATGAGGGCGCAGCGGAGGAGATCGACATGCGACCCCAATTTGTGGGCGCCGCTCGTCGTCAGGCCCTGAACGCCGAACATGCGTCGCGCAAGCTCCAGATCGGAGATCAGCAGCGCCTCCGCGCCGATGCGCCCGGCGAGTTTGGGGGAGGGCTGCAGATCATGGGCCCGCAGGAGCAGATCAATGCTGCTGCCGATATCCCTCTGTTTCCTGAACTCGGCGGCTTTCTCCAGCAGAGTGTCGTAATCCGCATCCGGGAGCTGCAGCGCCATCGTCCGGAAGGGAGCGGCCGCAGGCTCTGCGGCTTCGCTTGGGGCGCTCTCGAGCTTCCTGAAGAGATGGTCCTCGCCCTGATCCGCCAGTCTGGGGCGGATTCCTTCCTGAATCCGGATCTCGCCCTTGAGGAGATTCAGGATCGCATCGGCGGTCCCGTTGGCTCCGATGAGGGGATTCCGGTCGAGATAGGCGCGCGCCCGGGGAGAGAGCCGATCCTGATCGACCGGAGCCGTCATCCAGAACCGGGCCCTTTCGCGCAGCTCCTCGGGCGAGGAGACCCGTTCGGCCACCCCGATCTCCGCCAGATCGATGACGTACTCCTGCTGCGTCAGGTTGATCGCCAGAACCGGCCGCCCCAGAGCCGCCGCCTCCAAGCCAACGTTCGAGAATTGGGTCGCCGTCACGTCGGCGGCGATGATCATCTCGTAGATGGACTGGGTCCGGTAGAGCGAGATCCGCGAGGCGCCGGCCGAGGCGGCGATCTTTTCGGCGAGCTTCTCCTCGGCGGTCAGCGATTCCCGCGGATGCAGCTTGATCGCGAGGCGCCAGTTCTCGGGCCAGCCTGCGGCCATCTCGATCAGCAGGTCGAGGATGCGCTGACCCTCCGCGCCCGAACCATGCTGCGCGCCGAAGAGCAGGATCCGCGCGTCCAGAGGCATGCCGAGCAGGCGGCGCGCCTCCGCGCCGGAGAGGGACCGCACGCTCGAAAGGCGCTGCTCCATCGACAGCGACCCCATGATCTTGACGAGCTGTCCTTCGGGAGGGCCGATTTCGTTGCAGTAGAGCGAGGCCTGATCGCTGGTGATGGCGCAATAGGCGTCGGCGAGGCTGGGCTTGTAGCGCGGATGGGCCGAGATGTAGAAAGCCTGAAGATCGACGCTGGGCGTCCCGGCCCGTCGGGCGAGGATGGTCGCGCCCCGGATTTCGGGAGCGCGTCCCGGAAGCGTGATCAGCTTCCTCGGGCGTCCCTGCTCGAGCAGACGCCTCGCCACGATCAGTTCGGAGGCGCAGTCCTTGATGACGGTGAGCGCCACCCGCTTCAGCCCCACGAAAGACAGGAACGCGCCGACGGGGACGACCGCCGGATCAAACCTCCTGCAGAATTCGGTCATGCGCTCCTCGAGGATCGCGGCGACCGCTGCGACCCCCTCCCGCGCTCCCTCCAGGGCCGCGCCGGGAATCATGCTGCCTTCCCGAGCCTTGGGGAGTTTGCCGGCTGAGCCCGCATCGATGAGGGTGACCGCCTCCCCGCGCTCCTCCATGCGGCCGACCAGGGCCTGGGCGGCCGCGAAATAGCTTGGATCGCCGACGCCGGCCATCATCAGGAAACGGTCGCCCCGGGCGAAATCGGCCTCCACCCTTCCGAGGAAGGCCTCGTTGAGGAAAGGCCCCAGAGGGCCGGGCTCGGGCGTCTGAGCGGCGGAGATCCGGTCCAGAGCGCCCTCGGCCCAGGCATGGAGGGCCTTCTCGTCCTGACGGCGCTCCCCTCCCGCGGGAGGCAGCAGCGCCTGAAAGGGAGTGCTGACCTCCCGCCAGGGAAGAGCGGTCAGGATCTTCCTGCGCCCCAGAGGATTGAGGGGACCCCAGGTCGCCCAGACCTTCACGCCGCTCCGGCTCAGGACGCAGCCGACGGCGAGCATCTGGAGCCAGTCGCCCCTCTGCAGCACGACGAGCGCCTGATCATGGGCTTCGCGGCGCAGGAACTCTCCGAAGGAGCGCGCGCGCTTGAAATGGCCGAACATGCGGTCGGCCAGAGACAGCGCCCAGATGCTGCGCAGCTCCGGATCGACGCCCTGGAGGGCGGCGTCGGCCATGCGCGCGCCGAAAGCTTCGGCGTCATGGCTGGCCTCATGATCGCCAGAGCTGTTGTGGGCGACCATGATGTCGTTCATGCTGATCTCTCCATGACGAGGATTCATGGAGAGATGCAGCGATCTGGATTGAGCGCCCCGCAGATCCGCGAGAAATGCCTCGGGCAGCGCGCCGGTGGAGACGATCAGCAGCCCTCCTTCGGTTTTCGGCGGCGCCTCCGTCGCGACCGTCCCCAGCTGAGACGTGAACAGCTCTTCAAGCGGCCAGACCCCGTGAAAGCGGAAGGCCGTCGTCAGAAGCCGCCGCGAGAGGGGATCGGCGTTCTCGCGCCAGGCTTTCTGGAGAACCTGCGGACTGGCGGAGGCGGAGATCTTCTGGACGCCGCCCAGAAGCTTGCGCGCCGCGCTCCACAAGGCTGCGTTGTCCGGCGCCTCCGCGCCCCGGATCCGCTCGGCGAGGCCGTCGAGGCTCTGATCCGTCTCGATGGCGAGCAAGGCCAGATCCGCAGGCGTGAAGCTCTTCGCCCTCTCGCCCAGAAGCGCCGACAGCTTCTTGCGCATGGGGGCGGGCGCGTCCTGATCCGCCGCATGAAGCCGGACGAGCAGCGCCGTCGAGGCCTCGTCGAGCCGGCGAGAGGTTTCGGGATGCGCCAGGATCTCCTTCGCCAGAGCGAGGAAGCTCGCCTTGACCGGGAGGATCTCGCCCAGGATCCGGAGGACCAGGCCCGGGCCCGAGGCTCTCAACTCCGCAGACAGATAGAGGTGCAGGTTCTCGACCCGGTTCACGCCGGCGCGCCAGAGCGCGCCCAGAATGTCGCGCGCCTCCGCATGGCGGCCGACGCTCTCCAGAAGCCGGACGAGAGGCTGCAGCTTCTCCGCGGATGGACGGTGGTTCTGGATCAGAAGCTCGATCCATTTCTCCAGCGTCACCTCACCTCTCAGGAGAGGGGCCTTCAGAAGGACGCTGATCTCGCCATGGGGCGTGTTCGACGGGAAAAACTCCCCCTGCGTGACGAAGTCGGCGATGAAGGCCCGCGCCGCCCGCTCCGCCGCCGCTTCGCTCTCCTGGCCCGCCAGGCTTATGGCCATGAGATCGATCCTTCCCGCTTGCGCGGAAGCCTGGGAATCGATTTCCTGGGAACGCTGCACGCCATTCTCTTGAGACATCGAAAGCCCTGTTGACCCTGAACGAAGATCCATCACCAGGCTTGTAGGCCTTGAGAGCCGGTTTGAAAATAGCGAAGGTCTTTCCGTCTTGCGCTTCAATCCTGAAGCGCAAGGACATGATTTTTCCCGGATGCGCCTCAGGGCGGGCCGGAAGCCGGTTCCGGAGGTCTCCGCGTCCATCCCCGACGCCGCGCTGCGACGGCGCGACGCAGAGCGCGAACGTGATCCGGAAATCCGTCCGCGCCGGGGGCGCGCCAGACTCGCGCCGGAATCGCGCCGACCTCACGCCTGAAGGGCGCGCCGGGCGTCGAGGCTCCTGCGGATGGCGCGGGCGATCAGGATGCCCGCGATCATCGAGGCGACGAAGACACAGGCGTCCGGCTGGAACAGCCCCAGCGCCGGAATCGAGGCCCCGGGGCAGAAGCCCGCCACGCCCCAGCCGATCCCGAAGATCGCCGAGCCGATCACCAGAGGACGGTCGATCTCCTTGCGGGTCGGCAGCTGGAAGCCTCCGCCGAAGATCGGGCCGGGCTGCTTCAACGCCAGCCGGTAGCCGATGAACGTCACGATCAGGGCGCCGCCCATCACGAAGGCGAGCGAAGGATCCCATGTTCCGGCGACGTCGAAGAAGTTCAGCACCTTGGCCGGGTTGATCATCCCCGAAACCGCGATGCCCGCGCCGAAGATCAGTCCGATCAGGAAGGGCGAGAGAAAACGCTCCATCTCAGAAGCCTCCGAAGACGTGGCGGACGAGGTAGACCGTGAGCCCCGCCGTCGCCATGAAGGTCAGGGTGGCCGCGATCGAGCGGACCGAAAGCCGCGCGTTGCCGCAGATCCCGTGTCCCGAGGTGCAGCCCGAGCCGAAGAAGACTCCGATTCCCACCAGCACGCCGCCCGGAATCAACCAGGCGCGCGGCGTGGGGCTGGAGAAATCGGGCGTCCAGAAGAGCCCGAGCAGGACCGGCGCCGCCACGGCGCCCGCCAGAAAGGCCGCGCGCCAGGGCCAATCCGAAGCGGCGGGCGGCAGGACCCCCGCCAGAATCCCCGAAAGCCCGGCGATCCGGCCATGCAGCGCCATCAGCAGCACCACCGCCAGACCGATCAGGGCGCCTCCCGCAAGGGACTCGAGGGGCGTGAACTCCGTCATGAGGCCTCTCCATTCTCCGGCCCCGCGCAGAACAGCCGGTGCATCGTGGACATGAACTCCGCCACGCGCGGATCCGCGAGGCGATAGAAGATCTGGCGTCCCTCCTTGCGGCCCTCGATCAGGCCCGCCTCCCGGAGTTCGGCCAGCTGCTGCGAAAGTCCCGGCTGACGGATGCCCAGAAGATCCTCCAGAGCGCGCACGGAAAGCTCGCCCCCCACGAGCGCGCAACAGACCATCAGGCGATCCGGATTGGAGAGCTTCTTCAGGAAGGCCGAAGCCTCCCCGACATGGGCGCGCATGGCCTCCGCGTCGGGGGAGGGCCCCGACGCGAGGAAGACAGCGCCGTCGGACGAGAGCAGGGGCATCAGGAATCCTTCTTCAGAGGGCAGGTGTCGAAGCCGAAGATCCGATAGAGCGGGCAATAGGAGAACAGCGCCGTCCCCAGCGGGATGAATCCGATCAGCCCCAACCAGCGGGCCGGGCCCTCCAGCAGCGTCAGCAGCGAGAGCAGCGCCAGACCGAGCAGGATTCGCAGCATCCGGTCGATTCCGCCGACGTTCTTCTTCATGGCAGTCTCCTTGAGCGACGCGGCGGCGGGGCTGGCCCCGAGGCGCGTCCTGGGTTGAGAAGGATAATTCGATTGCGATCTTTCGCAATTCCGGGATCTAGATGACGTATTCCGGTTTCCGGATCTGGTCGGCGGCCTCGCCCTCCAGCGCGGTCGCGGCTTCATACTGGCTGAGGAACACCCGCCCGCTCAGATTCCCGAGGAAATCCGAGCGGTTCAGGCGGTCCATGACCGGCCCCTTCACCTCGCTGAGGTGGAAGCTCACGCCCGCCTCCCCGAGCCGGTGGTTGATCGCTTCGAGGCTGTCGAGCGCGCTGGCGTCGATGGCGTTCACCGCCGAACACATCAGCACCACATGACGGATCTCGGGCCGCTCGGCGACCAGGCCGAGAATCCTGTCCTCCAGAGCGCGGCTGTTGGCGAAATAGAGGCTCTCATCCACCCGCAGCGTCAGGACATGCGGACTGGTCACCACCCGATGGCGCTCGACGTTGCGGAAATGCTCCGAGCCCGGCACTCGCCCCACCACCGCCATGTGCGGCTTGCTGGTCCGCTGGAGATGCAGCAGCAGCGACAGCGCCACCCCCGAGACCACCCCCGGCTCCACGCCCCAGAGCAGCGTCACGAGGATCGTGGCGGCCATGGCCGAGAAATCGGTCCTGGAATAGGCCCAGACATGACGCAGGGCCTTGAAGTCCACCAGCGACAGCACCGCCACCACGATGGTCGCCGCCAGCACCGCCTGAGGCAGATTCGCCAGAAGCGGCGTCAGCCAGAGCGTCGCGCCCGCGATGCCGAGCGCGGTGAAGGCTCCGGCGGCCGGCGTGCGGGCTCCGGCGTCGAAATTCACCACCGAGCGCGCGAAGCCCCCCGTCACCGGATAGCCCGAGGAGAGCCCCGCCGCGAGATTGGCCGCGCCGAGGCCGATCAGCTCCTGATCGGGCTCGATGCGCTGGCGGCGTCTGGCCGCGAGGGTCCGGGCCACCGAAACCGACTCCACGAAGCCGATCACGCTGATCAGGAGGGCGGGCGCCAGAAGCTTCAGCGCCAGATCCATGGAGGCCTCCGGCCAGCCGAGCGGCGGCAGGCCCCGAGGCACCGCCCCGACCAGAGCCAGCCCTTTCGCCCCGAGGTCGAAGGCGGTCGTCAGCAGGATCGCGGCGGCCACCGAAAGGATCGGCGCGGTCCTGGCGGCCATGTCGGCGACGCGCGCGGGGACTCCCCGTCGGGTCAGCAGGGGCTTGAGCCTCAGCCGGGCGAAGGTCAGGAAGCCGAGCGTCCCGAGGCCGATCCCGAGGGCGTAGGGATTGAGGCTCCCCGCCGAGCGCGCCAGAGACGTCAGGATCTGCGGCAGGGCCTCGCCGCCGCCCGGAACGCCGAGCAGATGACGCAGCTGTCCGGCCGCGATCAGCAGCCCCGAAGCCGTGATGAAGCCCGAAATCACCGGATGGCTCAGGAAATTGGCGAGGAAGCCCAGCCGCAGCAGGCCCATCAGCACCAGCATCCCTCCCGAGAGCAGCGCCAGAAGAGCCGCCGCCGCAAGATGCTCCGGCGTCCCTTGAGTCGCGAGCTGCCCGAGGCTGGCCGCGGTCATCAGGGAGATCACCGCCACCGGACCCACCGCCAGAGTCCGGCTGCCGCCGAAGACCGCATAGGCGACCAGAGGCAGGATCGAGGCGTAAAGCCCGACCTCCGGCGGCAGGCCCGCCAGCATGGCGTAGGCCAGGGATTGCGGAATCAGCATGATCGTCACGATGACCGCCGCAAGGAGATCGTCCGTCAGGGCGGCGCGGTCGTAGGCGCGGCCCCACCCGAGGATCGGCGGACGGCGGAGGGCGGCGAGGAGGCGGGCGGGACTCATGGCGCGGTCACTCCCAGGGGGAGGCGTTCAGCAGGTCGAGCGGAATCTTGAGGTAGCGTCGTCCGTTGGATTCGGGCTCCGGCAGGCGTCCGCCGTTCATGTTGATCTGGAGCGCATGCAGGATCAGCCTCGGCATGGGCAGGGTCTTGTCGCGGGCCTCGCGCAGGGCGACGAACTCCGCTTCGGTCTTGCCCGCGACCATGACGTTCTTCGCCTTCTGCTCGGCGACGGTCGATTCCCACAGGACTTCGCGCCCCTCGGGCTGATAGTCGTGGCCGGTGAAGAGGCGGGTCTCGTCGGGAAGGGCGAGGATCTCCCGGATCGAACGCCAGAGCGCGCGGGCGTCTCCGCCGGGGAAGTCGGCGCGGGCGGCGCCGCTGTCGGGCATGAAGAGCGTGTCATGGACGAAGGCCGCGTCGCCGATCACATAGGTGATCGAGGCCAGCGTATGGCCCGGCGAGAACATCACGAAGCCGTCGAGATTCCCGACCCTGAAGCGCTCGCCCGCCGCGAAGAGCTTGTCCCATTGCGAGCCGTCGGCGGGGAAGTCGGGCCAGTTGTAGAAGCCCTTCCAGAGCTTCTGGACCTCCACCACCTTCTCGCCGATGGCGGTGCGGGCGCCGGTCCTCGCCTTGAGCCAGGAGGCCGCCGAGAAATGATCCGCATGGGGATGGGTGTCGAGGATCCACTCCACCCGATAGCCCTTCTCCGCCACGTAGGCGAGGATGCGGTCGGCGTGGCGGGCGGCGGTCTGGCCGGATTTCTCGTCGAAGTCCTGGACCGGGTCGATGATCGCGCAGGCCTTCGTCTCGGGATCGGCCACGACATATTGCAGCGACCAGGTCCGCGGATCGAAGAAGGCGGCGACTTCCGGCTTGTGCGACATCTGGGGTTCCTTCATCCGGGTTCCGGGGCGGCGATTCTCGGAGCCTCGCTTCCGAGGGCCTCGCTGTGAGTTTCGTAATTATGATTGCAAAATAACGCAATCATTTTTTCGCGGTCTGGAGGCGTCGGCTGTCAGAGCGTCCCGGCTTCGGGATGATGCTCATGGCCGCAGAGGCTGTGGTCGCCCAGCACCTCGATCACCCGGCAATCCGCGATGACGCCATGGGCGCATTCGGCGATCATGCGCTCCAGCTCCGATTCCAGCGCCTTCAGACGCAGGATGCGGGTCTTGACGGCGGACAGCTGCGCCCGCGCGACGCCGTCGGCCGCCGCGCAGGAGCTGTGCGGCTGATCCGAAAGCTCCAGAAGATCCCGGATCGCCTCCAGAGGAAAGCCGAGGTCGCGCGCATGGCGGATGAACCTCAGCCGGTTCAGGGCCTTGCGGTCATAGATCCTTTGTCCGCCTTCGCTGCGCGGAGCCTCCGGCAGAAGGCCGATCTTCTCGTAATAACGGATGGTGGGGACCTTCACGCCCGCCGCCGCGCCGAGTCTTCCGATGGTCGACATGTGCGAATCCTCTTGAAGCTCTAGCCGCTATAGGGATTAGCCCTCTGCGCGGCAAGGCGATCGCCCCTCTGGCGGAAGGTGGAGACTCATGGACGAGATCGGAGAAGGCGCGGACCGGACGGCCTGCGAATGGACGCTGCGCGGCATGGATTGCGCCTCCTGCGCCGCGAAGATCCAGGGCGCCGTCGAGCGTCTGCCGGGCGTGCGGGAGGTTTCGGTCGGCGTGATCTCGGAGCGGCTCAGGCTGAGGCTCGACGAATCGGCGACCTCGCGCGCCGAGGTGGAGGCGGCCGTCAGGGCCCTCGGCTACGCCCTGGAGCCCCGCGCCCAAGCCGCCGGATCCCCCGAGCGCCGCCAGGACCATGATCACGGCGACCACGACCATGACCACGAAGGCCATGATCACGAAGGCCATGATCACGCCCCGAAAACCGCCGCCTCCGGCCATGGCGCGCCCGGCCATGTCCATGACGATCCGGCGGATCGGGGCAAGCGCTGGTTCGAGACCTCGAAGGGCCGGCTGGTGATCTTCACCGGCGCGCTGCTGGCCGCCGCATGGATCTTCGAGCTTCTGACCTCGGCGGAGCTGGGGCGCTGGGCCTTCACGGCGGCCTGTCTGATCGGGCTGGCGCCGGTGGCGAAACGCGCCTTCGCGGCGCTGCGCATGGGCCAGCCCTTCACCATCGAAAGCCTGATGACTCTCGCGGCGGTGGGGGCGCTGTTCATCGACGCCGCCGAGGAGGCCGCCCTCGTGGTCTTCCTCTTCGCGGTGGGCGAGGTGCTGGAGGGCGTGGCGGCGGGCAAGGCGCGCGACGGCATCCGGGCTCTGGCGGCTCTGGCGCCGAAAACCGCCCTGCTGGAGGGCGAGGGCGGCGCCCTCCGCGAAGTCCCCGCCGGGAGCCTCGCGCCCGGACAGATCGTGCTGACGCGTCCCGGCGACCGCATCCCGGCGGATGGCGAGATCCTCGAAGGGACGTCCGGCGTGGATGAAAGCCCCGTGACCGGCGAGAGCGTCCCCGTGACGCGCGGCCCCGGAGATTCCGTCTTCGCGGGCTCCATCAACGCCGAAGCCGCCCTGCGCATCCGGGTGACGAAGACCGCGGCCGACAACACCATTGCGCGCATCATCCGGCTCGTCGAGGAGGCCGAGGAGGCCCGCGCTCCCACGGAACGCTTCATCGACCGCTTCTCGCGCTGGTACATGCCCGCCGTCGTGGGGCTTTCGGCGCTCGTGATCCTCGTTCCGCCGCTGCTCTTCGGGCAATCCTGGGAGGTCTGGACCTATCGCGGGCTGGCGCTGCTGCTCATCGGATGCCCCTGCGCTCTGGTGATCTCGGTTCCGGCCTCCATCGCCTCGGCGCTCTCGGCGGGGGCGCGGCGGGGCCTCCTCATGAAGGGCGGCGCCGTGATCGAGGCCGCCGCCACGGTCCGGAGCGTCGCCTTCGACAAGACCGGCACCCTGACCCATGGCCGCCCGCGCGTGACCGACCTCTCGGCCTTCCCCGGCGGCGACGAGGCTGAAGTCCTCGCGGTGGCGGCGGCGGTGGAGAAAGGGTCCTCGCATCCTCTGGCGAAGGCGATCCTCGCCCACGCCGAGGAGAAGGGCGCCGAACGGCTCGCCGTCCGCAAGGCGAAGGCCATCCTCGGGAAGGGCGTCTTCGCCGAGGTGGCGGGAGAAGCGGCCTGGGTGGCCTCTCCGCGCTTCGCCCGCGAGGAGGGCGCCCTTGACGCCGCAGGCTCCGAGGCCGCCGCGCGGCTGGAATCCGAGGGCAAGACGGCGGTGGTCGTGATGCGCCGGGGCCGCGCCCTCGGGCTGATCGCGATGCGCGACGAGCCCCGCCCCGACGCCGCCGAGGCCGTGCGTCAGCTCAAGGCCCTGGGCGTCGGCGCGACCATCCTGACCGGCGACAATCCCCGCACGGCGGCGGCGGTCGCGGAGGCTCTGGGCATGGCGCATCGCGCCGAGATGACTCCCGCCGACAAGCTGGAGGCCATCCGCGTCCTGAGCGCCGAAGGCGGCGTCATGATGATCGGCGACGGCGTGAACGACGCTCCGGCGCTGAAGCAGGCGAGCGTCGGTGTGGCGATGGGCTCGGGAACCGACGTCGCCCTGGAGACCGCCGACGCCGCCATCCTCCGCGACCGCGTGACCGACGCTCCGGCGCTGATCCGTCTGGCGCGGGCGGCCATGGCGAACATCCGTCAGAACGTGGCGGTCGCGCTGGGGCTGAAGGCGGTCTTCCTCGTCACCTCGATCCTCGGGATCACGGGGCTCTGGATCGCGATCCTCGCGGACACCGGCGCCACCGTCCTCGTGACGCTCAACGCCCTGCGCCTGCTGCGCTTCGATCCCGCGAAGGAGGGAGGCTGAAGGCCGCGGAGGGCGGATCTTCCGGATACGAGGCCCCTCTCGCCGGGCTCCGTCGGCCGCAAAGCCGCCGGGTCGGGAAAATATCTCTCGACGGACCCTTCCGGGCGAGCCAGCATGGCGCCGGACACGTCTGAATCGCAGGAGGCTCTTCCCATGACCCGAGACGGCGCGCAGAGGACGCCAGGCTCAGAGGCCCCGTCGGCCCTCCCGTCGCCCTTCGGGAGCCGGCGCCCGTGAGCGCGGCCGCGACCCCCGCCGGAGCCGCCGGTCTGTCGCCCGAGGAGGTCCTCCGCTTCGGGGAGGATCCGCAGGCGCGTTTCGCCGAAAACCTCGCGCATCTCGAAGCCCGCATCTCGACGGCCTGCGCGCGGGCCGGAAGAGCCCGCGAGGAGGTGCGGCTTCTGCCGGTCTCCAAGACCGTTCCGGCGCATGTCCTGCGTCTGGCCCATGCGGCGGGGCTGCGCGCCTTCGCCGAGAACCGGATCCAGGAGGCGGTCGGCAAACGGGAGCTTCTCGGGGATCTCGATGTGGACTGGAGCATCGTCGGGCATCTCCAGACCAACAAGACGAAGCCGCTCGCCCTCTTCGCCCGGGAGCTCCACGCCCTCGACAGCCTGAGGCTGGCCGAGGCCCTCGACCGGCGTCTGGAGGAGCAAGGGCGGGATCTGGACGTCTTCGTGCAGGTCAACGTCTCCGGAGAGGAGAGCAAGTTCGGCCTGTCGCCCGGAGAGCTGCCCGACTTCCTGGACCAGCTCGACCGCTTTCCGCGGCTGCGGCCCAGAGGGCTGATGACGCTCGCGCTGTTCAGCGCCGACCTGGCGAAGGTGCGTCCCTGTTTCGTGCGGCTGCGCGAACTGGGCGAGGCCGCGCGGCGGGGGCGTCCGGGCCTGACGGAGCTGTCCATGGGCATGTCGGGAGATTTCGAGGAGGCCGTCGCCGAGGGCGCCACGGTGATCCGCGTCGGGCAGGCGATCTTCGGCCGGCGCCCGACGCCGGACGCCCGATACTGGCCGGGATTTGCGGAGACATGATGAAGCGCGTCATTTCGATTCAGAGTCAGGTGTCCTGGGGCCATGTGGGCAACAGCGCCGCCGTCTTTCCGATGCAGGCGAAGGGGGTCGAGGTCGTGGCCGTGCCGACGGCGCTTCTGTCGAATCATCCGCATTATCCGACCATGCGCGGGCGGATCCTGCCTGCGGATCTGGTGGCGGATCTGCTGCGCGGCGTCGAGGAGCGCGGGCTCGTCGACGGGGACGCGATCATCCTGAGCGGCTATCTGGGCTCTCCGGAAACGGCCCATGTGGTGAGCGAATTCATCCTGCGGGCGCGGCTGAGGCATCCGGAGATCCGGCATGTCTGCGATCCGGTCATGGGGGACGACGACCTCGGGGCCTTCGTGAAGGAGGAGCTGATCTCCGTCTTCCGCGAACGTCTGGTTCCGCTCGCTTCGCTGATCACGCCCAATCAGTACGAACTGGAGCTGCTCACGGGGGAAAGGGCGCGGAGCCTCTCCGGGATCAGGACGGCGATGCGCGCCTTCGGCCGGGAGATCGACGCGGTCGTGACGGGCTGCGTGCTGGAGGAGGGCGTTCCGGGCCATGTGGAGTCGGTGGCCTGGTCGGCTGGCGAGATCTCCCGCACTTCGGTCGAGCGGCTGCTGATCCGGCCTTGCGGCACGGGGGATCTCTTCACCGGATTGCTGGTCGCGCGTCTGGCCTGCGGAGTTCCGCTGGCGGAGGCGGCCGCCCGGGCCACGGCGGAGATCCACGCCGTTCTCGAGCGCACCCGGGCCGCCGGAACCGAAGAGATGCGGATCATCGGCTTTCCCTTCGCCTCGAACCCCTGAGGGGAGGCGCCGGAGGTCGCCCCGCGCGCCATGCATGCGGCGGCTTCCGCGCCGGAAACCATCAGGTGCAGACAGCCTCTAGGCCTCGGAGATATAGGCGCCCCTCGGGATGATCGAGACCGAGAAGGCCTGTGCGCTCACATCATGCCGCTCTCGGCGCGACAGGGTTTCGGTCCCGCCGCTCGGGAGCCGGATCTCGGCGCGCGCCTCGCCCGGATCCATCAAGGCGAGATAGAGCCGCACCTCTCTTTGGGTCCTCTTGTCCAAAGGAATGTCGATCTGGACCTTCTTCCTGAAAGCTCCCCGATTCAGCAGGATGAGGGCTCCAAGGGGCGCACCCTTCTCCTGCGAGGTCGGAGCGGCGAAGGCTGTCCGCATCCCGAAACCGCCGCCGAGCATCCTCCCCTCGGTTTCGCCTTCAAGCCGCAGTTTGCCTTCGTGGATCCACCCGCGAAGGCGCAACCGCATCGACGCCTCGCCCTTCTCTCCATAAGGCAGGAGGATCACGGGGTCGGAGATCCCGCAGAGCATCGAGAGAGGCAGGGAGAGCCAGCTCCCGCAAGTCTCCGGAGTCAGGTTGCGGAAGCTTTCGGTCAGGCGCTCGGTGAAGTTGATCCTGAAGACGGCGGGCTCGATTCTCGTCTCCAGAGCGGCGGTCGCGAAGGCGAGCCCCTTCAGGTTGTCTCCAGACCGACGATCCGGCGCCTCCAGCACCCGCGCGAGCCATTCCTCCTCCTCCTGAGAGGGGCGCAGGATCTTGTTGGCGATGAAGGGGGATGTCGAAGCCCTCCATTCGCGCGCAGGCTGCTTCGTCTGCGGCTGGAAATTGCTGCGCCCGAAGGAGCTCTCCCCCACATGCCGCCGCAAGACGTCGAGGCAGTTCTGGACGTCGTCCGGAACATGGTCGTCCTGGAAGACTTCCGTCACCAGCGCAGCCGCCCCCACCACCAGAGAGATGGTCAGGAGAATCCCGAACAGGGGGCCTCCGGCGGCGAGCAACACGAAGGAGGCGAGTCCCGCGCCGCTGGAGATCACGGAGAGGATGTCCACGGACAGATCGGACAGGGGCTTTTCTCCGATGTCCCTCCAGATCCTGTAACTGCTGACGGCGACTCCCACGGCGTCGCCCACGAAGGAGAGCCGCTGCGCCATGAGCCTGGCCGCCCCTTTCGCCAGAGCCGGCGAGACCCTGACTCCGAAGACGTCCGCGCCGAAGGAGATCGCGCGGACGCCCAGACGATTCGTGGAGATCTCCAGAATGGCCACGATCTCTCCGAAGCCTTCTCCCATCTCGGCGAGCATGTCCCTGGCGCCGTCGTCCGTCATCCGGCGCAGCAGACCCATCGCGGCGAAGGCCAGACCGAACCCGTCGAGCGCGCGGTCGAACTTCGTCGAACTCGCCTCAAGCCCGTCTCCCCGGAGGCTGACCTCGATCGATGCGGAGAAAGTCTGGCGCGTCTCCCTGAAGCTCCAGTTCTCCCCCGAGACTTTCGTAGACTTCTGGGTCTTCTCGAAGGCGTAGGAGAACCAGACGATGTTTTCGCTCTCCAGGGCGTCCGAACCGGGAATCCGGATGCGGAGCAGGCTCACCGCCGTCTTCTGGACGCAACTGCGGACCTCGTGGGAGCCGGAGGCCAGCATGTAGAACAAGGCGGCCTGGAACCGCTCGCTCCGCAGCAGCTGGAATCCTTCCTTGCGCTCAAGCCCCAGGATGGTCCGCAGCATCCGCTCCGGCCATTCCAGAATCTTGCGCACGACGCCGGGCGCGGATTTGAAACGCAGCGCGTTCTGCAGGCCTTCCTGCGCCGGATCCCTGATCAAGGTCAGAAGCGGCGCATAGGCCATCAGCCCCGCCAGATCCTGAAATCCGCCCTGCTCGACGAGCGCCAGGTTCAGCGCCCTCCTGATCTCGTTCGTCAGAAGACGGGGCGCCTGCTCGCCGCAGAGCGCCCTTTCCGAGAAGGAGCCTGCGCTCAGCACGGCGGCCATCTGGGCGAGATGGTCGTCGATCCCCTTGAGCGTCATGGCGATCTCGCCGCCGAAGGCCGCCGCCGAGGCCTGCGCCGACCATGAGGGCTCCAGTTGCCGCAGAAGCTGCGCAAGC
This sequence comes from Neomegalonema sp., assembly GCF_028688855.1. Lineage (GTDB taxonomy): Bacteria > Pseudomonadota > Alphaproteobacteria > Rhodobacterales > Rhodobacteraceae > Neomegalonema. The sequence continues at coordinate 43,023 of NZ_JAQTXI010000015.1, read as the reverse complement.
CAGATCAGACGGCTTTCCTCCTGGCTCGCGTCCTCGGCCTCCAGAGCTCCGGGCTTCGCGTCTTCGGACAGGGAGTTGGCCCAGTCCAGCGCCGCAGGCCCGAGCCGCAGACGCGCGGCCTCCTGCTCCGCGACGGTGGCGGGATCGGCGAGAAGGGAGAAGAACCGTCTGGCGGGCTCGCCGAAGGCCAGGCCCTGCTCCAGCAGATCCGCGGCGTGAAGCGCCAGATAGAGACGAGGCGCGCTGATCGCCGAGCCCCATTCCAGAGAGCCGAGGCGGATGAAGCCGCCCGACTTCTTCGAGAGATCCCGCGCCTCGGGATCCTCGAAGCGCCCCAGCAGGGCGTCCGGCTCCTTGAAGGGCCCGGCCAGGACTTCGCTCACGGCGGTGGAGGCCAGGCTGCGGGTGCGCTGCATCTGACAGAGCAGCATGGCCAGATTGGCCCGCTCCAGGCGCTGGTCATGGCTTCGCCGCAGCCGCTCATAGGGCTCCGCCAGAGCGCGCGCCGCAGCGGCGAGGGCCAGAAGACGAGGGCTTTCCGCCGCCAGCTTCACCGGAAGAGGCTCGCACTGGCGGATGCGGCGTTTCTTCTCGTCCCGGATCTCGCTGATGACGAAGGCGCGCTTCAGCGCCGGACGGATCCGGCTCCAATCCCGCGCGTCCGGCTCGGGGTCGGGGAGCGAGTCGAAACGGATCCATCCTTCGCCTTCCGGCAGGGCCTCGATCAGCCGTTCGGCGCGTCCCGCTTCGTCGTCGCCGAAGATCTCCGCCTCCTTGACGAAGCGGACGCCCGGAGAGGGCTTCGCGATTCCGGGAGGCGCGTTCTTTCCCGATCTGGCGATTCCCGGCGTCGTGATCCTCGCGCGGCCCGAGGGCGTCGGCGGGGCGACGATGACGGTTTTCTGGTCCGGCGGCGCGAAATGCGAGGTCAGGCCGATGCGCGCCAGACCCAGAGAGGAATCCTGTGCCGTGACGACATGGCTCCAGACCTTCATCCAGACCGGAGCCGCCGGGTCGAGCTCGACAGCCTCCAGAGCCGCCGACAGGGGCGTCTGCGCAGGGCGCGCCACGCCTTTGGCGTCGCGCTCCAGAAGATCCGAGGCCCGGACGTCGCGATGGAACCGGCCCGCCAGACCTCCTGCGCCCTGGGGTTGGGCGATCCGGATCTCGATCCGCAGACGCGCCTGCTCCCTCAGAAGGACGGAGCCCCAGAGCCCGAGGAGATCGCCCTCCGCAGCGCGGCGCATCTCCTGCAGAAGCGCCGCGAGGGGATCCCTTGCGCCGCCCGCCGACCAGAACGGCTCCGGACCGAGGGAGGCCTCCCTCCCCGGCTCGTCTTCGCCCGCCGTCAGCGAGAGCAGCAGCCGCAACGCTGTTTTCGGCTCCCCCTCCTCCCCGGGCTCCTCCTCCCCGGGCTCCTCCTGCTCGGGCGTGGGGGGGCTCCCGGCTCGGACGGGGGCGGCGGCCGAAGGCGCGCTCCGGGCTGCGGGATCTTTCTCCGCTTCTGAGAGCAGGCGCTGTTTCGGATCGACGATCCGCCAGGTCCCCGCATGCATCGTCTGGAGGTCGCTGACCGGCCCCGTCGGCGTCGCCAACACCGAAGGCTGACCGACGAAGATCTTGAAGCGGCCGGTCGTGGCGTCGGTCGCGAGCGCGGTCTCCGCCACCTTGATTCTGGCGGTTTCCGTTCCGGAATCCAAGGTCGCGTCCACGGCAGCGACCTTGCCGGAAGCCGCTTGCGGCAGATGATGATAGGCCTTCCCCCTGACCTCCCGCCGGATGGCGTCCAGAACGGCGCTCGCCAGCGGGGCGGCGGCCTGTCCCACGGAGACCGGCGTTCCGGCTTCGGAGATCTCGATCAGGAGGTCTTCGCCCGCCTGCGGCGACCAGCTCCACGCCCCGCTCGGCCTGAGGGCGATCCGGGCGCCTTTGACGACGATCTTGGCCATGGAGCGCCCCCTTCTCCGTCAGGATACGTCGAGATCGCCGCTGACGGCCACCGATCCCGCGATCTTGACGCTCCTGGCCTGCGTCTCCGTCAATCCCTCGCTCAGGGAGAAGACCGCAGACTTCTGCGCCGCCGAGAGCAGAAGACCGTCGCCCGTCAGGGCGACGTCGATGTTCCCTTCCTCCAGATTCTCGTCGCGCGCCATCGGGGCGCCGAGCGCGAGGGGCTGTTCGCCGGAAAGCGCCTGAACGATCCGCGGGTCGCCGCGCATCGGACGCAGATAGACCCCGCCGCGCTCCTCCGACATGGCTGGCGTCAGGCAGAGCGCGCGCAGGGGCTCCTGCGGCCCTCTGGCCATCCGCCAGATCCTTTCGTCCCGGGGCTTGAGGAGCAGCTCCCCGCCGCCCTCCGTCCATTCCTCGACGAGGGCGGGCAGAAAGCGGGCCTCCCGCACGGGCGGCCGCGGCGACGGCGGCGGCGCAAGCACGATCTGCGCCTCCCAGAGCCCTTCCGGCCTGATGATCAGGATCGTCTCCGCCGCCAGCCACGTCCGGCCGAAGATGGAGACGAGGCGCGGAGTCGGCGGCGCGGGCGCGTTGGGAAACAGCGTCGTTTCCTTGGGTTCGGCCTCTCCGAAGAGCGCCGCGGCGATCTCGGGCAGAGGCGCGAAGCCCAGTCCTCCGCTACGCAGCTTCAGGGGCTTTCCGGGTTCCTGGGAGCCGAAGAACCGCCAATCCTTCTGATCCAGAACCAGAGGCTTCTGATCCGCGATCACGAAGACGACCCTTCCGTCGCCATGAGGGATCGCCCGCCAGCCGAGAAGCCGCGGATCCCGCCAGGCGATCTCCGCCGCCGCCGCCGACAGGAAATTTCCGTTCGTCATCCAGCCGGGCCGCAGCAGACAGACGCCCGGCTCAGGGGCGGCGAGGCCCTTCTCCGCGCCCCGGACGAACAGACGCTCTCCGCCGACCAGTTCGTAGAGGAAGCTCCCCATGCTCTGGTTCTCGCCCCGTTGCGACAGGATCGCCGTAGAAGGAGCGAGGTTGGGCGTCGAGGCATGGAGCCAGTCCAGCAGCGAAGGAGGCGCGATGCGTCCGTGAATCCATTGAGCGTCGATATTCGGATCCGAGGCCTCCGCCAGAGAATGGCCCGTGGTGACTCCGTTCACCTCCAGAGGCTGGATGGCGGCCGCATGACCGAGATTCAGCAGGCCTCTGGCCCGGGAAGCCGCCAGTGCGTGCAGCTCTCGGGAATCCGCGCCGGGAACGGCCAGAGAGACGTGGGGCGGCCCGTTGAGGCGGAAGGTCAGAATCGCCTCGTCGCTTTCCCAGCCTCTCTCGCCGATCATGAAGCCTGGCATCTCCGGGAGCTCCTTCCGGGGCGGCTCCGGCGAAGTTCGCGGAGCGGTTCGGGTCTGAATGTGCGGGATGCGGAGAGGCGACGTCCCTGTCCTGTCGCCGCTTCCAGCAGGGGCCAGGGGCGCCGCCCGCCTTCTCGTCGCGGAGCCTCGATGGAGGCTCCGCCCTGTTCCGGGGATCCGGTTCGCGAACCGGACGCTTCCCATCGCCTGCGTCTCCTGTCCCCGAGGGCGGAAGCCCCCTAGGCGATATGGCCGCCGCCAGCGGCGCGCACATGCAGGACCTCCACCGGATCGGTGTTCATGCCCCTGCCTTCGAAGGCGCCGCTCCGGCTGTTGTCATGGGTGTTGTTCAGCTTGCGCAGCAGGCGCCCGTCGTTCTGCCCCATGTTTTCAGGAGCCCAGACGATCCGGGCCAACCGTCGCTTGGCGTCGGCGGAATCGGCGACGGTCTCCCAGTCGGACAGCATGGAATCGGCGCTGATGGCGGCGAAGGCTCCGGCGGCGATCATCACATAGCCGTCAGCCGGGAAACCGGCGGAGCCGGTCAGCAGCTCCATGTCCGGGAGGCTCATGATCCCGCTGGGCGCAGAGGTCTTCAGCTCCAGCTTCGGCATCTTGTCGACGCCGTTTCCATCCAGCGCGCCGATGCGCATCAATTCGGCGCAGATCGTGTTGCTCACCATGCGCCGGACCAGAGAAACCGCCACCGCGTCGCCATGGGCGTTTTCTTCGACGCAGCTCGCGTCGCAGACGGCGCCGTCGATTCCGCCGAAGGCGAATCTGCGCGTCCAGTGGTTGCCGTCCCTGTCGGGGGGAAAGGGCATGCGTCGCCAGTCGGCCGTATCGATCCACTCCGGATAGGCGGTCGGGAGCATGGTGGTGACGCCCCGAAAAAGGCGCAGCTCCGCCCATTCGCCGTTGCGCGTGACGCTGATGCGGCCCTCATGGATCAGATCGCCGAACTTCAGCGTCCCATGGTCCTTGTGGGAGATCGTGAGCTGGTGCGATCCGGCGCTGACCTCGGTGTCGGTCGGCGGCGGCGGGCGAGTCCGGGCGTCGCCGTCGATCAGGACGGCCACCCGAAAGCCGACGCCGTCGTTCGATCCGCTATGCCTGAGATGAACGTCGTTGTTGGCGGCGATCGAGAAAGGCAGATGGACCCAGAAGCTGTTCAGCTTGTTGGTGAGCTCGTTGCGTTCGTCATGCAGCACGAAGGACATGGTCGTTCTCCAGAGATGGGGTCTCAAAGACCAAGAAAGCTCAAGGGAGCGAGCAGAGCCGCCTTGATCGGGGTCCTGACGGGCTCCTGCCCGGCGCCTCTCCGCAGCTCCAGCCAGAATGCGCTGCTCCCGGAGAAGATGGGCTGGACGAAGTTATGGGACACGATGTTGATTCTGCCCGTCGATTCCAGAATCTGGACATTCGGCCTGTCGGCGGGGGGGAAGATGGCTGAGTCGAAGAGAGCCCGGTGCGCGGCGTCCAGATCCTTTTGCTCCAGAATCTCCCGGGCGTCCTTTCCCTGCTCCAGCCTGGCGGCGATGAGCAGGCGCACGAAGGAATTCAGAGTCTTGTCGTTCAGATCCCGCGTCATCGTCAGCGTCGCGCAGCGGCTCGTCACCATGGCGGCGAGGCAGTCGTTGCTGTCCGGATTCAACCAGAGCCGCCGCAGCAGCGACACGACCGCTTCGCCTTCCTTGTAGACCACGCCCCTGGTCACCTCCTCGAACTCCCTGCGGAAGCTGAAGGGGACGCTGCCGGAGGACAGACGCCCGAGCGCGCCCGCATTCTGGACGACCGTCGCCGCCGCCATGGCCGCGGGCGACGACAGCGCGGCTTCGGCTCCCTCCATGAGGAGCCCTTTCCCCAGATCGGCGGCCGCCCCCCCGGCGGCCTGAATCCGGAACTTCAGGGCGCGCAGACCGCCCAGCGCGGCGACGGGAAAGGGGCAAGCCTCCAGAACGTCGGCTTCGGCCGAAATGACCATCGGGCAGGAAAGGCCCGAGGCCTGCTGCTTTTTCGTATAGTTATAGGCGAAGAAGTCTCCGAACTGGCCCCAGCCGCTGCCGGCCGCGCGCGCCGCATGGGTCAGATAGAGCGTGGCGGCGTGCAGGCCATGAGTCAGAACCTCGCCGCCGAGCACCGCCTCCGCGACATATTCGTCGAGGGTGCGGTTGATCACGACCAGCCGCGCGCCCGAAGCCGCGTCGGCGATCCCCTTGAGATCCGCCAGATCCTGCAGATAGGTGGAGACGTTCTGGACGGAATCCGTCAGATAACGGTGATAGGCCATGACCTGCGTGATCATCCGCTCGCCGTCGAGCGCGCTGTCCGGGCCGCTGGGCAGGCGGAAATAGGTCGAGAGGTTGAGGGCGGCCTCGGGATCTCCGTCCTTGAGCGGGCCGAGCGCCTCGGCGGAGCCCTGGTCCGGCCTCGGCTTGGCCAGATCCGGATTCTCGTGGGCGCGCGCGCCGATGACCTGCACCACGTCCATCAGCAGCTTCAGGGATTCGCTGATGGTCGGACGCCCGAGCCGACTCTGGCCGTCCGGAGCCGCCGCGATGAATTCGCCCAGCGTGAGCGCCCGCATTCCGCGCTCGAATTCTGCGCGGGCGCCGCCGCTCAGAGCGCCTTGTCCGGAGCCCGTGTAGATCCTGCGCAGGGCTTCGCGCATCTCGCCGTATCTGGCGAGCCGTTCGCCGATCTCGGCGGCGGAGAGGCCGCTCTCGGCGCGGATCTTGCGCTCCTCCAGCGCCGAGATGACGCGCCCATCCGGATCGATCTCCTTGAGAAGGATCGGCTCGTCCTTCAGGGGGTCGGCGGGCGAGACGTCGCCCTCGCGGAAGACGAGCTTCACGTCCTTCAGAGGGTCTTCCCCGTCGAGGCCCGGGGCGTCCTCTCTGAAGAGGATCTCGGCGCCTTCCGAGCGCGATCCTGTCAGCCTGCCGATCACCTCGCCGGCGTCGTTGTGCAGATCGGCGACGAACTCCTTGCCGGGCGGGATCCGCTCGGTGATTTCGGCCGGCATCAGGAAGCGCGTCGGCGGCGGATTCGCGGCGGCGGATTCGGCCGCTCTCCGCAGGCTCTCCTCCCCCTTCTTCGTGATCTTGCCTTCCGCGACGGCGGCGGCGGGCGGAACGCTGGCGGCGGCGGCGGCCTCCGCCACTTCGCCCATGTGCTCGGAGATGAGCCCGCCCGCGCGGTAGAGGGCGCGCATCTCCCTGATCTGCTTCTGGCTCTCCGTCTCCTCCCCGTCCTTTCTCCCTTCCTCGAGGTTCTCGGCGAGGCCCCGGATCGAAGCGTCGCCGAAGGCGGCGGCGAAGGCGTCGAGGGTTGCGCCCCGGATTCGCCTCCGGCGCGCGTCTTCGCGCCTTTGGGCGGCTTCGGGAGATTCCTCCGCGGCGGCGGCCTCCTGGGCGGGCGTTTCGGCGAAAGCCGCGCGCAGAGCCTCGACGGCGGCGGCGAGCGTCTCCCTGTGGCGCGAGTCGCCGATCCCGTCGATCCTGGCGGCCATGGCGTCCGCCGTCCAGAACCTGGCCTCTCCGGAGTTCAGGGCGTCGACCAGCTTCTGATAGACCGCCCCATACGAACCTATGACGGTCCGCGCCTTGGAGAGAGCCTCCGCGATCGGCCCGGACACCGAGCTCGAAAGCGTGACGAAGAGCTGCGCAAGCCGGTCGTTCAGATCCGCCCGCGTGAAACGGTTGTCGATCGCCACGACATCGCGGATGTCCGTCAGCAGCGAGGGGGCGAAGACCTTGAGACTGTCGGAAAGCTGCTCGATCCGCTCGGACGCCGCTCGTTCGGCGATGCCCTTGCGGCGCTTGGCGTCCTCCGGAGTTTCGCCGAAGACGCGCTTGCGACCGGCTCCCTCGACGCCGCGCCGATGGACCGCCTTGGCCACGACGCCGGGTTTGCCTTCCTGCATCTCCGCGTATTTCGACATGAGCCACAGGAAGACGTAGGAATGCAGCGAGGGCGCCCGCACGAACTTGTGCAGATTATCGGCGCTCTTGCGGTAGAGCACATAGGCGTCGCGCAGCGAGCCGCCGACCGGGATCCCGACGTCTCCCAGATCCACGCGATAGGCCGGGTCGCCTTTCGAGAGATCCTCCACCCAGGGCAGATTCAGCTGCGGCGCGACCCCGACGATCTGATCCCAGCTTTTGTTCCGCGGGTCGCCCTCGAGCTGACCCCGCAGGCTCTCCACGGAGGCCGCGATGGCGTCGATCTTGCGGCTTCGCTCCGCCGCGTCGCGGCCTTCGAGGCCGAAGGCCTCCAGCGCGGCGCGCAAGGCCTTGCGGGCGGCGGGCGCGTCCGCCTCGAAGGCGAGCAGGAGCTGGAGGATGCGGCCCGTGACGATCGGATCGTCGCGGAAGAGATCGTCGATCCCGGCGCCGATCAGGCTGGTGCCAAGCAGCCGGTTGACGTCCACGTTGAGATAGCGGTGGGCCAGTTCGAGGAGCGCCTTGGGAAAGGTCGAGCCGGAGAAACGCGCCGTCACGTCGAGATCGCGGATCATGTCCTGCGCCAGAAGCCCGCCAAAGGCGGCGCGGCTCGCGTCGGTCGCGCCGCCCGCGCCGCGCGCCTGATCGAGCAGCACGCTGTTGGGACTGACCTCCATGGCGCTTCCCTCTTCGGCGGCCGTTCCCGGCGCCTTCATCCTCAGCGCGTAGAATCCGACGTCGTCCACCCAGACGCTGCTGTCGTCGAGCAGCCGCAGTTCGGGTTTGAGCTTGCTGAACACGTCCGCCGCGCTCAGGGCGCCGTCCGCGGAGGAGTCGCCGGTCTCGAAGACGAAGACTCCCTTCTTCCCCGCATCCTCCGGGCGGTCGGCTCTGAAGCGCCCCATCACGACGAGGGTCCTGCTGTATTTCTCGGGGGGGCTGAGGCGAGCGGACATCGGGATCTCCCTGTGACGACGGATCGGGTTCACTGCGGCGCGGCGGTCGGACGGCGCAGCGCTGCGCGGAATCTCTGTTTGGCGAGGCGCTCGATGACGCGGACCGAACCTGTCGCCATGGCCTCCCGGATGATCTCGCCGCGCGTCTCCTCCGGACAATCTGTCCAGCCCAGACGCCGCAGGGTGAGATCGAAGATCGCGGCGATGTCCTGTTCGTCGGAGATCGGAAAGAAGGGCGCGATCAGATCTATGCGGTCGAGAAAGGCGCGGTCGAGCGGCGAATGCCGCCGGGCCGCCTCCAGCGCGGAGCGGCGGCGCAGGGCGTCGACGTAGATCTCGATGCGGGCCTCTTCTTCGGCGGGGTCTCCGGCGGCGGAGAATCCCGCCCTGGCCTCCAGAATCCGGAGATCCAGCGCCTTCTGCATGGCGCGTTCGGTTTCGTCCACGGCGCCGTGCAGGATCAGTTCGCGCAACTTTCGATCGTCGAAATCGGCCGCGATCCGGGCGCGGGTCGCGCCTTTCTCGCGGGCGTCGCGCCATGCGGCCTCGATCTGCTCCATGCCGAGATTGGTGGTCGCAAGGATGACGGCCTGCGTGAAATAGACCGGGCGCCCGGTCGAATCCGCGCCCTGTCCTTCGAGGATCGAGAGCAGGATGTCCTGAATCGAGGGATGCGCGCGATCTATTTCGTCGAGCAGGATCACGCAGCTCGGCCGGGCGCGCACGGCGTCGTAGATCGTGCGCGTATGTCCGAAGCCCACATAGCCGGGATCGGCGCCGATGAAGCGGGTGCGCGCCGCCTCGGTCGCATATTCGCTCATGTTGAGCAGCACGAAGGCTTCCTGATCATACCCGAGCGCTTCGGCCAGACGTTTGGCCAGATGGGTCTTGCCGACTCCCGGCGGACCCGCCATCAGGATCCGCGCCCGGGGCGAAGCGCCCGCGTTCGCCCTTTCCCCGAAGGCCACGGCTTCGGCGATGCGCATCACCGCCGCGTCCTGAGCGATCACCTCGCCCAGAAGCTGCTGCTTCAGCATCTCCTCGAGGGCCTCTCCATCGCGCTCGATCATCTCGCGCGGCGTGTTGAGGTCGCGGGCGACGAAGGCGGAAAGGCTCTCGCTGGAGAGGGCCTGCGCGCCGAAATCCCGCGCCAGCTCGACCGCGCCGTCGATGATGCGCAGGGCGCTGCGCGGAGCGGCGGCTCCGGCGTAATTCTCCTTGGCGAGCCGCTGCGCGCGCCGTCCGAGGGTCTGCGCGGGCTCTCCCAGCGCGAACCCCTGACGCAAGGCGCAGGCCGCGGCGTGATCCGCGGCGATCTCGACGGCCTGATCGCTGGTCGCCGGCGGAAGGGCCCGGGGCGTCAGCTGGCTGACGAAGGGCGCCCGACGGACGGCGTCGCGTTCGGCGGCCAGCAGGAAGCCGCGCCTTCCGGCGATGAATTCATGACCGATGGCCCTGGCCGCCGCCTCGCCCGAGGGCAGATCCGGCGACATCACGAGGTCGAGATCGTCGATGACCGGCGTGATCCCCTGACGGATCGCCTCGCTCAGACGTTCGAAGGCGGTTTGCGAGGCCTCCGCCGCGCCGATGAGGTCGCGGCGGTCGCAATAGCGGAATTTAATCTCGCGCAGCCGGGGATCCTCCTCCTGGGCGAAGGAGCGCAGGGCCGCTTCGGCCAGACGCCGCATGAAGGCGGTCTTGCCGCCTCCTGCGGGGCCGACGAGCATGTAATGTTCTCCCGCCGCCAGGGCGCGCCTCAGGGCGGCGACATGGCTGACCAGCTCCGCGCCCCGGCCCTGCAGGGGCCGCCCCGAGAGATCGTCCGCGTCGAGAATCTCGCCTTCGGCGTCGATGGGGCGTCCGACCGCGCAGGCCTCCCGACGGCGGCGCTCGGCGTCGAGGAGGCTTCCCCTCTCCAGCCCGCAGCGCGCGAGGGCCTGACGCGCCAGAGCGAAGCCCCCTGCCCTGTCCTCCACCTCCGTCTCCGAGATCCAGAGCAGCACGCCCGAAGAGGCGCGCCCCAGATATCCGCGCCGCGCCAGGTCGGCTTCGCAGCGCGCGCGCGCGCCGACGGCGTCGAAGGCTGTCGTCACCGGGCCGCGCCGCTCCTCCTCCGGCAATGCGAGAGGAGAGAGGTCGATTCCGTCGAGCAGAGCGGAGGCCTGCGCCGCCCGCGCGTCGGCGCGCAGCCCGCCCAGGGCCCTGCGCGCCAGATCGACTCCGCAGAATTTCCGGCCCGCGCTCTGGGCGCCGGCTCCCGCGCGCTGGAAGAAGGATCCGATCACGCCGGTCATCTGGCGTCCTCCGCGAGAAAGGCGGACCCGTCCAGAACGGAGGAGTCCAGAACGAAAGCCCGCACTCGCCGGGACAGCAGGAATCTGCGCCCCTTCTCTCCGGCGACGCAATGTCTCCAGAAAGCCGACCACCAGGGGCTGTCGTAATCGGCTTCATATGGAGCGCCGCCGGGCCCCGAGATCTCCCGAAGCGTCTCGTCCGGGCCTGCGCCTGCCGAGGCGAAGAGGTCCAGAGCGAATCCGGACCATTCGCTCTCGAAGGCCGCGCGTTCGATTCCTTCAAGGTCCGGGCTGGTCATCTCCGCTCGCACCCCCGAGCGCGGCTTGAGGAAATCCCGGGCGATCGTCTGTTGCGCGGCGCGCAGATCCGTCCCGACGCGGTCATCGCCCAGATCATGGAAGGCCTCGCCGATCAGAGGCGCGAAGACGGCCGCCGCATCCTCCGGGGTCAAGGCCCCTGCGGCTTCGGCGAGCCGCTCCAGAGCCGCGCCCATCTGTCGCCCGACGGTCGGAACCCGCGCCGCTCCGGCGAGCCGTTCGACGATGGAGGCGCGGGACCCGACGCCCTCCAGGGCCTGAGATTCGATCATCGGTCGCTGCAGGCTCCGCCGCCATTCGTAGAGTCTGGAGGCGGAATCCGCAGAAGCCTCGACGAGGTCGAGCCTCGCGAGAAGAGCGCGGCGCAATTGCGCCTGCGCCACGCCGATCTTCTCGCCTCCGGGTTCGGGCGGCGTCCAGCGCCAGGGCCCCTTTCCGTCTGCGGCGACATGGAAGACGCCGCCGATCTCGTCCAGCGCCGCAAGATCCGCCAGCGCGTCGGCGTGAGCGGGCGCGGCGGTCGCGGCGCCGCGCGCCGGATCGAAGAGAGCGTTCAGCGGCGAAGCTCCGCCCCTGCCGAAGAAGGCCCGCCATCCGACGAGCCGCCGCCGGGCCTCCATGGACATCTCGGGCACGAGCATCCAGGCTCCGGCCTCCGCCGCCTCGCGGATCGCTCTGGGGATCTCCCGCTCCTGCGCGGGGAGCGGCGCGAGGCCGGGCGCCGCCGCCTCGCCGCGAAAACCGATGACGAGAGGATTCAGCCAGGCCTCGCGGGCCCCGGGGGGAAGCTCGGAGAGCAGATCGCCGAGCACGATCACGACATCCTGGGGGAAGCGTCTGTTCTCTGCGCCGCCGATGAAGAGCGCGACTCCGCGCGCCGCGAGTTCGAAGCGCCAGTCCGGCCAGTTCCGGCTTGCGGAACGGTCGTCCGGGCTGGCCGAGGGCGGCGTCTTGAGCGGATGCTCCTTCGGCGCGAAGGGGACGTATCGGGCGAAGGGCTCAAGTTGGCGGTTGACGAGCACGAAGCCTTCTCTGGGCAGGGGCGAGCCCTCGCCGATCGGCGCGAGCAACGCCGCCCTGCGGCCATCCATGAATCTGATCGGCGGAAGGTCGAAGGACTCCGGGTCTCCGAGCGGATGGAGGCTCGGATGCGCCTCCCCCTTCCGGGCGGGCGCGACGCAAAGCTGAAGGAAGCAGTCTTGCCCATCCATCGGCGAGAGGAGGCCGACCTGCTCGCCGGGCTGGAACTCATTCAGGCGGACGATGTCGGCTCCCCATTCCTGCAGGCCATGCGGAGAGGCACCGATGAACAATCGTGCGGTCATGGACGACCTCCGCGCGACGGAGGAGGCGAGGGGGAGCGCGTCGTGCAGAGCGCCGTCTCAAGCCGAGATGCGTGCCATCCCACGCCCACGTCGCATCGCAGGCTCTCGCGCATCTCGTCTATCCAGAGCGCCGCGCTGTTCGCTTGCGAGGCCATGGAGCCGAGCTCCTGGCGAAGCGATCCCTGATCCGCGCGGAGCCTGGAGATCCCGGGCTCGGCCGCTGCCTGGGCCGCAGCCTGGACCGCAGCCTCGTCGAGGACGCGCCCGGAGAGCTCCTGCAACCGCCCCCAGAGGCTCTCTCCATCGGGAAGCATCCCGACGGCCATGTCAAGCCGGGTCAGCTTGTCTTCGGCGTATTTCAGACGAGTGGATAATCCGGAGATCTGCGAAGCCGCCGCTGAAATCCTGGGCTCGACCGCAGCCCGGACCGCCGCCTCGTCTAGGCCGCGCCCGGAGAGCTCCTGCAGCCGCCCCCAGAGGCTCTCTTCGCCGGGAGGCGTCGTCCCGACCACCTCGCCTAACCGGTTCAGCCTGGCTTCAGCTTCCGTCAGCCGAGCGGGCAATCCTGAGATCTGTTCGCTGAACTCCTTCTCCAGCCTGGCGATCTGCTCCAGGCGGGAGGCCGCCTGGCGCTCCATTTCGGTCACCTTGGCGCTCAGATCCGTCACGCCGCTCGCGCCTTCCAGCGTCGCCAGACGCCTTGAGAGATCGCCCCCGAGCCAGGCGGCACCCCCCAGAAGCGCCAGACTCGCGCCCGCCGCCCAGAGAACCCAGCGCGGAAGTCGGCGAGGCGCGGCCCGCGCCGCCTTACCCTCCAGTTCGGAGATCCGCGCCTCCAGAGCGCGCGGGGCTTCGGCCAGGGCTTCAAGCCGACGCGCCCGCGCTTCGGCCTCCGCGCGCTCCTGAGCCTCGGGCCGGGCCGGGAGGCCTCGGGTCTGCTCGAATTCCTGGAGACGGCGGGAGACCTCGCCGAACCGGGCCGCTCCCGCCTGCTTTTCGGCTCCCGCCTCGATCAGAAGCCGCCGCAGCGTCTCCTCAAGATGATCGAGACGCCGCAAGATCCCGCCGGATTGCGGCGTCGTCCCTGCGGCGGGGGCTGCTCCTCCCTGAAGCCTCCCGACCATGGCGTTCAGCCGTGCGACCTCGCCGCGCAAGGCGGCCAGGGCGGACAAGGCGTCCTCCTCCGCGCCGCGCGCAGAGGCGGCGGGCCTGGACTCCGCCTGAGGGGCCTGCGCCCTTTCACCGGGGATGACGAGCAGGGCGTCCGGGGCCGCCGCGGCCTCGGTCGCGACGGAGCGATGCGGCTGGCGGCGGCGCGCCTCGTCGAATCCCTCGAAGATCCGGGCCGCCTCCGCCAGATGGGCTCCAGGCTCCATGGCGCGCGGGGACGCTCCCGGCGCAGGCGCGGGGCCCTTCGGAGAAAGGTCCATTTCGGGCTTCTCCTCGGCCAGCAGCCGATAGGGAGAATAGCCGTAAACCGCATATTGCTTTGCGGTCAGGATCCATCCGTCGTAACGGCGCGCTCCGGACGGCTTGGCGAGGATCACGTATTGATCGCGCCCGATCGGGAAATGCCCGACGAAAGGCGCCGAGGTCGGGAGCGACGAATAGCCGGCGCGGTTGAGGATCAGGCTCCGGATTTCGGATTCGAACTCCCCGGGCCCCGGATCGAAGACATGACCCCGATCCGCCGTCAAGCCATAAGAGAAGCGTCTCATGTCCTGTCCTCCAGAGAACGCGGCCCGCCCCGCCGCCTTTTGCGTCCGGCCGCCGCCATCTCTCCCTAGTCGGGAGACGGCCTGTTCAGATCCGCGCCCGCCAGAGCGGGTCTTCGGCATCCTCCCTGGGTCCAAGGCCGAGGATCCGCACGAGATCCATATATTCGGCGTCGTTCACGGAGATCTCTCCGGATCCCTCCCGGGTCTGCGCGGCGAAGGCGGCGTTCCTGGGGATTCCGATGGACTCGCCTTCGAGCGCGACCGCGCCGACGGCGGAGAGGTCCTGAAACCTTTCGGTCAGATTCGCAATGGCGACCCGCAACTTCCGGTTGGCGTCCTTGAGCCTGCCCTCGTTCTCCTGTCCGGCGGCGTGCGCGGATTTCCCTGCGGGATCGAGCCAGCCGCCCATTTGCAGCATGCGCAACGCATAGCCGATCAACAGCCGCCGCCGCATCAACCGCAGACGGATCAGGCGCGGCTTCAGATGGCTCAATCTCTGGCCGTCTCCTCCGGCGACGGGGTCGTCGAGGAAGGCTTGCGCCTTCTCGACCCGCGCCGGATCGGCGGCTCTCAGCCGGGCGACGGCGGCCTGAAGATTCCGCAGATAGGAAAAGTTGCAGTCGAGCTCGGTGGAGACCTGATTGATGGCCAGCACATCCTCCGGGGTGAGGTTCTGCTGTCGGCTTCTGCGCCGCACCGCTTCGGCGGAGGCGGGCAGCAACTCCTGCCAATCGGCGGCGCCGTCCTGTTCGGCGTAGATTTCGGCGTAGGCCGTCGCAAGGCTTCTGGAGTCCTGACCCGTGGAGGAGGCGCTCCAGATGCTTTGCCTCCCGTTCTTCATCTGGGCGTCGATCCGCTTGCGCAGGTCGCCGATCCGCCCCGTCTGCCTGACCAGCATGTCATAGGCTTCGGGCTTCATGAGGTCGATGGGGCTGCCGATGAGCGCCTTCATGAAGGGCAGAACCTTGATGAGCGCCGCCGACATGGCCAGATCGGCGACCAGTCCTTCGTCCACCTCGATGAAGGCGCGCCGCGCGGAGAGGATCTGCTTCAGCGCGGTGAAGGCGGCGGCGTGGAAGTCCCGCAGATCCGCGCCGAGCGCCGCGGTTTCGGTCAGGACGCGGACCTTGTGGAAGTCCCGTTCGCCAGGATGCATGGCCAGATGCGCATAGCGGACCTCCGGAGTCATGTTCCTGAGCGCGCGCGCGAGGGCCGCCGCCGTCCCGGCGGCGGGGATCCTGAGGATCGCGTCTCCGAAGCGGCCTTCGGCTTTGGCGAGGGCCTTGCGCTCCTCCTGCGAGAGGCGGTTGTCTTCGGCCGGGGCGCCGGCGACCCCGAGAGGTCGGCGCGCGCCCGAAAGCAGGCTGTAGAGCGCTTCGGTCGTCGCATCGGCCAGCGGCGCTTCGGAGGCGCCTCCGACCGAAAAGCCCTTGACCACGTCGCGCAGCGCCTCGCCCAACCTCTGGCCCAAGGCGTCGTGATAGGCGCCTTTCTTGCCCAGCTCGCCCTGGATGAATTCGACGACCTGATCCATGTCAAGCTCGCGCCAGAATCCTTCCAGGGAGGCGCGCGCCTCGTCGAAATCCCGTCCTTCGAAGCTGGCGTCCGGATCGATTCCGACTTCCGGCAGCAGGACCCGGACCATCTGCGCGCAGGCCTGCTCCATGCCTCGGAGCGCGGCCAGTCCATGCGAAACCCGCCGCCAGACCGTCTGCAAGGCCTCCTGCCCGGCGAAGCTCGCGGAGCTTCTATGGAAATCGCGCCAATGGTCCAGCGCGTTTCCTTCCAGATGGGCCGAATCGGCGGGGGCGGGCGCGCCATCCTCCCTGATGGCGGCCAGGCGGGGCAGCTTTTCGGAGAAGACGGGGTCAAGCTCGGCGTAGACCCTGGCCGCCGTCGCCTCGCCGTCGACCGGCTCCTCGACGAGCAGACGGCGGACGGCCTTTCTCCGGCTGAGCCGGGTGCTTTCGAGAACACGGCCCTCCAGATCGCGCCAGAGGAGGCGATGTCCGCGGAATTCGCCGGGCTTGCGCCGTCCGTCGCGCGCCGCGATCAGATAGATCAGAGAGACGTCCCGCCGCCCTGCGGCCAGCAGGGCCTCGATCAGATTGCGCAGACGCTGCGCGTCGCGCCGCAGCCGGTTCTGGAAATATGGCCGTCGCGCCAGAGAGGGCGAGGCGTCGATATGGTCGAGCAGATCCGCGAAGCTCGGTCCGTCTTCGCCGGAATCGACGTCGCGCAGACTGAGGAAGGGCGGCCAGGCCTGGCCGAAATCGGCGTCGGATTCCTCCGGCGCGTCCTCATAGTTCATGCTGTGGGCCAGCTCCTGGAGCGCCTCCTCGGAATAGCCGCCCTCCTTGAGGATCTGATCGAACTTGTTCACGACGATGTAGATCGGCGCGCCCTTGTTGGCGATCATCCGGGCGAAATCGGCGTAATCCGCGGTTTCATGCCCTGCGTTGACGCTGGGTTCGTCGGAATCCACGATCACGGCGGCGGCGGGCGCCGTGGCCTGCAGCACCTTCTTGATGTCGTCGCCGAGGTCGTTGAACGTGGGGTGGATGATCTGCTCGCCGGCGAGGTCGAAGAAGCGCAGGCGCGCCATGCTGGGCGTGTCCACCTCGGCGACATGGGCGAAGCTTTCGTCGGTGCGCAGGACGTCCTGCTGCGCGCGCCATTTCTCGACCAGCTCCTGCACCGTTCCGGATCTGAAGGCGCTCGCCACGATTCCGTCGCGTTTGGGCTCGCGGGCGAAGGCCGCCGTCTCGAGCAGCCGCACCCGCCCTTCGAGCCAGAAGTCGCGCCCCGTCGCCGCCGGATCGTCGAGCCGGGCTTCGTCCGGGAGGAGCGCCGCGGCGAGGGAGGCCATGAAATAGCTCTTGCCGGTCTTGCGGCGCCCGACGACCGCCACCCAGCAATCGCAGAGGTTCTCCACCTCCTGGGGAGCGGGGCTGCGGCTGATGGGTCTGGGAAATTCATGGCCGAGCAGATCGCCCAGCGCGAAGCGGATCATCCGCGAGCGCGCCGCAAGCCGGAGCAGCAGGCGGCGCAGCTCTCCGGCGCCGTCCTCGGGCGCTTCGAGCCCGAGGGCGCCCGCCCCCGCGACGGCGCGGGCGGCGGCGGCGTCCAGATTCCTGCGGCCGCGCAGATGCGCCGAAGCCGCGAATTGCAGCGCCTCCAGAGCGAGCCGTCTTTCGGCTTCCGCGGTCGGGGCCTCCGTCAGCGACAGGAAGGCCGATTCGGGCGCGACGGGCGGCTTTCCGCCCTCGCCCTCCAGAGCGCGGCGGGTCTGATCCGCCGCCTGAAGGAGCCGCTCCAGCGTCTCCGTCGGGAATTCGGCCTCCGGATCCGCGAATCTCAGGTCGCGCATGAACAGCAGCTCGTAGAGCGCGACCCGATCGGCCGCCGCGAACATCTCGGGCGCGCGATGCAGCCGCCGCATCTGCCAGAGGATCTGTCTGGAGAGTTCGGCCTCGCTCCCCAGTCCATCGGCTCCGACCAGGGCCGCCACATCCCGGTCGCAGCCGCAGAGCGCGTCGCGGATCAGGCCCGGCTGCACGACGCGGCGTTTCTCGCCTTCGTTGGGGTCCATCTGCTCCAGGATGCGCCGGGCGGCCTCCGGTTCGGAGAGGTCGGCGGCGGCGCTCCACCATGCGTCCCAGAAGTCGAGGATCATGCCGCGGCTCAGGGCGGCGGGGCGGCCTTCGGCGCGTCCATAGGCCCGCAGGGCCTCGTTGGCGATGCGATAATGCAGCGCCGCGTTCTCCGGAGTCGCCTCCGGCGCGTCGGGCGTCGCCGTATGGTTCGACAGGGGCGTCGGGCAGAGGGCGGTCAGGCGGCACAGCTCCTCGAGGGCGGCCTCCCGCGCGCCTTCGCCCCGCATCTCTCTGGCCAGGGCGCGCGCCCAGGGCTGGGACGCCTCGTCGATCCGCTTCAGCAGGTCGGCCGCGCTCCGGATTCCGCTCTCGCTCATGTCTCCGTCCTCTCCGCATCTCCGACCAGGCGAACCCGCAGCCCATCGGGATGGACCGGGCTCCAGACGTAAAGACGCCGCGCTTCGGCGGGGCGCAGCAGCCGCGCGCGCCACCCTTCGGGAACGCGCCGCACGTCGTCGAAGACTCGCTCCACGCCGTCTTCGCCGAAACGCCAGCGGGCCTTTTCGAAGCCGGCCTCGCTGAGCAGATCGACATGCGCCGCGCCTGCTTCTCCGCCGGAGACGTCGAAGCGGATTTCGCGCAGGCCGTCGCGCGTGCGGCCCGGACGGAGGCTCTCCGACCGGCGCCAGTTCTCCGTTTCGAGGAAGGCGGCGCGCAGGGATTCGTCGGAGAAGGCTTCGATCCAGAGCGCCAGCCAGGCCGCCACTTCGGGCCGCGCGGCGCCTGGCGGCTTGCTCCGGAGCCGGGCGATGCGCGGATCCTTCAGAGCCCTGAGGGTCATCCGCCGCTCCAGGGCGCAAGCCAGCCGTCTGAGGAGGTCGATGCGCCTTTCCCGCTCCAGGGTCTGGTCGGAGACGACCTCCTCGACCGCGTCCAGAAAGGCGAGATCCGATTCGGAGAAGGCCGCCCATTTCTCCAGAGCCTCGCGCCATTGCGCGGCGGCCTCGCCGACGGCGCGATTCAGCCTGGCGAGCTCCTCGTCTGCGTCGAGGGCGGCGATCTGCGCGATCGTCTCGACGTCTCCGGCGCGGTTGCGCCGGACCAGAGGCAGGGCGTCCGCAGGCGCCTCGAAGCCGGAGAGCAATTCGCCTTCCGCGCTCAGATAGGCGACATGCTGGGGGGGAAGGCGTTCGAGACGCGCGGACTCCAGCAGGCGCAGGGCGCCTGAAGGGGCGACCGCCGCCAGAGCCTCCACATCGAGGCCGCCGCCGGGATCGCTCCTGAAGCGGTTGGCCGGAGATCCCGGCGCGCTCCACCAGGGCCGGAACAATCCGGCGGCGCGAGGGGATCCGTTCGCAAGGTCGATGCGGTCGGAGACGGACCGGAAAGCAGAGTTCAGCGCCTCCGCGCGCAAGATTTCTCCGGGCCTGAACTCATGAAGCGGGGTCTTGCTCATGAAGCCGCTCTCCCTCAAGTTTCGCCGTCCCCGGAAGCGGAGCCTTGCTCCCATCGGATTCAGTCGTTCGTTCGTCCTTCAAACGCTCCAGCCTTCGATCCGGTCGCGTCGCAGATCTTCGTCCGACCCGGTTTCGCCGCTCGAACACCCTGAGCTTCTGCTCGATCACATTTTCAAGACACGCAACCGTTTCGGCTCCGCCGACAAACGCTCGGGCGATACGAAGCCCCCCTCCGTTTCTCTGAAGAACGTCTTTTAACCTTTTACAATCTCCACGGAGTTGTCAATGATGGAAAAGCAATTCCTGAGTGAGCCGATTCCTGAAAACAGGACGGCGGCGGGTGGCCAGGATCCGACGTTTGCAGTCTCCAGGAGCGAGAAGGTCAGGACATGAAGCCGCCAGCCGCCATGACGTGGACTGCAAGGCGCGGTCCGCGCGCCAGGACGGCAGACAGAGGCCCTCAGGTCTCCAGTTTTCCCCAACCCTCAGGGCGCCGGGACGCCTTGAGCACATGACGGAAAGAGAACCTCATGACGATCTTCCAGTTCAGCGACGACACGCCGAAGGACCTGCCGCTTTCCTCTTCGGGTTCAGCGCAAGGGCGCTTCTCCGGGCGGACGACGTTCTCCATCACCAACCTGACTGCGCGCCCGCAAGGCGGACGGATCTCGGTCAGGCCTCTGGGCGAGGCGAAGGCGGATTGGTTCAAGATCGTCGGCGCATCGCCGGACAGCGCCGAACTGACGAGGAGCTTCGCGCCGTCCGACACCTTTCGGCCGGAAGTGAGCGTCGCGCCGCCCGCCGACGCGCCGCCAGGCGAATACAAGTTCCAGCTTCAGATCGTCTCCACGGAGGATCCCGCAGCCGGCGAAACACGAGGACCCATCGTCCGCTTCACGGTTCCGGAAGTCGACAGATCCCCCGGAACCTTCCTTCGCCTTGCGGCGGCGGGGGCGATTCTGGCGTTGACGGCTTTCGGCGGCGGCTATTTCCTTCGTGGAGTCGTGACTTCGGGCGATGTTGAAAAGGCCAGAAACGAGGGCGGCGCGCAGCACGCCGCCGAACTGGCCGGGCGCGACGAGGAGCTGCGGATCCAGATCGGGAAAATCGCCGAGCTGGAGGAGGTCGAAAGCGGGTTGCGCGGAGAGCTGAAGAGCCTTGCGGAGACCCACGACGCCAGACTTCAGGACGCGGCGACCGAAACCCGGCGTCTTCAGGACGAAATCAAGGACCAGACCGCCAGGGTTGAGGAAGCCCGCGCGCTCCAGACCCAGTTCAACGATGTCTTCAAGGGAGACGCCCCCTTCAGGGAGCGGCTGGATCAGGCTCAGGCCGATCTGACGCAAACGGCCCGTTTGCGTGATGAAAACCTGACCCTGGCCCAGGCGAGGACGCAATGCTATGGAGCCCTCGGCGATCTGGCCGGGGGTAAGGACGTTCTGCCCCGGCTGGAAAGCTTTGAGGCCGAAGCCGCAAATCTCCGCGCCGCATCCGCAGCGATGAAGATGGATTCCGAACGTCTCAAGAGCGAATCGGACACCCATCAGGCTGCGACAGCCGAAGCCGTTCAGCATCTTGTCGAGGTCTCGTCCGAACTGGAGGCCGCCCTGGCGTTCAACACCGAACTCACCGTGATCATGGAGCAAGAAGCCGAAGAAAACCTCGCCGCGAGAACTCGGGCGCAGGAGGCTCAGGCCGCCCTCCAGCTTCAGATCGACGATCTCGGCGTTCAATTGCAGACCGCGCAGACGCGAATCGTCGATCTGACGCAGCAGGGCGAGCAGGCGGCGAAGACTTACGCCGAACGCATCGCGCAGAAGGACGCCGAGACGCCAGCTTGTCCATGAGCCTCTCCCCTTGAGCGTTTTCCGACCGAATTTGGTCGTTCAAACGCTCCAGGTCTTTACTTTGTCGCGCTTTCGCGACGCGAGGCCTGGTCCGCTTCGCTGGACATCGCTCCGGAAGCCGCGCGCAAGCACGAGGATATCCAGACTCAAGTCGGCGAAGGGCGCGGCGTGCTTCGGAACTTCGCCGCGCTCAAGCATCGGAGCTCGACGTGAAGGATCGGATCTCCGCGCTCGTCACCGCCTTGAACCCGACGCCCCGCCCCCTGAAAACCGGACGCCTCCGGAAGCCGATCCCTTGCCTGATCTGAGGAGGGATCTCCGGTTTTCCGATGTTTTCCGGGAATCTTCCGCCTGATCCGGCCTCTGTCGAGGCCGGTTCTTTCTGGTTTCCGACCTCGTGAAGACGTCGGCCGACCGCGCATCGCTTCAAGCAGGACCAGGGCCTCGCCCTCGACGGCGGACCATCCGCGCGACTTCATGCCGGATCATCCCTTCCATCGGGCGCTTCCTCTTGCGCATCCGCCCTGGAAACCGGCGACGTCTCGGTCTGAAGGGGTTGCGCTGGAAACCGCCGCGGATTACGATAAGGAGCATGTTATATGAATGCAATCATTAGACCAGAAGGCGACAGGGAACAAAACCCCAGGGCGCACCACCTGACGAGGGGCGAGATTCCGCTCCACCTCTCCGTGCGCCATCCTTCGCCCTCTGCGATGCAAGGGTACAGGACGCTCAAACGGAGGATTCGGACATGTTCGCCAAGCTTCTCAAGCTGAGACTCCATGCGCCGCTTGTTTTGGGAGCCGCGCTCTGGAGCGCCGCCGCAAACGCTCAAGAGGCCGGAGGGGGCATCCTTCAGAGGGTGCAGGGCATGGAGGCGCGGATCGTCGCGCTGTCCGGCCAGCTCGCGGAAAAGGATGAACAGATCCGGCGGCAGGAAGCCGCCCTCGCCGCCTTGGGAGCCAGAGTCGAGCAGGAAACCGCCCGAATCCGGGTCGCGCCCTCGCAGAAGCGCCATAGCGGCTACAGCGCCGCGCGCGGGGGTGGCTCCAACGCGATCACGATGGTCGCGAACTGCAATGCGGACGAGGTCGTCGTCGGTGTTGAATTGATCGTGGGAGGCACCTGCAAGAGGCAGTGCGATGCGGATGGAGGGGCTTTGCACAAATTCCGACTGGTCTGCGGCCCCAGATTTCAATAAGGAGCCGCCCGAGGCTTTGCGGAGGCTGGTAGGGGGTAATTGTTCACGTGGTTGACGGTTTTTGATCTGAGGGGCGTTGATATGGCATGGTGCTTTCCCTCTTTTCAGAACCGGATCCATGAGGAGAAATACGTTCTGATTCAGCGTCTTACGGTGCGAATCACGGAGCTTGAGGTTCTTCTTTCCACCCTCGGAAGACTTCATCGAATTCGCATCTGCCGCCTTCGCAGGATGGCCCAGGCGAGGGCAGGGAAAGTGGCGAAGCTTAGGCTCTGTCAGCGTTTGATCCAATCGC
This sequence comes from Neomegalonema sp., assembly GCF_028688855.1. GTDB lineage: Bacteria > Pseudomonadota > Alphaproteobacteria > Rhodobacterales > Rhodobacteraceae > Neomegalonema. The sequence goes on along the minus strand of NZ_JAQTXI010000015.1, from coordinate 20,764 downwards.
AAGCGGCAGCGATGTTGAGGATGCCGACGAAGGATGCAGCCGTCTTCTCATATCTTGTTACGGCGGCCCTCCATTCCTTGAGCCTTCCCCAGAACCTCTCGACCCTGTTGCGATTGAGGTAGATCGAGTCCGGGCAGGCGATGGGGGCCTCATTTCTGCGTGTGGGAATGGATGGACCCGCTCCCAGATCTCGGATCTGCTGTCGGAAGTCATGGCTCCTCTAGCCCCGGTCGGCGACGACCCGTTTGGGAACGCCCTGCAGCTTCCGAAACAGTGGCATGGCCTGGTACAGCTCATGGGCCTGTCCCCGGGCGAAGCGGAAGGCGGTGGCGCACCCTGCGGCGTCGGCGATCACGCAGGACGTGAAGACGGACCGTCCAGGCGACGCCCCCCTCACGGGCGGGGATCGGCGGGGCGGGCGGCGGCGGGCGGAGCGAGGTTGCTGACTTCGTCGAGGCGGGCGAACTGCGCCTCTGACAGCTTCAGCGAGATCGCGCCGAGATTGCTCTCGAGCTGGGTCAGCTTGCGGGGGCCGATCATGGGAATGGCGTCCTGAGCCCCAGCCCAGGCGATGGCCACGCGGTCAGGCGTGGTCTCCAGCTCCTCCGCCACGGCGAGGACCACGTCAAGGATGCGGGTCCGCTGCTCGGAGTTCTCGGCCTGAAAGACGCGTCCGCCCATGGCCTCGGCGCGGCCCGTCTCGCCCTTGCGGTATTTGCCCGTCAGCAGGCCGCCGCCCAGCGGAGACCAGGTCACGACTCCAAGCCCGAGCGCCCGGGAGGCGGGGAAAAGATCCGCCTCGGGCTCGCGATGGACGAGGCTATGCTCGAATTGCGCGGCCGCGACGGGCAGGGCGCGGGTCAGCTCGGCGATGGTCGCCACCCGCGCCAGCCGCCAGGCCGGGAAGTTCGACAGCCCCGCATAAAGGATCTTGCCCGCCCGCGCGAGATCGTCGAGCCCGCGGATGATCTCCTCGGAAGGCGTGACCCCGTCCGGATGATGGACCCAATAGAGGTCGATCCGGTCGGTCTTCAGCCGCTTCAGACTCGCCTCCAGCGAGGCGACCATGGCCTTGCGGCTGTTGCCGGTCACGAGACGATTGGCGCCCGGCGCGGCGCCGTTCGTATATTTGGTCGCCAGCACGAAATCTTCGCGGCGGTTCTCCAGAAGCCCGCCGAGGATCTCCTCCGACTGGCCGAACTGATAGACGTCCGCCGTATCGATGAAATTGCCGCCCGCCTCGGCGTAGGCGTTGAAGATCGCGGCGCTCTCCCGAGCGTCGGCGCCATGGCCCCAGCCCAGGCCGAAGCCGCCGGTTCCGAGCGCAAGCTGCGACACCCGCAGACCGGTGTTTCCGAAGATCCTGTAGTTCATGGCGAGTCCCTTCCGGTGTGATGGGTCAGGCGGCCCGGGCCTCCGCGTCGCCCTGCGGCCGACGGATCAGGAAGACGGCCATGGCCGCGATCAGGCAGATGAAGCCCGCCGCGTAGAAGGCGGGCAGATAGGTCGCGTAGAAACTGCGGGTCAGGCCCGCGCCCCAGGCGGCCACCGCCGCGCCGATCTGGTGGCCGAAGAAGATCCAGCCGAAGACGATGGTGGCGTTCGCTCCGAACCTCTGGGCGGCGAGCTTGACCGTCGGCGGAACCGTGGCCAGCCAGTCGAGGCCGTAGAAGACGGCGAAGAGGGTCAGTTCGTAAAAGCCGAAGCCCGTGAAGGGCAGATAGAACAGCGAAAGACCCCGCAACGCGTAATACCAGAAGAGCAGCCAGCGGCTGTCGAAGCGGTCGGAGAGCCAGCCGGAAGCTATGACGCCGATGAAGTTGAAGGCGCCGATGGCCGCCAGAAGGCCCGCCGCCATCACCGGCGCGACGCCGAAATCGCCGCAGATCGCGATGAGATGCGTCTGGACCAGACCATTCGTCGTGGCGCCGCAGATGAAGAAGGTGCCGAAGAGAATCCAGAAGGTCGCGGAGCGCGAGGCCTCCCCCAGAACGCGGATCGGCGTGAGGAGCGTGCTCGTCAGAGAGGCCTCCTGCGGCGCTTCGGTCTGGATCTCGGCGGCGCCGAAGGGCGGGAGGCCCAGATCCGCCGGACGCTCCCGCACCAGCAGCAGGACCACGACCGCCGCCAGCGCCAGCATCGCGAGCAGCAATCCCAGAGCCGGACGCCATCCCCAGGCCTCGGACAAGGCCGCGAAGGCGGGCAGGAACAGCACCTGCCCCGTCGCGACGCTGGCGCTGAGCAGCCCGAGGACCAATCCCCGGCGCGCGACGAACCAGCGTGTGGCGACCGTCGCGCCCAGCACCATGGCCGTGAGCCCCGTCCCCAGCCCGACGACCAGCCCCCAGAACAGGAAGAGCTGCCATAGCTCGGTCATGGCGAAGGAGCCGAGGACTCCGGCGGCGATGACGATCAGCGCGAGGGTCGAAACCTTTCTGACGCCGAAGCGGTTCAGCAGGGCCGCCGCGAAGGGGCCTACGGCGCCGAAGAGCAGCAGCCGCAGGGCGAAGGCCGCCGAGATGTCCGCCAGATCCCAGCCGAACTCCTTTTGCAGCGGCCCGATCAGCACGCCCGGAGCCCCGACCGCGCTGGCGGCGACCATCATGGTCAGGAAGGTCGCCGCGACGACCACCCAGCCATAATGAATCCCCTTTCTGGAGAGCGCTTCCGCCAGAGCGGAGGAAGGCGGAGACATGGAGGGGGGCGGAGACATGGGATCCTCGATTGCGGGCATATGCACGTTTCAGGGCGAAAAAATCAGAGAGCGCCGAGGATCTCCTCCAGGAGCTTGAGCTTCTCGGCGCCGAGGCGCGCCTCCATGGCCTGCTGACTTTTCTCCCATGCGGGCAGGGCGTCGTTCAGGGTCCTTTCGCCGAGGGGCGTCAGGCTGGCCATGGCCTCCCGCTGATCGAGCTCCCCTTTGGCGGTGGCCGCGAGTCCGGCCTTTTCAAGCACCCGGACGTTGCGGCTCACCGTGGAGCGGTCGAGGTCGGCGTCGTGGCCCAGTTGCGTGAGGCTCACGGGCTGGAGGCGCTGGATCTTGCGCAACAGGGAGTATTGCGCGACGTTGATCCTGAACGGCGCGAGAGCCTCGTCATAGAGAGAGCCGATCTTTCGGGTGGCGGCGCGCATCTTCGCGCAATAGCAAGCGGTCATGATTCATGCATATGCCCGCATTTCGGCCGAGTCAAGACGATGCGCACAAGGAAGGCCGCACCTTGCTCGCCATGGAGATTCTCCGGTCATGATCCGGGGCGGCGCCAGATGGGCAGCAAGGTTCTGTCGTCTCCCCCATGATCATGGCCAGACGCTCGGGAGAGATGTCCGCCCATCGGAGGCGGCTACGGCCACACATCGGCCGGCTGCGGAAGCGGATCGCAAAGATTGACCATTTTCTGCAAACGGATAACCTGTCGGCGTGCATGATCGGACGCATGCTCGCTCAAAGCGGGGTTCAGGACGTGACGAAAGAGGATCCGAGGCCGCGCTGGGTGCGCGACCTGACGCGTTTCCTGCCCCTCAAGAGCCAGTTCGTGCTGACCGGAAACGTCCGCGACCTCCAGATCCGCGCCTTCGGAGACCGGGTCGCTGCGGCCTCGATCATCGAAACCCTCGCCGCGACCCTTTTCGAAGCGGGATTCTCCGGCGTCCTGCGCCATGATCCCGTCAACGGATTCTCCGCCGTCGCCGATCCCGCAAGGCCGGAGGCCGATCCCGCCGAGCCGCTCCTCCGTGTCGGCCTCACGCCGACCGAAGGCCGCGCGGCGGGCGGTCCCGATCTCCTCGCCGCCGTCCTCCAGCGCCTGACGGCTCTGGAGGGGCCGCCGATCGCGCTGATCGTCGATTTCGCCTCGCGGCTGATCGTGCGCAACGACGCGCTGTCTCCCGCCGAGCAACAGCTCTTCACGCGCGCCCTGGTCTACAGCCATGCGGCCCAGGCGCGGCCGGTCGGGCCGGATCGCGCGCCGCGATTCAACTCCGTCGTCTGGATCGTCGAAAGGGAGGGAGACCTCCCCGACTGGCTCACCTTCGAGAATCCCCGCCTGAGGCACATCCCCGTCGCCGCCCCCGACCGCGCAGCGCGGCGGGCGGTCGCGCCTTCCCTGGCGCGCGGCCTCCCCGGAGGGCGGGAGGCCTCCGCCGAAACCCTCGCCAGGGCCCGGGACGATCTGGTCGACGCCACCGAAGGCATGTCGCTGATGGACCTCAACGCCGTCTCGCAGCTCGCCCGGGCCGAAGGCGTGCCCATCTCCGACGTCGTCGAGGCCGTGCGGCGCTACAAGGTCGGGGTCACCGAAGACGCCTGGCGCAAGATCGAACGTCGCCGCATTCTCGAAGGCGGAGAGGCCATCCGCAGGCGCGTCATGGGGCAGGAACATGCCGTCGTCCACATGCTCGACATCGTGAAGCGCGCCGCCACCGGCCTCGGCGGAGGGCGGCGCGGAGGGCGTCCGCGCGGAATCGCCTTCCTCGCGGGGCCGACGGGCGTCGGCAAGACCGAGCTCGCCAAGGCGGTCACCGAACTGCTCTTCGGCGACGAAAGCGCCTATATCCGCTTCGACATGTCCGAATTCAGCGCCGAACACGCCGATCAGCGGCTGATCGGCGCGCCGCCCGGCTACATCGGCTACGACATGGGCGGAGAACTGACCAACGCCGTGCGCGAGAAACCCTTCAGCGTGGTGCTCTTCGACGAGATCGAGAAGGCGCATCCGCGCATTCTCGACAAGTTCCTGCAGATCCTCGACGACGGCGTGCTGACCTCGGGGCGCGGAGACCGCGTCTATTTCTCCGAGACTCTCATCATCTTCACCTCCAATCTCGGGATCTACTCGACCGGGCCGGACGGAGAGCGACGCGCCAACGTCTCGCCGGACCAGCCCTTCGAGGAGGTCCAGAAGCGCGTGCGTTCGGAGATCGAAAATCACTTCAAGCTCGTCCTGAACCGGCCCGAGATCCTCAACCGCTTCGGCGAGAACATCATCGTCTTCGACTTCATCCGGCGCGAGATCGCAGGGCGGATCTTCGATTCCATGGTCGCCTCGGTCCTCAAGGACGCGGAGGCTTCCGGGCGTCGGATCTCGCTGTCGCCCGAGGCGAACGAGGTTCTGCGCGATCTCTGCGCGGCGGATCTCTCCAACGGAGGACGCGGCGTCCGCAACAAGATCGAGGCCCATCTGATCAATCCTCTGGCCCGCGCGCTCTTCGAGCGGGAGGCCGAGGGGCCCGCCCTGATCCGGCGCATCGAGCCCGGCCCCATCACCCGGCTCGATCTGGAGGATCTCTGATGCGGATCGCCGTCTCGCGGCTTCATCATCCCGTTACCGCCCTCGGACCGGGACGCCGGATCGGCCTCTGGCTTCAGGGCTGCTCCATCCGTTGTCCGGGCTGCGTCTCGGTCGACACCTGGGCGCATGGCCTGGGGCTCGCGCCCGTGGCGGAGGTGGTCGCGCGGCTCGCGGAGCTGGCGGGAGACGCCGACGGCCTCACCGTCTCGGGGGGCGAGCCCTTCGAGCAGCCCGAAGCTCTGGCGGCGGTCCTGACGGCCTGGCGCGGGATGTCCGGGCGTTCGGTCCTCGTCTTCACGGGCCGCGAGGTCGGGGAGGTCGAGGGCTGGCTGGAGGCCCATCCGGGCCTGATCGACGCGCTGGTGACGGGGCCTTTCCGCTCCGATCTGCCGCAGACCATGGCTCTGCGCGGCAGCGACAATCAGGAGCTGCGGATCCTGACGCCCCTCGGCGAGGAGATGCGCGCCTGGGACAGGCCGCTGCGGCCCGAGGATCGTCGGCTCGACGTCATGTTCGACGCCGAGGGAAACGCCTGGCTCGCCGGAATCCCCGCGCGAGGAGACATGGCCCGGCTGCGTCGAGCGCTCGCGGCGGCGGGCCATGACGCCGCCTCCTCCGACATGCGGAGCCTCTTTCCGACATGATGCGTCTCTGTCCGAATTGCCGGACCGAGCGGCCGGCCGAAGAAATGTTCTGCGAAGGGGAGTTCGGGGGGAGGCCCTGCGAATGGCCCCTGTCCGGCCTTCCGCTGCGGCCCTCCGGATGGCGTCCGCCGGAAGAAGCCCCGCAGGAAGCCCCGCCGCCGTCCGCCGCCTCTGCGCCGCGCTGCGCGAACGGCCACGCCGTCGAGCCGGGCGACCTCCTCTGTCCGGTCTGCGGCGCCGATCTGCCGGAGCCGACCGCCGGAGAAGAGGCGGAGCCGCCGCGAAGCGATCCGGGGGAGACGGAGGAGGCTGGGCCCGCCGCCTCGCCGCGAATCGGCGACTGGCTTCTGCTGCGCCGGAGGCCGCCGCTCGACCGCGCCCCGGAGCGCCACGAGGCCTTGCGCGAGTCCGACGGGCGCCGGGGGCTCCTGACGCTCCATCCTCAGGGCGACGAGCCGGATCCGGAGATTCACGAGGCGCTGCGGCGGCTGGATCGCAGCCATGTTCCGGAGCTGCTGGAGACGGGGCGGCACGAAGGCCGCGCCTACGAGGTCTGGGAGGATCCGCCGGGCGGCGGCCTCGCCGAGCTGGACGACGCCGTCGCGCCCGTCTCCCGCATCCTGGAGGAGGTCGGCGCCGCTCTGGCCGCCTGCGCCGACCTCGGGCTGCGGCACCGGAATCTTGGGCCGCACGCCGTCATGGCGCGTTCCCGCGAACCTCTGGACCTCCTGCTTGTCGGCTTCGGATCGGCGCGGCTCTCGGATCAGGATCTCGATCTCGTCGAGCCTGTGGAGGCGACGCGCTACGCCGCCCCCGAAGCGGTCGTGGGCGGCCTCGCCCCCGCGAGCGACTGGTGGAGCCTCGGCATGATCCTGCTGGAGCGGATCACGCGCGGAGAATGCTTCGCCCAGGCCGACGATCAATCTTTCCTGATCAGCGTCCTCGCCGACGGCGCGCCTGTCCCCGAGGGCCTCGCGCCGGAAGTCGACGCGCTGCTGCGCGGCCTTCTGGCGCTCGACCGCCGCGCGCGCTGGGGTTGGCCGGAAGTCCGGCGCTGGCTCGCGGGAGACGTCCCCGAAGCCCCGCCGAGACGGCGCCTTCCGGAGCGGGATCAGGCGAAACGCTCCATCCTCCTCGGAGAGCGCCGCTTTTCCAGCGCCGCGCGCTTCGCGCTCGCCGCCGCCGAAGCCGCGCACTGGAGCGAGGCGCGCGGCCTCCTGCTCCGGGGAGAACTCGCCTCCTGGATGGAGGAGGCCGGGCTTGCGCCCGATCTGCGCGCCGACGTCCGGGAGATCGCGGCGCTGGAGGATGTTTCGGAAGACCTCCGGCTGGCTCTGGCGCTGAAGAGCCTCAATCCTGCCATGCCGCTCGTCCTGCGCGGCGAGATCGTCGCGCCGGGCTGGCTCCTGGAGCACCCGGAGGAGGGATACGCCCTGATCGCGGGTCCGGCGCCCGATCGTCTGGAGCGCATGGACGCCGAACTCTGGCCCTCGCGTCTGAAGAAGCGCGCGCTCAGGGCGCGGGAGCGGGCGCGCCAGCTCGACGTCGAGCTTGACGAGCCCAGGTTCCGGACCCTCGCCCTCTCGACCTCCAGAAGCCGGCTCTCGGCCCTCTGGGAGGAGCAGCGCCGCATCCTCCCGGATACGGATCATCCCGGCCTGCTCGCGCTCGTCGAGCGGCGGGTGGTCGAGGAGGAGGATCTGATCCTTCTGCTCGGCGCGGCCGTCGGACAGTTCCGCAGCGCCGACGCCATCGTGGAAGAGGCGGAGCGGCTGGCGCGTCGCGCCGGAATCGCGGATTTCGACGCCTCCGCGGCGCTGGCCCGCCTCGCCGCGCCGAGGCGGGAGCTGCACGCCGCGATCGAGGCGCGGCTCGAAGGCTTCGCGCGCTGCGGCCTCGAACGCGTCGACGAATGGGCCGACCGCTTCCGGCTCGAAAGGCGGCTTCCGGTCGCCTGGGCTCTGGCGCTGATGAGCGCGCCGGAAGAACTCTGGCGACGGCCGCCGCGTCAATCCTACGTCGCCGCGCTTCTCGACTTCTTCTCCCGGCGGATCGCCGGATCGATCATGCGCGGCCCCCTCACCCGCATGACCATCGGCAGGACGACGGCCCGCGTCGATCTGACCGAACTCGACGATCCGAGGCGGCGGGCGGGCGCGATCCTCCAGCATGTCCTGTTGCGCAACGACCAGAGCATCGGGATCGATCCTGGAATCCTGGCCGCGGATCCGCAGCTGGAGCATCGCTTGCGGAGGCTCCACGCCCAGGCGGCCCTCCACCGGCGCGACACCGGCGTCGACGGGCTTCACCTCGGCTTCCCCTTCCTGACGCTGCAGGAGGCGAAGCCCAGGGTCAAGCCGAGGATCGCGCCGATCCTGCTCTGGCCGATCCGCCTGAATCCGGAGGTGGGCGCGCGGGGCCGGATCACGCTGGCCTTCGACCGCGACCGCGAGGAGGTCCGGCTCAATCCGGCGCTGGAGACGCTGCTCGGCGTGGAGGCCGCGAACCGCTGGAGAGAGGCGGCCCACGCCCTGCTGTCGCGCTCCTCGATCAACGTCGCCGAAGCGATGGAGGCCTTCCGCGCCCTCGCCGCCGTGGAGGACCGCGAGCTCAAGCCCCTGCCCTCCGGCGATCGGAAACTGGACCCCGGAGACGACCGGATCCTCTGCGCGGCGGTCCTCTTTCATCTCGGCTTCATCGGACAGGCGGTGATGGAGGATCTGCGGCGGCTGAAGGCCGCGCCCCCCGAAGGCTCCGGTCTGGAGATCGCGCTGCGCATCGGCGAAGACCTCCCCCGGAGCGAGGCCGCGCGCATTCCGGAGGAGGACCGGTATTTCACCGCCGACAGCGATCCCTCCCAGGAGGCCGCCGTTCTGGAGGCGCGCGACGGACGCGGACTCCTGATCGAGGGGCCGCCCGGCTCGGGCAAGAGCCAGACCATCGTCAACATGGTCGCCGACGCCATCGGCTCCGGGCGGAGCCTGCTCGTCGTCTGCCAGAAACAGGCCGCGCTCGAGGTCGTGCACAAGCGGCTGGAGGCGGTGGGGCTCGGCGGACGCGTCGTCATGGTCAACGACGTCAATCGGGATCGCGAGCCCGTCATCCGCGCGGTGCGGGAGCAGCTGGAGGAACTGGCCCGGAGGCCGCCCGGCCCGACCCCATGGCGGCGGCTGCGTCAGCAGACGGCGGCGCGCATCGAGACGCTGGAGCGCGATCTCGACGGACGCCACAAGGCGCTCCATGCGACGGATCCGCGGACGGGACTCTCCTGTCGGCTCATCCTCGGCGACCTCATAGGCCTTGCCGACGCAGGGGAGACGCCCGCTCTTCCTGCGCTCCGGCGGCGGCTGGAGGGCCTCGACGCAGGGCGCGTGACGCAGTTGCAGGAGGCTTGCGCGCCTGTCGCCGCCCTCTGGCTGGCCGCGCGCCCTGAAGGCAGCGCGCTCGTCGACGTGCGCCCCTTCGGAACCGACGACGCCGCGATCCAGGCCTGTCTGGCGGATCTGCGCGCCTTCTCGCAGCGCGAGGACGAACGTCTCGCCGTCCTCGCGCGCACCCCGCAGGCTCTGGCCGTGGACGATCCCGAAGCCTGCCGAAGATGGTCCGCCGCCCATGGCTCCATCCTGCTCGAGCTCGATCCGGCGCTGCGACGCCGTCTGGCGCGCTGGCTGGATCCTCTGGCGGAGGCCTCCGGGCGCCCGTCAGGGAAGACCGCCGCGCAGGAGACTCTGGCCGGAATCGAGAGGGATCTCCTCGACGAGGCGCCGGACGAGAGCTCCGACGCCTCAGGCGAACTCGCGCGAGGGATGTCCGACGCGGAGTTGCGGCGCTGGTCCGGCCTTTCGGAGCGTCTGCTCGAAGCGCCGGGCCTTCTCGGCGGGCTTTCGCCCTTCCGCTGGAGCGCCGCCAGACGGCGGCGGCGGCTCTTCGCGCGGGAGGGCCTTGCGGACGCCGCCGCCTTCGACGCGGCCCTGCGGCGCGAAGCCCGGATGCGTCCCCTGCGCGCGCGCCTGGAGGCGGTTCTCCGGGAGATCGGCGAACCCCTGGCGGAAGGGCCTCCCCTCCGGCGGGACCGGCTGCTCGCCGCCGCGCAGGAGGCCCTTGGGCGGCTCGCCGAGGTCCAGGCGCTGGTCGCCCGGCTGGAGGCCTGCCCCGAAGGCGACGCGGCCCGGACCATGGCGCGGGCGGCGAACCGGACCGCGGTCCAGACTCTCGTCGAGGGGCTCGCCCAGAGCGCGGCCCGCCATGACGCGCGCGCGGCGAGCTCGGCGGCTCTGGAGCGGGCCGCCCTCTGGATGACCGAGGACTGGAGCGGAAGCTGCGCCCTGGCCATCGCCGGGGAGGCCGGAAACCGAACGCGGCTGGAGGCGCTCGAAGGCGACCTGCCGAGGCTCGCCGCCTATCAGAGGTTCCGGGCGCGCGTCCCGCATCTGGGCGAGGAGGCCATGGCGCTCTTCGCGGAGCTTGGCGGCCTCCGCGAGAAGCTCGAAGCCCTGCCCCAGGAGGAGGTCGGGCCGACCGTCGGCCGCGTGATCGCGACGGAGGCGCGGCTGGCCTGGAAGGCCCGGCTGGAGGCCGAGGACCCCACCCTGCTCCTCGAAGACCGGGAGCTGGAGGCCAGAGCCGCCGCCCTCGCCGCCGCCGATGCGGAGATGCGCGCCCTGAACCGCCGCCTGCTCGCGGAGGGAATCGACACGGACGGCCTCGCCCCCGTCCGCGAATGGGAGGACGTCACGCGTCTGCGCGGCGCCCGCGCCCGACGCCTGCGGGAATTCGTCGAGCGGGGCGCGGATCTCGGCCTGATGCGGCTCAGGCCGGTGTGGCTGGTGAATCCCGACGTGGCGAGTCGGCTGCTGCCGCTGCGCAAGGCCCTCTTCGACAGGGTGATCTTCGACGAGGCCTCCCAGATGCCCATCGAATACGCCCTTCCGACGCTCTATCGCAGCCGCAGCCTGGTCGTCAGCGGCGACGAGAAGCAGATGCCGCCCTCCGCCTTCTTCTCCGGCCGCCTCGAGAGCGACGAAGCCGAAGTCTACGAGGGACGGGAGGAGGAGGAAGGCCTCGACGAAGAGGCGCGCGAGGCCCTCGCCGAGACCTGGGACCGCAGGGAGATCAAGGATTGCCCCGATCTTCTCCAGCTCGCCAGGACCACCCTGCCCGCCGCCACGCTCCAGATCCATTACCGCTCCGTCTATCGCGAGCTCATCGGCTTCTCGAACGCCGCCTTCTACGCAGGCCGCCTCAGCGTGCCCGCCCGCCATCCCGCCGAGGAGGTCCGCCGCGCCCGCCCCATCGAGATGATCCGGGTCGACGGCGTCTATGAGGATCAGACCAACCCCGGAGAAGCCGGGCGGGTGGTCGAGACGCTCCGCGGCCTGCTCGCCTCCGAGGCGCCTCCGACCGTGGGCGTGGTCACCTTCAACCGCAGGCAGGCCGACCTGATCGAGGAGATGCTCGAGGAAAGGGCCGAAGAGGATCCGGTCTTCCGCAGCGCCCTCGCGCGCGAACGCGACCGCATGGAGGACGGCGAGGACGTGGGCTTCTTCGTCAAGAACGTCGAGAACGTGCAGGGCGACGAGCGCGACGTCATCATCTTCTCCTCGACCTTCGGCCGCAACGCCCAGGGCGCCTTCCGCCGGTTCTTCGGCGCGCTCGGACAGAACGGCGGAGAGCGTCGGCTCAACGTCGCGACGACGCGCGCCCGACGCAAGATCGTGCTCGTCACCTCGATGCCGATCCCGCTGATCTCGGATTTCCTCTCGACCCGCCGTCCGTCGCAGAGCCCGCGCGACTTCCTTCAGGCCTATTTCGAATATGCGCGGTGCGTCTCGGAAGGCGATCTGGGCGCCGCCGAAGCCCTTCTGGCGCGCTTCGCCCCGGAGCGGCGCCCGAACCGCAGCCGCAAGGACCACGACCTGACCGGCGACGGGCTGCAAGAAGCGGTGGCGGCTGAAATCCGGGCGCTCGGCTGGGAGCCCCGCCGCGTCGAGGACGAAGGCGTCTTCGGCCTCGACTTCGCCATCGAGGATCCCCGGACGGGCCTTTACGGCCTCGGCGTCGAATGCGACGCTCCGCGCCATGGGCTGCTCGCCTCGGCGCGGGCGCGGGAGATCTGGCGTCCGGGCGTGCTGCGGCGCTCGATTCCGGCCCTCCACCGGGTCTCCTCGCAAGGCTGGCTTCAGGAACCCGAACGGGAGCGCGCAAGACTGAGGGCGGCTGTGGCCGCAGCCATGGGAGAACAGGCATGAGCGGACCGAAGGTCGTGCGCATCGTCACGCGCGAGGAGATCATGGAGATCTGCCGCGGGCTCATCGCCCGCGTCGACGCGGCGCTGGAGGACTGGATCCGCATCGGAACCCGCAACGGCCTCCTCGACGCGGCGGAGATCGCGGCGGCGCGCGGACATCGCGACGCCCTCGCCGAAGCCCTCGCGCGGGGGCGCTTCGAGGACCTCCAGAAACAGGCGCCCGCCGAGGAAGCCTTCCTGCGCGAGGACATCCAGCGGCGTCTGGCGCAGGCCGCCGCCGAAGAGGCAGCCGCCCGCTCGAAGGCGCGGCGGGAGCGGGAGGCCGCCGCAACCTTGCTCAAGGCTCTGCGGAAAGCCGGGGCTCCGCTGGCTGCGGATCTGGAGGCGGGGCTGGAGCGCGGAGATCCGGCCGCCGTCGGGCGCGGCCTGCTGCTGCTGGGCGGCGCAGCCCCCTCGCCGAAGACGGACGCCGGCCTCGCCGCCCGATTGCGCGAGGGAGAGACGCCCCCCGCCGCCTTCACGGATCGAGCGGCGGACGGGACGCGCGCCCAGCCCGTCGAGCCCGGAGATCCGGAGATCGAACGCATCGCCGCCAGAATCGCGCAGATCAGGCGCATCGGCCAGCCGGAGACGCCGACGCCATGGAGCGCGCGGCTCGACGAAGCCGAGGCGGCCCCCCCGGAGAGGAGGCGCCTCATCCTCGACGCGCTGGAGGTCGAGACGGGACGCGCGCTCGCGGCGGCGCGGCGAAGGGCCGCCGCCCTGTCGGAGCTGCGGGCGGCGCGGGCGGAGGCGGAGGCCCTCGGCCTCGCGACGGAGGTCCGGACGGAGAATCCGGAGGCCCTGGAGATCGAGGCGATGGAGGCGCGCCGCGCCGAGACCATCGCGGCGGTTCAGGCCTTGCGCGCGTCCCGGGCCGCCGAGGCGCGTCGGGCGGCCGTTCTGGCGGGGCTCGGGGCGCTGGGCTATGAGGTTTCGGAGAACATGTCGACCTCCTGGGCCTCCGAGGGGCGGCTTGTGCTGCGGAGCGCCCTCCGTCCGGATTACGGCGTGGAGGTGAGCGGCGGCGACCGGCTCCAGATGCGCCCCGTCGCCTTCGACCGGAACGGCCGGGGGCCGGACCCCTCCCGCGATCAGGATGCGGAAACCCTCTGGTGCGGCGATGTGGAGGGCCTGGAGAAGCGGCTCTCCAGCTTCGGCGACGCCTTGCGGATCGAACGCGGACTTCCTGTGGGCGCGGTCCCGCTCAAGCGCATCGAGATCGGGGATCCCGGGCGCGCCGACGAGGCCGAGGCGCCCGCTCCCTCCCGAACGAAGTCGAGGCCTTGAGGCTCTTTCGCCCTGACGCAACCTCCGGATCCGGCCCGGAGAGGCTCGCCCCCGGGTTGATCGGTTTCCGATTGCAAAGCGCGAATCATCCGCCTTATTCCTGAGGTCAAGGCGCTGGCGGATTTCCCCCCTCGGGAAAGCGCCGCGCCAGAGGCGACAAGACCTCAAGAGCCTTGACGGGAGGATGAACCGGATGGAGCTGACGAAAGAGCGGCAGGACGCCGAAATCGCGCTCGGCGGCCTCGAAACTCTGGCCGAACCCAGACGCGCCGAGCCCTGGATGCGCCCCATCGAACATCTCGCCGCCGCGCTGCTGGTCGTGATGATCGTCACCGTGCTGGCCAACGTCCTCTTCCGCTACGCCCTGCACAAGCCCCTGATCTGGGGAGACGAAGTGGCGTCGCTCTCCTTCATCTGGATGGCCATGCTCGGCGCGGCCCTGGCGCTCGACAGACATGAACACATCCGCCTGACGGTGGTCCTGCCGCTCATGCCGCCCCGGCTCGCCCGGATCGCCGAAGTGGGCGGACAGGTGCTCGTGGCGATCCTGCTGGCGCGGCTCCTGCCGGTCGCCGTCGAATACGCCTATGAGGAATCCTTCGTGCGTTCGCCCGCCCTCGGGCTGCCGCTCACCTGGCGCGCCTCCGCGCTGCCGGTCGGGATCGGGCTGATGCTGCTGCTCACCGTGATCTCCATCCTGCGGACCGGCGAATGGCGGATCATCCTCGGGACGCTGATCCTCGCCGGAGCCCTGACGGCCCTGCTCATCGGCGTCAAGCCTTCGCTCCTGAGCATCGGCAACTGGAATCTGCCGCTCTTCCTCGGGCTCTTCGCGGCGCTTCTGCTGGTCTGCGGCGTGCCCATCGCCTTTTGCTTCGCGCTCGGGACGCTCGCCTATCTGACCTTCGCCAGCCGGGCCCCGGTCTTCGTCATGATCGGGCGCATCGACGAAGGCATGTCTTCGCTGGTGCTGCTCTCGGTGCCGGTCTTCGTGCTGCTCGGCTGCATCCTCGACGCCACCGGCATGGGCAAGGCCATCGTCAACTTCCTCGCCTCGCTGCTCGGCCATGTGAAGGCGGGCATGAGCTATGTGCTGCTCGGCTCGCTGTTTCTGGTCTCGGGGATCTCGGGCTCGAAGGTCTCGGACATGGCGACCGTCGCCCCGGCGCTCTTCCCCGAGATGCGCCGCAGAGGCCATTCTCCGCCCGAAATGACCGCCATGCTCGCCACCGGCGCAGCCATGGCCGACACCGTGCCGCCCTCCATCGTGCTGATCGTGCTCGGCTCGGTGGCGGGAGTCTCCATCGCCGGGCTGTTCACCAGCGGATTCGCCATCGCCATGGTCCTGCTGCTGGCGCTGGCCGTGCTGGCGCGCTGGAACGCCCGTCATGAGGACATGTCCGGCGTCCGCCGCGCGAGCCTCGGCTTCGTCGGCAAGGCGGCGCTGGTCGCGGCGCCCGCTCTGGTGCTGCCCTTCCTGATCCGCGCTCTGGTCGGCGGCGGAGTCGCCACGGCCACCGAGGTCTCGACCATCGCCGTGGTCTACGCCTGGATCGCCGGGGCGACGCTCTACGGCGGCGTTCCGCGCAGCCGCATCCTGCCCATGCTCGTCGAGACCGCCGCCATGTCGGGGGCGATCCTGCTGATCCTCGGGGCGGCCTCGGCCATGGCCTGGGCGCTGACGCAATCGGGCTTCGCGCGGGATCTGATGAACTTCGTCAAGGATCTGCCGGGCGGATGGATCAGCTTCATGCTGGCCTCCATCGTGATCTTTCTGGTGCTGGGCTGCATTCTGGAGGGCCTGCCCGCCATCGTGCTTCTGGCGCCGATCATGTTCCCCATCGCGAAGAGTCTGGGGATCAACGACATCCATTACGCCATGGTCGTCGTGACCGCGATGAACATCGGCCTGATGGCGCCGCCCATCGGCATCGGCTTCTACATCGCCTGCAAGATCGCCGACGCGCCCGCCGATCAGGTGATGCGCAGCATCTGGCCCTATATCGGGGCGCTCTTCGTCGGACTTCTGCTGATCGCCGCCGTGCCCTGGTTCTCGACCGCGCTGCTGTGATCGTCCGGAACGCCTTTCACAAGAAACCTTCGGGAGGACTTCATGACCATCGACCGCCGTTCCCTTCTGCTCGGGACCGCCGCCGGACTCCTGGCCGCGCCCTTCGTCCGTCCGGGCGAGGCCCGCGCCGCCGAATTCGCCTACAAGGTGGCGAACAACCAGCCCATGACCCACCCGAGCAACATCCGCCTCACCGAGGCGGTGGCGCGGATCCTGGAGGAATCCGGCGGGCGGGTGGACATCCAGATCTTCCCCTCGAACCAGCTCGGCGCCGACACCGACGTGCTCAGCCAGCTGCGCGCGGGCGGCGTCGAGTTCTTCCAGCTCTCGCCGGTGATCCTCTCGACGCTGGTGCCCAGGGCCTCGATCAACGGCGTGGGCTTCGCCTTCCCCGATTACGACACGGTCTGGAAGGCCATGGACGGCGAACTCGGCGCCTACGCCCGCGGCCAGATCGAAGGCGCGGGACTCGCGGTGATGGACAAGATCTGGGACAACGGATTCCGTCAGATCACCTCGTCGCGCGGCCCCATCGTGACGCCGAAGGATCTCGAAGGCTTCAAGATCCGCGTGCCGGTCTCGCCGCTCTGGACGTCGCTCTTCACGGCTTTCGGCTCGGCGCCCGCCTCGATCAACTTCGCCGAGGTCTACACCGCCCTCCAGACCGGCATCGTCGACGGCCAGGAGAATCCGCTCTCGATCATGAAGACCTCGAAGCTGTGGGAGGTGCAGAAATACTGCTCCATGACCAACCACATGTGGGACGGATTCTGGATGCTCGCCAACCGCCGCGCCTGGAACGCCCTGCCCGATGATCTGAAAGAAATCGTCGCCAAGCATTTCAACGAAGGCGCCGAGAACCAGCGCGCCGACATCATGGCGATGAACGCCGGACTCAAGACCGAGCTCGAAGCCGAAGGCTTCGTCTTCAACACGCCGGAGGCCAGCCTCTTCGAGGCCAGGCTCCGCGAGGCCGGATTCTACGCCGACTGGAAGAAGACCTACGGCGACGAAGCCTGGGAGAAGCTCGAAGCCGCCGTGGGCCGCAAGCTGGCCTGAGGAAGGACAGGGCCTCCGCGCGGCCCGGCGTCCGGCGATCCCTGCGCCCGCAGACCTCCCGGGGATCCTGCGGGCCGCGGCCTCCGTCGGCCGGCGAGAAGAACGAACCCCGTCGGCGGGACGCGGGCGCCCGTCGTCGCACCCTTGAGGAGGATCCATGAACAAGGTCGCTCTCGTCACCGGCGGCTGCCGGGGCATCGGCCTCGCGGCCACGGAGGCGTTTCTGGAGGCCGGATGGCGCGTGGTCATGGTCGACCGCGACGAGGCCGAGCTGAAGGCGGCCTCTTCGCGCCTGGCGAAGGTCCTGCCGGTTCTGGCCGACGTCTCCATTCCCGAAGAGGTCGAGCGCATGGCGGCGGAGGCTCTGGCGGGCTTCGGCCGCATCGACGCTCTGGTGAACAACGCCGGAGTCGCGCTGTTCTCGCGCGCCGCGCGCACCAGCTTCGAGGAATGGCGCGAGGTCATGGCCACCAATCTCGACGGCGTGTTCCTCTGCACCCAGGCCTGCGTTCCGGCTCTGGCCGAGACGAAGGGCGCCATCGTCAACATCGCCTCGATTTCGGGCCTGCGGGCCTCCACGCTGCGGGTGGCCTACGGCACCTCGAAGGCCGCCGTGATCCATCTGACCAGGCAATTCGCGGCGGAGCTGGGCGAAGCGGGAATCCGCGTCAACTGCGTCGCGCCGGGACCGGTCCGGACCAAGCTCGCGGCGGCGGTCCACGCCCCCGAGATCATCGCGGCCTATTACGACGCCATTCCGCTGAACCGCTACGGCGAGGCGCGGGAGATCGCCGAGGCCGTCGTCTTCCTCTGTTCGGAGAAGGCCAGCTTCGTCACCGGGCAGACTCTCGCGGTGGACGGCGGGTTCGACGCGACCGGCGTCGGGCTTCCGGCGCTCCGGCGCGAGAACGCCCCGCAGTGAGGATCCCGCCCGGGCCGCAGGGTCCGGGCGACTCCCTCATCCGGCGGCCAGACAGGCCTTCAGGCGCGGCGTCACGAAATCCAGAAAGACCCGGACGCGATGCGGGGCGTTCTCGCCGCCCGGAAACAGCGCATGGACGTCCTCCGTCTCGCCCACGACGGCCTCGGCCAGCACCTCGACCAGACGGCCCGCCTTCAGATCTTCGCGGACGTGGAATTCGCCCATCCGCGCCAGCCCCACGCCCGCCAGAGCCATGCGGCGCACCGTCTCGCCGTTGTTGGCGATGAGCGGCCCCGCAAGGTCGTTGTCGAGGATGCGGCCCCCCGCCCTCAGAGGCCAGACCGCCGCCGAACGACGGAAATTGAAGCTCAGACAGGCGTGGTCGGCCAGATCCTCGACGCTGCGCGGCGTGCCGCGGCGGGCCAGATAATCCGGCGAGGCCACGATCTTGCGCGCGGCCGCGCCGAGCTTGCGGAGCGTCATCCCCGAACTGGGCAGAGGGCCGATCCGGAAGGCGACGTCCGTGCGGTCGAGATAGAGGTCCACGATCTCGTCGGAGAGCGAGAGATCCACCCGGATCCGGGGATGCGCCGCCCAGAAGGCCGGGAGGATCGGCTCCAGAGCCAGAGCCCCGAAGCCCACCGAGGCGCTCACCCGCACCACGCCGCCGCCGCAGGCCGCCCCTTGCGACAGATCGCGCTCGATCTCCTCCAGCTCGGCGAGCAGGGCCTGGCTGCGCTCGTAATAGAGCCGCCCCTCGGCGGTGGGCGAGAGACGGCGCGTCGAGCGCTCCAGCAGCCGCGCCCCGAGCCGGGATTCGACGCGTCCCACCATCTTGCTCACGGCCGAGGGCGTCATGCGCAGCCGCCTTGCGGCTTCGGAGAAGCTCCCCGCCTCCACCACGCGCAGGAAGACCTGCATTTCGCCCGCCCGATTGTCCATGCGCGGCTCTCCAAAGCCCCTTGATGAAATCGCTTCACAGATGATGTGCCGAAGGAGGCGCTTATCAAGCCTTTTTCCAGGCCGTATCTGAAGCTCCGACCGCGGCCTTGTCCGGCCGGACCCTTCATGGCCGCCCAACCGGCCCGGACGGCCCTTCCGGCCCGCCCGGACCGCGCTCCGAGGACATTCCTGATGACCACCGTGGACTCCGCCGCCCGCAGCGGCTTCAACTGGCCTTTGCTGGCCCTGGCCGTGGGGGCCTTCGGGATCGGCACGACCGAATTCTCGCCCATGGGGCTTCTGCCGATCATCGCCGAGGGCGTGGGCGTCTCCATTCCGACGGCGGGCCTGCTGGTCAGCGCCTACGCCCTGGGCGTGATGCTCGGCGCGCCCGTGATGACGCTGCTCTTCAGCCGCTTCGGCAAGCGCGCCGCCCTGATGGCCCTGATGGGAATCTTCACCCTCGGGAATCTGCTGTCGGCCCTGGCGCCCGACTACTGGACGCTGCTCGCCGCGCGGCTGGTCACCAGCCTGAACCACGGCGCCTTCTTCGGACTCGGCGCGGTGGTGGCGGCCGGCGTCGTGCCGAAGGAGCGGCGGGCCAGCGCGGTGGCGACCATGTTCATGGGCCTGACCATCGCCAACATCGGCGGCGTTCCGGCGGCCACCTGGCTGGGACAACAGATCGGCTGGCGCTCCTCCTTCGCCGCGACGGCGGTTCTGGGGCTGATCGCCATCGCGGCGCTCTGGCTGGCGCTGCCGAAGGGCGAGCCCGGCGCGCGTCCGGACCTGCGGCGCGAACTGCGCGTGCTGACCCGGCCTGAAGTGCTGGTCGCCCTGCTGACCACCGTAATGGGCGCGAGCGCCATGTTCACCCTCTACACCTACGTCGCCCCGGTTCTGGAGACCCTGACCGGCGCCTCCGGGAGCTTCGTGACCTTCGCTCTGGTGCTGATCGGGGTGGGCTTCACGCTCGGCAACATGCTGGGCGGGCGCCTGGCGGACTGGTCGCTCGACGGCGCGGCGGCTCTCTGCATGGCGGCTCTGGCGGCGATCATGGTCGTGCTGCCCCTGACGCTGGGATCGCAGACCGGCGCGGCGGCCTCCCTGCTGATCTGGGGCGCGGCGGCCTTCGCCATCGTGCCTTCGGTGCAGATGAAGGTCATGCAGGCCGCCGCCGAAGCTCCCGGTCTGGCCTCCTCGATCAACATCGGGGCCTTCAACCTCGGCAACGCCCTGGGCGCGGCGGCGGGCGGCGCGACGATCAGCGCGGGACTCGGCTACGCCGCGGTTCCGGTCGTCGGCGGATTGCTGGCGGCGGCGGGTCTGGGGCTGATCCGGCTCGGGCGTCGCCGCGCCGGGTGACTCCCCGCAGCGGAATCCGCGGGAACGGGCCTCCCGCAAGGGAGGCCCCGCCCCATGCCCCGTCAGGATCAAGGGTGGTTCATGGTTCATTCTTTCGTCACATGGCGCCGGCTATCAAGGTCAGGTTCCGGCGGCGCGCCGCGCATATGGCCGCAAGGCCCTGTTCCGGAGGAGAGAAACACCATGAGGCCCTGTTCCGGAAACCTGATCCCGCGCCTCGTCGCGACGACGGCCCTGGCGCTGTCCCTCTGCGGCGCCGCCGAGGCCCGTCCCTCCCCGGAACGCCTGGCCGCGGCTCTGGCCGCCGTCATCTGGGACGGCGCGCCTCCGCCCGACGCGACGGAGCGTCTGCGGGCGGGGATCGTCGCGGAATACCCCCTCCTCGACGCCGCGATCGCGCGCGGCGAGCCCGACTACATCGACGCGACCCTTTCCGCCGCGCTCCTCGCGCGGGAGGCCAGCCATCCGGCGACGCGTCGCGCGATGTACGACATCGCCCGCTATCTGCTCGCCCATGCGGTGGAGGACGCCGAGACCAATCCCATGCTCGCGGAATGGCGGGCGATGGATCCGGTTCAGGAGCCTCTGGGCCTGGGAACGGGCCTCGCGGTCAGCGACTTCGCCGCCACGGCCTTCCTGCTGGGTCTGGAGGATCCTCCAGGCGCCGACCCGAGCCCCCGCATGGCCGAAGCCCTGACCCGCCTGACCTCCGTCTGGAGCGAGCAGGCGGAATCTCCGTCCCGACGCTTCATCCTGACGCGCCTCGACGCCTGGACCGTCGGGATCCTGGCGAACCGGGCGGCGCTCTCGCCGGAGCAGCGCGCCGAGGCCGCCGACATGCCCTGGAGCGGCGCGACGCCCTCGCCCGAGACGACGAAGCTGGTGACCGGCGTTCCG
>NZ_JAQTXI010000014.1 GCF_028688855.1 Neomegalonema sp. | reverse complement strand
CCTCATTTCCACCAGGTCAAGACCCGATTTCAAATTTCAGAGACTGCAGAGCCGTCCGCCGAAGCGTCTGCGCCGTCGGTGAGCGGTTTATAGGCCGGGAAAACCAAACGAGCAAGAACTATTTTCACAGTTTCATGACTTTTCTTGAAAACCATTCATATTCAAATGGTTGCGGTTGGAGAAAACCGGGATCCCCGCATCGCCCCCTCTTTCAAGCCGGGGGAGATCCGCCTATTTTCCTCCTCAGAGGGGCGAATCCTGCGAATCCGCGCGAATCCCGGCCCCGGATTCGGCGAATCTGGAGGAATCCATGCGAATCTCGCGGATCGGCGCGCTCGCGCTGCTGGGATCTCTGGCCATGGGGGGCGCGCTCTGGGCCTTCGCGCAGAGCGCGGAAGGAGTCCCGACGGTCGCGGCGATTCCCGCGCTCCCCGCCGTCGCGGTCCCCGGAAGCCCGGCCGAGACGCGCCTCTCCTTCTCGCCCGTCGTCCGGAAGGCCGCTCCGGCGGTGGTCAACATCTATACGAAGACCTTCGTGCAGCAGAGGCTGCATCCCTTCGCAGGGGATCCCCTCTTCGACGAAATCTTCAGAAGGCGCTTCGGAAGGCCGCCCACCGCCCGGGGAGAACAGAACTCCCTCGGATCGGGCGTGATCGTCGATCCTTCCGGAATCGTGCTCACCAACGCCCATGTCGTCGGGGGAGCCGATGAAATCACCGTGGCGCTCGCCGACCGGCGCGAATTCCCCGCAAAGATCCTCATCTCGGACGAAGCCAGCGATCTCGCGGTGATCCGCATCCAGGACGCCCCGGCCCTGCCCGCTCTGGAGTTCGGAGATTCGGACGCCCTCGAACCGGGGGATCTCGTGCTCGCCATCGGCAATCCCTTCGGAGTCGGGCAGACCGTCACCAGCGGAATCGTCTCGGCCGTCATGCGCGCCAATGACGACGGACAGGTCTATGTCCAGACGGACGCCGCCGTGAACCCCGGAAACTCCGGCGGCGCGCTCGTCGACATGCAGGGCAGACTCGTCGGGGTCAACAGCGCCATCCTCTCGCGCAGCGGCGGATTCCAGGGAATCGGATTCGCCATCCCCGCCAATCTCGCGCGCAGGGCCGTCGAGGCCGCCGCAGCAGGAGCCCGGAGGCTCGAACAGCCCTGGGGCGGAATCGCCATCGAGCCCCTGACCGCAGCCCAGGCCGCAAGGCTCGGACTCGGAGAGGCCCCCACCGGAGTCTCCCTGATCAGGCTGCATCCCGAAAGCCCCTTCGGGCGCGCGGGGCTCAAGGCCGGAGACGTCATCCTCAGCCTGGACGGGCTCGACGTCCATGACGAGCCGAGCGCCCGCTACAGATTCCAGGCGAAGCCCATCGGAACCCCCGCGCAGGTCGTCTATCTGCGCGACGGAGAAAGACGCTCGGCCGCCGTCGAGCGCGACGCCGCGCCAAAGGCCGGAGCCCCGAGGCTCGTCGAGATCGACGGAAGGACGCCCCTCAGCGGCATGGTCGTCGTGGAGCTGACCCCCGCCCTCGCCGCCTCCATCGGCCTGAGCGAGGCCGAAGCGGGAGTCGTCGTCCAGGATGAAGGATATGGACCGGGCGCAAGGCTCGGGCTCAGGGCCGGAGATCTGCTGATCGACGTCAACGGACGGCGCATCGGCGCGGCGGAGGATCTCGCCAGAGCCCTCGAGGAGGCCCCCGCCCTCTGGAGGATCACCGCCCGCAGGGGAGAACGCACCCTCGAATTCCAGGCGCGCATGAGATGAGCGGAAACCTCTTCGATCCGGAGCCCGGGCCGGAAGCCGCATCAGGACCAAGGCCGCCCCTCGCGGAAAGACTCAGGCCGGGCGCGCTCGCCGAGATCCTCGGGCAGGGGCATCTGCTCCGCCCGGACGGACTCATCGGGCGCATGGTCGCCGCAAGAAGGCTCGGTTCGCTGATCCTCTGGGGGCCGCCGGGAGTCGGAAAGACCACCCTCGCGCGGCTCCTCGCCGAGGCCGCAGGGCTCGAATTCGTCCAGATCAGCGCCATGGCCTCCGGAGTCGCGGAGCTGCGCAAGGTCTTCGACGCCGCCGAAGCCCTCAGGCGCAAAGGGCGCGGGACGCTGCTCTTCGTCGACGAGATCCACAGGTTCAATCGCGGGCAACAGGACTCCTTCCTGCCCCACATGGAATCGGGACTCATCACCCTGGTCGGCGCCACGACGGAGAACCCTTCCTTCGCGCTGAACGGCGCCCTGCTCTCGCGGGCCCAGGTCGCGGTGCTCCGGGCGCTGGAGCCGGAGGATCTCGAAAGCCTGCTCCGCAGGGCCGAAGCCGCCGAAGGACGCCTCCTGCCGCTCGCTCCGGAGGCTCGCGGAAGACTCGCCGAGATGGCCGACGGAGACGGGCGGCATCTGCTCACCCTCGCGGAGGCGCTGCTGAACGGGCCGGAAGGCGAAATCCTCGACGTCGCGGGACTCGGGGCGGCGCTGAACCGCCGCGCCCCGCTCCATGACAAGGCCCAGGACGGACATTTCAATCTCATCTCGGCGCTGCATAAATCCGTGCGGGGATCGGATCCGGAGGCCGCGCTCTACTGGCTCTGCAGAATGCTGACCGCCGGAGAAGATCCGCTCTACATCGCCCGCAGACTCGTGCGCATGGCCAATGAAGAGGTCGGGCTGGCCGATCCGGAAGCCGTGAAGCAGGCCCTCGCCGCAAAGGAGGCCTATGAGCTGCAGGGCTCGCCCGAAGGAGAACTGGCCCTCGCGCAGGCCGCCGTCTACATCGCCGCCGCCCCGAAATCCAACGCGCTCTACAGCGCCTTCAAGGAGGCCATGGCCGCGGCGAAGGAGACCGGATCGAAGCCGCCGCCCAAGGTCATCCTCAACGCGCCCACGAAGCTCATGAAGCAGGAAGGATATGGCGAAGGCTATCGCTACGACCATGACGAGCCGGACGCCTTCTCGGGACAGAACTATTTCCCCGAAGGCATGGCGCGGCCCGGATTCTACAGGCCCGTCCCGCGCGGATTCGAGCGCGACATGCGCAAGAGGCTCGATTACTGGGAGGAGCTGAGGCGGAGAAGGCGCGAAGAATAGAAAGAAAAGACCGGAGGAAGGCGCCCGCAGGCGCCTCCCGGATTTCAGGATCAGATCACGCCGAAGGCCCGCATCGCCTCGGCCACGCGCACGAAGCCCGTGATGTTCGCCCCCAGCACGTAGTCGCCCGGCGCGCCGTATTCCTCGGCGGTCGCCGCGCAGTCGTCGTGGATGTTGCGCATGATCTGCGCAAGGCGGGTTTCCGTCTGCTCGAAGGTCCAGCTGTCGCGCGAGGCGTTCTGCTGCATCTCCAGAGCCGAAGTCGCCACGCCGCCCGCGTTCGCGGCCTTGCCCGGCGCGAAGAGAATCCCCGCCTCCTGAAACAGCTTCACCGCATCAGGGGTGCAGGGCATGTTCGCCCCCTCGCCCACCGCGATCAGGCCGTGCTTCACAAGGGTTCTCGCGTCGCGGCCGGTCAGCTCGTTCTGGGTCGCCGAAGGCATCGCCACCTCGCAGGGGACGTCCCAGATCGATCCCTTCTCCACGTAATGCGAGCCCTTGCCCTTGAGGCGGGCGTATTCGGAGATGCGGCCCCGGCGGACCTCCTTGATCTCCTGCACCAGCTCCAGGTCGATGCCGTTCTCGTCCACCACGTAGCCGCCGGAATCGGAGCAGGCGATCACCACCCCGCCGAAGGACTGCACCTTCTCGATGGTGTAGATCGCCACGTTGCCCGAGCCCGAGACCACGACCTTCTTGCCGTCGAAGCTGTGGCCGCGCGTGGCCAGCATCCGCTCGACGAAATAGGTGTTGCCGTAGCCCGTCGCCTCCTTGCGGGCCCGCGAGCCGCCGTAGAACAGACCCTTGCCGGTCAGGACGCCCGCCTCGTAACGGTTCGTCAGGCGCTTGTAATGGCCGAACATGTAGCCGATCTCGCGCGCCCCCACGCCGATGTCGCCCGCAGGAACGTCGGTGTATTCGCCCAGATGACGCGAAAGCTCGGTCATGAAGGACTGGCAGAAGCGCATCACCTCGGCGTCGGAGCGGTCGCGGGGGTTGAAGTCCGAACCGCCCTTGCCGCCGCCGATGGGAAGCCCCGTCAGCGCGTTCTTGAAGGTCTGCTCGAAGCCGAGGAACTTGATGATCCCCACGTTCACCGAAGGATGGAACCGGAGACCGCCCTTGTAGGGCCCCAGAGCCGAATTGAACTGGACACGGAAGCCCCGGTTGATGTGCACCTTGCCCTTGTCGTCGGTCCAGGGCACGCGGAAGATGATCTGGCGCTCGGGCTCGCAGATGCGCTCGATCAGCGCGTCCTCGGCGTAGGCCGGGCGTTTGGCCACCACGCGGCCGAGGCTCTCCAGGACCTCGCGCACGGCCTGGTGGAACTCCGCCTCGCCCGCGTTGCGGCGGGTGACGTCGTTGAAGATGTGTTCGAGTCTTTCGTCGAGATGAGGCAATGGAATCTCCGCAGAATCATCGGCGGGCCTCGTTGATCTGGGTCCGCGCGGATGCTGCTTTAGGGGAAGGCGGGGTTTCGCTCAAGTCGGGCGAAAGCCGCATGGCTCCCCGCAGACGCCGCAGACGGGAGCTTTCCGGAATTTTCCGGCGCCTTTTCGCAAGATAACGACGCCCTGAACCCTTGCGAAGCGCGGAAAGCTTCCACGCCGAAGCGCGGCGCCCGCCCGCAGGACCGGGCCTGCGCATCGGGAGGAGGAGGCGGCGGAGGGCGGGCGGAAATCCCGCTCCGGACGGCGCTGCGAAAGGATTTCTTTCGCATTGCGAAATGATGGACGTCCATCATTTCGGGATTGACGCCTCTCGGGATCAGCCCCATGCTCGGCGGACCAGGGAGGACATCAACGGCATGAAAAAGCCGACTCTGCACGATGTGGCCGCAGCCGCAGGCGTCAGCTACGCCACGGCCGACCGGGTCCTGAACGCGCGCGGCGGAGTCGCGGAGAAATCCGAAATCCGCGTCCGCGAGGCCATCCGCCGACTCGGATATGTGCGCGACATCCACGCCGCCACCCTCTCGCGACGCCGCAGACGCGCCTTCCGCTTCCTGCTGCCCGCCGGAGATCACGGATTCTTCGCCAGACTGCGCGCCGCCCTGCTCGCCGAACGCCTCAGGCTGGCGGCGGACAGGATCGAGATCGCCCTGCAGGAATTCCCCCCCTTCGACGCCGAAGCCCTCGCCGAAGCCCTCGAAGCCCTCGCGCCGGAGGATTGCGACGGACTCGCCGTGGTCGCCGCCGAAAGCCCGAGAGCCGCAAGAGCCCTCGCGCGGCTCAAGGCCGGAGGAGTCCCGGTGGTCGCGCTGGTGGCCGACGCAGGGCCCGAAGCGCGCGACGTCTATGTCGGAGTCGACAACCTCGGCGCAGGACGCACCGCAGGAAGGCTCATCCGCCTCGCCCATCGCGGCGGAAGGCGCGGACTCGTCCTGCCGATCCTCGGGAGCCCCACGGCCCGCGACCATCGCGACCGACTCGAAGGCCTGCGGCAGGTGCTGGCCGAAGAACCGCAGCCGCTGACCGCCCTGCCCGCCCTCGAAGCGCGCGACGATCCGGACCGCATGCGCGAACTGGTCCGGGCCGCCCTGCGCGAGGATCCGCCGCCCACCGCCCTCTACAGCATGGGCGCGGGCAATCGCGGACTCGTCGAGGCCCTGCGGGAAGCCGCGCCGGAGCGTCGCCCCATGGTCGTGCTCCATGAACTCACGCCCCATAGCCGCAAGGCTCTGGAGGAAGACCTCGTCGACGTCGTCATCGACCAGAAACCCGCAAGGGAGATCGCCGCCGCGCTCGCCGCGCTGCGGAGCCTCGCCGAAGGACGCGCGATCCCCGCCGGACTCGGGGCGATCACCCCGGCCCTCCATCTCAAGGACAATCCGCCCGCCGCGCCGAGCGCGCGCGAGGCTTCAGGAGACCTCTTCGCATGAGCGGATATTTCAGCGACTTCGCCCCTCTGGCCTATGATCCCCAGGGATCGGGCCCCGGATTCCGGCATTACGACCCCAATGAAGTCGTGATGGGCAAGCGCCTGGAGGATCACCTCCGCTTCGCCGTCTGCTACTGGCACAGCTTCGTCTGGGAGGGCGGAGACCCCTTCGGAGGACAGACCTTCCAGCGCCCTTGGTTCCCCGGCGACACGATGGAGCTGGCGAAGCTCAAGGCCGAGGCCGCCTTCGACCTCTTCCGCATTCTGGGCGTCCCCTATTTCACCTTCCATGACCATGACGTGCGTCCCGAAGGCGCCAGCCTGACCGAAAGCCGCAAGAGGCTGGAGGAGATGGCCGACCTCTTCGAGGCGAAGATGGCCGCAGGAGGGCCGAAGCTGCTCTGGGGCACGGCCAATCTCTTCAGCAACCGCCGCTACATGGCCGGCGCCTCGACCAATCCCGATCCCGAGGTCTTCGCCTGTTGCGCCGCCACGGTGCGCGCCTGCATGGAGGTCACGCATCGGCTCGGCGGCGAGAATTACGTGCTCTGGGGCGGTCGCGAAGGCTACGAGACGCTGCTCAACACCGATCTTTCTCAGGAGCTCGACCATATGGGGCGCTTCCTGAATCTGGTCGTCGAGCACAAGCACAAGATCGGATTCAAGGGCGCGATCCTCATCGAGCCCAAGCCTCAGGAGCCGACCAAACATCAATATGACTTCGACGTCGCCACGGTCTACGGCTTCCTCAAGCGCTACGGGCTGGAGAAGGAGGTCAAGGTCAACATCGAGCAGGGACACGCCATCCTCGCAGGGCACAGCTTCGAGCATGAGCTCGCCATGGCCAACGCGCTCGGAATCTTCGGCTCCATCGACATGAACCGCAACGATCAGCAATCGGGCTGGGACACCGACCAGTTCCCCAACAGCGTCCCGGAAATCGCGCTGGCCTATTACGAAGTGCTGCGCGGCGGCGGATTCTCCACAGGCGGCACCAATTTCGACGCCAAGCTGCGGCGGCAGTCCCTCGACGCCGAAGACCTCGTCATGGCCCACGCCGAAGCCATGGACGTCTGCGCGCGAGGCCTCAAGGCGGCGGCCAGGATGCTCGAAGAGGACGCCCTCGAAGCCCCGCGCCGCGCCCGATACGCCGGATGGGCCCGTCCCGAGGCTCAGGCCATGCTCGGCGCGGACGCCAGCCTCGCCGCCATCGCCGACCGCGCCGAAGCCGAAGGACTCGATCCGCAACCGGTCTCGGGGCGTCAGGAGCGTCTGGAGGCCGTCGTCAACCGCTACGTCTGACAAGCGGATTCAGGGAGGAGCGCGATCCGGAAAGCGGAGGCCGGTTTCCGGATCGATCGCGCGACCAGACAAGGGGATAAGGCATGAAGACCATCAAGGGCCCCGCGCTGTTTCTGGCCCAGTTCGCCGGAGACGAAGCGCCGTTCGATTCCTGGGAGTCGATCACGAAATGGGCCGCCGATTGCGGCTATCTCGGCGTGCAGGTTCCGAGCTGGGACGCGCGGCTGATCGACCTGAAAAAAGCCGCCGCCAGCAAGGATTATTGCGACGAATTCAAGGGAATCGCCGCCGCCAACGGCGTGGAGGTCACCGAGCTCTCCACCCATCTGCAAGGGCAGCTCGTGGCGGTCCATCCGGCCTATGACGAAGCCTTCGAAGGCTTCGCCGCGCCGGAAGTCCGGGGGAATCCCAAGGCGCGCCAGGAATGGGCCGTCGATCAGGTGAAGATGGCGCTGAGCGCCTCGCGCAACATGGGGCTCAAGGCCATGGCGAGCTTCTCCGGCGCTCTGGTCTGGCCCTACGTCTATCCCTGGCCGCAGAGACCCGCCGGGCTGGTCGAGACCGGATTCGACGAACTCGCCCGGCGCTGGAGGCCCATCCTCGACCATGCCGAAGATTGCGGCGTGGACCTCTGCTACGAGATCCATCCCGGCGAGGATCTGCATGACGGCGTGACCTACGAGATGTTCCTGGAGCGCGTCGGGAACCACGCCCGCGCCTGCATGCTCTATGATCCCTCGCATTACGTGCTGCAATGCCTCGATTATCTCGACAACATCGACATCTACGCCGAGCGCATCCGCATGTTCCACGTCAAGGACGCCGAATTCAATCCGACCGGGCGTCAGGGAGTCCATGGCGGATTCCAGTCCTGGGTGAACCGGGCCGGGCGCTTCCGCTCGCTCGGGGATGGACAGGTGGATTTCGGCGCGGTCTTCTCGAAGCTCACGGCGGCGGATTTCGACGGTTGGGCCGTGGTCGAATGGGAATGCTGCCTCAAGCACCCCGAGGACGGAGCTCGCGAAGGCGCCGAATTCGTGCGGAGCCACATCATCCGCGTCACTGAAAAGGCCTTCGACGATTTCGCCGACGGCGGAACCGATCAGGCCGCCAATCGCCGCATGCTGGGGATCGACCGATGAGCCAGAAACCGATCAGACTGGGCATGGTGGGCGGCGGCGCAGGCGCCTTCATCGGCGCCGTGCATCGCATCGCCGCGCGGATCGACGGGCGTTACGATCTCGTCGCGGGGGCTCTGGCCTCCACGCCGGAGAAGGCCAGGGCCTCCGGCGAGGCTCTGGGGCTGGCGCCGGACCGCAGCTATGGAAGCTTCGCCGAGATGGCCGAAGCCGAAGCCGCCCGCCCCGACGGAATCGAGGCGGTCGCCGTCGTCACGCCGAACCATGTCCATGCGGAGGCGGCCAAGGCCTTCCTCGCGCGCGGGATTCACGTCATCTGCGACAAGCCCCTCACCGCCACCATGGCCCAGGCCGAGGATCTCGCGGCGGCGGTCAGGGCCTCGAAAGCCCTCTTCATCCTGACGCATAACTACACCGGATATCCCATGATCCGTCAGGCCCGCGCCATGGTCGAGGCGGGAGAGCTCGGCGAGGTCCGGGTGGTCCAGGTGGAATATCCTCAGGACTGGCTCACCCGTCCCGTCGAAATCTCGGGCGCCAACAAGCAGGCCGAATGGCGCACCGATCCCGAACGCTCCGGCGCAGGCGGCTCCGTCGGCGACATCGGCACCCACGCCCATAACCTCGCCTGCTTCGTGAGCGGCCTGAAGGTCGAGAAGCTGGCCGCGGATCTGCAGAGCTTCGTCCCCGGGCGCCGCCTCGACGACAACGCCCATGTGCTGCTCCGTTTCGCAGGCGGAGCGCGGGGAATCCTCTGGTGCAGCCAGGTCGCGCCGGGCAACGAGAACGCCCTGAAGCTGCGCGTCTATGGCTCGGAAGGCGGACTCGAATGGAGCCAGGAGGAGCCCAACGCCCTCTGGTTCACCCGCGAAGGCGAGCCGAAACAGCTCCTCACCCGCAACGGCGCCGGAGCCTGGGCGGCGGCCCGGGCCGTCTCGCGCACCCCGGGCGGACACCCCGAGGGCTATCTCGAAGGCTTCGCCAACATCTACCTCGGCGCGGCGGACGCCATTCAGGCGCGTCGGGATGGCCGCGACGCCTCGGAGATCCTCGCGATCCTGCCGGGGATCCAGGCGGGGCTCGACGGCATGCGATTCATCTCGGCCTGCGTGCGCTCCTCGGCGGAGGACGCCGCATGGACGCAGCTCTGAACGCCCCCGTCCTCGCGCTGGAGGGAATCCGCCGGAGCTTCGGTCCGGTGGAGGTGCTGCATGGCGTCGACATCGCCTTGCGGCCGGGGCGCGTCCACGCCCTGATCGGCGAGAACGGGGCCGGGAAATCCACCACCATGAAGATCATGGCGGGCTATCAGCCCGCCAGCGCCGGACGGATCCGCGTCGGGGGCCAGGAGGTCGTCTTCAGAAGCATGGCCGAAGCCGAAGCCCTCGGCGTGGTCATGATCCATCAGGAGTTCAACCTCGCCGAACATCTGACCGTGGAGCAGAATCTCTTCCTCGGTCGGGAGCTGAAGCGCGGATTCCTCCTCGACAAATCCGCCATGCGGCGGCGCACCCGCGAGCTGCTCGCGCGGCTCGACCGTCCGCTGGATCCGGATCTTCCGGTTTCGCGGCTCTCGAACTCCGACAAGCAGATGCTGGAGATCGCCAAGGCGCTCTCCCGCGAAGCCCGAGTCCTCATCATGGACGAGCCCACCGCCGTGCTGACCCTCGCGGAGACCGCCGTGCTCATGGAGCAGATCCGGGCGCTGCGCGCGGCGGGGACGGCCATCCTCTTCACCTCGCACAAGCTCGACGAGGTCAAGGCTCTGGCCGACGACCTCACCATCATGCGCGACGGCGCCGTGGTCCAGAGCGGTCCCGCCGCAGCTCTGAGCCCTCATGACATGGCCGAAGCCATGGTGGGGCGCGAGATGTCCGACCTCTTTCCGCCCAGGCCCCCGCTCGATCCGGCGGCGCCTCTGGCGCTCTCCGTGCGGGGCCTCGACGTTCCGGGCCACGCCTCCGGGATCTCCTTCGATCTGCGCAAGGGCGAGATTCTGGGCGTCGCAGGGCTGATCGGGGCGGGCCGCACCGAGACCTTCGAAGGGCTATGCGGTCTGCGCCCCGCCCATGGCGAGGTCCGCCTCTTCGGCGAGGCGGTCCGCTTCCGCGCGCCCTCAGAAGCTCTGGCGCAGGGCGTGGCCTATCTCACCGAGGACCGCAAGACCCGCGGCCTGCTCCTCGCCAAGGGCATGCGCGAGAACCTGACCCTGCAATCCCTGCGCAAGTTCGCGCGAATCCTCGTCGACCGAAGGGCCGAAGAGCGGGCGCTCGACCGCGCCGTGCGGGAATTCGACATCCGCGCCGGAAGCCGCAGCATGCTCGTGGGGAATCTCTCGGGCGGCAATCAGCAGAAGCTGCTCTTCGCCAAGACGCTGCTCTCCGAGCCCCGCGTCCTCATCGCCGACGAACCCACGCGCGGCGTGGACATCGGGGCCAAACAACAGATCTACGCGCTCTTGCGCGAGCTGGCGGCGCAGGGTCTGGCCGTCGTCGTGATCTCCTCGGAGATGCAGGAGCTGATCGGACTCGCCGACCGGATTCTGGTCATGCGTCAGGGCCGCATCCTCGGCGAGGTCGCGGGCGCCGAGATGACCGAGGAAGCCGTCGTCCGCTACGCCATGGGCGTGGCCCGACAAGTCAGGCCGGGCGAAATCCGGAACGAGGAGACCGCATGACCGCCCCCCTTCAACCTTCCTCTCCCCCGCCCGCGGCCTTCGCGCCCCGACGCCGGATCTCCATGACGGTGGTCGGGCCGATTCTGGCGCTGATCCTGCTCGCGGCGCTGGGCGCATGGCTCAATCCGAATTTCCTGAGCGCCGCCAACATCACCAACGTGCTGGCGCGCTCGGCCTTCATCGGCATCATCGCCGTGGGCATGACCTTCGTCATCACAGCCGGGGGGCTCGATCTCTCGGTGGGCTCCATGGCGGCCTTCATCGCCGGGCTGATGATCATGGTCATGAACGCCGCCCTGCCGAGCCTGGGGGTGGGCATCCCCATCGTGCTGCTCGGCATGGGGGCGGCGCTGCTCGCGGGATTGCTCGCCGGGCTGCTCAACGGCTTGCTCATCACCAGACTGGGGATAGAAGCCTTCATCGTCACGCTGGGCTCGATGGGGATCTATCGCAGCCTCGTCACCTGGCTGGCCGACGGCGGCACCCTCTCGCTGGATTTCCAGCTCAGGAGCTTCTATCAGCCGATCTATTACGGCGGAATCTTCGGAGTCAGCTGGCCGATCATCGTCTTCGGGCTGGTGGCGGTCCTCGGAGAGATCGTCATGCGCTCGACGGTCTTCGGGCGCTGGTGCGCCGCCATCGGCAGCAACGAGCAGGTGGCGAAATACTCCAGCGTCAGGGTCGCGCGGGTGCGGCTGGCCACCTACGTCATGCTCGGGCTGCTCGTCGGGCTGGCGGTGATCATGTATGTGCCGCGGCTCGGATCGGCCTCCGCATCGACGGGGCTGCTCTGGGAGCTGGAGGCCATCGCGGCGGTCATCATCGGCGGCACCCTGCTCAAGGGCGGCTTCGGGCGCGTCTGGGGCACGGTGGTCGGCGTGCTGATCCTCAGCCTCATCGGCAACATCCTGAATCTGACCGATCTCGTCTCGCCCTATCTCAACGGGGCGATTCAGGGCCTCATCATCGTGCTTGCGGTGATCCTGCAACGCGAAGGAAAACCGGGCGCATGAGCGTCCGTCATGAAGAAACCTCAGGGAGGAAATCCACCATGAAACGCATTCTCGCCGGGCTCTGCCTGACCACCGCCATGAGCCTCTCGGCCCCCGCCTTCGCCGAGACGAAGACCGTCGGCGTCTCCATTCCCGCCGCCACCCACGGATGGGCCGGCGGCATGAACTACTTCGCCCAGGAGGCCGTCAAGCGCCTGGAGGCCACCTATCCCGATCTCGATTTCGTTCTCGCCACGGCCTCGGATCCGGCCAAGCAGGTCAACGACATCGAGGACATGGTCGCCACCCGCAACATCAGCGCCCTCGTCGTGCTGCCCTTCGAATCCGAGCCCCTCACCGGGCCGGTCAAGGCCGTCGCCGACGCGGGCGTCTGGGTGACGGTGGTGGATCGCGGACTCTCCGTCGAGGGGATCGAGGATCTTTACGTCGCGGGCGACAATCCCGGCTTCGGGCGGGTCGCGGGCGAGTTCGTGGCCGGCGCCCTGCCCGAAGGCGGCAAGGTCGTCGTGCTGAGGGGCATCCCCACCACCATCGACAACGAGCGCGTGGAAGGCTTCCAGGCGGCGCTCGAAGGCTCAAGCGTCGAGATCCTCGCCATGGAGCACGGCAACTGGAACCGCGACAAGGCCTTCGAGGTGATGCAGGACTTCCTCTCGAAATATCCGCAGATCGACGCCGTCTGGGCCTCGGACGACGACATGTCGGTGGGCGCCCTGGCGGCCATCGAGGCGGCGGGCCGCAAGGACGTCAAGTTCGTGCTCGGCGGCGCGGGCATGAAGGAGATGATCGCCCGCACCCGCGACGGAGACGCCATGATCCCCGCCAACGTCACCTATCCGCCCGCCATGATCGCCACCGCCATCGAGGTGACGGCGCTCGGGCTGGTGTCGAGCGCGCCGGTTTCGGGGCGCTTCGTCATCGGCTCGGTGCTGGTCACGCCGGAGAACGCGGCGCAGTACTACTTCCCCGACAGCCCCTTCTGATCCAGGAGAAAGGGCGGCCTCCTCTTGGGTGTGGCCGCCTCGCAAGCTTACGTCAGCCGCCGCTTCGCGGCCTCCAGCCCTGCGGCGAGGAGAGCCGGAGCGGCGGCCTCCTCCGAGGTCTCGACATAGCAGCGCAGCTCCGGGGCGTTGCCGGAGGCGCGGTAATGCAGCGTGCTCCCATCCGTCAGGACCATGCGCAGCCCGTCCACGGCGTCGAAGCCCGCGACGGGGCTGGGCGCCGCGCCCGCCGAGGCCAGGACTCCGGCCGCGAATTCGGCGGCGAAGGCCGGATCCTGCTTCAGGCGCTCCAGAAAGGGCCCGCTGCTTTCGGCGGGGATCTCCTTGAGGCGGTCGCTGGCGGTGAAGCGCGCCGGAAGCCGCGCCACAAGCTGCGACAGCTTCAGCCCCTCCGATTTCGCCAGAGCGATCACCGCGAGGATGGGCAGCACGGCGTCCCGCGTCGGCAGGGCCGCGAGCCCGCGCGCCGGAGCGCCGAGCAAAACCCCGCCATTGGCCTCGAAGCCGACGGGAATCCGGGACTCGCCCGCCGCCTGCATCCCCGCCAGCACATGGGGAGAGCCGACCTTCGTGCGCGTCACGGCGCGGAAGAAGCCGCAGGCCTCCACGGCGGAGGTGGAGGTCACCGGCGTCGCCACCAGATCCGCCCCCAGCCAATGCGCCGTCAGCAGCCCCACGAGATCGCCGCGCAGGAAGACGCCCCGCTCGTCGGCGATCAGGGGGCGATCCGCGTCGCCGTCGGCGGAGACGAGGGCGTCGATCTCATGGGCGGCGGCGAAGTCGCGGGCGAGCGCCACGTCCTCGGGACGCAGGGCCTCGGTGTCCACGGGGATGAAGGCCTCGCTCCGGGCGAAAGGCAGAACCCGCGCGCCCAGATCCTCCAGAACCTGCGCGATCACGTCGCGCGAGACGGTCGAATGCTGATAAAGGCCGATGGTCAGCCCCGACAACAGCCCCTCGCCCAGGATCCGATAGCGCGCGCGATAGGCGCCCAGAGCGTCGAAGACCTGCGGCGCGACGAAGGAGGCCGAGCCTGCGGGCGCAGATTCAGCCCGAGCGAGGATCCCGGCTTCGTCGGTCTTGTCGATCTCGCCCTCGGCCCGGTAGAATTTCAGGCCGTTGCGGTCGTCGGGGATGTGGCTCCCGGTGACCATGATCCCCGGCGCCCTCCGGCTCATCGCCGCCAGAGCCAGAGCCGGAGACGGAACCTCGCCGCAATCCACCGGAGCCAACCCCTCCGCCGCGATGGCCGCGAGGCAGGCGCGGGAGATCCTCGGGCTGGAGCCGCGCAGATCGCGCCCCACCAGAACCTCGCCCCCTGCGCTCAGGGCCCCTTGCGCCCGCAGATGCGCCAGGAAGGCCCGCGTCCAGAGCGCGCAAGCCTCGTCCGTCAGATCCGCGACCAGGCCGCGCAGGCCGCTCGTGCCGAATTTCAGGCCGCTCATGCGCCTCTCCTCCTGCACCCGTTCAGACCCGGCCGAACATGTCCTCGAAGCGCACGATGTCGTCCTCGCCGAGATAGGAGCCCGTCTGAACCTCGATCAGCTCCAGCAGGATCTTCCCCGGATTGGCCAGACGATGCACCGCCCCCAGAGGCAGATAGATCGACTCGTTCTCGGTCAGAAGCCTGGTCTGGCCGTCCACCGTCACCTCCGCCGTGCCGCGCACCACGATCCAGTGTTCCGAACGATGGTGATGCTTCTGGAGGCTCAGCTTCTTGCCCGGCTTCACGAAGAGCCGCTTCACCTGGAAGCGCTCGCCGCCCAGCACCGAGGAATAGCCGCCCCAGGGCCGGTAGACGGTCTTGTGGATCTCGGTCAGGGCCCGGGTCTCCGGACGCGACCGCAGACGCGCCACGATCCCCCCCACCTTCTGCGTCTCCGAGAGAGGCCCGACGAAGATCGCGTCCTCGCTGGCGATCACCGCCACGTCCTTCAGGCCCTGGACCACCACATGCGCCTTCTCGGAGATCACGAGGGAGCCGCTCGCCTCCGAGAAGCTCGCCGGACCCGAAGCCGCATTGCCCCGGGCGTCCTTGCCGCGCGCCTTCCAGACCGCGTCCCAGGCGCCGAGGTCGGACCAGGCGAAGGACACCGGCAGGACCGAAGCCCGGTCCGTCTTCTCGAAGATCGCGTAATCCACCGAGATGTCGGGCGCGGCGGCGAAGCTCTCCTCGTCGATCCGCACGAAATCCAGATCGGACGTCGCCCGCTCCACCCCGAGGGAGGCCGCGCGGAAGGTCTCCGGCGCGAGGCGCCCGGCCTCCTCCAGAAACACCCGCGCCTTGAGCATGAACATCCCCGAATTCCAGACATGCCCACCCGCCGCCAGCATGGCTTCGGCGCGCGCGAGGTCGGGCTTCTCGACGAAGCGCGCCACCTTCAGCGCCCCCTCCGGAGTCAGGGGCTCGCCGCAGAGGATGTAGCCGTAACCCGTTTCGGGGCGGTCGGGAGTCACGCCGAAGGTCACCAGAAATCCCGAGCGGGCGGCGGAGGCGGCGGCGTCCACCGCGCGCCAGTAGCCTTCATCCGCCACGATGGCGTGATCCGAGGGCAGGACATGCAGCACCGCCTCGGGATCGATCCTCAGCACCGCATGGGCCGCCGCCGCGACGATGGCCGCCGCCGTGTTGCGCGCCGTCGGCTCCAGAAGGATCGCCGCCAGAGGAGCCCCGATCTCCTGGGCCTGCTCGGCGACGAGGAAGCGGTATTCGGCGTTGGTCAGCACGAGCGCAGGACCATAACGCCCGTCATGGGGAGAAGCCCGGGAGAGCGTGTCCTGAAACAGGCTCGTCTCGCCCATCAGGGGCAGGAACTGCTTGGGACGCGCCGAACGGGACATGGGCCAGAGCCGCGTCCCCTGTCCGCCAGCCAGAACCACGGGAAGGATCGGAGAGGCCATGATGACACACCTTCGCAGAAACCGCCGCCCCGACAGACGCCCGGCCTCCGGCGGGAGATCAGGCGCGATCCCTCGCGCCCGTCCTGAAGGCGCGCGGAATCCGGAGAGAGACCACATGCCTAGCGGGAGAGGTTGAAGGAATCGCGAAGGACGAAAGACGCAAGGGCGCGGTCAGCTGCCGCGATAGGTCGCCGAACTCCAGGGCGTGGCCACGAGGGGCACGTGATAATGCCCTTCGGGCTCGCTGATCCCGAAGCGGATCGGCACCACGTCCATGAAGGGAAACTCCGGCAAGGCGAGCCCCCTGGCGCGGAAATAATCCCCCACATGGAAAACCAGCTCGTAGCGCCCCGCCCGTAGCGGACGCCCCGAGATCAGGGGCGCGTCGGTGCGGCCGTCGGCGTTGGTGACCACCTCCAGAAGCTTCGCCGCCGCGCTGGCGCCGCGCTCGAAGAGCTCGATCCGCACCCCCGCCGCCGGAGATCCATGAGCCGAATCCAGCACATGGGTCGAGAGACGTCCGGCGGTCCTCGGCGCGCCCGGACCCTCCACCGCCTCGACCAGCCGCAGGCGCGTGATATGGCCGATCTCCGCCATGGCGCGGGAAAGTTCGGTCTCGACGTCGTTGGCGAGGCGGGGCGCGTAGGAATCCAGAATGGCGTCGCGGGTCTGGCGCCGGACGCAGACGATGAAGGGAAAGCCGAATTTCCCGGCGTAGGCGGCGTTCAGGCTCTGGAAGCGGTCGTATTCCGCATCCGAAAGCCGGTCCAGGCCCAGGCCCGCCTGCTCGGAGACGGAGGCGGGCGCCATCTCGCCCGCCCGCGCCGCCTTGCCCGCCAGATCCGGATGTCCCCGCAGAAAGGCGATCCGCTCGGCCTGGGGGCGGGCCTCCACGGCGGCCAGCATGGCCCCATGAAGATCCGCCACCGTCGCGAAAGGCCTTTGCGCGGCGGCGGCCTCGGCGGCCCAGGGCGCGTGTTCGAAGATCGCTCCGAGAAGCGAGACGAATTCCGCAAGGGAGGCCTGATTCAGCCTCTCCAGAGAAACGGGCGCGGCGGTCATGGGGCTCTTCTCCTCAGCGTCCGACGACGCATTCGATCTGACCATGCGGCTCGTCGGTGGGCGTGAAGACGGCGTTCGGATTGTCCAGGCCGAAAGGCGCCAGATTCACCAGCAGATAATGCTTGTTCGGGCAGGCCGCCGAAACCTGCTCGAGCTCGGGGACCGCCGCAAGGGCCGCCTCTCCCATGCGATAGAGGCTGTCCTGAACGCTGGCGCTATAGGTGGTCGCGAAGACCTCCAGCATGGTTTCGAGGATCCTGGCGTTGGCCGCCTCGTAGCTGGCGGGCGCCTTGCGCCAGGTCCAGCGGGCCTCCATGGAGGTGGCGCAGATGCGGTCGTCGGTCTCCCTGATGGTGGTGTAGGGATCCTTCGTATAGCCCGACCAGCCCGATTCCGTGGACTTCATGAACATGTAGTCGCTCACGCCGGAGGTCACGGAGGAAGATCCGTCGCGGGCCATCCGGGCCTCGACGAAGGGGCGTCCGTTGCCGTCCAGCGTGAAGCTGTGCAGATGCGGCTTCCCGCCGACCTCATGACGCCGCCATTTCGTCTCATGGGCCGTGACGGTCGCGGTCTCGACCTGCGGATATCTGTCGAGGAAGCGCCGCGCCACCGCGAGGGCGAATTCCTCGTTGCCGAGATTCAGCGACTCGCGCGCCACGATGTTGACCACGTTCTTGACGGTGTCCGTCGAGACCACCTTCGAATTGTCGGCGTCGGTGAAGGCGGCGGAGAAATCGCCGGTCAGCATGGGCTGAACCGTGAGTTCGCGCACTTCCTGCCGCTCGCCGTCCTTGAACAGACGCAGCACGCGCACGCGCCCCTTGCCGTAGACGTTGCTGATCAAAGGCATGTTCCGCTCTCCCCCTCCGGATTGCTCAGACGTGTTCGGCCGCAGCCGCCGCAGAAGCGGCTTCGGAGCGCGCCGTCTCGGCGCTCCGGACGCCGTTGAAGAAGACGTTCAGCAAGACCGCCACGATGGCCGCCAGCAGGATTCCAGACTCCAGCAAAGGGTGCAAGTCATGAGGCAGGTTCCTGAAGAGACTCGGCGCCACCAGAGGAATCATGCCGAAGCCCACCGCAATCGCCACGATGAAGAGATTGTTGGCGTTGGTCCGGAAATCCACGCCGGAGAGAATGCGGATGCCCGTCGCCGCCACCATGCCGAACATCACGATCCCCGCCCCGCCCAGCACCACCTGCGGCACCGATTCCGCCAGAGCCGCCATCTTCGGCAGAAGCCCCAGAGCCAGAAGGATCACGCCGCCCGCCACCGTCACCCAGCGCGAACGCACCCCCGTCACGCCCACAAGCCCGACGTTCTGCGAAAAGGAGGTGTAGGGGAAGGTGTTGAAGATCCCCCCGATCAGAGTGCCCACGCCGTCGGCGCGCAAGCCCCTGGTCAGGTCGTCGCGGGAGAGCTTGCGCTCCGTGATCTCGCCGATGGCGAGGAACATCCCCAGGGACTCGATCATCACCACGATCATCACCACGCACATCGTCACGATGGGCACGAGATGAAATTGCGGCGTTCCGAAGTGGAAGGGCAGCACCAGACCGAACCATGGAGCCTCGGCCACCTTGTCGACATGCATGATCCCCATGGCCGCCGCCAGCAGACAACCCGCCACGATCCCCAGCAGCACCGCCACGTTCCGGACGAAGCCCTGCGTCCATTTCAGCAGGGCGAGGATCGTCAGCAGCACGAAGCCCGCGATGGCGAGGCCCGAAACCTGACCGTAATTCGGGTTCGGGAAATGCACGCTCACGCCGTCGACCATGCGCGGAAAGCTCGGCTGGCCGCCGCCCGCCCAGTTCACGCCCACCCGCATCAGGGAAATTCCGATCACCAGGATGATCGTGCCCGTCACCACCGGCGGGAAAAGCGGCAGGAGCCGCGAAACGAAAGGCGCGACCAGAGTCCCGAAGATCCCCGCCGCGATCACCGAGCCGAAGATCCCGAGAATCCCCACCTCCGGCGCCGTCGCCATCGAGAGCATCGGCCCGAGCGCCGCGAAGGTCACGCCCATCATCACCGGAAGCCGGACGCCGACGCCGGGAATCCCCCAGCTCTGGATCAGCGTCGCGACTCCGCAGGCGAAGAGATCGGCGCTGATGAGGAAGGCCACATCCTCGGGCGGCAGATTCAGCGCTCGCCCCACGATCAGGGGCACGGCCACCGCGCCCGCATACATCACCAGAACATGCTGCAAGGCCAGAGGCGCGAGCCTCGCGAGGGGAAGACGTTCATCCACGGGGTGGACGGCGGAGGACGGACTCGAGGGCATGGGCGCGCTCCTGAATTCAGGGATGAGGCGGACGGTTCGTGCAGGGACTCCTTTTTCAGGCGGGTCGGGGCGGGCGGGGCGAAGGCCGCCCGGGAGAGTTCAGGCCGAAGCCTCGGCGGCGCGGCGGCGCAGGCCTCCGGCGCGCTCCAGAAAGGCGACGATCTCGCCGAGGCCGATCCGGCGGCGCAGGTCGGTGAAGACGAAAGGCCGATCCCCCCGCTGAGCCGCAGCGTCCCGGCGCATCACGTCGAGATCCGCCCCCACATAGGGCGCCAGATCCGTCTTGTTGACAATCAGCAAATCCGACCGCGTGATCCCCGGACCGCCCTTGCGCGGGATCTTCTCGCCCCCCGCCACGTCGATGACGTAGAGCGTCAGATCCGCCAGATCCGGAGAGAAGGTCGCCGCGAGGTTGTCGCCCCCGGATTCGACGAAGACCACGTCCAGATCCGGAAAGCGGCGGCGCATCTCGGCGATGGCCGCGAGATTGATCGAAGCATCCTCGCGGATGGCCGTATGAGGGCAGCCGCCGGTCTCCACGCCGAGGATGCGCTCCTCGGGCAGGGCCTGAAGGCGGTTGAGGATCAGGGCGTCTTCCTTGGTGAAGATGTCGTTGGTCACCACCGCAAGGGAGTAGTCGTCGCGCATGGCCTTGCAGAGCATCTCCGTGAGGGTGGTCTTGCCGGCGCCGACCGGGCCGCCGATTCCGACGCGCAAAGGGCCGTGAAAGGAAGTCATGAGCGGAACACCCGTGAATGGAGCGCCTCATGGCGCAGGGTCATGAGATCGGACAGGAAGGTCGAGGAGCCGAGGTCTTCGAGCGTGGAGCAGGCGGCGCGCGCCGAGGCCGCCAGCAAGGGGGCCTCAAGGGCGGAGAGGATCGCCAGGGCGTCGCTCTGTCCGAGCGGAACCAGCCGCACCGCGCCTTGCAGCAGATTGGCCGCGAAGGCGTGCAGACAAGCCAGCAGAACCGCTTCCAGAGGCAGCCCCGCCCGAGCCGCCGTCTCGCCCACCGCCAGAGGACTGGCCAGAGGCGCAGGCTCCGCGACGCCCGTCCAGGGCGCGGCGGCGCGCAGGAAGGCTTCGCCCTGGAGCATGGTCTCCATATGGCGCTCGCGGCCGCCCGCCAGAGCCTCGGCCAATTCAGCCAGAGCGCGCAGGGCGGCGGAGTCCTGCGCGCGGGCGGCGCGCCAGGCCTCGGCCAGAAGAACCGCGTCGTTCCAGCCCGAACCCAAGGACACCAGATCCTCCAGCCAGAGCCGCAGGGACTCGCGGTCATGGATCAGGCCTTCGTGAATCGCCTGCTCCAGACCGTGGCTATAGGCGAAGGCCCCGATGGGGAAGCTCGGCGAAAGCCAGGTCAGCAGGCGCAGAAGCTCCACGCCGCCGACCTTCTCCCGCCCGAGGCAGCCCCCCCCTCCGGCGCCGAGATCATCCATGCGCATGGCCATGATAGGCGCCGCGCACCGGGCGGAAGGGCTCGACCGCCGGAGCAACCCGCGCGCCCAGACCCTCCAGCATGGCCCTGATCACCGGATCGCGCGGAATGAGCAGCCGCGTCCGTTCGATCTGCGCCGCGAAATGGCGGTTGCCCAGATGCCAGGCCAGTTCGATCAAGGGCGCGGCCTTGGGGCTGGAGCCCGCCGTCACGGCGTAGAGCATCTCGGAGGCCGCCCGAATCCGCACCCGACGCCCGTCCTCGAGCGCCAGCCGGTCGCCCTCCTCCAGACGCGCGGGCTCGGGGAGATCCACGAGGATCTCCGAGCCGTCGGTCAGGCGCAGAAGCCGCCGCCGCACATGGCGCTCCTCATGGCTCAGCAGGGCCTCGCCGAGGAGGTTCTCCGAGACGGGGCCGCGCGGCGCAGGCAGATGCGCGACGGCGCGCGGCGGCGGAGCGATCAAGGGCGCGAGGCTCATCGGGCGGGGCCTTTCAGAAGAGGAAATAGCGTTGCGCCATGGGCAGGACTTCGGCGGGTTCGCAGGCGAGCAATTCGCCGTCGGCGCGGACTTCATAGGTCTCGGGATCCACCTCCACATGAGGCGTGGCGGCGTTGTGGATCATCGAGGCCTTGGAGATTCCGCCCCGCGTGTTCCGCACGGCGGCCATGGGCTTGACCACGCCGAGCTTCTCCCGAAGCCCGAGATCCAGCGCGGCTTGCGAGACGAAGGTCAGGGAGGAGAGGGCGGCGGCTCTCCCGAAGCTTCCGAACATCGGGCGGTAATGCATGGGCTGAGGCGTCGGGATGGAGGCGTTGGGATCGCCCATCGGCGCCACGGCGATGCTTCCGCCCACCAGCACCATCTCCGGCTTGACGCCGAAGAAAGCCGGATTCCAGAGGACCAGATCCGCCCGCTTGCCGGGCTCCACCGAGCCCACCTCATGGGAGATCCCTTGAGCTATGGCCGGATTGATGGTGGTCTTGGCGATGTAGCGTCTGGCGCGGAAATTGTCGTTGCGGCTGGAATCCTCCGGCAGAGGCCCGCGCTGGATCTTCATCTTGTGGGCCGTCTGCCAGGTGCGGATCAGCACCTCGCCGACGCGGCCCATGGCCTGACTATCCGAGGAGATGATCGAGAAGGCCCCGATGTCATGCAGGATGTCCTCGGCGGCGATGGTCTCCTTGCGGATGCGGCTTTCGGCGAAGGCCACGTCTTCGGGGATGCTCGGGCTGAGGTGATGGCAGACCATCAGCATGTCGAGATGCTCAGCCAGCGTGTTGCGGGTGTAAGGCCGCGTCGGATTGGTCGAGGAGGGGAGGACGTTGGATTCCCCGCAGATCCTGATGATGTCCGGCGCATGGCCTCCGCCCGCGCCTTCGGTGTGGAAGGCGTGGATGGTGCGGCCCTTGATCGCCGCCAAAGTCGCCTCGACGAAGCCGCTTTCATTCAGGGTGTCGGTGTGAATCATGACCTGGACGTCATGGGCGTCGGCGGTGCTGAGGCAATTATCGATGGCGGCGGGCGTCGAGCCCCAATCCTCATGGAGCTTCAGCGCGCAGGCGCCGCCCTCGATCATCTCCACCAGAGCCGCCGGGCGCGAGGCGTTGCCCTTGCCCGCGAGGCCGAGGTTGATCGGAAAGGCGTCGAAGGACTGGATCATCCGCGCCAGATGCCAGGGGCCCGGCGTGCAGGTCGTCGCGAGGGTGCCATGGGCCGGGCCCGTGCCGCCGCCGATCAGGGTCGTCACGCCGGAGGCCAGAGCCTCGTCGATCTGTTGCGGACAGATGAAATGCACATGGGCGTCCACGCTGCCGGCGGTCAGGATGCGGCCCTCTCCGGCGATGATCTCGGTGCCGGGGCCGATCACGATGGTCACGCCCGATTGCACGTCGGGA
This sequence comes from Neomegalonema sp., assembly GCF_028688855.1. Lineage (GTDB taxonomy): Bacteria > Pseudomonadota > Alphaproteobacteria > Rhodobacterales > Rhodobacteraceae > Neomegalonema. Next base: position 81,292 of record NZ_JAQTXI010000014.1, on the reverse strand, counting down.
TTCCCCGCCTTGCCGATCGCGAGGATGCGCCCGTCCTTCAGCCCGACGTCCGCCTTCACGATCCCCCAATGGTCGAGAATCAGGGCGTTGGTGATGACGGTGTCCGCCGCGCCCTCCTGGCGCGAGGCCTGGCTCTGGCCCATGCCGTCGCGGATCACCTTGCCGCCGCCGAACTTCACCTCTTCGCCGTAAAGGGTGAAGTCCCTCTCCACCTCGATGATCAGTTCGGTGTCGGCGAGGCGGACGCGGTCGCCGGTGGTCGGGCCGTAAAGCCGGGCGTAGGAGGCGCGAGGAAGGGCGTAAGGCATGATTCAGAGCCTCCCCATGATCTTCTGCTGAAAGCCCCAGACTTCGCGCGCCCCGCCGAAGGGGATCAGCCGCGCCTCGCGCTCCTGACCCGGCTCGAAGCGCAGCGCCGTTCCGGCGGGGATGTCGAGGCGCATCCCTCGAGCCGCCGCGCGGTCGAAGTCGAGGGCCTCGTTGACCTCGAAGAAGTGGTAATGCGAGCCGACCTGAACCGGGCGGTCGCCGCGATTGGCCACCACCAGCGTGATCGCCTCGGCGCCCGCATTGAGCAGGATCTCGCCTTCCGCAGGGAGGATTTCTCCGGGGATCATCTCAGCCTCCCACAGCCAGCCAGAGTCCCGCGAGGGCCGTCAGACCGCCCGCCGCCCGGATCGCGCCGCGCCCGAACTCCGAACCGAGGAAGCGCGCGAAGCCCAGACCGAAAGCGACCCCCGCGCCATGCAGAAGCGCCGTCGCCAGAGCGAAGCCGAGCGCGAAGCTCGCGGCGCCCGCCTCGCCGAGCTCGCCGCCATGGGCGTGGCCGTGGAAGAGCGCGAAGGCCCCGACGATCAGGGCCGCGACCGGAACCGGCGCCCGGACCGCCATGAGCGCCAGAAGTCCGACGGCGACCACCGAGGCGAGAATGGCGGGCTCGACGAAGGGCAGAGGCATCCCGCCCAGAGCCGCCGCGAATCCGACCAGCATCGCCCCGACGAAAGCCGCCGGAACCGCCCCGAGCGCGCGTCCTCCGAGCAGCGCCGCCCAGAGCCCCACCGCCACCATGGCGAAGATATGGTCCAGCCCGAAGAAGGGATGCGAGAAGCCGGCCGCGAAGGAGCCATGTTCGGCGGGGTTCAGATGCGCCGCCGCCGGAAGCGGGGCCATCGGCAGGAGCGCGAGGCTCAGGAGAAGGAGACGCTTCATGAGGAGTTCCCTTTCAGCGGATGGGTTCGTGGATGGTGACGAGCTTCACGCCGTCGGGGAAAGTGGCCTCGACCTGAACGTCCGGGATCATCTCGGGCACGCCCTCCATGACCTGTCCGCGCGAGATCACATGCGCGCCCGCCTCCATGAGATCCGCCACCGAGCGCCCGTCGCGCGCGCCCTCCACGACGTAATCCACGATCAGCGCTACGGATTCCGGATGGTTCAGCTTCACGCCGCGCTCCAGACGGCGCCGGGCGACCATCGCCGCCATGGAGATCAGGAGCTTGTCCTTTTCACGGGGAGTCAGGTTCATGAGTCACATCCGCCAGAGTCGCGACAGGGGCCGTCCGCCCCGCAGGAGAGTCAGGGCGGGCTCCAGACGCCGCCGCAGGGAGAGGCCGTCCGGGGCCGTCAGCCGCGCCAGAAGCCGCCCGCGCCAGAAGCTCGCGCCGCCCTGAGCGCCGAGGATCTCGCGCAAGGGCTCCAGCAGGCTCTCCGCCCGCCGCCCCACATGAAGGAGGGTCGCCAGAGCCGCCCCGCCCCTCAGCGTCGAGGCGCGCGCGAGGATCTCCGAGACGGGGCCTTCGAGCCGCAGATCCTCGGCGTGAAGCAGCCGCCCGCCCTGACGGATCCGCCAGCGGTCGCGCAAGGTCGCGTGGGTCAGGGTCTCGCCCATGGCCTTGCGCCCGAAGAGGATCGCCTCCACCGCGAGGAATTCCGAATCCGGCGCAAGATCCGCCTCAAGGCTGCGCGAGAGCGCCGCGCCGTCGAAGAGGATCGTCTCCTGAGGCAGCCAGTCCAGACGCGCCCCAGGCCCGAGCCTCAGGCGGTTGCGGATCTCCACCTCGCCCCCAGAGGCCCGATAGATGCGTTCGCAAGCCTGGGTGCTCGCCATGGCCTCGGCGCCGGGGCCGAGTTCGATCTCGACGGAGAAGCGGTCGCCGCCCGTCAGCCCCCCCGAGGAATTGATCAGGATCGGCTCCGCCTCGGTCGCGCCGAGGGGGCCCTTCACCAGCCGGACCTTCGCGCAGCCCTCCTGATAGATGCGGTCGGGCCGTGTGCGCCCGGCCTCCTGCTTCAGGGCCAGCCGCAGGACGCCCTCGGCTCTTTGCGGCGCGGGCCTCCCGGGCGCAGGACGCGCCGGAGCCTCGGGATGGGCGATGATCATGGAGGGCTCGGCGAGCAGCGCATGCGGGATCCTCCGAAGGGTTAATCCCGGGAGGATCCAGCAAATCATATGCCATAAGGCGATGGCGAGATTTATCCGATCAGGATCATGGGTTTGCCTCTTCAGGCGCGAAAAATCCCCCGAAAGGAGAGGTCAGGTTTTCGCCAGATGATGGCGCTTTTTTCAGCAAACACCTCACAGATGCGCAAAATTTCGCCGCATCGCGGAAAATCCTCCGCTGCGGCTCATGTCTCGCTCCGCCCGTAGAAATCCGATTGCGGATCCTTCAGCACCATCTCGCGCAGCCGCTCCCAGAGATGCGCCCGCAAAGCGGCGTATTCGGGATGGGCGCGCGGATCCCGCCCCCGGCCCGGAGAGGCGAAGGGAAGCCGGATCTCCTCGACCACCCGCCCCGGATGCGGAGACAGAAGGACGATCCGGTCGGCCAGAAGGAGCGCCTCGTCCACGCTGTGGGTGACGAACAGCACCGTCGCCGGACGCCGCCCCGTCAGGCGCAGCAATTCATGCTGCATCAGCTCGCGCGCCTGGGCGTCGAGGCTGGCGAAGGGCTCGTCCATCAGCAGGACCTCCGGCTCCGCCGCCAGAGCCCGCGCCAGAGCCAGGCGCTGCTTCATGCCCCCCGACAAGGCGCGCGGATAGGACTCCGCCGCGCGCGTCAGGCCGACGAGCTCCAGATAATGGTCCGCCCGGGCCCGACGCTCGGCGGAGGGCAGATGCGGCAAGGCGAAGGCGATGTTCTCGCGGGCCGTCTTCCAGGCCAGCAGCCGGAAGGACTGGAAGGCCATCGCCGTACGACGTCCGGGAACCGGCGGCGCGCCGCCCAGCTCCACGCGCCCCGAACTCGGCGCGATCAGCCCCGCCGCCAGAGACAGCAAGGTGGTCTTGCCGCAGCCCGAAGGCCCCAGAAAGACCACGAACTCCTCCGCCGCGATCTCCAGCGAGATTTCTGCAAGCGCCGGGCTTCCGGCGCCGTAATCCTTCGAAACCCGGTCGAAGCGCAGCAGAGGCGCAGGCGGAGAAACCAGGCTCATCGCGTGGGCTCGTCCGCGCCCTCGACCACCCCCAGACGCGCCAGCACGCCGTCGAGAACGGAGAAATCCACCCAATCCCCGATCTCCAGCTTCGGAGTCGTCGCGAAATCCTCGCTCTCGTGGAGCCAGTCCGAGGTGTAGCGCAACTCCTTCGCCGAAAGGCCGCCGTTCACGCTCCAGCTTCCGGCGTAGGCCGCCGCCAGAGCCTCCAGATCGGCGCGCGCGACGTCGGGGCGGGCCTTCTCCATCGCCGCCACCCAGGCCGCCGGATCGGCGGCGTAAGCGCGCGAGGCCAGCACGAGGGCCTCCACCACCGCCGAGACCTCCGCCGCGCGCGCGCGCAGCACGTCGCCCCGCACCACGTCGAGCTTGGAGACCACCGGCGCCGCCGCGTAATAGGTCTCGGGATCGACCAGCACATGAATCCCCGTCCGGTCGGGCAGCGTGGTCAGAACCCCGATGGACATGGTGGTGGCGTCGACGGCTCCCGCCATCAGGGCTTGCGCCCGCACGCCGGGCTGGCCGAGGGAGACCACCTGAAGCGTCTCCGGATCCAGCCCCTGCGCTTCGAGCACCTTCAGGCTCTGGCCGTGATCCACGCTGCCCAGCCGCCCGACGCCGAAGCTCCCGCCCGCGAGATCGGCGAGGGTCGCGATCTCCCTGCGGGCGGCGATCAGGAAAGGCAGCGACTTGTTCGGCGAATCCACCGCCTTCAGATCGGCGCCCTGAGCCGCCATCCGGATCAGGGCGTCGGTTCCGACATTGGCCATCTCGCCCGCACCCGAGCGCAGCGCCGCCAGGGCGGAGGGCGTCTGCTGCACGCGGATCAGCTCCACCTCGACGCCCGCGCGCGCGAAATAGCCCTCCTGCAAGGCCAGATCGAGCACGGAGTTGGGCGCGAGCGGCGTCTCCAGATGGGTGACGATCAGGCGGAAGGGCTCGGCCCCCGCGCCCGGCGCCCCCGGCGCCAGCGTCAGACAGGCCGTCGCGGCCGTCAGAAGGATCCGGAACATGCGCAGCTCCCTTTCGCCTTGCGGCGGCTCATTCGCCGCGCCAGCGGCCCAGACGCCTCTCCGCCAGACGCAGGCCCTCCGTGACGACCACGCCGATCAGCGAGAAGGTGAGGAGAATGACGAAATATTCGGCCATGCGGAAGCTGTTTCCGTAAAGCGCCAGGAGTCCGCCCAGACCCTGCGCCGCCGTATAGAGCTCGGCCACCACGGTGTTGATCAGCCCGACGGCCGCCGCCAGCCTCAGGCCCGTCGCGAGGAAGGGCGTCGCTCCCGGAAGGACCACATGCGCGAAGATCCGCCAGCGGCCCGCGCCGGTCGAGCGCGCCATCTCGATCAGCTCGGGATCGGCGTTGCGGACTCCGGCGTAGGCGTTGAGGATCACGGGCATCACCGCGCCCAGAAAGACGATGAAGATCTTGGCCTCCGCCCCGAGCCCCAGAAGCAGGATGATCAGCGGAATGAAGGCCACCCGGGGCGTCGCCGCCAGAGCGTCGACGAAGACGTCCAGCGCCCGCCCCAGAGGCCGGAAGGCCCCCATCAGCACCCCGACCGCGATCCCGACGACCGCCGCAAGGCCCAGACCCGCGCCATAGACCGCCAGACTCTCGCCGAGGGCCTGGGTCAGGCGTCCCGATTCCCAAAGGCGCCCCGCCGCCTCCCATGTGGCCGCAGGCGTGGGCACGATCCCGCGCGGCGCCGCGCCCGCCGCCCAGCTCCAGAAGGCCAGAAGCCCCCCCAGAACGCCCAGACGCATCAGGACGACCGCCATCATGAAAGCTCCGCCCGCGCAGACGCGCAGGGCTTGCGGCCCTCCGGCCGCTCCGGCGGATCGCCCGTCATCTCTTCTCCCCCCATCGGCCCCCATGGGCCCCGACCTGTCGCGGAATCCGGCGAAGCCGCGCCCGGCCCGGAAATCCGCCGACCTCCAGAATGCGGCGAAGCCCGGCCCGAAAGAAACCGATCCCTTCGGAGGAGGTCCGCCTCCGGAAATTCCGCGCCCATCCGGATTAGCCCCGGAAATGCGGCCCCGATCCGCCTATTGACGCCATTGTGAAGATGCGCGTCGCCGGAAGCGGCGCCATGTTTCGTAGAAATCCAGGCGCTGCGCATCCCGCGGCGCATCTCGCCTTGCACGCACAGGAAAGTCGACGCCCATGGGTTCCCGTCCGCTGCGCCTTGCGGCTGCGCTCTGCGTGGCCCTTGGCCTCGCCGCCTGCGAAGACAAGACAGCCGCCTCGGCCGCCGCCCCCCCGGGCGGCATGGCCGGACAGCCGCCCGAAGCGGCCTACATGACCGTGCGGCCCCAGCAGGTGCCGCGCGCCGCCGATCTGCCCGGACGCGTGGCCCCCTCGGCGGTCGCCGACGTGCGCCCCCAGGCCGAAGGCGTGATCCGCCGCATGCTCTTCCGGGAGGGCGCGCAGGTCAAGGCCGGCGACGCCCTCTTCGAACTGGATTCGCCCCGGCCCCGCGTGGCCGTGGACACCGCCGAGACCGCCCTCGCCCGGGCCCAGGCCTCGCAGGCGGCGGCGCAATCCGCCCATGACCGCTCGGCCAACCTCTATTCGCGGGGCTTCCTCAGCCGGGCCAACATGGAATCGGCCGCCACCGCCCTCGACCTCGCCAGAGCCGACGTCGCCAGCGCCCGCGCCCAGATCGAAAGCGCCCGCATCGGCATGGCCTACACCACCATCCGCGCGCCCATCTCGGGGCGGATCGGCAAGGCGGCGGTGAACGTCGGCGATCTCGTCACCGCCAACCAGACGACCGCCCTCGCGACCATCCGCCAGATCGATCCGGTCTACGTCGACCTCGCCGACACCAGCGCCAACATCCTGCGGCTGCGCGAGGAGATCCAGGCGGGCCAGATCGGCGGCGCCGCTCCCGAGCCGAAGGTCCGCTTCACCCTGGAGACCGGGACCGCCTATCCGCATGAAGGCCGCGTCTCGCTCACCGACATGGTGGTCAGCGAAAGCACCAACGCCCTGACCCTGCGCGCCGTCGCGCCCAATCCGGAAGGGACGCTGCTCCCCGGCATGTATCTGCGCGCCGCGGTGGAGCTCGGGTCGAGCTCGGCGGTGCTCGCGCCCCAGCGGGCCGTGCTGCGCAACTCCACCGGCGAGCCCATCGCCTACGTCATCGACGCCGGAAACAAGATCGAAAGCCGCAAGCTGACCCTCAACGGCGCCCGGGGCAACGCCTGGGTCGTCATGGACGGCCTGAAGGAAGGCGACAGACTCGTGCTCGACGGATTCCAGAAGATCTCGCCCGGCGCCACGGTGCGCGGAATCGAAGGCTCCGTGGATGAGAACGGCGTCGTCGCCCAGGAGGCCCTCAGATGAGCGGACCCCAGAGCTTCCGGCGCAACGCCATCGCCAGCTTCTTCATCGCCAGACCCATCTTCGCCATCGTCCTGGCCATCGCCACCATGCTGGGCGGCGCGGCGGGCCTGATGAGCCTCTCCATCTCGCAATATCCCGACATCGCCCCGACCACCATCCGCATCAACGCCACCTATTCCGGCGCCACCGCCGAGGCGGTGGAGAACTCGGTCACCACGGTGATCGAAAGCGCCATGACGGGGCTCGAAGGCCTGATCTACATGGAGAGCAGTTCGAGCAGCGGCTCGTCTTCGGTCTCCCTGACCTTCGACAACTCCGTGGACCGCGATCTGGCCCAGGTGCAGGTGCAGAACAGCGTCTCGCGCGTCACCTCGCAGCTGCCCGACAGCGTGCAGAGGCTCGGCGTGCGCGTGACCCGCTCGACGGCGGGCATCTTCATGGTGGGCAACCTCATCTCGACCGACGGGCGCTACAGCTCCAGCGAGCTGGCCGACATCATGTCCAGCCGCATCACCGACCGCGTCGAGCGCATCGAGGGCGTGGGCTCGATCCAGGTCTTCGGCGGCCGCTACGCCATGCGCATCTGGCTGGATCCGGCGAAGCTCGAACAGTTCCAGCTCACGCCCGCCGACGTCACCGCCGCCGTCGGCGCCCAGAACGCGCAGGTCTCGGCGGGCGCGATCGGCGCCTCGCCGACGGTCCAGGGCCAGCAGATCACCGCCGCCATCACCGCCCAGAGCCAGATGACCACCGTGGAGCAGTTCCAGCGGATCATCCTCAAGACCGCCGCCAACGGCGCCGTGACGCGTCTGGCCGACGTCGCGCGGGTGGAGATCGGCCTGGAGAGCTACGGCCGCAACTCCACCTACAACGGCCTGCCCGCCACGGGCTTCGGCGTGCAGCTCGCCAACGGCGCCAACGCCGTCGCCACCTCGGAGGCCATCCACGAGCTGCTCGACGGCATGAAGGACTCGCTGCCCGCGGGCGTCGAGATCGTCTATTCCTTCGAGACCACCCCCTTCGTCGAGCTGGCCATCGAGAAGGTGATCGCCACGCTGATCGAAGCCATCGTGCTGGTCTTCGTGGTGCTGCTGATCTTCCTCCAGAACTTCCGCGCCACGGTGATTCCGATGATCGCGGTGCCGGTGGTGCTGCTCGGCACCTTCGGCGTGCTGAGCCTGCTCGGCTATTCGATCAACATGCTGACCATGTTCGCCATGGTGCTGGCCATCGGGCTGCTCGTGGACGACGCCATCGTGGTGGTCGAGAACGTCGAGCGCATCATGCACGACGAGGGGCTCGACGCCCGCGCCGCCACCGAGAAATCCATGGGCGAGATCACCGGCGCCCTGGTGGGCGTGGGCCTCGTGCTTTCGGCGGTGTTCCTGCCCATGGCCTTCTTCGCGGGTTCGGTGGGCGTGATCTACCGGCAGTTCTCGGTGACCATCGTCACGGCCATGGCGCTGTCGGTGCTGGTGGCCATCGTGCTGACGCCCGCGCTCTGCGCCATGATGCTGCGGCCCTCGCACGGGACGGGGCTCAAGCGCTGGATGGCCTGGTTCGACCGCGGATTCAACGCCCTGACCCGAGGCTACGTCGGGACGGTGCGGCGGCTGGTCGTGCGGCCCCTGCGGATGGTCCTGGTCTTCTCCATCCTCTCCTACGGCGCCTGGCACCTCTTCGCCAGGCTGCCGAGCTCCTTCGTTCCGGCGGAGGATCAGGGCGTGCTGATGACGCAGATCTCGCTGCCGCCCGGCGCCAACGCCGCCCGCACCCAGGCCGTGGTCGACATCATCCTCGACTATTATCTGAAGGAGGAGGCCGCGGCGGTGGCGGGCGGCTTCTTCAACGTGGGCTTCAGCTTCGGCGGCTCGGGCGAGAACGTGGCCATGGGCTTCGTGCGTCTGCGCGACTTCTCCGAACGCACGGACCCCTCGCTGTCGGCGGCGGCGGTGGCGGCGCGGGCGGGCGCGCGGTTCCGACAGATCCGCGACGCCGAAGTCTTCGTGCTGGCGCCGCCCGCGATCCAGGGCATGGGCTCCTCCTCGGGATTCAACATGTATCTCGAGGACGCGGGCGGACAGGGCCGCGCGGCGCTGAACGCCGCCAGCAACCAGCTGACGACCCTCTCCAACGCCGATCCGGACATCGCCAACATCCGCGGCGCCACGCGCGCTCCGGACAACCAGCTGCATGTCGAGATCGATCAGGAGAAGGCGGGCGCCATGGGCGTCACCCCCTCCAACGCCAATTCGGTCCTGAGCGTGGCCTTCGCGGGCAGCTATGTGAACGACTTCCTGCTCAACGGCGAGAGCCGGCGCGTCTACGTGCAGGGCGACGCCCCCTTCCGCATGCAGCCCGAAGACATCGGGCGCTGGCATGTGCGCAACGCCTCGGGCGAGATGGCGCCGCTCTCGGCCATCGCCTCGAGCTCCTGGACCCAGGGGCCGCCCTCGCTCGCGCGGTTCAACGGCACGCCTGCGGTCTCGATGCAGGGCGCGGCGGCCGAGGGCGTCAGCTCGGGAGACGCCATGATCTCGATGGAGCGGCTCGTCTCGGGGATGGAGGGCGGATACGCCGCCTCCTGGTCGGGGCTGTCCTATCAGGAGCGCCTCGCGGGCTCGCAGGAGGTGATCCTCTATGCGATCTCGCTGCTGGTGGTCTTCCTCTGCCTGGCGGCGCTTTACGAAAGCTGGTCCATTCCCTTCTCGGTGATCTTCGCGGTGCCGCTGGGGATTCTGGGCGCGGTGGCGGCGGCCAATCTCTTCGGCCAGTCCAACGACGTCTATTTCAAGGTGGGCCTGCTGACCACCATGGGGCTCGCGGCGAAGAACGCCATCCTCATCGTGGAGTTCGCCAAGGACCTCAACGACCGCGGCATGAGCGTCGTGGCCAGCGTGCTGGAGGCGGCGCGGCTGCGGCTGCGGCCGATCGTCATGACCTCGCTGGCCTTCTCGCTGGGCGTGACGCCGCTGGCCATCGCCACCGGCGCGGGATCCGGCGCGCAGAAGGCCATCGGCATCGGCGTGCTCGGCGGCATGATCGCGGCCACGCTGCTGGGGATCTTCTTCGTGCCCTTCCTCTATGTGCTGGTGCGGCGGCTCGCGGGCGGAGCGCCGCACGAGACGCCGCGTCCGCCGACGCCTCCGGCGGTGGTCGCCGCCGAAAAGGCCCGCCCCGCGCCTCCTCCGGAACCCGCCCGGGAGCCCGCCCGGGAGCCGGAAGCCGCGCTCGCCTGAGGAAGGCGCCGCCGGTCCCATCATGAGACGATCCCCGAGGGGCCGCCTGATCCGGGCGGCCCCTTTCCTTTTGAGGCTTGCGGAGGATCAGGACCCTTTCCGGATTGAATCTCCTGGGTCTCCGCCGAATCAGCGCTCTCCGGATGATCTTTTCCCGCACGGAATCCGCTCTCCGGAATCCCGGGTTCCCTAACGGAAAGCCTTGTAAATGAATCATTTTGAAACAAAAACTTGCCTTTACGCCTGGATTTTTCTTAACATGCGTCCAGACCTTCGGAGAACTCCGCGCCGGAATCATCGCGTGGGCTTTCCGGCGCTCCCGAAGGATTCCGAGCGCAGGATGCGGCGGACCCCATGGTCCGGCCTCGTCCGCTCCGCCCTCTCCGCTCGGAGGGCGGAAGGAGGCGGGCGCCTCCACGCCCGGAATCAAGGGAGCGGAGCCACGTCCGCCGCGCTCAGGGCGCGGCTTTCAGGGGAAGACGAAGATGAACGCCATGACGAGCGGAGCGGCCTACGGGCTCTCGGGATCAGGCGGGGGCTTGGCCCCCTGGGCGGCGGCGCGCTGGGCGGACGCCGGAGCGCAAGGCGCCTCCGCAAGCCACGCGGGACACGGCGGAGGCGCGGCCTCCCGGTCCTGGAGCTCCTCCGCCTCGAACGCCAATCTGTCGCCCTGGGCGGCGGCCCGCTGGGCTCAGGCGCCTTCGGGCGCGCAGGGCGCCTCCGGAAGCCACGCCGGACATGGCGCAGGCGCGGCCTCCGGAGCCTGGAGCTCCGCCGCCGCGAACGCCAATCTGTCGCCCTGGGCGGCGGCCCGCTGGGCTCAGGCGCCTTCGGGCGCGCAGGGCGTCGGCGCGGGCGCGCAATATGTGAACCCCTACGCCACCCGTGAAGCCATGTCCGGCCTGCCCTACATCGGCTGGGCCTTCGGCGGCACCACCAACGCCAATCGCGACGCGGCCGTGGACGCCGCCATCGCGGGCGGCAACGTCCGCAGCTATCAGGGCAGCCGCGGCGGACAGCAGCCCTCGGGCAACATCGTCGGCGCCCTTCTGGGCGGCACCATCGGCGCGGCGGGCGACGTGATCGGCAAGGGCATCGCCGAAGTCCCGATCCTCGGCAACAACGACCTGCTCGTCGGCTCGACCTTCTCGCCGATCCTCAACGTGGCCTTCGGCCAGCGCGTGATGAACAACGAGCAGATCAAGCGCAACGCCATCTACAACTTCGGCCCCCGCGCCGACGCCTACGCCGCCCGCGGCGACGCCTTCGGACAGGGCGTGGCTTCGGGGCTGCGCGGAGAACAGGTCTTCGCGCCGCCCGAACAGCGTCTGGGAATCGATGTGATCTCGAACGGCCTCAACCGGGGCCTGAAGTTCGTCTCCGACCTGAACATCCCGGTGGTCAGCTACTTCGCCGACGCGGCCCGCAGCCTCACGCGCGGCGCGGCGGGCGAGTCCTCCTACGACTGGCTCAACGGCGGCTCGGCGGACCCGATGGATCCCACCTGGACCGTCTTCTCCGCGCCGGTCAACCTCGCGGTCAGCGGCATGGCCAGACGCCTCGCGCCGGTGCTGGGCCTCGATCAGGCCGCCATGGACGCCCGCTACGGACGCGCCCTCGGCGACGCGATGAACGTCTATGACGTCTTCCTCCCCGGCGACCACACCCGCCACGCCTTCGGCTCGCATCTGCCGCGCCTGATCTTCGGCTCGCCGCACAACAGCAACGACCACAGCCACCACCACCAGTTCCAGACTTCGGACGTGGGCTCGGGGAGCGGACATTTCGGCCATAACTATCTCGACACCTGGGGTCGCCCCTCGTCGGGCCAGTACGGCGCGTCCTGATCCGGCTTCCGGTTCCGGGACCTCCGGGTCCGGGGCGGCCTCCGCGTCGCCGCTCCGGATCCGCCGCCGTCCCGGGCGGTTCACGAGAACACGACGCGCCGTCGGGCGCGTCGCCTTTTCCGTTTCCCGTCCACCCAATCAAGATCAAGGAGTCTGGATCATGGCGTCCGGAGTCTCTGGCGGCTCGGCGTATCAAGGCGGCGTTCCCAGCGGACCTTTCGTCGCGCCCGGCTTCAGCTATCAAACGCCCTCGGCGCCCTATGCGCCGAGGACCGAGGAGGCGGAGGCCAAAACCCGCGCCTCCATTCCCGCGCCGCACAGGCCCTTGCCTCAAAGCCACGCCGCGGATTCGCGCGCCTCGATCCTGGGCGGCCGGCTCGACGCCATAGCCACGCCCAACGACGCCCCGCCCAATCCGATCACGGCTCTGGCGGGGGCGGCCACGGGGATCGTCGGCGGCGTCACCGGCGTGATCGGGAACACGCTGAACTTCTTCGGGCTGCAGAAGCCCCTCACCGACATGACCGCCACGCTGCTCTCCAGCCCGCTGTTCAGCGGAGCCATGCGCCTCGGCCTGACGGGGCTCGGGCTCGGAGCGGGCGTGGGCGGCGCGCTCATCGGCGAGAAGAACGTTTCGGACATCGTCGGCCAAAGCCTCAACACGATCTCCTCCGAGAAGGGCGGCGCGGCTCTGGCTTCTCCGGCTCTGGAGGAGATGAAGCTCGGCGGTCCGGGCTGGAAGGGCGTCCTCGACGGGCTGCTCGCCGAAAACGCGGGCATGAACCTCTATTCCACGGCCTTCCTCGGCAATCTCAAGAACCGCACCGACGGCGGAACCGGACCCGAGTTCTACAAGCAGCTCGTGGTCGACACCTGGGACGCCAATCCGGCGGGCCGCGAATTCCTCGCCAGCGTGGGCAAGAGCGCCCTCTCGCGGGAAGACGCCGCCAAATGGTACGCCGAATATTACTACGACATCCTCGACCAGGAGGACGGATCCGGCGTCGCGACCAAGGTCGCCGACACGCTGGACTACCGCTTCGGGCTCGACGCCGACAACATGAACAAGGTCTACGCCCCCGGCGCCGACCGCGCGAACGCCTACGCCCGCGCCTTCCCCGAGCACGCCGCCGACATCATGGGCGATCCAGGCCTCGCCCGGCGTCCGGAGGCCGGAAAGGACGCGGCCTCCACGGCGCCGACGACGCGCGGCGGCCTGTCTCCGGCCAACAGCTCCGCTCCCACCGGGCCGGAGTATTCCGGAACCACCTCCCACACCCGCGCCTATCGCAACGCGCCCGGCGACGGCGGCCCTCTGGGCCGTCTGGCGTCGCTCGGAACGACTTCGGCGATCTCCCTGCTGGCGGGTCCGGGCGTGGCGGCGCTCGGGGGCCTCTTCGGGCGGGAGGGCGCGGGCAAGATCGCGGCCACGGCCTTCGATCAGATCTTCTCGAAAGAGGGCGGCTCGGCCTTCGGAGGCTTCATCGACGGCCTGCGCGCCGCGCCCGGCGGAGACGCCACGGCGGCGGCTCTGGTGAAAGGCGCGCTCTCCAGCGGCGCCGGAACGGCTCTGACCATCACCAGCGCCCAGCAATTCCCCAAGGCACAGGACGGCGTGGATTTCTTCCGCGGGATCATGACGCCTCTGCGGCGGCCCGGCGCCGACGGACGTTCGGTCTTCGACCGCGTGATGGAGGAGGCCCCGAACAACGAGGTCCTCGCCAACAACCTGCGCGCCGTGGCCGAGGAATGGGACGAATCCCTCAGCGCGAAGAACATGCTGAAGGAGGTCGGCATGGAAGGGAGCGTCAAGCGCATCCGCGACGCCCTGCCCGTCAACGTCCCCTACGCCTACATGCGGCAAGGGCCTCACGCCGATCTGGAGCTGAACGATCCGCGCCGTCTGCCGGGGATGTTCGACACCGCCCTGCCCGACGATCTGCCGCTCGTGGATTCCGCAGGCAAGCCGACGGAGTTCGGCAACGTCGGCCTGCGGCTCTTCGGCCATGACGTGCTCGACGGCAAGGTCGACGGAGACGTGACCCTGCGCACGCTGCTCAATCCGGTGGGCAGCGGCAACGACGACTTCCGCCGCAACCTCGAATACGTCAAGAAATGGGGGCAGATGGACCTCAGGGACGACGGCGCCCTGAACGGCTCGGCCTTGCGGAGCGTCGCCACGAACCAGCAGACCCAGGCCGCCGCCAATCCCGCGCCTGCGGGGATTTCAGGCGCTTCAGGGGCGGGCTCTCCGGCGGGCGCCCCGTCCATGAACGGCGTGACGGCGCCCCATGGCCCCAAGCCGGGCGGAGATCCGGGGAAATGCCCCTTCCTCGCAGCGCAGTCGGCCTTCAAGCCGGATCTCGCCTCTCCGAGCCAGAACCTCATGCAGGACGTGCGCCAGACCTTCGACTTCAAGAATCCCGGCGTGAAGCTCGAGTCCTATGACGCTCTGGCGCAGAACTACGGCTTCAACCGCAATGAACTGGCCGATCTGATCCTCTGGGGCCATACGGTCTCGAAGCTGCCGGGCGATCCGGCGGCGCGCAATCAGGCCTTCGATTCCTACGTCCAGCGCGCGCTCGACGGCGACGACAGCCTGACCAGCTTCGACCAGGTCTTCGTGCGCGACGTCCCCGGCCTGCGCGACCATTATCAGTCGCGGATCGGGAATTTCGACCAGTTCAATGCGGACGTCGGCAAGCTCCTCGCCCGCATGAACACGGCCGGAACCCCGCCTCAGGCGTAGCGCGAGAGCGCCAGATCCGCCGTCTCGATCTCCGGCTTGCGGCCGGAGATCAGATCGGCCAGAGCCCGCCCCGATCCGCAGGCCATGGTCCAGCCGAGAGTCCCGTGGCCGGAGTTCAGATAGAGGTTCGGCAGGCGCGTCGGACCGAGGATCGGCGTGCTGTCGGGAGTCATGGGGCGCAGGCCCGTCCAGAACCTGGCTTGGGTCTGGTCTCCGGCGCCGCCGAAGAGGCTCTCGACCGTCAGCTCCAGCGTGGCGCGGCGCGCGGCCGGCAGATCATGGCTGAAGCCCGCGATCTCGGCCATGCCGCCCACCCGGATCCGCGAGCCCAGGCGCGTCACCGCCACCTTGTAGGTTTCGTCCAGCACCGTGGAGACCGGCGCCCGCGCCTCCTCCTTGATGGGGATCGTGATCGAATAGCCCTTGAGCGGGTAGATCGGCGCCTTGAGCCCCAGAGGCTTCAGCAGGGCGGGCGTATAGCTGCCCAGAGCCGCCACGAAGACGTCGCCCGAGACCTCGCCCTGATCGGTCGTCACGGCGGAGACGCGGTCCCCCGCCTGCTTCAGGCCCTCGATCTTCACGCCGTAGCGGAAGACCACGCCCTTCTCTTCGCAGAGCCTGCTCAGGGCGTTGGTGAAGAGGAAGCAGTCTCCGGTCTCGTCATGCGGCAGACGCAGCCCCCCGACGATCTGGTCTTGCGAAAAGGCCAGCCCCGGCTCGGCGGCGACGCAGCCCGCCCGGTCGAGGATCTCGAAGGGCACGCCGCCCGCCTTCAGCACCTCGACGTCCTTGCCGATTCCGTCGAACTGCTTTTGCGTGCGGAAGACCTGCAAGGTGCCTTGCGTGCGGTGGTCGTAGCTGATGCCGGTCTCTTCGCGCAGCGCGACGAGCTGATCGCGGCTATATTCCGCCAGACGCACCATGCGTTCCTTGTTCACCGCATAGCGCCCCGCCGTGCATTCGCGCAGCATGGCGAGCATCCAGGCCGCCGCGCCCGGAACCGCCGAAGGCCGGATGATCAGCGGCGCATGTTTCATGAACAGCCATTTCAGCGCCTTCAGCGGCACGCCCGGCGCCGCCCAGGGCGAGGAATAGCCCGGCGAGATCTCGCCTGCGTTGGCGAAGCTGGTCTCGAGGGCGGGGCCCTCCTGACGCTCCAGAACGACCACCTCATGTCCGGCCTTGACGAGATGCCAAGCCGAGGCGACGCCGATCACTCCGGCGCCCAGAATCACGATTTTCATAAGCTCACCTGAAGATCCGTTCAGCTTCAGCCCGAAGCGTAGTCCCGATGGAACCGGCCGCCAAGGCCGGTGAGGATTTCATAATTGATGGTTCCGGCCGCCGCCGCGACCTCCTCCAGAGTCTGGTTGGGGCCGATCATCTCGACGAGATCGCCCGGCTTCAGGGCTCCGGGCGGCAGAGCCGAGGCGTCGACGATCAGGCTGTCCATGGAGACCCGACCCGCCAGAGGCAGGCGCCGTCCCGCGAACCAGACCGCGCCCCGTCCCTCCAGACTGCGCGGCAGCCCGTCGGCGTATCCGGCCGAGAGCACCGCAAGCCGCGTCTCGCCGGGCGCGACGAAGACGCCGCCATAGCCCACCCGAGCCCCCGCCTGAACCGTCCGGATCTGGATCACGCGCAGATCCAGCCTGACGACGGGCTCCACGGGGATCTCGCGGTCGGGCGTCGTGCGCCCCCCGTAGAGCGCCAGACCCGGGCGCGTCAGAGACCCATGCCACTCCGGCCCGAGCAGGATCCCGCCCGAATTGGCGAAGGAGACCGGAACCTCGGGGAAAAGCGCCGCCAGACGCCGCATCTCGGCCAGCTGGCGCGCGTTCTGGGGATTCTCCGGCTCGTCCGAACAGGCCAGATGGCTCATGATCCGCAGCAGCCGCAGGCCCTTCAGCCGCTCCGGCTCGCGGACCAGAAGCGCGGCCTCCTCGCCGGAGATCCCCAGCCGCGACATGCCCGTGTCGAGTTGCAGGAAGGCTTCGAGCTCCTCGCCGCGGCTTTGCGCCTCGGCGGACCAGGCCGCGACCTGCTCCAGGGAGTTGAGCGCCGGAATCGTCCCGGCCGCGCGGCAGGCGGCTTCTCCGCCGGGCGGGATTCCGTTCAGCAGGATCAGCCGGGAATCCGCAGGCAGGGAGGGCCGCAGACGCTGCGCCTCGACGAGATGGGCCACGAAGAAATCGCGGCATCCGGCGCCGTGGAGCGCGGCGCAGACCGGTCCGGCGCCCAGCCCGTAGGCGTCGGCCTTGACCACCGCGCCCACCGCGCCGGAGGTCCGGGCCCCGACCGCGCGCCAGTTGCGCGCCAGCGCGCCGAGATCGATCCGCAGCAGGCCGCCTGCGGTTTCGCGCGCGGGATTCTGAAAGGCTTCTTGCGACATGATCACCCGGGGACAAGGCCCGTTTACGGAATCAGAACACGCCTTGAGCTTAGCGCAAGGATCGCGCAATATCCCCGCTGATCGCGCCGGAAATCGCCGATCTATCCGGAAAGGCGCAATTTCCAGAGGCCAAAGGACGGATTCCTCCATGATCGGCCTCGACGCCCAGGACCACGAGATTCTCCGGCTGCTGCGCCTCAACGCCCGCATGAGCAACGCCGCCCTCGCGGCGGAGGCGGGGCTCTCGGCTTCGGCCTGCCTGCGCCGGGTGCGGCGGCTGGAGGAAAGCGGCGTGATCCGGGGCTACGCCGCCATCCTGGCGCCCTCCGCGCCCGAGGCGGTCATCACGGTGATGGTCTACATCACCCTGGAGCGTCAGACGGAGGATTGCCTCTCGCGCTTCGAGGCGGCGGCGCGCAGGCATCCCGAGATCCGGGAATGCTATCTCATGACCGGCGCGGCGGATTACTTCCTCAAGGTGGAGGTTCCGGACGCCGCCGCCTTCGAGCGCGTCCATACGGAGATTCTCGCCGCCATGCCGGGGGTGTCGCGGATCCAGTCGAGCTTCGCCATCCGCAACGCCCTCGCCACAAGGAGCCGCGCCCGCTCCGGAGGGGGGCGCGGCTGAAGATTCGCGCTGATCAGGGCCTCAGGGCGGAATCCCAATGCTCGTCGGCCTTGCCGTCGAGGATGCGCCAGGTGTCGTACCAGGTGGTGGTGTAGGCCTCGCCCCTGGAGTCCGTCTGCTCGTGGACGAAGCCCACCGTCACGAGGTCGCCTTCCGCCGTCACGAAGACGACCCGGGGCGGGATCTTCTCGGGAATGGGCTTGGGCTCCACCTTGAGGACTTCGGTGAAGAAGTGGATCACCCCCGCGCGTCCCGAAGCGGCGTTCGGGTTATGCTGGAGATAACGCTCCGTCAGATATTGATCGGCCAGATCCCAGCGCCCGGCCTCCAGAAGATCGCGGATGATCTTGTAGACCAGCTGCTTGTTGGCGTGCAGCTGGGGGTCGGGGCTCGTGAACAGAGCCTCGGCGTCGGGCGCGCCCACCACGGCCTCTTGCGCCCTGGCGGTCGCCGGAAGCAGGCTCAGCGCCAGAATCGCGCCAGTCCAGAATCTCCGCATTCGTCGTCTCTCCTGTTCGAGGGCCTCCATTCTGGAGCCGCGCGCAGGCCGAAGGAAGCGCGAAGCCGCCGCGGCGGATCACGCTTCCGTGGGCGTCAGGCGCCGGGATTCAGGAGGCCGCGTTCAGAAGGCGGTCGCCCTGCTCGTCGCGGATGCGGGTGGGCAGGCCGAGCCGGTCGAGCAGCGCCAGGAAGGGCCGGGGCGGCAATTCCTCGATGTTGGCCATCCTCTTGACGTCCCATTCGCCCGAGGCGATCAGCAGGGCCGCCGCCACGGCCGGGACTCCGGCCGTATAGGAGATGCCCTGACTGCCCACCTCCTCGAAGGCCTCCTTGTGGTCGGCGACGTTGTAGAGGAGGATCTCGCGGTCGCGGCCGTCCTTGACGCCCTTCACCACGTCGCCGATGCAGGTCTTGCCGACGTAGTCCGGCGCGAGCGAACCCGGATCGGGCAGAACCGCCTTCACCAGCTTCAGCGGGACCACCTCCAGGCCTTCGGCGGTCTTCACGGGCTTCTCCGAGAGAAGGCCGATGTTCTTCAGCACCGTGAACACGTTGATGTAGTGGTCTCCGAATCCCATCCAGAAGCGCACGTTCGGCACGCCGAGGATCTGCGAGAGCGAATGCACCTCGTCATGGCCCGTGAGATAGGCCTTCTGCGGGCCGACCACCGGCAGATCCCAGGTCTCGCCCACTTCGAACATGGCGTTCGAGGTCCAGGCGCCTCCCTGCCAGGACCAGACCTGTCCGGTGAATTCGCGGAAATTGATCTCGGGATCGAAGTTGGTCGCGAAATAGCGCCCGTGCGATCCGGCGTTGATGTCCACGATGTCGATGGAGTCGATGCGGTCGAAATATTCGTCGTGGGCCAGCTTCGCCCAGGCGTTGACCACGCCCGGATCGAAGCCCGCGCCGAGAATCGCCGTGACGCCCGCCTTTTCGCAATCCTCGCGACGCCTCCATTCGTAATTCGCGTACCAGGGCGGCGCCTCGCAGATCTTGGCCGGATCCTCGTGGATCGCCGTGTCGAGATAGGCCGCGCCCGTCTCGAGGCAGGCCGACAGCACCGACATGTTCAGGAAGGACGACCCGACGTTGATCACGATCCCCGCGCCGGTCCTGCGGATCAGGGCCGCCGTCGCGGCGACGTCCATGGCGTCGAGCTGGTGGGCCTCCAGCTTTCCTTCAGTCTTCAAAGCCCGTTTCTCATGAACGGAGGCGATGATGGCTTCGCATTTCGACAATCTGCGCGAAGCGATGTGGAGGTCGCCGAGCAGATCGTTGTTCTGCGCGCATTTGTGCGCGACGACCTGCGCCACGCCGCCGGCGCCGATGATGAGCACGTTCTTCGTCATTCCGATGGGAACCTCTTGAGGCTGGAGAAATCAGGACAGGCTGGATTCGTAATCCGCATAGCCGAATTCGCGGACCAGCCGGATCGAGCCGTCCGGCTCGCGGATCGCGATGGAGGGCATGGCCACGCCGTTGAACCAGTTCTTCTTGACCATGGTGTAGCCCGCCGCGTTCAGCACCGAGAGCCGGTCGCCCGGCTTCAGGGGATGGGGGAAGCGGAACTCGCCGAAGACGTCGCCCGCGAGGCAGGACTTGCCGCAGATCATGACTTCATGATCGCCCGTCCCGTCGCCGATCTGCGCGTCCTGGCGATAGATCAGCAGATCCAGCATGTGGGCCTCGATGGAGGAATCCACCATGGCCAGATGCTTGCCGTTATACAAAGTGTCGAGGACCGTCACCTCCAGGGTGGCGCTCTGGGTGATCGCGGCCTCGCCGGGCTCCAGATAGACCTGAACGCCGTAGCTCTCGGAGAAGCGCTTCAGCCGCGCGCAGAAGGCCTCCAGAGGATAGCCCTCGCCGGTGAAGTGGATCCCGCCCCCGAGGCTGACCCATTCGGCGCGCTTGAGCAGCTCGCCGAACTTCTCCTCGATGCGGGTCAGCATCCGGTCGAAGAGCCCGAAATCGGCGTTTTCGCAATTGTTGTGGATCATGAAGCCGCTGATCCGGTCCATGACCGGCAGGACCTGAGCCGCGTCCCATTCGCCGAGGCGGCTGAAGGGCCGCGCCGGATCCGCCAGATCGAAGGTCGAGGAGCTGACGCCCGGATTCAGCCGCAAGCCCCGCGCGATCCCCTGCGCGTTTCCGGCGAAGCGCTCCAGCTGGCCGATGGTGTTGAAGATGATCTTGTCGGCGTAGCTCACCGCCTCGTCGATCTCGTGATCCGCCCAGGCCACGCTGTAGGCGTGGGTCTCGCCGCCGAACCGCTGACGCCCCAGACGCACCTCGTTGAGCGAGGAGGAGGTGGTCCCGTCCATATGTTCGCGCATCAGGTCGAAGACCGACCAGGTGGCGAAGCATTTCAGCGCCAGAAGAGCCCTGGCGCCGGACTTCTCGCGGACGAAGGCGATCTTCTCCATGTTCCGCAGGAGCCTGGCCTTGTCGATCAGATAATAAGGCGTGCGCGGTTCGAGAGCTTTGGACATGCGGAACCCCGAGTTGAAAACGGCCGGAAAGCCGGATCCGCGGGACCGGAGCCTCTGGCTTCCTGTCCCGGCGTGACGATAAGAAGTGGTCTTCCTCACAGGAGGATGACGGCGGGGAGATTACAGCCTTCTGATCGGCGCTCGCGCGCCGCTCCCCCTCTGGCCGTCAGAAGCGCGCAAGAAGGCGCAGGAGGCGGCGTCCGCATCTTGCGGACGCAAGACGCCCCGCATGCCCCGCAAGGGGCCCGGGCGCGCAAGGTCTTCCGTTTGGGTGGCGTCCAGTCCGACTGAGCCCATCCCCAATTGGAAGAGGGCGTCGCTTGTCATGGCGTCCTCCCCAACCAGCAGATGCAGCCTGCTCCGGCAGGCGGGGCCCTTATAGAGCGCAATCCGGAAAGTTTGAAGGGGTTTTCGGAGTCCCCGTCGGGCGGGGGCTCAGCGCGCGGCGGCGAGCAGCGTGGCGATGCGGCGGATGGCCAGCCGGTAGCCCTCGGTCCCGAGGCCCGCGATCACCCCGTCGGCCCGCAGGGAGACGTAGGAATGATGCCGGAAGGACTCGCGCTTGTGGACGTTGGAGATGTGCACCTCGATCACCGGCCCCTCGAAGGCGTTGAGCGCGTCGAGCACCGCCACCGAGGTGTGGGTCAGCGCCGCCGGATTGATCACCACGCCCGACGCCTGATCGCGGGCTTCATGGATCCAGTCGACGATCTGGCCTTCCCAGTTGGATTGCAGGAAGCGGATCTCGTGGCCCAGCTCCCGCGCCAGAGCGGCGCAATCGCGCTCGACGTCGGCGAGGGTCTCGTGGCCGTAGATCTCGGGCTGACGCTTGCCCAGCAGATTCAGGTTCGGCCCGTTCAGCACATGGATCGATCTGGTCATGTCCATCTCCGGCGCGCCCCCGGAGAAGACCGGACGGCGACGATCCCGGATTTCGGAGATTTCGGGCGTCGAGGTCAAGCCGTCGAGGCGATCCGGCGCAATTTCCGGAAGGGAATGCCGGGAGCCGGGCGAATCCTCTGACGGAAGGTCACAAACGCGCGAGCTGACGAAACTCCGTCGTGAATTCCGCGCTCCCGTTCTATCTGACCATCCGTCGCCCTGTCCTTCCGGCTTCCGGGAGGGCGGCGATCAAACAGACAAGCAACAGGGACGTCAGAGGCACATGGACCAGAACGACCAGCAGGCCATCGAAGGGCTCTTCGGCAAGCTCGCGCAGGTGGAGCGCCAGAATCCGCAGCGCGACAGCCAGGCGGAATCCTTCATCTCGCAGGCCGTCGCGCGGCAGCCGGGCGCGCCCTACTACATGGCCCAGACCATCGTCGTGCAGGAGCACGCGCTGAACTCCGCCCAGGACCGCATCGCGCAGCTCGAATCCGAGCTTTCCGCCGCGCGTCAGGCGCCTCAGGGCGGCGGCTTCCTCTCGCGCATGTTCGGCGGACAGCCCTCGGCGCCGCCTCCGGCGCGTCGTCAGCCCCTGGCGCCGGCTCCCGTCCAGCAGGGCGGCGGCGGAGGCGGCTTCCTCGCGGGCGCGGCCCAGACGGCGGTCGGCGTGGCGGGCGGCGTGCTGCTCGGCAACGCCATCGCGGGCATGTTCGGCGGAGACGAAGCCCAGGCCGCCGAACCCGAGGCGCGCCCCGAGGCCGAACCCGAGCCCGAAGCCGCCGACGAAGGCGATTTCGGCGGTTTCGACGAGGAATGATCCTCGCGGCCCGGCGGCGCCTCGCGCCGTCGGGACATGCTGCGGCGTCGGGCGGCCTCCGCCCCTCGCCTTCCGCCCCCGAGCGGGCGGGATCCCCTTCAGGCCGCCGGATCGCCGCAGATCCCGCGCCTTCCTGATCTTCCTCGCCTTTTCTCCACGCCGGGTCCGGGGCCTCCATGGGAGGCCTCTCCCTTCGCGATTCGATCCGCAGGAGTCCGGAGACGGGCCCTGACGATCCGCGCTTGCGGCTTCCCGCGATCCGTCAGGGATCGCGACATATCCATATGCAGATATCACATGGAGGAGCCCGGCCAAAACCCTTCCCAAGACCCGAGATTTCATATGTTCTTTTCGCAGAAGGACGAGCCCTTCGCAGAAAATGGAATAAGCAATCAGCAAACGCTTTGTTCCTGAGCGCGGCGGGGCTTGTTAGCGGCTCGGAGACCCTGGAACGGAAAGGCGATCCCTTCATGCGCAAATTCCTCAAGACCGCGGCTCTCTCCGCGCTTCTGGCGGCGGCTTCGGCTCAGGCCTTCGCGGCCTCCATCACGCTGCTCAACGTCTCCTACGATCCCACGCGCGAATTCTATCAGGACTACAACGCCCATTTCGCCAGGCTCTGGAAGGACAAGACCGGCGACGACGTCACCATCCGACAGTCCCATGGCGGATCCGGCAAACAGGCCCGCTCCGTCATCGAAGGGCTGGAGGCCGACGTGGTCACCCTCGCCCTCGCCTATGACGTCGACGCCCTGCGGATCCATGGCCGCAACCTCCTCGCAGAGGGCTGGATCGGCGAACTCGCCGACAACTCCGCCCCCTACACCTCGACCATCGTCTTCCTCGTGCGCAAGGGCAATCCCAAGGGGATCAACGACTGGGGCGATCTGGTCAAGCCGGGCGTCGAGGTCATCACGCCCAACCCCAAGACTTCGGGCGGCGCGCGCTGGAACTATCTCGCGGCCTGGGGCTACGCGCTGCGTCAGCCGGGCGGCGACGAGGCGGCGGCGAAGAAGTTCGTCGGCGACATCTTCCGCAACGTGAAGGTTCTGGACACCGGCGCGCGGGGCTCGACGACGACCTTCGTGGAGCGGGGCATCGGCGACGTGCTGCTGGCCTGGGAGAACGAAGCCTATCTCGCGATCAACGAGCTTGGCCCGGAGAACTTCGAGATCGTGACGCCTTCGGTGTCGATCCTCGCGGAGCCCTCGGTGGCGGTGGTGGACGGGAACGTCGACCGCCACGGCACGCGCGACGTGGCGACGGCCTATCTGACGGAGCTCTACAGCCCCGAGGGTCAGGAGATCGCGGCGAAGCATTACTACCGTCCGCGCAACCCCGAGGTTCTGGCGAAATACGCCGACAGCTTCGCCGACGTCGAACTCTTCACCATCGACGAGGTGTTCGGCGGCTGGACCAGGGCTCAGGACGAACATTTCTCCGACGGCGGAATCTTCGACCAGATCTACGTCATCCGCTGAACGGAACCGGATGAGGAGGGGCCAGGCCCCTCCTTCAGAACAGAAACGCAGGAAAGGCCTTTTCCATGTCCATGACCCGTCGCGCCTTCGGCGCGTTGTTCGGCGTCTTCGCCGCCGTTCCGCTCGTCGCGGTCGCGCCTGCGGCCCGGGCGGCGGATCCCGTCACGCTGCTGAACGTCTCCTATGACATCTCGCGCGAGCTCTACAAGGACGTCAACCCGGCCTTCAGCGCCTGGTGGAAGGCGAAGACCGGTCAGGACGTGATCGTCAACCAGTCGCATGGCGGCTCCAGCAAGCAGGCCAGCTCGGTGCTGAACGGCCTGGAGGCCGACGTCATCACCATGAACCAGTCGCCGGACATCGACATCCTGCTCTCGCGCCCCGGACTGATCGCCCCCGACTGGCGCGAGAAATTCCCGAACGGCGCCGCGCCCTACTCCACGGTTTCGGTCTTCATCGTCCGCAAGGGCAATCCGAAGAGAATCCGGGACTGGAGCGACCTGACCGGCGACGTCCAGGTGATCGTGCCCAATCCCAAGACCTCGGGCAACGGCCGCTACACCTACCTCGCCGCCTGGGGCTACGGCCTCAAGCAGAACGACGGCGACGAGAGCAAGGCCCATGACTTCGTGAAGGGCGTCTTCGACAACGTGCCCATCCTCGACGGCGGCGGACGCGGCGCCACCACCAGCTTCGCCCAGCGCGAGATCGGCGACGTGCTCATCACCTTCGAGAACGAATCCGCCGCCCTCGCCGCCGAGTTCGGCGCGGACAAGTTCGAGGTGGTCTATCCTTCGCTGACCATCGCGGCGCCGGCGCCGGTGGCGGTGGTCGAGGGCGTGGCCAGGGCGCGCGGCACCCTGGAGCAGGCCACGGGCTATCTCGAATTCCTCTACACGCCCGAGGCTCAGGAGATCATCGCGGGCAAGCAGTTCCGCCCGAGCGACGCCGAAGTCTTCGCGCGCCACGCCGAGACCTTCCCGCCCATCGACACCCTTTCGGTCGAGACCGATCTCGGCGGCTGGGAGAAGGCGCAGCAGGTCCATTTCGCCGACGGCGGCCTCTACGACAAGATCATGGCGGAGCGGCGCTGATGACGGATCTGGCCCTGAAACGTCAATCCGCAGGGCCGCAAGGCTGGCGAGGCCCCCTTGTCTGGGGGGGCCTCGCCCTCGGCGGCGCGGCGGTGTATTTCGGATCGCAGGACAGCCTCCTGCCGAGCGGCGCGCTGACGTCGGTCTATGCGCTCTTCGCGCTGCTGGGGCTCGGGCTGGTCAACGCCCGCAGCCGCGTGCTGCCCGGCTTCCGGCTCTCGCTCGCCGTCACGATCCTGATGCTCTTCCTGATCATCCTGATCCCCCTTTCGGCGGTCTTCATCAATACGGCTCAGTTGAGCTGGGCGCAGATCTGGTCCGCCGTCAGCGCCCCGCGCGCCGTGGCGAGCTACAAGCTCAGCTTCACCGCCTCGCTCCTCGCGGCGGCGGTCAACGTGGTCTTCGGCCTCATCCTCGCCTGGGCGATCACGCGCTACCGCTTCCCCGGCCGCAAGCTCGTGGACGCCCTGATCGACCTGCCCTTCGCCCTGCCCACCGCCGTCGCGGGCATCGCCCTCACCGCGCTTTATGCCAAGAACGGCTGGTTCGGCTCCTTCCTCGAAGGTCAGCTCGGAATCAAGGTCGCCTTCTCGCAGCTCGGCGTTCTGGTGGCGCTGGTCTTCATCGGCCTGCCCTTCGTGGTGCGCACGGTGCAACCCGTGCTGGAGGACCTCGACGCCGAATTCGAAGAGGCCGCCGCCTCGCTCGGGGCCAATCGCTGGCAGACCGTCTGGCGCGTCGTGCTTCCGGCGCTCTATCCGGCGCTGCTGACCGGCTTCGCCATGGCCTTCGCCCGCGCCCTCGGGGAATATGGATCGGTGATCTTCATCGCCGGAAACATCCCGCTGGTCTCCGAAATCACGCCCCTCATCATCATCACCAAGCTCGAGCAATATGACTACGCCGGGGCCACGGCCATCGCGGCGGTCATGCTGATCGTCTCCTTCGCGCTCCTGCTCGCCATCAACGCCCTGCAGGTCTGGTCCTCGCGTCGCACGGAAAGGAGCTGAACCATGGCCGGAGGAACCGCTTCCCTCTACGCCCGGGGCCGACAGACCGGACGCGCCGCCACGCGCGATCCGAAATGGGCGCAAGTCCTCATCATCGGTCTGGGTCTGACCTTCTTCGCGCTGTTCCTGCTGGCGCCTCTGGCGCTGGTCTTCACCGAGGCCCTCCGCAAGGGCTGGAGCGCCTATTTCGGCGCCCTTGTCGACAGGGATGCGCAATCGGCCATCCGCCTGACGCTGCTCGCCGCCGCCATCGCGGTGCCGGTGAACCTCGTCTTCGGCATCGCCGCCTCATGGCTCATCGCCAAGCATCGATTCCGCGGGAGAACCCTGCTCACCACCCTCATCGACCTGCCCTTCTCGGTCTCGCCGGTCATCGCGGGCCTCGTCTACGTGCTGGTGTTCAGTTCTCAGGGATGGTTCGGACCCTGGCTCCAGGACAACGGCATGAAGGTCATCTTCGCGGTGCCGGGCATCGTGCTGGCGACGGTCTTCGTGACCTTCCCCTTCATCGCCCGCGAGCTGATTCCCCTCATGGAATCCCAGGGCACCGAAGAAGAAGAAGCCGCCGTGGTGCTCGGCGCCGGAGGGCTCACCACCTTCCTGAGGGTGACCCTGCCGAACGTCAAATGGGGCCTGCTCTACGGCGTGATCCTCTGCAACGCCCGCGCCATGGGCGAATTCGGAGCCGTCTCCGTCGTCTCGGGACATATCCGCGGCCTGACCAACACCATGCCGCTCCATGTCGAGATCCTCTACAACGAATATCAATTCTCCGCCGCCTTCGCCGTCGCTTCTCTGCTCGCCCTTCTGGCGTTGCTCACGCTGCTGATCAAGACGGTCGTGGAATGGCGCGTCGCCCGCGCCCAGCGCGAAGGAGCCTGACCATGAGCATCCGCGTCGAACACATCAACAAGCGCTTCGGCGATTTCGTCGCCCTCAACGACGTCACCCTGGACGTCCCCGACGGCAAGCTGACCGCGCTTCTCGGGCCCTCGGGCTGCGGCAAGACCACCCTCCTGCGCGTCATCGCCGGGCTGGAGCAATCCGATTCCGGACGCATCCTCTTCAACGGCGAAGATTCCTCCAACGCCCATGTCCGCGAGCGCAACGTGGGCTTCGTGTTCCAGCATTACGCGCTCTTCCGCCACATGACGGTCTTCGAGAACGTCGCCTTCGGCCTGAGGGTCAAGCCCCGCCGCGAGCGTCTGTCCGACTCCGAGATCCGGGCCAAGGTCACCCGGCTGCTGGAGCTTGTGCATCTCGACTGGCTCGGCCATCGCTATCCGGCGCAGTTGTCGGGCGGTCAGCGTCAGCGCATCGCCCTGGCGCGGGCTCTGGCGGTGGAGCCCCGCGTCCTGCTGCTGGACGAGCCCTTCGGCGCCCTCGACGCCAAGGTCCGCAAGGATCTGCGCCGCTGGCTGCGCGATCTGCATCACCAGCTCGGATTGACCTCCATCTTCGTGACCCATGATCAGGAGGAGGCCCTCGAACTGGCGGATCAGGTGGTGCTGATCAACAAGGGCGCCATCGAGCAGGTGGGCGAACCCGCCCAGGTCTATTCCCAGCCCGCGACGCCCTTCGTGCAGAGCTTCCTCGGCCATTCGAACTTCTTCGAGGGGCGCGTGGTCTCCGGGGCGCTCCAGGTCGAGGACGGCGGACTCGCCTTGCCTGCGGGCTCGGGCGACGAGGGGGCGCGGCTTTCGGCCTATGTGCGGCCGCACGAGTTTCAGGTGACGCGCGAGACGTCCGGTCCGGGCGTGGAGGCGAAGGTGGCGCGGGCTCTGGAGCTCGGGGCTCTGGCGCGCATCGAGCTGGTGGGAGTCCGCAGCGGCCGCCCCTTCGAGGCCGAGATTCCCAAGCGTGAACTGGCGAAACTGGCGCTGGTTCCCGGCGAGACCGTCCGTCTGGTGCCCGACGCGCTGCGCGTCTTCCCGGCGCAGGAGGTCGCGGCGGAATGAACCTGCAACAGATCCGGATCCTGCGCGAGACCGTGCGGCGCAACTTCAACCTCACCGAGGCGGCCCAGGCTCTGGCCACCTCGCAATCCGGCCTGAGCCGGCACATCAAGGATCTCGAATACGAGCTGGGCGTCGAGATCTTCGTCCGCCACGGCAAACGCTTCCTCGGGCTGACCGAGGCGGGGCGCGAGATCCTCGTCCACGCCGAGCGCATCCTGACCGACGCCGACAACATCCGTCGGGTGGCCTCGCAGCTGCGCAGCGCCGATCAGGGCGTTCTGGTGGTGGCCACCACCCACACCCAGGCCCGCTATGCGCTTCAGCCCGCCGTGGCCGCCTTCCGCCGCGAATTCCCGCGCGTGAAGCTCACGCTGCACCAGACCAGCCCGACCGGCATCCTCAACATGCTGCTCGAAGGCCGCGCCGACATCGGCGTCTCCACGGAGAAGGTCGCCGATCATCCCGACGTGGCCGCCTTCCCCTATTACCGCTGGCGGCATGCGGTGATCGCGCCGCGCGGCCATGAACTGGAGGGGACCAAACGCCTGACCCTCGCCGAGCTGGCCCGCTGGCCGATCATCACCTATCACGAGGGCTTCACCGGGCGCGGCATGATCGACCGCGTCTTCGCCGAGGCGGGCGAGCGGCCGGAGATCGTCATGGAGGCGCTCGACGCCGACGTGATCAAGGATTACGTGGCGCTCGGGGTGGGCGTGGGAATCGTGGCCTCCATGGCGGTCAGGCAGCCCGACGAACGGCTGGCGGCTCTGGACGGCGGCCATCTCTTCGACGAAAGCACGGCCCATATCGCCATCCGGCGCGGACGCTACATGCGCGGCTTCGCCTATCGCTTCCTCGAGATCTGCCGCCCGGAGCTGCGCGAAGACGCCGTGCGCACCGAAATGGCCCCCGCCCTCGCGACGGCGGAGATCGTCTAGAATTCAGCCTGCGGCGGGGTCGTGCTCGGCCTTGCGGATCCAGCCGCCTTCCGGAGTCTCGGCCCAGTAGACGGCCTTGAGTCCCGCAGTCCTGGCCGCCCGCCATTGAGCGCGGGCCGCCGCCAGAGCCTCTTCGTCCGCCTCCTGAAACAGGAGGCAGATCCGCGCCAGACCCGCAGGCGGCGCCGAGAGGTCGCAGGAGCCGCCCCTCGTCAGGCAGAGGATCTGCGCGCCGTTGGGGATCTCCGGCCCGGCGGTGATCCAGACGGGCTGGAGGGCGGCCTCGCCGTCGGCGGCGGAGCCATGCGGCAGGAAGGAATCCTCGCGCCAGGTCCAGAGCCTTTCGCTGGCCTGGACCACCTGCGCCTCGTCGCCGAGCCGCAGGACCGCCCGCCAGCCCCGCGCGAGGGTCTTCTCCAGCAGGTCGATCAGCAGACGCTCGGGCGTCTGCCGGACGAGATGATAGAACCAGACCTCGGGAGCGCTCACGGCCATTTCGCTTCGGGCGGCAGGCTCATCAGCACCGCCTCGGGATTATGGCCGCTCTCCAGCCCGAAACGGGTGCCGCGATCATAGAGCAGATTGAATTCGGCGTAGAGTCCGCGATGGATCAGTTGCCGCTCGCGCTCTTCGGGCGTGAAGGGCTCGCGGCTGCGGGCCGCCGCCAGAGGGACGAAAGCCGCCAGACATCCCCGGCCCACGGCCTGCGTGAAGGCGAAATCGGCCTCCCAGTCGCCGCCGTTGAGGTCGTCGTAGAAGATCCCGCCCACGCCCCGGGCCCGGTTCCGGTGCGGAATGAAGAAATATTCGTCCGCCCAGGCCTTGAAGCGCGCGTAATATTCCGGGTCATGGGCGTCGCAGGCGGACTTCAGCCCCGCATGAAAGGCCGCCGTGTCCTCGTCGAAGGGAAGGGCCGGATTGAGATCCGAGCCGCCGCCGAACCACCAGGCGCCGGGCGTCCAGAACATGCGGGTGTTCATGTGGAAGGCGGGCGCGCGCGGATTGCGCATGTGAGCCACCAGACTCACGCCGCAGGCCCAGAAGCGCGGATCTGCGGCGATCCCCGGCACCTGACGCGCCGCCATCGCCGCCTGAGCCTTCGGCGCGAGCCGCCCATGCACCGCCGAGACGTTGACGCCCACCTTCTCGAAGACGCGCCCTCCGCGCATCACGGCCATGAGTCCGCCGCCGCCCGCAGATCCGTCCTCGCCGCGCCGCTCGGTGGGAGTCAGCGCGAAACGCCCCGCCGGAAGATCGGAGGCCTGTCCGTCCTCCAGCCCCTCGAAGGCGTCGAGGAACATCTTGTGCAGCTCGCGGAACCAGACTTCGGCGCGCGCCTTGCGCGCTTCGGCCTCCGGCAGGGCGGAGGCGGGAAGCGGACGGGCGAAGGACGAAAGGGACATCTGCGGCGCTCCTCGATCCTGGAGCGTTTTCCAGCGAAGCCGAAGGACTTCGCGTCGTGAAAACGCGACCACAAGAGAAATCGGAGCGTCCGGGCGGCCCCACATGGCCGGACGACGCTCTCGGGGGAAAATCCGCCCCGGTCCTATCCCTTCGCCGTCTCCCAGTCCAGCGCGTAGCCGAAGGCGCAGACCAGATGATAGAAGGTGCTGGCGGGCATGAGCGGATCCGCAAGGCTTCCGTCGGGATTCAGCCTGTCGCGCCAGCCGCCGGGACGACAGCCCGTCAGATAGACCCCGAAGAGGCGGTCGAAGATCTCCCGCGCCTCGGCCAGATGACGGCCCGTCCCATGGACGCGCTCCTGGGCGAGCGCCGCCTTGAAATGCTCCGTCTGGCCCCAGAGCCGACGCGTGGACTTGCTCGGGCTTCCGTCGAGAAAGGTTTCGTCGCAGAGCAGCCCGTCCGGCCCGAGCCCCAGCCTGCGGCCTTCTGCGTAAAGCGCGTCCGCCGCCGCCCCGACGGGGCGTCGCCCCCCGAGCCGCTCGTAGCGGCGCAGCAGCCAGACCCATTCGCAGAAATGCCCCGGCTCCAGACGCTGGCCCTCTTCCGGAGTCAGCGGCGTCCAGTCCTCGGCGAAATGCTCCAGAAGCCAGCCGCGCCCCGCGTCGAAGAACCGCGCGAAGAAGAGATCGAGCACCGCCTCGGCCCGCTCCATCCAGACCGCTTCGCCCGTCCAGTCCTGGAGGGCGAGACAGGCCTCGAAGCCGTGCATGTGCGGATTCTGGCGACGGGGCAGCCTGTCGAGATCATCCTCCCGCCAGCCGCCCAGAGGATGCGCCAGATCGCCGCTCAGGCCCGCCCAGGTCCGGGCGAGATCCTCGCGGGCCTCCTCCACCCCGAAGCGGGCGAGGGCCCCGTAGCCGAGCAGGGCGAACATCTGGTCATAGGAATCGCGGCGGGAATCCTGCGGGGAGTCATCCGGATTCAGGCGATGGATCCAGCCCGCCCCCCGAGGCGCCTGCGCCCTGGCTCGCGCGAAGGCCAGGACTCCGCGCGCGCGCTCCAGCCCCTGCGGATCCAGGCCCATGCGCCAGGCCTCGGCGAAGGCGTAGATCTGCCGGTGCTGCACCCGCACCCGCTTGATCTCCGCGCGGGCGGGGGCTCCGTCGGCGACGCGCAGGGCCTCCCAGACGCCGCCCGTCGCGGGGTCGATCCCCGCCCCGCCCCAGAGCGGACAGGCCGCTTCGGCCATCCAGGGCCTGATCTTCTCGCTGAAGCTCACGAAGGCGCCTCCCTGCAGGCGCTGCGCCCGGTCCCGAGGAAAATGCGACGCGCCGGAAGGCTTGTCAAAGGCCCCCTCGGCGGCGCCCGAAGAAGAAACCGCGCCCGATTTCCCGATCCGCGCCCGAATGGGGTTGAGCCCGGAAGCTTTCGGGGCCAAATTCCCCTGTTCCCGATCCCCGCGCCTTCCTTCCTCCTCGCGCTTCGCGCCTCAAGGCTTCGCACCCCATGACCGCCTCCGCTTTCGGCTCCCGTCTTCCGCTCTCCGAGACCTTCGCCAGCCTCGACGCCATGGCGCGCGAGCGGATTCTCATTCTCGACGGCGCGATGGGCACCCAGATCCAGGCGCTGGGGCTGAGCGAGGAGGATTTCTCCGGCCCGACGAGCCATGGCGCAGGCTGCGGCTGCGGGCTGCATCAGGGCGACGGCAGGCCGCAGCAGGGCAACAACGACCTGCTCAGCCTGACCCGCCCGGACGCCATCGAGGAGATCCACTACCGCTACGCCAAGGCGGGGGCGGACATCGTCGAAACCAACACCTTCTCCTCCACCCGCATAGCTCAGGCCGATTACGGGCTTGAGGAGAAGGTCCATGCGCTGAATTTCGAATCCGCCCGCATCGCCCGCAAGGCTCTGGACCGCGCGACCGCCGAGGACGGGCGTCCGCGTTTCGTGGCGGGGGCGCTCGGGCCGACCAACCGCACGGCCTCCATCTCGCCCGATGTGAACGACCCCGGCTATCGCGCCGTGACCTTCGAGGATCTCCGCCTCGCCTACGCCGAGCAGATCCGGGGCCTGATCGCGGGCGGCGCGGACCTCATCCTCATCGAGACCATCTTCGACACGCTCAACGCCAAGGCGGCGATCTTCGCCTGCGAGGAGGTCTTCGCGGAGAATGGATTGCGCCTGCCGGTGATGATCTCGGGCACCATCACCGATCTCTCCGGCCGCACCCTCTCCGGCCAGACGCCGACCGGATTCTGGCATTCGGTGCGCCACGCCCGGCCTCTGAGCGTCGGATTCAACTGCGCCCTCGGCGCCGAGGCCATGCGGCCCCATCTCGCCGAGGTTTCCGCCGTGGCGGAGACGCTCGTCTGCGCCTATCCGAATGCGGGCCTGCCCAACGCCTTCGGCCAATATGACGAATCGCCGGAATACATGGCCGCTCAGGTCGAGATCTTCGCCCGCGAGGGGCTGATCAACATCGTGGGCGGCTGCTGCGGCTCGACGCCGGAGCATATCCGCGCCATCGCGGCGGCGGTGGCCAAACATCAGCCGCGCGAGATCGCCTCTCCCCCGCCGCAGATGCGGCTTTCGGGGCTGGAGCCCTTCATCCTCACGCCCGAGATTCCCTTCGTCAACGTCGGCGAGCGGACCAACGTCACGGGCTCGGCGCGGTTCAGGAAGCTGATCGTCAACGGAGATCTGGCGGCGGCGCTCGACGTGGCCCGCGATCAGGTCGAGAACGGCGCCCAGATCATCGACGTCAACATGGACGAGGGCCTGCTCGACAGCCGCAAGGCCATGGTCGATTACCTGAACCTCGTCGCCTCCGAACCCGACATCGCCCGGGTTCCGGTCATGATCGACAGCTCCAAATGGGAGGTGATCGAGGCCGGACTCCAATGCGTCCAGGGCAAGCCCATCGTCAATTCGATCTCGCTGAAGGAGGGCGAAGAGGCTTTCCTCCATCATGCGCGGCTCTGCCGGGCCTATGGCGCGGCGATGGTGGTCATGGCCTTCGACGAAACCGGACAGGCCGACACCGAAGACCGCAAGTTCGAGATCTGTTCGCGCGCCTACAAGCTGCTGACCGAAGAAGCCGAGATCGCGCCGGAAGACATCATCTTCGATCCGAACGTCTTCGCCGTGGCGACCGGAATCGAGGAGCACAACAATTACGGCGTGGACTTCATCGAGGCGACGCGCCGGATCCGTCAGGCCATGCCCCTGACCCATGTTTCAGGCGGCGTCTCGAATCTCTCCTTCTCCTTCCGGGGCAACGAGCCCGTGCGCGAGGCGATGCATGCGGTGTTCCTCTATCACGCCATCAAGGCGGGGATGGACATGGGCATCGTCAACGCCGGGCAATTGGCGGTCTACGATTCCATCGAGCCGGATCTGCGCGAGGCCTGCGAGGACGTGATCCTCAACCGCCGCCCCGACGGCACCGAACGCCTGCTGGAGATCGCCGAACGCTTCAAGGGCGCGGGCGGCAAGGAGAAGGCGGAGAAAGACCTCACCTGGCGGACCTGGTCCGTCGAGAAACGCATCGAACATGCGCTGGTCAACGGCGTGACCGAATATATCGAGGCCGACACCGAAGAAGCCCGCCTTCAGGCGGCGCGGCCTCTGCATGTGATCGAGGGCCCGCTGATGTCGGGCATGAACGTCGTCGGCGACCTCTTCGGGGCGGGCAAGATGTTCCTGCCGCAGGTGGTGAAGTCGGCCCGCGTGATGAAGCAGGCCGTCGCCGTGCTGACCCCCTTCATGGAGGAGGAGAAGCGCCTCAACGGCGGCGAAGGCCGCCGCAGCGCCGGACGCATCCTCATGGCCACCGTCAAGGGCGACGTCCATGACATCGGCAAGAACATCGTGGGCGTGGTCCTCGCCTGCAACAATTACGAGATCGTCGATCTGGGCGTGATGGTCCCCGCCGCGAAGATCATCGAGACCGCCCGCGCCGAGAACGTGGACGTCATCGGGCTGTCGGGCCTCATCACGCCGTCGCTGGACGAGATGGCCCATGTCGCCGCCGAAATCGAGCGCGAAGGATTCGATCTGCCTTTGCTCATCGGCGGAGCGACCACCAGCCGCGTCCATACGGCGGTGAAGATCCATCCGCGCTACGCCCGCGGCCAGACGGTCTACGTCCCCGACGCCAGCCGCGCGGTGGGCGTGGTCTCGGCTTTGCTCTCGCCGGAGCAGAAGCCCGATTACGTCGCGGGAATCCGCGAGGAATACCGCAAGGTCGCCGAGGCCCATGAACGCGCCGAAGCCGAAAAGCGGCGTCTGCCTCTGGCGGCGGCGCGGGCCAACCCCTTCAAGGCCGATTGGGCGAGCTATGATCCTCCGGCGCCGCAATTCCTCGGGACGAAGGTCTTCGAGGATTGGGATCTCGCGGATCTGGCGCGCTACATCGACTGGACGCCCTTCTTCCAGACCTGGGAGCTGAAAGGCCGCTTCCCCGCCATCTTGCAGGATGAGCGCCAGGGCGCGGCGGCGCGGGCGCTCTGGGCCGACGCTCAGGCCATGCTCAAGAAGATTCTGGATGAAAAATGGTTCCGTCCCCGGGCGGTGGTGGGCTTCTGGCCCGCGCATTCCGTCGGCGACGACATCCGCCTCTTCACCGACGAGAGCCGCGCGCAGGAGCTGGCGACCTTCTTCACCCTCCGCCAGCAGGCGACCAGGCGCGACGGCAAGCCCAACGTGGCCTTGTCGGATTTCGTCGCGCCTGCGGAGTCCGGCAAGCGCGATTGGGTGGGCGGCTTCGTGGTCACGGCGGGCATCGAGGAAGTGGCCCTCGCCGAACGCTTCGAGCGCGCCAACGACGATTACTCCGCCATTCTGGTCAAGGCTCTGGCGGATCGCTTCGCCGAGGCCTTCGCCGAGCGCATGCACGAGCGCGTCCGCAAGGAGTTCTGGCCCTACGCCGCCGACGAGGCCTATGCGCCCGAGGAGCTGATCCTCGAACCCTATCGCGGGATCCGTCCGGCGCCGGGCTATCCGGCCCAGCCCGACCATACCGAAAAGGCGACGCTCTTCCGCCTGCTCGACGCCGAGGCCGCCACGGGCGTGAAGCTCACCGAGAGTTACGCCATGTGGCCGGGCTCTTCGGTTTCGGGGCTCTATGTCGGCGCGCCGGAGGCCTATTATTTCGGCGTCGCCAAGGTCGAGCGCGATCAGGTCGAGGATTACGCCGCCCGCAAGGGCATGGCCGTCGAGGAGGTGGAGCGCTGGCTCGGCCCGATCCTCAACTACATGCGCCCGGCGGCTCAGGCGGCGGAATAGAGCGCAATCCGAAAACTGGGAACCGGTTTCCGGATAAATTGCGCGACCACAAAAAACATCAGGAAGGCGGCGGAGCCGAAGCTCCGCCGCCTTGTCTCATCCTTCAGCCCGGGCAGAAGCTCAGTTGACGAGCGTGGCCTCGGTCTTGGCGCGGACTTCCTCTTCGGTCACGCCCTCGGCGACCTCGAGCAGCTTCAGCCCGCCCGGCACCACGTCGAAGACCGCGAGATCGGTGATGATCCGGTCCACGACCTTCTTGCCGGTGAGCGGCAGGGTGCATTCCTTGAGCAGCTTGGAGGCGCCGGTCTTGTCGGCGTGCTGCATGATGACCACCACGCGCTCGACGCCCGCCACCAGATCCATGGCGCCGCCCATGCCCTTCACGAGCTTGCCCGGCACCATCCAGTTGGCGAGATCGCCCTCCTGCGAGACCTCCATGGCCCCCAGGATCGCGAGGTTGATATGTCCGCCGCGGATCATGGCGAAGCTGTCCGCCGAGGAGAAATAGGAGGTGCGGTCAAGCTCGGTGATGGTCTGCTTGCCCGCGTTGATCAGGTCGGCGTCGACCTTGTCCTCGGTGGGGAAGGGCCCCATGCCGAGCATGCCGTTCTCCGACTGCAAGGTCACGTCCACCCCTTCGGGGATGTAGTTGGCGACCAGCGTCGGAATGCCGATGCCGAGATTGACGTAGAAGCCGTCGCGAAGCTCTCTGGCGGCGCGCGCCGCCATCTGGTTGCGGTCCCAGGCCATGGCCGTTTTCTCCCTCAAGCCGGACGGGTGGTGCGCTGTTCGATGCGCTTCTCGTGAGGGCCCTGGATGATCCTCTGGACGAAGATTCCGGGCGTATGGATCGCGTCCGGCCCCAGCGCGCCGACGGGCACGATCTCCTCGACCTCGGCCACCGTGACCTTGCCGCAGGTGGCGACCATCGGATTGAAGTTCCGCGCCGTCTTGCGATAGATCAGATTGCCCTGGGCGTCGCCCTTCCAGGCCTTGACGATGGAGAGATCCGCGCGGATGCCGCGTTCGAGGATGAAGGTCTCGCCGTCGAACTCCTTGTGCTCCTTGCCCTCGGCGACGACCGTGCCCACGCCCGTGCGGGTGTAGAAGCCGGGTATGCCCGCGCCGCCCGCCCGCATGCGCTCGGCGAGGGTGCCTTGCGGATTGAATTCGAGCTCGAGCTCGCCGGAGAGATATTGCCTCATGAATTCGGCGTTCTCGCCGACGTAGGAGGCGCACATCTTCCTGACCTGGCGCGTCTGGAGCAGGATTCCGAGGCCGAAATCATCCACGCCGGCGTTGTTGGAGTAGACGGTCAGATCCTTCACCCCCGACTCCCGCAGCGCGAAGATCAGAAGCTCGGGGATGCCGGAAAGCCCGAAGCCTCCCGCCGCGATGGTCATGCCGTCGAACAGAAGGCCGTCGAGGGCCTCCGCCGCGGTGGAATAGACTTTATTCGCCATAACGTCGCTCCGCGCCTCCCCGCAAAACTGCATGCGCGCCCTTGCGCGCCGTCCAAGAGGTATTCGCCCGTGGGATTCGGGTCAATCTTCATGTCGCTTCGCACAAAAACGCCGCGCGCGGGCGTCCGGTTTCCGGACTCCCGTCACTCCGCGCCGAGCGGAACCGCCGGCGCCTTGGCCCGCAGGATCACCCGCGTGCCGATCTCCATGAGCGGCGGCCCCATGGCGTCGGCCTGCCATTCGGCGCCCGCCGCGCGCACCCAGTAGGTGGCGTCATGGCCCTTGAACTCGCGGCCGACGATCTCGCCCGCCCCGGCGGCGTCGGGCTCCAGCCCGAGGTCTTCGGGACGCAGCGAGAGCAGCACCTCGCCTTCGGCGGGCGCCGCCAGAGGCAGGAGCCCGAGCGGCGTCTCGGCCTGAGCTCCCCGCGCCGCCCCCGCGAGCAGATTCGTCCGCCCGAGGAACTGCGCCACGAAGGCCGAAGCAGGGCGGGCGTAGACCTCTTCGGGGCGGCCGATCTGGAGGATCCGGCCTTCGCGCATCACCGCCAGACGATCCGCGAAGCTCAGGGCCTCTTCCTGATCATGGGTCACGAAGAGCACGCCCAGACCCGTCGCCTTGAGGATGCGGCGGATCTCGCGGCGGGTCTTCGCCCGCAGGGCGGCGTCGAGGTTGGAGAAGGGTTCGTCGAGCAGGATCAGCTTCGGGCGGGCCGCGAAGCTGCGCGCCAGAGCCACGCGCTGTTGCTGTCCGCCGGAGAGCTGGTCCGGATAGCGCGGTCCGTAGCCTCCCAGACCCACCATGTCGAGGAAACGATCCGCCTCGGCTTCGCGGTCGAGCCGGGGGCCCTTCACGCCGAAGGCGACGTTCTGCGTCACGGTCAGATGCGGAAAGAGCGCGTAATCCTGAAACACCACCCCCACGCCGCGTTTCTCGGGCGCGAGAGGGAGGGCGTCGCGGCCCTCGATGCGGATCTCGCCGGAATCCGGCGTCTCGAATCCGCCGATCATGCGCAGGGTGGTGGTCTTGCCGCAGCCCGAGGGCCCGATCAGCGCGAGGATCTCGCCGGGCGCCAGATCGAAGCCCGCCTCCTCCACCACCGGACGCGCCGCGCCGGGAAAGCGCTTCGTCAATCCGCGCGCGCTGAGAAGGGGTTGGCTCATGATCGATCCTCGGGAAGTCGGCCGCGTCCCGAACCTTCGTAACGCAGGATCAGCCCGACGAACAGACTCGAGAACAGCACCAGAGCCAGGGCGAAAGGCGCCGCTTCGGCCATCATGCCCTCGGAGGTGCGGCTGAAGACGTTCATCGACAGCGTCGTGTAGCCCGTCGGCGCGAGCAGATAGGTGATCGGCAATTCCTTGCAGATCATGATGAAGACCAGCAGCCCGCCCGCCGCCATGGGTCGGCGCAACTGCGGCAGGGTCACGCGCAGGAAGGCCCCGAGACCCGAAGAGCCCAGCGCCCGCGCCGCCTCCTCGCGCCGCGTCCCGATCCC
This sequence comes from Neomegalonema sp., assembly GCF_028688855.1. Classification (GTDB taxonomy): domain Bacteria; phylum Pseudomonadota; class Alphaproteobacteria; order Rhodobacterales; family Rhodobacteraceae; genus Neomegalonema. Next base: position 42,820 of record NZ_JAQTXI010000014.1, on the reverse strand, counting down.
CCAGAGCGCCAGACGCAAGGGCCCGAGCGTCAGCGCGAGGAAGCTCAGCACATAGGCGAAGATCAGCACGGCGAAGCTCTGGTAGAGCGCGGGCGCGGCCCTCAGGGTGAAGAAGACCATGGCCAGCGCGAAGGCCAGAGGCGGCAGCGCATAGCCCAGATAGGCCAGACGCTCCGTGATCGCCGAGAGCCGCGAAGGCCAGCGCGCCGCCAGCAGAGCCACCGGCAATCCGCAGAGCACCGCCAGCAGGGCCGCAGGCGCCGCCGTCGCGATGGTCCGCAGGAAGCTCCCCCCGAGCTGCGCCCAATCCATGTCGGGCAGGCCCCGGAGCATCCAGTGGACCAGCGCCAGCAGCGGCAGTCCGAGCGAGGCCAGAAACACCAGCCCGAGGAAGATCCAGGCCGCGACCCGCCAGGCTCCGAGCGCGACCGGCGTCGCGGGGCGCGCCACGCCCGTCCCCACCCGCGCGAAGCGCCGGTTGCGGGCGAAGGCGGATTCGGCCCAGACGAAGACCAGAGTCAGCGCCATGAGCATCAGCGAGAGCCAGGCGGCGTAGGTGCGGTCGAAGGCGGAGCTGTATTGCGTGTAGATGGCCCAGCTGAAGGCCTCGTAGCGCATGAGCGCCACCACGCCGAAATCGCCGAGGACGTAGAGCCCCACCACCAGAGATCCCGTCAGCAGGGCGGGCCGCAGATGCGGAGCCTCCACCGCCCAGAAGGCGCCCCAGCGCGACCGCCCGAGGCTGCGCGCGCTCTCGATCAGGCCGGGATCCACCCCCGCCAGAGCCGAACGCAGATTCAGGAACATGTAGGGGAAGGTGTAGAGCGACAGCGCCGTCGCGGCGCCCCAGAGCCCTTCGAGCCGGGGCAGCCTCACCCCGAAGAACTGGTTGGCGAATCCGTAATAGCCCGACATGCCGAGGATCGCATAGGCCATGACGTAGCCCGGAATCGCCAGAGGCATGACGCAGAGAAAGGTCAGAAGCCCTTTGCCCTTCAGGTCGCTGCGCAGGGTCAGCCAGGCCAGAGGCAGCGCGATCAGCGCGTTGAAGGCCAGCACGAGGGCCGTCAGCTTCAGGGTGTTGGTCAGCAGAAGCAGATTGCGCGGCCGCCAGACGAGGCTGTGCAGCGTGGCGGCGTCGGCGTCGAAGGCGCGGGCGAGCAGATAGCCGAAGGGAATCAGCATGGCCGCCCCGACTCCCAGAGCCGGGAGGAGCAGACCTGAGGGCGCCCTCCGTCCCGCAGGACGAAGAGCGCCGGAAGCCGCAGGCGCGGCGGTCAGAGCAGCCCGACGTCGCGCAGCAGCGCGAGCGTGCCCTCGAGGTCGGAGATCTTGTCGATGTCCACATGGGGGCTGACTTCGATCAGCTTGTCGAGCGGCATCAGCGTGGGATCGGGGATGACGCCCGCCGTCACGGGATATTCGTTGCCTTCCAGCGTGATGTATTGCTGGGCGGCCGGCGAGAGCAGGAAGTCGAGGAAGACGCGGGCGTTCTCCTGATTGTCGCTCGCCGCGACGATTCCGGCTCCGGCCACGTTCACCAGATTGCCGATGTCGCCGACGCCGAAGGGAGTCTGGGCCACGGGATATTCCGGATCCGGCCCGGTGTAGCGGCCGAGGTAGTAATTGTTCACGAGGCCGAAATCGACTTCGCCGTCGGCGATGGCTTCGATCTGGGTGCCGTTGTTGCGATAGACCTTGGCTTCGTTGGCGATCATGCCTTCGAGCCAGGCCTTGGCGGCTTCGTCGCCCTCGGCGACGCGGAAGGCCGTGACGAAGGCCTGGAAGCTGCCGTTGGTCGGGGCCCAGGCCACGCGGCCCTTGTATTTCGGATCGGTCAGATCCTTGATCGAGGCCGGGAGGTCGCCCTCCTCGACGCGCTCGGTGGAGTAGACCAGCACGCGCGAGCGGCCCGAGGTGGCGGCCCATTTGTTCGCCGGATTGCGATAGACGGGCAGCAGCCCTTCGTTCACCTCGGCGGGGAGATCGGCGAAATGGGGCGCGACCGCGCCCAGCGAGCCGCCGTCCTGAGCCCAGAACACGTCGGCGGGGCTGTTGGCGCCTTCCTCGATGAGGAGATTCGCCAGTTCGGCGGTGCCGCCGTAGCGCACTTCGGCGTCGAGTCCGGTCTGGGCCTCGAAGAGGGAGATCACCGGCCCGATCAAGGCTTCTCCGCGTCCGGAATAAACGGTCAGATCGGCGGCGGCGGCGGGCAGGCTCAGGGTCACGGCGAGACCGAAGGCCGTCAGTCGTTTCATCGTCGCTCTCCATGTGGGGAGTGGAAATCTGATCGAATTCAAGCGTTCGCGGAACGCGCAGGAGCGGAAGACGCGCGGCGTTCCAATCGAAAGGCGTGGAAAGGGTATATGAAATCGGACCAAATGCGTCAACTATTCCCGCGCCCCCCGAGGCGGACCCGCGACGGAAGCGACGGGGAGGATCGGCCCGGCGTCAGGCGCTTCCCCCTGCGCCGTGATCCGGGCCTCTCATTCTCCCGGAGAAGCCGGGCGATTCATCCTGGCGTCGGAAGCGTTGCTTTTCGGCGTCCCGGGAAATCCTCAGGGCGAGGTCCGCTTGAGGCGGACCGGCGTCACACCAGCCGGAGCCGCGTTTCCTCCGCGGCGCCGCCGATGCTCACGCCGCGATAGCGGCAGGCGCCCGTCCGCCGCTGGAAGGTCGAGACGCCCAGCAGCCAGACCCGCAAGGCCTTCGTCGCGGGGCCGCCGATGATCTCGCGGTAATCCTGCGCGAGGTTGCGGCTCTCGGAGAGCCATTTCCCGAGGTCTGCGCGGCCGCTGCGCTGCACGAGATGGGTCTCGATCATGTTCCAGCCCGGCAGAGGGCAGCGGAAGACGGTTCCCTGCGGAATGGCGGCGCTCCACATGTAGGTCAGATCCTGGCCGTCGTCGTACTCCACCGCGATGGAGAGATAATCATGCGACGGGATCTGGTCCTCCGCCACCAGAGACGGCAGCTCCTCCACGATCCAGTCCCAGTCGAGGCGCAGATCCTCGGTCAGATCCAGATTCACGTCGCGGCGCAGAATCGCGACCTGCTTGTGGGTCCGGCAATTCATCTCGCCCTCGCCGGAGCGGAAGACGCCGCCCTCGCCGAAGTTGAAATGATTGAACCAGCCTTCCGGCGTGACATGCGGAAAGACCGCCCGCTCATGCGCCTGAGCCAGAATCCCCGCCGCGTCGCCCTGAGCCTTCATCAGCGCCAGACCCTCGCGCGGATCGACGTCCCAGAGGATCGCCACGCCCTCGATGCGCCCGTCGGCGGCCAGATAGGCGTCCAGCGGGCCCCAGAGATCGCCCTGTTCGTTCGCCCATTCGCTCGCCGAGCGCGCGATCTCGATGGGACCGTCGCCGTCGGCGGTCATGGTGCCGAAATTCAGCGAGGGATTATACATCGCTCCGCCCGACACCCGCGCATGGAACACCACCCCCGGCTCGAACCAGAGATCCAGCTCGCGCAGCAGATGCCAGCGCCCGCTGAGCAGGAAGGTGACCTGCTGACCCGCCTTCACCTCGGGGAGCTTCGTCTCCCAGGGGCGCGTCGAGCCGGTGATCGTGAAGGGCGCGATCCGTCCGAGCGCCGCCCCTCCGGCGCGGTCGTAGGCGGAGCGGATCGCCGCCGTGAAGTCGCCGTCCGCGAAGAGCCGCGCGGCGGCGGGATTCGCCAGCCCCCCCAGACCGGAAGCCAGTCCGGCGGCGCCGAGGCCGAGCAGCGCCGAACGGCGCGAAAGGTGAATTCCGTGAAGAGCGCAGGGCATGGCCGATCCTCCCAGGATGAAGCTGTCCTCCCCTCTAGGGCTTCCGGCGGATCGGCGGGTCAGGCCCCTGTCAGATTCCGGTCAGAAAGGGGGGATCTGCGACCAAGGTCTGAAGGCCGGGCGGCTCCGCATGGACGCGGGCGCATGCTAGCCTCGCGCCATGAGGCTGAACGCAGGAGAATCCGGCCGCAACCGGGACCGGAGGCGGGATTGGGGGATTTCGGCCCTCGTGGCGGCGCTCGTGGCTCTGCCGGCGGGGGCCCTGACGCTGCTCGGGCTCTGGTTCGCCGAGGCCGAACGCGCCGTCTCGCTCCAGACGCGGCGCCAGACGGCGCAGGCCGAGGCTCAGGCGCAGGCGGGCGCGGTCATGGAGGGGCTGGAGGCGGAGACGCGGCGTCTGGCGGAATCCGTCGGCGCGGCCTTCCGCGCCGAGGGCTCGGACGGGTTGAGGCGCGCCTATCTCACCGAGCCCGTCATCGCCGCCGTCGCGCTTTTCGGCCCTGCTCTGGAACGCCTCTTTCCCGCCGGACAGGAGGCCCTGCTCTTCGGAGAGGACCGCCTCATGCGCCAGGCGGCGCCGCGTCTCGACTCCCTGCGCGCGGAGGCCCTGCGCATGGGTTCGGCATGGTCCGGCACGCCGCGCGAGGCCGCCGCTCCGGCGCTGCATTGCCGCAAGGCTCCTCCCGGCGTGGTCTGCCTGCTGCTGCGCCCCGAGGCTCTGGCGGAGCTCGCGGCCCGGCTCGCGGCGCCCGCCCGGCTGGTCGATCTGGAGGCCCCGCAGGAGTCCGGCGCCGAAGAACGGGCCTTCGGACTCCTGCCTGCGCCTTTCGCGGGCTTCGCCCTGGCTCGGGAGGCGCCGCCCGCCCCGAGCCGCAGCCCCTTCGCTCTGGCGCTGCTGCTGGCGCCGACGCTGCTCGGCTCGGCGGCGGCGGGGCTCTTCGCGCTGCGGGCGCATCGGCTGAAGCTGAAGGCCGCGCGGGTCCGGCTCGACGCCCTGGCCGAGGTCTCGCATGATCTGCGGACGCCGCTGGCCAATCTGCGCCTCTACGCCGATCTGCTGCGCCGCGCCGAGGGGCGTCCCGAGAAGATCGCCCGCTGCGCGACGGTGATCGAAGAGGAGACCATCCGCCTGTCCCGCCTCGTCGAGGGCGCCTTGACGGCCTTCGTCGCGGAGGCGCCGCCGCCGCCCGCTCCGGAGACCCACAGCCCGGACGCTCTGGTGCGCGCCCTGCTGGAGCGTTACGGCCCGAGCTTCGGCGGCGCGCCGGTCCTCGATCTGCGCAGCCCGGAGCTCGCCCGCTTCGACGCCAGGGCCTTCGAGCGCGTCCTGTTGAACCTGCTCGACAACGCCCGCAAATACGCCCCCGGCGCCGTGGTGGAGATCGCCACGCGCCGCGCGCCGGGAGAAATCCGTCTGATCGTCTCCGACGCGGGCCCCGGCGCGGGATCCCGCAGCCCCTCGCCGGAGGGGGCGGGCGGCTTCGGACTCGGGCTGAAGGCCTGCGCGGCTCTGGCGCGTCAGGCGGGCGGCGAGTTCGCCGCCGAGATCGCGCCCGAGGGCGCGCGCTTCGCCCTGAGCCTGCCCGCATTTCCGGGAGGCCCCTCATGAACGCCGGGCCGCGGATCCTCGTCGCCGAGGACGATCCCGCCTTGCGCGAGGGGCTGCGGGATCTTCTGGAGATGGAGGGCTTTTCCTGCCGCCTCGCCGCCGACGGCGCGGAGGCTTGGGCGGCCTTCGCCGAAGAGGCCTTTCCGCTGGTCGTGCTGGATGTGGTGATGCCCGGCCGCGACGGCCTGAGCCTCTGCCGCGAGATCCGCCGGGCGGCGCCGCTCACGCAGATCCTGATGCTGAGCGCGCGGGGGGAATCCTTCGACAAGGCGCTGGGGCTGGAGTTCGGCGCCGACGACTACATGGCCAAGCCCTTCGATCCGGCGGAGCTGCGGGCGCGCGTCGGAGCCATGGCGCGGCGGGCGGCCTGCGCGCCTGCTCCGGAGGAGGCGGCTTTCCTGATGGATGATCTGCGCATAGATCCTGCGGCCTTCGTCGCGATCCGGGAGGGCCGGAGGATCGAGCTGACCCGTCGCGAACTGGCCTTGCTGCGGCTTCTGCATCGCCATGAGGGGCGCCCCGTGGACCGGGACGCTCTGCTCGACGAAGGTTGGGGACGCGACCATCTGCCCAACAGCCGCGCGCTGGATCAATATATCTCGGCCTTGCGGGCGAAGGTCGAGCGGGAGCCGCAAGCTCCGCGGATCATCCGCACGGCGCGAGGCCTGGGCTATCTCTATCTCCGCCCCCGCGACGGCGAGTGAAGGGCCTTCACCACCGCCGCGGGGTCGAATGCGTCCGGTCCCGTCAGTAATGGACGGAGAGGGCGTCGATCCGGGGAGCCTTCGGCGGAGCGAACTTGGTCAGATCGATCCCCTCGACGGCGGCCTTGTATTCCTCGGCGCTCGGCGTGCGGCCGAGGATCGCAGAGAGCACCACGACCGGAGTCGAAGCCAGAAGAGACTCGCCCTTCTTGTCCGCGGTGTCCTCCACGACGCGGCCCTGGAACAGGCGCGTCGAGGTCGCCAGAACGGTGTCGCCCTTCTCCGCCTTCTCCTGGTTGCCCATGCAGAGGTTGCAGCCCGGGCGCTCCAGATAGAGGATGTTCTCGTATTCGGTCCGGGCCTTGCCCTTGGGCGCCAGATCGTCGAACTCGAAGCCGGAATAGCGCTGGAGGATCTCCCAATCCCCTTCGGCCTTCAGCTCGTCGATGATGTTGTAGGTCGGGGCGGCCACCACCAGCGGAGCCTTGAACTCCACCTTGCCCTGAGCCTTCTCCAGATTCTTCAGCATCTGGGCGACGATCTTCATGTCGCCCTTGTGCACCATGCAGGAGCCCACGAAGCCCAGATCCACCTTCTTGGAGCCGCCGTAGTAAGACACCGGGCGGATCATGTCATGGGTGTAGCGCTTGGAGACGTCGGCGTTGTTGACGTCGGGATCGGCGATCATCGGCTCGTCGATCACGTCCAGATCCACCACGACCTCCGCGAAATATTTCGCATTGGCGTCAGGCGTCAGAGCGGGCTTCTCGCCCGAGCGGATTTCGGCGATGCGCGCGTCCGCCTTCGCGATCAGGCCCCTGAGCGTGCCCGCGGCGTTCTCCATGCCCTTGTCGATCATGATCTGGATGCGCGACTTGGCGATCTCCAGAGACTCGATCAGCGTGTCGTCCTGCGAGATGCAGATCGACGCCTTGGCCTTCATCTCGGCCGTCCAGTCGGTGAAGGTGAAGGCCTGATCCGCCAGCAGCGTCCCGAGGTGGACCTCGATGATGCGCCCCTGGAAGACGTTGTCGCCGCATTGCTTGAGCATCTGGGCCTGCGTGGCGTGCACCACGTCGCGGAAGTCCATATGCGGCTGCATGGAGCCCTTGAAGGTCACCTTGACCGATTGCGGAATCGGCATGGTCGCTTCGCCGGTCGCCAGCGCCAGCGCCACGGTGCCGGAGTCGGCGCCGAAGGCCACGCCCTTGGACATGCGGGTATGGCTGTCGCCGCCGATGATGATCGCCCAATCGTCCACGGTGATGTCGTTGAGCACCTTGTGGATCACGTCGGTCATCGAATGGTAGACGCCCTTCGGATCGCGGGCGGTGATCAGGCCGAAGTTGTTCATGAAGGACATGAGCTTCGGAATATTGGCCTGAGCCTTCTTGTCCCAGACGGAGGCCGTATGGCAGCCCGACTGATAGGCGCCGTCCACGAGCGGCGAGATGACGGTGGCCGCCATCGCCTCGAGCTCCTGGGCGGTCATCAGGCCGGTGGTGTCCTGAGAGCCGACGATGTTCACCTTGACGCGCACGTCGGATCCGGCGTGCAGCACCTTGCCCGGCGTCACGCCGACGGCGTTGCGGTTGAAGATCTTCTCGACGGCGGTCAGGCCCTGGCCCTCGACGCTGATCTCCTTGTTCGGCGCGAAGACGAGGGGCGCCTCGACCCCGAGGGTCTGGGCGGCGAAGGTCTGGAGCTTCTTGCCGAAGACGATGGCGTAGGAGCTTCCGGCCTTCATGAACTCCATCTTCTGGGGCGTGAAGGCGGCGGCGACGTCCACCAGCTCCTTGCCGTTCTCGTCGCGGAGCTTCTTGGTCTTCACGTCGATGACGAAGACGGTTCCGGTCTCGACCGAGAATTTCTGTTCGAGGATCGGATTGCCTTCGCCGTCGAGGACCGGCTTGCCGTCGGCGCCGGTCTTGCGGACCCAGTTCTTCAGATTGACGCCGATTCCGCCGGTCACGTCGACGGTGGTGGCGAAGATCGGCGAGATGCCGTTGGTGCCCGCCACGACCGGAGCGAAGTTGACGAAGGGCACATAGGGGCTCGCCTGCTTGCCGGTCCAGAGCGCCACGTTGTTCACGCCGGACATGCGCGAGGAACCCACGCCCATCGTGCCCTTCTCGGCGATCATCATCACCCGCTTGTCGGGGTGCCTGGCCTTCAGCGCCACGATCTCCTGTTGCGCCTCGGGGGTGATCATGCACTGGCCGTGCAGCTCGCGGTCGGAGCGCGAATGCGCCTGATTGCCGGGCGAGAGCAGATCGGTCGAGATGTCGCCTTCGGCGGCGATGAAGGTCACGACCTTGATCTCGTCCTCGACCTCGGGGAGCTTGGTGAAGAATTCGGCCCTGGCGTAGCTTTCGAGGACGCCCTTCGCCACGGCGTTCCCCGCCTTGCAGGCGTCGCGCAGGCGGAACATGTCGGCGTCGTAGAGGAAGACCTGGGTCTTCAGCACCTCGCCCGCCTGAACGGCGAGCGCGGCGTCGTTCCCGAGGGCGATGTCGAGCAGCGCCTCGACCGAGGGCCCGCCCTTCATGTGCGACAGGAGTTCGAGGGCGAAGGCGGGCGCGATCTCCGGGACGACCGTCTCGCCGAGGATGATTCGCTTGAGGAAGGCCGCCTTGACTCCCGCGGCGCTCGTGGTGCCGGGGAGCGTGTTGTAGATGAAGAACCTGAGGGCGTCGGCCCGGCGCTCGTCGCCGGGAGTCTCGATCAATGCGATGATTTCACCGACGAGTCCGCCGTCGTCGATCGGTTTGGGAGCGAGTCCTTGAGCCTCGCGGCTTTTGATCTCGGCCAGGTAATCGGAATAAAGGTTCATCGCAATCCCCACGTCATGAGGCGTACGGAGCTGAAACGCAGCGCCACCGACCAGCATCGTTCATCCGCCCAGAATCTGGGAGCCCGGGCGCATTCTGCCAAGACCGACCGACAAGTTATCGCATTTCATTCCTGCATTTCAGCAAAAAAAATACGTTCTCCTCTGCGGGCGCCCCTGCGGGAGGCGGTCCGGGAGGAGCGCCGCGCGGACCCGTCTGACGGGAATCATGGAACCCGTTGATTTCGCCCCGCTTGTCTTGCGGCTCCGACAGACTGGCGAAGCATCCGCCATTTCCACCTCCGGATTCCGGCGTCGGTCTGGAGCGGATGAGCCAAGCGGACAAGATGGAATCATCCGCCCTCCGCCCTCATCCTCCGCTCACAACAAGGGCTTCCCAAGGCGCGCGCGAAGGCCTAATCTGCCTCTCCAGCGACGGGAGAGTCCGGACCCTGCGGGGAGCCGGCGCCGAAGGAGCAACCGCCCCGGAATCTCTCAGGCCCCGAAACCGTCGCCGGACCAGGACTCTGGAAAGAGGCGGACGCATCCGCGAGCCGCCCGCCGAAGGAGTAACGCTCTCAGGCGCAGGAAACAGAGGGGGCGCGGAACCGTCGATCCCGGAGAGGCTTGCGCCTCGGCCGGAAGGCGTCGCCGCCCCTGAAGCCGCCCGCCGGAGACCGCTCATGAGCGCCCCCCTGCTGACCACCCCGCTGACCGAGTTCCACCGCGCCCAGGGCGCGCGCATGGCCGGATTCGCGGGCTACGACATGCCGATCCAATATCCGGCGGGGGTGCTCAAGGAGCACCTCGCCACCCGCGAGGGCGCCGGGATCTTCGACGTCTCGCATATGGGCCAGATCGCGATCCGCCCGCGTTCGGGCGGCGTCGAGACGGTCCTCGCGGCGCTGGAGCGGGTCACTCCCGCCGACGCGCTCAGCCTCAAGCCGGGGCGCCAGCGTTACGGGCTCTTCACCAACCGCGACGCCGGAATAGAAGACGACTTCATGTTCGCCAACATGGGCGATCATGTGCTTCTGGTGGCCAACGCCGCCCGCAAGGCCAATGACGAGGCCATCCTCAAGGCGGGCCTGGCGGATCTCTGCCTGGTGGAGGCGATCCCGGATCGCGCCCTGATCGCCCTGCAAGGCCCCAGGGCCGCCGGGATCCTCGCGGGATTCTCGCCCGAGGCCGCCGACATGAAGTTCATGGATTACCGGGTTCTTCCGCTCATGGGCGCTGAGGTCTGGGTTTCGCGTTCGGGCTACACCGGCGAGGACGGCTATGAGATCTCGCTGCCCGCGGCCCTCGCCGAGCCCTTCGCCGAGGCTTTGCTCGACAAGGGCGCGCATCTGGCGGGCCTCGGCGCGCGCGACAGCCTGAGGCTCGAAGCCGGACTCTGCCTCTACGGCGCCGACCTCGATGCGACCACCACCCCCGTCGAGGCGGCTCTGGAATGGGCTCTCGGCAAGGCCCGCCGCCCCGGCGGAGCACGCGAAGGCGGCTATCCGGGCGCCGGGCGCGTCGCGGAGCAGATGGCCAAAGGCCCGAGCCGTCGCCGCGTGGGCCTCAAGCCCGAGGGCCGCGCGCCCATCCGGGCGGGCGTCAAGATCTTCACCGAAGAGGGCGAGGCGGGAATCGTGACCTCCGGCGGCTTCGGCCCGAGTCTCGGCGGGCCCATGGCCATGGCCTATCTCAGGCCCGAGGCGCTGGAGCGCCCTCTCTTCGCCGATCTGCGCGGCCAGCGTCAGCCTGTGGCGCTCGCCGAGCTTCCTTTCGTCCGCCAAGGCTATGCGCGCTGATCCGGCGCCTTCGGTTCCCAGGAGACTCCCCATGCTGAAATTCACCGCCGATCACGAATGGATCCGCATCGAGGGCGACGTCGCCACGGTCGGGATCACCGTCCACGCCCGCGACCAGCTGGGCGACGTGGTCTATGTCGGGCTGCCTGAAGTAGGCGCGACGGTCGCTCAGGGCGACGCCATCTCCGTGGTGGAGTCGGTCAAGGCGGCCTCCGACGTCTATGCGCCGCTCTCCGGCGAGATAGTCGAGGTCAACGAGGCCCTGAACGGCGCGCCGGAGCAGGTCAGCGCCGATCCTCAGGGCGAGGGCTGGTTCTTCAGGATCCGCCTCAGCGAGCCCGCCCAGCTCGAAGCCCTTCTGGACGAAGCCGCCTATCTGGCGAGCGTCGGGTGATCTCATGACCGAACAGAACGCTTTCGCCCGTCGCCATAACGGCCCGGACGCCGCCGAGATCGCCGCCATGCTGAAGGTGGTCGGCGCCTCGAGCCTCGACGCCCTGATGGCCGAGACGGTTCCGGCCTCCATCCGCGCCAGGGCGCCCTTGAGTCTACCCGCCGCCCTCACCGAACATGAGGCCCTGGACGAGATCCGCGCTCTGGCGGCGCGCAACACGCCGATGATCTCGCTGATCGGCCAAGGCTATCACGGCACGCTGACGCCGCCCGTGCTGCTGCGCAACGTCTTCGAGAATCCGGCCTGGTATACGTCGTATACTCCATATCAGCCGGAGATCTCCCAGGGCCGCCTTGAGGCTCTGCTGAACTTCCAGACCATGATCGGCGAATTGACCGGTCTGGAGATCGCCAACGCCTCCCTCCTCGACGAGGCCACCGCCGCCGCCGAGGCCATGGCTCTGGCGAAGCGCGGCGCCAGGTCGAAGGCGAACGCCTTCTTCGTGGATTCCGACGCCCATCCCCAGACCCTCGCGGTGATCCGCACCCGCGCCGAGCCCCTCGGCTGGGAGGTGATCGTGGGGGATCCGCTGAAGGATCTCGACGCCTCCAAGGTCTTCGGCGCGCTGATCCAGTATCCGGGCTCCAGCGGGGCGCTCCGCGATCCGCGCCCGGCGGTGGAGGCTCTGCACAAGGCGGGAGCTCTGGCGATCTTCGCGGCGGATCCTCTGGCGCTGGTCCTGCTGACCTCGCCGGGCGACCTCGGCGCGGATGTGGCCGTGGGCTCGACCCAGCGTTTCGGCGTGCCTATGGGCTGGGGCGGACCTCACGCCGCCTATATGGCCACCCGCGACGCCCATAAACGCATCCTTCCGGGCCGCATCGTCGGCTTGTCGGTGGATTCGCGCGGCGCTCCGGCGCTTCGTCTGGCGCTTCAGACCCGCGAGCAGCATATCCGCCGCGAAAAGGCGACCTCCAACGTCTGCACGGCTCAGGCGCTTCTGGCGATCATGGCCGGGCTTTACGCCGCTTGGCACGGCCCCGAGGGCCTGACCGCCATCGCGCGCCGGACCCACGCCCTGACCTTGCGTCTGGCGGAGGGCCTGAAGGCTCTGGGCTTCGCGCCGGAGGCGGACGCCTTCTTCGATACGCTCACCGTGCGGGCGGGCGATCAGGCCGCGCAGATCCTCGCAGCCGCGCGGGCCGAGGGGATCAATCTCCGCGATTCCGGCGGCGGCCGCATCGGGATCAATCTCGACGAGACGACGACTCCCGCCGTGGTCGAAGCCGTCTGGCGGGCCTTCGGCGGCTCGGAGGCTTTCGGCGCAGCGCCCAGGGCTTCGGCCATCCCCGAGGCCCTGCGCCGTCAGGACGCCCCGCTGAAACATCCGGTGTTTTCGCGCTACCGCAGCGAAACCGAGATGATGCGTTATCTGCGCAAGCTGGCGGATCGCGACCTCGCGCTGGACCGGACGATGATTCCGCTCGGCTCCTGCACGATGAAGCTCAACGCCGCCGCCGAGATGACTCCGGTCTCATGGCCCGCCTTCGCGAACATGCACCCCTACGCCCCCGCCGATCAGGCGGAAGGCTATCGTGAACTGGTGGATCAGCTTGCGGCGGCGCTCTGCGAGATCACCGGCTATGACGCCGTCTCGATGCAGCCCAATTCCGGCGCTCAGGGCGAATATGCGGGCCTGCTCTCCATTCGCGGCTATCACGCCAGCCGCGGCGAGAGCCACCGCAAGATCTGCCTCATCCCGGCTTCGGCCCATGGCACCAATCCGGCCACGGCGCAGATGGTGGGCTATGAGGTGGTGGTGGTCTCCTCCACGCCGGAGGGCGAGGTGGACATGGCCGATCTCGCCGCCAAGGCCGGGAAGCACGCCGCCCACCTCGCGGCGATCATGATCACCTATCCCTCGACCCATGGCGTCTTCGAGGAGAACATCCGCCAGATCTGCGACATCGTGCATGAGCATGGCGGACAGGTCTATCTCGACGGCGCGAACATGAACGCTCAGGTCGGGCTCTCCCGGCCCGGCGACTACGGCTCGGACGTCTCGCATCTCAACCTGCACAAGACCTTCTGCATTCCCCATGGCGGCGGAGGCCCCGGCATGGGCCCCATCGGCGTCAAGGCGCATCTGAAGCCCTTCCTGCCGGGCGATCCGGCGACGGGCGAAGGCGGCGCGGTTTCGGCGGCGGCCTGCGGCTCGCCCTCGATCCTGCCGATCTCCTGGATGTATTGCCGGATGATGGGCCCCGACGGCCTGACCGAAGCGACGAAGCTGGCGATCCTCAACGCCAATTACATCGCGGCGCGTCTGGCTCCGCATTTCCCGGTGCTCTATTCGGGCGCCAAGGGCCGCGTGGCGCATGAATGCATCCTCGATCCGCGCGGGTTGAAGGAGACCACGGGCGTCACGGTGGACGACATCGCCAAGCGCCTGATGGATTTCGGCTTCCACGCCCCGACCATGAGCTTTCCCGTCGCGGGGGCGCTGATGGTGGAGCCGACGGAATCCGAGGCCAAATCCGAGCTGGATCGTTTCTGCGCGGCCATGATCGCCATCCGCGAGGAGATTCGCGCGGTGGAGGAAGGCCGTCTGCCGAAAGGCGACAACCCCCTGAGCCACGCGCCCCATTCCGCCGCCGATCTTCAGGAGGCCTGGACCCGCGCCTATTCCATCGCTCAGGGCTTCTTCCCGGCGGGGGTCTCGCCGCAGGACAAATACTGGCCCCCCGTCAACCGGGTGGACAACGCCCATGGCGACCGCAATCTGATCTGCGCCTGTCCTCCTCTGGAGACCTACGCCCAGGCCGCGGAATAACCGGAGCGCAATCCGAAAAGCGGGAACCGGTTTTCGGATGAATTGCGCGACCGCTCGAGAATCTCCCGGCCCGCTTTCCTGCAAGGCGGGCCGGAAGCTTTGCGCGTGACCCTCGGCGGGGGCGCGGCTATCATCCGGACCTCCCGCCCTCTCCAGACAGGCGCGCCATGGCCGGACCCAAACGCTTCGCGGACACCCAGTTCGATCTCTTCGTCCCTTACATCGCGGACATGCCGCTGCGGGACCAGATGGAGATGATGGAGCGTCCCTTCTTCTCTCTGGCCAAGCGCCGCCGTCAGAAGCCCATCGAATACGTCAGCCCGGACGGCTCGGTCTTCGTGAACGTCTTCCCGAACCAGGAATTCGGCATGGCGACCATCTGGGACGCCGACATCCTCATCTGGGCGGCCTCGACCCTCTGCGAGATGAAGCGCAAGGGCCTCAACGACGTGCCCCGCACGATCCATTTCCAGCCCTATGATCTTTTGCAGACCATCTGCCGCCCGACGGGAGGGCGTCAATACATGCTGCTCCGCGAGGCCCTGGCGCGGCTTCAGGCGACGACCGTCGTGACCAACATCCGCGCCTCCAAGGGCAAGAAGCACCGCCAGTTCAGCTGGATCGAGAGCTGGACCGACCTCGTGGACGAGGCCAGCGGCCAGAGCAAGGGCATGAGCGTCACCCTGGCGGAATGGTTCTACGAGGGCGTGCTCATGGAAGGCGGCGTGCTCTCCATCGACCCGATCTACTTCTCGATCACCGGCGGGCGCGAGCGCTGGCTCTACCGCGTGGCGCGCAAACATGCGGGCGGCGCCGGAGAGGAAGGCTTCGCCATCTCGCTGAACACCCTCCACGAGAAATCCGGATCCGAGGGCGGCTTCCGGCGCTTCAAGTTCGAGATGCTGAAGATCGTCCGCGAGAACGCCATCCCTCAGGTGGACCTGGCCCTGGAAGGTCCGGAGGCCAACCTCCTGATCCGCATGACCCGCGCGGACGGCAAGGGCGCAGCTCAGGCCGGCAAGCGCAAGACCGCTTCCGGAGCCGCCGCTCCCTCTGCCCGCAAGGCGCGTGCGGAGGAGGAGCCGCAGGCTCTGGATGAAAAAACCATCTCCTTGATCCAGAAGGATTTTCCTGAAATGGATCTGCCCAGCGTCCAGAAGCGCTTCGATTTCTGGATCGAGCAGGATCCCAAGCGCGCCCCGCAGGATTACAACAAGGCGCTCTACGGCTTCGCCCGCAGGCAGAGCGGTCGACGCGACGCCTGACGGGCGTTCCCAATGTGCCGAGATCCGGGAGAGACGCCGTCCTCCCGCCCGGCCTTTTCCTCAAGATCATGTGACGCTTCGATGAATCCGGTCCTCACGCAGGGCCGGAGCGGCGGTCTTTCGCCTCCGTCCCCACGGGGACACCCCTTTCGACGCCCCGGCTTCGGCACATCGGGAACGCCGGAAGGGCGCCTCCTCGTCGAAAGGCGAGGAATCCTTCGGCACATCGGGAACGCTTCCCGCCCACGCAGGACGTCCGGCCCCTCCGGAAGGCGTCTTCGCTCCGCTCCCCCTCTCCGGAGGGTCAGGCCTACGCCTGTCTTCGGCACATCGGGAACGCTCCGGACCCGGGCCGGAGGCGCTCCGGGAGACCCCGAAACCCCCTCCCGATTCCCGCGGGCTTCGGCATTTCGGGAACGCTTATCCACAGGGCTCAGGAAGTTATCCCCATGATTCACAGGATTCCCCCGGATTCGGCAGTTATCCACAGGCTTGAAAATCGGCTTCGGCACATCAGGAACGAAGTCTCGGCACATCAGGAACGAATCCTTCGGCACATCAGGAACGAATCCTCGGCACATCAGGAACGCACGCTTTTCGCAAGCCTCTGGAATCATTGAGAGAAAACACCCTCGAAAATCCCTTAACTCTTTAACAGAATCCTTAAATCTCTAACCCCCCGCCCGCAAGGTTATCCACAGCCCTTCTCCGGCCCGAGGCTTCGCGCCGAAACGGGCGAAACCCGCCGGAGACGACAGGCGGGAGAGAGGACGCAAGCCGGGGGGGCGGAGAAAGACGAAGAAAGGGGAAAGAGCCGACGGAAAGGTCCAATCTCTCTCTCCGAATAACCATATGAGATTTCCATATACGGATTTCCTAGGAAAATCCGCCCCTTCATTCTATAGCCGAATAACGACGGCCCAGCTGAAAGCCAAGACATGTCCGCCATCCCGTCCACCTCCACGCTCCCCGATCCCTTCGCCCTGGCGGAGCTCTTCCGGACTCTGGCTCTCGAAGGGGGTCGGGCGATCCTGAGGCTGCGCGGCTGCCTCGCCAGAGACAAGGCGGACGGCTCGCCCGTCACCGAGGCCGACCTCGCGGCCAACGCCGTTCTGGAGGAAGGTCTGAAGGCGGCCTGGCCGCAGATCCCCGTCGTCACCGAGGAGCGCGAAGCCGACCACGCCTCCGGCGCGCCCGCCGAGGCCTTCTTCCTGCTCGACCCTCTGGACGGCACGAAGGACTACGCGCGCGGCGGCGAGGACTTCACGGTCAACGTCGCGCTGATCGTCCGGGGCGAGCCCGTGGCGGGCGTGGTCTACGCGCCCGCGCATGACCGCCTCTACCGCAGCCTGCCCGGAGGCGGCGCCGAGGCGGAGACGCCCTCCACGGGCCGCCGCCTGCCGCTCCAGGCCCGCCGCGCGCCGCGCAGCCCCCTCGTCGCCGTGGCGAGCAAGTCCCATGACGAGCCGCAGACCCGCGCCTGGCTCGCCGCGCGTCCGGATCTGAAGGTGGAGCGGATCGGCTCCTCGCTGAAGTTCTGCCTCCTGGCCTCGGGAGAGGCCGACGTCTATCCGCGGCTCAGCCGCATCCGCGAATGGGACATCGCGGCGGGCGACGCCGTGCTGCGCGCCGCCGGCGGCGTCACGCAGGATCTCGCGGGCGCGCCGCTGCGCTATGGGGCGCCGGGCTTCGTCGCCCCCGAGTTCGTCGCCTTCGCGCCCTCCTATCCAGCTTCACGCCCATCAGGTTCATAAGGTCGTCATGCGCAAGCTCACCCATCTTCAGCGTCTGGAGGCCGAGAGCATCCACATCTTCCGCGAGGTGGTCGCGGAATGCGAAAACCCGGTGATGCTCTACTCCATCGGCAAGGACAGCGCGGTGCTGCTGCATCTGGCGCTCAAGGCCTTCTGGCCTGGGCCGCCGCCCTTTCCGCTGCTGCATGTGGACACGGGCTGGAAGTTCAGGGAGATGATCGCCTTCCGCGACCGCATGGCGCGCGAGCTGAATCTGAATCTCCTCGTGCACATGAATCCCGAGGGGCTGGCTCAGGGCGTAGGCCCCTTCACCCATGGCTCGGCGGTCCACACCGACGTGATGAAGACCCAGGCCCTCAAGCAGGCGCTCGACGCCGGGGGCTTCGACGCGGCCTTCGGCGGCGCCCGTCGCGACGAGGAGAAGTCCCGCGCCAAGGAGCGCGTCTTCTCCTTCCGCAGCGCCCGCCATCAATGGGATCCCAAGAACCAGCGCCCCGAGCTCTGGAGCCTCTACAACGCGCGAAAGGCCAGGGGCGAGTCGATCCGGGTCTTCCCGCTCTCCAACTGGACCGAGCTGGACATCTGGCAATACATCCATCTCGAGGAGATCCCCATCGTGCCGCTCTATTTCGCGGCGAAGCGCCCCGTGGTGGAGCGCGACGGCGCGCTGATCATGGTCGACGACGAGCGCATGCCGCTGCGGCCCGGCGAAGAGCCGGAATTGCGGTCGGTGCGCTTCCGGACCCTCGGCTGCTATCCGCTGACGGGCGCCGTCGAGTCCACGGCGACCACGCTGCCCGAAATTCTTCAGGAGATGCTGCTCTCGACCTCCTCCGAGCGTCAGGGCCGCGTGATCGACCGCGACTCCATCGGCTCCATGGAGCGCAAGAAGCAGGAGGGATATTTCTGATGGCCCCCAATGCGGATCTCATCTCGGCCGATCTCGGCGCCTATCTGAAGCTCCACGAGGAGAAGGATCTCCTGCGCTTCATCGCCTGCGGCTCGGTGGACGACGGCAAGTCGACCCTGATCGGGCGGCTGCTCTACGAGAGCAAGGCGCTCTTCGAGGACCAGCTCAGCGCCCTGGAGACGGAATCGAAGAAGTTCGGCACCCAGGGCGAGAACCTCGACTTCGCCCTGCTGGTGGACGGCCTCTCCGCCGAGCGCGAGCAGGGCATCACCATCGACGTGGCCTATCGCTTCTTCTCGACCGACCGGCGCAAGTTCATCGTCGCCGACACCCCCGGCCACGAGCAATACACCCGCAACATGGCCACCGGCGCCTCGACGGCGGATCTGGCGATCCTGCTGATCGACGCCCGGCGCGGCGTGCTGCCCCAGACGCGCCGCCACAGCCTCATCGTCTCGATGCTCGGCGTGAAGCGGGTGGCTCTGGCGGTGAACAAGATGGACCTCGTGGACTGGTCCCAGGCCCGCTTCGAGGAGATCCGCAGGGAATACGAGGCCTTCGCCGCCGATCTGGGCTTCACCGAGATCCAGGCCATTCCGGTTTCGGCGCTGCGCGGCGACAACATCATGATCCCGAGCCTCGCGACCCCCTGGCACGACGGCCCCACGCTGCTGGGCTATCTCGAATCGGTTCCGGTGGATTCCGGCCTTCAGGCCCTGCCCTTCCGCATGGCGGTGCAGCGCGTGGCGCGGCCCAATCTGGACTTCCGCGGCTTCTGCGGCCGCATCGCTTCGGGCGTGGTGCGTCCGGGCGACCGGGTGCGGGCCATGCCTTCGGGCGTGGAGAGCCGCGTCAGGGAGATCGTGGTCTATCGCGACTCGCGCCCCGACGCGGTGGCGGGCGAATCCGTCACGCTGACCCTAGAGGACGAGATCGACGTCTCGCGCGGGGACGTGCTCTGCGCCGTCGAGCGGCCCGCCGAGGCCGCCGACCGTTTCCTGACGCGTCTGCTCTGGATGGCGCCCGAGCCGCTCCAGCCGGGGCGCGACTATCTGCTGAAGATCGGGACGCGCACCGTCACGGCGACCATCGGCGCGCCGCGCTACAAGATCGACGTGAACACCCAGGCCCGTCTCGCGGCGGAGAAGCTGGAGCTCAACGAGATCGGCGTCTGCGAGGCGCTGCTGGACCGCGCCATCGCCTTCGAGCGCTATGACGGCAGCCGCGAGATGGGCGGCTTCATCCTCATCGACCGGCTCACCAACGCCACCATCGCCATGGGGCTGATCGACGAGCCGCTGAACCGTCCCGGCGTCCAGCCCGGACAGCGCGTGGACCGCGCGGCGCGGGCCGGGCTGAAGGGGCAGCGTCCGGCGGCGCTCTGGATCACCGGGCCCTCGGCGGAGCGCGGCTCGGAGCTGGCGCAGGCTCTGGAGCGCGGCCTTCTCGCGCGCGGACGCCACAGCATGTCTCTGGCCGAGGAGGATCTGCGCGGATCGGGCGAAGAGGGCTTCCGCGCCGCCGTGGAGGCTCTGAAGCTGATGGCCGACGCGGGGTTGATCGTGGTGGCGGCTCTGCCTTCTCCGCGCAAGGCGGAAAGGCTGCTGGCCCGCGACCGCATGGCGGAAGGCGAATTCGTCGAGATCTTCCTCGAAGGCCTGGAGACGGGCGCGGGATACGAGGCGCCCGAAGCGCCGGAGATCCGGCTGGAGGCCGCCGAGACCTCTCCGGATCAGGCCGCCGCGCGGGTGCTCGCCTTCCTGGAGGCCCGGCGCATCATTCCCTGAACTGGCCCCTGAACTGGCCCCGACGCCGGAAAAGGCGCCGGGCGCCGCGTTCCCGAAATGCCGAAGGATGACGAAAGACGGGGGCTTCGAGGCCTATTCGAAGCCCCCTCCCCCATCCGGGGTCACGCCCACGGCGCGCGCCCGGCCTATGACCTTCGCCTCTCCCGGCAGGCAATCGCTCATGCAGGGTTCGAGGCCCGGCGCGTAATGGGGTTCGGACCAGCGGTCGTCCTCGATGAAGCCGCCCGCGTTGGGCAAGGCGAAATCCATGAAGTTCGCGCGGCTGAGTTCGAAGCCTTCGTCCTCCACGAGATCGTTCAGGTAGAGGACATAGGCGGTGATCGCATAGGCCTCGTCGTCGGTCAGGCTGCGCGGCGCGTGGAAGGGCATGGCCCGGCGCGTATAGTCGAAGACCGTCGAGAGATGCGGCCAGTAGGAGCCGATGGTCTTCAGCGGATCGCGATGGGTCAGCGTGCCGCGTCCGCCCGCCAGAGCCGCCCAGCGGCCCGCGCCCTCGCCGAAATCGCCGTGGCAGGCCGCGCAGAGGTCGTCATAGAGCAGACCGCCTTCCTCGACCGTTCCGCGGCCCTCGGGGAGGCCTTGTCCGTCGGGGCGCACGTCGATGTCCCAGGCGGCGACCTCGGCCTCTGTGGCCTCGCGCCCGAGGCCGAGAGGCGATTCCTCCGCCCGGGCCCCGCCCGCCGTCAGCAGCAGCGCGAGAAGGACGCCCCTACTCCACATCGACGTTCTCCAGAGATCCGTCGGGCGCGAGCCGCCAGGTCTGGATCGCGTTGTTGTGGTAGATGGAGTTCACGCCGCGCGCCGCCTGAAGCTGTCTGCGGGTCGGCTGGATGCGGCCCGCCTCGTCCATGGCCCGCGACTGGATGAGCCATTCGGAGCCGTCCCATTCCGCGTCGAGATAGAAGCGCCGCAGGGCGAAGCGCAGATCCGGGCCCGAAAACCGCGCCGGACGCCAGTCGCGCCCCCCGTCCAGCGAGACGTCGACGCGCGTCGCGCGCCCCGCTCCCGACCAGGCGAGGCCGGAGATCACGAGCGGGCCCTTCCCGTGACGCACAGGCGCCTGAGGGCTCGGGCTGGTGACGACCGACTTCACCTCCATCTCGAAGCTGTGGCGGCGGGCGCGGCCGTCGGGCAGAAGCTCGGTGTAGCGGGAGGTCTCCTCGCGCTGGCCCCAGGGGGCGTCGCCGACCTCGATCCGCCGCAGCCACTTGATCCAGAGATTGCCCTCCCAGCCCGGAACCACCAGACGCAGGGGATAGCCCTGTTCGGGGCGCAGGGCCTCGCCGTTCATCCTGAAGGCGATCAGGCAATCCTCCAGCGCCTTGGCCAGAGGCAGCGACCGCGACATCCCCGCTCCATCCGCGCCCTCGACGAGCAGCCAGGAGGCGCCTGCGCGCAAGCCCGCCTCGGCCAGAACATGCCGCAGCGGGACGCCCACATATTCCACGCAATGGAGCATCCCGTGGGTGAACTGCACGCCGTCGAGCTGGGCGCCGCGCCACTCCATGCCGGTGTTGGCGGCGCATTCGAGAAAGCAGACATGGCTTTCCCGCGGAAAGCGCAGGAGGTCGCGCATCGTGAAGATCAGGGGCCGCCCGACCAGGCCATGGATCATCAGGCGATGGCCGTCGGGCTCCACCTCGGCGATTCCGGAGTGATGGCGCTCGAAACAGAGGCCGTTGGGCGTGATGATCCCGTCCAGCTCATGCAGCGGCGTGAAGCTCACGGAGGCGGCGGGGTCGGCGGTGAGCCAGGGCACCGTGCGCCGGACCACATGGGCCTCCTGCGGCGCCGGGACGCCGTAGGATCCGTCCTCGACGCCCGGCCCGAGGCTGGTCGACCAGGGGCGAGGCTCCAGGATGGCGGGATCGCCCGCCGGAGCCTCTGCCGGAGCCTCTGCGGCCCGCGCGGAGGAGGCCCCCAGAACGCCGCCCGCCGCAAGGCCCTTCAGGAGCCTGCGGCGGGAGAGACGAAAGGATTTTCGCGGAAGGATCATCGACGCTGCGGTCCGGAGCTGGCGGCCCTGAACGCCTCAGCGCCGCCGGGTCAGGAT
The DNA here is from genome assembly GCF_028688855.1 of Neomegalonema sp. Lineage (GTDB taxonomy): Bacteria > Pseudomonadota > Alphaproteobacteria > Rhodobacterales > Rhodobacteraceae > Neomegalonema. Next base: position 21,086 of record NZ_JAQTXI010000014.1, on the reverse strand, counting down.
GTAGCCCGCCAGAGCGGCGAGGCCAAGTCCCCTGACGCTCGCGGCGTTCCGCCCGAGGTCCGCGCCGAGAAGGCTGACCTGGGTGAGGGCGTCGCGTTCGGCCTCGCGCATGAGGATCCGGTGCTCTCTGCGGGCCCGCGCCTTCGCCGAGGAGGCCAGCAGCATCAGCGCGCCGCCCAGAACGGCCGAGAACCCCGCCACGGCCAGAGCCGCGAGCCAGGGCTCCCAGATCGTGAGCAGCGCGAAGAACAGCGACAACAGGAGAAAGATCCCCGCGATGGCGAAGAACACCCCCGCGAAGACCTTCAGTCCGATGTCCTGCGCGCGCCCCTTGAGCGAGGCGCCCGCCGCCGCGCCCAGAGAGCCGGCGGCGGAACGCATCAGGCCCAGCATCAGCGGCGCGAGACCAGGCCGATGAGCAGCCCGACGCCCAGGGCGACGGCCACCGCCTGAAGCGGACGCTCCTCGACGCGGCGCTCCAGCTCGCTGCTGGCGTCGTCGAAGGCGTGGGCGCCGCGCTCGCGGATGTCATGAGCGCCGGCGCGGGCCCGGCGATAGAGCTGACGAGCCCGGGCGGAGCCTTCCTCCAGATAGTCCTCGGCCTGCTCCTTGAGCTTGGCCCTGGCGTCCTTGAGCTCCGCCTTCAGATCGGCGAGCTGCTTCTCGAGGTCTTCCTGAACGGCTTTCGGATCCGTCGCCATGATGAATCTTCTCCATGTTTTCTGCGAAGGAGGGCCGCCGCGAAAGGGGGCCCGTGAACCTCAGGGCCTTCGCGTCTCCGGAACGGGAGGGGCGGAAGGCCGCCCTACAGAGATAAGCCTTTCGCGCGCGGCGCCAAGGCCGGGAGGGCGAAAAAAACCTGACGCGCAGGCTCCGTTCAGGGCGGGGCGCTCCGTTCAGGGCGGGGGGCCCGGGCCGGATCTCCGCCCTCTCCCTCCTCTTCATGGGGATGGGCCGCATGCGCGAGCAGCTCGCCGAGCATCCGCCGCACATGGGCGTCGGCGGCTTCGTAGAGCACCTGCCGCGCGCGTCGGCGCCCCCGCGCCAGACCCGCCGCCCGCAGGAGCCTCAGGTGATGGCTCGTCAGCGAGGGCGAGGCGCCCGCCGCCTCCGCGATGGCCCCGACCGGCGCGGGCCCTTCGAGACAGGCGAGCATCACCCTCAGCCGCGTCGGATCGCCGAGCAGGCGGAACATCTCCGCCGCCCGCGCGAGGGCCTCCTCCTGATGCGGGCCGCTCATGGCTTCGCCGCGAGGGCTTCGGTCTCCGCGACCTCGGCCTCCAGGGCGCAGGCCTCCCCCTCCGCGCTCCAGAGGATCTCGACCGTGGCGTGGCCGATGGCGAAGCGCTCCGCGAGCTCGCGCTTGATCGCGCGCACGAGCTCCTGAGGATCGGTCCCGGCGGCGGGCAGGGCCTCCAGGGTGGCGGCCGTCTTGCCCGAGCTCAGCGACCAGACGTGCAGATGCTCCGCCGCGGCCAGGCCCTCGACGTGGCTGAGCAGCCAGGCGCGCACCGCGACGGGCTGGGCTTCTCTGGGCGCGGCTTCGAGCAGGATCTCCAGAGTGTCGCGCAGCAGCCGCCAGGCCGCCACGAGGATCAGCGCCGACAGCAGGGCGGAGAGGATCGGATCGATGGGCGTCCAGCCCGTGGCCCAGACGACGACCGCCGCCACGATGGCCGCCACCGAGCCGAGCAGATCGCCCATCACATGCAGCGTCGCGCCGCGGATGTTGACGTGGCTCCGGTCGGCGCCCCGCAGGATGCGCAGCACCACCAGATTCACCGCCAGCCCGATCAGCGCCACGACCAGCATCGGCCCTGCGAGGATCTCGGCCGGCTGACGCAGCCGCTGGACCGCCTCCCAGAGGATCCAGCCCGTCAGACCGAAGAGCGCCAGGGCGTTGACGAAGCCGGTCAGCACCTCGAAGCGGGCGAAGCCGTAGGTGCGCAGGGCGTCGGGCGGACGGCGCGCCAGGCGGAAGGCGCCCCAGGCCAGAGCCAGGGCGCTGGCGTCGGTCAGCATGTGCCCGGCGTCGGCGATGAGCGCCAGAGAGCCCGAAAGCCAGCCGCCGACCGCCTCCACCAGCATGTAGCCGAAGGTCAGGCCGAAGGCGATCAGCACGCGGCTTTCGTTGCGGCTGGAGACGGCGGGCGCATGGCCATGGCCGCCATGGTCGTGGCCCTCCGCATGGGTATGGGGCGCATGGGGAGGATGGGCGTGAGGCGGCATGAGGGGGCTCCCGAATCCATGAATATATGCACATCTGTTCATATGTTTTCAGGATCGTCAATCCGGATTCCCGTAGGCGCCCGGAACAAGGCTTGAACGGAGCCCGGTTTTCGCGTCATCTGGGAGGATCCAAGCCGGAGTCGTCTCATGTCCCCGCCCCTCGTGGTCTTTCCGACGCTGATCCTCTCGCGCCTGTCCGCCCCTGCGCCGCTCGATTCCTTCGAGATCGCGACCGTGGAGGGCCGTCTCGTGCGGCTGGATTTCGGCGGGCCGAACGCCTCGGCCCTCGCGGCGCGCTTCGGCTCCAGGCCGGACGTCCGGGAGGAGCCGCCGCCTGCGCCGGTGGCCGAGGCCCTGGCGGCCTGGCTGGAAGGGGATTTCGCTCCGGCTCAGGCTCTGGAGGTCGATCTCGGCGGCACGCCCTTCCAGAAGCGCGTCTGGGCGGCCCTGCGCGAGATCCCGCCCGGCGAAACCCGCAGCTATCTCCAGATCGCCGAGCGGATCGGTTCGCCCAGGGCGGTGCGGGCCGTCGGCGCGGCCAACGGGCGCAATCCGGTCAGCCTCGTGGTGCCCTGCCATCGGGTGATCGGGGCGGACGGCTCCATGACGGGCTATGGCGGCGGGCTGCCGCGCAAGATCTGGATGCTGGAGCATGAAGGCGCGCTGAAGCCCGCGCCGCAGAGGCCGGAGCCTCAGGGCGCGCTCTTCGGCTGAGCGCGGATCAGGCCTCGGGGCGGGGGCGGATTCCGTCGAGGATCAGCCGTTTCGCCGCTTCGAGATGCGGTTGGGGCTCCGCCTCGCGGCGTCCGCCGAAGGCCCGCCGCCAGACCAGCAGCAGCAGGGCCGGCGCGCAGAGCAGCTCCGGAAAGGCGCGCAGAGGCGCGGCGGATCCGCTCGCGTCGGAGGCCTCCTGCAGCCGCGTCAGCAGGGGCCCGAGGCAGCGCTGGAAATTGGCGTCGGCGGCTTCGGGGAAGCGCCCGCCCTCGGCGATCAGCAGCAGCAGCATCCGCCCGACGCGCGGATCGGCGGTCAGGCCGTAGAAGTAATCCAGAGCCGCCTCCGCGAGCGCCGCCTCCTCCCTGGGCGCCTCCGCCAGAAAGACGGCGAGCCGCGCCCCCATCTCCTGGGAGAAGGCTTCGCTCATGGCGAGGAAGACCGCCTCCTTGGTGGGGAAATAGACGTAGATCGTGCCCTTGGTCACGCCTGCGCGGCGCGCCACGTCTTCAAGACGCGCGGCGACGAAGCCTTTCTCGGCGAATTCCTCGAAGGCCGCCTCCAGAATCTCGCTGGGGCGTTCGGCCTTGCGGCGGGCGCGCGGACGGGCCGTCATGCAGTCTCCATGGGAGGTCGGGCTCCATCGAAGGTCGGGGGCTCCCGCCAGAATTATTATTGACTGACTGGAAAGTCAATAATAGGCTGCGCGCCTCTTCCGAAGAGTCCCGCCGAAAGGTCCCGTCGTGACGCAGCGTCCGTCTTCGCTCTCGCGCCTCGCGTTCCTCGTGATTCCCGCGACGCTTCTGACCGGCTGCTTCGAGCAGCCCCCTCCTCCGCCCAGGGTCAGCACCGCCGTGACGGTCCAGACCACCCGCTCCGACGACGTGGCCCAGACCGTGCGCATCGCCGGGGCCATGGAGGCGCGCAGCTCGACGTCGCTCGGCTTCCGGGTGGGCGGCCGGGTGGTCGCGCGGGCCGTGGACGTCGGCGATCGGGTGCGCGCCGGTCAGGAGCTGGCGCGGCTCGATCCGCAGATCCTCGACGCGGACGCGGCTTCGGCTCAGGCGGGGCTCGCCGCCGCCGAGGCGCAGATCCGCCAGGCCTCCGCCGATTTCGAACGTCAGGAGACCCTGCTCGCGCGGGGCTTCACCACCCGCCGCGACCACGAAGCCGCCCTGGAGGCCCTGCGCCGCGCCCAGGCCTCGCGCGAGGCGCTGCGGGCGCAGCTCTCCATGGCGCGCGACCAGGCGGCCCAGACGATCCTCGTCGCGCCCGCCGACGGCGTGATCTCGGATCGCCAGATCGAGGTCGGCCAGGTCCTCGCGGCGGCCCAGACCGCCTTCACCCTCGTCTCGGAGGGGCCGATGGACGCCGTCTTCGACGCGCCCGAAGAGGCCCTGCGCATGGCGCTCATGGGGGCTTCGGTGAAGATCTCGCTTCTGGACGATCCCTCCGCGACGGCGGACGGGCGCATCCGTCAGGTCGCCCCCGGCGTGGACGCCAAAGGCGCCGTCCAGGTCAAGGTCGGGGTGGAGAAGCCCCTCCCCGCCATGAAGCCCGGCGCGCCGGTGGTGGGCGAAATGAAGCTGGAGCCGCATCCCTTCATCATCCTGCCCTCCACGGCGCTCTATTCGGACGGCGGATCTCCGGCGGTCTGGATCGCGGCGGGCGATTCCACGGTGAGTCTGCGGCGCGTGGAGGTCGAGCGCTACGAGACCGGCCGCTTCGCCATCCGGGGCGGGATCGCGCCCGGAGAAAGGGTCGTGACGGCGGGAGGGCAGTTCCTGCGGTCGGGGCAGAAGGTCGAGATCATGTCTGGGGGCGGATCATGAAGCGAATTCTTGCGGCGCTCTGCGCGCTGGTCCTGCTGGCGGCCTGCGGGGAGGGCGAGGGCAAGGCGCCTCCGCCCGAGCCGCCGCCGCGTCCGGCGCTGACGCTGGTGGTCCGGCCCGGAGAGGCCGCCCAGGAGAAGTTTCCCGGCTCGATCCAGGCGCGTTCGCAAGCGGACCTCGCCTTTCCGCTCATCGGGCGGATGATCGAGCGTCGCGTGGAGGTGGGCGATTCCGTGCGGCGCGGCCAGAGGCTCGCGGCGCTGGACCCCCTGCCCTACCGGCTGGCGGTCGAGGGCGCGCGCTCCTCTCTGGAGGGCGCCCGGGCGCATCTCGATCAGGCGCGGGGCGTGGAATCCCGCGCCGCGGCTCTGGTGCGGGGACAGGTGGCGGCCCAGGCCTCCCTCGACGCCGCGCGGCTCGGGCGCGAGGCCGCCGAATCCTCGGTCTCCCAGGCCGAGGCGACCCTCGCCAAGGCTCAGGAGCAGCTCGATCAGAGCGTGCTCTTCGCGCAGTTCGACGGCGTCGTGACCGCCGTTCAGGCCGATCCCGGCCAGACGGTCCAGGCCGGACAGCCCGTCGTGACCCTCTCGGACCTCAGCCGCCTGGAGGCGGTGGTGGATCTGCCCGAGGAGGCCGCGCGGCGTCTGGCGGTGGGGGCGGCCTTCGAGATCCGGTTGCGCGCCGATCCCTCGGCGACGGCGCAGGCCAGAATCCGCGAGATCGCGCCTCTGGCCGAGGCCGCCAGCCGGACCCGCCGCGCGCGTCTGGCTCTGGAGAACGCGCCCAAGGGGGCCTTCTGGTCGGGGGTCCTGATCGACGCCTTCCCGAAGGAGGCCGCCGGAGCGGGGCCTCAGGGCTTCGTCCTGCCGGTCTCGGCGGTTCAGGGCGAGGGCTCCGGGGCTCGGGTCTGGGTGGTGGATCCGGCGGAGTCCACCGTCTCGCCCCGGACGGTGCGGGTCGCGCCGCTGGACGACAAGCGCCTGCGGGTGCTGGAGGGGTTGACGGCGGGCGAGCGGGTGGTGGTCTCCGGCGTCCATAGTCTGGAGCCGGGCCGCAAGGTCCGCGTCGAAGAGGGAGCGCCGCGATGAGCGCGCAAGGGAAATTCAACCTCTCGGACTGGGCGCTGCATCATCGCGCGCTGGTCTGGTACTTCATGATCGTGGCGAGCCTCGCGGGGGTCCTGTCCTACATGAGCCTCGGGCGCGAAGAGGACCCGAGCTTCACCATCAAGACCATGCTGATCCAGGCCAACTGGCCCGGCGCCACGGTCGAGCAGACCCTCGAACAGGTGACCGAACGCATCGAGCGCCGCCTCGAAGCCCTGCCCGAGCTGGATTTCAGCCGCAGCATGACCACCCCCGGTCAGACGGTGATCTTCGTCAATCTGAACGATTCCGTGAAGGGCCCTCAGGTTCCCCAGGCCTTCGCGAAGATCCGCAACTCCATCGGCGACATCCGCGGGCAATTGCCGGACGGCGTGGTCGGCCCCTTCTTCAACGACGACTTCGGCGACGTCTACGGCAACATCTACGCCTTCACCGCCGACGGGCTCGACTGGCGCCAGCTGCGCGACCATGTGGACGACGTGCGCGTCCATCTGCTCGGGGTGCCCGACGTCGGCAAGATCGAGCTGATCGGCGCCCAGAACGAAGCGGTCTATCTCGAGTTCTCCACCCGGCGCATGGCGGCGCTGGGGCTCGATCAGAACCAGATCATCCAGAGCCTCCAGGCCCAGAACGCCGTGACGCCCTCGGGCGTGGTCGAGGCGGGGCCGCAGCGCGTGAGCATCCGCGTCTCGGGGGGCTTCGCCTCCGAGGACTCCTTGCGCGAGGTGAATCTGCGGGTCGGGGGTCGCTTCCTGCGGCTCGGCGACGTGGCGACCGTCACGCGCGGGCCCGTGGATCCGCCTTCCTCGATCTTCCGCTTCAACGGCGAACCGGCCATCGGGCTGGGCGTGGGCATGAAGGCGGGCGCCAACCTGCTGGAGTTCGGCGACGCCCTCCACGCCGAGATGGCGCGCATCGGCCAGAGCCTGCCCCTCGGGGTGGAGGTCCATCTGGTGGCCGATCAGCCGGTGGTGGTCGAGGAGGCGGTGGGCGGCTTCCTCAAGGCGCTCTTCGAGGCGGTGGCCTTCGTGCTGCTGGTCAGTCTGGTCAGCCTCGGGCTGAGGGCGGGCCTGGTGGTGGCGATCTCGATTCCGCTGGTGCTGGGCGTCACCTTCCTGACGATGCAATATCTCGACATCTCGTTGCAGCGCATTTCCCTGGGCGCGCTGATCATCGCGCTGGGGCTTCTGGTGGACGACGCCATGATCGCCGTCGAGATGATGGTGGCCCGGCTGGAGGCGGGCGATCCCCTGCCCGTCGCGGCGACCCATGTCTACGCCCACACCGCCTTCCCCATGCTGACCGGCACTCTGGCGACGGTGGCGGGCTTCATGCCCATCGGCCTCAACGACAGCATGTCGGGCGAATACACCCATTCGCTCTTCGTGGTGATCGCGGTGGCGCTGGTCGTCTCCTGGGTGGTGGCGGTGCTCTTCGTGCCGCTGCTCGGCGTGACCATCCTGCCGGACAGGATGAAGAAGCACGCCGAACGCAAGGGCCTCGTCGCGCGCGTTTTCGGCGGCCTGCTGCGTCTGGCGATGCGCTTCCGCTGGCTGACCATCCTGGCGACGATCCTGGCCTTCTGCGGCGCGATCTTCCTGATGCGCTTCGTGGAGCAGGCCTTCTTCCCGGCCTCCGACCGGCCGGAGCTGATCGTGGACATGGCCTTGCCGCACGGCTCCTCCTTCGCGGCGACCCGGGCGCGGATGGACCAGCTGGAGGCCCATCTGAAGGAGGATCCGGACGTGGCCTCCTGGAGCAGCTACGTCGGCCAGACGGCCATGCGCTTCGTGCTCTCCTTCGACGTCCTGCCCGCCACGCCCGCCTTCGGGCAATCGGTGATCATCGCGAAGGACATGGAGTCGCGCGACCGCCTGCGGGCGCGGCTGCAGGCTCTGGCGCGCAAGGAGTTCGTCGGGGTGGACATGCAGGTCAAGCTGCTGCCCCTCGGCCCGCCCGCCGGACGCCCGGTGCAATATCGCCTGAGCGGCCCCGACATCCAGACCCTGCGCGGTCTGGCGCGGGATCTGGCCAACGTCGTCGAGAGCCATCCGCGCGTCTACGACGTCGGCTTCGACTGGATGGAGGCGGCCCTCCGCCTGACCGTCCAGGTGGATCAGGAGAGGGCCCGTCAGCTGGGGATCTCCTCCCAGACGGTGGCGGGGATCCTGCAGGGCGTGGTCGGGGGCGTCCCCGTGACGCAATTGCGCGACGACGTCTATCTGATCGACGTGATCTCCCGGGCCGAGGCCGAGGAGCGCGGGTCTCTGGAGACGCTCCGGAACCTCCAGATCGCCACGGGCGACGGCGGCTCGATTCCGCTCTCGGCGGTGGCGAGCTTCTCCTACGGCCTGGAGCAGCCCGTGGTCTGGCGGCGGGCCCGCGTCCCGACGATCACGGTTCAGGGCGGGGTGCTCGATTCGACCCAGCCGACCACCATCGTCCAGGATCTCGCGCCGCAGATCGAGGCCTTCGCCGCCACGCTGCCGACCGGCTACCGGCTTTCGGTGGCGGGCCCCGTCGAGGAGAGCGCCAAGGCGCAAGGCCCCATCGCGGCGGTGGTGCCGCTGATGCTGCTGACCATGGCCACGGTGCTGATGATCCAGCTCCAGAGCTTCAGCCGTCTGTTCCTGGTGTTTTCGGTGGCGCCTCTGGCGGTGATCGGGGTGGCGCCTGCGCTGCTGATCACCAATTCGCCGATGGGCTTCGTGGCGATTCTGGGCATTCTGGCGCTGGCGGGCATCCTCATCCGCAATTCGGTGATCCTGATCATGCAGATCGAGGAGCTGCGTTCTCATGGCGACGATCCATGGACGGCGGTGATCGAGGCCACCGAGCACCGCATGCGCCCGATCATGCTGACCGCCGTGGCGGCGACTCTGGCGCTCTACCCGATCGCGCATCAGGGCTTCTGGGGTCCCATGGCCTATTCGATGATGGGGGGCATCATGGCGGGCACCATCCTGACGCTGCTGTTCCTGCCCGCGCTCTACGTGACCTGGTTCCGGATCAGGCCGGCTGCGCCCGCGCCTGCGGAGCCGCCCTCCGAAGAGCCTCCTCCTCCGCCTCCTGCTGCGCCGCCGCCTTCGGGAGAGCAGCCCCTCTTCGCCCTCTCCTGAGGCGACGGCGGATCGGAGAAGGCTCCGGAGCGAAGATGCGGCCAGACCCCCGACCTTCCACAGGTCGGGGGTTTTTCGTCGTCTCCGGGAGGCGGTCCCTGCGGGGAATCCGGCGTTGAATCCGGCCTGAATTCAGCATGAATTTTCAGGAATGTTTTATTTTGGAACAAAAACAGGCGCGTGATAGACAGAATCCGCAGGATTTTTCTTCGAACGGTATGAAATGCCTCGGCGCAAGCCTGGAGCCTTCTCCGGCGCAGCCGCTTCGGCTGCGCGTCGCGAGAAGGCGGCCACACGAGAAGCGGGAGCCTCCGACGCCCCGACCCGACTCGCCGGAGCGCTGAAGCTTCCGGCGTTGCGGGGCCTTGCGCCGGACCGGCCTCCCGGCGGCCCGGATCCTCCGCCGTCGCTGCGGGCCTGCGGCGACGCCCGCGAAGGCGCGCCCGTCACGCCGGAGACCTGAAGCGGCGCAGGCCCCCTCCTTCCCGGAGGCGGCCTTCCGCAGGCGGCCGGATCCTTCTCCGGACCCGCATCGGCAGGCGCCTGCGTGCCTCCATCTTCTTGCTTCGGGAGCCGTCGTCATGTTCCGTCCCTCCTCCTTCCTGCGCGCGGCGCTGGCCTTTCTTCTGTTGAGCCTGGCCCTGGTCCTGGCCTCGCAGGAGGCGCGCGCCCATGCGGCCTTCCTCTCCTCCTTCCCCGAGCCCGACGCGGTTCTGGATCAGGCGCCCGAGGCCGCGATCCTGCGGTTCGCCGCCGCCTCTCGGACCGGCCCGGACGGCGTCGCCCTCGACCTGACGGCCGCGACGACCGGCGGACGGGAGATCCGCGCGCCCCTGCCCGCCGGGGCGGCGGAAGGTCCGCAGGTCTTCGCCTGGCGCGTGGCCTCCGCGGACGGCCATCCCCTCGACGGCTCCGTGGCCTATTCCATCGCCGCCTCCGGAGGCGAGGCCGCGCCGCCTGCGCTCGCGCCGAGCCAGGCCGATTCCCGTCTGAAGCCGCTCGTCTGGCTGACCCGCGCCCTGACCTACGCCGGATTGTTCTTCGGCCTCGGCGGAGCGGTCTTCGGGGCTCTGGTGCCTCCCCTGCCCGCCCGCGCCCGGCAGATCGCGCAGGATCTCGGGGTGGCGGGGCTGATCGCCCTGCCCCTCTCGGTGAGCCTCCAGGGCCTCGACGCCCTCGGCCGCCCGCTGAACGACGCGATCCATCCCGAAGTCTGGCGGGCTGGACTCGCGACCTCCTCCGGCTCCATGGCGCTGATGGCGGCGGCGGCTCTGGCGCTGGGGCTTCTGGCTCTGGCCCTGCCGAAATGGCGTCCGCCTCTGGCTCTGGCGGGACTGGCCGCAGGGGCCTCGGCGCTCGCGCTGGGCGGCCAGGCCGCCGCCGCCGCGCCGCAATGGCTGACGCGTCCGGCGGTCTTCCTGCATGCGGCGGGGCTGGTGGTCTGGATCGGCGCCCTGGCGCCGCTCGGCTTTCTGCTGGCGCGCTCCACGCCGCAGGCCTCCGCCGCGCTGGGGCGCTTCTCCCGATGGCTGCCCTGGGCGCTGGCTCCCGTCGTGGTTTCGGGGATCGCGCTGGCGGCGGTCCGGCTGGGGAGGCCGGGGCCCGGCTGGCTGACGGCTTACGGACTCCTTCTGCTCTGCAAGATTCTCCTGCTGCTCCTGCTTCTGGCTTTGGCGCTCTGGAGCCGTCGGCGCCTGATGGAGCCCGCTCTGGAGGGCTCCGCTCCGGCGCGGCGCCGTCTGCGGGACGCCGTCGGGCTGGCGGCGGCGCTGACCCTCGGGATGCTGGGCCTCACGGCGGGCTTGCGCGCCGCCGCTCCGCCGCGCGTCCTGACGCAGCAGGCCGGGACGCTCCCGGCCCTGAACGCGCCCGCCGCCGCCCCCGCCGCGGAGGGCGTTCTGGGACGGCTCGAAGGCCCCGAGGCCCGGGCCGAGATCCGCGCCGAGCCGGGCCATGCGGGGCCTCTGCGGATCGACCTGCGCCTGGCCTCGCCGGAGTCCGGGCCTCTGGAGGCTCAGGCGCTGCGGATCGGGTTTTCGCGGCCTCAGAGCGGAATCGAACCCTTCTTCTATGTGGCGAAGCGCGAGCCGGACGGGCTCTGGCGCGTCGAGCGGGCCTTGCTGCCGCTTTCGGGCCTCTGGCGCGTCGAGGCGGAGGCGCGGCTCTCGCGCTTCGAGATCGCCCGCCTCGAAGGCGAGATCGAGATCGCCCCCTGAGGCTGCGTCAGCCTGTCCCCGCGGGGACAGGCCGCGCCCCGGAAAAGAGCGTTGCCTTTTTGCTCGAAACGCAAATAATCGCGAATCAGCGATTTGCGTTCCCATAGCCTGAGGCCCTCCCCCGATGTTCACCCATGAAGATCTGAGCCGACTTCAGACTCAATCGCTCAAGCTTCAGGGCTGGATCCGTCAGCAGACCTTCTCTCCGCAGATGGTCAAGACCCTGCGCCGCTTCTCGAGCTGGGAGCTCGGGGAGTTGATCCTCAAGGCGAATCCCTCGACCCTGCGGGGACGCATGATGGCCGATCCGAGCCTGCCCGCCGGGCTGGTCGAGGAGGACGGCCGCCAGCGCTGGTACAGCCTCGAAGAGATCAACGAACTGCGCCGCCGCCTGAAGATCGGCCGCAAAACGCTGATGCCCCCCCGGCCCGCCGGCAAACGCGCCCTGCGGGCGGCGGTGGCGAACTTCAAGGGCGGCGCCGGGAAATCCACGGTGGCGCTGCATTTCGCCCACGCCGCCGCGCTCGACGGCTATCGGGTTCTGGCGGTGGATTTCGATCCTCAGGCGACGCTCTCCCACGCCATGGGCCTCACCGAGGTCTCCGAAGAGCATACGGTCTGGGGCGTCATGGCGCGCGACCTCATCCGCGAGACGGAGCGGCTCAACGCCGTCCCCACGGGCGCCGAGAGCGGCGCCGCCCTGCCCCGCCGCCGTCTGCCCGCCTCCCTGATGGATCTGGGCCTCGGCGAATTGCGGACTCAGGACTTCATCCGCCCGACCTGCTGGCCGACCATCGACATGATCCCTTCCTGCGCCAACTCCGCCTTCGTGGAGTTCGCTTCGGCGCAATACCGGCATCTGAATCCGGAATGGTCCTTCTACGCCGCCGTCTCGCGCTATCTCGACAGCCTCGCGCCGGACGCCTACGACCTCGTGATCTTCGATTGCCCGCCCGCCATCGGCTATCAGTCGATGAACGCGGTCTTCGCCGCCGACATGCTCTACATCCCCTCGGGGCCGGGCTACTGGGAATATGATTCGACCACCTCCTTCATCGGGCAGCTCGCGGAGGCGCTGGGCGATCTGGCCGCCGCGCCCGTCGTCCCCGCGGGGACGCCGCCCGTGAAGGAGTTCCTCGACGTCCGCTTCCTGCTGACCCGCTTCGAGGCGAACAACGACCTGCACCGCGCCATGGACGCCGCCTTCCGCAAGGTCTTCGGCGAGCGCGTGGCCGAGCACCAGATCGAGATGACCCGCGCCGTCGAGCAATCGGGGCGGTTCCTCTCCTCGATCTATGAAATCGACTACCGCAGCATGACGCGCGAGACCTGGCGGCGCGCGCGCGCCTCCTTCGACCGGGCCTACGAGGAGTTCCGCGGCTACGCGCTCGCCGCATGGGAGAAGATGGAGGAAACGCCATGAGCCGCCGCCGCGTCTTCGACATCGATTTCCCCGAGGCGCAGCCGGAAGCCGCGCCGGAGGCGTCCGCTCCTGTCCCCGCGGGGACAAGGCCGCCGAAGGCCTCCGCGAAGGCGCCTGTCCCGCCCGCCGCCAGGCTCGGCGCGGGCGCGCGCGACGGGCGGCGCGGGCCCATGGCCGCCGCCATCCAGGAGAATTCCGAGGCCCTGCGTCAGCGCCAGAGCGCCGAGGCCCAGATCCGCGCCGAAAACGACCGTCTGGCGCATGAATTCGTCGGGCTGCGCCGGCTGGGGCTGGTGATCGAGCTCGTTCCTCTGGACCAGGTGAAGACGGGCAAGCTCACCCGCGACCGCGCCCCGAAGCGGGATCCCGAGATCGACGAGCTCAAGGACAGCATCCGCGCGCTGGGCCTCTCCAACCCCATCCGCGTGGAGGCCTCGGGGGAAGGCCATGAGCTCGTGCAGGGCCTGCGGCGCCTCACCGCCTTCCGCGAGCTGCTGGCGGAGACCGGAGACGTCGAGGCCTATGGCCGCATCCCCGCCGCCCTGACCCCGCAGGGCGAGACCCTGGAGGGGCTCTATCGGCGGATGGTGGACGAGAACCTCGTGCGGCGGGACATCTCCTTCGCCGAGATGGCGGCTCTGGCGCGGGCCTATCATGAGGACCCCCAGACCAACGCCCGCAGCCTCGACGAGGCCATCGCCACGCTCTTCGGCTCGGCGGGGCGTCAGAAGCGGGTCTACATCCGCAATTTCGCGCATCTGCTGGAGAGGGTGGGGGAGGGGCTGCGTCATCCCGAAGCCATGCCGCGCGCGCTCGGGCTCGCCACGCTCAAGCGGCTGGAGGCCGAGGAAGGCGGCGCGAAGGCGCTGCTGAGGACTCTGCGCGCCGCTCCGGCGGATCGCGGCGAAGAGGAGGAGATGGGGCTTCTGCGGCTCTTCGCCGAGGGCGGCGCGGCGGCTCTGGGGCTGGCGGTCGAGGCGGAGGCCGGGCGGACTCCGGCGGCGGCGCTCGACAAGCGCGAGGTGAACTTCCTCTGGAAGGGCAGGGGGGTGCGGTGCGCCGCCGCGCGGGGCAGGCTGGAGCTGCGGACGGATCGCGATTTCACCGCCCTCTCGCCCGAGAAGCTGGAGCGCGCTGCGCGCGCCTTCTTCAAGATCCTCGACGCCGAAGGATGATCCGGCGCTTCCTCAGAGGGTCTCCGGAGCGAAGCCGGATCCGGAAAGCGGAAATCCTCATGTCGAAAAATCCGGGTCCGGACGCCGGTCCGCCGCAAGAAAGCCGTTCCCTCCGCCGGGTCTTTGGCGGATATTCCGCAGGAGCGGGCCCGGCGCCTCGCGGAGACGGACTTCGCCGCGCCAGGGCCGAAGCGCAGATGGAGGCTTTCCCATGTCGTTCCTGATCTCTCGTCGCGGCCTGATCGGCGTCGCGGCGGGGCTGCTCGCCTCGACCGCCCTTCCGCGTCTGGCTCTGGCGGCGGGCGGACGGCTCGTCGTGGCCGCGGACAGCGAGCCGCGTCAGCTGAATCCGGCCATCGTGGCCTCCAACGGCGTCTTCTTCATCGCCTCCAAGATCGTCGAACCTCTGGCGGAGGCCTCCTTCGAGGCGGGCGGGCTCAGGCCGCTGCTCGCGACCTCCTGGGAGGGCTCGGAGGACGGCCTCGCCGTGACCTTCAGGCTCCGCGAGGGCGTGCTCTGGCATGACGGGAAGCCCTTCACCTCGGCGGATGTGGCCTTCTCGGCGCTGGAGGTCTGGAAGCCGCTCCAGAACATCGGACGCAGCCTCTTCGCCAATCTCGAGGACGTCGAGACGCCGGACGACCAGACGGCCGTCTTCCGCTTCTCCAAGCCGACGCCCCTGCAGCTCGTCGCCAACGCCCTGCCGGTGGTCTCGGCGGTGCTGCCCAAGCATGTCTACGAGGGGACGGAGATCGCCGCCAATCCGGCCAACGCCGCCCTGATCGGCACGGGGCCTTTCGTCTGGGGCGAGCACAAGCCGGGCGAATATTACCTCCTCAGGCGCAACGCCGCCTACTGGGCGCCCGATCAGCCGAAGATCGACGAACTGGTCTATCGCGTGCTGCCCGACCGGGCGGCGGCGGCCAATTCCCTTGAAGCCGGAGAGATCCAGCTCGCGGCCTTCTCGGCGGTGCCGCTGACCGATCTGGAGCGCGTTTCGGAGGTTCCGGGGCTGGAGGTCGTGACCAAGGGCTATGAGGCCCTGACCTATCAGCTGACCGTCGAGATCAACCATCGCAACGCGCATCTGAAGCATCTGAAGGTCCGGCAGGCGATCGCCCACGCCATCGACAGGAAGTTCGTCCTCGACGCCATCTTCCTCGGCTACGCCGCCGAGGCCACCGGGCCGGTGCCCGCCAACGACCCGACCTTCTACACGCCGGAGGTCGAGCTCTATCCCCATGACGTCGAGAAGGCCAGGGCCCTGCTCGACGAGGCGGGTTATCCGGCGGGCGCCGACGGGACGCGCTTCAAGCTGCGGCTTCTGCCTGCGCCCTATTTCAACGAGACGCGGCAATTCGGCGATTATCTGCGTCAGGCTCTGGCGGCGGTGGGGATCGACGCGGTCATCGTCGCGAACGACAGCGCGGGGCATCAGAAGGCGGTCTATACGGATCACGAATTCGATCTCGCCGTGGCGCCGACCGTCTTCCGGGCCGATCCGGCGATCTCGACCACCATTCTCGTGCGCTCGGGGGTTCCGGCCGGGACGCCCTTCTCCAATCAGGGCGGCTACGAGAATCCGGAGCTGGACGCCCTGATCGACGAGGCCCTGATCACGCTCGATTCCGGGAAGCGCGTGGATCTTTACAAGCGTTTCCAGAAGCTTGTGACCGAGGATCTGCCGTTGATCAATGTGGCGGACTGGTCCTTCACCTCGGTCGCCTCCGACCGGCTGCGCGGTCTGGCGAGCAATCCGCGCTGGGCGGTCTCCAACTGGGCCGATCTCGAGCAGGAGGCGTGAGGCCTCTGGCGGGCTTCCTGCTGCGGCGGCTGATCGGCGGCGTTCCGGCGCTGCTGATCGTCGCCGTGGGCGTGTTCCTGCTGCTCGACCGCGCGGGCGGCGACGCGGTGGACGCCTGGCTCGTCTCCATCGGCGGCGGAGACGCCCGCATGGCCGCCGCTCTGCGGGCGGAATACGGGCTGGATCAATCCGTCTTCTCGCGGCTGACCTTCATGCTCGGGCGGCTGGTCCAGGGAGATTTCGGCTGGTCCTTCGCGTTGAACCGGCCCATCGGCCCGGCGATCATGGAGCGTCTGCCGAACACGCTCCAGCTCATGGGCGCGGCGACGGGGATCTCCTTCCTGATCGGCTCGGCGCTGGGGCTGATCGCCGGGCGGAGGCCGGGCTCCTGGACGGACCGGCTGCTCTCGGGCGGTTCGCTGCTGCTCTACTCCGTCCCGAGCTTCTGGCTGGGGCTGGCGCTGTCGGTGATCTTCGCGGTGCGGCTGCGCTGGTTCCCGGTTTCGGGAATCGAGACCATCGCCTCGGGCAAGACGGGGCTCGACCGCGCCGCCGACGTCGCCTGGCATCTGGTCCTGCCCGTCGCGGCTCTGGGGATGATCTATCTGGCGCTCTTCCTGCGGGTCATGCGCTCGGGCATGGTCGAGGCCTGGGGACAGGATTACGCGCTCGCCGCCCGCGCCAGAGGCGTGCCGGACAGGCGCGTCGCGCTGAACCACGCCGCCCGCAACGCGCTGGTTCCGCTGGTCACCATGCTCGGACTTCAGGCGGGGGCGATGCTCGGGGGATCGGTGGTGATCGAAAGCGTCTTCGGGATTCCGGGCTTCGGGCGTCTGGCGCAGGAGGCCGTCGCCGGGCGCGACGCCCCCTTGCTGCTGGCGGTGGTGCTGGTTTCGGCGCTCATGGTGACGCTCGCCAACATCCTGACGGATCTCGCCTACGGGGCGCTGGACCCTCGCGTCGGATCGGGGGGGCGCGATGCTGCGTGAGATCCTGCGTCGTCCGGAAGCCTGGATCGGCGGGGGGCTCCTGCTGATCCTGCTCCTCGTGGCGGCCTGCGCGCCGCTGCTCGCGCCGGGCGATCCGCTGGCCATCGTCGGGCGGCCTCTGATCCGGCCCTTCGCGAACGCCGACTTCCCTCTGGGCACCGACCGGCTCGGGCGCGACCTGCTCGCCGGGCTGATCCATGGCGCGCGGGCCTCGGCGGCGGTGGGGCTGGCGGCGGCGGCGGTCGCGATGCTGCTGGGCGCGACGGTCGGCTCGGCGGCGGGATTCGCCGGAGGCTGGATCGACGAGGCCATGATGCGCGTGGTGGAGGCCTTTCAGATCGTGCCGGGATTCCTGCTCGCTCTGGCCTTCGTCTCGGCGCTGGGGCCTTCGCTCTGGACGGTGGTCCTCGCCATCGCGCTCGGGGCCTGGACGGGTCCGGCGCGTCTGGTCCGCTCCCGGGTGCTCAGTCTGCGCGAGGCGGATTTCGTCGCGGCGGCGCGGGTGATGGGCATGCGGTCGGGAGAGATCGCCTTGCGGCTGGTCATGCCTCTGGCCCTGCCGCCGGTGCTGGCCATTTCGGCGACCATCGTCGCGGGGGCGGTGCTGACCGAGGCGGCCCTCTCCTTCCTCGGGCTCGGAGATCCCAACGCCGTCACCTGGGGCCGCATGATCGCCGAAGGCCGCAATCAGCTGCGTTCGGCGGCCTATCTCTCGATGATTCCGGGGGCGGCGCTGGCTCTGACGGTGGTGGCGGTCTATCTGCTCGGCGAGGCCGTGACGGAGGTGCTCGCCAGGAAGAGGCGCGCATGACCGCGCCGCTCTTCCTCTGCCGGGGGCTGACCGCGACCTACCCGAACGCCGCGCGTCCGGCTCTGAAGGGCGTCGCGCTGGAGATGGCGCCGGGCGAGCGTCTGGCGCTGATCGGGGAATCGGGCTCGGGGAAATCCACTCTGGCGCGGATCCTGGCGGGCCTGCCGCCTGAAGGCCTGCGGGTCGAAGGCGAGATCCTGCGGCCGGGCGGGGAGATGCGGCTCGGGCGCGACGTGGGCTATGTCTTTCAGGATCCGGGCGGCAGCCTCGACCCGCTGCTCTCCATCGGCGGGCATTTCATCGAGACCCTGCGCAGCCACCTGCCTCTGAGCAGACGGGAGGCGCTCGCTCGCGCCGCCGGACTTCTGGCGAAGGTCCGGATCCCCGATCCCGAAGCCGCCCTGCGCTCCTGGCCCCATCGCTTTTCGGGCGGACAACGCCAGCGCATCGCCATAGCTCTGGCCATGGCGCCGGGGCCGCGCCTGCTCGTGGCGGATGAGGCGACGTCGGCGCTGGACGCGCTGGTTCAGGCGGAGATCGTCGCCTTGCTGCGGGGGCTCGGCGAAGGGGAGGGGCTCGGGTTGCTCTTCGTGACTCACGACATGGGCCTGGCCGCCGGTCTGGCCGACCGCATCGCGGTGCTGCACGAGGGGCGCCTCGTGGAGATCGGTCCGGCGCGGCGGGTGATCGAGGATCCGCAGGATCCCCATACGCGCCGTCTGCTGGCGGCCCATCTGGATCTCGACAGCCCGCGTCTCGTCGGGGAGGCCCCATGAGCCTGCTGGAGGTCGAGGGGCTGACCAAGCGTTACGCGCATTCTGACGCTCGGGGCGGCGCGAAGGCTCTGGACGGGGTTTCGCTCTCCATCGCGGCGGGGGAGACTCTCGGCTTGGTGGGGCCTTCGGGCTGCGGGAAATCCACTCTGGCGCGGGTTCTGCTGCGGCTGACCGAGCCTGAGGCGGGCGCGATCCGTTTCGAGGGGCGCGACTGGCTGGCGCTGAAGGGCGGCGGACTCCGGCGCGCGCGCGGCGCGATGCAGATGGTGTTTCAAGACCCCTCGACGGCCTTTCATCCGCGCGCGACGGTCTCCGGCGCTCTGGCCGAGGCCCTGCGCCTCCACGAGATCGCCCCGCGCCGCGCCTGGCCCGAACAGATCGCCGTCCGGCTGGCTCAGGTCGGGCTGGATCCGGATCTCGCGGCGCGGCCTCTGGCGGCGCTCTCCGGAGGGCAGCGCCAGCGCGTGGCCATCGCCCGGGCCATCGCGCCGAAGCCCCGGCTGATCGTGCTGGACGAAGCCGTCTCCGCCCTCGACGCTTCGGTGCGGGGGAAGGTGCTGGAGCTTCTGGCGCGTCTTCAACGGGAGATGGGACTGAGTTATCTCTTCATCGGCCATGATCTGGCGGTGGTGCGGGCGATCTCGCACCGGATCGCGGTCATGGAGGCGGGACGGATCGTCGAGACCGGCCCCGCCGAAGACATCGCCAAGGCGCCGAAAGGCGCGCTCCTGCGTCGCCTGATCGCGGCTTCGCCCCGGCTGCGTCCCTGGGAGGATACGCCATGAGACCTGTCGTCTGGTCGACTCCGCCGGATCCGCCGCCTTTCCCGGCCTCGGGATATGCGGATCTGGCGGAATCCTTCGCCCGGATCCTGAACACGACGAACGACCTCCTGCTGATCCAGGGCGAGGCCATGGTGGCGCTGGAGGCCGCCGCAGCCTCGCTGGGAGCGCCGGGGCGGCGGGCGCTGAATCTCGTGACCTCGCTTTACGGGCGCTGGTTCGGCGCCTGGCTGAGGCGCGCGGGCGTCGAGGTGGTCGATCTCCTCGCCGAGCCGGGAAAGCCCCTCGCGGCGGAGCTGGTCGAGGAGGCGCTGAAACGCGGGCGCTTCGACATCCTCGTGGTGGTCCACGCCGAAAGCGCCTCCGGGATCCTGAATCCTCTGGAGGCGGTCGCGGCTCTGGCGAAGGCGCATGGGGCCCTCCTCGTGGTGGACGCCGTGGCCTCGGTCGGCGGGCATGAGCTGGATCTGACCGCGCTCGGCGCGGATCTCGTGGCGGTCGGGCCGCAGAAGGCGCTCGGCGGACAGGCGGGAGTCTCGGCGCTCGCGGTCTCGCCCGCCGCCTGGGCGAAGATCGCCCCTTCCGGAGAGGCGCCGTCGATCCTCTCTCTGGCCGATCAGCGCGCGCTCTGGCTGGAGCAGGGCAGGGGAGCCCTGCCCGGAACGCCCTCGGCGCTGGAGTTCCACGCCCTCGCCGGGAGCCTCGCGCGGGTCGAGGCGGAGGGGCTGGCGGCCCTGCGCGACCGCCATCGCCGCGCGGCCTCCGCCGCCCGCGCCGGAGTCCTCGCGCTGACCGGGCGGGCCTGGGTTCCGCCTGCGCAGGCCTCCAACCTCGTGACGGCGGCGGCGCTTCCGGAGGGGATCTCCGTCGCCGCGCTTCTGGCCGTCGCGCCTCCGGAGCACGCCCTGACGGCGGGAGTCGGGCCCGGCGCCGAGCGTCTGATCCGGCTGAACCACACCGGGCCGCGCGCGCGGCTGGAGACGGTTCTGGAGGATCTCGCGGCCCTGGCCCATGGGTTGCGGGCGCTCGGGCTTCCGGCGGATGCGGGCGCGGCCCTGGCGGCGGCCCGGGAGGCCTCGTCGTGAGCGGGGGCCGTCCGCCGTGTCCCGAGGCCATCCTCTTCGACCTCGACGACACCTTGCTGACCGCCTATCGCCATCCGGAGCGCACCTGGTCGGCGATCATCTCCGAACACGCCGAAGCTCTGGGCGAGCATGACGGCCGATGGGTCACGGCCGAGGTGCTGGCGCGCGTGCTGGATTTCCTCGCCCATGAGGAAGGCCGCAAGCTCTGGCGGCTGGAAGGCGACGTCACGCGGCGCAAGGTGGTGCGTTCGGCCTTCCACCGGCTGAATCTGGCGCGGCCCGGGGGCTCCGAGCCCCTGCATGGCGTGGACGCCGACCGCATCGCCGACCGCTTCGAGACCTATCTTGAGGAGACCATCGCCCTCAAGCCGGGGGCTCTGGCCCTGCTCGACGGACTGGCGGCGCGGGGAATCCGGCTCGGGCTGCTGACCAACGGCTCCGGCGCGCGGCAACGCGGCAAGCTCGCGCGCTTCGATCTGGCGCGCCGCTTCGAGGCGATCCGCATCGAGGAGGAGGCGGGCTTCGGCAAACCCGAGCCCGCCGCCTATCTCTCGCTTCTGGCGCTGCTCGACGCCCCGCCGGAAGCCGCCTGGATGATCGGCGACGATCCGGTCTGGGACGTGGCCGCCCCTGCGCGGCTCGGGCTGACGGCCATCTTCTATTGCGAGGCCCCCGAGGCGCCGACTCCCTCCGGCGCGGCGGCGCGGGTTTCGGCGCTCGGGGAGATTCCGGCGCTGCTTCCGCCGCTCTGAGCGCCGCCCGAAAGCCTGTGGACAGCCGCGCCGGGCCGCCGCAACATGGCGCGCCGACGCGCAGAGGGCGGCGGAGACCGCGACAGGGGAGACGAGACGCATGGCCTATCTGGGGTTGGATCTGGGCACTTCGGGCGTGAAGGCGCTGCAGATCGGAGAAGATCAGAGGATCCTCGGCTCCGCCCATGCGCCGCTGACGGTCTCGCGGCTTCATCCGGGCTGGTCCGAGCAGGATCCCGCCGACTGGATCTCCGCGACGGAGGCCGTCCTCGA
>NZ_JAQTXI010000001.1 GCF_028688855.1 Neomegalonema sp. | reverse complement strand
GAAACCATCCCCGGCGCAAGGGTCGTCGTGAGCGGGCCGAACGGCCAGCCCCTGCCCAACGCCTGCCTCTTCGGCGAAAACGCCGCCCAGACCGCAGACGCCGCAGGAAGGCATGTCTACCACATCGATCTGGGCGCTGATGCGGCGGCCTGCCCCAGCGGCGGAATCTATACGGCCACGGCGAGGCCTCCCGCAGGCTCGACCGCATATCCTCCGGCAGCCGTCGATTCCCGGACCTCCGATCCCCTCTCCGCAGGGGGACGCGATCAGGTGGATCCGGAGCTGACCCCCGTTCCGGCGGGCCCCCCGACCATCTGGTTCGGCGGCGTGGTGCGCGACGCCTCCACCGGCGAGATCATCCCCGGCGCTCTGGTCAGCCTGACCGGGCCGCTCGGCGGCCCGCTGGCCTCCATCTGCTTCGCCGAAGGCTCGCTGCCCCAGACCACCGGAGCCGACGGCGCCTATGGCGTGCGGCTGCGGCTCGGAGAGGATCAGACCTGCCCCCCGGGCGGGCGCTACACCGCCCATGTCGAGCCCCCCGCCGATTCGGGATATTTCGGCGTCGATCTCTCCACGCGCACCGAAATCGTCGCCGACGGAGACCTCGGCGACGTCGATCTGGCGCTGGATTTCGCCGTCGTCGATCTGCGCGTCACGAAGGAGACGCCGGACAAGGCCGTCGCGCAGGGCGAAGCCGTGGTCTTCCGCATCTCCGTCAGCAACACCGGATCGGCGAATGAAGTCGTCTATATCGAGGATCGCCCCTCCCCCTGGCTGAACTACGTCGCCGAGTCCTTCTCGGTCGAGCAGGCGAGCGGCGTCGTGGAGGAGGTCGTCCCCTTCTCGCTGCAAGGCCGCAATCCGATCTTCGGGCCGATCACGCTGCAGCCCGGCGGAAGCCTCAGGGTCGGCTACGCCATGCGGATCTCCCACGCCGCGCCTCCGGGTTACGCCGAGAACCTCGCCGTTCTGCATCGCCGCGACGGATTCGGGCGCTTCCTGCCCATCCAGACCGGCCGCAGCGGAATCATCATCCTTGAAGGCTCGACGGTCTTCGACGACTCCGTCGTCTTCGGCAAGGTCTGGTACGACTGCGACATGAACGGCTGGCAGGATCAGCCCATGGCCTCGCGGATCACGCTCTCGGGCGGATTCGCGCCCGGCGCGCTCCTGCCCGGCGGGCTGACCGTCGACCGCGGAGCCGGCCCCGAGCCCCTCGCCGGAGACTTCGCCTCCGGGCTGACGCTCGGCGATCTCGCGCCGCTCCATGTCGGGGCGGGCGGAGAAGCCGGAAAGATCGTCATCCGCGCCCGGCTCGCCCGGCCCGAGATCCCCGCCCTGCGGCTCGTCACCGCCGAGGGATTCGACGCCGCCCTCGCGCCCGACGGATCATGGGCTCAGGCGCCGCTGCCGAGCGGATTCGCGGGCTGCGGCGATCTGCGCATGATGCGCGCCGTGACCCCCGCGCCGGGCGGCGGACATCTGCTCACCATCGTCGTCACGAGCGGATGCCGCGCCGAAAGCGGCGTCGCCGGGGCGCGGCTCGCCACGGTGGAGGGACTCGTCATCGAGACCGACGCCCATGGCCGCTATCACATCGCGGACGGGCGCTTCACCGATCGTCTGCGCGGCAGCAACATGCTGATCAAGCTCGACGAAGCCTCGCTGCCCATGGGCTCGCGCGTGGTCTCGGTCAATCCGCAGCGCCTGCGCCTGACCGGAGGCCCCATGCAGGCCGCGAATTTCGCCGTCAGCTGCCCCGCCCCGCAAGGCTTCTTCACAGAGCAGGTCGCGGAGATCGGCGCCGTCTGCTTCCTGCCCGGAACCGCCTCCATCGACCCCGCCCAGGCGGGCGCCCTGACCGCCGCAGCCGAGCATCTGCTCATGCAGGGCGGCGGAGAGGTCGTCGTGGAGTGCCGTCCCTGCGAGGGGAACGTCGACGCCGCGCTCAACGCCGGGCGGGTCGCCGCCGTCCATCAGGCCCTCGCCGGGATGCTGCCCGCCGAGATCATGAGCCGGGTCCACGTCCGTTCCGAAGTCCAGGGCATGGGCGGACCCGCCCATGGCGGCCTCAAGGGCGGATTCTCGCCGATCCCGGCGGGCGGTCCGACCCTGCTTCCGCTCCCGCATCCTGCGCCCCAGCCCGAACCTTCGAAGGGTCTCTTCCAGATGATCTTCGGATCAAACGCGACCAGCGCCGGACCCATGCGCGCCTTCGCCCTTGCGGGCGCGCTGCTCGGCGCCCAAGAGGCCAGAGCCGACGCCCCCGGCGCCGGAAAGGCCGTCCCGGTCCCGCTGAGCCGCGGCGTGATCGAGACGCCCAGGCCGCAATTCGTGGGGCCCATGGCGCCCGCGCCCTTCTGCCCGACCCTCGGGCGGGCGTTGAGGCCCGGCGAAGCCTGTCCGATCCCCGCCCCGATCCTGACGCCCGCGCCGCAGCCGGTGGTCACGGGGCGCTATTGCCTCGACACGGGAATCACCGTGCCGGTCGGCGCCGCCTGCCCCGTCCCCCAGGCGACGGTCGTCGCGCCCCCGCCCCCGCCGCCGCCGGTCGTGGTCGAGCCGCCCAAGCCCGCCTTCACGACCAGGCCGCGCGAGATCTGCCCCGAGGCCAAATGCGCCGACGTCAGCGTCCGCAGCCTCGTCGAGCTGCCCTTCGGCGCCAGCCTGACCGCGACCGCCGACGCCCAGAGCGCCGATCCCCGGCTCGACGCCATCGCGCCCAGCGCCGTCCTGCTGGCCGGGAGCGGCCTGGCCGAGCCCGCCGTCTTCCACAGCTTCTCGAACTACCCGACCTTCATCGACCGCTGGGAGGTCGTCCTCTTCCGCGAAGCCGACCGCAATCGCGCCCGGCCCCTCGCCACGCTGACCGGCGCCCGGCTCGGAGACCCCGTGGTCTGGGACGGCGCCGTCTCGGACGGACGCCCGCTGAGCCCCGGCGAGAACCTGAAATACGTCGTGCGCGCCTATGACGCCGAAGGCCGCCGCGACGAGACCAAGCCCCGCGATCTGCTCCTCACCGCCGATCCGGACCATCCCACGCTCAAGCGTCCGGCGCGCTCGGCCTATGGCCGCGATTCGCTGGCGCGGCAGTCCATTCCGATCATGGGCGGACGAGTCGCCGTGCGCGGCGCCGGCGTGCCTCCGGGCTGGCTGGTCGCGGTCTCCGGCGAGGAGATCCCGGTCAATGAAAAGGGCGAATTCGTCTGGGAGAGCCTGCGCCGCCCCGGCGTCTACGAGATTCCGGTCGAGCTGGCCGCGCCCGACGGCGTGGTCTGGACCCGCAACGTCGCCGCGCAGGTGCCCGAGAACAGCTTCTTCATGGTCGGTCTCGCCGATCTGACCATCGGCCAGGATTTCGTCTCCGATTCGCTGGAGGCCGCCGTCGGGACCGACGGCTTCGAGGAGGACGTCTTCGCCAACGGACGCCTCGCCTTCTATCTGAAGGGCAAGATCCAGGGCCGCTACCTCATCACGGCCCAGGCCGACACCCACGAAAACGAGATCAAGCATCTCTTCGACGATTTCGTCGATTACCGCGATCCCCGGAAGATGTTCCGCCGCCTCGATCCCGACCGCTATTATCCCGTCTACGGCGACGGCTCGGTCGCGCGCTCCGACGTGGACACCCAGGGCAAGTTCTACGTCCGCGTCGAGGACGGCGACTCAAGTCTGATGTGGGGCAACTACAACACCGGCTTCACCGGAACCGAACTCGCCCGCTACGAGCGCTCGCTCTACGGCGCGCGGGCGGAATACGTCAGCCGCGCCGCCACCAGCTATGGCGAGGCCCGCCTCCAGGCCAAGGCCTTCGCCTCGCAGCCCAACACCGCCGCCGCGCATAACGAATTCATCGGCACCGGCGGCAGCCTCTATTACCTGCGTCAGCGCGACATCGTGACCGGCTCGGAGAAGCTCCGCGTCGAGGTCCGCGACCGCGACAGCGGCCGCGTGCTGGAGAGCGTCGCGCTGGTCCCCGGCAAGGACTACGAGATCAACGACATCCAGGGCCGCGTGCTGCTGACCAATCCGCTGCGCAGCTTCGCCGGGCGCTCGGGAACCAACGTGATCTCCACCAGCGCCCTCGGCGACGACATGGTCTTTCTGGTCGCCGATTACGAATATGTCCCCGATTTCGGCGAGGCCGACGAATGGACCTACGGCGGCCGCGCCCTCGCCTGGCTCGGCGATCATCTGAAGATCGGCGGAACCTATATCGAGGAGAACGCCGAAAACGCCCGCGCCTATGAGCTCATGGGCGCCGACGTCGCGCTGCGCTGGAAGCCCGGCACCTATATCCGCGGCGAATGGGCCCGCAGCAATTCCTTCGAACGCGCCGACATCCGCGCCTCGGAGGACGGCGGCCTGACCTTCCACGAGCTCTCCGGCTCGCTCGGACGCCCGGTCGAAGGCGACGCCTTCTCGGTCGAGGCCCGCGCCGACTTCGCCGAGATCTTCGACGGCGGATGGGCCGGAGAAGCCGAAGCCTGGTGGCGCGAACGCGACGCGGGATACTCCAACGTCCAGAGCGCCCTCGACGGCTTCCGCCGCAGCTTCGGCGGCTCGGTGGAGCTGCGCCCGAACGAGGATCTGCGCCTCGCCCTGCGCGCCCATGAAGGCGAATATCTCGACGGCGACAAGGAACGCGCCGCCGCCGCCCAGATCGACAAGGATTTCGGACGCTTCGGCCTCTCCTTCGAATCCCGCTACGAGGCCGAGATCCAGCGTCGTCAGCCGGAAGTCTCCGCCCTGATCCTCGGCGGACGCCTCTCCTATGAAGTCATGGACGGCGCGAAGCTCTACGTCCGGGGTCAGACCTCGGTCATGGAGAAAGGCGACTACGTGGACGCCACCGGCGGCGCGGTGGGCTTCTCGGCCAGGCTCTCCGACACCCTGACCGCCCACGCCGAATACGCCCATTTCAAGGAGCGCGGAAACGGCGCCACCGTGGGCGTGGATTATCGGCGCAGCCCCGATCACGTGGTCTATGGCAGCTACACCCACTCCACCGACCGCGAGGACGAGCGGCGCCACGCCTTCACCCTCGGCCAGCGCGCCAACGTCGCGAACGGCCTCGACGTCTATCAGGAGAACCTCTTCGGCGTCCGGCGCGACGGCGGATTCGAGACCAGCCAGCTCTATGGCGCCGAGATCCGGCCCCTGGACGATCTGAGCCTCGGCCTGAGCTATCAGCGCTCGGATCTGGACCTCGACGGCGGAGACGCCGAACGCGACGCCGTTTCGGCCTCGGCCCGCTGGAAGACCTCGCGGCTGGAGCTCTCGGGCAAGGCGGAATATCGCCGCGACCGGGGCGAGGAGGATACGGATCAGTGGCTCGCCACGGCCCGCGCGAAATACGAAGCCACGCCCTCCACCACGCTGCTGGCCAAGGCTTCGGTCTCGCACACCGACAACCGCGCGGATTCCGCCCGCGACGCCCGCTTCTGGGAGGCCTCGGTGGGGCTGGCCTATCGCCCCGTCGAGAACGACCGTCTGAACCTGCTCGCCCGCTACACCTATCTTTACGACCTGCCCGCTCCGGATCAGGTCTCGGGAGACGTGGACCAGCGCGCGCATCTGGTCTCGGCGGAAGCCTCCTACCGGGTCACGCCGCGCCTGACCTTCGGCGCCAAGGGCGCCTACAAGCAGGGCGAGATCCGCGAGGAGCGCAACGCCGGAGGATGGGCCGCCACGCGGCTCACCTATGGCGCGGCTCACGCCAAGGTCCGGCTCTTCGAGAACTGGGACGCGATGGCCGAATGGCGCGTGCTCCACGACATCGAGACCGACATGACCCGTCATGGCGCTCTGGTGGCGGTCTACCGGCGCTTCGGCGACAACTTCGAACTCGGCGCGGGCTACAACTTCGCCGCCTTCGGGGACGACCTCTTCGACGTGAACCAGAACGCCCATGGGTGGTTCATCAACGCCGTGGGCAAGTTCTGACGGTTCTGGCCGGGTGAAGTCCGGAGGCGCGGAGGAGACTCCGCGCCTCTTGCTTTGCGCCTCTTGCTTTTCCGGGGCCTCGCGCCGAGCTTGAGGCCATGATCGCCGAAAGCCTCGACTCCCTGCTCGCCGAAATCCGCGCCTGCCGGATCTGCGCGGATCTGCCGCTCGGGCCGCGTCCGATCCTCCAGGCGGGCGCCGGAGCGCGGATCCTCGTCGTGGGCCATGCGCCGGGCCACGTCGCCCATGAGCGCGGACGCCCCTTCGACGACGCCAGCGGAACGAGGCTCCGGACCTGGCTCGGGCTGACGCGCGCAGAATTCTACGATCCCGATCTCGTGGCTCTGGCGCCCATGGGATTCTGCTATCCCGGAGCCGGAAAGGGCGGCGACCTGCCGCCGCGCGCCATCTGCGCCCCCACCTGGAGGCCGAGGCTCATGAAGGCCCTGCCGGAGATCCGGCTGACCCTCGCTCTGGGCCTCTTCGCGCAAAGATGGGTTCTGGGCGCGCAATGGCGCGGCGGCGTGGCCGCCAGCGTCGAGGCCTGGCGGGAGCTCTGGCCGGAGATCCTGCCGCTGCCCCATCCCAGCGGACGCAACAACGGCTGGCTCGCGCGAAGGCCCTGGGTCGAGGCCGAGATGATCCCCGCGCTTCAGGAGCAGGTGCGCGCCCTGAAGGCCTGATCCACATCACGGAGGACAACCATGAAGATCGACATCCGCGAGGAGCGTCCCGAAGAAGCCCCCGCCCTGCGTCTGCTGACCGAGGCGGCCTTCAGGCTCAATCCCCACAGCCGGGGAACCGAAGGCGCGGTCCTCGACGCCCTGCGCGCGGCCGGAGCCCTCACCCTCTCGCTGGTCGCGATCCACGAAGGCGAGCCCGTCGGACATCTCGCCCTCTCGCCGACGACCATCGAGGGCGAGGACCGGGGATGGTTCGGGCTGGGTCCGGTCTCGGCGCGGCCCGATCTGCATGGACGGGGAATCGGCGGCGCCCTCATCCGCGAGGGCCTCGCACGGCTGAAGGCGCAGGGCGCGAAAGGCTGCGTCCTGGTCGGCTTTCCCGATTACTACCGCCGCTTCGGATTCGCGCAGGATCCCGACCTGAAGCTGGAGGGCGCGCCGCCGGAATATCTCCTCGCCCTGGCCTTCGAGGAGCCGCGCCCCTCCGGACGCGTCGTCTTCCACCCGGCCTTCTCCGCCTCCTGAGGATTAACCGGAAGGCCAGCATTCGCCTTTAACCCTCTCCCGGAGAGAAGCCGACGACGGGAAGGAGACGGAATGTCGGGAATGCTGAAGCTCTTTCTGATCGGCCTGACGCTCTCCGCCGCCATCCTCGCGAAGGCCTTCCACGGAGAAAGCGCCAGCGTCAGGGATTCCTCCTTCGCGACCAGGATCGAAAGGATCTCCCTGGCCGTGCTGGAGGATCATGGCGCCGCCCTCCGGAAAGGCCGTCCGTCGCTCGGGCTGAGGGGCGCGGATCTCGACGTCGCCTTCCGGCTGCCGGAGAAGGTCTTCGCCTCGCGCATGGAGGATTTCGGATTCCTCTGCCAGGGGGCGGGCGCGGCCCGGATCGCCTGCCGGAAGTCCCTCACGGGAGACGGAGTCAGGCTGACGCTCAACCTGACCTTCTCCGGCGAAGAGGGCGTGGTCGTCTTCCGGCACGGGCAGGCGATCCGGATCCCCTGAGCGGAGGACTCAGAGCCCCATGGCCTCCGAGATCAGACGCAGGCTCTTCAGCCGCGTCTGGTGGTCGTAGACGTCCGAGACGATGATCAGCTCATCGGCCTTCGTCTCCTCGACCAGAGCCGCCAGGCCCGCCCGCACCGTCTGCGGAGAGCCGTAGACCGAACGCGCCAGCATCCGCGAGACCTGCGCCTTCTCCTGAGGCGTCCAGTAGGCCTCGATGTCGTCGATGGGCGGCTGGCTCAGGCCACGCGCGCCCCGGAACATGTTCACGAAGGACATCTGCTGCGTGGTCGCGAGGCGGCGGGCCTCGGCGTCGGTTTCGGCGGCGATCACGTTCACGCCCACCATGGCGTAGGGCTTCTGCAGCTGCTCCGAGGGCTGGAAGCGCGCACGATACATCTCCAGAGCCGTCAGCAGGACGTCCGGCGCGAAATGCGAGGCGAAGCTGTAGGGCAAGCCCAGCATCGCCGCCAGCGAAGCCCCGAAATGGCTGGAGCCCAGAATCCACAAGGGGACCTCCGTGCCCGCCGCCGGAACCGCCCGGATGCGCTGGCCCTCGCCCGCAGGCGCGAGGAAGGCCTGAAGCTCCAGCACGTCGTCGGGGAAGCGGTCGGCGTCCTCCGGCTTGCGGCGCAAGGCCCGCAGAGTCAGCTGATCCGTGCCCGGAGCCCGCCCGAGCCCGAGGTCCACACGCCCCGGAAACAGCCGCTCCAGAGTGCCGAACTGCTCGGCGATCACATAGGGCGCATGATTGGGCAGCATGATCCCGCCCGCGCCGATCCGGATCTTCGTCGTGCCCGCGCCGATATGGCCCAGAACCACCGAAACCGCCGCGCTCGCGATGCCGGACATGTTGTGATGCTCGGCCACCCAGATGCGGCCATAGCCCCAGTCCTCGGCGTGGGCGGCCAGATCCCGCGCGTTCAGCAGGGCCTGACGGGCGTCGGTCTCCTCCGTCACGCGGACGAGTTCGAGAATCGACAGGGGAACGATGGGAGACGCCATGGGGGAAGGTCCTCGACAGGAATGAGGCCCCTCATATGGGCGCCGCAGCGCCGAAGGGTCAAGCCGGGCCAGGCCGCGCCCTTCGCCCCCCCCTCTGGCCGATCCCCCTCAGGAAGGACAAGGCGCTTTCGCGCCCTCGCGCCGCCGCGAGGATTGGACTAGCCTGCGCCGCCGCTCCCCTTCCGGAGCCTCTCGGCGGAGTCCGCATCCGAAATGTCCCTTCTGCATATCGTCGTGCTGGCGCTCGTTCAGGGCGTCTTCGAGTTCCTTCCCATCAGCTCCTCGGCGCATCTGGTGCTGGTCAGCAAGCTCGGCGGATTCCCCGATCAGGGGCCGCTCGTGGATCTGGCGCTGCATCTGGCCACGCTCTGCTCGATCCTCGTCTGTCTCTGGCCGGAGGTGCGGCGGGCCTTCCGGGGACTCTGGCTCGCCCTGCGGGGCCGCTTCCACGAACCGGATGCGAAGCTCGCGCTGCTGCTGATCCTCGCCTCGGTTCCGGGTCTGGCGGCGGGGCTCGGGCTCTATCTCATGGGCGGAGAAGGCGCGCACATGCGGTCGCTGAAGGTCATCGCCGTCGGCATGGCGGTCTTCGCGGTGGCGCTCTACGTCGCGGACAAGTTCTTCCCCGAGGACAAGGAGATCAAGGATCTCGGATGGGGCGGGGCCCTGATCATCGGACTCTCGCAGGCCTGCGCCTTCATTCCGGGCGCCAGCCGCTCGGGCGTGACCACCACGGCGGGACGATTCCTCGGGCTGACGCGCACCGAGTCCATCCGGTTCTCGCTGCTGCTCTCGATTCCGCTGATCCTCGCGGCGGGCGCCGCCGGAACCGGAGAACTCGCCATGGAGGCCGACGCCGCCTTCCTGCGCGACGCCCTGATCGCCGCCTTCCTGACCTTCCTCGTCGGCTGCGCCACCATCAAGCTGCTGCTGCGCTATCTCCAGAAGGCGGACATGACCGTCTTCGTGATCTATCGCCTGCTGCTGGCGGGATTCCTCTTCGCCGTCGCCTGAATCCCGCGAAACCCGGCGAGAAAACGCCGGATTCGGCCGGATTCCGCCCTGTGCGGGTCCCTTTGCGCGCAGGAGAGACGCGCCCGGAGGCCGCGGCCCGGAGGAATCCGCCTCGGGCTCCGGGCCGCGTTCACCAAAATTTAGCCCTCGTCTTTCCATTGTAGGTCCGCGCCCTCAGCAGGCGCTTTCTCAGATGATGGATCAAGCCGGACATGTTGGGGCGACTTTCGCAAACTCTCGCCGTGGCGGCGATCGGCGTCCTTTTCGCCGCGGCGGCGCTGCTGTTCCTTGGCTCGTCCAAGACCCTGAACCGTCATGTGGACGCTCCGCGGCAGCTCGCGGAGGCCCAGGCCGCCGCAGCGGACCGGCTCGAAGCCGTCCGCAGCGCCCTGGACCGTCTGGAGGCCGCCCTCGCCGAATCGCGGGAGCCGCAGGACGCGCCGGAGTTCGCCCGCATCTTCCGCGAGGCCGCCGCCCAGGCCGCCAGAGCCTCGCCCGCCATCCGGGCCGTCGGCTATTTCCAGGCCGTCGAGGACCAGGCCGCCGCCGAGCTCATGGCCATGCACAACGCCGAAGGCATGACCCGCCTCACGCGAGGCGCCGAAAGCCTCTTCCTGCCCCTGCGCTTCCTCGCGCCCGGCCAGGACGCCCAGCGCGGAGCCTTCCCCTTCACCGCAGGCAACCGCCTGCCCGCCGCCTACGTCGCCATGCAGGCCGCTCAGGACGCGCTGCGCGCAGCCATCGGCGAAGAACGCGCCGTGGTCTCGGCGCTGATCGCCCCCAACGGAGACCCCATCCCCTCCCTCAGGCTGGAGAGCGGGCCGCAGGCGGTCGTCTGGATGCTGGCCCCCCTGATCGCGGCCCCCGAGGCCGCGCCTCCCGAAAGGCGCCTCATCGACCCCGCCGATCCGGAATCCGGATATGTCGAGATCCCCGCGCCGCCCAGAGAGTTCGGGCGGCTCAAGGGCGTGATCGGCGCCCTGATCGACGCCCGCGCCCTCGCCGGGACGCCCAACGCCCGCATCCTCTCCGGACCGCTCGGCGCCTCCGCCGCCAAGCCGGTCTTCGTCCAGCCCAGCGGCATGGCGCTCATGCGCGGCGCCGAATCCCCCTGGAGCCTCTCCTTCGGCCTCAACGCCCAGCGCTTCGATCTGATCGGCGCCACGCCGGGCGCGCCGGGCGTCGGGCGGGTCGCCTCGCTGCTGGTGCTGGCGGTGGGCGGCGGACTCACGGCGCTCGCCTGGATCCTCCTCCAGGGCGAACGCTCGCGCGGCCAGGTCGCCGCCAGGGCCCTCCGCGCCCAGGAGACCCAGTACAAGGAGAACCTGCGCAAGCTGAAGATCAGCGAGCAGCAGTTCAAGCGCCTCGCCGAATCCACCGGCGTCATCCCCTGGCAGGCCAACCTCAAGGAGCAGAGATTCACCTACATCGGCCCCCAGATCGAGACGCTCACCGGATATCCGCCCGATTCCTGGTATGCGGTGGGATTCTGGGTCGAGCACGTCCATCCCGACGACCGTCAGACCGTCATCTTCGACGGCATGCGCAAGCTGCGTTCGGGCGACTTCACGACCTATGAATACCGCGTGCGCTCGGCTTCGGGCCGCGTGGTCTATCTGCGCAACATGATGACCCTCGTGGCCGCGCGCGGCAAGGGCGACAAGGGCGAAAAGCCCATGCTCGCGCATGGCTTCATGCTCGACGTCACCGAGATCAAGATGGCCGAGCGCCGCCTCCAGGAGGCCCGCGCCCTCGCCGAGGAGTCCAACCGCACGAAATCCGAGTTCCTCGCCAACATGAGCCACGAGCTGCGCACGCCGCTCAACGCCGTGATCGGCTTCTCGGAGGTCATGAAGGACCAGCTCTTCGGGCCCATGGACGCCCGCTACCGCGATTACGCCCAGAACATCCATTCCTCGGGGCGCCATCTGCTCTCGCTGATCAACGACGTGCTCGACCTCGCCAAGATCGAGGCCGGACGCATCGAGCTGGTCGAGGAGGCGGTGGACCTGCCCGCGCTGCTCGCCGGATGCCGCACCCTCATGCACGACCGCGCCGCCAGCGCCGGACTGCACATCCGCATGGAGGTGCCCAAGCCCCTGCCCGGCCTCACCGCCGACGAGCGCCGCCTCAAGCAGGTGATCCTCAACCTGATGTCCAACGCGCTGAAGTTCACCCCGCCCGGCGGACGCGTCACGCTGCGCGCCGAGGTGCTGGAGCCCAAGGGCCTGCGCATCGCGGTGATCGACACCGGCATCGGCATGACTCCCGAAGAGGTCGAGATCGCCCGCGAGCAGTTCGGACAGCTCGACAGCGAACTCGCCCGCCAGAGCGACGGAACCGGACTCGGCCTGCCCATCGCCGAATCGCTCATCAAGCTGCATGGCGGCGAGCTGGAGATCCAGTCCAAGAAGGGCGTCGGCACGCACATGATCGTCTGGCTGCCCATGAACCGGCTCGGCCGCGCCGCGCGCGACTCCGCCAAGGCCGCAGGATGATGACCGCCGTCCCTCCAGCCGTCCCTCCAGCCGTCCCTCCCGCTTCCGTCGCGACGGGCGCGCGCGGGCGGCCGGCTCCCCGCCGCAGGCCCATGCTGCGGCGGGGAATCTTCCGTCTGGCCGCGGGATTCGGGCTGGCGGGCTCGACGCTGGCCGCAGGGGCTCCCTGGCCCTTCGCGCTGCTCGCGCTCGGACCGGGGATCGCGGGGCTCACGCTCGGACTCAACGCGGAGGCCCGCGAGAAGATCTGGCGAATCGTCGCCGGAGCCCAGGCTCTGGCGGCGGCGGCCCTCGCCGCGGCCTTCCCCGGACAGGAAGGCGTGATCCTCGCGCTCTGGGCCCTCGCGCCCCTGCTCGAACCCGACGCGCCCCGCGCGCCCGCTCCGCTTCTGGCGCTCTGCATGGCGCCTCTGGCGGCGGCGCCCATCGCGGCGGCGGCCTCGGGCGCCGGAGCCATGGGGCCTGCGCTCGGCGCGGCGGTCTTCGGGGCCCTGGCCTTCCTCGCGCTCGCCCTCGGCCAGGCCCAGACCCGACGCGCCGAAGCCGGAGAAGCCGAAGCCCGCGCCGCCATGGCGCTCATCGAGGAGCATGGCGGAGACGCCGTGCTGAAGGTCGATTCGGAAGGCCGCATCCGCGCCGCTCACGGAGCGATGCGCAGCGTCTTCGGATTCAATCCCTGCGAGGCGGTCGGGCGGCCTCTGGAAGCCCTGATCGCCGCCGAGGACGCGCCCGAACTGCGCCTGGCGCTCGAAGGCGCGCTCTACGAGGAGACGGGGCGCAAGCTGCGTCTGCGGGGCCACGAGACCCGCCGCGAGGAGGCGCCGCTGAATCTGGCGCTCTGGCCTCTGGGTCCGCCGCGTCCGGGCGACCTCTTCGAATGCCTGCTTCTGGCGCGCGACGCCCGCGAGACCATCGAGCAGGAGCGCCGCCTGACCGAAGCCGTGCAGCGCGCTCAGGCCGCCCAGGCGAGCAAGAGCCGCTTCCTCGCCAACATGAGCCATGAATTCCGCACGCCGCTCAACGCCATCCTCGGATTCGCCGAGCTGCTGCGCCATCAGCAGGAGACCCACGCCGCCCAGCAGGCCGAGGCCTCCAACGGCCAGATCAAGACCCATCTGGACGCCATCCTCGAAGGCGGCAGGCAGCTGCTGCGGCTGGTCGAGGATCTGCTCTCCCTCGCCGAGGAGGACGGCGGACCCGGCGCGCCCTCCAACGAAGAGGCCTCCGTCGCCGCGATCTTCGCCGATTGCGCCGCCCTCTCCGAGGGCTCGGCCCAGAAGCGCGGCGTGCGGCTGGAGTTCTCGGCGGCGCCCTTCATGGTCCGGGCCGATTCGCGCCCGCTCACCCAGACCCTGCGCGGACTGATCGCCCAGGCGGTGACCTTCACCTCGCCGGGCGGGACGGTGCGCATCTCGGCGGAGATCCGCGACGCGGCCATCGCCATCGTCATCGACGACGAGGGAATCGGCATGTCCGAGGAGATGCTCCGCCGCGTGCGCGAGCCCTTCCTCGCCGAGCGCACCGCCTATGTGGACATCGGCTTCGGCGCCACGCTGCGTCTGGCCGGAGCCGTGCGCCTCATCGAAAGCATGAGCGGGACCATGGACATCGATTCGGCGCCCCATCGCGGCACCACCATCACCATCCGCCTGCCTCAGGCCGAAGCCCGGGAGGCCCGCCTGACCGGCTGAGCCCCCGCAGCGCCCGGCAGCGCCCGGGCCGCCGCGCCTTCGCGGCTCTTGTCTCGCGCCTGCGGAATCGTCTAGCTCTAGCCTCCGATCCCGGAAGAACACGGAAAGCCTCGGAGAGCCGCGATGACGATGGAGAAGCATTATGATCCGGCCGAGGCCGAAAGGCGCGTCGCGGCGCTCTGGGAGCAGGCCGGATGCTTCCGCGCCGGAGCCGGAGCCGAACCCGGAGCCGAACCCTTCTGCATCGTGATCCCGCCGCCCAACGTCACGGGCAGCCTGCACATGGGCCATGCGCTCAACAACACCCTTCAGGACATCCTCGTCCGCTGGAAGCGCATGCAGGGCCAGGACGTGCTCTGGCAGCCGGGCACCGACCACGCCGGAATCGCCACCCAGATGGTGGTCGAGCGCAAGCTCGCCGCCGAACAGCAGCCCTCGCGCCGGGATCTCGGCCGCGAGGAGTTCCTGAAGCGCGTCTGGGACTGGAAGGCCGAATCGGGCGGGACCATCGTGAACCAGCTCAAGCGCCTCGGCGCGAGCTGCGACTGGACCCGCGAGCGCTTCACCATGGACGAAGGACTCAGCCGGGCCGTGGCGCGGGTCTTCACGCAGCTCTTCAAGGAAGGGCTGATCTATCGCGCGAAAAGCCTCGTCAACTGGGACCCCCATTTCGAGACCGCCATCTCCGACATCGAAGTCGAGCAGGTGGACGTCAAGGGCAAGCTCTGGCGCTTCCGCTATCCCCTGGCGGACGGGCTCTCCTATCGCCACCCCGTCGAATTCGACGAGGAGGGCCAGCCCACGGCCTGGGAGGAGCGGAATTATCTGGTGGTCGCCACCACCCGCCCCGAGACCATGCTCGGCGACATGGCCGTGGCCGTGAATCCCAAAGACGCGCGCTATGCGGATCTGGTCGGGAAATTCGTGGAGCTGCCGCTGGTTCTGACGAACCGGCGCATCCCGGTCATCGCCGACGACTACGCCGACCCCGCCACCGGAACCGGCGCGGTCAAGATCACCCCCGCCCATGACTTCAACGATTTCGACGTCTGGAAGCGCTTCGCCGCGGCCGATCCCGAAGCCGCCGCCCGGCAGCTCTGGAACATCCTCACGCCCTCGGCCAGGCTGAAGGCCGACGCGAGCTTCGAGGATCAGGCGAGAGACGGCTCCGCCCCGGCGGAGGGCTGGGTCTTCGAACGCATCCCGGAGGATCTGCGCGGACTCGACCGCGAAGCGGCCCGCAAGCGCGTGGTCGCCTGGTTCGAGGAGCAGGGCCTCCTCGACGGAATCGACGACCATCCCCACAAGGTTCCCCATGGCGACCGCTCCAAGGTCGTCATCGAGCCCTATCTGACGAATCAATGGTTCGTGGACGCGAAGAAGCTCGCCGCCCAGCCGATTCAGGATGTGCAGAACGGCGCGACCAAGTTCTTTCCCGCCAATTGGGACAAGACCTTCTTCCACTGGATGGAGAACATCCAGCCCTGGTGCGTCTCGCGCCAGCTGTGGTGGGGCCATCAGATCCCCGTCTGGACCGACGAGGACGGCGACCTCTATTGCGAAGAGACCGAAACCCAGGCCTATGAGGCGGCCCGCGCCGCCAAGGGCCCCGGCGTGCGCCTGACCCAGGATCCCGACGTTCTCGACACCTGGTTCTCCTCGGCGCTCTGGCCCTTCTCGACGCTCGGCTGGCCCGACCAGACTCCCGAGCTGACGAAATATTATCCCAACAACGTCCTGATCACGGGCTTCGACATCCTCTTCTTCTGGGTCGCCCGCATGATGATGATGGGCCGCCACTTCATGGAGGAGACTCCCTTCCCCGACGTCTATCTGCACGCCCTCGTGCGGGACGAAAAGGGACGCAAGATGTCGAAATCCATCGGCAACGTCATCGATCCCCTGGTGATGATCGACAGATACGGCGCCGACGCCACCCGCTTCACTCTGGCGAGCATGGCCGCCATGGGCCGCGACATCCGGCTCGCGGAAGGCCGCATCGAGGGCTCGCGGAACTTCGTGACGAAGCTCTGGAACGCCGCGCGCTTCTGCGAGATGAATCAATGCTTCCGCGTGCCGGGCTTCGATCCGAAAAGCGTGAAGCAGGCGTCCAACCGCTGGATCGTCGGCGAGACGGCCCGCGCCCGCGAAGCCCTCGACGCCGCCTTGAGCGCCTATCGCTTCAACGACTACGCCAACACGCTCTACGCCCATATCTGGAACGTCTTCTGCGACTGGCATCTGGAGTTCGCCAAGCCCCTGCTGACCAGCGAGGACGAAGCCGTCCAGGCCGAAACCCGCGCCGTCACCGCCTGGGCTCTGGCCGAGATCCTCAAGCTGCTGCATCCGGCGGCGCCCTTCGTGACCGAAGAGCTCTGGCGGCTGACCGGCGGCGAGGACGCCCTCGCCCTGACCCGCTGGCCGACCTACGCGGCCGCCGATTTCGCCGACGCCGAAGCCGATGATGAAATGGGCTGGATCGTCGCCTTCATCGAGGGCGTGCGTTCGGCCCGCAACGAAGTCAACGTGCCGCCCTCGGCGCAGCTTGAGTTGGTCCTCACCGACTTCACCCAGGAGGCCGCCCTCCGGATGCAGCGCAACGGCGCCCTGATCCGGCGTCTGGCGCGGCTGAGCGAACTGGCCGTGGCGAGCAAGCCCCCCGCCGGAGCCCTCGCCGTGACCCTGCGCGACGGCGTGGCGCATCTGCCGGTGGCCGGAGTCATCGACGTCGCCGCCGAGCGCGCGCGGCTCGAGAAGGCCGTCGAGAAGGCCGCCAAAGAGGAATCCGGCCTCGCCGGGCGCCTCTCCAACGAGGCCTTCCGCGCCAAGGCCCCCCCCGAGGTCATCGAGGAGCAGGAGGAGCGCCTCGGCCAGCTCCGCGCCGATCTGGAGCGCCTGCGCGGCGCTCTGGGGCGGCTCGCCGGGATGGAGAAGGGTTCGTGAGCCTCGCGGCTTTGCGCGCGGGCGGCAAGCCCGCCCTCGCCAAGGCGCTGACGCTGATCGAGCGGGCGCCCCGCGCGCCCGAAACCCTCGCTTTGCTCGACGAGGCCTGGGCCGATCCGCAAGGCTTCGTCCTCGGGCTGACCGGACCGCCGGGCGTCGGCAAATCCACCCTCACCGACGCGCTCATCCGCCATTGGCGCGGGCGCGGCCTGAGCGTCGGGGTGATCGCGGTGGACCCCAGCTCCATGCAGAGCGGCGGTGCCCTCCTCGGAGATCGCGCCCGGCTCAGCGTCTCGCCGGAGGATTCCGGCGTCTTCGTGCGCTCGCTGGCCTCGCGGGGCAGGCTCGGGGGGCTGGCGGCTCTGGCCTGGCCCTCGGCGATCCTCATGCGGGCGGTTCACGACCGCGTGATCCTGGAGACGGTCGGCGTCGGGCAATCGGAGATCGACGTCGCCGCCCTGGCCGACGTGACGGCGGTCTGCCTGCAGCCCGCCTCCGGCGACGCCCTGCAATTCATGAAGGCGGGTCTCATGGAGACTCCCGACGTCCTCGCCGTGGCCAAGGCGGACCTCGGCGCCCCCGCGCGTCGCGCGGCCGCGGATCTGCGGGCGGCCATGTCGCTGGCGCCGCCGCGCCCCGACGGCTGGAAGACCCCCACCCTGCTGCTCTCGGCCCAGACCGGCGAGGGGCTCGCCGAATTCGTCGCGCAGACGGAAGGACGATTCGCCTTTCTGGAGAAATCCGACTCCCTTCAGGAGAAACGCGCCGATCAGGCCGCCTCCTGGATGCGGGACTCCCTGCGGGATTCCTACGGCCGGGCGGGGCTTGGATTGCTGCGCCGCACCATGCCCGCGGGCCTCTGGAGCTCCGGACCTGCGCCTTTCGTCGCAGAGGCCGCCGCGAAAGCCCGTCTCGAGCGGATCTTCGCCCGCCTGGAGACTGAAATTCCTGACGGATTCGCGTGAGAGCGGAGCGGACCCCCTCCATCTGGACGATTGTTTTGAATTCAGCTACAGTCCGCCCAGTTCTGCAACTCATTCTGCAACTTTTCAGTAACCCAGTCACGGATGGCCCTCACGCTGACGCAGCTGCTCTCTGGAGGCGCGCGTAAAGCTTTCCGTCACCGGATCGCGCTTGAATGGCGCTCAAGGCCGCGGCTCCGCTCTGCGGGGGCCGGCTTCCGCGAAACCGCGGTCAGAGCCTGACAAGCCGACCGAAAACATTGCGTAAGGATCCATGGAGACATCGCAGGTCTCTTCGGCGGTTCGACCTGGCGGCTCGCGTCGCTTCGCTCTTCGGTCAGCCGCCCTCGCCGCCGCCTCCCTGTCGCTCTTCGCGAGCGTGGACGCTTCGGCCACTCTGGACAAGATCTCCGAAGTCGAGCCGCCCATGGCTCTGCTTCTGGCTGAAGGCGCCCCCATGCGCTTCACCGTCGGCGAGAGCGCGGATTCCGTGCTGACCGCCGTCGGCGTCTCCGCCACGCCCGCCGACGCCCATTCCACCGTCGGACGCCTGCAGGACGAAAGCTTCGCCCTCGGCGTGGTCCACGGCTTCGGTCTCGGCGGCGCCCTGCCCTCCATCGCCACGCCCGAGGCCGCGCCCCAGCCCGAGGTGCGCGTCGCCTCGCTCGCGGATCTCTCGGGGCTCGCGGCGCTCGACACCGGCGCCCACGCGCTCCTCAAGGAAGGCCGCGAGGCCGTCGGCGCGGCGGCGCGCCAGGCCCGCGCCAACGCCAATCCCACCGGCCGCGCCCGCGACCGCACCAGGGACGCCAACGCCGCCGCCGAAACGAAATGCCTCTCCGACGCGGTCTATTTCGAAGCCCGCGGCGAATCCTACAATGGTCAGATCGCCGTGGCCGAGGTCATCCTCAACCGCGTCGAGGGGGCCGCCTTCCCGAATTCGGTCTGCGAGGTGGTCTATCAGGGCCAGCATCGCATGTTCGCCTGCCAGTTCTCCTTCGTCTGCGACGGCAAGCCCGAGGTCATCGCCGACCAGCGCGCCTATCGCCGCGCCCAGGAGATCGCCAAGCTCGTCCTCGGCGGCGAGCGGCGCGGAATCAGCGCCGGCGGCGGCAAGGACAAGGCCACGCATTATCACGCCCGTTCGGTCTCGCCGAGCTGGAGCCAGGCCTTCAAGCGCACCGCCACCATCGGCGAGCATGTGTTCTACGCCCGGCAGAACCGCCGCTGATCCCGCCCGACCGCAGCCCGGGCCTGACCCCCGGCGCGCGCGAGGGTCCTGAAATCCAGCCACGCCGTCCGGAGCCGCCGCTCCGGGCGGCGTCGTCCTGCGGAGGGGAGCCCCGCCCATGAAAACAGGTCCGTCATGAGTCCGGAAACCCTGTTCTGGGTCGCGGCCGCAGGAGCGGCCGTCGTCGTCGGCGTGAGCAAGGGCGGATTCGCCCCCGGCGCCGGATTCCTCGCCACGCCCATGCTCGCGCTGACCAGCGATCCGGCCACCGCCGCCGCCGTGATGCTGCCGCTGCTCTGTCTGATGGATCTCTTCGCGGTGCGCAGCTTCTGGAGGCTCTGGGACGCGCGTCAGGTGAAATCCATGGCGCTGGGCTCTCTGGCGGGGGTGGGCGCGGGATGGGCCGCCTTCCACCGGCTCGACGCCGATTCGCTGCGGCTGATGCTCGGGGCTCTGGCTCTGGGCTTCGTGGTCTGGAATCTGGTCAAGGGGCGGCTCAAGCCGCGCCCCGCCGCGTTTTCGGCGAAGCGCGCGGGATTCTGGGGCGCGCTGGCCGGATTCGCCAGCTTCTCGGCCCATGCGGGAGGCCCGCCCGCCACGATCCATCTGCTCTCGCAGAATCTCGACAAGACGCGGTTTCAGGCCACCATGGCGGCTTTCTTCGCCTTCGCGAATCTGATCAAGCTGCCGCCCTACGCCGCGCTTGGACTTTTCCGCACGGATGTGCTGACCATGGCGCTGGTTCTGGCGCCGCTCGCGCCGCTGAGCGTCTGGGCGGGCGCCTGGGCGCACCGACGCCTGTCCGACCGCTGGTTCTTCGGCCTGACGCAGGTTTGTCTTCTGGGGGCGGGGCTCAAGCTGGTCTGGGACGGCGCGGGCCTGTGAAGATGAGGAGTGAGCCCGTGAAACGCATGGTCTTCTTCGGCTACGGCTATAGCGCGGCGGCCCTGAGGCGGCGTCTGGAGCCGGCGGGATGGCGATTCCTCGCCACCGCCCGCACGCCCGGCAAACAGGCTCAGGCCGAGGCCGAAGGCGTCGAGGCGCAGCTCTGGGAGACCGCCGATCTCGACGGAATGCTCGGCGAGGGCGCGGCGGTTCTGGTCTCGGCGGCGCCGGGCGCCGGAGGCGTCGACCCCGTGCTGGCCCGCTGGGGCGAGGCCCTCGGGCGGAGGGCCGCGCGGGTGGGCTGGCTCGGCTATCTCTCGACGACCTCGGTCTACGGCGACTGGGGCGGCCAGTGGGTCGACGAGGATTCGGAGCTGCGGGCCGTCTCGGCGCGAGGCCTCGCGCGGGTCGCCGCCGAAGAAGCCTGGCTGGATCTGGGCGCCCGCACGGGGCTTCCGGTCCATGTCTTCCGGCTTTCGGGCATCTACGGGCCGGGGCGCGGCCCCTTCGAGAAGCTGCGTTCGGGCCGGAGCCTCACGGCGGTGAAGCCCGGACAGGTCTTCGGGCGCATCCACGCCGACGACATCGCTCTGGCGCTGTCGGCCTCGCTGCTCAAGCCGAGGCCGGGCCGCGTCTACAACGTCACCGACGACCATCCCTGTCCGCCCGAAGAGGCCATGGCCGCCGCCGCGCGTCTGCTGGGCCGGGCGCCGCCGCCGGAAGTCCCGGTGGAGGAGGCCGGGCTCACCGAGATGGGCCGCGAATTCTACGCCGACAACAAGCGGGTCTCGAACGCGCGGATCCGGAGAGAGCTCGGGATCTCCTGGGCCTACCCCACCTATCGCGAGGGATTCGCCGCCATCCTGGCCCGCGAGCCCGCCATGGGGCGATTGCTCTAGGCGCCGCAGGCGTAAACCCTCCCGAAAGCCCGCGCGTCCTATCTTCGGGCCTCCCGAAGCCGGAGGCCGCGCCCCGTGAAGATCCTGCTCGTCTCCTTCCATTTTCCGCCGCAGGCGCCTTTGGGCGCGCGGCGTCCGTCGAAGCTGGCCAAGCATCTTCTGACGGCGGGATGGGACGTGCGGGTGCTCTGCGCGGCGGAGTCCCAGCCTCTGGCCGGGCCGCACGACCTCGAAATCGACCCCTGGCGCGTCTTCCGCACCGACTGGACCGACTGGCGCCTGCTGCCCGACCGCGCTCTGGCGAGAGTCTTCGGCGCCTCCGGGCCTTCCTCCGCGGCCGCCAGCGGCCATGGCGCGCCGCCTCCGGCGCGGCGGAGTCTGCGCAAGCGGGCCCGCGCCTTCGCCCGCAGAAGCTACGAGCTCGCCTTCTGCCTGCCCGACGGCAAGCGCGGCTGGCGTCCGGCGGCGCTGAAGGCGGGCGAGTCGATCTTCCGGGGCTGGCGGCCTGACGTGATCTACGTCAGCGCGCCGCCGCATTCCTCGATCTCCCTGGCGCGGGATCTGGCGCGCCTCGCCGGAGACGTGCCCTGGGGACTCGAATTCCGCGACCGATGGGCGGGCGATTCCTACGCCGACCATCCCGCATGGCGTCGGGCGCTCGACCGCCGCATGGAGCGCCGCCTCATGGAGGAGGCTTCGCTGATCGGCGTGGTCTCGCCGCTCTGGGCCCAGGAGCTGGGGCGGCTCTATGATCCCGAGAAGGTCGTCCTCTCCATGAACGGCTTCGACCCCGAAGACCAGCCGCTCGACAGCGGAAGGCCCGATCTTCAGCCCGGCGGGCTTTATCTGCTCTACGCCGGGGCGATCTATCCGGGACGCCGCGACATGGCCCCCGTGCTGGAGGCCCTCGCGCGGCTGACGCCCGAAGAGCAATCCGCGATCCGGCTCGATCTCTACGGCGATCCGCGCCTGCAGGCCGCCGCCGAAGAAGCCGCTGCGCGGGGGCTCGGGATCCGCGTCGAGGCGCATCCCTCCATCTCCCACGCCGAGATCGTGGCGCGTCAATACGCCGCCGACGTGAATCTGCTCCTCGGCTGGAACGATCCCCGCGAGGGCGGCACCATCCCCGGCAAGCTCTTCGAGCTGATCGCCGCCCGACGCCCCACCCTCGCCACCGGCTGGGCCGAAGGCGCCGCCGGAAGGCTCGTGCGCGAAAGAGGGCTCGGGCTGGTCTCGACCGATCCGGGGGAGATCGCCGGATGGCTGCGCGGGCTGCTCCTTCGCAAGCGCGCCGAGGGCGCTTCGCCGATCCTGCCCGCCGCCATCCGCGAAGGCCTCTCGCGCGGCGAGCAGTTCGCTCCGCTGGAGAACCGGCTCCGGCGGATCGTCGAATCGCGGGCGACGGCCTCGTCGCCGCAAGCCGCCGTCTCGCCCGCCCGGCTCGCCGCCGAATGACCCTCTCCGCCCCCTCCGCCGCGGCTCCGGAGACTCCGCGCGAGGGCGCGAGCGACATCGGACGACGCATGGCGGGGGGCGCGCTCTGGACCATCGGCGCGCGGCTTCTGCCGCGTCTGGCGGGGCTGATGAGCATGATGCTCATGGCGCGGCTGCTCACGCCCGCCGATTTCGGCGTGGTGACGCTCGCCATGGCGGTCATGCTGGCGCTCCAGGCCTTTTCGGACCTCGGACTCAACGCCGTGCTGATCCACGACCAGCAGGCCGGGCGCGATCATTACGACACCGTATGGACCCTCACGCTGCTGCGGGGACTCCTCATCGCTTCGGCGCTCTGGCTGGGGGCGGGCCGGGCGGCGGAGTTCTTCGCGGCGCCCGCTCTGGAGGCCATCGCGGGGGCTCTGGCGCTCGGGGCGCTGATGGAGGGCCTGCGCAGTCCGGCGGCGGTGAATCTCGTCAAGGGCCTCGATTTCCGCCGCGACGCGCTGTACGTCGCGCTCCCGAGGCTGACGCAGACCTTCTCCTCGATGGGGTTGGCTCTGGCCTTCTGGCCCGATTCCCGCGCCCTGACGGGGGGAATCCTCATCGGCGGGGCTCTGGGGCTGATCCTCTCCTATCGGCTGGCGCCCTGGCGGCCGCGCTTCACCTTCAGGGCTCTGGGCGCGGTGATCGACTACGCCAAATGGATGTTCGCCTTCAATATTCTGGAGTTCCTGCGCCAGAAGTTCGACGCCCTGCTGATCGGCCGGATGCTCGGGCCGGGCGCGGTGAGCCTCTATCTGCTGGCTCATGAACTGGCCCATCTGGCCGCGACCGAGATCGCGGCTCCGGCGCGGCGGGCGCTTCTGCCGGGCTACGCGAAGCTTCAGAACGACCTTTCGGCCCTGCGCCGCGATTTCGGCGTCACCTTCGCGGCGGTGGCTCTGGCGGCGGCGCCCATGGCGGCGGGAGTCGCGCTGATCGCCGATCCGCTGGTGGCCTTCGCCTTCGGCCCGCAATGGACCGAGGCCGCCCCCGTGCTGCGGATTCTCGCCTTGGCGGGATTCCTCACGGCGGCGGCGGGGAACTGCCAACCCGTGCTGATGGCCACCGGAGCGCCCCGAGGACTCGCGCCCATCTCGCTCGCTTCTCTCGTGGTTGGCGCGAGCGGCATGGCGCTGGGGCTCAGGCTGGATGGTCTGCAAGGCGGCGCCTGGGGCGTGGTCGCCATGAGCGCGGTCTAT
Source organism: Neomegalonema sp. (assembly GCF_028688855.1). Classification (GTDB taxonomy): domain Bacteria; phylum Pseudomonadota; class Alphaproteobacteria; order Rhodobacterales; family Rhodobacteraceae; genus Neomegalonema. Next base: position 304,209 of record NZ_JAQTXI010000001.1, on the reverse strand, counting down.
TTCGGGCTGAATCTGCGCGCGGCGCTGAAACGGCTGGATCTGCCTCCGGGGGCGACCCTCGCGCCGGGACGCCGCATCCCCTGGGCCACGGCGGCCATGGCTCTGGTCGTCTGGAGCTTCCTGCGGCGCGCGCCGGAAGGGACTCCGCCCGCGCTGCTCTGCCTGGCGGCGGCGGGACTTGGCGCGGTCGTCTATGTGGCGGCGCTCTGGGGGCTCTGGCGGGCGGCCGGACGCCCCGAAGGCGCGGAATCGCTCGGCTTCGGCCTCATGGCGCGGCTCCTGCGGCGGAAGGCCTCCTAGATCCGTGGTCGCATTTTCGCGACGCGAAGCTCTTTCGGCGTCGCCGGACAATGCTCTGAAATTGCGCAGGCCGGGCCGCGCGCCCATATGCCGGGAGCCGCTTCAGGAGGCTCTCCCATGGCCGAACCCGCCCTTCCGCCGCGATTCTCGCCGCCGCCGCGCCCTCTGACCCTGCTTCGGGCCTTCTGGCGCATGCTGCGCGGCGCCGACGACATGGAGATGGTCCCTCAGACCGCCTATGAGGAGTTCCTCGTCGAGCAGCCCGTGTTGTTCGGGCCCCGGGTCTTCTACGCCACCGGCCCGGAGGAGACGCGCCGTCTGCTCGTCGAGAACGCCGCCAATTATCACAAGAGCCTCCTGACGCGGCGAATCCTCGGGCCGGGCCTGCGCGAGGGGCTGATCCTCGCGGAGGATGAAGTCTGGCGACGCCAGAGGCGGGCCATCGCGCCCCTGTTCCAGCCCCGCGTCTTCGAGGGCTACGCCGCCGCCATGACCCGCGCCGGGACCGAACTGGCCGAAGCCTGGGCCCGGGCGCCCGGAGGAATCGTCCGCGCCTCGGAGGGAACCGCCAGAGCCACCTATGACGTCATCATGGCGACGCTCTTCGGCGGCGGCGCGGGCTTCGACCGTCAGGAGCTGCGCAAGGCGGTGGACGTCTATCTCGACACGGCGGGGAGGCTCGGGGTTCTGGATCTCGCGCCGACGCCCTCCTGGCTGCCGAGGCCCCGCATCCGGCGAGGCGCCAGGGCGGTGGCGGGGCTGCGCGACGCCTTCCGCGAGATGACCGTCGCGCGCAGGGCGCAGAGGGGCGCCTCCGCGACGCCGGATCTTCTGGACCGGCTCATCGCCGCCGAAGATCCCGAGACCGGCGCCCGGCTGGACGACGAAGCCATCGTCGACAACATCCTGACGCTGATCGTGGCCGGGCATGAGACGACCGCTCTGGCCCTGGCCTGGAGCCTCCACCTCCTCGCAACCCATCCCGAGGCTCAGGAGCGCGCCGCCGCCGAAATCCGCGAGGTTCTCGGCGAGGCCCCCGCCCGCCTCGCCGACGTCGCCCGTCTGCCCTGGCTGAAGCAGGTGCTGAACGAAGCCCTGAGGCTCTATCCGACCATTCCGGCGGCCCTGCGCACGGCGGCGGGTCCGGATCGGCTCGGGGATCTGGAGATCCGCGCGGGGGACGTCTTCATCATCCCGCTCTATGCGATCCATCGCCATCGGCGGCTCTGGGAGAACCCCGACGCCTTCGACCCCGACCGCTTCTCGCCCGAACGCGCCGCCCGGATTCCCAAAGGCGCCTTCCTGCCCTTCGGCGCGGGCCCGAGGATCTGCGTCGGGGCGAGCTTCGCCCTGACCGAGGCGGTCCTCATTCTGGCGGAGATCCTGCGCCGCCTGAGCTTCGCGCCTCTGGAGGGCGTCGAGGTGCGGCCCCTCACGCGGCTGAGCCTCAAGCCGACCGGAGGACCCCCGTTGCGCGTCGCGCCGAGAGCCGCCGCCGGGGGAGCCTGAAAGGCGTCTGTCGATCCGGACAAACTCGCTCCGGGAGAGTCAGGCGCCTTTTCCGCAAGAGCGAAAGGCTCGGGACGCAGGCTTTTCCCTGAGCGCGCAAGAAACTGGTTTTCGCCCGTTCAACCCCTTTCAAATCGTTTTGAGAGAGCCTTGCGCCGCTGGCAAGGGTGATATGCGCCGGAGCGGGATTGGAGCTGCGGGGGTTTCGTCCTATATTGCATTGCACAAGAGAGCGGCGAGGACCTCCGGAGAGCCGGAGGATCCGAAAGCAAGAACCGCCGCCTCGCAACCGGCCTTCTAGAAAGATCTCACCATGTTCAAGAGCATCGTCTCCTACTTCTCCCGCCAGGCCCAGAGCCGCGCCCTCGCCTCCGAACTGGGCTCCATGACCGACCGCCAGCTGGCCGACATCGGCCTGAGCCGCGGCGACATCGACTTCGTCGTGCAGCAGAGCTACGGCGCCCAGCCCGAGCAGCAGATCGTCGCCGGCGACGTCTACGGCCGCAACCTGGCCCGCGTCTCCAACCTGACGACCATCTACGCCGGAAGCCGCCTCGCGTGAGGCCGCAACCCCGGACGCTCAGGGCGAATCGGCCCCATCCTCAAGCCTTCTGATCCGCCTCGGACCACGTCCGGGGCGGATTTTCGTCGCGCCCGCCGCCAGAGCGGCGCCGCCGCATCCGGGCGATCCACGACGATCCATGACGCGGGAGACGCCCCCAGGCGCGCTGTTCCACAGGCGCAGACCGGCTCTCGACGGCCTCGCATCCGGTCCCGACTTGACCCCTGATCTTCAGGATCCGGAGCGCGCTCCTGGCGAAGATCGCCATGTTTCAGGAACCAGGTCGGAGATGAAGAGGGCGATCTCCTCCGCAACGCCGCCAGCCGCCACGCCTCGCGGATCGCCCCTGGGGCGACGGGGATCCGGGCTTTCGAAGCCGCCGCGCGCCTCGATCCCCTGCGCCCATGAAGCCGCAAGGCGCGGCCTCGGGAAGCCGAGCTCCACCCCTCTCCGGGCGGCCCGCCGCTCGCCCGGCGGCGGCGCCCGATCCCGGGTCAGGAGCGTTTTTCCCACCGGGCCGGGGGCGTTCCAGAGCTCCCGCTCCTCCGGGGCGGCGCAGTTCATCCGGGCAGCAGCTCCAACCCGCCCCGATTGCGCTTCAGGCCGCAAGCCCCTGTCTTCACAGGGGATTTCGCCTCCTTTCCGCCCCCCCCGAAACGACGAAAGCGGCCCTCGCGGACCGCTTTCGCCGATTTCAAGAGCATGAGGCGGACGTGTTCAGCGCGCCGCCGTAACCCGAAGTTCGCCCGCCGAAGAACGGCCGCGACGGTCCTGAATCAGCTCGAAGTTGATCTTCTGACCCTCGGTGAGGGTGGTGAGGCCCGCCCGCTCGACCGCGGAGATGTGGACGAACACGTCCTGTCCCCCGGTCTCGGGCTGAATGAACCCATATCCCTTCTCGGGATTGAACCACTTGACGGTGCCAGCGGTCATCGCAATGCTCCTGAAATTCGGCGTCCAAACGAAAGCTCAGCCGTCCAGCGGCCGTTTGTTCAGCTCGTTTCCGAAGCTCAAGTCATCCGCAAGTCGGTAGCGTGCGATCTATACCATGGGTGGGGGACGCCGCGAAAGGGAAAACTCGCGCTCCAGAAGAGCGGCCGAGGGCGGTCCATCACGTCCGCGCTATAGAACATAAAAAGAACATTCCGCACGAAAAAAGAGCGGGCCGAAGCCCGCTCAAAAGTCGGATACTGGCGCGCGCAGGCGATCCTCAGAAGGAGAGCTGCGTCACGAGGCCCGCGCCGAAGCGGTCCGAAGCGTGCGGCGGGTCGATCCACTCGACGCCGGCCGAGATCACGACGCCCTGGCCGAGCTCGTAGTCGACGCCCAGCGAGGCGCCCTGCGCGACTTCGCCCTTGACGCGGGTGATGGAGTCGCCGCGGCCGTAGCCGACGCCGAAGGTCCAGGGGCCCGTGTTGTAGGCGCCGCCGACGCCGAAGCCGTCCCAGCCGTTGCCGTCATCCTCGTAGGCCGCGCCCACGGTGAACTGACGGAAGCCGAGGTTGCCGCCGACGGCCCAGGCGTCGTCGGTGCGGTTGCCGGCCGGGTCGATGGTGTAGCCGCCGCCGACGTCGACGGTGACGTCGTTGAAATTGCCGTTATAACGGACGCCGAACTCCCAGGCGTCGTTCGTGCTCGACAGCTCGGTGTTGGCGCCGCGGCCGCCGCGCGCGTTCGGGACGTAGGACACGCCCGCCTTCAGGCCGGAGAACGACGGGGTCCAGTAGGTGACCTTCAGCGCGTCGCCGGTCTCGCGACCATCGAAGCTCCAGCCGCCGGCGGTGCCGTCGAAATGGTCGAAGAGGAAGCCGCCGCCGTTGGCCGCGTTGAACCAGGTGCCCTTCACGCCGGGGGTGCTGCGGTCGTGAGCGCCGTCCTCATGGCCGACCTCGAGACGACCGAAGCCGCCTTCGACCCAGCCCACGGACTCTTCGTACCAGTCGGCGCGGCCGGTGACGGTGTCGCGATCCGTGTAGTTGATGAACTGCTGGTTGCCGTTCGCATCCAGGATCGGGTTGCCGGTCGCGTCGACCAGGGTCGCGCGGCGGACGTGATCGGTGGTGCTCGGCCCGGTCGAGGTCTCGATCGGGAAGACCAGGCGGGCGCCGAAGGTCAGGCCGTTGTCGAGGGTGCCCTTCGCGGTGGCGACCAGCTCGCCGTCGGCGAGGAAGGCGCCGCGGGAGGTCCGGTCGGTGAAGGCCTTGGAGTGGAGATAGCCGGCGCCGAAGGTGTAGCTGCCGGAGAAGTCCAGCTCGAGGCCGGCCGCGGAGGCGCCGCCGACCGACGCGAAGGTGGTCGCGATCAAGGCGGAAGTGCCGAAAAGAATCTTCTTCATTTGGTCCCTCGCACTGTAGTGTGAGTTCGTTTGCATGCGCGGCGAAAGCCGATTAACGCTCTTCCACCTCGCGCTTTGTAGCCTGATGGGGCCCTCTTTGGTCAAGCCGGAATAGGATCACCCCTGACGACGAAGGCGCGTTGTTACAAGCCGGACACAGTTTTTACTTCGAACGCCCCGGATTTTACCCCTCCGGAGGCGTCTTGCGGCGCTTGGCATCCCGGGCGCCCTTGTTTAGATTCTCGCAAGGAATCCGCGCCTGCGTCTCGTCGCAGGACGGCGGCGGCTCCGGCGGCTCCGGTCGGCGGAGGCCCCTTGCAGAGGACATCGCATGACGAAATCCGCGCGCGCAGCCGCGACGGCGGCTCTTGCAGCCCTGGTTCTGGGCGGATGCTCGGCCCCCAGGGGCGTCGAGATCGGGCCGCCGGATCCGATCCACAATCCCAAGCCGGGAATCTTCGGCGAGGGCGGACTGAAGCTCTTCGGCGGCGCCTCGGGGCGGCGCGGGGCCGTCGAGACGCTTGGCGTCAACGCCTATCTCTGGCGGGCGGCGCTCGACACGCTCTCGATCCTGCCGCTGGCTTCGGCCGATCCGCTCGGCGGGGCGGTCACCACTGACTGGGGGCGAATCGGGCCCAACCCCAACGAGCGCGTCAAGGCCACCGCCTATGTGAAGAGCGCCGAGCTCAGCGCCAACGCCCTTGAGGTGGTGATCAACCGGCAGGTGAGCGACGGCGTGGGCGGATGGCGCGACGCGCCCGTCGCCGCCGACACCGCCCGCAGGCTCGAGGACGCCATCCTGCTCCGCGCCCGGCAGATCCGCATCCAGGAGACCGGGCGCTGAAGCTGCGGCCCCTCTGAATCCGGAGCGGCGGCGGGGCGGAGGGCTCCGCCGCCTCATTCCCCTTCAATCGCCGCGCAGGCGGAGATAGTAAGGCGCATCGCATCCCTTCCGGGTGCGAGGATCGAACACGGAGACTTCACGAATGCGATACGTCAGCACGCGGGGCGCGGCTCCGGTCCTGCCTTTCGAAGAGGCCATGCTGACGGGGCTGGCGCGCGACGGAGGGCTTTACGTCCCCGAAAGCTGGCCGGGCTTCTCGCAAGCCGATCTCGAGTCCTTCGCGGACCTGGGCTACGTCGAGACGGCGGCGCGCGTGCTGCGCCCCTTCATGGGCGAGGCCTTCCCCGACGCCGAGCTGCTGCCGCTGCTCGAAGCCGCCTATGGCCGCTTCGACTCGAAGCTCGTGGCGCCTCTGGTCCAGATCGGGCCCAACGACTGGCTCATGGAGCTGTTCCGGGGGCCGACGCTCGCCTTCAAGGACGTGGCCATGCAGCTCATCGGCCAGCTCTTCGACGCGGCCCTGCAGCGGCGAAACGCCCGCATGGCCATCGTCGGGGCGACCTCGGGCGACACCGGCGCCGCCGCCATCGAGGCCTTCCGGGGCCGCGGGAACGTCGACGTCTTCATCCTCTATCCGCATGGGCGGGTCTCGGAGGTGCAGCGCCGCCAGATGACCACCCCCACCGAAGCCAACGTCCACGCCCTCGCCGTCGAGGGCGACTTCGACGATTGCCAGGCCCTGCTCAAGGCCATGTTCAACGATTTCGAGTTCCGGGATTCGCTGAACCTCGGGGCGGTGAACTCCATCAACTGGATGCGCGTCCTGGCGCAGAGCGTCTATTACGTCCGGGCTCTGGCGGCGCTCGGGGCGCGGCCGGGCCGCGAGATCGACTTCAGCGTGCCCACCGGCAATTTCGGCGACATCTTCGCAGGATGGGCCGTCCGGCGCATGGGGCTTCCCGTGGGGCGGCTGGTCGTCGCCGCCAACGCCAACGACATCCTCGACCGCACGCTGAAGACCGGAACCTATCGCCGCGCCGCCGCCACCCTGCCCACCAGCAGCCCCAGCATGGACATCCAGATCTCCTCGAACTTCGAGCGTCTGGTCTTCGAGCTGCTCGACCGCGACGGCGCCGCGACCTCCGGCCTGATGCAGGATCTCTCCGCGAAGGGCGAATTCGTCCTGCCGCCCCGGGCTCTGGAGCGGCTGAGGGCCGAATTCGACTCCGCCTCCGCCGACGAAGCCGAGACTCGGGCCGTCATCGCGCGGATCCGCAGGGAGGCGGGCTTCCTCGTCGATCCCCACAGCGCGGTCGGGATCTCCGCCGCGACTCGCGTCAGAGGCGATTCGCGGCGGCCCATGGTCGCCCTGGCCACCGCCCATCCGGCCAAGTTCCCCGAAGCCGTCGAGGCCGCCACGGGCGAGCGTCCCGCCCTGCCGCCGCATCTGGCCGACCTCCACGCACGCCCCGAACGCGTGACGCGCCTGCCCAACGATCTGGCCGCCGTCCAGGCCCATATCCGCGGAAAGGCCCGCGCATGATCCGCGTCGACCAGCTGCCCAACGGCCTGCGCGTCGCCACCGAACGCATGGCCCATCTCGAAAGCGCCGCCGTCGGCGTCTTCGTGGACGTCGGCGCGCGCTCGGAGGCCCCCGCCGAAAACGGCGCCGCCCATTTCCTCGAACACATGGCCTTCAAGGGCACCCGGCGGCGCAGCGCCCGCCGCATCGCCGAGGAGATCGAGAACGTCGGCGGATGGATCAACGCCTACACCGCCCGCGAATCCACCGCCTACGTCGTGCGCGTGCTCGCCGGAGACGCGCCGCTCGGGCTGGACATCCTCGCCGACATCCTCCGCGACTCGGTCTTCGACCCCCAGGAGCTGGAGCGCGAGCGCGAGGTGATTCTCCAGGAGATCGGCGAGTGCTTCGACACCCCCGACGACGTGCTCTTCGAATGGCTCCAGGAGGTCAGCTACGAGGGCCAGCCCCTCGGGCGCTCCATCCTCGGCACCCGCAAGACCGTCAAGGCTCTGAAGCGCGAACAGATCCAGGGCTACATGGGCCGGCATTACAAGCCCGGCTCCATCGTGGTGGCCGCCGCGGGCGCCGTGGATCACGACCAGATCCTCAGGCTCGTGGAGGGGCTCTTCGGCGACATGGCCCCCGAGGCCCGCGCCGGATTCGAACCCGCCCGCTTCACCGGAGGCGTCCGGCGCAAGAAGAAGGCTCTGGAGCAGGCCCATGTCGCCTTCTCGCTGCCCGCTCCCGGCGTGCATGATCCCGAAAGGCTGACCCTCGCGCAGGTCTACGCCACGGCCATGGGCGGCGGCATGTCCTCGCGGCTCTTCCAGGAGATCCGCGAGAAGCGCGGACTCTGCTACACCGTCTCGGCCTTCGCCCAGAGCCAGAGCGACAGCGGCGAATTCACCGTCTACGCCGGAGTCGGCGAGGCCCGCATCGCCGAGGCCATGGGCGCCCTCGCCGAGGAGATGCGCAAGGGCGCCGCGGATCTCTCCGAAGAGGAGGCCGCCCGCGCCCGCGCCCAGATCCGCGCCTCCATCCTCATGAGCCGCGAATCGCCCATGAGCCGCGCCGAAAGGCTCGCGCGGCAGCTGCTGACCTATGGACGCGTGGTCCCCACCGAAGAGACCCTCGCGCGGATCGACGCCGCCGACGCCCCGAGGCTCCGGGAGTTCGGCGCCGGTCTGCTCGGACAGGCCCCGGCCCTCGCGCTCTACGGACCCATCGACAAGGCGCTGGAGACCGAAGCCTTCGCCGAACGTCTGGCGGGCTGAGATGCGCGCGCCCCTCGATCTTCTGCGGAGGATCCGGGAGGCGGTGGAGCCGCCCGATCCGCCGGCGCGCGAAGCCGACAGGCTCGAATCGGCGCGGCTGATCCTGCGGCCGCCCCGCGCCGCCGACGGCGAATCCTGGATCGCCGTGCGGCGGGCCAGCGCCGAATTCCTCCAGCCCTGGGAGCCGCTCTGGCCGAGCGACCATCTCGGGCGTTCGTCCTGGCGGCGGCGGCTCTCCTGGATGCGCGCCGAGATGGAGGCCGACCGCGCGCGGTTCTGGCTGCTCTTCCTGCGCGAGCGGCGCGAGGAGGTGGTGGGGGGGCTCTCCATGACCCAGATCCGGCGCGGCGCGGCCTCTTCGGCGCAGATCGGCTACTGGATGGGCCAGGCCTGGGCCGGGCGCGGACTCATGACCGAGGCCGTCGCCGCCGCCCGGACCCACGCCTTCCAGAGACTCGGGCTGCGGCGGCTGGAGGCGGCCTGTCTGCCCGCCAACCTCCCTTCGCAGCGCCTGCTGCGGCGTCTGGGCTTCCAGCAGGAGGGGCTCGCGCGCGGCTATCTGGAGGTCAACGGGCGTCCGGAGGATCATCTCCTCTTTTCCCTGCTTGCGGAAGACGCGCCGCTCACGCGATGATGCCCGCCGAATTCACGTGATCCGGATATTTCCGCCAGAGGCTCCGGACGCGCCGGAATCCAGGCGAAGCGACGCGGGTGAAGCTCTGTGGGATCTGATGGACGGGGAAGCCTCCGGCGGGGACGCGGCGAAGGCGAGGCGCCTTGCGCGCTCGTCCGGCTTTCGGCCCGCTTCCAGTGCGAGGAGGCCGAAAGGCTCCGGGATCCGGCGCTGAGGCGGGCGGCGGGGGCGGCGCTCGGGGCGCGGCTGCGCAACGGGCTGAGGCCCGAAGACCGTCTGCGGACCCGCTTCGGGGAGAGCTTCGAATTCCTCGTGGCCGCCGCCGCCGATTCCCAGGGCGCGCGGGCGCTCGGCGAGCGGATGAGGACGCGGCTCTCGGGCTCTCTGGCGGTGGGGGGCCTGAGGCTCGAACCGGAGCTGGCCATGGGCTGGGCCGCCGTCGAGAGGCCCGCGGCCGCGCGGCGCGACCTCGGGATCTGGCGGGCGGCGGCGGTCCAGGCCCGGACGCGGCTGCGCCGGGAGCTCACGCGCGCCGATTCCGCCCTTGAAGCGCTCCTGCGCGCCGCGCTGAAGGATCAGGGGCTGACGCTGCTCTTCCAGCCGCTGCTGGATCTGCGGGGAGGACGGATCTCCGGCGCCGAGGCCCTGCTGCGGCTGACGGCGGCTCAGGCGCCCGGCCCGGCGAGCTTCATTCCCGTCGCCGAGCGGCGCGGGCTGATCCGGCCTCTGGGCGAAGCCGCGCTGCGCATGGCCGCCGAAGCCGCCTGCCGCTGGAGCCGGGAGGCCGCGCCGGGCTTCCGGCTCGGGGTGAACGTCGCGCCGCAGCAGCTGGAGGCGGAGGACTTCCCCGACATGGCCCTGCGGCTCTGCGCGGAGGCGCGCTGCGCGCCCGGCCTGCTGGTGCTGGAGATCACCGAATCGACCGCCCTCGGCGATTCCGGCGCGGCGGCGCGGCGGCTGGAGATCCTGCGGGCCGCCGGATTCCGCGTGGCCCTCGACGATTTCGGCGCCGCCCACAGCGATCTCGAAAGGCTCTCCGCCCTGCCCGCCGATCTGCTCAAGATCGACGCCGCCCTGGTCGAGCGCGCGACGGAATCGGCTCAGGGCGCGCGGCTGCTGGAGAGCCTCGGGGCTCTGGCGCGGACGCTCGGGATGGAGACCGTCGGCGAGGGGGCGCGCTCGGCCCGGCATCTCGAAGCGCTGCGCCGGGCGGGCCTCGATTACGCCCAGGGGCATCAAGTCGGCCCGCCCCTGGCGGAGCCCGAATGGCGCCCCCGCATGGGCGAGGCCTGGCCGCAGGACGCAGGCTGAAAGGTTTATGGCGGCGTGAGGCGCATCACGCCCACGGCGCCCGCCTCGGCGTCCTCGCGCAGCATGGAGAGCGTCGCGTAATCCCCCGCCCGCCAGAGCATCGAGAAATCCGCATAGAAGCGCGACAGGAAATGGCCGCTCTGCCCCGTGCTCAGGGCGTAGAGCGAGCGGTCGAGGTCGGCGAAGTCGTAGATCGCCCGATAGCCGCCCGAATGGCGGTTGGCGTAAGGCTGCGGGCCGGTCCAGCGCATCAGGCCGCGATTGATCGTGTGGTCGTCGCCGCCCGATTCATGCACGATGTCGAAGATCCAGCCGAGATCCAGCCCCAGAAGCCGACGCTCGCCCAGAGGGTCGTGCTGGTGGATCGCCGGATGCGCCCGCCCCCAGCGCCAGGCGGAGAGGTCGGGGCCCCAGGTCGCGGAGAGCCGGTCGAGCGCCTCGTCCAGAGCCTCCCCCGCCAGATCCTGGCAGCCGCGCGCCGAGGAGGATCCCGCCGCCGCGCACCAGGCCTCGCCGACCGGACCCGCCTCGAAGACCCGCAGCAGGAATTCGGGACGCGCCCCCGGCAGACGCGCCGCAGCCTCGCCCAGACCCTGCTTCAGCAGACGGCCGGTCAGCACGTCGAGCCAGGCGGTGAAGATCAGCGGCTCGGCGGCCTCGGCGCGCATCTCGCCGTTCCATTCGAGCATCAGCCGCTTGAGCGCCTCCAGACGGCGCAGACGGCGCGGATCGGTCGGCGGCGGCCCCTCGGACTCCGCCTTCCAGAGCGGACCCGGAATCACGGGCGAAACCGCGATGGCCATGTCGGAGCCGACGTCGTTCTGGATCTGGCGGAAGCCCGCCGCCGTCTGGGGGTCGCGCTCCAGCAGGCGTTCGATCCGCGCCAGACGCCACGGAGCGTCCCAGTCGAAGGAGATGTGCCGCGGATAGGCCTCGGCGCCCATGCGGGCGTTGGCCGCCGCCACCCGGCCCTCCGGCGGACGCACCTTGCGCGGCAGATCCTCCGGCTCCATCCAGCCGAGCCAGTCGCCTTCGCCGGTCCAGCCCATCGCGGGCAGATAGCCGCGCGTGCGGCTCGCCTCGGGGCGCAGGGGCACCCGGCCCGCCGCCGTCATGGCCACGCCGCCCTCGTCGGCCACCGCCAGAGCCAGAGCCGGCGCCACGATCCTTTCCGAAGCCCGCAGCGCGTCTTCGAGGGTCTGGGCGCGGTTCAGCCCGAGAAAGGCGTCCAGAGTCGTGTCGTCCTCGGCGAGCCCCGTCCAGGCCAGGGCCGGGACATGGCCCTCGGGCGTGATCGCCGCGAGGTCGAAGAGCTCCAGAGGCAGCACCGGGCCGTGGCGCGTCTCGCGGATCGCGACCTCGCGCGAGGCCGCGCCCCGCGCCTTCAGGGTCTCGCGGCGCTCCAGGAAGGCTTGCGCCCCCTCCGGCGTCAGATAGGCCGAGCCGTCGCCCGGCGCGATGCGCTCGATGAAGAGGTCCTGATCATCCGCCCCGAGCGCCGCCCCGCCCCAGGCCACGCGGGCCGTGCGCCCGAAGATCACCGCCGGGACTCCAGGCAGGGTCGCGCCCATCACGCGCAGTCCAGGCGCCTGGAGCCGCGCCATGTGCCATTGCGTCGGGGCCGTCAGGGGAAGATGCGGGTCGTTGGCCAGAATCGGCGTGCGGGCCGCCGTGCGCGCGCCGCTCACCGCCCAGACGTTGGAGGCTCCCGCCGCCCCCGGACTCGTCAGGGCCGCAAGCCCCACATGAGGCGCCAGGCGCTCGGCGTCGCGGTCGGGGACCGGCGGCGGCGAACGCAGCGCAGGCGGACCCGGCGGAGGCGGAGGCGGACCCATCTCCGCCGGAGGCGGCGGCAGATCCGCCGCGCCCTCGGCCTCGAAGACGAGAAGCGCCCGCTCCGGCGGCAGACGGTTCAGCAGAAGCGCCCGACGCAGCTCCTCCGCCTGGGCCTTGCTCGCCCCGAGCGCGAAGAGCTTCAGCAGAGCCACGGAATCGGCGGGCCGCCAGTCCTCCAGCGGATCGGGATGGAGCCAGAACTCCGGCGCGCCGCGCCCGAGGCCCGTGCGGGCTTCGGAAAGCCGCAGGTTCACCCCCGCCGCATAGGCCTCCAGAATCCGCCGCGTCGCCGGATTCAGCGCCCGCAGGCTGGCTTCGGAGCGTCCGGAGAGATTCAGGGCCCGCAGATATTCGTCCAGCCCGAGGGCGGAAGGCCCGAAGAGCTCCGCAAGACGCCCCTGCGCCGTCTTGCGCGCGAGAATCATCCGCCAGAGACGGTCCTGGGCGTGGACGTAGCCGAGCGCGTAAAAGGCGTCGGCCTCGCTGGAGGCGAAGACATGCGGCATGGCCCGCGAATCGCGCAGGATCTCGACTTCGGCGGAAAGCTCCGGCGCGATCCGCCGCCCGCCGTAGTCCGGCAGGGACCGGGAGGCCAGGAACCAGGCCAGCAGAAGCCCGCCCGCGCCCGCCAGAAGCAGAGCCGTCGTCAGCCGCCGGACCGCCCGCAGAAATCCTCCCATCGCCGCTCCCGCCGCCATGTCGCCGGCCGCTCACCTGCGCCCGGCGGGCTTGACCCGAAGGCCGCGCCCCGCCACCTTGGGGGCGTATCCGTCCTGCGCGAAGCGGTCAACGCTCCATGCGGGGCTCGAAGCGGCGCAAAACGATAGGGGGAGCACCACGCTTTCCGGACCTCGGGCGGGCCTCATGCGGAAGGAGAGCGCGGATCATGGCGCGGACGGCCTTCGTCGGTCTGGGAGCCATGGGCTTCCCCATGGCCGGACATCTCAAGCGGGCGGGCCATGAGGTCGCCGTCTACAACCGCAGCCCCGCGAAGGCGCAGGCCTGGGTCGCGAAACATGGCGGAGCCAGCGCCCCGACCCCCGCCCGGGCCGCCCAGGGCGCGGAGTTCGTCATGATCTGCGTCGGGAACGACGCCGATCTGCGCGCCGTGACCCTCGGGCCGGAGGGAGTCTTCGCGGCCATGGCGCCGGGCGCCGTCTGCGTGGACCACACCACCGCCTCGGCGGCGGTCGCGCGCGAATTGGCCGCAGAGGCCGCGACGCGCGGATTCGCCTTCCTCGACGCCCCCGTCTCGGGCGGTCAGGCGGGCGCCGAGAACGGCGCCCTCGCGATCATGTGCGGCGGAGACCAGGCCGTCTACGACCGCGCCGAGCCGGTCATGGCCGCCTATGCGAAGCTCTGCCGGCGCCTCGGCGATTCGGGCGCGGGGCAGCTCTGCAAGATGGTCAACCAGATCTGCATCGCCGGAGTCGTCCAGGGACTCGCGGAGGCGCTGGCCTTCGCCGAGACCTCCGGCCTCGATTCCGGCGCCGTGATCGACGTGATCTCGAAGGGCGCGGCCCAAAGCTGGCAGATGGAGAACCGGCACGGCTGGATGGCCGAAGGGCTGGCCTCGGGCGCCTTCCAGCCGGATCGCGGATTCGCCGTGGACTGGATGCGCAAGGATCTCGGAATCGTGCTCGACGAGGCCCGCCGCACCGGCGCCAGACTGCCCCTGACCGCCCTGGTCGACCAGTTCTACGCCGACGTCCAGAAGATGGGCGGCGGCAGATGGGACACCTCCAGCCTGGTCATGCGCCTCAAGGACTGACCTCCCCCCACCCCTCTTGACGCCGGAATCCCCGGCCGGAGATTCCGGATGAGCGGCCCCCCCAATCCTCCCGTGATCGTGATCCGCCGCCGCGCGCCCTCGCGCAACGTGCTGGGCGGGCCTCTGGAATCCTGCTCGCGCGAGCCGCTCACGGGATTTTACCGCAACGGCTGTTGCGACACGGGCGTCGAGGATCTAGGCTCCCACACCGTCTGCGTCGTGCTGACGGCGGAGTTTCTCGCCTTCTCCAAGACGCGCGGCAATGATTTGTCAACTCCGCGGCCCGAATTTCGGTTCGCGGGACTCAAGCCCGGAGACCGGTGGTGCCTCTGCGCCTCGCGCTGGCGCGAGGCCTACGAAGCCGGAGCCGCTCCGAAGGTGGTGCTCGCCGCGACCCATCGGGAGGCGCTGCTCCAGGCGCCCCTCGAAGCCCTGCTCTCCATGGCGGCCCCGCCGCCGGAGGAGACCGACGAAGACGAGGCGCGCTGAAGGCCCGCAGGCGCGGCGCGCGACGACCCCATGGCGCTTCAGGGCGCCCCGCGCGAAGAATCGGGATTGTGATGGCGATGAGGCGGATCGGCGTTCTGGCGGGTTTTCTGGCGGGCTTCTGCGCGGCGACGCAGGCGTCGGCCCATCCCTTGAGCGAATTCTCCGACGCGGCCGGGCGCGAACTGCGCGCCGCCCGGGTCGCCGCCGACAAGGGCGACTGGGGAACGGCCGCCACGGCCTCCCATCGCTCGGGCGACGCCGCCGGGCCGCAGATGGTCCGCTGGCTGCGCCTGCAGGACGAACGCGCCGCCGATTTCGACTCCGCCGCCGAATGGCTCGCCGAGCATCGCGGCTGGCCCGCCGAAACCGCCATCCGCCGCATCGCCGAGCGCAAGACGCCCGCCGCCACGCCTCCGGCGCAGGTGGTCGCCTTCTTCGGCGCCAACGCTCCCCTGACGGCCCGGGGCGCGCTGCGCCTGGCCGACGCGCTCAAGGCGCAGGGTCGGGCCGCCGACGCCGCGGCGGTCGCCGCGCGGGCCTGGGCGGGGCTGGTCTTCGACGCGGGCGAGGAGCGCGAGATGACCGCCCGTCATGGCGACGCCCTCTCCCGGGGGGCGCACGAGGCCCGGCTGGAGCGTCTGCTCTGGGACGGCCGTCTCGCCGAGGCGCAACGCATGCTGCCGCTGGTCGGCCCCGAGGCGCGGCGGCTCGCGGAGACGCGGCTGGCGCTGCTGCGCGGCCAGGATCAGGCCAACGCCCTGCTCTCCGCCCTGCCCGCCGCCCTCAGGGCCCATCCGGGCGTGGCGCACGGGCGGATGGTCTGGCGCAACGGACGCGGCCTGATCGCCGAGGCTCAGGCCATGCTGCTCGAAGCCACCCGCGAAGGGAAGCTCGGCGCGCCGGAGCGCTGGGCCGAAAGGCGGCGGATCTGGTCGCGCCAAGCCTATGAGGCGAAGCAATACCGGCGGGCCTTCGACTTCGCCACGCCCCATGGACTCGCGCCGGGCGGCGATCAGGCCGAACTCGACTGGTTCGCCGGATGGATGGCCCTGCGCCATACGGGCGACTTCGGCGCGGCGCGGAGTCTCTTCGGCGGCATCCACGACACCGCCCGCATGCCCATCAGCCGCGCGCGCGGCGCCTATTGGGCGGGAGAGGCCGCGGCCCGCGCGGGAGACGCTCCGGCGGCCCGCGTCTGGCGCCAGAGGGCGGCGGCCTTCTCGACCACCTTCTACGGCCAGCTCGCGGCCACGAAGCTCGGCGGCGCGCCGGTCGACGGTCTGCGCGCGCCCGCCGCCGCCGGAGCCGAGGCTCCGCCCCCCGCCGACTGGCGCGACGCGGCGCGCATGGGATTCGCCATCGCGGCCTCCGGCGACGCCCGCCGGACCCAGGAGTATTTCGGAGCTCTGGCGCGCAATCTCGACGAACCGGGGCTGCGCAGCGTCGGACAGGCCGCCCTCGACGCCGAACTCTGGGGCGCGGGCGTGGCGGTCGGCAAACAGGCCCTGATCAAGGGCGTGCTGCTGCCCAACGCCTCCTATCCTCTGGCTCCCCTGCCCGCGCGTTCGGGCTGCGGATCCAGGGTGGAGCCCGCCTTCATCTACGCCATCATCCGTCAGGAGAGCGAATTCAACGCCGAAGCCGTCAGCCGCTCGGGCGCGCGCGGGCTGATGCAGCTCATGCCGCCCACCGCCCGCGAAGTCGGCGGCGTGGTCGGCGCGCCCTCGGACGCCGCGTCGCTCACGGGGAACCCCGCCGCCAACATCCGGCTCGGGGCCTGCTATCTGGAGCGGATGCTCGATCAGTTCGAGGGCTCGGTGGTGCTGGCGGCGGCGGCCTACAACGCCGGACCGAGCCGGGCGCGTCAGTGGATCGGCGCTCTGGGCGATCCGCGCGCGGCGGGCGTGGACGCCGTGGACTGGATCGAATCGATCCCCTTCTCGGAGACGCGCAATTACGTTCAGCGCGTGGTGGAAGGCTATTACGTTTACCGCTTCCGTTTGGGAGAGCCCGCTCCAGAGCATCGACTCGCCCAACGGTAAACGGTTTTTCCGCCCGGAAAAGGCGCCGGAGCCCTCCCGGTGCCTGAAGGGCCTTCGATGTTCGTGAACATATTCAATCTCCTGGCCTGAAGCCTCTTGCGCGGCGCGACGCGGAGAATCCGCGGATACGCCTGAGAGGCGAGTTCCTTTTCCCTTGCCTTGCGCGCCGATTGCGTTACTCTCCGTCCCGGAATGGGGCGTTGCGGGGTCTCCGGACGGACTGCAGGCAAGCCGCGCAAGATGGGGTGGGGGCTATGGAATCGGCGCAAGAGGGCCATCGGGCCCGAAGCTTCCGCGCGGCCGACGGCTTGAACCTCGCCTTCCGCGATTACGGCTCGCCCTTCTCCCAGCGCACCCCGGTGATCTGCCTCGCGGGCCTGACCCGCAACGGCAAGGATTTCGACCAGCTCGCCCGCCGCCTCTCCGCGGATCGCCGCGTGCTGACGCTCGACGCGCGCGGGCGCGGGGCCTCGGACCACGATCCGAAATTCGAAAACTACAACCTCATCGTCGAGGTGGGCGACGTGCTGCAGCTCGTCTCCAACGAGCTGCGCCGCCCCTGCGCCATCATCGGCACCTCGCGGGGCGGACTTCAGGCGCTGATCCTCAACGGCGTGCGCCCGGACCTCGTGCGGGGCGTGGCCCTGAACGACGTCGGGCCGGAGCTGGCGCCTCAGGGTCTGGCGCGGATCTTCGGCTATCTCGGGATCCGGCCCGAGCCGCTCGAAACCTGGGCCGACGCCGTGGCCGCCCTGAAGGTCAACAACGCCGCCGATTTCCAGATCACCGAAGCGCAATGGCTCGCCTGGGCCCGGCGCAGCTTCCGCGAGACTCCCGAAGGCCGGATCGAGCTCGACTACGACCCCAGGATGCGCGACGCCGCCCTGGCCGCCGCCAAATCGGGGCCCGGCGGAGACTTCTGGCCGCAGTTCCGCGCCCTCGCCGACAAGGAGACCCTGCTGATCCGGGGCGAGAACTCCGATCTGCTGACTCTGGAGACCGTGGCGAAGATGCGCCGCGTGAAGCCCGACCTCGTGACCGCCACCGTGCGGGGCCGGGGGCATGTGCCCTTCCTCGACGAGCCCGAGGCGCTCAACGCGCTGGACGCCTTCCTGGCGCGGCTCGATTCGCGCGAGCGCGTCCTGTGAGCGCCGCCGCGAACCTCGCGCCGCCGGGATTCGGCGACGTCCTCGCCGCCGCCGGAAGGCTGGCCGGAGTCGTCCGCCGCACGCCGCTGCTTGAAGATCCCTTCCTCAACGAACAGGCCGGACGCCGCCTGCTGGTCAAGGCGGAATGCCTCCAGCGGACGGGCAGCTTCAAGTTCCGCGGCGCCTGGAACCGGCTTTCGGCGCTCCAGGGCGAGGCCCGCACGCGCGGCGTGGTCGCCTTCTCCTCGGGGAACCACGCTCAGGGCGTGGCCTATGCGGCGAAGCTCCAGGACATGCCCGCCGTGATCGTCATGCCGAAGGACGCCCCCGCCGCCAAGATCGGGGCCACGCGCCGTTACGGCGCCGAGGTGGTCCTCTACGACCGCCGCACCGAGGATCGCGCCGCCATCGCCCGCCGCTTCGCCGAGGAGCGCGGCCTGACGCTCGTGCCTCCCTTCGACGACCCCTTCGTCATCGCCGGACAGGGCACGGTCGGGCTGGAGATCGCCGATCAGGCCCTTGAAGCGGGTGTGACGGAGGCCAGCGTCCTGGTCAACTGCTCGGGCGGCGGACTGGCTTCGGGGGTTGCTCTGGCTCTGGCCGAGCGCGCGCCGGGCCTGACCGTCCGCACCGCCGAGCCCGAAGGCTTCGACGACTGGGCGCGCTCGCTGGAGGCCGGCGCCATCCGGAGCAATCACGCCGTGGGGGGCTCGATTCAGGACGCGCTCATGTCGCCGAGCCCCGGCGTTCTGCCTTTCGCCATCGGCCGCCGCGCCTTCGGACCCGGCCTCGCCGTCAGCGACGAAGAGGCCCTGCGCGCCATGGCCGCCGCCTTCGCGCGGCTGAAGATCGTGCTGGAGCCGGGCGGAGCCGCCTCTCTGGCGGCGGCGCTCTTCCGGCGCGAGGCGATCCGGGGCGAGGCCGTGATCGTGGTCGCCTCGGGCGGCAACGTCGATCCGGCGGTCTTCGCCCGCGCCCTCGCGACAGGCGGCTGAACGGGCGGCCGAACGGGCGGCCGAACAGCCAGCCGGGAGGCTCGGCGGGGCGCGAATCCCGCCTGCGGAACGCGCGCAAGATTCTGGTCTTTTGCGGATCGGGCGGATAATCTGCGGCCCCAAAACCCGGATTTACGGTCGGATCAGCGCGAAGGACGGCTCCATGAAGGCGATTCTCGAACGCGGCGCCTTGTTGAAGGCTCTGAGCCATGTGCAAAGCGTCGTCGAGCGGCGGCAGACCATGCCCATCCTCGCCCATGTGCTGCTGCGCGCCGAAGACGGACGCCTGACCCTCGCCGCCACGGACCTCGGCGTCGAGGCCGTCGAGAGCGCCGCCGCCCAGGTCGAGACCCCGGGCGGCGCCACGGCGCCCGCCCAGACGCTCCACGAGATCATCCGCAAGCTGCCCGACGGCGCGCAGATCTCGCTGAGCCATGATCCCGCCGCCGCGCGTCTGGAGATCGTGGCCGGGCGCTCGCGCTTCGAGCTGGCCACCCTGCCCGACGCCGATTTCCCCCGCATGGCCACCGCCGAATACGCCGCGCGCTTCGTCATGAAGGCGGGGGCGCTCAAGCGCATGCTCGACAAGGCGAAATTCGCCATGTCCTCCGACGAATCGCGCTATTACCTCAACGGCGTCTATCTGCATCTGGCCCAGGCCGAGGGCGGCTTGCGGCGACTGCGGGCCGTGGCCACCGACGGCCATCGCCTCGCCCGCATCGAGACCGATCCGCCCTCGGGCGCCGAGGCCATGCCCGCCAGGGGCGTCATCCTGCCGCGCAAGACCGTCACAGAGCTGGGCAAGCTGCTGGAGGACGCCGAAGCCGAAGTCGAGGTCTCCATCTCCGAGGACAAGGTGCGTTTCGCCTGCGGACCGGTGGTGCTCACCTCTCTGGTGGTGGAGGGCGACTTCCCCGATTATTCGCGCGTCATCCCGCGCCATAACGACAAGCGCCTGCACGCCGATCCGAAGCTGCTCGCCGCCGCGGTCGACCGCGTGGCCACCGTCGCCACCGACAAGACCAACGCCGTCAAGCTGACCCTGGAGGAGGACAAGCTGACCCTCTCGGTCATCAGCCCCGACAGCGGCAGCGCCGCCGAGGAATTGCTCGTCGGCTATGGCGCCGCGCCGCTGGAGATCGGATTCAACGCCCGCTATCTGCTCGACATCCTCGGGCAGATCGAGAAGGGCGACGCGGCCTTCTTCCTCGCCGATCCCAACGCGCCCATGCTCGCCCGCGACGGCGAGGACGAAAGCGCGCTCTACGTCGTCATGCCGATGCGCGTGTGATGGCGGGCGGGGCTCCGGCGCGGGCGGCTCTGAGGCTGCGTCTGGCGCGGTTCCGCTCCTGGAGCGCCCTGCAGCTGGAGATTCCCGACGGAGCCTCGGTCGCGCTGACCGGCCCCAACGGCGCGGGCAAGACCAATCTCCTCGAAGCCCTTTCGCTGCTCGCGCCGGGGCGAGGCCTGCGCGGGGCCTCGCCGGAGGAGTTCGCCCGCCGTCCCGAACGCGCGGGCTGGGCCGTCGAAGCCCTCTGGCGCGCGCCGGAGATCGAGGCCGACTCGGCGGAGCTGCGCGTCGGCGCGGATCCCGAAGGCCGCCGACTCGCGCGCATCGACGGCCGCGAGCTCGGGCGTTCGGCTCTGGGGGCTCCGGCGCGGCTGGTCTGGCTGACTCCGGCGCTGGACCGGTTGTTTCTCGAATCTCCCGGCGACCGCCGCCGCTTCTGGGATCGCCTGACGCTGGCCTTCGTCCCGGAGCATGGCGAGCGCGCCCTCGCCTATGAGCGGGCCATGCGCGAACGCAACCGCCTGCTCGAGGATCCCCGCGCCGATTCCCGCTGGCTGGACGCCCTCGAAGACGAGATGGCCCGCGCCGGAACGGCGCTGTCCTCCGCCCGCATGGAGACCCTGCGCCGCCTGAGCGCCGCCGCGGAGGAGGCTTCCGAAGATTTCCCCGTCGCCCGCCTGAATCTGACCGGCCTGCCGGAAGCGGCGCTCGCCGAGGGCTTCTCCCCCGAAGAAACCGAGGCCGCCTTCCGCCGCCGCCTCGCCGAGGGCCGCCCCCGCGACGCCGCAGCCCGCCGCGCGCTGATCGGGCCTCATCGCATGGATCTCGAAGCCGTCTACGTCGGGAAGGAGACGCCCGCCGCGCTCTGCTCCACGGGAGAGCAGAAGGCGCTTCTGGTCGGGATGATCCTCGCCCACGCCCGCGCTCTGGCGGAGTTCGACGACGCGCCGCCGGTGCTGCTGCTCGACGAGATCTCCGCCCATTTCGACGCCGGACGCCGCGCCGCGCTGTTTCAGGCTCTGGCGGATCTGGGGGCCCAGGTCTGGATGACCGGCGCCGAGATGCGGCTCTTCGAGGCCGCGCCGCCCGGAACCCTGCGTCTGAGCGTGCGCGAGACGCTGGAAGGCTCGGTGCTGGAGGGCTGAGCCCTGCGGATCGCGCGGGCCTCCGCCCCTTCCCCGCCCATGGACATGAAAAAAGGCGCCGGAGGAAGCCCTCCGGCGCCGTTCCGATTCGTCTTCGTCCCGACCTGCGGTCTGCGGGCCGCCTCCCGACCCGCGCGGGGTCGGGGGCGACGTTCAAGGCCGCGTCGCGGGCTTACTGATGGGTGCTCGGATGGGTCGGATCGACCTCTTCGCGCAGCTGCTCGACGCCGTTCTCCAGGCGCTGGACGCCTTCCTCGACGCCCTGCCGGAGACGATCCGCGCCTTCCTCGACGCCCTGCTGGAGGCGCTCCGCGCCTTCCTCGGCGCCCTGACGCAGCTGATCGACGCTCGGCAGGCCCTCGCGCATGTCCTGGAGGCCCTGCTGAAGGCCCTCGACGCCCTGTTCGGCGTCGCGGCGGATCTGCTCGCCGCCGGGGAGAGCCTCCTGAAGCCCTTCGAGGCTCTCGCGCGCGCCTTCCTCAAGGCGCTGGAGCTCCTGTCCGGCCTCCTGATGGAGCTCGTGAGCCCCCTGTTCGAGGTTCTGGCGCAGATCCTGAAGGCTGCCCTCGGTTCCGGGAGCGACAGGCGCAGGCGCGGGAACGGCCTCCTGCGGAGCGGTCTCCACCGGAGCCGGAGCTTCGGGGGCGATGGCGGGCGCGGGCGCGATCCCGGGGGTCAGGGGCGCGGGCGCCTCGATGATCGGCGGAAGCTCCTGCTCCTCGACGCCGTCGAACTCCTCCTCGTCGAGCGGAAGCTCCTCCTCCAGAGGCCATTCGTCATCGGAAGAGGGCTCCAGGGAGGGGCCGCCGATCCCCGGCAGCTCGCCCAGAGGATTGCCGTTCACCGTCAGCACGCCGTCTTCGCCCGCGACCACGTTGAAGATGGTCTCGCCCGCCTCGTTGGTCTCGCCGAGCATGCCGATCATGCCTTCGGCCATGCCGACGGCGTCCGGGGGCACGAAGCCCGCGTTCGCCAGAGAGGTCAGGAAGGGGCTCCAGTTCCGGAGGCTCGCGACGGCCGCGCCCCGGGGCGGAGCGGCGGGATTCGCGGCGTCGAAGGCGGCTTCTCCGCTCGCCCTGGCCACCAGGCCCAGGGCGTCGATGGTCACGTCGTCGATCTTGACGCGGTTCGGGAAGACGGGCTCCTTGCCCGCCGCCATGGCCGCCTCCAGCGTCTCCTGATCGCCGAGGCTGGCGTTCAGCGTGAGGTCGCCCGAGAAGGCGAGCCGCAGGCGGTTGATCTGGCGGTCCAGGGCTCCGGTGGGATCGATCAGATCCCAGGCGCCTTCGTTGAGCGTCACCTTGTCGAGGTCGTATTCGACGACGAAAGGCTGCGGCGCCTCGGCCGCGAGCAGCGGGCCGTTGATCTTCGCGACCATGTTGCCGATCTCGCCCGAGACCTCGGCGGGGCCGGAGAAGGTGAAGACGTTGGCCGCCGAAACGCCCGAAAGATCGAAGACGCCCTTCTCCACGGCGATCACGCCGTCGCTCCGGCCGGTCCGGACGTCCAGATCGAAGGCCGGAATGGGCGGCATGGCGTTGAAGGGATCGGGCTCGGCGGCCTCGTTGGGCGTCGACTTCATGAGCACGTGGGAATCGTCGGCCTTGTAGGCGACGCGGAAATCCACCTTCGAGAAATCGGGGATCGCGCCCGCTTCGAGTCTGGCGGGGTCGAATTCGGCGAGGGTCGCCTTGCCCACATGGCCCTTGAACTCGAATTTCCCGTAGCCGGCGTCCGAAGAAACCGAGATGGGGCCTTCGCTCTGGGTCATGGCGTAGCTCAGGGCGTCGCCGCTCAGGGTGAAGTCGATCTTCTCGGGGGCGTCGACGAAGTTCAGGCGGGCGTTGGTCGACTTCATCGGAATGGCGACCTCGGGGAGCTCGCCGGTCTTGACCTTCAGGTCGATCAGCGCGGGCAGCAGGAGTTCGCCGGTCCGGGTCTCGCCCTGGCGCGAGCCCCGGGCGGTCAGGCTGGAGAGCCCGAGCGTCGCCACGCTCTCGACCAGGCCCTCCTGGGTGAAGTCGGGGTTGGGCTGGGAGCTGCGGACCGTCGTGACCAGATCGGCGAGGACGTTCTCGAAGGTCTCGGCGCCGCCGGTGGTCCCCTTCAGCGTGACGGGGCCCGTGCGCACGGAGACGTCGCGCGGACCGGGCAGCAGCTTCTGCGCGTCGGTGAGGGCGCCCGCGAGCGTCAGGCCGAACGAATCGGCGGCGAGGTCGTAGGCCGCGGCCCGAGAATCGGAGCCGTCCACGGCGCCGCGCAGGTTCGCGATCTTCAGATCGCCCGCGAAGCGGCGCTCGCCCATGGTCACGTCGACCCTGGAGGTCTCGGCGATCCCGGTGACGCGGCCCTTGCTCGGCGAGAACATCGCCCAGGATCCCTCGATCCAGGGAATGGTCGTCGCGGCGACGACCTTCTGCCCGAGCTGATCGCGCGTGGCGGTCGCCACGACGTTCTCGATGCGGGCGTCGTGCCTGAAGGGGAAGCCGGTCACGGTGACGGGGCCATGGGCGACCTCCAGACCCTGAGCCTTCAGCGCGGCGGTCTGCTGCGCGATGGCCTGAGGGATCTTGCCCTTGACGTAGAACCAGCCGCCAGCCCAGGCGGCTGCGGCCAAAGCGACCACCGCGACAAGGCCCTTGCCCATCTTACCCATATGCACGCTCCTTCGGCGAAGTTTCGCCCTCCTCACACCGGGCCCCTATATAAGGCTTTCGCAGGCTCATGAGAAGGCGAGGAGCGAGAAATATGGCGCTGCAACAGGATCTGTGGGTCTTCGGATATGGCTCGCTGATGTGGAATCCCGGGTTTCCCCATGTGGAGCGCCGTCCCGCGCTGCTGGAGGGATGCGCCCGGAGATTCGCCTTGTGGTCTACGGAATATCGGGGCACGGCGGAGCGTCCGGGGCTGGTGCTGACCCTCGAGCCCACGGAAGGCGCGACCTGTCGGGGAGTGGCCTTCCGGGTGGCGGCTGGGGCCGTCGAGGAGACTCTCGCGGGGCTGAGGGCGCGCGAGCTCGTGACCGGAGCCTATGAGGAGGCCTGGCGGCCCGTCCGGCTGCTCGACGAGGCGGGCGGCGCGGCGGAGGCGGTCTGCTATCTGGCGCGCCTCGGGCATCCGCAGCACGCCGGAGGCCTCAGCCTCGCGGAGCAGGCGGCGATCATCGCCCGCGCCCAGGGGCGGCGGGGACCCAATCCGGACTATCTCTTCAGCACGCTGGAGGCCCTGCGCGCCGAGGGCGTCCGCGACGAGGAGATGGAGGATCTCGGCGTGCGGGTCGCGGGGCTGCTGGAAGGCGGAGCCTCCTGAGCGGAGTCAGGCCATGGCGAAGGCGAAGAGCCCCAGCCACAGCAGAACCGACAGCAGGAAAATCCGCTCGACCAGCCCGAAGATCCGGCGCAACGCTGGAATCAGGCAGATCACGACGCCCGCCAGAGACGCCGCGACGACCCGGCCCAGGCCGTTCAACAGAGGCCGCGCCCCTTCCGCCGCCAGGCTCGCGGCGAAGGGCGACAGGACGTCCACGGCCATATAGGCCAGCGCGAAGCTCGCCACGGCGAAGAGATAATGCGCCCTTCCGCTTCGCGTGAGGCGCTCGCCCTCCAGATCGGTCGGGAAGGCCAGAACCCCGAGCCTCAGGACCGCCATGGCCAGAAGATAGAGCCAGCCCTGCGCCGGAAAGCGTCCATCCGCGAGCAGCGCCCCGGCGAGCGCGGCCGCCGCCGCGATTCCCGCCGCTCCGTAAAGGGCGAAGAGCCGCCGGCCCGGCCCGACGCCGTAATCGCTCACCGCCTCGGAGACGGGGTCGCGCCCGCCCCGAAGATGCAGCAGCGCGAACAGAGCCAGCTGCACAAGATAGGCCGCTCCGGCGAGAAGAAAGAGAAGCTGCGTCATCACGCGCCCCCTGAGAAGGGCGCCGGAAGATCCCGGACGAGAGCGCCCCTCCCGGCGCCGGATCGAGGACCGCTCCCTTTCAGCGCAAGGCTTCCGCTCCGGAGATCAGAACTCGCCGGGGCGCAACAGACGCGCGAGCCCGTCGAGCACGCCGTTGGCGAAGCGCGATTCCTCGCCCTGGTCGAAGAAGGCGCGCGCCACGTCCACATATTCCACGATGGCCGCCCGGGCGGGCACGTCGGCGCGGGCGGTCAGCTCGTAGGCCGCCGCCCGGAAGACCGCCCGCAGGATCGGGTCGATCCGCGCGATGGGCCAGTCCTTCGCCAGAACCGAGTCGATGCTCCGGTCCAGCTCGCCCTGACGCTCCACCACGCCGCGCAGCAGCTCGCGGAAGAGCCCGAGGTCGGGCATGCGGTATTCGGCTTCGTCCACCACCCGCCCGAGCCGGTGGGCTTCGAACTCCAGCTGCGCCGAGCGCCAGCCCACGCCGGTCATCTCCATCTGGTAGAGCGCCTGCACCGCCCCGAGACGGGCGGCCGAACGCATCAGGCGCTTCTCCTGATGGCCGGGTTTTTGCGGGCGCTTCTCCTCGGGAGCCGAAGCTCCCGAGGGGTCCGTCCCCGAAGATTCCGGAACCGGATCAGCCATGTCGTCCCGCTCCCGCAGAGGCGACCACGATATGCTCCGAATCCGGCGCGAAGCTGGACCTGCGAGCCCCGACCGGCTCCGGCGCGCCCCAGTGCGCCCGCAGCGCGATCAGCGCCAGAGCCGCGTCGGCGGCGCCCGCGCCCTTGTTCATCTTCTCGGGATTGGCGCGCTTGAGCGCCTGCTTGCGGGTCTCGACGGTGAGGATCCCGTTGCCCACGGCCTCGCCCTTCAGGGTGAGGTCCATCAGCCCGCGCGCGGATTCCTCGCAGACGGTTTCATAATGGGTGGTCTCGCCGCGGATCACGCAGCCGAGCCCCACATAGCCGTCGTAGCGACCCGAGCCGGCGGCCAGAGCCACGGCGCCCGGAATCTCCAGAGCCCCCGGCACCTCGACCAGATCGGCGGAGGCTCCGGCCTCCTTCAGGCGCGCCCTGGCGCCCTCGATCAGGAGATCGGCGATGTCGCGGTAGAAGGGCGCCACGACGAGCAGAACCCGCGTGCCGGCGGGAACCTTCGGCGGAGGGCCGGCGGGGGCCTCGGATTCGGCCATGATGCAAACTCCCTCAGACGCCCTCGACGGCGGCGTCCTTCAGACGCGCCACGTAGCGGGCGAGCAGATCGATTTCAAGATTCACGGGCAGACCCGGCGTCAGTTCGCCGAAGCTCGTGACGGCCAGAGTATGCGGAATGAGGTTCACCTCGAACTCCGCCCCCTCGACGGCGTTGACCGTCAGGGAGGCGCCGTCCACGGCCACCGAACCCTTCTCCGCGATGAAGCGCGCGAGGCCCTTCGGCGCGCGGAAGCGCAGGCGGCTGGAGTCCCGCTGCGGCGCGACCGAAACCACCTCGCCCACGCCGTCCACATGGCCCGAGACCACATGGCCGCCGAATTCGTCGCCGAGCCTCAGCGGGCGCTCCAGATTGACCCGCCGCCCGGGACGCCAGAGCCCGAGCGTCGTCTTGTCGAGCGTCTCCTTCGAGACGTCGGCGTCGAAGCTCCAGCCTGCGCCGTCGCGGCGGCGGGCGGTGATGGTCAGGCAGACCCCCGCGCAGGCGATGGAGGCGCCCGAAGGGGCGTCCCCGAGGTCGAGGCTGGTCCTCAGGCGCACCCGCAGGCCTTCGCCCTGGGGCTCCAGGTCGAGCACCTCGCCCAGATCGGTCACGATTCCGGTGAACATCGCCGCGCCTCCCTGCGGAGCGCCGCCGGATCGGGTCGGACCCTCCGGACGCTCCTTCTCCCGACATCTCTTAACACGACCGCGCGACATTCCGGAAACCGCTCGACGGCCTCCCGCGCGGAAAGCCTCCGGAAAGCCTCAAGGCCTCGCGGCCCAGGCTCCCCGCCTGCGCTCAGTTCAGCGAGCCGAAATCGATGATCGGCAGGCGCAGACCCACGCTCCGGGCCTTCTCCAGCAGCTCCGAGCCCGGATGGAGGATCGTCACCTCCAGAGGCTCGGCGATGGAGAAGGACGAACGCGCCGTCTTCGCCAGAGCCGCCGCCACCTCGTCGGCGCGATGGGCCCCGAGCGCCGTCGGCGCCAGAGCCAGAACCAGCCGGCTGGTCTCGCGCCCGTCGGCGCCCTCGACGAAGAGCCGGAAGAGCGTCGCCTCCTCGATCTCGGCGCGGAAGCCCGCCAGCCGCGAGGTCAGGGCCGCCACCGCCTCGCGCGGCGCCTCGGTCGGAGGCTCGACGCGCAGGCTGGCGCCCGCGGGCACCTCTTCGGTCTGGGTGGCTTCGAGGGCGCGCTCGTGGAGCCATTCCACGTTCTCGCGCGTGATGATCAGGGAGGAAGGCGCGACGCCCAGATTCAGGCCGACCTGCTCGCTGCCGTCGAACATCTCGAAGATCGCCGTTCCCGGCAGCCCGACGTAGTTCACCGGCTCGGTGGCCCATTCCGCGAGGCGCTCCTCGCTGTCGAAGACGAGGACGGTCTCTTCGCCGTCCACCTCGAAGACGATGGGCGAGATGGATTGTCCGCCGCTGACGGTCTCTTCGGGCTCCTCGTGGATGGGCAGGAAGAGCGTGGTGGCCATGAGCTCGTCGAAGAACCGGGGCGAGGCCTCGGGATTGCGCTGCGCCTCGAGGAAGGCGGCGTCGAGCGTGGTGTGGGAGCGCGGCGCGGCTCCGTTGGCGGCGTGGGAATCGGTCATGGCGTCCTTCTCTCGGCGCGCGGGCTCTCGGCGCGCGGGCGCGGTCTTCCTCATGACGTCCCCCGCAGCGGCTGTAAAGCTCCAAATGGCCGCAAGAGCGCCCGCTCCGGAGACCGTTCCGCAGACCGCTCCGGGCGGGCGGAGGCGCGCTTCGGGCCTCTGGCGGGGCGGGCGGGTCCGATTCTTCCGCCCTCCGTCAGACAAAGCAAGAATCGGCCCGTCCGCGCTTGAGACAAAGCGCTTTGGCTGCGCTATAGAGCCTGAAGGGGGCTCTGCGGGGGTTCGGCCCCCCCGCCCCTTTCAGCTGGCCGCCAGGAGGGTTCGATGAGGCGTCGACGCAATGTGAAGATCCTGGCCACGCTTGGCCCGGCCTCCTCCGGTTACGACCAGATCCGCGCCCTGTTCCTCGCAGGCGCCGACGTCTTCCGGCTCAACATGAGCCACGGCTCCCATGACGACCACCGCGCCCGCATGGCGCATATCCGGGCTCTGGAATCCGAGACCGGACGGCCCATCGGGGTTCTGGCCGATCTGCAGGGCCCCAAGCTGCGGGTGGGCGTGTTCCAGGACGGCGCCGCCGAACTCGCGGAGGGCGCCCCCTTCCGGCTCGACCTCGACGAGACGCCCGGAGACGCCCGGCGCGCCCCTCTGCCCCATCCCGAGATCTTCGCGGCGCTGAAGCCCGGCGCGACGCTGCTGGTCAACGACGGCAAGATCCGGCTGAAGGTCGAGTCCTGCGGCCGGGACTTCGCCGAAACCCGCGTCGAGGTGGGCGGCGTCATCTCCAACCGCAAGGGCGTCAACGTGCCCGACGTGGTGCTGCCGCTGGCCGCCCTCACGCCCAAGGACAAGGAGGATCTCGAATTCGCCTGCGAGCTGGGCGCCGACTGGATCGCCCTGTCCTTCGTCCAGCGCGCCGACGACGTGCGCGAGGCCAAGGAGCTGGTCGCCGGACGCGCCCTCGTCATGGCCAAGATCGAGAAGCCCGCCGCCGTGAAGGATCTCGAATCCATCCTGCGGATGTCCGACGGCGTGATGGTGGCGCGCGGCGATCTCGGCGTGGAGATGCCTCTGGCCCAGGTGCCCACCACCCAGAAGCGCATCGTGCGGCTGGCGCGCAGCCTCGGGCGCCCGGTGGTGGTCGCCACCCAGATGCTGGAGAGCATGATCGAGGCCCCCACCCCCACCCGCGCCGAGGTCTCGGACGTGGCCAACGCCGTCTTCGAGGGCGCGGACGCGGTGATGCTCTCGGCGGAATCGGCGGCGGGGCAATATCCCGTCGAGGCCGTGACCGTGATGAACGACGTGGCCGTGACCATCGAGCAGGATCCCCTGCATCGTCAGGTCGTCGAGGCCGCCCGGGGCGCAGCCGCCGCCACCACCGCCGCCGCCATGACCGCCGCCGCCCGCGAGGTGGCCGAGACGACGCAGCTGGCGGCCATCTGCTGCTTCAGCCATTCGGGGACCAGCGCCATGGCCGCCGCCCGCGAGCGTCCGCGGGTGCCGATCCTCGCGCTGACGCCGCTGGAGTCCACGTCGCGCAAGCTGACCCTCGTGTGGGGCCTGCATTGCGTGAAGGTGCCCGAGGTGAAGATGTTCGGCGAGGCGGTCGCCGAGGCCGTGCGCGCCGTGCGGGCGCATGAGTTCGCCGGAGACGAGGACAAGATCGCGATCATCGCGGGGGTGCCTTTCGGCCGCGCCGGATCGACCAACATCCTGCGCGTCGCCAACGTCGGCGGCCCGACCCTCTGAGGACGCGCCCGGCGCGGAGTGAAAGGAGAGAGAGGAGAATGACCACCTTCAACGACCTCCTCCGCGCCGAAGGCCTGGATCCCCGCGAAGTCATCCTGCTGCGGCACGCCACGGCGAAGCCGCCCACGCCTCATGGGCTCTGGCTCGCCAACAGGACGGCCTTCGACCGCTATCAATCGACGCAGGAAAGGCGTTTTCAGAAAATCTGCTCGACGGAGCATTGGGCCAGCTTCGTCGTGGAGCCTGACGGCGGCGTTCTCTTCGTCGGCCTCTATCGCGCTGCTCGGGAGGATTCGCGCAAGATCGCCTGGCCGTGCCCCCTGATCGGGACGAAGCTCCCCGCCGACGCGAATCTCTATCGTCTGGAGCTTCTCCCCCATCTCTCGGCTTTCAGAGAGGTCTTGCGCATCCGCTGGGGCGACGGCGCAAGAGCCTGGATCCAGTACGCCGGCCGGCGGGACAAGGAGATCCTGACGCCTCCGGGCCTTCTCCACGCGGCCCCGCCTGCAGGCGCTCTCAGCCTTCCGGCCTCCGCTCCGCCCGAAGAGAGGCCCGGACGGAGGATGGAGGCTCCGGACCCGACCTCGCCGGAAGGCAAGGAGATCTGGAGGCTCCAGAAGGAGCCGGAGCGGAATCCCGCTCTCGTCCGGGAGGCGAAGCGCCGAAACCGGGAGCGCCATGGCGGACGTCTCCGCTGCGAGGCCTGCGGCTTCCCATACGCCGACCCGCGCATGTTCGACGCGCATCACAAGACCCCTCTGCGCGCGGGAGAGCGCGACAGCTCCGCCGAGGATCTCGCCATTCTCTGCCCGACCTGCCACCGGCAGGCCCATCTGAGCCCCAATCGCCTGATTCCGCATGACGTCGCGGCCTTGCGGGCCTGGGTCGCGGCGGGCAGGCCCGATCAGCCGGATTGAACCCGAGGCGCCGCCCCGCGCCCCGACCCTCCGCCGGAGCCTGAAGGCTCAGCCGAATCTGTTGTCGCGCGGGAAGCCGCGCGGGGCGATGCTCCCCGCCGCGCCGCGATTCCCCAGCCAGGCCGACAGATCCGGCTCATGGCGCCGACGTCCGCCGCCTTCGGTCCAGCTCAGGCCCTCCGCCAGATTCAGCGTGCGCAGATCGGACAGCTCCGCCCCCTTGTAGCGCTGAAGCGTCACGCCCTTGCCGCGGGTCATCTCCGGGACCTGCTCCAGAGGGAAGACCGTCAGCTTGCGGTTCGTCCCGACGGCCGCCGCATGGTCGCCCTCCACCGGCGCGCAGAGCTTCGCCCTGGCCCCCTCGTCGGGAGTCAGCACCTGACGCCCCGCCCGGGTCTGGGCGATCATGTTGGCCTCCAGCGCCACGAAGCCGCGTCCGTCCGTCGAGGCCACAAGGCGCTTGCCCTCGGGGCGCGGGACGAACAGGGCCACGATCTCGTCCTCGTTCGCCAGATCCGCCATGAGCCGCACCGGCTCGCCGAGGCTGCGCCCGCCCGGCAATTTGTCCGCCGCGAGGGAATAGGCCTTGCCGCTGGCCGAAAAGGCCACCAGCGTGTCGGTGGTCTCGGCGTGAAGGCGGAAGGCCTCCTTGTCGCCGTCGCGATGCTTGGCCTCGAAATCGGCCGCGAGATGGCCCTTCATCGCCCGGATCCAGCCCTTTTCGGAGAGGATCACCGTCACGGGCTCGCGTTCGATGAAGGACTCGAGGGAGGGCGCCGCGATTTTCGGCGCTTCGGCGATCTCGGTGCGCCGGGCGCCGCCTCTGGCCGTGGGGCCGAAACGGCGCTTCGTCTCGCGGATCTCGGCGGAGAGACGGGAATTCTGCTTCGCCGGACTCTCCACGAGGGCGGACAGCTCCTCGTTCTCCTTGAGCAGCGCCTCGCGTTCGTTGCGGAGCTCCATCTCCTCCAGCTTGCGCAGAGAGCGCAGCCGCATGTTGAGGATCGCCTCCGCCTGGGTGTCGGTCAGGCCGAACTCCGCGACCATCAGAGGCTTGGGCTCCTCCTCGCCGCGCAGGATCTCGATCAGCCGGTCCAGATTCAGATAGGCGATCAGGAAGCCCTCGACCAGCTCCAGCCGCGTCCGCAGCTTGCTCAGGCGATGGTTCGAGCGCCGGAGCAGCACCTCGCGCCGATGGTCGAGGAAGGCTTGCAGCACTTCGTCCAGCGCCATGACGCGGGGCGTGCGGCGGGAATCGAGGACGTTCATGTTGAGCGGAAAGCGCGTCTCCAGATCCGTCTGCTTGAAGAGCGCCTCCATGAGGGCCTCGGGCGCGACGGCGCGGGATTTCGGCTCCAGAACGATGCGGACGTCCTCGGCGGATTCGTCGCGCATGTCGGCCAGAAGCGGAGACTTCTTGTCCTCGATCAGCGAGGCCAGCCGCTCGATGAGCTTCTCCTTCTGGATCTGATAGGGGATCTCCGTGACGATGATCCGCCATTGCCCGCGTCCGAGATCCTCGGTGCGCCAGCGCGCCCGCAGACGGAAGCCGCCGCGCCCGGTGCGGTAGGCCTCGCGGATGGCGGCGGCGGGCTCGACGAGGACGCCGCCCGTGGGGAAATCCGGCCCCGGAATCAGGGCGATCAGGTCGTCCAGGGGCGTCTTCGGGTTCTTCAGCAGGACCTGAAGCGCGTCGCAGAGTTCGCCCGCGTTATGCGGCGGCACGCTGGCCGCCATGCCCACCGCGATGCCGCTGGCGCCGTTGGCGAGCAGATTCGGAAAGGCCGCAGGCATGACCTCGGGCTCGCTTTCGGAGCCGTCGTAGGTGGGGCGCATGTCGGCGCCGTCCTCGTCGAGGCCCTCCATGAGCGCCGCGCCGACTTCGGTCAGGCGGGCTTCGGTGTAGCGCTGGGCGGCGGCGCTGTCGCCGTCGATGTTGCCGAAATTGCCCTGGCCGTCGACCAGCGGATAGCGCGTCGCGAAATCCTGCGCGAGGCGCACCATGGCGTCGTAGACCGAGGCCTCGCCGTGAGGGTGGTATTTGCCGATCACGTCGCCGACCACGCGGGCCGACTTCTTGTAGCCCGTCGAGGGGTCGAGCTTCAGCTGACGCATCGCGTAGAGCACGCGCCGATGCACCGGCTTGAGTCCGTCGCGCACGTCCGGGAGCGCGCGATGGGTGATCGTCGAGATGGCGTAGGCCAGATAACGCGACCCGAGGGCCCGGGTCAGCGGCTCGTCGAAGATGCGGCCTTCGTCAGGAGGCGAGGAGTCGGGAGATTGGGTCATGACGCCTTCCTAGCCGGAGCCGCGGCGAAGCGCAAGGGACAAGAACGTAAAAAGAACTATCAGCGTTTCAGCCAGAAAGGCGCCGTCAGCGAAAGCGCGAGAATCCGGGCGATGTGATGCGAGCCCACATAGGCCGCCTCGAATCCCATGGTCAGGCCGATCACGGCCATGGCCTCGGCGCCGCCCGGCGCGAAGGCCACCGCAGCCTGAGCGAAGGGGACTCCCGAAGCCCATGAAGCCAGAGCCGCCCCCGCGCCGCCCACCGCCAGCAGCAGGGCCACCAGAGCCGCCGCCGCCCCGAAGGCCGCGCGCAGCTCCGCCCGGGTCACGCCCATGAAGCGCGCTCCGATCAGAGCCCCCACCACCACATAGGCGGGCGCGGCGAACCAGACCGAAGGCCGCCCATGCACGATCCCCGCAAGATGCAGCGCCAGACTCGCCAGAAGTCCGCCGATCACATAGCCCGCAGGAGTCCGGATCCGCGTGAGCAGCCAGCCGCAGAGCCCTCCCAGCCCGAAGACCAGCGCCAGTTCGAGGGGATCCTCCAGAATCTCCGGCGCGGGCATCGAGGCGGGCGGCGGAAGGGCCGCGTCGAGCAGGATCGGCAGAAAGGCCACCAGCACGATCAGCCGCAGGGTCTGGAGCAGCGCCACCCGGCGCACGTCGCAGCCGGGCGTCGAGAGGGCCGTGGCCATCACCGCCGACAACGCCCCCGGCGCCGAAGCCAGCCGCGCCGTATTGGCGTCGTAGCCGAAGCCCCTGCGCAGAAGCCCCGCGCCCAGAGCCATCATCGCCACCACCGAGACCGCCAGAATCAGGAAGCTCGCGGGCCAGCGGGCGGCCTCCTGGAGGGTCCGCTCGTCCACGCTGGAGCCGAGCATCACGCCGAGGACCAGAAAGGCCGCGTCGCGCAGCCAGGCCGGCGGATTGGCGTCATGGCCGAGCGTCGCCATGACGAGGGAGGCCGCCGTCGCCCCAAGCATCCAGCCCGCCGGAAGACCCAGACCCTGCGCCAGAGCGCCCCCCGCCAGAGCCGCTCCCAGCAGAGCCGCCAAACGCACGAACTCCCGCGCCCTCATGATGATCCCCCTTCGCGCCGTCGGCGGCCTTCATGCGCCCGCCGAGGCTCCGCGTCCAGAGGGCGCGCCGCTCCGGCGCCGCGGGCTCTTGCGATGCGGGCGGCGAGAGGCCAAAAGGCCCCGGTCCGTCGTTCAGAGAGGCCTCATGCCCCGCTTCAAGCTCATCGTGGAATATTGCGGCGCGCCCTTCGCGGGCTGGCAGCGTCAGGCCAACGCCCGGAGCGTCCAGCAGGCGCTCGAAGAGGCCATCCGCAAGCTGGAGCCCGAAGCGCCCACCATCACCGCCGCCGGACGCACCGACACGGGCGTCCACGCCATGGGTCAGGTGGTCCATTGCGACCTTGAAAGGAGCTGGGAGCCCTTCCGCCTGATCGAGGCCCTGAACCGGCATCTGCTGCCCGATCCCGTCGCGATTCTGGCCGCCCATGTCGTGGATTTCGACTTCAACGCCCGGTTTTCGGCTCTGGAGCGGCTCTATCGCTACAAGCTCGTCAACCGCCGCGCGCCCCTGACCTTCGCCAGAGGGCTCGCCTGGCGGGTGAAGGCGCCCCTCGATCTGGCGGCCATGGCCGAGGGCGCGGCGCATCTGCTCGGGCGCCATGACTTCACCACCTTCCGCTCGTCGCAATGCCAGGCGGATTCGCCCCTGCGGACGCTCGACGAATTCTCCGTCCATGCGACTCCCGAAGGCTGCGAGATCACCGCGCGCGCCCGCAGCTTCCTGCATCATCAGGTGCGCTCGATGGTGGGGAGTCTGGCGCTGGTCGGCTCGGGGCGCTGGGCTCCCGCCGACATGCGCCGCATCCTCGAAGCCCGCGACCGCGCCGCCTGCGGACCTCTCGCGCCTTCCGAGGGGCTTTATCTGGAGGGCGTGCGCTATCCGCAGCCCTGGGCCGATCTGGGGCCGGCCTGAAGAGGGCCAGGCCGCTCGTCCGTCCTGATTCGGGGCGGATCTCTCCGGAAACCCTCCGGAAACCATGAGATTCGGGACGATTCTCTCGGGAGGCGTCTTCCCGCGCCGCGCTTAATTCAGGTTTTTTCGCCAAAATCCCATGATGGCGCGATCCTTGCTCTCCGGAAGTGAAGATTTTCAGACTTCACCCTCGGCTCGGAGAGCGAAATGGGACAATCCGCCTTCCTGCGCATCCTCGTCGCGCTCGCCGCTCCGACTCTTCTGGCGGCCTGCGGCGGCGGGGGCGACAAGCCCTCCTCCTTCGCGGCGACGCCCGCCGCCTTCTCCGCCGCGCCGGGCAAGACCGTCGCGCCGGGCTTCGGCCGCTCCTTCGTCGTCCAGCAGGGCGAGAAGGTCGGCGACGCCCGCAGGACCGGATTCTCGGCCCTCGCCGCGAACGAGCTGACCCTCTCGCGCGACGCTCAGGGCGCGGTCTCGGAGATCGCCCTGACGACGCCGGACCTCTCGACCTCCTGGAGCAAGGACGACAAGCAGCTGGCTCTGGACGATGGTCTGCTCGTCGGCTACCGGAGCAAGGCGGGGCGCACGCAGGCCGCCGTGATCGCCTCGCCCGATCAGGGGGGCTTCGCGCATCAGACCTTCGGATTCTGGTATGACGTGGACGCCGTCTCGGGCCTGAACCGCTTCGGCTCGCTCAGCGCGGGCGAGGAGACCGCCGCCGCCGATCTGCCGAAATCGGGCAAGGCGACCTTCGTCGGCGAGGCCACGGGCATGCGGACTTCGGCGGGCGATTCCCTGGAATTCCGGATCGTGCGCGCCCAGGCCCGGATCGAGGCGGATTTCGCCCGACGCAGCGCCAGCTTCAGCACCACGGGCAGCTCCGTCGGGCGCGACGCCCAAGGCGAGAAGATCCTCGACGAATCGCTGGACATGACCGGCGCCCTGAGCGCCGGAGCGGACGGCCGCCTCTCCGGAAAGGTCCGGACGGCGGGCGGCCTCTCCGGCGGCCTCGACGCCCGCTTCTACGGCCCCGACGCGACGGAGATCGGCGGGATCTTCGCCCTCGAAGGCCCCGGCGCCGAAAGCTTCTCGGGCGGATTCGGCGCGAAGAAGCAGTAGGGGCGTCGCCCTTGGGGCGTCAGTCGGCGGGCCGCCCGAAGAAGCC
Source organism: Neomegalonema sp. (assembly GCF_028688855.1). Classification (GTDB taxonomy): domain Bacteria; phylum Pseudomonadota; class Alphaproteobacteria; order Rhodobacterales; family Rhodobacteraceae; genus Neomegalonema. Next base: position 268,390 of record NZ_JAQTXI010000001.1, on the reverse strand, counting down.
GGGCGCCATGAAATCCAGCGGCGTCGAGGCGTAGCGCGCGCGCCAGGGGATCTCCGTGACCACGCAGGAAGCCGGGCGGCCGGAGAACCGGGCGTCCGCGCCATGATCGGCCAGGAAGCTCAGATCCAGCAGCATCCAGGTTCCGCCGAGCCCCACCCGCGCCCCGCGCAGGAGATTCGCCACATAGGAATCAATGTGCAGCTCCAGCCCGTCCCGCCCCGGAACCGTGGCGTAGGCGCCGCAGAAGGAGACCTTGCCGCCGTCCTCGCGGGCCCTCAGCGCCAGAGTGGTGACCGAACCGCCCTTCCACTCCCCCGGATAGAGCGTGTAGCCCGGCCCGAGCGATTCCCCCGTCGTGGCGCGCGAGGTCGCGCAGCCCGCCAGCAGAACCGCGCCCAGAAGGCCGAGCGCGAGGAGCTTCGTCGAAGGAAGCGGAGGATGAGTCATAGGGCGGCGCTCCTGACCTGCGCCTCGCAAAAGGCGGCCATGCGTTTGCGGTCCGGAATCTCCGCCGGATCGACGGGCGGATGGAAGGTCACGGTCAACCTCCCGCCCCTCGACCGCGCCAGGACGGCGCCCGCCGAGTCTCCGAAACTCAGGTCGTCATAATAGCCGTAAAAGCGCCGGGGCAAATGTTCGGGAGGCGTATATTTCAGCGAAACCGGCTGAGCCTTGGCCTTCGTGGCCTGGAAGATCGCGAAGAGCGTGGTCTTGAAGGGCAGCACGACGAGTCCGTCGCTGCTGGTGCCCTCGGGGAAGAAGCACAGGAGATCGCCTTCGCGGATCCGCCGGGCGAGCCGCGCCTCGTGCTCGCGGGCCTGAGCCGGGCGGCGCTCGATGAATTCGGCGTCGGCGATGCGCGCGATGAACCCCACCACCGGCCAATGCGCCACCTCGGATTTCGAGACGAAATGCGCAGGCGCCGCAGCCGCCAGAGCCAGGATGTCGATCCAGGAGACATGGTTCGCCACCAGAGCCCCCGGCTCCTTCATGGGCGCCCCGACGATCTCCAGCCGCACTCCGACCAGACGGACCAGAATCCGCCCCCAGAGCCCCGCCACCCAGCGGTCGGGCTGACGCCCTGGCAGTAGCCGCGCCAGCAGATAGACGGGAATCAGGAGCGCCGTGACGATCAGGATCACCCCCCCCCGCCAGACCGCCCGCAGCTTCTCGCGGAAGGTCAGCGGCGGCAGGGGATCGGGCGGCGCGAAACGCCGCCTGAACGGCTCTGGAGCGCCCGGCGCTCCCGGAGGCGGGGCGGCGGGCGGCGCGGAAGGCGTCCCGGTCATCCCAGCAGCCGGTCCAGATGCTCCGGAGTCTGGCGGGAGTAGAAGTTCCGGTAGCGGTTGGCGATCTGGCTGGTCTCCACGACGAAGCAGACGTCCACCGTGTTGAAGGCGTGGTCCACATAGGCGCCGTCGCCCACCAGCCCCCCCGCCCGCAGATAGCCCTTGATCAGCGTCGGCATGGCCTTGACCGCCGCGACCGGATCCACCTGATCGGGCGGCAGGATGTCCATGGAGACGTAATGGCGCGCCCAGGACCGCGGACGCAGCTCCGGCGGCGCCAGCTTGCGTTGCTGCAGATAGCTCAGCGGCTCGGCGATGGCCCGGGGATCCGAGCCGTGGAAGCTCGCGCAGCCCGCCAGCAGGCCGATGTCGTGCATGTCGATGTATTGCGCCAGCCCCATCCAGAGCAGCTGCATCGCCGAGCCCCCGCGATAGGGCTTCGCCACGCAGGAACGCCCCATCTCCAGCACTTCGCGGGGGTAGGAATCCAGCGGGCTGAGGTCGAATTCGTTCGCCGAGTAGAAGCCCGGCCCCCGGCGCGCCACGGAGCCCCGCAGCAGACGATAGACGCCCACCACCTTGTCCAGGGGGTCGTCGGGGACGGCCTCCTCGTCGATGAGGATGAGATGTTCGCAGAAGGGGTCGAAGGAATCGGCCTCCAGCCGCGCGGCGCGGTTTTCGGGCGAGGCCTCCGCGCCCAGCTCCTCGACGAAGACGGCGTAGCGCAGGCGCTGCGCCGAGCGCAGGTCCTCTTCGCTTTCGGCGAGCCGCAACAGAAACCGGCCGACCTTGATTCGCATGCGTCCTCCGTCCAAGGATCAGGCGCCGGGACTTTAGAGCCCCCGGACGGGAAGCGCAACGCGGCAAGGCGGCCCCCGGGATTCGCAAAGGGCGTGGGTCCGGCGCGCGGTCCAGGCTCCGGAGCGCGCGCGGGAAGACGCGCGGGCCTCGGCGCAAAATCTTCTGGACGACGGCGAAAGCTCTGCGTTATAAGCCCGCCACGGCGCTGATCGGGAGTAGCTCAGCGGTAGAGCAGGCGGCTGTTAACCGCCTGGCCGGGGGTTCGAATCCCTCCTCCCGAGCCATATCCTTCAAGGCTCGCGCGCCGGTTTCCCAGACAGATGCAGGACGTCGCCCCGAGACCGGGAAGCCGCCCTTTCAGCGGACCACGCTCGGGAAGGCCCAATGGCAGATCACCGCCAGAGAAGCCACCCGTCCGCCGAGCACCCCCACGTTGCGCGGCCCGCTCCCGACGGGAGGGACCGTGCTGAAGCGGAATCCGCCGTCGCCCGCGTTCCGGTTCGCGGCGATCTCCCCGGCGCGCAGCCGCGCGGCCTCCTCGGCGGAGACGCCGTCCCTCTCCGGCTGGATCGTCTGCCTGCGGCCGCCCAGATCCGGGCGGTCGTAGAGATCGGCCACGCACCAGTAGGTCTCCGTCCGGTCGCAGTCGACGGAGGCGGGCCCGCCGCTCCACCAGTCGCCGAGGTTGTTCACAGCCTGCGCGTACTGGATGTTGCGCGGCTCCTGGATCGCGGCCCATCCGACGACGACGCGGCGGCTCTGGCCGCCATAATTCGGATGTTCGTGGAAGACGCAGCCCGCCCGGCCCGCCATGTCCTCCGGAGCGCGGATCAGGACGCGCGGATCGAAGGACGGCGCGGACAGGAGCCGCGGATCGGAGCCCTGCGGCCAGGGCGCGCCCAAAAGGCCGCCGGGCGGCTTGTCCTGAGCCGCCAGAGGCGCGGCGGCGAGCCAGACGAATCCCAGAGCGCGGAAGGCCAGGGCTGAAAGCTGTCTCATGACGCAGATCCCTCCTCCCGGCGGACGAAGGCGCGGATCCGCCCGGGCTTCCTGAGGACGAAACGCCGGGAGCCTCCCGCCTTCGACAAGCTCCGCTCTCCCGGCGCGGATCATGGTGCGCAGGAGAAGATGTCCGGATCAAGGCGCGCCCGACGTGAAGAGGCCGCGCAGGATCCAGGCGCGGGCCGGGCTCTTCCAGGCGCGGGCCGGGCCATGTCCAGGGCTGGATTCCGGGCTCCGTCCGGAGCCGGATTCCCTCTGCGCCCGCGCTCCATCGGCGCTTGCGCGCTCTCCCTGCGGCTTCTAGGTTGGCGCGGTCATTTCGCAGGACGGCCCGCCCCAGGGCGAGGCCCAGGGGGGAGCGGACGATGCAGGACGTCAGAACCGTCGGCGTGATCGGGGCCGGGCAGATGGGCAACGGCATCGCCCATGTCTTCGCCCTTTCGGGGCGCGAGGTCGGACTCTACGATCTCAAGCCCGAGGCGGTGCAGGCCGCCCTGGCCGTCATCGACCGCAATCTGGAGCGTCAGCTCCGCAAGGGCGCCATCTCCGCCGAGGACAAGGCGGCGGCTCTGGCGCGGATCAGGCCCGTGGGCGCCATCGCCGAGCTGGGCGCGCTGGATCTGGTGATCGAAGCGGCCTCCGAGGTCGAGGCGGTCAAGAACAGGATCTTCGAAACCCTTCGCCCTCATGTCGGCGCGCAGACCATCCTCGCCTCGAACACCTCCTCGATCTCGATCACGCGGCTCGGCGCGGTGAGCGGCTATCCCGAACGCTTCATGGGCGTGCATTTCATGAATCCGCCGCCGGTGATGAAGCTGGTGGAGCTGATCCGCGGCATCGGCACCGACGAGGCCGTGTTCAACCAGATCCGCGACCTCATCGTGAGCGTGGGCAAGGTGCCCGCCCTCGCCGAGGATTTCCCGGCCTTCATCGTCAACCGCCTGCTGATCCCGATGATCAACGAAGCCGTCTACACGCTTTACGAGCGCGTCGGCGGGGTGGAATCCATCGACACCGCGATGAAGTTCGGCGCCAACCACCCCATGGGCCCGCTGGAGCTGGCCGACTTCATCGGCCTCGACACCTGCCTCGCCATCATGAACGTGCTCTACGAGGGGCTGTCCGACAGCAAGTATCGCCCCTGCCCGCTGCTGGTGAAATACGTCGAGGCCGGTTGGCTCGGACGCAAGGCCGGGCGCGGCTTCTACGATTATCGCGGAGAAAAGCCCGTCCCGACGCGCTGACTCCTGCGCTCCGCGCCCTTCATGGCCTTCGCCGCGACGATGGGTTATGATCTCCGCGGCCTTGCGACAGGGCCGCGGAGAAGCGAGGAGGAGCCGTGCGGCTGGACGTTCTGCACCTGCGGGAGTTCTACGAAACCCAGCTCGGCGCGATGACCCAGCGCCATGTGCAGGGCGTGCTGCGCGCGCTCTGGCCGAATCTCCAGGGCCAGAGCCTCGCCGGATACGGCTATCCCACGCCCTTCCTGCGGCCCTATCTGCCTCAGGGCCAGAGCGGCGTCGAGCGCGTCGCGGCGCTGATGCCCGCCCATCAGGGCGCGGTCCACTGGCCGCGCGAGGGCGGCAATCTCTGCGTCCTCGTCGAGGAGGGCGGATGGCCCTTCTCCAACGGCTTCTTCGACCGCATCCTGCTGGCCCATGCTCTGGAGCTCTGCGAGAATCCCGCCGCCCTGCTCGGCGAGGTCTGGCGTGCGCTGGCGCCGGGCGGGCGGCTGATCGCGGTGGTCTCCAACCGCACGGGGCTCTGGGCGCGCCGCGAGACCACCCCCTTCGCCTTCGGACGCCCCTTCAGCGCCGAACAGCTCGAAAACCTGCTGATCGAGGCCGGCTTCACGCCCCATCGCCGGGCCGCCGCGCTCTACGCCCCGCCGAGCCACCGGCGCTTCTGGCTGCGGGCCTCGACGCCGCTGGAGCGGGCGGGCGCGCGCATCGGCGCCGAGCGTCTGGCGGGGCTGCGGGTCGTCGAGGCGGTGAAGGAGATCTACGCCCTGCCGCGCGGAGGGGCTCGCGAGGCCGCCGCCGCGCCCTGGCGCTGGCGTCCCGCGACCGCCCCGAGGCCGGGTCTGGCGGCGGCCTCCGAGCCTTCTCCCGAGAGCGGCCCCGAGTCGGGCGCGGTCCGGCGCAAGGACGCGCAGGACGGGCCTCTGAAGGGCTCCTGACCGGGAAAGCGGTTCCGTTTTCGCGGGAAATCTTCTAAGTCCGGAGCGAGGCCAGCGCGGAGGAGCCAGACATCATGAGAACGCCGGACGCGGACGCGCCCATGGCTGCGGTTCGGGCGCAGATCGACGCCGTGGACGACCGGATTCTGGCCGCCATCCAGGAGCGCGCCCGGCTGGTCGAACAGGTGCGCGCCCTCAAGGCCGCCCGGCGCGAGGAGGCCGCGCCTCAGGCCGCCCTCCCTCCGGCTTCCGGGATCCAGCCCCGCACGCCGCTGCGGCTCGCGCGCGAGGCGCAGATCCTGCGGCGGCTGTCGCGACTCTCGCTGCTGTCGGGCTCGCCGATGCCCTTCGGCGGGACGGCGGCCATCTGGCACGAGCTGATCGCCAGCTCGGTGGCGATGCAGGGCGGCGTCACGGTCTCCGTCTACGCCCCCGGCGAAGGCCCCGAGCGCGAACGCGTCTGGCGGGCGGCGCGCACCCGCTTCGGAGTCCTGACGCCTCTGGTGGGACGGGCCTCGGCGGGGCGGATGATCCAGGACCTGCAAGGCCCCGAGCCCGCCGCCGGAGTCGCGCCGGGCGACCTCTCGCCCGATTCCGGCGGAGAGGTCTGGTGGCGGGCCTGCCTCGACTCCAGTCCGCTCGCGCCCCGGATTCTGGCCGCCCTGCCCTTCGCGCCCGAAACCGGCGAGGGAATCGACGCCTGGCTGCTCGGCGTCGGGCCGCTGGAGCCCAGCGGCGACGACGTGACGCTTTTCGGCCTGCGCGCCTCCGCGCCCATCAGCCGCGCCCAGATCGCGGCCCGGCTGGGGCGCGTGATGGAGGCTCTGGGAGTCGAGGCGCGTCTGGCGGCCCTGGCGCCCGACGCCCTCCTGATCGCCTGCGAAGGCGCCCATGTGGAGCCGGATTCGCCGGTGAGGAAGGCCCTGGCCGAGGGCTTCGACGCGGATCCTCAGGATCTTGTGGCGGCGGGGCTCTACGCCCGACCGCTGCCGCCGCCCGGCGTCTGATCGCGGCGGGCGCGCTCGCGGCAGGAGGCGCAGGGCTCCGAGGGGGCCTTGTAGGCTCCGCAATGCGGGCAGGCCTCGAGATCCTGCGCCTGAAGGCGCGGCGGCGCGGCGGGGGCCTGAGGCGGCGGCGCGAAGGCGCGGCGCAGCAACACCCAGAGCCCGAAGGCGGCCAATCCCAGCATGAGGATCTTCGTCAGCACCGTCTTTCTCCCCTGATCGGCTCTCCGGCCCAGCATTCCACGAATCCCCCGCGCGAATCATCCGGAAAACGCTTCACGATCGCGGGCGCGCCGTCGCAGAGGGAGGGGGGCGCCCGTGGTTTGGGGGCTGACCGCGCCGGATTCCCCTCCTATAGTCCCGCGCGGCGTTTCGCATCGCAACATCCCCTGTCCTCCGACCGGACGCCTCCGGCCGGACGCTTCCCGAGGAGACAAACATGGGCGACCTTTCCGGCAAGACCGCCGTCGTGACCGGCTCGACGAGCGGCATCGGCCTTGGAATCGCGAAGGTTCTGGCCGCGCGCGGCGCGAACGTCGCGCTGAACTCCTTCTCCGACACGGAATCCGACCACGCCGTGGCCGCCGAAGTCGCGAAGCTCGCGACGGGCGGCGCCCGCGCCCTCTACGTCCAGGCCGACATGTCCGACCCCGAAGCCTGCGTCCGGCTGATCCGCAAGGCCGAGGCCGAATTCGGCGCCGTGGACATCCTCGTCAACAATGCGGGCGTGCAGTTCGTCTCGCCGGTCGAGGAGTTCCCGGTCGCCAAGTGGGACCAGATCCTCGCGATCAACCTGTCCTCGGCCTTCCACACCGCCCGCGCCGCCATCCCCGGCATGAAGCAGCGCAACTGGGGCCGCATCGTCAACATCGCCTCGGCCCATGGCCTGACCGCCTCGCCCTACAAATCGGCCTATGTCGCGGCCAAGCACGGCCTCGTCGGCCTGACCAAGACCATCGCCCTCGAATTCGCCGAGGAGAAGATCAAGGCCACCTGCAACGCCATCTGCCCGGGCTACGTCTGGACGCCCCTCGTCGCGGGCCAGCTCGCGGACCAGATGAAGGCCCATGGCATGACGAAGGAGGAGGTCCTCGAAAAGATCATGCTGGCGCGTCAGCCCTCGCGCGAGTTCGCCACCGTCGAGCAGCTCGGCGGCACGACCGCCTTCCTCTGCTCCGAGGACGCCGCCCAGATCACCGGAACCACCATCTCCGTCGACGGCGGCTGGACCGCCCTGTGAGCCGCCCCGCTCTGGCTCTGGGTCTCCAGGGGGGAGGCGCGCATGGCGCCTTCACCTGGGGCGCGCTCGACCGCCTCCTCGAAGAGGAGGATCTGGAGATCTCCGCCCTGACCGGAACCAGCGCGGGGGCGATGAACGCCGCCGTGCTGCGCGCCGGATGGGGCGCGGGCGGACGTCAGGAGGCCCGGCGCAGGCTCGGGGCCTTCTGGCGGCGCGTCGCGGAGCGGAGTCTCGCGATTCCGCCCGCCCTCTGGGACGCCTCCTGCGCGGGGATCAAGCCGCCCGTGGAGACCATCCGCGGATTCTACGAGACGAATCCCTTCTACGTGGGTCTGGGCTTCCTCCAGAACCATGTCTCGCCCTACCGGCTGAATCCGCTGAATCTGGATCCGCTGCGCTCGGTGCTGCTGGAGTTCGTCACGGACGAGGCCCTCCGGACGGGCGAAGGCCCCGAGGTCTTCGTCAACGCGACCCATGTGAAGAGCGCCAAGGGCCGCATCTTCCGCCGCGAGACCCTCACCGTGGACGCCATCCTGGCTTCGGCCTGTCTGCCGCAGATGTTCCAGGGCGTGGTGATCGACGGCGAAACCTACTGGGACGGCGGATATACGGGAAATCCGGCGCTCTGGCCGATCACCTACGGCACGCAATGTTCGGATCTGATGCTGATCCGGCTGGAGCCCGATCTGCGCGACCATCTGCCGAAAAGCGCCGGAGAGATCTCCGACCGCGTGAGCGAGATCAGCTTCGGAGCGGCCCTGCGCGCCGAGATCCGGGCCATAGACTTCGTGGCGCGGCTGGTGGATTCGGGACATCTGGCCTCCGGACGCTGGCGCAAGCTGCGTCTGCACGAGATCAGCGACGATCCCCTGATGCGCGAGCTCGGGCCGGCGACCAAGCTTTTTCCGGATTGGCGCGTGCTCGAAACCCTCCGCGATTCCGGGCGCCGCCAGGCCGATTCATGGCTGAAGACGCACAAGAACCGGATCGGCGTGGAGTCGACTCTGGACGTTCGGCGCGTGTTCCTCTAACCTCGCGCGCCGCGGGCCGTTTCCGGCCGAGGCCCGTCGTCGCCAGGTTGCGGCGGGCCTTCCGGCGGATGGGTCCATGTCCTCGCCTTCTCCCGAATCCGTTCCTCCCGCTCCCGGGAGCGACGGGGCCTCCGCGTCCTCTTCCCCCCACAGGCCCGGCTTCTGGATCCTGACTCTCGGGGCTCTGGGCGTGGTCTACGGCGACGTGGGCACCAGTCCGCTCTACGCCTTCAAGCAGGCGCTGATCGCCGCCGGACCCCATTCCGGTCCCGAAGGAATCTTCGGGGTGCTCTCGCTGATCGTCTGGACGCTCACGATCATCATCACGCTCAAGACGGTCTTCATCCTGCTGCGCGCCGACAACGAAGGCGAAGGCGGCACGCTCTCGCTGGTGGCTCTGGCGCAGAAGGCCGGAGGCAAATGGCGGATCATCGCCATCTTCCTCGGGATGATCGGCGCGGGGCTCTTCTTCGGCGACGCGGTGCTGACTCCGGCGGTCTCGGTGCTCTCGGCCCTGGAGGGCCTGACGGTGCTGATCCCCTCGGCCCAGCCGGTGGTGCTGCCTCTGGCGATCCTGATCCTGGCGGGGCTGTTCTTCGCCCAGAGCCGGGGCACGGCCAAGGTCGCGAAGCTCTTCGGGCCGATCATGTTCGTCTGGTTCGCGGTGCTGGGGCTGATGGGCCTCGTGCGCATCTTCGCGCATCCCGAGGTGATCCAGGCGCTGAATCCCATGTGGGGGCTGAAGCTGCTCATGGAGGGCGAAGGCCGGACTCTGGCGATCCTGGGCGCGGTGTTCCTCGCCGCCACCGGCGCCGAGGCGCTTTACGCCGATCTCGGCCATTTCGGACGCGCGCCCATCCGGGCGGCCTGGCTCGGATTCGCCTTTCCGGCCCTGGCGCTGAACTACCTCGGACAGGGCGCTCTGGTGATCGCCGATCCGGCGGCGGCGGCCAATCCCTTCTTCAGCCTGTTTCCGGGCTGGCTGCTGCCTTTCGGGCTGATCCTGGCGACTCTGGCGACGATCATCGCCAGTCAGGCGGTGATCACCGGCGCCTTCTCCTACGCCAGCCAGGCGGTGCGCATGGGGCTTCTGCCGCGTCTGCGGATCCTCCACACCTCGGAGGACCACGCCGGACAGATCTACATGCCTCATGTCAACGCGATCATGTTCGTGCTGGTGGTGGCGCTGGTGCTGAGCTTCCGCAGCTCCTCGTCTCTGGCGGGAGCCTATGGCGTGGCGGTGGCGGGCGAGATGGTGCTCACGGCGCTGCTCGCCGGACTGGTGGCCTGGCGGGTCTGGAAATGGCCGCTCGTGGCGGGGGCGGCGCTCATGGCGCCCTTCCTGCTGGTGGACGTCGCCTTCCTGACGGCCAATCTGCGCAAGCTCGGCGAGGGCGGATATGCGCCGCTTCTGGTGGCGGCGGGCGTCTTCTTCACCATGCAGAGCTGGCGGCTCGGGGCTCAGGCGGTGGCGGCCAAGTCGCGCAAGAACGAGATCCCCATCGACGCCCTCCTGCGCAGCCTCAAGGTGAAGGCGCCCCATCGGGTGGCGGGCGCGGCGGTCTTCCTGACTTCGGAGCCCGCCACCGCGCCCATGGCGCTCATGCATACGCTGAAGCATTTCCGCGCCCTGCACGAGCAGGTGGCCATCCTGACCATCAGCACCGCCCCGACGCCCCGCGTGCCCGATTCCCAACGCGCCCGCCTGGAGGTCATCGACGAGGAGATGGGCTTCTACCATCTGACGCTCGAATTCGGCTACATGGAGACCCCCAACGTGCCCCGCGCCCTGCTGCTGGAGCGCAAGCACGGCTGGAAGCCCGACATCATGCAGACCTCCTTCTTCCTCTCGCGGCGGAGTCTGCGGGTGATGGAGAAAGGAACCCTGCCGCGCTGGCGGGCGCGGGCCTACGCCTTCATGTCGGAGAACGCCAGCGACGCCAGCACCTATTTCAAGCTCCCCGCCGACCGGGTGGTCGAGGTGGGGGCCCAGATCCAGCTCTGAGGGGAAGATCATGAGCGCAGCCGCCGGAATCGCCGGAATCGCCGGAATCGCCTTTCTGGAGACCCATCCGGTCCTGAGGATCTTCGACGAGGCGAAGGCCCGGGAGTTCTATCTCGACTGGCTCGGCTTCACGCCGGACTGGGAGCATCGCTTCGCGCCGGGGATGCCGCTCTACATGCAGGTTTCGCGGGCGGGTCTGGCGCTGCATCTGAGCATGCACCACGGCGACGGAACGCCGGGCAGCCTGGTCTTCGTGCGGATGCGGGGCGTCCGGGAGCTCCACGCCGAGCTGACGGGGCGGCCCTATCCGGGCCTGCGCCCCGGTCTGGAGGCGCAGCCCTGGGGCCTGGAGCTGACGCTCCTCGACCCCTTCGGCAACGGCCTGCGGCTCTGCGAGGCGCCTTTGGGGGAGGCGCCTGCAGGCGAGGCGCCCCCGGAAGCCTGACGGGCTTCGCCGGCCGACGCCTAGCGCGGGAGAGCCTGCTCGACCAGACGCACCCAATAGGCCGTCCCCCAGGGGGCGGCCTCGTCGTTGAAGTCGTAGCGCGGATCATGCAGCGGCGCCCCCGGCCCGATCCCCATCAGCATGAAGCAGCCCGGACGCGCCTGCGCCATGAAGGAGAAGTCTTCGGCGCCCATGGTCGGGGTCACGTCGCCCACCACCGTCTCCGCGACCTCCCGCGCCACGCCCAGAGCGAAGCGCGTGGCTTCGGCCTCGTTGACGGTCGGCGGGTAATATCCGGAGGACTTGCGCTCGATCGCGGCGGTCAGGCCATGGGCGGCGGCGGTGTCGCGCACGATGCGGGTCATCTCGGCGTAGATGCGTTCGTGGGTCTCCTCGTCGAAGCTGCGGACGGTGCCGCGCAATTCGGCGAGCTCCGAGATGACGTTGAAGGCCGTGCCCGCATGGAACTGCGTCACCGAGAGCACCGCGGGCTGAAGCGGATCCACCGTGCGCGAAACCACCGTCTGGAGCGCCAGCACGATGGCCGCCGCGCCGGGAATGGGATCGCGGCCCTGATGGGGCTGGGCGGCGTGGCCGCCCTTGCCGTGGACCTTGATCGAGAATTCGTCCGCCGCCGCCAGCAGCGGCCCGACCCGCGTGAAGAAGGCCCCCACCGGAGCGTTGGGCCAGTTGTGCATTCCGAAGACCCGATGGGCCGGAAAGCGCTCGAAGAGCCCGTCCCGGATCATGGCGGCGGCGCCGGCTCCGCCTTCCTCGGCGGGCTGGAAGACGAAATGGACCGTGCCCTTGAAATTCCGCGAGGCCGCCAGCAGCTTCGCCGCGCCGAGCAGCATGGTGGTGTGGCCGTCATGGCCGCAGGCGTGCATCACGCCCGGACGGGTCGAAGCATGCTCGACGCCGGATTCCTCCAGCATGGGCAGGGCGTCCATGTCGGCGCGCAGGAGGATGCGTCCGGATTCGTCGGCGGCGGGGCCGCCCGCGCCATGGAGCACCCCCACCACGCCCGTTCCGCCGAGTCCGGTCTCCACGGCGTCGAAGCCGAATTCGCGCAGAAGCCCGGCCACGCGGGCCGAGGTCCGCGTCTCCTGATAGCCGAGTTCGGGATGACGATGGAGATCGCGGCGCCAGGCGCGCATCTCCTCGGCGATCTGGAGGACTTCATTGCTCAAAGGCGGGGAGGCGTTCATGGCGGAGAGCCCTCGAAATTCACGATCTGGATGGGTCCGGCCAGTATGGGCCTTTCGCGTCAAAAAGCCAGAGCGCGCCCCTCGCGGAGGATCGCTTCGGCCTCCGGCGCGAAGGCGCCCCCGGGCTCGTGCAGGACCAGCGGAAAGGCCAGCCTCAGGGGCGAACGCCCGCCCTTGATCCCCCGCATCAGGATCAGCTTGGCGGGCAGCCCGGATTTCGGCGCCAGAGGCAGGATCGCCCAGGAGCCCGCTCCGCCCTCCAGCGCCGCGAGGATCTCCGCCAGGCGCTCGACGCGCTGGACGATGGTCAGGCTCCCTCCCGGACGCAGCCGCTTCAGCGCCCCCCTCAGCCAGAGCGCCAGAGGCGCGCTTTCGCGGTTGGCCTCGTCGCGGAGGCTCTCCGGAGAGGCCGCGAATCCGGCGGGGAAGTAAGGCGGATTGGTCAGGACATGGTCGAACTCCAGCGCCTTGAGCCCGGCGGGCGGCGCCTCGACCCGCCCGACATGCGCGCGCCAGCTCAGACCGTTGGCGGCGGCGTTGGCCTCCGAGAGCGCGGCCATGGCCGGATTGGCCTCCAGCCCGTGGAGCTCCAGCCCCTCCACCCTGCGCCCCAGACAAAGCCCCGCGGCTCCGGCGCCCGATCCCCAGTCCAGAACCCTTTCGCCGGAGCGGGCCGGAACGGCGGCGGCCAGCAAGGCGGCGTCGCTGGCCGAGCGGAAGCCCCGGCGCGGCTGACGCAGGATCAGCCGCCCGCCGAGCATGCCGTCCTCGGTCAGATCCTCCGGGCCGGAGGCGGAACCAGAGGCGGAGCGGGAGGCGTCAGTCATCTTCCGGCGGCGGCGAAAGCTCGAGGCCGAGGGGGCGCAGGATCATCCGCGCTCTTGCGGCGTCTTCGTCCGCGACCATCAACCGCTGAGGAATGAACCCGAGCGCCCCCCCGTAAAGCCCGCTCATATGGACGTCCAGCAGGAAGAACTCTATAGCTTCGCCCTGAAGATAGGCCCGCGCGGCGGCGATCACCGTGGGATCGGTCGTCTTGAGGATCTCGATCAAGGGCGGCCTCCATGGGTTTCGATCTCCGGGCGAATCCGGATCGGGGCGGATGGTCGTCTCCGATCCGGGCATGATCCCGCCTCGGGGAGAGTTTGTCAAAGCGCCGCAATGCGGGCGGCGGTCTGGGGAGTAGGGACGCATGGCGGAAGTCACGGCGATGGATCGTCTGGCGCGACGCACGGCCGAGGGTCTGAAGCTCGCGGATTCCGAATTGCGCGGCCGCATGTCCAGCAAGGCGGCCCCGCTCATCGAGCAGCTGTCGGCCCATCTCATCGAGGCGGGCGGCAAGCGGGTGCGTCCGGCGCTGACCCTCGCGGCGGCGGAGCTCTGCGGCGGCGGCGGCGCGGGCGTCGCGAAGATGGCCGCGGCGGTGGAGTTCGTCCACACCGCCACCCTGCTCCACGACGACGTGGTGGATGAAAGCGCGCTCCGCCGGGGCAGGCCCTCGGCCAACATCCTCTACGGCAACAAGCCGAGCGTGCTGGTGGGCGACTTCCTCTTCGCCCGCAGCTTCCAGCTCATGGTCGAGGCCGGGTCCATGGAGGCCCTGCGCATCCTCGCCGACGCCTCCGCGACCATCGCCGAGGGCGAGGTCATGCAGCTCTCCACCGCCAACAACCTCTCGACCACCGAGGCGCAGCATCTGGCGGTGATCCGCGCCAAGACGGCGGCGCTCTTCTCCGCCGCGACCGAGACCGGCGCCGTGCTGGCCGGGGCCTCGCCGGAGAAGCGCGAGGCCCTGAGGATCTACGGCGACCGCCTCGGGATCGCCTTCCAGATGGCCGACGACGCCCTGGATTACGGCGGACAGACCCGCAAGCTCGGCAAGAACGCCGGCGACGACTTCCGCGAAGGCAAGGTGACCGGGCCGGTCATGGTCGCCTTCGCCCGCGCCGCCTCCGAGGACGAACGCGAATTCTGGCGCCGGACCATCGAGAAGAAGCGTCAGGAGCCCGAGGACTTCGGCCACGCCCTGACCCTGCTGACGCGCCATGGCGCCGTGCGCGAGACCATCGCCCGCGCCCGGCTCTGGGGCGAGGAGGCGAAGACCGCGCTGGAGATCTTCCCGCCCAGCGAATTGCGCGGGATTCTCGCCGATCTCGTCGATTACTGCGTCGAGCGCGCCGCCTGAGCCCTCGCGTGAAGCGGAGGCCGCGTCAGGCCCGCCCGCCGGGCTGGAGGACCCGGGCGAGCAGGCGCGGCAAGGGAGTCCAGAGCAGCAGGAAGGCGCCCAGCGCCGCCCCTCCCGCCGCCAGAGCGAGCAGCGGGAACAGCTGGTTGAAATCCATGCTCCTGACGCTGCGGGTCGCGCCGAGCGTCAGGGAGGCCAGCCAGCAGGTCGTCGAGACGATCCCCGCCAGAGTCAGCCCGAGCCGCAGCCGGAAGGGAATCCGGCGGAAGGGCCGACGCCCCCACTCCCGCATGATCGGCAGGACGTATTCCTTGATGAGCAGGGCGTTGGCGGTCAGCAGCGTGACGGCGCCGATCTTCATGACCAGCTTGGGCGTGAAGCGCTCGGGATCGAAGCGCGTCAGGTCGTAGACCAGCAGGATCCCCGTGATCCAGAGCCCCGCCAGCGCCCAGCTCGCGAGGTCATGGGCGCGCAGCAGCAGCCCGAAGCGCTCCCTGGTCAGGCCCTCCTGCGAACTGGCGAGATAGAGCGCGTCGGCGGCCATGGCCACGCCGAACCCCGCCACGAAGGTCAGCAGATGCGCCACGCGCGCGAAATCGGAGAGGTAAAGGGGCAGGCCTGTGGTCATGGTCTCGGGTCCGGATGGTCTGAGGCGCCCTGCCGAAATCGGGGGGGTCGAAATCGGGGTGGGCGTCTGGATCTCGCGATGGGGCGACCCTATCACGAATCTGTGACTTTCAGGCTGAAATTCACCCTCTCCGGCGATTTCGGTCCGAGATTCCTCTTTACCAAACAATCATGTGCGGGGCTCCCTCGCCTTTTCCTCCCCTCGTCGCGCAGGCGCATGTCGCGAAAGGCGCGCCGGAGGCCCCCGAATCCCCCTTCGCGCGAGGCGGACGGAGTCCGGTTCCCAAACGCCGCGCCGCGCCTTATGAAGCCTGCTTTCCGTCAGGACGGGGAGAGGACTCCATGAAACGCGAGATCCACGGCTGGCTCCTGCTCGACAAGCCGGTCGGGATCGGCTCGACCCAGGCGCTCGGCAAGGCGCGCTGGGCGCTGAAGGCGAAGAAGGCGGGCCATGCGGGCACCCTCGACCCTCTGGCGAGCGGGCTTCTGGCCCTCGCCTTCGGCGAGGCCACCAAGACCATCCCCTTCGCCATGGGCGGCCTCAAGACCTATCGCTTCGCGGCGCGCTGGGGATTCGAGACCGACACCGACGATTCCGAAGGCGAGCCGCGCCTGATCTCCGGGTCACGCCCCTCGGCGGAGGAGATCCGCGCGGTCCTGCCGGGATTCCACGGCGAGATTCAGCAGAAGCCCCCCGCCTATTCGGCCATCCGGATCGACGGCGAACGCGCCTACGACCTCGCCCGCGCCGGAGAAGCCCCCGAAATGGCCGCCCGCCCCATCTGGATCGAGGCTCTGACCTGGCTCGAAGACCAGTCCACGCCGGATCTCGGCCGCTTCGAGATGACCTGCGGCAAGGGCGGCTACGTGCGCTCCATGGCGCGCGATCTGGGGCGGGCTCTGGGCTGCGGGGCCTATGTGACGGAGCTTCGGCGCCTCTCGGCGGGTCCATTCGCGCTGGACCGGGCGATTTCTCTGGAAAGCCTTGACGCTTTGCGCGATAACCCGCACGCGCTCACGCGCCTGCTGCCCGTCTCGACCGGTCTGGACGACATCCCGGTTCTGGCCGTGACGGAGGCTGAAGCGGCCCATGTCCGACAGGGAAGGGCCGTTCCGGCGGCGGGAGTCCTCTCCCTTCACGACGGCGACAAGCTCTGGGCGTCCCTCGCGGGCGAGCCGGTGGCGATCGGCCATATGAAGGAGGGGAGATTCCAGCCGGACCGGGTGTTCAACCTCGCCTGAATGGAGGCCCCGATGTCGATCGCCGCAGAACGCAAAGTCGAAGTGGTTCAGGAATACGCGACCAAGGCCGGAGACACCGGCTCGCCCGAAGTGCAGGTCGCGCTGCTCACCGAGCGGATCAACAACCTGACCGGCCACTTCAAGGACCACAAGAAGGACAACCATTCGCGCCGCGGCCTGCTGCGCATGGTCAGCCGCCGCCGCAAGCTCCTCGACTACCTCAAGGACCGCGACGAGCCCCGGTATCAGGAGCTGATCAAGCGCCTGAACCTGCGCAAGTGATCTGAAACGCCGACGGGCGCGCTGCGGCGCGCCCGTTCTTCTTGCGCCTCCTCCCGCGCGGCCCTGACCGCCCGGCCCCGAGGCGCCCGAAACGCATCGCCTCTGCGGCCCGGAGGCGGGGCGAGGATCTTTCAGGAACGGGCCATGACGCGCCGCAGGGGCGGCGACGGCGAAGCCTCAGGGCGGCTCCGCCGGGACAGGATGAAGCATGTTCGACGTAGTTCGCAAAGAATTGAACTGGGGCGGCGTCCGCCTCGTGCTGGAGACCGGGCGCATGGCCCGTCAGGCCGACGGGGCCGTTCTGGTCACCTTCGGCGAGACGACCGTCCTCTGCACGGCGGTCTTCAACAAGTCGGTGAAGCCGGGCGTGGATTTCTTCCCGCTCACCGTGAATTACCAGGAAAAATATTACGCGGCGGGCAAGATCCCCGGCGGCTTCTTCAAGCGCGAAGCCAAGCCCTCGGAGAAGGAGACCCTCGTCTCCCGCCTGATCGACCGTCCGATCCGTCCGCTCTTCGCGGAAGGCTTCTACAACGAGACCCAGGTCGTGGCCACCGTGCTGAGCCATGACCTCGAGAACGATCCCGACGTGGCGGCCCTGATCGGCGCCTCGGCGGCCCTGACGCTCTCGGGCGCGCCCTTCCTCGGCCCCATCGCGGGAGCCCGCGTCGGCTTCATCGACGGGAAGTTCAAGCTCAACCCGACCGTGGCCGAGCTCAAGGACAGCCGTCTCGACCTCGTCGTGGCGGGCACCGAAAACGCCGTGATGATGGTCGAATCCGAAGCCCACGAGCTTTCGGAAGAGGACATGCTCGGCGCCGTGGTCTTCGGCCACGAGCAGATGCAGCCGGTGATCGACCTGATCATCGACCTCGCCGAAGACGCCGCCAAGGAGCCCTTCGAGTTCGCCGCGGCGGACAAGTCCGGCCTGATCGCCAGGGCGAAGAGCCTGGTCGGCGCGGATCTCGCGGCCGCCTTCTCGACGGTCGTCAAGCAGGACCGCCGCAACCAGATCGACGCGGCGCAGAAGAAGTTCCTCGCGAACCTGACCGAGGAGGAGGCCGCCGACAGCCTCGCCGTCAAGGGCGCCTTCAAGCAGGTCGAATCGGACGTGGTCCGCGGCCGCATCCTCGACGAGGGCCGCCGCATCGACGGCCGCGACCTCGTGACGGTGCGTCCCATCGTGGCCGAGGCCGGTCCCCTGCCCCGCACGCACGGCTCGGCGCTCTTCACGCGCGGCGAGACCCAGGCTCTGGCGGTGGTCACGCTCGGCACGGGCGACGACGAGCAGATCATGGACGCGCTCGAAGGCGAATATCGCGAGCGCTTCCTGCTGCACTACAACTTCCCTCCCTTCTCGGTGGGCGAGGCGGGCCGCATGGGCGCGCCGGGCCGTCGCGAGATCGGCCATGGCAAGCTCGCCTGGCGCGCGCTGCGCCCGATGCTGCCGGCCCCGACCGACTTCCCCTACACCATCCGCCTCGTCTCGGAGATCCTGGAGTCGAACGGCTCCTCCTCCATGGCGACGGTCTGCGGCGGCAGCCTCGCGATGATGGACGCGGGCGTTCCGCTGAAGCGTCCGGTGGCGGGCGTGGCCATGGGCCTCGTGCTCGAAGGCGAGCGCTTCGCGGTGCTCACCGACATCCTCGGCGACGAAGACCACCTCGGCGACATGGACTTCAAGGTGGCCGGAACCGAGCTGGGCGTGACCTCGCTCCAGATGGACATCAAGGTGGCGGGCATCACTCCGGCCATCATGAAGCAGGCGCTGGCTCAGGCCCGCGACGGCCGTCTGCACATCCTCGGCGAGATGTCCAAGGCGCTCTCCGCCGGCCGCGCCGAGTTCTCGGCCCACGCCCCGCGCATCGAGGTCATCCAGATCCCGACCGACAAGATCCGTGAAGTGATCGGCTCGGGCGGCAAGGTGATCCGCGAGATCGTGGAGCAGTCGGGCGCCAAGATCGACATCGGCGACGACGGCGTGGTCAAGATCGCCTCGGCCAACGCCGAGTCGATCCAGAAGGCCAAGGACCGGATCCTCGGCATCGCCGCCGAGCCGGAGATGGGCAAGATCTACGAAGGCAAGGTCGTGAAGGTGATGGAGTTCGGCGCCTTCGTGAACTTCTTCGGCCCCCGCGACGGCCTGGTGCACGTCAGCCAGATGACTCCCGAGCGCAACGCCAAGCCCTCCGACATCGTCAAGGAAGGCGACATCGTGAAGGTCAAGCTCATGGGCTTCGACGAGCGCGGCAAGGTCCGCCTCTCGATGAAGGCCGTGGACCAGACCACCGGCGCCGAGATCGCCGGCGTGGCCGACGACGAAGGTCCGGCTCCGCGGGGCGAGCGTCCGCCGCGTCGCGAAGGCGGCGACCGGGGCGGCGAGCGTCGGGACCGGGGCGGCGACGGCGAGCGTCGCGGCGGCGGCAGCCGCGGCGGCCATATCGTCTCCTGATCGGGCCCTGAGGCCGACATCCTGAAAAAAGCCCCCTCCCGGTTCGCCGGGAGGGGGTTTCCGTTTCAGGCTTCCGGCTGGAAGCGCGGCCCCTTGAAGCGCCGCACGGGGGCTCCGCGCTCAAGGGATTTATGCGCGAGCCAGTCCTTGCGCCGGGCCGAAGCCGCCGCCAGAACCGCCTGACCCATCAGCATCTCGCCGAGCCGCGCCAGAGCCGCCGCCTTGTTGCGATGCTGGGACCGCTCCTCGCGCGCGACCACCGAGAGCCCGGTCGGCAGATGGACCGCCCGCACCGCGCTGTCGGTGACGTTCTGATGCTGCCCGCCGGGGCCTCCCGCGCGGAAGGCCTCGAAGCGCAGGTCGGCGAGATCCAGCAGCGGCGCCTGCGGGATCTCGGGAGACTCGTGAACGCCGATGAACCAGTTGCGCCGCTTGTGATGCGGACGCGCCGGACTCTCCGCCGTCCAGAGGATCGTCCCCAGCCAGCGCCGGGCCAGAATCTCCGCCCCCTCGCCGTAGAGCGTCGCCAGAGCGGAGACCGGGCCCCAGTCGTCCGGACGCGGGCCCTCGACGGCGGCGAAGTCGAGCCCCGCCTCCTCCGCCTCCGCCCCGAGCCGCCGCAGCGCATGCGCCACCGCGAGTCGGCATTCCGCAGGACCGGCCCCGCTGGAGACGAGCAGACGCTTCATGTCCGGGTCTCCCGCGCGGTCTTGAAGGTCAGGAGCGGACGCGTCTCGACCACCGGCGCCGCCAGCCCGAAGGCGACCAGATCCGCGAGCACCTTGCGGGCGTCCTTGTAGGCGGCCCCGGCCTCCTCGATGAGCAGGCCGCGGTCCTCGCAGATCACCCGAGAGCCCCCCGCCGGACGCTCCAGACGCAGCAATTCGGACTTGCTGCGCCCCACCCGCCCATGCATCGCCGAGCGCCGATAGCGCCGCCCCGCTCCATGAGCCAGCGAATCGAGCGCCCCTTCCGGAGTCTCGACCGCCGCCTTCAGAAGCCAGCTCGGCGCCTCGCGCGACCCCGCCAGAGGAACCAGCCCCCCCGGCGAGGTCTTCGCCGCGCCCTTGCGATGCAGCCAGCCCCCCGCATGAGGCTCCAGCAGGTTATGCGGGGAATCGACGATCAGCAGGGCCTCGGCGCGCAGAAGCTCCGCCGCCCGCTCCGCGATCACCCGCCGGTTCAGAGCCGCCCAGCGCACCGCCATCTCCTGCTGACGCAGATAATCCGCGCCCGCTTCGGTCGCGAGGTCGAGGGCCTCCTGCTCCGCCGGAGTCAGCGCGCCGAGGAGCATCGGCCCGAAAGCCCGCGAGCCCGTATGCACGAGCAGCAGCAGGCTCCCGGAGTCGACGCCCGCCCGCGCGGCCTCCTCCGGGTCGTCGAGGGCGGCCACGGCCTGGAGCTCGCAGAAATGGTTGCCCCCGCCGAGAGTCCCCAGAGCCGCCGGGAAGGTCTCGGGATGCAGCCCCTCCGCCTCCAGAGCCGCCCAGGGGTTCCCCCACCAGGAATCGCCGAGTCCGCGCAGAGCCGCCGCAGCCTTGTCGAGCTTCAGCCGCCGCGCCGGGAGATCCAGCCGGAACATGGCCATGCCGCAGCCGATGTCGCCGCCGATCAGAGCCGGATGCACCCGCTCCGAAAGGATCGCCGCGCCCACCGGACCGTGAATCCCCGGATGCAGATCCGGAAAGGCCGCCACGGCCTGAACGCCCGGCCGGGTCAGGGTTTGAGTCAATTGCCGCTCGGCGTCGCCTTCGATCCAGGCGCCGGAGCCGTAGAAACGACGCAGCCCTTGCGACTCTCCGGAGTCGCTGGCCGCCAGATGGGAAGAAGTCATGAGGTTTCGGGTCTCGGGAAGGAGAATCCATCTTCAGAAAGCTCTGAAGCCGGTTCCGCCTCCGAACGCCGACGCGGTTCAGATGCGGAGGGAGCCCGATCCGGGCGAAGGAAGCTTGCGCGACATGGGCGAGGCTCCTTGTGAACCTGAGAACAAGACGGCCCCGGTCGGGCCGCCTCCGATGCGCGGAAGGATGGGGCTCCGGAGGCGGGCGCGCAAGTCCGGCGCGGCGCAGGACGCGCGGATTCGCCGCGCCGTCGCCGGAGGGCCACAGAGCT
The DNA here is from genome assembly GCF_028688855.1 of Neomegalonema sp. Classification (GTDB taxonomy): domain Bacteria; phylum Pseudomonadota; class Alphaproteobacteria; order Rhodobacterales; family Rhodobacteraceae; genus Neomegalonema. The sequence continues at coordinate 247,286 of NZ_JAQTXI010000001.1, read as the reverse complement.
CCCCCTTGCGGCCCTCCGAAGGCTCCGGTCCCGTCACTTGTGCGGACAGAACCAGCAGTCGCGCAGATAGGGGCATTCCATCTCGCGCAGCCATGTCACGGTCTCGCCGCGCGGCAGCGGCAGGAAGACGAGCTGATATTCGGCGGGCTTGCCCGCGCGCCCTTCCGGCGACTTGCGGGGCGGGCGGGCGCATTTGCAGACCACCACCTGCGGCGTGAGCGGATTCAGAGCGTTCATGACGGGTCTCCTCTGTCGAGAGGCTGACGCCGGGCCATGACGAAGCGCGCGGCGAGAGCCTTGCGGAAGGGACGAAAACAACGCCTGTGTGGAAGATCAGGGGGCTCCGGGTCCGACGGAGGCCGTCGGCTCCGGGGGTTTCTTCAGGCCCGCCTTGACGCTGAAGTCCGGTCCTCCCGGCTTCGCGAGGCGGAGGCTTGGAGCGCTCCTTACCCTGAGTGAACGGGATGATGCGGTCTCTGTCAACAAGCTGACGGGAACTTCACCCGGATTTCATCCTTCAGGTGCGTTCAAGATTAGGGATTCATGCTTCATTCTTGTTCAATGTCGAATTCATGACGCCGGAACGATGCGGATCAGCCGCCATGGCCTGCGAATCAGCGGGTGAATCCGGGGGCTCCTCTGGCGCCGGAGCCCTCGCTCTTTTACATTCAGAGGCCAGCTTCCCGCAGGGAGCCGTCCGGGGAGCTATTCGAGAAAGGGCTAGCCATGCTGATCAACGCCGCCATGCCGATGCAGACCGCTCGCGCCGAGTTGGCCGCGCATTACGACCTGAGCTGGTCCGAAGGCCTCGCCAAGGAAACCGCGCATATCTACGAGAAGCTGCGCCCGGTCATGCCCGAGATCGAATGGCCCGCGCATGCGCCCTACATCCGCGCCATCAACGAGCTCAAGAAGAAGAAGAACGCCGTGATCCTGGCGCATAACTACATGACGCCGGAGATCTTCTTCGGCGTCTCCGACATCGCGGGCGACAGCCTTCAGCTCGCCATCGCGGCCACGAAGGTCGACGCGCCGGTGATCGTGCAATGCGGCGTGCATTTCATGGCCGAGACCTCGAAGATCCTGAATCCGCAGAAGACCGTGCTCATCCCCGACAGCCGCGCGGGCTGTTCCCTGGCCTCCTCGATCCGGGCCGACGACATCGAGGCCATGCGCAAGCTGCATCCGGGGGCGCCGGTGGTCTCCTACGTCAACACCACCGCCGAGACCAAGGCCGCTTCGGATTACTGCTGCACCTCGGCCAACGCCGTGGACATCGTCAACGCGATGGAGTCGGACGTGGTCATCATGACTCCCGACGGCTATCTGGCGCAGAACGTCGCCGCCAAGACGAACAAGAAGATCGTCTACTGGAGCGGCAGCTGCATCGTGCACGAACGCTTCACCGCGCCGGAGATCCGCGCCTTCCGCGAGGCCAATCCGGGCGTGACGGTGATCGCGCATCCGGAATGCCCTCCGGAGGTCGTGCGCGAGGCGGATTTCGCCGGCTCCACCTCGGGGATGATCGACTGGGTGAAGGAGCACAAGCCCGAGAAGGTGGTGATGGTCACGGAATGCTCCATGAGCGACAACGTGGCCGCCGCCAATCCGCAGACGCAGTTCATCCGGCCGTGCAGCCTCTGCCCGCACATGAAGCGCATCACGCTGGAGAAGATCCTCTGGTGCCTGCATACGGGCCAGGAGGAAGTGACGGTGCCTGAAGAGATCATTCCGCGGGCGCGTCTGCCCATCGAGCGCATGATCGCCATCAGCAACGAGATCGCGGCGCGTCGGGCGGCTTCGGCTCTGGCCTGAGGGCGGGCTTCATGCGGGGGAAGGCTCATGAAATCGGCGGTCTTCTCCCGGCGTGATCATTTTCCGGAAACGCCGATCAGCCCCTGGGCGGGCGCGCGACGCTTCGGCTGGACGCGCGCGTTCACGCCGGGCGGACAGGTCCGGCGGCCGCAGAGCGTCCCGCATCCCTTCCTGAACCAGCGCAAGGTCTGGGGGCTGCTCTCCGTCAGCTTTCAGGATGTGGATCTGATCTTCGCCACGCCTCTGGAGCTGGATCAGTTCCTGTCGGTGATGTCGAGCAATCCCCTGCCTTCCGGAGGCTCTCTTGTTCCCGGCTTCGCGCGCGGGCACCCGAACCGGCATTGGCTCTCGCGGCTGCCGAAGGAGGCCAAGCCCTGGAAGTTCCGGCGCGCGATCTGCGCCTGGCTGCCGCAGCAGGCGGCGGTTCGGGAGTTCAGGGAGTTCTACAGGGCGCAGCCCGTCCGGACGGTCTTCGAAGGGGTGTTTTCTTCGCCGCTCGCCGCGATGCGGGCGCCCTGAGGCGCGGCGCAAACGCCGAAAGCCCATCGCCTGAGGCGCGGGCTTCGAAGATCATCCGGCGATGTTCAAGGAGAATGGCGCGCCCAAAGAGATTCGAACTCCTGACCCCCAGATTCGTAGTCTGGTGCTCTATCCAGCTGAGCTATGGGCGCATGCTCCGAGCGATGCGGCGAAGTCCGCCGCGTCGGTGCGGGGCGATCTATAGCCCCCCCTCGACAGCCGCGCAAGTGCTTTCCGCAGGGAAAAGAGCCTTTTCACGCAGAAATCGGCGCGGCGCGCTCCATCGGCCTCGCGCCCCGATTCCCTCATGAAAAAACCCCTCCGCCTGGCGGGCGGAGGGGCCTGAATTCATCCACGATCGAAGGGCTCAGCCCTTGGCGGCGGCGGCCACCTCGGCGGCGAAGTCCGTCTCGGCCTTCTCCACGCCCTCGCCCACCGCGAGACGCGAGAAGGCGACCAGCTTCACCGGCGTCCCCAGCTCCTTGGCCAGACCCTCGACGGCCTGCGCCACGGTGATGTCCGGGTTCATCACGAAAGCCTGACGCAGCAGGACGACCTGCTCGTAGAATTTGCGGATGCGGCCCTCGATCATCTTCTCGACCACGGCCGCCGGGCGGCCCGACTGGAGCGCCTCTTCGGTCAGCACGGCCTTCTCGCGCTCGACCAGAGCCTGGTCGAGGTCTTCGTCCGCCAGAGAGGCCGGGTTGTTCGCCGCCACATGCATGGCGATCTGACGGCCCAGAGCGTCCAGCTTCGCGGCGTCGCCGGTCGATTCCAGCGCCACCAGAACGCCGATGCGTCCGAGGCCCGGAACCACCGCGTTGTGCACATAGGTCGAGACCACGCCGTTCGACACGGCCAGACGCGCCATGCGGCGCAGGTTCATGTTCTCGCCGATGGTGGCGATCTTGTCGGCGATGGCCAGCGCGACCGGCTTGCCCGCAGAGCCCAGATGCGAGGTCTTCAGCTCCTCGAGCCCGCCCGGAAGCCCGAGGGCCAGCCTGGAGGTCTCGGCGACCAGCGCCTGGAATTCGGCGTTGCGCGCCACGAAGTCGGTCTCGGAATTGATCTCGACCAGCGCGCCCACGCGCGCGTCGGTCGCCGCGCCCACCAGGCCTTCGGCGGCGGCGCGGTCGGCCTTCTTGGCGGCCTTGGCGATGCCCTTGGAGCGCAGCCAGTCGATGGCCGCCTCGATGTCGCCATTGGTCTCGGCGAGGGCCTTCTTGCAATCCATCATGCCGGCGCCGGTGCGCTCGCGCAGCTCCTTCACGAGGGCGGCGGTGATCTCGGCCATGGGGTCAGCTCCTTGCTGGGGCCGCGGAAAGCTTCGCACGCGGCCGGAGTGGAAAACGGAAAAGCGGCGCGCGACGAAGGCGGCGCCGCTTTCACGCAAAGCCCGGATGTTCCGGAGCTTCGTCCCGAAGCTCCGGCGGTTTCATGACGCCTTACTGCGCGGCTTCGCCTTCGCTCTCGGGCAGGGTCTCGGGCAGCAGCTCGGCGGATTCGCCGAGGTCCACGCCCGAAGCGCCCGCCGCCTGGCTGATGCCGTCGATGGCGGCGCTCGCCACGAGGCCGCAATAGAGCTCGATGGCGCGCGCGGCGTCGTCGTTGCCGGGGATGATGTAGTCCACGCCCTTGGGCGAGCAGTTGCTGTCCACCACGGCCACGACCGGGATCTTCAGCTTGTTCGCTTCGGCGATGGCCAGCTGTTCGCGGCCCACGTCGATCACGAAGAGCAGGTCGGGCAGGCCGCCCATCTCCTTGATGCCGCCCAGAGCCGCCGAGAGCTTGTTGCGCAGGCGCTCGCGGTCGAGCTGCTCGCGCTTGGTGTAGCCCGCGTCGCCGCCCGCGGCCTCCTCGTCGAGCTTCTTCAGCTTGGTGATCGAGTTGGAGACGGTCACCCAGTTGGTCAGCGTGCCGCCGAGCCAGCGATGGTTGATGTAGTATTGCGCCGAACGCTCGGCGGACTCGGCCACGGCGGTCTGAGCCTGGCGCTTGGTGCCCACGAAGAGCACGCGGCCGCCGCGCGCCACCACGTCGCGCACCGCCACCAGGGCCTGATGCAGCATGGGGGTGGTCTGGGTCAGGTCCAGAATGTGCACGCCGTTGCGCTGGCCGTAGATGTACGGCTTCATCAGCGGGTTCCAGCGGTGGGTCTGGTGGCCGAAGTGGACGCCCGCTTCGAGCAGCTGGCGCATGGAGAAATCAGGAACAGCCATGAGAGAAACTCCGGTTTGGCCTCGGCGGGCGTCCGCCCCGTGAGGGGCGACCGGAGGCGCGATGAGCCACGGAGGGCCCAGCGCGCCGAAAGGCCCGCCTGTGAGATGGCGCCTCTCCTACCTCAGCCCGGAGCGCCGCGCAAGCGGAGTCCCGATTCAAGGCGGAGAGGCGCGGAAGGGAATCAGTCGATGGAGAGGAGGCGGCGCTCCTTGAAGCGGCCGCTCGAATCGAAGTCGTAGGCGACGAGCATCCGCCCGGCGTCGGCGCAGGCGCGGCAGTCCCGCAGCGGAACCCCATAGGCCAGACGCCAGCCCAGAAGATGGCGCTCGGAGGCCACCAGCTCGAAGGGCGGCACGGGGAAGGCGTTCGGCTGCTTCGCCTTGAAGCCGGTCCAGATGGCGTCCGTCTCGAAGCCGAGCGCGGGCGCCTCGTCGATGAAGAGCGCCTCGCCTCCCGGCGGAACCAGCACGGTCTCGACGTTCGTGTTGGCGCGCAGAGGCCGCGTCACGGTCGCGATTCCGACGGGGCCCTCGCGCCGCCAGCCGGAGAGATAGCCCGGATCGCCCCGCGTCGAGAGCCAGCGCGCCGCCGCGACCGCAGGCGAGGCGGCGCCCGCCGCCTGAAGCCCCTCGACGAGGCAGGTCGTCGGCTCGGTCCGGCCCGAGCCCGCAGGCGCGCGGCAGGGATCGGCCGCCGAAGCCGAGCCCCTCCAGACCGCCGCCTCGCCCAGCGGGACGTCGGGGTTCAGCAGCACGAAGGCCCCCGGAGGCGGAACGAAGACTTCCGGCGCGTAAGGCCGGAGGCTCTCGGGCAGATCGTCCTGAGGAACGGGCGTCGCCGGAATCGAGGCGCAGGCCGCAAGGCCCAGAGCCAGCGCGAGGCCGGCGGCGGAGGCGAGGACGGGTTTCATGAAGGCACTCCCTGAGGCGTTCTGATGCGTTTCGGGATCGACCCGCGGGGTCGGGCGGCCTCTCCCCGCCCCGGCTTCCGGGAGGGCCGGAGGCCGGGACGCAGGGCGGCGCAGGACTTTCCATCTGGGAAAGGCGCGGATCATCCGCAAGGCGTGGCGCGGAGCCGCCGCCTCCGGGAGAGCCGCGCAAGGGCGCCTCGGGGGAGACCTCGGGGGCGTCCCGATCCGGAACGGCGTCCGGGAAAGGGCCGCGCGGAGGCCCCCAGGAGGAGGACGGAGGGAATTTGTGCGGCGCAGCGTGATTTCCCCAGTCGAATCCGCAGGTTGCGCCACGAAGCTCCGAATTTCGATCAACTCCGTCCGCAACCCGTTGACAAGCTTGAAGAATCAGAAAGATATGCACATAATTATCCACAAGATCTGGTGGCCCCCTCCCCGCCATCCACTAGCTCTGGCGCCGACATCCTCCGTCCTGCGCCCGCCTTCCGCGCCGTCCACGCCTTTCGTTTAGGATTCGTTAAGGATTTCCCCGGACTCTCCTTCCCCAGCGGGAGAGGACCCCGCCCCCAAGATCGAGGAGAGCGCGCATGACGGCTCCTGTCGTCTATGTGGTCGAGCCGGATTCGCGCCTGCGGGCCCTCGCGGCGCGGGTGGCCGAACGCGAGGCCCGCGCCCAGGTCGCGGCCTTCGAGACCCTCGCCGAGGCCAGGGCCGCCATGAGCGCCGACGCCCCCGCCCTGGCCATCTGCCGATGGTCGGACGAGGCGGGCGAAAGCGCCTTCGGGCTGCGTCCGCCGGGAAGGGCCGAAAGCCCCGAAGCCGGAGCGGGCCCCTATCTGCTGATCCTCACCGAGGCCGCCACGCCCGAACGCATCGCCGCCGCCAGCGCGGCCGGACGGGCCGAACTGCTCACGCTGCGGCCCTTCGATCCTGAGGCTCTGGCCAACCGGCTGGTGCTGCTCATCTGGGGCGTGGACGCGCTGCGCTCCAGGGCGCGCGACAGGGCCCGCCGCTCCTCCGGACGGGCCGCGCCCGGACCCGCCGCAGCGGAGGGCGCCCCCTCCGCAGAGGCGGCGCGCGACGGAGCCCCCGTCCTGCCTCTGGCGCTGCGCCGACGGCTGGACGCCGCCTGACGCCCATCTTTCCCGGGCCTGGCTCCGTCTGCGGAGCATGGCGCGAAAGCATGGCGCCCCCCTGAACGGCGGGTTTGCGGCGGGTTTGAGGATTTACATCCTGCGTCGCCCCGCATAGCGTCGGGCTCGCCCCCTGGCCCGCGCGGCCCGGCGATTCGACCCCTTCGGCGACGCCCTCGGCTCGACCCGCAGGCGCGCCGCGACACCAGAATTCCCGACGCGGCTGAGGAGATTCCGAGCATGACCCGTCCCCGCCTGCCTCTGGCGCTGACGGCCAAAGCCGTCGCCGCGGCGATGATGACCTTCGCCGCCAGCGCCTGCGCCCAGCAGCCGCCCGCTCCGGTGGGTTATGGAGCGGGCCAGAGCGTCCAGCCTTCGGGTCAGGCGGTCCGGCCTGCGGTGGATCCCAACGCGCCCTTCTCCTTCCAGATGGGGCCGATCTACGATCCCGGCGAGGCCCCCGCGAGGCCCGCCCTCCAGCCCGCCCCCGTCTACGCCCCCCAGCCCGCCGCCCCCGCCTATATCGCTCCGGCTCCGGCGCCCGCCTATCCTGCGCCGGGCTACGCCGCGCCCCAGCCGGGTTATCCGCAGCCGACGCCCCCCCAACCCGGATACGTCCAGCCGGGCTACGCCCAACCGACCTACGCCCAGCCCGGATACGTCCAGCCGGGCTATCCGCAGCCGGTCGCCCAGACGCCCTTCCGGACCGATCAGCCCGCGCCCATCGCCATCCTGCTCCCGACCTCCGATTCGCGGGCCGGAGTGCGCCGCCTCGCGGAATCCCTGGCCAACGCGGCGAAGCTCGCCGCCGAGGACATCGGCGACCGCAACGTGGTCCTCACCGCCTATGACGACGGCGGAGACCCCGCCAAGGCCGCCGCCGCCGCCCGTCAGGCCATGGACGACGGCGCGCGCCTGATCCTCGGGCCGCTCTTCTCGGCCAACACCCAGGCCGTGCGCCGCGAGACCGCGCCGCGCGGAATCAGCGTCATCTCCTTCTCGACGGATGCGGGCGTGCTCGGCCAGGGGGTCTGGTCCATCGGCTTCCTGCCCGAAACCGAGACCCGCCGCATCCTGACCTACGCCGCCCAGCGGGGCCTCGCCTCCCTGGCGCTCTTCACGCCCCAGACGCCCTATGGCGCCGTGGTGCGCGCCGCCGCCCAGCGCGCCGCGACCGACGCCCGCATCCAGATCCTCGACTCCCAGAACTTCGCCCAGGACTTCCAGGCCATCGAGGCCCAGGCCAAGAGCTTCGGCGCCCAATACAGCCGCAATCCGCAGCTGCAGGGCGTGATGCTCGCCGCCGGAGGCCAGACGCTCCAGGCCCTCGCCAGCTTCCTCGCCTACAACGACGTGCTGCCGAGCAAGGTGAAGTTCCTCGGCCCCGGCTCCTGGGAGGAGGACGACGTCTTCCGCGAGGCCACCCTGCGCGGCGGCTGGTTCGCCGCCCCCGACCCCGAGCTGCGCAAGGCCTTCGAGACGCGCTACGAAAGCGCCTACGGCGTCAAGCCCGACCCCCTCGCCCGCCTCGCCTATGACGCGGTGGCCACCGCCGCCGCCCTGCTCGAAGACGCGCGCCGCACCGGCGATTCCTCGCCCTTCGACGCTCAGGACATCATGGACCCCAACGGGTTCTCGGGCGTGACGGGCGTCTACCGCTTCCTGCCCGACGGCCGCAACGAACGCGGACTCGCCGTGCTGGAGGTCGGACGGCGCGAATTCACCGTGGTCGATCCCGCGCCCAGAACCTTCGTGCCAGGCTCCGCCGGATTCGCGGGCGCCCCTCCGAGATGAGCCGCGCGCTGGGTCTGGGGGCCTTCGATCAGGCCCTTGAAGCGGTCTTCGCCGATTCCTCCGGCTCGCCGGAGGAGATCCGCAAGCGCGCCTCCCAGAGCATCGGCCGCGTGCTGCGCGAGGCCCGCGCCGGAGTCGTCGCCGATTTCGAGGCCCATGGCGCCGACGGCGTCGAGGCCGGACGCGCCCTCAGCGCCATTCAGGACACCGCCGTCTCGCTGCTCTTCGAGGTGGCGGCGCGGCGTCTGCACCGCAACGCCATCCCCACCTCCAGCGAGCGCATGGCTCTGGTGGCGGTGGGCGGCTACGGGCGGGGGCTGCTGGCTCCGGCCTCGGACGTGGATCTGCTCTTCCTCACGCCTTACAAGCAGACCGCCTGGGGCGAGAGCGTCATCGAGAGCATCCTCTATGCGCTCTGGGACATGAAGCTGAAGGTCGGCCACGCCTCGCGTTCGGTGGACGAATGCCTCCGGCAGGCCCAGGCCGACATGACCATCCGCACCTCGCTGCTGGAGACGCGGCTCATCTGCGGAGACGCCGCCCTCTACGAGGAGATGCGCGAAAGGCTCTGGAAGGAGCTGTTTTCCCGCACCGGACCCGAATTCGTCGCCGCCAAGCTCGAAGAGCGCGCCGAGCGCCACAAGCGCGCCGGAGGCTCGCGCTATCTGCTGGAGCCCAACGTCAAGGAGAGCAAGGGCGGCCTGCGCGATCTGCAGAGCCTCTTCTGGATCGCCAAATATCTCTACGAGGCCGATTCCGTCGAGGATCTGGTGGCCAAGGAGGTCTTCACGGCGGCGCGGGCGCGGCAGTTCGGCCGGGCGGAGGTCTTCCTCTGGACGGTGCGCTTCTGGCTCCATCTGCTGACGGGCCGGGCTCAGGAGCAGCTCACCTTCGACCTTCAGCTGGAGATCGCCGACCGCATGGGCTTCCGCGGACGCGGCGGACGCCGCGGCGTCGAGCGCTTCATGAAGCGCTATTTCCACACCGCCAAGAACGTCGGCGACCTGACGCGCATCTTCTGCTCGGCCATCGAGGAGCAGCACAAGGTCGAGCGCGCCGACGTGGAGCGTCCGCGTCCCTGGATCTTCCGGGGGCTGCTCTCGCGGCTGAAGCCGCCGGGCGGCGTCTCCGAGGTGAAGATCGAGCGCGGGCGGCTGGCTCTGGAGCCGGAGCTCGACCTCAAGGCCCATCCGCTGGAGATCCTGCGCTTCTTCAAGGCCGTGGCCGACACCGGCGCTCCCGCCCATCCGGCGGCGCTCAAGCGCATCCGCGAGAACCTCCGGCTGATCGACGCCGATTTCCGCGAGAACCCCGAAGCCAAGGAGCTTTTCCTCGCGATCCTCTCCTCGCGGGGCGATCCCGAACGCGCCCTGCGGCTGATGAGCGAGACGGAGGTGCTCGGCCGCTTCCTGCCCGAATTCCGCTGGATCGTGGCGATGATGCAGTTCAACATGTATCATCATTATACGGTGGACGAACACACCATCACGGCGGTCGGCGTGATGTCGCGGATCGAGCATGGCGCGCTCAAGGAGGAGCTGCCCCTCGCGACGCGGCTGGCCAGGGGGCTGGAGCCCAATTCCCGCCGGGCGCTCTACGTCGCCATCCTGCTGCACGACATCGGCAAGGGCTACGAGGAGGATCACTCCATCGTCGGCGAGCGGGTCGCGCTGAAGGTCTGTCCGCGTCTGGGGCTCAGCCCCGAGGAGACCGAGACCGTCGCCTGGCTGGTGCGCTGGCATCTGCTCATGTCGGACGTGGCCCAGAAGCGCGACCTCTCGGACATCGAGACCATCCGCAACTTCGCCTCGACGGTGCAGAGCCGCGAGCGGCTGAGGCTGCTGCTGCTGCTGACCGTCTGCGACATCCGGGCGGTGGGTCCGAACGTCTGGAACGGCTGGAAGGCCGAGCTGCTGCGCAACCTCTACCGCGAGGCGGACGCGCTGCTCAGCGGCGGACACGCCGCGGCCTCGGAGACGCGGCAGGCTCGCGAGGAGGCCGCCAGAGCCGCCCTGCGCGCCCGTCTGGCCGACTGGCCCGCCGAGCGCGTGGACCGCTTCCTCGAACGCCATTATCCGTCCTACTGGCTGGGGCTGGAGACCGACATGCACGAGGCGCACGCCCGCATGCTGGCCGAAGGCGGCGAGGAGCCGCACATGCATGTCGATCACGATCCGGCCCGCGCCACGACGCGGCTCAGCCTCTCGATGAACGACCATCCGGGACTTTTCGCGCGCATGACCGGGGCCATAGCCCTGGCGGGAGCCAATGTGGTGGACGCCAAGAGCTTCACCACTTCGGACGGCATGGCGCTCAACAGCTTCTGGATCCAGGACGACGAGGGCGGGGCCTACGAGGATCCCGACCGCATCGGGCGTCTGCGCAACACGCTCTTCCGGACGCTGCGCGGCGAGATCCTGCCGCGTCAGGAATTGCGCCGCCGGGCGAAGATCCGCAAGCGCGAGCAGGGCTTCGTGGTGGCGCCGCATGTGGCCTTCGACAACGAGGCCTCGGAGTTCTACACGGTGGTCGAGGCCACGGGCCGCGACCGCCTCGGGCTTCTGCACGAGCTGGCCCGCGCCTTCGCGGAAGAGAACGTCAACATCTTCGCGGCGGTGATCGCCACCTATGGCGAGCGGGCGGTGGACAGCTTCTACGTGAAGGACCTCTTCGGCCACAAGATCACCCAGGAGAGCAAGCGCAAGGCTCTGGAGCGGCGTCTGAGGGCGGCCCTGAACCCCGAAGAGGCAGAGGCCAGCCCCGCGCCCGCCGAGGGCTGAGGTCGGCGCGAAATCACAGGGCGAGGGGATGATCCCGGAGTCTGGGAACGGCCTTGAGCGCGCCTCGCCGGAGGCTCTCCCGATCGGCGCCATGATGCAGCCGCCTGTGGCAGGTCGGGCAGCAGGCCAGCACATTGTCGATCGTGTCCGGTCCGCCCTCCGACAAAGGCCGCAGATGATGGATTTCGAGGTAAGGCTCGCCGTCGTCGCGGAGGAAGGGCGCAGGCGCGCCGCAGAGTTCGCAACGCCCCGCCGCCACGCGCGACGCCCATGCGACGACCTCCGGATCCCGGAGAAACGACGAGACGACGCGCTCCACCCTCGGAACCTCCCTCCGCCCGACCGGCGGCGCTTCGGGGGCGCCGCGCAGGCGGTTCGCAGCGCGGGCGACGCGCTCTGAAAACTCCCGGGGATCGGCGGTCGGCGCCTCCGGCTCCCGCGCGGGCGGCCGGATCGGTCGGGCCAGGAGATCTTCAATCTCCTGAGCCGACATTCCCGCCGCGCCCGGCCATGTCAGACGCAGCAGGATCCGCTTCGTGGCGTTCCCGCCCTTCACGCCTTCCGCCTGCCCGAAAGCCGCCGAAGCCCGCCCGATCTCCGCGCGGAGCGCCTGAACATCGCCGCCTTCCGACAGCCTCGCAGGAAGGCGGAGCCCTCGCAGGGACAGCCGCCGCTCCTCCTCCGGCCTTTTCAGGGCCGGCCCGCTGACGACCTGCACTTCATGCAGGCTTGCGCCCAGCGCGCCCAGTCTGACGAGATGCAACGTCAGGGCGGGCGCATAATCCCGGTTCCGGACCTGCGGCCCACGGATCGCTCCGCCGCGCGATTCGACGATCAGATCGAAGCCGCCTGGCGCGGCCTCGACGGAATATCGCGCATCCAGCTCCCGCCCTTCGTCGTCGATGGGATTCCGCATTCTCTCCCTCACCCCGCCAATGAAAACGGAGCGGCTTTCGCCGCCCCGTCTTCGTCCCTCTGCGGATTTTCGGCGCGCGCTCCCCCTTGAAGGGCCCCCCGGACCGCGCGCCCCGCCTGCTCCGGAGCTTCAGCTCCGGTTCTGGCGATTCTCGATGAGATGGTCCACCACGGTCGGATCGGCCAGAGTCGAGGTGTCGCCGAGCGCGCCATATTCGTTCTCGGCGATCTTGCGCAGGATGCGGCGCATGATCTTGCCCGAACGCGTCTTGGGCAGGCTCGGCGCGAACTGGATCAGATCCGGGCTCGCGATGGGGCCGATCTCCTTGCGGACCCAGGCGACCAGCTCCTTGCGCAGCGCGTCGCTGGGCTCCTCGCCCTCCATCAGGGTCACGTAGCAATAGATGCCCTGGCCCTTCAGGTCGTGCGGATAGCCGACCACCGCCGCCTCCGAGACCTTCGGATGCGCCACCAGAGCCGATTCCACCTCGGCGGTGCCCATGCGATGGCCCGAGACGTTGATCACGTCGTCCACGCGGCCGGTGATCCAGTAATCGCCGTCCGCGTCGCGACGGCAGCCGTCGCCGGTGAAGTAGCTGCCCTTGAAGGTCTCGAAATAGGTCGAGACGAAGCGGTCGTGATCGCCGTAGATGGTCCGGGCCTGGCCCGGCCAGCTGTCCTTGATCACCAGGACGCCTTCGGCGGCGCCCTGCAGCTCGGTTCCGTCGTTGTCGAGCACCGCAGGCACCACGCCGAAGAAGGGCGTCGTGGCCGAACCGGGCTTGGCCGGATTCACCCCCGCGATGGGCGTGATGATGAAGGCGCCGGTCTCGGTCTGCCAGTAGGTGTCCACGATGGGGCAGCGTCCGCCGCCCACCACGCGGTGATACCAGCGCCAGGCCTCGGGATTGATCGGCTCGCCCACCGAGCCCAGAACCCGCAGGCTGGAGAGGTCGTGCTTCGTGACGTTGCCGTCTCCGGCGCCCATCAGCGAGCGGATGGCGGTCGGGGCGGTGTAGAAGATGTTGACCTTGTGCTTCTCGCAGACCTCCCAGAAGCGGTCCGGCCCCGGATAGGTCGGCACGCCCTCGAACATCAGCGTGGTCGCGCCGTTGGCCAGCGGCCCGTAGACGATGTAGCTGTGGCCCGTGACCCAACCCACGTCGGCGGTGCACCAGAAGACGTCGCCCTCGCGATAGTCGAAGACGACCTGATGGCTCAGCGAGGCGTGGACCAGATAGCCGCCCGTCGTGTGGACGACGCCCTTGGGCTTGCCGGTCGAGCCCGAGGTGTAGAGGATGAACAGCGGATCTTCGGCGTTCATCGGCTCGGGGGGGCAGTCGGCGGAGATCTTGTCCAGGCCCTCGTCGTGCCAGACGTCGCGTCCGGCGACCATGGGGGTGTCGCTGTCGGTGCGGCGGACCACCAGCACCTTGACCGAATCATCCTTGAGGCGCTCCAGCGCCTTGTCGACGTTGGTCTTGAGCGCGACCTTGCGGCCGCCGCGCAGACCTTCGTTCGCGGTGATCACGATCTTCGAGGAGGCGCCTTCGATGCGGTCGGCCAGGGCGTCGGAGCTGAAGCCGCCGAAGACGATGGAGTGCGGCGCGCCGATGCGCGCGCAGGCCAGCATGGCGTAGGCCGCTTCGGGAATCATCGGCAGATAGAGCGTGACGCGGTCGCCCTTCTTCACGCCCATGGCCTTCAGGCGGTTGGCCATCTTGCCGACCTGCTCGTGAAGCTCGCGATAGGTGATGCGCCTGCTGTCCTTCGGATCGTCGCCTTCCCAGAGGATCGCGGTCTGATCGCCGCGCCTGGCGAGGTGGCGATCCACGCAGTTCGCCGAGACGTTCAGCACGCCGTCTTCGAACCATTTGATGGAGACGTCGGGATAGGCGAAGCTGGCGTTCTTCACCTTGGTGAAGGGCTTGATCCAGTCGATGCGCCTGGCCTGTTCGCCCCAGAAGCCGTCGGGATCCTCCACCGACTGCTTGTACAGCCGCTGATAGCCTTCGGCGTCGATGATGGAGGATTTGTAGTCGTTCTGTTCGGCAGCCATATTCGAACGTCTCCCTCCGCGCTTTTCTTCTGAAAACCCCTGCCCAGCCGCAGCGCAGAGCGGCTGTCCCTATCGTTCGGGCAAGAATCTTGCGGGCATTATCCAGGGTTCGGGCGGGGGCGCCAATAGTCAAAAGCGCCAAGACGGAGAAAAACCCGCGCGGCGCGCAGATCTTCTGCGGGCGCCTCCCGGGGCCCGACGCGAAAAAGCCCCGGAACGCGCGGAAGGCGCTCCAGGGCTCGCCCCGATGCTTCGGGACCGGAGGCCGGGCGCCGCCGCGCGGCCCGAAGCCCGCGGCGACGGCGGTCAGCTCCGCAGGCTCGCGCCCGTGGCCTTGGCCACGGCCTTGACGAGCTTGTCCGACACCGCCTCGATCTCGGCGTCGGTGAGGGTGCGCTCGCGCGGCTGGAGGCGAATCGTCAGCGCCACCGACTTGCGGCCCGGACCGAACTGCGCTTCGGCTCTGGGGCCTTCGAAGACGTCGAAGATCCGCGCCTCGGCGATCAGGGCCTTGTCGGCGCCGCGGGCCGCCCGCAGGAAGGCCGCGGCCTCCGCCGAGGATTCGACCACGAAGGCGAAATCGCGCTCGACGGGCTGCAGATCCGAAGCCTCCAGAGGCGTCCGGGCGCGGGTCTTGCCCGCCGGAGCCGCCGGAAGCGCGTCGAGATCCACGCTGAAGGCGGCCACGGGGCCGCGCAGGCCGTAGAACTCCACGACGCGCGGATGCAGCTCGCCGAAGACCGCGAGGGTGTTCTTCGGACCGAGCTTCAGCGCGCCCGAGCGTCCCGGATGCAGCCATTCCGGCGCCTCGCGGGCGACCTGAAGGCTCGCCACCGGCGCGCCCAGAGCCGCCAGCACGGCTTCGGCCAGACCTCTGGCGTCGAAGGCGTCCACGAGCCGCCGCGCGCCCGACCATTCGCGCGCCGTCGTCCCGCCGACGAGCAGACCCGCCGCCGTCTCGCGCTGTTCGCCGGGCTCGGGGCCGAAGAACTCCGCGCCGATCTCGAAGAGCCCGAGGTCGAGGAAGCCCCGCGCCTGATTGCGCGCCGCCGCCGCCAGAAGGCCCGGAAGCAGCGAAGGCCGCATGTCCGAGAGATCCGAGGCGATGGGATTGGCGAGCTTCATCTCCGGAGCGCCGCCGCCGAAGAGCTCCGCCTGATCCGCCGGAATGAAGCTCCAGGTCACGGCCTCGTCGAGGCCCGCCGCCGCCAGAGCCCGACGCGCCGCCGCCGTCCGCTTCTGGCGGAGGGTCAGGACCGGCTTCGCCACGCCCGGAGGCCGCGCCAGAGGCTGGGACTCGAGCCTGGTCAGCGAGGCGACGCGCGCCGTCTCCTCGACGAGATCCGCCTCGCCATGGACGTCCGGACGCCAGCTCGGGACCTCGACCTCGAAGCGGTCGCCCCGGTCGTGGACCTTGAAGCCGAGGGCCTCCAGATGGGAGGCCTGGGTCTCGGGCGCGAGATCAAGCCCCACCAGAGCCTTGAGCCGCCCCTTGCGCAGCGGAAGGATGCGGGTCCGGATCGGCGCCGCGCCCGCCTCGACCAGATCGGAGGCCTCGCCGCCGCAGAGCTCGAGAATCATCCGCGTGGCCGCCTCGACGCCCTCGCGGGTGAAGCCGGGATCCACGCCCCGCTCGAAGCGGTAGCGGGCGTCGGAGTTGATGCGCAGCTTGCGGCCGGTCTCGGCGGTGCGGATGGGGTCGAACCAGGCGCCTTCGAGGAAGACCTCGGTGGTCTCCGCTTCGCATCCGGTGTCGGTTCCGCCCATGATCCCGCCCACGCCGACCGCCTTCGCCTGATCCGCGATGACCGTCATGCCGGGCGCGAGCTCGTAGCTCTTGCCGTCGAGGGCCGCGAGGCTCTCGCCCTCGCGCGCCGAACGCACGAGGATGTCGCCGCTCAGCCTGGCCGCGTCATAGACGTGCAGGGGCCGCGCGCGGTCGAGGGTGAAGAAATTGGTGACGTCCACCAGGGCGTTGATCGGACGCAGCCCCACGGCCTTCAGGCGATCCTGAAGCCATTGCGGCGAAGGCCCGTTCTTCACGCCCCGGATCAGCCGCCCGACGAAATGCGGGCAAAGATCCTCCGCGACCTCCGCCGCCAGCTTCACCCCGACCGGCGAGGCGAAGCCGCCCGGAACCGGCTCGACGGGGGCGGGCTTCAGGGTCCCGAGTCCCCGCGCCGCGAGATCCCGCGCCACGCCGCGCGCCGCGAGGGCGTCGGGGCGGTTGGGGGTCAGCTTGAACTCGATCACCGGATCCGCAGGGCGGTAATCGCTGAAGGCCACGCCGACCGGCGCGTCTTCGGGCAGTTCGATGATTCCGCCATGCTCGTCCGAGAGCTCCAGCTCGCGCTCCGAGCAGAGCATGCCGTTGGACTCCACGCCCATGAGCTTGCCGGGCTTCAGGGTCTTGTCGAGGCCGGGGATGTAGGTCCCGACCGGCGCGAAGACGGCCTTCATGCCGGTGCGGGCGTTATGCGCGCCGCAGACGACCTGGATCTCCTGACCGGTCCCGGCGTCCACGCGGCAGCGGTTGAGATGGTCCGAGCCCTCGATGCGCGCGGCCTCGACCACGCGGGCCACGACGAAGCCCTTCAGGCGGCTGGCGGGATCCTCGATCCCCTCCACCTCCAGCCCGAGGTCGGTCATGGCCGCCGCGATCTCGTCGAGCGTCGCGGAGGTTTCGAGATGGTCCTTGAGCCAGCCAAGGGTGATTTTCATGATGTTTCTTCCCTCAGCCGGATCAACCGCTCACGCCGCCGCGCAGGGTCGGGACGTTCAGCGCCTGGAATCCGTAATGACGCAGCCAGCGCAGATCGGCGTCGAAGAAGCCGCGCAGATCCGCGATGCCGTATTTCAGCATGGCCAGACGATCCAGCCCCATGCCGAAGGCGAAGCCCTGCCACTGGTCGGGATCGACGCCTCCCGCCCGCAGGACGTTCGGATGCACCATCCCCGAGCCGAGGATCTCCAGCCAGTCGTTGCCCTCGCCCAGCCTGATCTTGCCGCCGGAGCGGTCGCAGCGGATGTCCACCTCGGCGGAGGGCTCGGTGAAGGGGAAATGCGAGGCGCGGAAGCGCAGCTCCACGTTGTCGATCTCGAAGAAGGCCTTGAGGAACTCCTCCAGCACCCATTTGAGATTCGCCATGGTCACATCCTTGCCGATGGCCATGCCTTCGAGCTGATGGAACATCGGCGTATGGGTCATGTCGTAATCGGAGCGGTAGACCCGGCCCGGCGCGATGAAGCGCACGGGAGCGCCCTCCTCCAGCAGGGTGCGGATCTGCACCGGGCTGGTGTGGGTGCGCAGCACATGGCGCGAGCCGTCGGGACGGGGCGCCATGAAGAAGGTGTCGTGCTCCTGGCGGGCCGGATGCTCCGGCGCCATGTTGAGCGCGTCGAAGTTATGCCAGTCGGATTCGATCTGCGGTCCCTCCCGCAGCGAGAATCCCATGTCGGCGAAGATGGCCGTGACCTCCTCGGTCACCTGCGAGATGGGATGGACCGAGCCCGCCGGAGCCGGACGCGCCGGAAGCGTGACGTCGAGCCTCTCGCCCGCCAGCCGCGCTTCGAGCGCCGCCGCCTTCAAGCCCGCCTTGCGGGCGGCGAAGGTCTCCTCGACCTCCGCCTTGACGGCGTTGACCTCCGCGCCCCGGGCCTTGCGCGCCTCGGCGTCGAGACCGCCGAGGTCGCGCAGAAAGCCCATCAGCGCGCTTTTCTTGCCGAGAGCTTCGACGCGCGCCGCCTCCAGCGCCTTGTCGTCCGCCGCCGCCGCGATCTCCGCAAGGAGACGCGTCCTGAGACCTTCGAGATCGCTCATGCCCGCCTGACCTGATGTTCCGTATCGAGAGCGGGCGGAATAGCACATCTTCGCCCGACGCGCCAACCGCGGCGCGCCGGGTTCCCCGAGGCGCGCCGCAGCCTTCGTCAGGAGAAGCGCCTGACGAGCTTGCCCAGGTCCTTGAGCTCGCGGCCCGCCTGCTTGCCCAGAGCCTTGTCGAGCTTGCCCAGGTCCTTGAGCTCGTGATGCAGCTGCTTGCCGAGCGCCTTGTCGAGCTTGCCCAGGTCCTTGAGCTCGCGGTTCAGCTGCTTGCCGAGCGCCTTGTCGAGCTTGCCCAGATCCTTGAGCTCGTGATGCAGCTGCTTGCCGAGCGCCTTGTCGAGCTTCCGGGAGAATCCGCGGCTCAGCGGCGGCGCGTGATGGATCACGGTCGTGGAGCCGGCCGGAGTCCCGGGCGCTGCGGCGCCCCAGCCCGGCGCGCTCCAGCCCGACCGGACGCCCGAGCCGGACCAGCCCGGCGCGCTCAAGCCGGCGGGGGCGGGCCCCGCGGAGGCCGGGAGGCGTCCGGCGCCCGATCCCGGAAGCGGAGCGGAGAATGCGGCGCGCGGCTGCGCCGCTCCGCCGGAGGCGGCGAGGTTGAAAGCGTTCATGAGTATCGATCCCCTGTCTGACAAGATCCGGGACGCCTCCGCCCCTCGCGGAGACGCCCTTCAATCCCTGACCTGATGCGGTCTGCGGAGCTTCGGGCGGCGGACCGCCTCGGGCTCAGCCGTAGCTCGCGCTGAAGCGCGGCCCGCCGTAGCTGACGCCGACCGCCGGAGCGCCGTAGCTCACGCCGACGGCGGGAGCGCCGTAGCCGTAGCCGTAGCTCACGTTCCCCGCGGGCGCCGCGTAGCTGTAGCTGCGGCCCCAGCCGCCGCCGAGGCCCAGCAGATCCAGCTTCGCGCCCAGGAGTCCGCGGCGCCCATGCGAGACGGTCACCGTCTGGGGCTGCTGCTCGACGCTGGCGTAATACTGCCGCCATTTGGCGTTGGAGTTGGACCAGCTCGGCGCGCCGATCCAGCCGCTGGAGGATCCCGGCGCGGAGGTCGACTGCAGGCCGCCCGAAGCGCCGCCCGCGCCGCCGCCGTTGATGATGTTGCGCCAGTTGCCGCTGCTGGATCCGGTCATCCACGAGGGGCCGTAGGCGCCGTTCCAGGCCGCGCCCGATCCGGAGGCGCCCTGAGGCTGGGCGAAGGTCACCACCTGGCGAGGTCGGTGCAGGCCGCCCAAGAGGGCCGCTTTCAATCCAAGGGTCATCTGTTCTGCTCCTGAGAACATCTGCAACGCCTCACGATGAGGCGCGTATTGTCCCAATATGGAGCAATCAACAGGAAAGTGTGAAAATTTTCTTCGTCCTTGCAGAAAATCCCGCTTGAGAAGCCCCGTTCCGGAACGACCCCGAGACCTGAGGCCTCGGGGTCTGAAGATCCGCTCCGGATCAGGTCTGCAATTGATGCGGCGTCGGCGTCGCCTCCAGAGGCGTCCCGGCTTCGCGGCGCGCCTGCGCGAGGGCCTCCTCCCGACCGCCGCCGTTCCGGCCTCCTGCGCTGCGGCCCTCGCCCGATGCGGCGGCCCGCTCCGGCGAGCGGCCTTCGCCCTCCTCCTCCGCGCCCGCGAGCCTGCGCAGGAGCCCGCCCCCCCCGAACAGGGAGAACAGCTTCGTCAGGAGCTTCTCCTTGAGCTTCAGGACGGAGCCGAAGGCCCCTTCGAGCAGCCGCAGGAAGGGCGAAGGCTCCTCCTCCCGTTCCTGCGGAGGAGCCGGTTGGGCCGCCTGAGCCCAGGTCGCGGCGGCCCAGCGTCGGGGATCCGGCGGAGCCGCCGCCGCCATGACCCCGCCCGCCGCTTGAGGCCCTCCGGCGCGGCCCGCGCCCTCCGCAGGCCGGGCCTCGCCCCGGGCTTCGGCCTGCATCTCCCGGAGGCGATGGGCCAGAGATCCGGGCTCCGGTTCGGCGGACCGCGCCGCCTCGCGCCGGGAGGGGGACGGCCCGGGCGATTCGGCGGCTTCCGCGAAGTCGGAATCGGGCTCCTCCTCATGCAGGGAGATCCGGAGCCGAATCGGTTCGTAGGGCGGCGGCCCTCCCTCCGGAGAGCCGCCGCGTCCCGGAGCCTCCCCGGGCCCGCAGGGCGGACAGGAGGAGGACCAGCCTCCCGCCTCCCGCGCCTCGCGCCGCGCCTGCGCTTCCCATCCTCCGGCGTCGCGCGCCGGAGGGACTTCCTGAGCGGATCGGATCCTCGGATCCGAAGCCGCGAAACGGCCATGACGGGCCGCGACCGGGGAGAGCCGCATGATGTTCCCGCCTTCAGCTTCCGGCCCGGGCCGGGGAATCCGGACCCGAGGAGTCCGAGGAGCCCCCGGCGTAGGCCTCTTCGCGCAGCGCCGCGAGCATCCCGCGCATGTCGACGCCCGACGAAGAACCCGAACCCTGCGCGGAATCCTCTCCGGAGGAGGAGTCGGAGGACGAGGCCTCCTGGGCGGCGGATTCCGCGGCCTCGCCCGAATCAGCCTCTTCGCCCGATCCGGCGTCCGATCCGGCTTCGCTCTGGCCGGAGGATCCGCCCGCATAGGCCTCCGCGCGCAGGGCCGCGAGCTTCTGCGCCATGGAGGAGGAATCCGCCGAAGAGGCTCCCCCCGAGGAAGATTCGCGTGAGGAGGATTCTCCGGAATCCTCCCGAGCGTCCTCCGCGGCGGCGGAGTCCCGATCCTGGGCGCGGTCGGCGCCGAAGGAGCTCCAGCGCGGCGCGGCCGCTCCGGAGGCGGGCCAGCCGCCGTCCGGACGCGCCGGAGCCGCGAATCCGCCCCACCCGACCGGAGCCGCGCCCGCGCGCGGAGCGAAGCCTCGCGGCAGGCAGGCGAAGGCCCCCCATCTCGGGGTGACCGGACCTTGCGTCTGGAAGGCTCCAGCCCTCCGGACGACAGACAGGGATCCAAGCATTTGACCGCTCCTGAGACAAATGATCCGCGCTCTCTTGAAAAAAAGCGCAGTTTCGTTTCATTTTGAGACCATCTGTCAGGAAATGGCAAATTCATTCGCGTTTTCGGGCGCATGAAGCCGTAAAAAAGGACGCCCTGCTCACGCAGGGCGTCCCGGATTCAGGATCAGAGGCTCTGTCCGGCCTTCTGGCGGTCCGCTCAGGCGGCGGCGCGGATCTTGGCGACCACCGCGGCGAAGGCGGCGGGCTGGTTCACGGCGAGATCGGCCAGGACCTTGCGGTCCACGGTGATTCCGGCCTTGGCCAGTCCATGGATGAACTGGGAGTACTTCAGGCCGTGCTCGCGGGCGGCCGCGTTGATGCGCTGGATCCAGAGCGCGCGGAAGTTGCGCTTTCTGTTCTTGCGGTCGCGGTAGTGATACTGCAGCGCCTTGTCGACGGCCTGGGCTGCGGCGCGGAAGATGCTCTTCCGACGGCCGTAATAGCCCTTGGCGGCGGCGCGGATGCGGTTGTGGCGGGCGCGGGCGACGACGCCGCGTTTGACTCGGGACATTTTGTCTCTTCCTCAGGCGTCAGAAGGAATTGGGCAGGAAATAGCGCTTGATGTTCTCGCCGTCGGTCTCGAAGAGCACGGCGGTGCCCCTGGCCTGACGGATGAACTTCGTCGTGCGCTTGATCATGCCGTGACGCTTGCCGGCCTGGGTGTATTTCACATGGCCGCCAGCGGTCACCTTGAAGCGCTTCTTCGCTCCCGAGTGGGTCTTCATCTTGGGCATTTCGGCTCCTGAAGTCTGGAACGTGAGGTCGCCGCGGCAGCCCATCCGGCCGGGCGACAGGAAGTCGGGGCTTATAGGCTCCCCCGCGCCTCAAGGCAAGAGGCGCGGGGGAGGGCTTCAAGCCTCAGAGCGGAAGGTTGTCGTGCTTGCGCCACGGGTTTTCGAGCTTCTTCGTGCGCAGGGCGGCGAGGGCCCGCGCCACGCGCCGACGGGTGGAATGCGGATTGATCACCTCGTCGATGAAGCCGCGCTGCGCCGCCACGAAGGGATTGGCGAAGCGGTCCTCATATTCCTTGGCGCGGGCGGCGATCCTGTCCTTGTCGCCGAGCTCGCTGCGATAGAGGATCTCGGTGGCGCCCTTGGCGCCCATCACGGCGATCTCGGCGGTGGGCCAGGCGTAGTTCACGTCGCCGCGGATGTGCTTGGAGCTCATGACGTCATAGGCGCCGCCATAGGCCTTGCGCGTGATGACCGTGACCTTGGGCACGGTGGCTTCGGCGAAGGCGAAGAGCAGCTTGGCGCCGTGCTTGATCACGCCGCCATGCTCCTGAGCCACGCCCGGCAGGAAGCCGGGGACGTCGACCAGCGTCAGGATCGGAATGTTGAAGGCGTCGCAGAAGCGCACGAAGCGCGCGGCCTTGCGGCTGGATTCGATGTCGAGGCAGCCCGCCAGCACCAGAGGCTGATTCGCCACCACGCCCACCGTCGAGCCCTCGATGCGGATGAAGCCCGTGAGGATGTTCTTCGCGAAATCCTGCTGGATCTCGAAGAAGTCGCCCTCGTCGGCGAGGCTGAGGACCAGCTCGCGCATGTCGTAGGGGGTGTTGGGATTCTCGGGAATCAGCGTGTCCAGCGCATTGTCGAGCCGGTCGGGGACGTCGTTCACCGGGCGGACGGGCGGCTTCTCGCGGTTGTTGAGCGGCAGGAAGTCGAAGAGCCGGCGGATCTGGAAGAGCGTCTCGACGTCGTTCTCGAAGGCGCCGTCGGCCACCGAGGATTTCGTCGTGTGGGTGCGGGCGCCGCCCAGCTCTTCTTGCGTCACGGTCTCGTTGGTGACGGTCTTCACCACGTCCGGCCCGGTGACGAACATGTAGGAGCTGTCGCGGACCATGAAGATGAAGTCGGTCATGGCGGGCGAATAGACCGCGCCGCCCGCGCAGGGCCCCATGATCACGCTGATCTGGGGCACCACGCCCGAGGCCATGACGTTGCGCAGGAACACGTCGGCGTAGCCCGCGAGGCTGCCGACGCCTTCCTGGATGCGCGCGCCGCCCGAATCGTTGAGTCCGATGACCGGCGCGCCGTTGCGCACGGCCATGTCCATGATCTTGCAGATCTTCTGGGCGTGGGTCTCGGAGAGCGAGCCGCCGAAGACGGTGAAGTCCTGGCTGAAGACGTAGACCGGGCGGCCGTTGATGGTTCCCCAGCCCGTCACCACGCCGTCGCCGGGAATGGTGCTCTGCTCCATGCCGAAGTCATGGGAGCGATGCAGCACATAGGCGTCGTATTCCTCGAAGCTGCCCTCGTCGAGCAGCAGCTCCAGCCGCTCGCGGGCGGTGAGCTTGCCCTTGGCGTGCTGCGATTCGATGCGCTTGGCGCCGCCGCCGAGACGCGCCTGAGCGCGCCGGGACTCCAGTTCGTCAAGAACGGCCTTCATTCGAGCAAATTCTCCTCAGCGTCAGTCAGGGGCTCAGGCGCGCGCGATCTTTTCCTCGCGCGGATAGGCGACTTCATGTTTGGCCCAGACGAAGGCGCCCATCAGCGCGAAGGCGAAGACCTGATGTCCCACGGAGAGCCAGAAGGGCATTCCATGAGTCAGGATCGTCACGCCGATCAGAACCTGAGTCAGCGTCAGGCCCAGAACCCAGTTCGCCCGACGACGAATCTCGGCGTGGCCCGCGCGGCGCGCCCGCATCCAGAACACGACCGCCATACCTATAAAGCAATAAGCCAGCATTCTATGCAAAAATTGCGTGGTCGCGGCGTCCTCGAAGAAATTGCGCCAGAAGGGCGAGATCGAAGCGCCCTCGGCCGGGAAGAAGCTCCCGCCCATCATCGGCCAGTCGGAATATTGCCAGCCCGCCTGAAGCCCCGCCACCAGAGCTCCCGCCAGAACCTGAAGGGACAGCAGCGTCAGGGTGGCGCCGGCGAAGGCCATCAGCCCCTTCGAGCGCCCCCGCCGCGCGGCGAGCAGCTCATGGGCGGGCCGCAGCAGGCTGAGGGCCGTCCAGAGCATGAACATGAAGAGCAGAGCCGCCAGCCCCAGATGCGCCATCAGCCGATAGGGCGCGACCCGCACCCGGTCCGAGCCCTCCAGCCCCGAGGAGACCATCCACCAGCCGAGCACGCCCTGAAAGGCGCCCAAAGCCCCGAAGAGCAGGATGCGGCCCATGTAGCCCGCCGGAATCCACTTCTTCACGGCGAAGAAGACGAAGGGAATGAAGAAGACCACGCCCAGCAGCCGCCCGACCAGCCGATGCGCCCATTCCCACCAGTAGATTCCCTTGAACTCGGCGAGGGTCATCATCTGGTCGGATTCGGTGAACTGGGGGATCAGCTTGTATTTCTCGAACTCCGCGAGCCAGGCGGCTTCGGAGAAGGGCGGCAGGATCCCCTTGATCGGCGCCCACTCCACGATGGAGAGCCCCGCCTCCGCCAGACGCGTGGCCGCGCCCACCGCTGCGACCAGCGCCACCAGAGCCGCCATGACGAACAGCCAGATCGCCACGGCCCGACGCTGACGCGCCCTGATCCGGTCCGCTTCGCCGGGGCGCGGAGCCTCGGCCGCGCGACGGCGGACCTCCTCTTCGGGGGCCACCTCTTCGAACACCAGACGCGACATCTCGCCTCTCCTTGCGCTGTTCCCGGCTGGAGTCCTTAAGGGATTTCGGCGCGGGGCGCGAGAGGAGAGGCCGGGACGCGAAGTCGCGGAGAGGTCGCCGAGAAGGTCGCGGACGGAAGGACGAGGCTTCACGGAGCGGCGGCGCGCAGGGCCTCGGCGCGCTCCTGCGCGCGGCTCAGCGCCGCCCGGGCCTCCTGCGGCGAGGAGGCGCGGCGCTTCGGACCCATCTGCGCGGCCCTCTCGTAGAGCGCCAGAGCCTTCGCCGGATCGCGCGGCAGACCCGGCCCGCCTTCTTCGTAAAGGGCGGCGAGGGCCGTCAGGGGCTCGACGAAATCCTGCGCGACCGCGTAGAGCCGGGCGGCTTCGGCCCAGTCGCGGGGCCTGCCCTGGGCGCCCCTCTCCGAGAGCCGCCCGAGCGTCAGGAAGGCCAGCGGATTCCCGGCCGCGGCGGATCTCTCGACCCAGACGAGCCCTTCGCGCGCCCTCGGCGAGCCTTCGGGCTCTCCCCACATGAGCTGTTCGCCGAAGATCCGCATCGCCATGCGGTCTCCCGTTTCGGCGGCCTTGCGCGTCCAGAACCAGGCGAGGGCCTGGTTCCGCTCGAGTCCGCCCCATCCCCATTCGTGCATGAAGGCGAGGTGGATCATCGACCGGGGGTGGCCCGCCGCCGCGCCCGCCTCCAGCCAGCGCAGCCGACGCGGGTCGTCGCGCGGGGGCGCCTCGCGCATGACGCGGAGCGTGTCCGCGCGTCCGCGCTCCAGCCAGCGGTCGGCGGCGATCCCCGTCCCGAGGAACACGACGAAGGCGAAACAGAGCTTCCAGGCCGGATCGCGCACGCGGTCTCCCTTGTCCATTCCTCCCCAACCGCAGAGGGCCGAGCGCAGGAGGCTAGACGCGCGGACCTTAGGAGAAGGTTGAAGGATCCGCCTCTTTCCGGAGTTTCTCCGGGCGCGGGGAAAAATCGGGAGGCGCCTCTTCACAAGGCGCGGGGCTCTCCTAAATCCATCCTCACCGGACGCCTCCTGCAGGGTCCGGCGAGACGACCCGGCCCCGTCCGCAACCGGAGGGGCCCCGACACGACCATATCGCTTGATGAAGGGTATGATTCATGCGCACGCTTGATTTCGCTCCGCTGCACCGCTCCACCGTCGGCTTCGACCGCGTGGCCTCGCTGCTCGACAATCTGCTGACCGACGCCTCGGAGCCGCAGACCTATCCCCCCTACGACATCGAGAAGACCGGCGAAGCCTCCTACCGGATCACCATCGCGGTGGCCGGATTCACCGGAGACGAGATCGCCATCGAGAGCCGCGAGAACGCGCTCGTGATCTCCGCGACCCGGGCCCGCCCCGCCGAGGGCGCCGAAGGCGAGACGCCGAAGACGGTCTATCTGCACCGCGGCATCGCCAAGCGCGGCTTCGAGCGCCGTTTCCAGCTCGCCGACCATGTGCGCGCCACCGACGCCTCGCTGGAGAACGGCCTTCTGCACGTGGACCTCGTGCGCGAGGTGCCCGAGGCCCTGAAGCCCCGCCGCATCCGGATCGCGTCCCTTGGCTCCCCGACCTCCGCCGCCCCGACCGTCGGGACCGCGCCGGAGGATCAGGCCGCCTGACCTTCTCTCCCTCATGACGGGGGATCCGGACTTCTCCGCGCCCGGCTCCTCCGCCTTCCCCGACCCGAAACCGCGCCTGCGCCCCGGAGCCTTCCGCGTTCCGGGGCGCTTTTTGCGTCCTCCGCCTGCGTCCTTCCTCCTCCGCGCTTGACCGCCCCCCGCCTCTGCGCTTATCCGGCGCTGGAGCGCGGCCTCGTCGAAAGGCGTGGAGGCGCTCCGGAGCGTCCGCAGAAGGGGAGCCATCATGACGCCGACCGACGCCGCCCCACCCCTCTCCCGAGAAGATTCCCGGAATCCCTCCGAACGCCCCTTCGGCGTGATCGACATCGGCTCCAACTCCATCCGGCTGGTGGTCTTCGCCGGTTCGACGCGCAGCCCCGCCTACATGTTCAATGAAAAGGTGCTCTGCGGCCTCGGGCGCGGCCTCCAGGAGACCGGCGTCCTGAATCCGGAAGGCAAGGAATCGGCGCTGGTCAACCTGCGGCGCTTCGCCTCCATCGCGCGGGCCATGGGCGTCGAGAACCCGACCGTCGCGGCCACCGCCGCCGTGCGCGACGCCTCCGACGGCCGGGAGTTCGCCGCCCGCATGGAGGCCGAAACCGGCCTCGTCCCGCGCATCGTCAGCGGTCCCGAGGAGGGCCGGCTCTCGGCGCTCGGGGTGCTGATGGGCGCGCCCGACGCCGAAGGCGTGGCGGCGGACCTCGGCGGCGCCTCGCTGGAGCTGATCGCCATCGGCGGCGGAGGGGTCGGCGAGGGCTGGACCGGCCCGCTCGGACCCCTGCGCCTGGAGGCGCTGAAGCTCAAGCCCGCCGCCCTCGACGACTGGATCGACGAGCGGCTCCGGACCGCTCCGCAGCTGCCCCAGATCTCCGGCAAGACCATCTATTGCGTGGGGGGCGCCTGGCGGGCCCTCGCCCGGATCGACATGACGCGCCGCGCCTATCCGCTGCACGTCCTGCATGAATACGACATGTCGCCGGAGCAGGCGCTCGACACCGCGCTCTGGGCCGCCCGGCAGGCGCCCGCCGCGCTCAAGCCCATGGTGGACAGTTCCTCGACGCGGCTGGCGACCGTGCCTTTCGCGGCGCGGGTGCTGAGCCGGCTGATCGTCCTCGGCCAGCCTGCGCGGCTGCGGGTCTCGGCGACGGGCCTGCGCGAGGGGCTGCTCTTCGAGACCCTCTCCGAGGAGGAGCGCCGCCGCGATCCGCTTCTGGAGGCCGCCGCCGCCATCGAGCGCGAGACCGCGCGTTTTCCCGGCTTCGGCGACGAGCTCGGCGACTGGCTGGCGCCGCTCTATCCCGCCTTGTCGCCGCGGCTTCTGCGGGCGGCGTCGCGGCTCAGCGACACGGCCTGGCGGGCCCATCCGGATTATCGCGCCGAGGCCTGCTTCGAGCTGATGACCCGTCCCGACGTCAACGGCGCCTCGCATCAGGAGCGCGCCTTCCTCACCCTGACGCTGCTGCATCGTCACAAGGGAGGCAACGGGCGTCTGGCCATGCTGCGGGGCCTGCTCTCGCCGGAGGCCGCCGCCGAGGCCGAGACGCTCGGCAAGGGGATGCGGCTCGGAGCGGTTCTGGCGGCCTCGACGCCGGGCGTGCTGCCCCTCTGCCCGGTGGACCTGCATCCGGACGGCGAGCGGCTGAGGCTGCGCCTTCATCCGTCCTGCGCGGGGCTGCGGGGCGAGGCGGTGGAGAAAAGGCTGTCCACGCTCGCCTCGGCCTTCCGGCGCAAGGCCTTCCTCGAAATCTTCGAATCCTGAGCGCGGCGAATCTGGCGCGAAACTTGCTGGAAGGTTAAGCGTCCTGGTCCCGAATTTCTCTACCCTTTCATCCCTCCGGCCGGACGTTCGTTTGCGTGCATTCCCTTGGCGCCCCCTTCGCAAGACAGGGGGCGTTTTTTCGTCACGCTTCGGCGAAAAACGCATAAAAAAACGCCCTCCGGAGAGGGCGTTCGTTTTTGTGGTTTCATCTTTTTGATATTTTTGAAGACTGGTCCTCCCCAGACCGGGCCTGTGGCCTTCTGTAGGGGGGACCTTATAGCCCTGCGCCCGGCCTGTCACGCGAATTTCTGCGGGGTGCGCAATATTTCTTGCAAAATCAATGCTGCAGCGCAAAATAATGAGCGCCCCCCTTCCGGGCCCTCCGGGCCTCTCTCCGGCGCGCGGAAGGAAAGCTGGTCGGAAAAGAGCTTCCAGCGGACGCCAAACGGCTTTAGAACGAAGCGCCCCTCGCGGAGGAAAGCCCGGCCGCATCAGGGCTTTGTTCGCAAATCGAGACTCAGATTGGCTCCCCATCATGCGTTTGACGCGATATGTCCTGCCCCTGCTCAAGGAGACCCCCGCCGAGGCGCAGATCGTCTCGCATCGGCTGATGCTGCGCGCGGGGATGATCCGGCAGTCAAGCGCCGGAATCTATTCTTGGCTGCCCTTCGGCTACCGGGCCCTGCAGAAGGTGGAGCGCATCGTCCATGAGGAGCAGCAGCGCGCCGGCGCCATCCCGCTGCTCATGCCGACGATCCAGCCGGCGGAGATCTGGCGCGAATCCGGACGCTACGACGCCTATGGCCCCGAGATGCTGCGCATCAAGGACCGCCATGAGCGCGAAATGCTCTACGGCCCGACCAACGAGGAGATGATCACGCTGCTCGTCCGCGACGCGGTCAAGAGCTGGCGCGACCTGCCGCGCAACCTCTATCACATCCAGTGGAAGTTCCGCGACGAGACGCGCCCCCGCTTCGGCGTGATGCGCGGGCGCGAATTCCTCATGAAGGACGCCTATTCCTTCGACCTCACGGCCGAAGGCGCGCGGCTCTCCTATCAGAAGATGTTCGTGAGCTACCTGAAGACCTTCGCCCGGCTCGGCCTGACCGCCGTGCCCATGAAGGCCGACACCGGCCCCATCGGCGGCGACCTCAGCCACGAATTCCTCATCCTCGCCGAGACGGGCGAATCTCAGGTCTTCGTGGACAGCCAGCTTCTGGCGAAGGACTGGTCCTCCGTCGAGGTGGATTACGAGGACCCCGCCTCCGTCGAGGCCATCTTTGAGAGCTTCACCAGCGCCTACGCCCGCACCGACGAAACCCATGATCCCGCGATCTGGGCCGAAACCCCCGCCGGACGTCAGGTCTCGGCGCGCGGCGTCGAGGTCGGGCACATCTTCTACTTCGGGACCAAATATTCCGAGCCCCTCAAGGCGACGGCCATCGGCCCCGACGGCCAGCCCGTCACGCTGGAGATGGGATCCTACGGCGTGGGCGTCTCGCGGCTGCTCGGCGCGATCATCGAGGCGAGCCACGACGAGAACGGGATCATCTGGCCCGAGGCCGCCGCGCCCTTCCATGTGGCGCTCGTGAACCTCAAGCAGGGGGACGCCGCCGTCGACGCCGCCGCCGGAAAGCTCTACGCGGAGCTGACCGCCGCCGGAGTCGAAGTCCTCTACGACGACCGCGACGAGCGGGCGGGCGGCAAGTTCGCCGCCATGGACCTCATCGGCCTGCCCTGGCGTCTGACGGTGGGGCCGCGCGGCCTCGCCTCGGGACAGGTCGAGCTGCGCCGCCGCAAGGACGGCGCGACCGAAGAACTGACCCCCGAAGCGGCCGTGGCGAAGCTCGTCGCCGCGACGCGCGGCCTCTGAGCCGGAGGGCGCAGGGTGGCGGAGGGTCGCAAGAACGAGGACGTCGAGCGCGGAGAGGCCCTTGTGGATCGCCTCGCCCGCCAGCGGATCGAGCTGGAGGCCCGGCGTCGCGCCGAGTCCTCGGCCGAGCCGCCCGCTCCCCCTGCGCCGGTCCAGCGCGACGGCAGGCCGCGTCCGCCGGGCGGGGCTCCGGCGCCCGAACCGCGCCGGGCGGGGCCTCCGCTGGGTCCGCCGGGCAATCCGCCGCGCACCCGCACGCCCTTCAAGAGCGCCCCGGCCCAGCCCGAGGCCTCTGCTCCCGCCGCCTTCGATCCGCCTGCGCCGGAGGCCTCCGCGCCGGAGACTCCCCGCCGGACCCGCTTCGAGGCCCCCGCCGGGCCTGATCCCTTCGCGGATTTCGACGGCGTCGAGGCCCGGAGCGACATCCGGGGCGAGACGGGCCGCTCCGCGTCTCCGGATCCTGCGGCTCCGTCCGCCGAGGGAGAAGGCGCCCCACCCGAACCCTTCGCCCTGGAGCGTCGTCGCTTGCGCGTGCCCAAAGCCGAAACTCCGCCCGTCTTCCCCGAGGACGAGGAGGAGGAGGAAGAGGCCCTGGACCTCACCGAGCGCGCCCCCCAGACCCGGACCGCGCGCACCCGCCCCTTTTCGGGCTTCGAATGGAACGTGGCCCTGCGCTATCTGCGGGCGCGGCGCAAGGACGGCTTCATCTCGGCGATCAGCTGGCTGTCTCTGGTGGGCATCGCGCTGGGCGTGGCGGCGCTGATCGTCGTCATGGCGGTGATGACGGGCTTCCGTCACGAGATGGTCAACCAGATCCTCGGCGTGAACGCCCATGTGAGCCTCGCGCCGCAACAGACCGCCATCCAGAGGCGGCCCTTCACCAATTACGACGCCGTCGCGGCGCGCCTCTCCTCGACGCCGGGGGTGATCCAGGCCGCGCCGGTGATCCATGGCCAGGTCATGGCCTCCAATCCGCAATCCACGGCCAACTCCATCGCTCTGGTGCGGGGCGTGCGGCTGGAGGATTTCCGGCGCATGAAGGCCGTGGCCGATCCCGAAACCGCCGAAGGCGCGCTGACCGCCTTCCGCGAGGATCAGGGCGTGGCCATCGGCTCGGGCCTGGCGCTGATGCTGAATCTGCGGGTGGGCGAGCGCATCACCCTGATCTCTCCGGACGGAGACCTGACGCCCATGGGGGTCAGGCCGCGGATCAAGTCCTATCCCATCGCCTATGTGTTCAAGCTCGGGATGTCCGAACTCGACTCCGCGCTGCTCTACATGCCGCTGGAGGAGGCGCAGATCTATTTCAACAAGGAAGGCGTCGTCGACGGAATCGAGGTCATCAGCTCGGATCCCCAGAACATCGAGCGGCTGGAGCCCACCCTCCAGGCCGCCGCCGGCGAGCCCATGACCATCATGAGCTGGAAGAGCCAGAGCGGCGGCTACATCTCGGCGCTCGACACCGAGCGGCGGGTGATGCGGCTGATCCTCTCGCTGATCATCCTGATCGCGGCCTTCAACATCGTCTCGGGGCTGATCATGCTGGTCAAGGAGAAGGGGCGCGACGTGGCCATCCTGCGGACCATCGGCGCGAGCCGGGGGGCGATCCTGCGCATCTTCTTCATCTGCGGCGCGAGCATCGGCGTGATGGGCACGCTGCTGGGCGTGTCTCTGGGGGTGCTGATCGCGCCGAACATCCCCAACATCCAGACCTTCCTCGAAGGGATCTTCGGGGCGAAGCTCTTCCCCGGCGAGATCTACTTCCTCAGCCGCATGCCCTCGCGGCTGCAATGGAGCGACGTGGCGACGACGGCGGCCATCTCTCTGGGCGTCTCCTTCCTCGCCACGATCTTTCCGGCGCGGCGGGCGGCGCGGCTCGATCCGGTGGAGGCCCTGCGCTATGAGTAGCGGCAAATCGGCCCTGCGGCTGGAGGGCGTCGGCAAGCGTTATCGCGAGGGCGGCGGACAGGGCCATCTGACGGTGCTGCGCGACGTCAGCCTGAGGCTGGCCCCCGGAGAGCTCACCGCTCTGGTGGGGCCTTCGGGCTCGGGGAAATCGACCCTGCTGCACATCGCCGGACTGCTGGACTCGCCCGACCGCGGCGAGGTCTGGATCGCGGGCAAACGCTGCGGCAGGCTCGACGAGGCGGGGCGGACCCTGCTGCGGCGGGTGGCCATCGGCTTCGTCTACCAGTTCCACCACCTGCTCCCGGAGTTCTCGGCCCTGGAGAACGTCGCCATTCCGCGGCGTCTGGCGGGGGCCTCGAAGGCCGAGGCCGAGGCCACGGCGCGGGATCTGCTCGACCGCATGGGACTGGCCGCGCGGGCGCATCACCGCCCCGCCGAGCTCTCGGGCGGCGAACAGCAGCGCGTGGCCATCTCGCGCGCGGTGGCCAACCGGCCGCTCGTGCTGCTGGCCGACGAGCCCACGGGCAATCTCGACCCGGAGACCTCGGAGAAGGTGTTTCAGGAGCTGACCAGCCTCGCCCGACGCCAGGGTCTGGCGGCGCTGATCGCCACGCACAACATGGATCTCGCCTCGCGCATGGACCGCGTGCTGCGCATGTCCGGCGGCAAGCTCGTCGAGGACTGACGCCGCAGGGCGCGCCGGAGGCGGGGCCGGAATCGGGCCTCGCCGGGGGACTCGTCCGCGATCTTCAGGAATTCGGAAAGGCTTCGAGCCTTCGGCCGCGCGGGGCCGGGACCATCCGGCGGCGGCGGCGCGCCTGACGGCCGGAGCCGGCGGCGAATCGGGCGGCTGCGCGCTCCCGACGGGGAGGCGGCCGACCCTGGCCTCCGGCCCAAGCCGGTCGGCCCCTCGCTGCGACGCGCTCCGAAATCCCTGAACGACAGATCCGCAGCGCGCCGGAATCTCTCGGGACGCGGATCGGGAGGCGGGCCTTCTTGTCTGCCGGCTTCGCCGGAGGCTCCTGCTTCCCTGACCGCTTCCGCTCCTCACCCTGTGAAGCGGACCCGGAGAGGTCGGATCAGTAGCGCGGCCGCTCGTAGGCGGGGCGCGGGAAGGGCTGGGGCAGCGGCTGCATCTGGGCCGGCACCGGGAAGGGCAGAGGCATCGCGCCCGGATGGGTCCGGAGGTTCTGGGAGCTGCCGCCCTCGGAGGTGTAGGCCGTCGCGGAGCCCGCGCCGAAGGTCGCCGTCATGCAGATCAGGGCCAGAGCGGACCGCCTGGCGAAGCGTTTGAGGTGGAGGTTTGCCATATTCTTGCGCCGTTATGTCTGGTTGCGAGTTTTACAGATCCTGACCTAACGCTCTCCCCTTTCTGTTTCAATCTGCTCTTAAGAATTACTTGGGGGGCTCGCAGGGATAGGATCCTGAAAGGAGAGGATAATGAACCCGACACACGCAGGACAGAAATATACCTCTGGATATGAGTTGCACTGAAATTTCAATATCAGTGCGTTAGACATGATCCCTACGGATCATATCCCAAAGATCAAGCCTGCCCTGACGTCATCATCCCCGACGTAAAAATCCGTATGCGTCAGCTGGAGCCAGAAACGAGACGGGGGCGGATGATCAGAGATCAACGCATCCGCGCCCTCAATCCTCATATAGCACAAACCCGGGGAGAAGATTGCGCGATCAGTCCAATCCCATGCGCGCCAGAGCCGCTTCGATACGCGGCGCGTCCACGGGGTTGTTCAGCTCCCAGAAGACGCGCCCCCGCCCCTCGACCTCGACGCAGCGGATGGGCAGGCCCTGTTCGAGGAAGCGCAATTGCTCCAGGCCTTCGAGGCCCTCCAGCGGCCCCGCCGCCGCCCGTCCGTAGGCCGCCAGCGCCGCAGGCCGATAGGCGTAGAGCCCCACATGATGGAAGACGGGAATGGTCTCGCCCTCGGCGAAGCTGCGGCCCGTGTAGGGCAGCACCTCCTTGGAGAAATAGAGCGCGTCCCTGCGGGCGCCGAAGACGGCGGTCGTGCCGCCCACCCGCCCGGCGCGGCGGTCTTCGAGGAAGGCTTCGAGGGTCTCGCGGTCGCAGCGCAGGACCGGCGTCGCGACCTGAAGCCCGGACTCCGCCCGCATGGCGTCGATCAGCGCCTCGACGAACCAGGGCGGCGTCAGGGGCGAATCGCCCTGGAGGTTCACGACGATCTCCGGCCTGAGGTCCGGACGGCGCGCCAGCACGTCGGCGCAACGCTCGGTGCCGTTGGCGCAGGCCTCGGCGGTCATGACGACCTCGGCGCCGAAGGCCTCGGCGGCCTCGCGGATGCGGTCGTCGTCGGTGGCGACCACCACGCGGTCGGCGCCGGAGACCGTCTGCGCGGCCTCCCAGGTCCGGCGGATCAGCGATTTCGCGCTCCCCGAGGCCCCGCGCAGCTCCGCAAGGGGCTTGCCGGGATAACGCGAGGACTTGTAACGGGCGGGAATGACGATCAGGACGGACATGGGGAACTCCGGACGAATACGGACAAGCAGATCGTCAGGAGCTATAATCCTTCGCGCCAGAACAGGATAGCGCCGCTTCGCAGCGGCGCTTCGCCGCTCCGTCGCGCGGCTTCGGCGCCCCGGATCGGGACGGAGCGTCCCGGAACGGCGCCTCCTCGGGGCCGTCCTGGGGCTTCAGTAGCGCCAGTCGCGGGTCGCGCCGACGTCCACATGCAGGAAGCTCGCGCCCGCATAGGAGCCGACGCCGCCGCGCCTGAGCCCATGCGCGATCTTCTGCACGTCGGAGATCTTCACCCCCGGCGTCTTGAGGTCGACGGCCATGCCCTGCATGTGGAGGCTGTTCTTGGCGACGCGCTCGCTGCCCTGGCTGAGGCGGGCGTTGGTGCGGGGCGTGCGGTAGCCGGAGGTGATCTGGATCTGTTTCCCGCCGATGCGGCCCTGAATCTCGGCGAGGAAGTCGAAGAGCCGCACGTCCATCATCAGCGCGGCGTTCTCGCGGTGGTCGCGCAGCAGGAGGTCGAGGCTCTCCACCGCGCCGGGATCGTAGAAGCCGCCCTGATAATAGACGCCGGAGAAGCGTTCGCCGGTGTTGACCGCCACCAGATCCAGCGTGCGCGGCGCGAGCGCCGCCGCGCGGGCCATGGGATCGAAGGGCGCCATGGCCGCTCGGGCCGTTCCGCCCATCCCGAGTCCCGCTCCCGCCGCCGCGCCCGCGGCCGCCAGGCCCATGGCGGTCAGCAGGAATCCCCGGCGCGTCGGCTTTTGCGCCTCGGGCTTTCCGCTCTGCGTCATCTTGATGTTCTCCCCCGGTTCGTCGCAGGAACCCTGCCCCGGGACCCTGCCACGCGGAATTTGCGGCTCCCTTAACGGCGGGCCCCTTGCGCGCCGGAGAGGGCGCGCCAACATGTCGTGACGGGCGGCCGGGCTTCGGCGCCCGCATGCGGAAACACAGCAAGACCCGCGCCACTGAACTTCACGGGCGGCTTGCGGACATGCCGAGAAGGACGATCATGGATCTCGAAAAATACAGCGAGCGCGCGCGCGGCTTCCTTCAGGCCGCGCAGACCATCGCCCTGCGCGAAGGCCACCAGCGCCTCACGCCCGAACATCTGCTCAAGACCCTGATGGACGACGAACAGGGCATGGCCTCGAACCTGATCCGCCGCGCCGGAGGAAATCCCGAGCAGATCAGGCGGGACGTGGATCTGGCCGTGGCCCGTCAGCCCAAGGTGAGCGGCTCGGGCTCGGAAGGCGTCTATCTCGATCCCCAGACGGCGCGCCTCTTCGCGCAGGCCGAGGAGATCGCGAAGAAGGCGAAGGACAGCTTCGTCACCGTCGAGCGCCTGCTTCAGGCTCTGGGCATGGTCGGCGGGACCGTGAAGATCCTCAAGGACGGCGGCGCGACGCCTCAGGCGCTCAACAGCGCCATCGAGGAGATCCGCAAGGGCCGCAACGCCGACAGCGCCACCGCCGAATCCAGCTATGACGCGCTGAAGAAATACGCCCGCGACCTCACCGCCGCCGCCCGGGAAGGCAAGATCGACCCCGTCATCGGCCGCGACGAGGAGATCCGCCGCAGCATGCAGGTGCTCTCGCGGCGCACGAAGAACAACCCCGTCCTCATCGGCGAGCCCGGCGTGGGCAAGACCGCCGTGGTCGAGGGCCTCGCGCGGCGCATCGTCAACGGCGACGTGCCCGAGAGCCTCAAGGACAAGACCATCATGGCCCTCGACATGGGGTCGCTCATCGCGGGCGCGAAATATCGCGGCGAGTTCGAGGAGCGTCTGAAGGGCGTGCTCCAGGAGGTCACCGCCGCCGACGGCCAGGTGATCCTCTTCATCGACGAGATGCACACCCTCGTGGGCGCGGGCAAGGCCGACGGCGCCATGGACGCCTCGAACCTGATCAAGCCGGCCCTCGCGCGCGGGGAGCTGCATTGCATCGGCGCCACCACGCTGGACGAATACCGCAAATACGTCGAGAAGGACGCCGCCCTCGCCCGCCGCTTCCAGCCGGTGATGATCGAGGAGCCCAGCGTCCAGGACACCATCTCGATCCTGCGCGGCATCAAGGAGAAATACGAGCTGCACCATGGCGTGCGGATCTCGGATTCGGCGCTGGTCTCGGCGGCGACGCTCTCGCATCGCTACATCGCCGACCGCTTCCTGCCGGACAAGGCCATCGACCTCATGGACGAGGCGGCGGCGCGTCTGCGCATGGAGGCCGACAGCAAGCCCGAAGAGCTCGACGCCCTGGACCGCGACATCATGCAGATGCAGATCGAGGCCGAGGCGCTCAAGAAGGAGACGGATTCCGCCTCCAGGGACCGGCTCGCCAAGCTCGAAAAGGATCTGGCCGGGCTCCAGGAGCGTTCCGCCAGCCTCACCGCCGCCTGGGAGACGGAGAAATCCCGCCGGGGCGACGAGCAGAAGCTCAAGGAGCGCCTGGATCAGGCCCGCATCGACCTGGAGAACGCCAAGCGCAAGGGCGACCTCGCGAAGGCGGGCGAGCTGGCCTATGGCGCCATCCCGGAGCTGGAGAAGGCCCTCGCGGACGCCGAGAAGAACGGCGACGGCGCCCTCGTCGAGGAGGCCGTCCTCCCCGACCACATCGCTTCGGTGGTCAGCCGCTGGACGGGCATTCCGGTCGACAAGATGCTCGAAGGCGAGCGCGACAAGCTGCTGCGCATGGAGGAGGAGCTCTCGAAGCGCGTCATCGGCCAGCAGGAGGCCGTGGAAGCCGTCTCCAACGCGGTGCGCCGCGCGCGGGCGGGCATCTCGGACCCGAATCGGCCTTTGGGCAGCTTCCTGTTCCTCGGCCCGACGGGCGTCGGCAAGACGGAGCTCGTGAAGGCTCTGGCCGCCTTCCTCTTCGACGACGACAGCGCCATGACCCGCATCGACATGAGCGAATTCATGGAGAAGCACGCGGTGGCCCGTCTGATCGGCGCGCCTCCGGGCTATGTGGGCTATGACGAGGGCGGAGTCCTCACGGAAGCCGTGCGGCGTCGGCCCTATCAGGTGATCCTCTTCGACGAGGTGGAGAAGGCCCATCCGGACATCTTCAACGTGCTGCTGCAGGTTCTCGACGACGGCCGCCTGACCGACAGCCAGGGCCGGACCGTGGACTTCCGCAACACGCTGATCGTGCTGACCTCGAATCTCGGGGCTCAGGCTCTGGTGGAGCTGCCCGACGGCGCCGACACCGACGAGGCCCGCGATGCGGTGATGTTCGCCGTGCGGTCGCATTTCCGGCCGGAGTTCCTGAACCGCCTCGACGAGATCGTGCTCTTCGAGCGCCTCGACCGCGAGCACATGACCGGCATCGTCACGATCCAGCTGGGTCGGCTCAACCGGCGGCTCGTGGATCGGAAGATCCGTCTGGAGTTCGCGCCGGAGGCCGAGAACTGGCTCGCGGATCGCGGCTACGACCCCGCCTATGGCGCGCGTCCGCTGAAGCGGACGATCCAGAAGGCGGTCGAGGATCCGCTGGCGGAGCTTCTGCTGCGCGGCGAACTCAAGGACGGCGAGGTCCTGCCCGTGACGCTCGGCCCGAACGGGCTGATCTTCGGCGACCACGAGGCCGGGAGCCCGCCCGCCGCCCCGGAGGAGCCGCAGGCGCCGACCGTCCACTGAACGGCGGAGCCGCAGGCTCCGACCATCCGCTGAACGGAGGAGCGCAGGCTCCGACGGCGCGCTGAAACCTGAAGGCGGCCCCGCGCGGGCCGCCCGATGATCCCTTCGCATTCCCGGCCCGCCCCGCGCAGGCCGGGATTTCCCTGCGGGGAACGGCAATTCCTCCGCAATCTCCGCGCGTCATCCTTCAGGCCTCAGGAGAGGAGGCGAGGATGATCGGAACGCTCGGACGAATGACGCATGGATGGGACGGCGAAGCCTTCCTCCATGGCTCGGAGGTCACGCTGACGCAAAGGCTCCTCCTGTGCGGCCTCGGCTTCGGAATCTTCCTCATGGCCTTCATGGCGGCCTTCTTTCCCCAGAAAGGCCCCGTCCTGAGCGAGAGGGACGGATTTTCTCTCCTGATCAGCCTGATCATCCTGCTGATCGGTCCGACGCTCATCCTCGGCGGGCTGATCTGGCGGTCGACCTTCATCCGCGTGAGCCGCAACCGGATCGAGGTGGAGAGCGCGAGCGTCTTCAACGCGTTCGAAGGGGTCTATGGCCCGCAGGACGTCCTCTGGATGCATCTGCGCGGCTTCAAGGGCCGCCATGACTGGGGCCCGGACGTCTCCTGGCGGCTCACCCTGGCCACCGCCGACGGCCGCAAGCACGACACGCTTCTGTTCAGGGATCGCGACAAGGCGCTCGAGGTCATCGGCGAGATGGAGCGGAGCTTCTTCGGCCCGAGAGGCGGAGCCTTCCCCAGAGCCACGAAGGCGGAGGCCGCCCGCGACTCCTATCGCTGAAGCCCCGCGCCTCCCCTTCATCCGGTCGCGTCGCGCAGACGCTCAGGGCCGCACGTAGCGATAGCCGCGGTCCTGAAGATCCATCAGTTCGGCCACGCCCACCGGCGCCACCCGCACCCCCGGCAGGAGGTCGATCTCCGAAACCGGGACGTTCATCGCCGCCGCCGCGCCCCGCAAGGTGCTGCCGCAGGCGATGAAGTCCACCTTGGGCAGCTCGCTCTTCAGCCGCAGCAGCCCGTCGGCGAAGCTGGTGCGGTCGACGCGGAAGATGTCGAGCCCGCCGCCGGTGGCGAGGATCTTGACGTCCACGGTGTCGCCGTATCTGGCGTAATGCTCCGTGACGTTGCGCGCGATCACGATGGCCTGGGACATGGTCGTCGTCTGGCCCTCGGCGACGTGGATCACCAGCTTGCGCTCGGCGGCCCGGGCGTCGGAGACCGCCCCGGCGAGCGTCGCGAAAACCAGAGCGAGGGCCAGCAGCGCGGCCCGCAGAAAGCTCGGCATGGGAAGGCGGCCTCCTTGAACTTCGGCTCAGAGCGGTTTCGCGGGCCCGGTCTCGACCGGGAGATCCGCATAGGAGCCCCATTCGGCCCATGAGCCGTCATAGAGCGCGTTCTCCGTATGTCCGAGCCGCGAGAGCGCCAGACTCACCACCGCCGCCGTCACGCCCGAGCCGCAGCTCGTGATGATCGGCCGCGAGAGATCCACCCCCGCCGCCTCGAAGACCGCCTTCAGCTCGGCGGGCGACTTCATGGCGCCGTCGGAATCGAGCAGCGTCGAGAAGGGCACGTTGCGCGATCCCGGAATATGGCCCGCCCGCAGACCCGGACGCGGCTCCGGCTCGGCGCCCTCGAAGCGGCCCGCCGAGCGCGCGTCCACGATCTGCTCCGTCCCGAGCTTGGCGGCCCTGGCCACCTGGGTGACGTCGCGCACGAGGTTGAGATTCGTGCGGCCCGTATAATGGCGCTCGCGGGCGAGGAGGGGCTCGCCCTCCTCGACGGGGCGGCCCTCGGCGAGCCATTTCGGAAAGCCGCCGTCCAGCACCGAGACCTCGGAATGGCCGAAGAACCGGAACATCCACCAGGCCCGCGCGGCGCTGAAGATTCCCTGCGCGTCATAGACCACCACATGGCGTCCGTCGCCCATGCCCAGCCGACGCATCGCCAGAGCGAACTTCTCGTGCGGCGGGATCATGTGCGGCAGGGACGTCTTGTCGTCGGACAAGGCGTCGATGTCGAAGAAGAGCGCGCCCGGAATCCGCCGGGCGGCGTATTCGGCTCTGGCGTTCCGGCCGGAGGCGGGCATGTGCCAGCTGGCGTCGGCCACGCGCAGCGTGGGCGAGGATTCGATCTGTTCGGCGAGCCATCCGGTGCTCACGAGGCTAGGCGCTGCGGCGCGCGTCATGGCGGTTCTCTCTCCTCAAACCCCTTCGGGCGCGCAGTCTAGAAGCATTCGGCGCGTCGCGCGACCGCAATTTAATTTCGACGGCTTTCGGCTTATGACTCTCTCATGGCCAACCTGCTTCCGAAACGCCTCTTCTCGCGCGCGCTGCTGATTCTGGCGGCGCCCATGCTGCTGCTCCAGCTTCTGGTGAGCGCCCTGCTCGTCGAGCGCCATTGGGCGGGCGCCACGCGCCAGCTGGCGGCGGGGGTGGCTCAGGAGATGAAGCTCCTGACGGGCGTGGTCCAGGGGGCGCAGTCGGAGGCGGAGGCCCGCAAGGCTCTGGAGCAGGCCTCCAGCCTGCTGGGCTACGAGGTGGCCTTCGAGCCGGGCCGCCGCGTGACGCCCGAGCCCATCCCCTTCTACGACGTCTCGCGGCGGGCGCTGGCCGAGGCCTTCGAGGACGCCGTCGGGCCGGTGGAGATCGGGCAGAACGCCGAAGACGCCTTCATCCTGCGGGTGACGGCGCGGGGGGGGGCTCTGGCGGCGCGTCCTCCGGCGCGACGGCTCTTCGCCTCGCGGGCCTGGCAGCTTCTCGTCTGGACGGGGGGCGCGGGGCTGGTGCTGCTGACCATCTCGGCGATCTTCCTGCGCAACCAGATCCGGCCCATCCGCGAGCTGGCCCGCGCCGCCGACGCCTTCGGCAAGGGTCAGCCGGCCGAATTGCGTCCTGCGGGCGCTCTGGAGGTGCGACAGGCGAGCGCCGCCTTCCTCCAGATGCGCGCCCGGATCGAGAAGCAGCTCGCCCAGCGCACGATGATGCTCTCGGCGGTGAGCCACGACCTGCGCACGCCCCTGACGCGGATGAATCTGGCTCTGGCGCTTCTGCCGCCGGGCCCCGAGATCCGCGATCTGGAGGCCGACGTGGCCGAGATGAACCGCATGATCGGGGCCTATCTCGACTTCGCCAGGGGCGAGGGAGGCGAGGCTCTGGAGCAGGCGGATCCCTCGGCGCTGGCCCGCGAGGCGGTGGAGAAGCTGACCCGCGCCGGAGCCAGGGCGCGTCTGAAGGAGATGCGGGAGGCTTCTCCTGCGGCGCCGCTCTGGATGCGGCGGGGGGCGGTGGCGCGGGCGTTGCAGAATCTCGCGGACAACGCGGCAGCCTATGGCCGTCATGTCGAGATCTCGGTGGAGGACGGGCGCGCCGCCGTGGAGATCCATGTGGACGACGACGGGCCCGGAGTGCCTGCGGAGAAGCGCGAGGAGGTGTTCCGTCCCTTCGTGCGTCTGGACGCGGCGCGGAGCGCGCTTTCGGGCGGGGCGAGGGGCGGCGTGGGTCTGGGTCTGGCCATCGCGCGGGACGCGGCGCGGGCTCATGGCGGAGAGGTGGAGCTTGGGGAAAGCCCGCTGGGCGGACTTCGGGCGACCCTGCGTCTTCCGCGGCTGCGGGCGGAGCTGCACGGAGATTGAAAGCTTCTGCGAATTTCGGCGCGACGGGGCGTCGATGACGAATTGACAAGCCCCCGTCCGCCAAGTTATCAGGCCCGATATCTGGTGAGGTAGCTCAGCTGGTTAGAGCGTCGGACTCATAATCCGAAGGTCGGGGGTTCGAGTCCCCCCCTCACTACCAGATTTTCCCCAGACGTCGACGCTCCTCAGATCCTGCGCCCTGCGGTCGGAAGCGCTCGTCCTCGGCGCCGGACGCGCGAAAAGGCCGGAGGAGCCTCCCCCGGCCTTGCGGATTTCTCCTCGCGCTCCGAATGCTCAGGCGCGCTTCTGCAACACCCAGGGCTGATCGCCGCGCATCTTCGCCTCGAAGGCGTCGATCTCCGCGCCATGCTGGAGCGTCAGGCCGATGTCGTCGAGCCCGTTCAACAGGCAATGACGGCGGAAGGCGTCCACGTCGAAGGCGATCTTCTCGCCGTTGGGGCGCTCGATGGTCTGAGTCTCCAGATCCACCGTGATGCGGGCGTTGGCGCCCTTCTCGGCGTCCTCCATGAGCAGGTCGATCTGCTCCTGAGGCAGGGCGATGGGCAGGATCCCGTTCTTGAAGCAGTTGTTGTAGAAGATGTCGGCGAAGCTCGGCGCGATCACGCAGCGGATCCCGAAATCCAGCAGGGCCCAGGGCGCATGCTCGCGGCTGGAGCCGCAGCCGAAGTTGTCCCCCGTCACGAGGATCTCCGCCTGACGATAGGCGGGCCGGTTCAGCACGAAGTCCGGATTCTCGCCGCCCTGCTCGTCATAGCGCAGCTCCGAGAACAGCCCCGTCCCGAGCCCCGTGCGCTTGATCGTCTTCAGATATTGCTTGGGGATGATCATGTCGGTGTCGATGTTGATCAGGGGCAGGGGCGCGGCCACTCCCGAGAGGCTGGTGAATTTCTGCATGGCTGAATCTCCTCCGCCCCGCGGATCGAAGGCGGGGGCGCTTGGCTCCGAACTTAGACCCTGCGCCCGCCGCTTTCAACTCAGGGGGCGCCGATGCGGAGCATCGGGAGGCCCTGCCCGCGCATGATCCGCTGAAGCGCCGCAGAAGCAAGAGGATTGGCCAGGTCCTCCCGAGCCTCGCCCAGACCCAGAATCACCGCCGCGCAAAGCCCCTCGACGCCCTCGACGCCCTCGACGTGAGAGGCGGAGACCTCGGCGGCGGGTTCGGGAAGCTCGGCCCGCCAAAGCCCGGCGGAGGCTTCGGCGGCGGCCTGAGCGGTCCCGCAATCGGGATAGGCCAGCGCGACGACCAGAGCCGGACGCCCTTGAATCTGGGCGTCGGCGAGGAGCCCGCCGAAATAGGGCGGGACGCCCCGAGTCGTCTCCGCCATGCGGGCTTCGATCTCGGCGCGCAGAGCCGCCATGTCCTGGCCGGGCCGCGCCCGCAAGAGAATCTCGGCAGGGTCGAAGCCCGACTCCAGCCCCAGAACCGGCGTGAAGGGCGAGGCCTGAAGCGCCTCGCCCTCGCCCGCGACGGATTCCAGGCCCGCCAGAGCCGTCGCGAGAATCGGAGTCTCCAGAGCGCTCCGCTCCACGCCGCGCAGGAAGCGGATGGCCTCGGGCGCCGACGCGTGGATCAGAGCCGCGCCCTTCCCCCCGACGGCCACAGCCTGCCCGAGGCTCCCGCGCCATGGGTCGGCGGGGTCGCGGCGCGCGAAATCCTGTTTCATCGGCTCGCCGTTGATCAGCGCGCCCTCCAGGCCTTCGACGGGTTCGAATTCCGTCCTCTCCGCCAATCTGGCGAGAACGCCCTGAACGGCCTCCGGGGATTCCATGCCGAGAACCGAAACCACGGCGGGCGGCTGACCCATGACCGCCACGAAAGTCAGATCCTTCAGATCGGTCCCCGTGGTTGCGCGCCAGGCCTCGGCGCCGGTCTGACGCCAGACCTCCCAGAAGCCCGCGCCGATGGGGAAAAACGCCCGCATCCGGATCCCCTGCGCCGCAAGGTCTCCGCCGGAGAGCTCCGCCAGAGCCCGAGGATCGGCCAGATAGATCGGCAAGGGAAAAGACGACGCCTCCTCGTAGGCCTCGGCGGGAATTTGCGCGAGGCCCGCCCGAAAGGCGGAGTCGGCCAGAGCAGCCGAGGGCGCGAAAGCCAGAAGAGCGGCGAAACATGAGCCTTTGAGCATGGGCGCGAAGCTCCCTTCGGCGTCGGAAAGAGTTCAAGGCGCTCTCATCATAGGCCGCCATGTTTCATGCACAAAGACCGGGCTTCACCGCCGCCGCAGAGCCGCCGCCCGCAGCAAGGCCCGCGCGATCAAGGTCTCTTCGGGCTTGCGTCCGCCGCGCCGCGAGGCGGCTTCGGCTTCGGCAAGGCCCATCAGCGCGGCCTCCAGAGCCTGAGGCGGCCAGCCCCGCGCCTGAGCGGCCATGGCGGGCTTGATCTTGAAGAAGACCGGAGGCCGCAGCCGCTCCAGAGCCGAATCCACCGGGATTCCCTCGCGCTCGGCCACAGCCTGCGCCGAACGCAGGCGCGTGAAATGCCGGATCGCCGCCCGCAAGGCCTGAGCCGGAGTCCCGCCCTGAGCCGCGAATCCGTCCAGCAGACGCGGAACCTCGCCCGCCTTGCCCTCGGCCAGAGCCATGGCGAGGTCGTCGGCGCCCGATTCCGCCGCGCCAGGCGCCAGAGCCGCCACGTCTTCGGGAGTCAGAGGCGAGGCGTCGCCCTGCTTGTAGAGCGCGAGAATCTCGGCGAAGCGCATCGCCTCGCCATGGCTCGCCCCGCCCAGAGCCTGAGCCAGAGCCGCCCGCGTTTCGCGTGAAGCCTCAGGCCCGCCCAGACGCCGGATCTCCTCCGCCGCCAGATCCCCCAGAGCCGCGCCCTCGGCGGGATAAAGCGCCAGAGCCCCCGCCTCCTTGGCTCCCTCGAAGAGCTTCTTCAGCTTCGAAGCGCCCGTGAGGCTCCCCGCCGTGACGATGAGAAAAGTCTCTTCGGCGATCAGCCCCAGAGCCTCGGAGATGGTTCCGGAGAGCCCGTCCGTGGCGTTGTCGAGCGTCACCACCCGCGAGCCGCCCCCGAAGGCGAGGGCCGCGCATTCGTCGGCCAGAAGCGCCGGAGTCTTGCGCAGAGCCTCCGCCGCGACGTCCGAGCGGCGAAAGGGGTCGTCGGTCGCCGCCCCGAGGATCGCCTTGAGCGCCTCGCTGCGCGCCTGAGCCGTCAGGCCGCCGTCGGGGCCATGGAAGAGCACCGCCCGCAGGCCCGCCTTGCGCGGATCG
Organism: Neomegalonema sp.; assembly: GCF_028688855.1. Classification (GTDB taxonomy): domain Bacteria; phylum Pseudomonadota; class Alphaproteobacteria; order Rhodobacterales; family Rhodobacteraceae; genus Neomegalonema. Next base: position 202,611 of record NZ_JAQTXI010000001.1, on the reverse strand, counting down.
GCTCGGCGTCTGCCCCATTCGGAGGCCGAAAGCTTCACGGCCCCCACCACTCCGGCCGAGCCTCGACGGCGAGGCGCTTGAAGATCTTGTCGGCGGCGTCCTCGGCGGCGCGGCCCAGACTCTCGCGCTCGGAGACGAGAGTGGCGTATTGCGAGGCCACCGCGTTCACGGCGGCGATGGTCTCCACTTCGCCCGAAGCGAGCAGGACGTCGCCGCGCCTGAGGCGATAGCTCACGGAGAGGTCGAGGTTATAGCGCGTCACGGCGTCGTCCTGCCCGACGGCCAGTCCGCGCCGCACGGCGGAAGGCGTGGTCTCCAGCAGGAGCGGAGCCTCGGGCAGAGGCGCGCCGAAACTCCGCGCCAGAGCCCGGTTCAGACGATCCGGCAGATCGCCCCGCGCGGCGGGCGCGAGCCGCACCTGATTCATCAGCGAGCCCCCCCCTCCCGCACCGGAGCCGTAGAGGGGCCGAAACCCCTCCGGCCCGCCGCAGCCCGCGAGCAGAGCCGCGCCCAGAAGCCCGAGCGCGGCGCGGCGTGTGAGGTTAGACCACGAGATTGAGGATCTTGCCGGGCACATAGATCACCTTTCGGAAGGGCTTTCCTTCGATGGCGCGCGCCACGCCCTCATCCGCGAGGGCGGCGGCTTCGGCCTCGGCTTGCGGAGCGTCGGGCGCGAGGCGGATCTCTCCGCGCCGCTTGCCGTTGACCTGAACCCCGATCACCACCGCCGAATCCGTCAGCAAGGCCGGATCGACCTCGGGCCAGGGAGTCCGGGCGAGCATCTCGCGATGGCCGAGGGATTCCCAGAGCTCTTCGGCGAAATGAGGCGTCACGGGGTTCATCAGCTTGGCCAGAACCTCCAGAGCCTCGCGGCGGGCGGCGCCATGGGCGCTGCGGCCGGCGGCGATGGCGTTGACCAATTCGTAGAACCGCGCCAGAGCCCGGTTGAAGCGGAATTCGGCGATGTCCTCGGTGGCGCCCGCCGCGACCTTATGGGCCGTGCGGCGCAGCTCCATGCTCGCTTCGTCGAGATCGGCGGGGATGGGCGATCCGGCGGGCGGCAGATCGGGGATCGCCTCCTGAGCCAGACGCCAGACGCGCTGCAAATGCCGCGAAGCGCCTTCGGCGCCCGCGTCGGTCCATTCGACGTCGCGCTCCGGGGGCGAATCCGACAGCACGAACCAGCGCGCGACATCCGCTCCGAAGCGCGCGACGATCTCCATGGGATCGACCACGTTCTTCTTGGACTTGGACATCTTGATCACCGGTCCCACCTTCGCCGGAGCGCCCGTGGCGATGACCTTCACGCCCTCTGCGGAGATCTCCACCTCTTCGGGGAAGAGATAGCGGCCCGCCTCGTCCTGATAGGTGGCGTGAGTCACCATGCCTTGCGTGAAGAGCGCCTTGAAGGGCTCGCGCGCTTCGGGCGGCAGCCAGCCCACCTTGATCATCGCCCGGGCGAAGAAGCGCGAATAGAGCAGATGCAGGATCGCATGCTCCACGCCGCCGATATATTGATCCACCGGCATCCAGGCGGCCACGGCCTCGCGGTCGAGCGGCTCTTTGGCGTGGGGCGAGCAGAAACGGGCGAAATACCAGCTGGAATCCACGAAGGTGTCCATGGTGTCCGTCTCGCGCCGGGCGGAGCCGCCGCATTTCGGACAATTCACGTATTTCCACGTCGGATGACGGTCGAGAGGATTCCCCGGCTTGCTGAAATCGGCGTCTTCAGGCAGCCGGATCGGCAGTTCCGCCTTGGAGGCCGGAACCACGCCGCAATCCTCGCAATGGATCACCGGAATCGGGCAGCCCCAATAGCGCTGACGCGACACGCCCCAATTCCGCAAGCGATAGCGCACCTTGCGCTCGCCGCGGCCTTCAGCCTCCATGCGGTCGTTGACGACGGCTTTCGCCTGCTCGATCTCCATGCCGTCGAGGAAGCGCGAATTCACCATGCGGCCGGGGCCGACATAGGCTTCGTCGCCGATGGGGGCTTCGGGCGGAGTTCCCTCGGGCGCCACCACCCGCGTGACCGGGAGGCCGTATTTGCGCGCGAAATCAAGGTCGCGCTGATCATGGGCCGGGCAAGCGAAGATCGCGCCGGTGCCGTAGTTCATCAGCACGAAATTCGCCACATAGACCGGCAGGAGCCAATCGGGATCCAGCGGATGGACCGCCTTCAGTCCGGTGTCGTAGCCGAGCTTCTCGGCGGTCTCGATCTCTTCCTCGGCGGCGCCGCCCTTGCGACATTCCGCGATGAAGGCTTGCAGCTCCGGGGAATCCTTCGCCAATTCCGCCGCCAGAGGATGATCCGCGCTGATCGCGCAGAAGCTCGCGCCGAAGAGCGTGTCCGGGCGGGTGGTGTAGATCTCCAACTCGCGGGCTGAGGTGCGTGGGTCGGGCTTGAGCGCGAAACGGGCCTGAAGACCCTCGGAGCGCCCGATCCAGTTCTTCTGCATCAGCCGGACCTTCTCCGGCCAGTTCGGGAGTTCATCCAGCCCGGCGAGCAGATCCTCGGCCATGTCCGAGATCTTGAAGAACCACTGAATGAGCTCTTTCTTCTCGACCTCGGCGCCCGAGCGCCAGCCGCGTCCGTCCACCACCTGCTCGTTGGCGAGCACGGTGTTGTCCACGGGATCCCAGTTCACCACCGAGCCCTTGCGCTCCAGCAGCCCCGCCTTGAGCATGTCGATGAAAAGCGCCTGCTGCGCGCCGTAATATTCCGGATCGGAGGTCGCGAACTCCCGCGTCCAGTCCAGCGCGAAGCCCAGAGGCTTCATCTGCTCGCGCATGTCGGCGATGTTCTGGCGCGTCCAGACCGCCGGATGGATCCCGCGCTCGATGGCGGCGTTTTCGGCGGGCAGGCCGAAGGAATCCCAGCCCATGGGATGCAGCACGTCATGGCCCTGAGCCCGCGCCACCCGCGCCACGAGGTCGCCCATCGAGTAGTTGCGCACATGGCCGATGTGGATGCGGCCCGAGGGATAAGGGAACATCTCCAGGACGTAGCGCTTCTTCGCGCCCGGAAGACGCGGCGCCTTGAAGACCTCCGACTCCTCCCAGAGCCTGCGCCATTTGGGCTCCGCCTGACGGGGATCGTAACGATGGGGCTCGGCGGCGTTTTCGGCGGTCATGACGAAGGACTCTCGGTTCAGGACGACATGTCGGAAATTTCCGTCAGCAAAGCTTGTAGAGCCTCCCCTGAGCATTTTCCAGCGAAGCCGAAAGGCTTTGCGTCGTGAAAATGCGGCCGGATCAAAAGCTCTTGCGCGGCGGGAAGGCTCAAAACCGCGTCAGAGGCGGGGGCCTCCGATTGCGGGGCGCGCCTGCGGCGCCTATCTGCGAAGCCTCAGGATCAGGAGCCCTCCATGTCCCTCGCGGAAAGATTTCAACGTCTCCGGAAAAGGCTGACCTCGCCCGGCCCGGTCGTGCCGGTGATCCGGCTGCAAGGCGTCATCGCGGCGAATTCCGGCGGGATCGGCTCCGGCCCGACGCTGAACCACGCGCGCCTCGCCCCGGCCATCGAGCGGGCCTTCTCCGGCAAGCCCGCCGCGGTGGCTCTGGCGATCAATTCGCCGGGGGGCTCGCCGACGCAAAGCGCCCTCATCGCCGAGGACATCCGCCGCCGCGCCGACGAGAAGGGGATCAAGGTCTACGCCTTCTGCGAGGATGTGGCGGCTTCCGGCGGCTACATGCTGGCGGTCTCGGCGGACGAGATCTGGGCGGATCGCTATTCGCTGCTCGGCTCCATCGGAGCGATCATGGCGGGCTTCGGCTTTCCCGAGGCTCTGGAGAAGCTCGGCGTGGAGCGCCGCGTCTATCGGGCGGGCGAAAATAAAGACCTCATGGACCCCTTCCGCCCCGCCCGTCCCGAAGACCGCGAAAGGGCCGAGCGCCTGCTCCGCGACATCCATGCGGGCTTCATCGACTGGGTGAAGGCGCGGCGGGCGGGCCGTCTCGACGAACAGACGCCCAATCTCTTCGAGGGCGAGGTCTGGACTTCTCCGGACGCCCTGCGCATCGGGCTGATCGACGGAATCGGCCATATGGCGCCGGTGCTGCGCGAGAAGCTCGGGGCGGAGCCGCGATTCCGGCTGGCGAATCCGGCGCGGCGCGGCTTCCTCGGGCGACGCTTCGGAATGGAGATGGCGGAAGGGGCGCTGGGCGCTCTGGAGACCCGCGTGGAGTTCGGGCGCTTCGGGCGCTGAAGACGAAACGGGCGCGGAGGCTCCCGGCCGCCGCGCCCTCTTCTCGTCAGCCCAGAACCTCGGGCCATGAGGCGGTCGGGTCCGCCCAGTCGAGGGGCAGCTCCTTGCCCGGCCCCAGAGGCGCCGCCAGAGCCGCCGCCATCTGCGGAGTCGCCCCCGCCAGAGTCGGAGGCTCCCATTTCGGCGACTTGTCCTTGTCGATCAGCAGGGCCCGCACCCCTTCGAGGAAGGTCTGACCCTCCAGCATGCGCCAGGTCAGGCGGAATTCGCGGCGCATGGCGGCGTCGAAATCGAGCGACGCCCCCTCGCGCATCTGCTGGAGCGTCACGCGCAGACTCAGCGGCGCGGCGCGCTCCATGGCCGCCAGAGCCTCCCTCGCCCAGTCCTGCGGCGCGGCGCTCAGGCGCTTCAGGATCTCCTCGACGGAATCCCCCGCGAAGATCTCGTCGATCTCGTGGCGGCGCTCGACCGCCGGAGCAGGCGTCTCGGGCGGCTGGTGGAAGGACTCGAGCACCCGCTCGACCGCCTCCTCCTCCTCGCCCTCGGAGTAATCGGCCTGAGCCAGCGCCGTCTCCAGAGCCTCCAGCCGGTCCGAACGCACGGTGTGGGTGGCCAGCCCGAGCCCGAGCATGTCCTCCCAGCCGATGCGCGCGCCGGTCAGGCCGAGCCAGGTCCCCGCCTCGCCCGGCAGGCGCGGCAGGACGTAGGTCGCCCCGACGTCCGGATAGAAGCCGATCCCCGTCTCGGGCATGGCGAAGAGGACCTTCTCCGTCGCCACGCGATAACGCCCATGGGCGGAGATGCCGAAGCCGCCGCCCATGGTCACGCCGTCGAGAAGGGCGACATAGGGCTTGGAGAAGCGGAAGATCCGCCAGTTCATGCGGTATTCGGTGGCGAAGAAGCGCATGGCCTCCTCGACCCGCCCGGCCTTGCGCAATTCGGCCACCGAACGCACGTCGCCGCCCGCGCAGAAGGCCCGGCCGCCCGCGCTTCTGATCACGACGGTCTTGACCTCCTCGTCGCGGCTCCAGCGGCCGAGCGCGTCGCCGACGATCTCGCACATGCCGGGACTCAGGGCGTTGAGCCTCTGCGGCGCGTCGAGGATCAGCAGGCCCAGCGGGCCGCGGCGCTCCACACGGACTTCGGCGCTCATGGTCTTCCTCCCCCTTTGTTTTTGCTCCGGACGTCAGCCTTTATAGGCCGTCACCTCGATCTCGACCTTCATTTCGGGCCGGATCAGCCCGGCGACGACCAGAGTCGCGGCGGGGCGGATCTCGCTGAAGACCGCGCCCAGCTCCGGCGTGATCTCGGCGACATGGGCCGCATCCGTGACGATGTAGGTCGCGCGCACGACATGCTCGAAGCCGAATCCGGCCTCGGCCAGCGCCTTGCCGATCACCGCGAGGGCGTTGCGGGCCTGTTCGGCGGCGCTCTCGGGCATGACGCCGTTCGCGTAGCCGGTGGTGCCCGAGACGAAGGCCCAGTCGCCCTGGACCACGGCGCGGGAATAGCCGAGCTGGGACTCGAAGGGCGAACCGGAGGAGATCAGACGACGCGTGGAGGCCATGACGGGCTTATCCTCGAAACAGGCTGCGACAAGGTGACGAAAGGCGCGGGCGCGATGGCTGGAGGCGTGCTTGCGCGCCGGCTCCATCTCGCCATAGGTCTCGGACTCCCCGTCGGGGAGGAACATCGGATCATAGCCGAAGCCCCGCGATCCGCGCGGCGGCCAGACGAGATCGCCCTCGACGATCCCCTCGAAGACCGCCTCCCCGCCGTCCGGCCAGACCAGCGCGAGGGCGCAATGAAAGGCGCCGCGCCGGGGTTCGGGGGCCCGCCCAGCCTCAAGCTCGGACCAGACCCGCCGCATGGCGAAGCCGAAATCCTTGTCGGGCCCCGCCCAGCGGGCGGAGTAGATCCCCGGCGCCCCGTCGAGCGCCGCGACCGAAAGCCCCGAATCATCGGCCAGAGCCGGAAGTCCCGAAGCCTGAGCCGCCGCCTTCGCCTTGAGCCGGGCGTTGCCGATGAAGCTGGTCTCGGTCTCCTCGGGCTCGGGCAGGCCGAGTTCGCCCGCCGAAACCGCCTCGACGCCCCAGGGCGCGAGGAGTTCGGCGATCTCGCGCAGCTTGCCCGCGTTATGGGTCGCCACGACCAGCTTGCCGCCGCTCCAGCGCCGGGTCATGCGGCGGCTCCGAGGGCCTGCTTCTGCAAGGCGACCAGCTCGCCGATTCCCTTGCGCGCCAGCCTGAGCATCTCCTGGAACTGCTCTTCGGAGAAGGGTTCGCCCTCGGCGCTGGCCTGAGCCTCCACGAGGGCGCCTTCGCCGGTCAGGACGAAATTGCCGTCGGCGCCGGCGACCGAATCCTCGTCGTAATCGAGATCGAGCACCGGGCGTCCGGCGTAGACGCCGCAGGAGACCGCCGCCACATGGGTCCGGATCGGCCAGAGCGCCAGATTCCCCGCCTTCTTCAGCTTGGCGCAGGCCCGCCAGAGCGCCACGAATCCGCCGGTGATCGCCGCGGTGCGGGTGCCGCCGTCGGCCTGGAGCACGTCGCAGTCGATGACGATCTGCTTCTCGCCCAGCGCATGCAGATCCACGCCCGCCCGCAGCGCGCGGCCGATCAGGCGTTGAATCTCCTGGGAGCGGCCGGTCTGGCCGCCCTGTCTGGCTTCGCGGCGGGTGCGGGTGTTGGTCGCGCGGGGGAGCATGCCGTATTCGGCCGTGATCCAGCCCTTGCCCGTGCCCTTGAGCCAGGGCGGCGCGCGCTCTTCGAAGGTCGCGGTGCAGAGGACCTGGGTGCGCCCGAAGGTCACAAGGCAGGAGCCCTCGGCGTGAAGGCTCACGTCGGGCTTGAGGGTCACGTCGCGAAGCTGGTCTGAGGCGCGGCCGGAAGGGCGCATGGGAGATCCTTGATCTGGTTTTTCCATCCCCTAGCCGTTTTCTCCGGGCGCCGTCCAGACCCGCCATGAAGGCGGAAGGCGCCGGGCCGGGGAGACGAAGCCCGACGACGAAGCCCGGCGACGCAGCCGACAGACTCGCGCAGACTCGCGCCCTTTCGTCTCCCATATGGCTAACGCCGTGTTTTCCTGAGAATTTTAGAGATTACACGGCTTGGCCTGCGCGCCGCGCCAAGCTTTTATAAAGCCGACCGGGCTTATGTTCCGGAGGACTGCGGCGCTGTCGGCTTCGGCCCCCGCGCCGCCGCATTGGGGGAAGACACGACATGGGCCATGGTCCCGACGCCTCGCCGGAGGCGCAAGACGCAGGCGCGCGGGTGTTCGACTGCATGCTCCGCGAAGCCGACGACCTTCTCGAAGAGGCGCAGGCCGAATGGTTCCTCGCCGCCGAGCATCCCGAGGCCGCCCGCGAAGGGCTGCGCGCCACGGGATTCCTCGCGGCGGTGGGGGTCTGGCTGGCCTCCATGCGGAACGAACCGGTTTCGGGCGCGCGGCCCGGCCTCTCGCCCATCCTGCCGCCGCCCCGCGCCGCGGAGACGGTCGAGGATCCCGCGCTCCAGCGCCTGCGGGCCGTGAGCGGCAGGGCCGCGCGGCTCTACGAGCGGGCGGCGCGGCTGGACGGGCTGCTCAGCGGCCGCGAAGAGGCCTCCGCGATCCGGGCGCCCGAGCCCATGGCCGCCCGTCCGGCGCGGGTCTCGCCGCCGAGGCGCGCCTCCGGTCCGGGCTCGCGGGTCCATCAGATCCGGACCGCAGCCGGAGACGAGGCCGCCGCCAGTCCCGACGCCCGGGGCCGCCTGATCTGGCTTTCGGAGGCCCTGGCCGCCGAGGCCTGGGGCTGAGCGCCTCCGGCTTCCCGGCTCGCCGGGCTCGGGCCTGCGGGAGCTTCCTCCATAAGAACGCCGGGGGGTTCACGCCCTTCTGTTGCGTTGCTTACGCCGTCGCGCTATCCAATCCCCCGTGAAATTCCTGCGGGGACCGGGAATTCGGGGGGATGGCATGACGGAGTTGTTTAAGGTGAACGCATCTCTACGGATTCTGACGGCCGCCGCCGCGGCGGCCCTCTGGAGCGCGTCGGCCGGAGCGCAGACGCCCGGCGTGATCTATGACCCGCCCGGCGGAGGAGCCGCGCCCTTCGCGACGACTCCCTCCGCGACCCCGACCGCGCCCATCGCGATCGCGCCTCCGGCGCCCATGGCCTCGCCGGGACAGGTCGGCGCGGCCGCCGCCGCCAGCGCCGCCTCCGGAGGCGGAGAACTGAGCCTGCGCGCGAATCACGGCGACTGGGAAGTGCTCTGCGATACGGGCAACGCCTGCCTGATGACCCAGATCCACCGCAATGAAGAAGGCTCGCCGGACGTCATCTTCAAGGTCTCCAAGCCCCGCGCGACCAGCCCCACCACCGGTCAGCCGCTTCCGGCGCTCGCCGAGATCTTCGTCCCGCTGGGCGTCTTCCTGCCGGAAGGGCTCGGGCTGCGCATCGACCAGAACGAACCCATCGTGGCGCCCTTCTACTCCTGCGTTCCGCTGGGCTGTTCGGTGCGGGCGCCGCTGAGCGACCAGATCATCGACAGCCTCAAGCGCGGCAGCACCGCCACCGTGATCGTGGCGATCAATCCGCGCAACACCATCGAGATTCCGCTCTCGCTGCGCGGCTTCACCGCCGCCATCGGCGCCATCTGAGCCGGAGGGCGCAAGCCCGACCCCGAGACCCGGGGGCGCGAGCCCGACCTGAAGAAGCCCCGGCGCCGCAAGGCGCCGGGGCTTTCGCTTGGCCGCAGGCTCCGGAGTTCAGCGCGTGCCGCCCGGAACCCAGAGCACGTCGCCCGCGCCGCCCTGATTGGCCGCCCGCGACGCCACGAAGAGCCAGTCCGAAAGCCGGTTGAGATAGGTGATCGCGGCGGGATTCACATCCTCGCGCGCGGCGAGCTCCGTGGCGCGGCGCTCGGCGCGGCGGGCCATGGTCCGGCCGAGATGCAGCCAGGCCGCCAGAGGAGAGCCGCCCGGCAGCACGAAGCTGCGCAGGGCCGCAAGATCCTTGTTCATGGCGTCGATCTCCTGCTCCAGACGCTCCGTCTGGGAGGGGATCATGCGCAGGGGCGTGTATTTCTCCTCGGAGTCCTTCTCCATGTCCGGCCGCGAGAGATCCGCCCCGAGGTCGAAGAGCTCGTTCTGGATGCGCCCGAGCGCGGCGTCCATCTCGCCCCCCGGAATCCCGGCCGCATGGAGACGCGCCAGCCCGAGCGCCGCATTGGCCTCGTCGACGCAGCCGTAGGCCTCGACGCGGAGGTCGTGCTTGGGGCGTCGCGATCCGTCGCTAAGCGCGGTTTCGCCCTTGTCTCCGGTGCGGGTGTAGATGCGGTTCAGAACGACCATGGCTCAGCTTCCTCCCTTGAGCAGGGCGTAGAGAATCAGGAAGGCGATCACCGCGCCGAACTGGAGACCCACCCGCCAGCGCATCAGCCGGTTCGAGGCCCGGGCGCGCTCGACGTCGCCTCTTCCCGTCCCCACGCCGAGGATTCCCTTGATCAGCACGAAGAGCGTGGCCAGCGCCAGAGCCGGGGCCACGACGATCATCACAGCCTGCATGGAGGTCTCCTCATGGGTCAGGCCTTCGCCGAAATGGCGTCGAAGGCTCTTTGCGGCAGGATCCTCTTCATGAGGGCCGCCGTCTTCGTCGGGAAGGTGACGCGATAGCGCGCCTTCGGCTCGCGCGCCTCCAGAGCCCGCAGGAGGGTTTGAGCCACGGCCTCGGGGCCGAGCTCCCAGCGGTCCTTCTTGCCCTCGCCCCGGAGCCGGGGCTCGACCTGCCCGGCGTAAAGCTCGCGCCAGAAGGAGTCCGGAGTCAAGGGCTTGATCCAGCGGGCGTATTGCAGGGCGGCGTTGCGCCGGAAGGGCGTGGCGATGGGGCCCGGCTCGATCAGGATCGCCTTGATGGGGCCGCCGCGCAATTCGAGCCGCAGCGTGTCCGTGAGGCCTTCGAGGGCGAATTTCGTGGAGTTGTAGGCCCCCCGCGCCCGCGCCGCCGCGAAGCCCAGCACCGAAGAGCATTGCACGATCCGCCCCGAGCCCCGGCCCTCGTCCTGAGCGCGCATGGTCTTCAGGGCGAGTCGGGTCAGCTGATGGGGCCCGAAGAGATTGGCGGCGAAGATCGCCTCCAGGGCCTCGCGGGGCAGATCCTCGACCATGCCCGGCACGGCGTAGGCGCCGTTGTTGAAGAGCGCGTCCAGCCGCCCCCCGAGGATCTCCAGAGCCACGCGATAGCCCGCCTCGACGCCGGCGGCGTCCTCATGATCGACGAGGACCGAATCATGGCCCTCCGAGATCTTGCGCGCGACGTCCTCGGGCTTGCGGCAGGCGGCGACCACGCGCCAGCCCTTCGCGCGGAGCAGGTCGGCGCTCGCGGCGCCGATCCCCGACGAACAGCCGGTGATCAGGATGGTCTTCCGGGCGTCTTGCGGCATGGTTTCTCGCGGATCTGCGGCCTTCGGGCGCTCCCGAGGGGCTTTCCCCCCGCGCGGCGAGATCGTAGACTGTTCCTCCATCAGGGAAAAGAGGCGGATGGACAATCTCCAGACCATGCGCGCCTTCGCCGCCGTCGTGGAGGCCGGGTCCTTCACCGCAGCGGCGGAGCAGTTGCGCCTGACCAAAGGCGTCGTCAGCAAGCAGGTCAGCCAGCTTGAGGGCAGACTCGGCGTGCGGTTGCTCAACCGCACCACCCGCTCGGTGAGCCTCACCGAGTTCGGGCAGGCCTATTATGAACGCGTGGCGCGCATCCTCACCGACATCGAGGATCTGGAATCCGCCGCCCAGGAGCGCCAGACCGAACCGCGCGGACGCCTGCGTCTGACCGCGCCCCAGGTCTTCGGCGACATGTTCGTGGCGCCGGTGGTGCGGCGCTATCTGGAGCTTTACCCCGAGACCACCGTGGAGCTGATCCTCGCGGACCGCTTCGTCTCGCTGGTCGAGGAGGGCTTCGACCTCGCGGTGCGCATCGCCGAGCCCCCCGACTCCAGCCTGATCGCCCGGAAGATCCGTCCGGTGCGGCATGTGACCTGCGCCTCTCCGGCCTATCTGGGCCGACGCGGGACGCCGCACCAGCCCCGCGACCTGCGCGACCATGATTGCGTCATCGACCTCAACGGACGCACCCCCCGCACCTGGCGTTACCGCGCCAACGGCGAGCCCCTGACGGTCAACGTCAACGGCAGGGCGGCGGTCAACAGCGCGGCGGCGGCGCGGGGCATGGCTCTGGAGGGCCTGGGAATCGCGCTGATCCCGGATTTCATCGTGGCGGCGGATCTGGCGGCGGGGAGCCTCGTCGAGCTCTTCGCCGAGAACCACGCCTATGATTCCGCCGTCTACACGATCTATCCCCATGCGCGGCATCTGGCGCCCAAGGTCCGGCGCTTCATCGACCTGCTCAACGAGCGGCTGAAGGAATCGCCGGACTGGATCGCGCGGCCCTTCTGCCCCTCGCCGGTCGCGCCGGAGGCCCAGACGCCTCCGGTCGCGGCGCCTCTTCAGGTCAAGGCGGGCTGAAGCCGTGGAATGGCGCGACGAGGGGATCGCCCTCGGGCTTTCGCGCCATGGCGAGGGCCACGCCCTGCTCGACGTCCTCACCGCCGGACATGGCCGCTGGCGGGGCTATCTCCACGGCGGCGGAAGCCGCAGGCGGGCTTCGCTCCAGCCGGGCGATCTGCTGGACCTCGTGTGGCGGGCGCGGCTGGAGGACCAGCTCGGGAGCTTCCGCGCCGAATCCCTCGCGAGCCCCGCCGCCCGCGCCCTCGACGACGGCGAGGCTCTGGGCATGCTGAGCGCCCTTTGCGCGCTCTGTCTGCGGCATCTGCCCGAGCGCGAGCCCGTTCCGGAGATCCACGCCGGAGCGCTGGAGCTTCTCTCCGCCCTGCCCGATCCGCCGCGCCGCCGCGCCGCCTATGCGCTCTGGGAGCTGCGGCTTCTGGCGGGGATCGGCTTCGGGCCGGATTTCACGCGCTGCGCCCTCGGCGGCCCGACGACCGATCTCGGCTGGGTCTCGCCGCGCAGCGGACGCGCCGCCGACCGCGCTCTGGGCGCGCCTTGGGCGGGCAAGCTCCTGCCCTTGCCCGTCTTCTTGCGGGACGATCTGCCGGAGGCCTCTCCGGCCGATTTCCGCGACGCCCTGCGCCTGACGGGCCATTTCCTCGCGCTCTGGGCGGGGCGCGAGGGGACGGGCGATCCCCTGCCTCCGGCCCGTCTGAGGCTGGCGGCGCGGGCCGAAAGAGCCGCCGCCTGAGCCTTCCGGCGCATTTTCCGGATTCTGATCCCCGTCCGGATCCGGGCCTCCGCTCGCCTGTGGGGCGAGAAAAGCGCCGGAGGCTCCGGCTTTTCCCCAATTCCGGCTTCTGTTATGTTTCGAAACGCGTCAGGATGAACGGCGGCGGTCTGAGGATCGCCCCCCGCCATTCGGGGCGCAAGGGATCCGGCGCGCCGAACCCGGGCGCGCGGCGGGGTTCAGGGGGCGGCGGCCGGAGCGCGCCGCAGAGGTTTGGTTAAGGGCTGGAGCCGCGCAATGTCCCAATTGGTCACCACTCTCTTCTGGATTCTGCTCGTGATCCTCGGCGCAGGCATCCTGGGCTGGCTTCTGAGCCGCTTCTGGAGCCGCGACGGCTTCTCCTGCGGCGCCGGCGCCCATAACGGCGGCGACAGGCCCGGCCCGCTCTCCTACGCGCAGGAGCCCGCGATCGACGCCCACGGGAATCCGGTCCGCCTCGGCGACGACGCCCGTTACGGCGTCCTCCTGGCCGAGCGCGACGCCCTGACCCGCGAGCGCGACGCCCTGAGGCTGCAGGCCGAAGAAGGCGAGGCCCTGCGCGCCCGCTTCCTCGGCGGCGAGAGCTTCGACGCGGAGGGCGCGCCCTCCGGCGAGCTTCTGGCCGCCCGCGCCCGCATCGCCGAACTGGAAGGCGAGGCGATGGATCTGGTCCTCTGGCGGACTCGCGCCGAAGAGGGGAAGGTCAATTCCGAAGCCGCCTACGCCGAGCTCGAGAAGCTCCGCGCCGAGCTCTCCGCCGCCGAGGAGGCCGCGAAGGACGGGGCCGAAGACCTGCGCTCGACCGCCGATTCCGAGGCCTGGGGCCTGCGTCAGGATCTGGAGGAGGCCCGCGCCCGCATCGCCCAGCTTGAAGATTCCTCCGAGGTCGAGGAGGCCGCGCGCCTCCTGAGCCCCGAAGCCAGCGCCAGCCTCGCGCGAGGCGAGGAAAGCCTGCTCGCCGATCTGGCGACGGCCCGCGCCCGCATCGTGGATCTGGAGGGGCGGCTCGAAGCCGCCGCAGAGGCCGCGCCCCGCGAGGTCGTGCGCTACGTCTGGCGCGAGGGCGACGAGGAGGCCCGCGAGGACGGCGCCTCTGCGGAGGGCGTCGCGCCCGCCGCCTTCGCCTCGCTGCGCGGCGAGCTTGAAGAAGCCCGCGCCCGTCTGGCCCGCATCGCGGAGGGCGGCGAGGATTCCGCGAGCCTGTCCGGCTTCGCGGCCTCCGGCGCCCTGGACTCCGGCCTCGAAGACCTGCGCGCCGAGCTTTTCGCGACCCGCAACCGCCTCGCCGACGCCGAGGCCGCCCTCAACGCGGCCCGGGCCGACGGCCTCCCCCTCGAAGGCGAGCTGACCGCCGCCCGCGCCCGCATCCTGGATCTGGAGGTCGAAGCTCAGGCGGCGGTCGAGAAGGCCGGGGCTCTGCGCGCCGAGCTGGCGTCTCTGGTCGAGACGGGCCGCGCCGACGAGGAGGAGGCCGCAAGGCTGCGTCTGCGGCTGGAGGAGGCGCAGGGCGGCTCCACCGAGGCCGAGGCGGAGCTCGCGCGGCTGCGCGGCGAACTGGAGGTCGCGACGGGCCGTCTGGGCGAACTGGAGGCCAGAGGCGTCGAGGAGGCCGAAAGCTGGAAGGTGAAGTTCGCCGATCTCCAGAGCGGATCCTCCGCAGCGACGACCGAATCCGAAGCCGAATTCCGCCGCCTTCATGGCGAGCTGGCCGCCCTGACCAGCGCCAAACGCGCCGCCGATGAAGAACTCGGCAAGCTGCGCCTCAGCCTCGCCGAGGCCGAAGGCGGCTCCGTCGAGGTCGGGGCCGAGGTCTCGGGCCTGCGGAGCGAGCTCGAAGCCGCCCGGCTGCGGCTGCGCGATCTCGACGCCCGGGGCGCCGAGGACAAGGCCGCCTGGGAGCTCAAGTTCGCCGATCTCCAGAGCGGCTCCTCCGAGGCCGCGGGCGAATCCGAAGCCGAATTCCGCCGTCTGCATGGCGAGCTGGCCGCCCTGACCGAGGCCAGGCGCGCCGCCGATGAAGAGCTCGGCAAGCTGCGCCTCAGCCTCGCCGAGGCCGAAGGCGGCTCCGCCGAATCCGGCCGTGAACTGACCCGCCTGCGCGACGAACTGGCGGCGGCTCTGGGCCGCGTGGATGACGTCGAAGCCCGCGAGGCCCGCGAGGCCGAAAGCTGGAAGGTGAAATTCGCCGATCTCCAGAGCGGCTCCTCCGAAGCGACGACCGAATCCGAGGCCGAATTCCGCCGTCTGCATGGCGAGCTGGCCGCCCTGACCGAGGCCAGGCGCGCCGCCGATGAAGAACTCGGCAAGCTGCGCCTCAGCCTCGCCGAGGCTCAGGTCTCGGCCTCCGCTCCCGCCGCGGAAGACGAATCCGACGCCCTGCGCATCCGCATCGCGCGTCTGGAGGCCGGGGCCTCCTCCTCTTCCTCCGAGATCGAACTGCTGCAATCCCAGCTGCGTTCGGCGCGCGGCCGCGTCTCCGAACTGGAGTCCGCGCCTCAGGGCGGCGCGCTCGGCTTCGCCTCGGCGAACGCCGGGACCTCCGCCGAACTCGACGCCCTGCGCCTCGATCTGCGCAAGGCGCATGACCGCATCGCCGAACTCAAGGCGGAGGGCGGACGCGACGCCGAGATCCGCGAGGTCATCCGCTACGTCGAGCGCCCCGCCGCCGAGCCCGAAGAGGAAGCCCATCCCTTCACCGACGAAGAGCGCGAAGCTCAGGAGCTGATCCGCTCCGGCGCCCGCGACTTCTCGCGCCCGACGCTCCTGCTCTCCGCGCCGCGCGCGGGCGAGGCTCCGGACGATCTGAAGCTCATCCGCGGAATCGGGCCCAAGCTCGAAGGCCTGCTCCACGAGAACGGGATCTATTACTTCGAGCAGCTCGGCGCCTTCACCCCCCGCGACATCGCGTGGATCGACGGCCAGCTCGAAGAATTCCCCGGCCGCATCCTGCGCGACCGCTGGGTGCCTCAGGCCCGCGAATTCGCCCGGCTCAAGGGCGCGGCGGCCAGCCAGGCCCCGAAGAAGACCGTCTTCGCGGAGGTCTCCGAGGCGCCTCCTGCGCCGAAGCCCGCGCCGAAGACTGTCTCGGCCGAGCTGACCCACGTCGAGGCCGAGGCCCTGCGCCTCATCGACAGCGGCGAGAACTTCGACGCCCTTGCGGGCTTCGCGGGCGCGCTGCCCTCGGCGAATCGCGGCGAGCCGGACGATCTCAAGCTCATCCGGGGCGTGGCCTACAAGCTGGAGGAGCAGCTCCACGGGCTGGGGATCTACTACTTCAGCCAGATCGCCGAGATGTCGCCGCATGAAGCCGCCTGGCTCGACGGACGTCTGGGTCTGCGCGGCCGCGTGATCCGCTATCGCTGGATCGCTCAGGCGCAGATCCTCGCCGCCGGAGACTGATCTCCCGACGTCGCGCCTTCCGGATTCCGAGGACGCCGCTCCCTTCGCCGGGGGCGGCGTCTTCGTCTTATGGGCCGATCTTCGCGCTTGCGGGATCGTGAAGCCCGGCCCGGCGGGGCCCTGTGCTAGCTTGGCGTCCTTCGCCAGGCCTCACAGGAGCTTGCCCCATGATGCTCAGCCGCTTGATCCCCCTCGGGACCGCCGCCGCGCTTTCCGCCTTCTTCGTCCTTTCGCCGCTCGCCGCCCAGGAAGCGGCCTCCGGGGCTGCGGCGCTCTCGCCCGCCGAGGCGCTCAAGACCCGCGCCGAGGCGATGAAGGCCCTCGGCGGCGCCAATCGCGCGCTTGCGCCTCTGGCTGCGGGCCAGACGGTTCCGGCGGCGGCGCTCCAGACGGCCGCGAAGACCATGAGCGAGGAAGGCGACAAGCTGGCCGCGCTCTTCCCGGCGGGCTCCTCCATCGCGGATCTGCCGGAGAGCTACGCCCTGCCGACGATCTGGTCGGATCCGGAAGGCTTCTCCGCCGCTCTGGAGAAGTTCCGGAAGGCCGCCCACGGACTCGAAGAGGCCGCCGGGGGCGGAGATCAGGCCGCGATCAACGCCGCCTTCGCCGAGCTGCGCCCGACCTGCGGCGCCTGTCATCAGACCTATCGCCAGCCGAAGAACTGATGGCGGGCCTCCTCCGACGCGCTCTGAAGGGCGGGTTGATCCTTGCGGCGGCGGTCGGGGCGGCTCTGGCCGTCCCGGCCTTCGCGCCGGGACTGGTCTGGTCGCGCCCCGCCACGACGCCCCCAGGCTTCGCGCCCAGCGCCGAACGCGGCGCCTATCTCTATGCGGCGGGAGGCTGCGCCTCCTGCCACGCCACGCCGGGCCGCGCGGACGGGGCTCCGGCGGGCGGCCATGAACTGGCCTCGCCTTTCGGAAGCTTCCTCGTGCCCAACATCACCCCGGACCGCGCGACGGGAATCGGCGGCTGGAGCGGCGAGGATTTCATCCGGGCCATGACTCTCGGGATTGATCCGGAGGGACGGCATCTCTATCCGGCCTTCCCCTACGCCTCCTACGCCCGGATGACCAACGAGGATCTCCTCGACCTCAAGGCGCATCTCGATTCCCTGGAGCCGGTCGCGCGGCCCAACCAGCCGCATCAACTGGGATTCCCCTTCTCGGTGCGACCGGGACTGGCGCTCTGGAAGCTGGCCTTCTTCGACCCGACGCCCGAAAGCCGTCTGCCCGCCGCGGCCTCGGCGGCGGCCCGGCGCGGCGCCTATCTGGCGGAAGGCCCCGGCCATTGCGCCGAATGCCACAGCGACCGCAATTTCGCGGGCGCCATCCGCCCCGAAACCTGGATGGCCGGAACCCCCAATGGCCCGGATGGTCGGCGCGTGCCGGGAATCCGGGGCGCGGATCTGGGCGGCTGGGCGCCCGAGGATCTCGTCTTCGCGCTGGAATATGGCATGACCCCCGACGGCGACGAACTCGCCCGCGGGATGGATCTCGTCGTGCGCGAGAACACCGGCAAGCTCACGCCGGAGGATCGTGAAGCCATAGCCGCCTATCTCATGAGTCTGCGCGGCTCCTGAGCCTGTCCGCGACGCGGTCCCGCGCGGCGCTTCCTGGAGGGGAGGCGTCGCGCTTCTCCTTGCGTCAATAAAGGATTGGCCTTGACCTGATCGGTCAAATCGTCTCAGGCTGGGAAACCGGCGGGAGGCTGCGGCCTCTTCGCTCAAGATTCAAAAAACGCATCCTTGGGAGGATGACGCCTGATGTCGAATTTCCGTTCCCTGCGCAGCGCCGTCGCTGCTGCGGCTCTTGGCCTCGCGCTCGCGACGGGCGCGGCGCCCGCCTTCGCCGCCGAGGATCTGACCATCACCGTTCCGGCCAATCCGGGCGGCGGCTGGGACCAGACCGGACGCGCCATGGCCGAAGTGCTGCAAGGCGAGAAGCTCGCCCGCTCGGTCGAGGTGGACAACGTCGCCGGAGCCGGCGGCACCATCGGCCTGGCGCAATTCGCCTCGCGCCCCGGCGAACCCGACGCCCTTCTGGTCATGGGCCTCGTGATGACCGGCGCCATCCTGACCAACAACTCTCCGGTGACCCTGGAGAGCACCACGCCCCTCGCCCGCCTGACCTCGGAATATGAAGGTCTGGTCGTGCCCGCCGATTCGCCGCTCAAGACCGTGGGCGAGCTGGTCGAGAAGCTGAAGGCCGATCCGGCTTCGGTCTCCTGGGGCGGCGGCTCGGCGGGCGGCACCGACCACATCCTCGCGGGCCTCGTGATGAAGGCCGTGGGCGCAGACACCTCCAAGCTGAACTACGTCGCCCATTCCGGCGGCGGCGAGGCCCTCGCCTCGATTCTCGGCGGCCATGTGACGGTCGGCGTTTCAGGCGTCGGCGAATTCGTCGAGCAGGCGAAGACCGGCAAGCTGCGCTTCCTCGCGGTCTCTTCGGACGCGCGCATCGACGGCGTCGAGGCCCCGACCCTGGCGGAAAGCGGCGTCGACGTGGTGCTGGGCAACTGGCGCGGCGTCGTCGGCGCGCCGGACATCGACGACGAGGAGCGCGCCGCGCTGCTCGTCACGCTCGACGCCATGGCCGCGACCGAAGCCTGGAAGAAGATCCTCTCGGCTCGCGGCTGGACCGACGCCTATCTTTCCGGCGACGCCTTCGCCGAATTCCTCAAGGAGGACGACGCCCGCGTCGTCCAGACCCTGAAGGACATCGGCCTCGTCGAGTGACGTCCCGAGCCCCGCGCGGCCGGATCGCCCGGATCGCCCGTCCGGTCGCGCGAGGCCCGGGGAGGCTCCTTCGGGCCTCCGCCCGAGCGCGCCCCTGATCCGGAGAGTCCTCCACGCTGTCCGGATCGCGCTTCAGGCCTCCCTCCGGTCGCGCCGTCCCTCCGGAAGGCCCTTCGGCCCTCCGGATCGCGCTCCGGGGCGGAGGAGCCTTCGCGGGCTTCTCCGCCTCTCCGCCGAGCCTCCCGCAGAATCGAGGGTTCTCCCATGCGCCTGACCGCCCGCGCCGGAGCCGGCCTTTTCGCCGCCGCCGTCGGCGTCTTCCTCTACGCCTATTCCTTCGACATCCGCCAGCCGCCGAATCTTTCGGCGCTCTCCGGCCCCCGGATCTTCCCGCAGATGGTGGGTCTGGCGCTGGCGACGCTGGGTCTGCTCTTCGCGGCCAGCGAGACGCTCAATCCCACGCGGATCCCCGAGGAGGAGCGCCCCGGCCCCTTCGACTACAAGGCCTTCGGCCTGACGCTCGGGTCTCTGGCGCTGTTCATCCTGCTGTTGCCGCGCGCGGGCTTCATCCTCTCCGAGACGATCATGTTCGGAATCGTGGCCTGGGCCTTCGGCGCGACGCGTCCCTTGCGAGCCTTCGGGGTGGGGCTGATCGTGGCTCTGGTGGTCTATTACGTCTTCACGCAATGGCTGGGCCTGCGCCTGCCGGTGGGCGACGTCTTCCGCAACGAGCCCTTGCGCGGGCTGCTCGAAACCTTCGGCTGGCGTCCCTGAGACGCCGCCTCTTCGCGAACTCCTCCAGACATGAGGCGCCCTGAACGGCGTCCCGGGAGTCTCCCATGGATCTTCTGACCAATCTGGCGCATGGCTTCGCGGTCGTCTTCCAGCCGATCAACCTGATGTGGTCTCTGGTGGGCGTGACGCTCGGCACGCTGATCGGCGTCCTGCCGGGGATCGGCCCGGCCCTGACCATCGCGCTTCTGCTGCCCGTCACCACCAAGATGGACCCGGCGGCGGCCTTCATCATCTTCGGCGGCGTCTATTACGGCGCCATGTACGGCGGATCGACCACCGCCATCCTGATCAACACGCCGGGCGAATCCGGCTCGCTGGTCACCGCCATCGACGGCAACAAGATGGCCCGCAAGGGGCGCGCTCCGGCGGCTCTGGCCACGGCGGCGATCGGCAGCTTCGTCGCGGGCTGCATCGGCACGCTGCTGCTGGCCGCCTTCGCACCGACGATGGTCGAATGGGCGGTGAAGATCAGTCCGGCGGATTATTTCGCTCTGGCGATTCTGGCTTTCGTCTCGGTGGCCTGCCTCCTGGGACGCTCGGTTCTGGCGGGTCTGCTCTCGCTGCTGATGGGCGTGGCCATCGCGCTGGTGGGCATCGACGGCCAGTCCGGACAGGCCCGCTACGCCTTCGGCGAGCCCTCGCTGATGAACGGAATCGGCGTTGTGGTGGTGATCGTCGCGCTCTTCGCGGTGGCCGAGGCCCTGTCTCTGGCCGCCGATCCGAAGGCGCGCTCGGAGGAGATCACGCCGCTCAAGGGCCGGGTGCTCATGACGCGCGAGGATCTGCGGCGCTCCTGGAAGCCCTGGCTGCGCGGCGCGGCCATCGGCTTCCCCTTCGGCGCCCTGCCTGCGGGCGGCGCCGAGATCCCGACCTTCCTGTCCTATTCGCTCGAACGCAAGCTCTCGGACCATCCCGAGGAGTTCGGCGAGGGCGCCATCGAGGGCGTGGCGGGCCCCGAGGCCGCCAACAACGCGGCGGTGGCGGGGGTCATGGCGCCGCTTCTGGCGCTGGGCCTGCCGACTTCGGCCACGGCGGCGATCCTGCTGGCGGCCTTCCAGCAATACGGCCTTCAGCCCGGCCCGACGCTCTTCAGCGGGAGCTCGACCCTCGTCTGGAGCCTCATTGCGAGCCTGTTGCTCGGCAACCTCATGCTGCTGCTGTTGAATCTGCCGATGGCGGGTCTCTGGGCGCGTCTGCTTTACATTCCACGGCCTTTCCTTTACGCGGGCATCCTCGTCTTCGCGACGCTGGGCGTCTATGGCGCTTCGCGCTCGCTCAACGACGTGATCTTCATGCTGATCGTCGGTCTGATGGGCTTCGCCATGCGGCGTCTGGATTTCCCCATCGCGCCGATGGTGGTGGGCCTCGTGCTCGGCCCCATGGCCGAGCAGCATTTCCGCCGCGCCATGCAGATCTCGCAGGACGACTGGACGGTCTTCTTCACCAGCACGCCCGCCGGACCTCTCCTGGCCCTTGCGGCGGTTCTGGCGATCGCGCCGCCGCTGATCCGGCGCTGGCGGCGGAAAAGCGCGCAGACGGCGCCGGCGTGAGCGCTCCCCAAGGAGCGCCGGGGAGAAGCTTGAATGCTCGGTGAGCTGACGGCGCTGGGTCAGGTCATTCTGATCGACCTCGTGCTGGCCGCGGACAACGCGGTCGTCGTGGGCATGGCGGCGGCGGGGGTGGAGCCCGCGCGCCGCAGACAGGTGGTGTTCTGGGGGATCGCGGCGGCGGTCGTGATCCGGATCGTCTTCGCGCTGCTGACGGTGCAGCTGCTTCAGGTGTCCTACCTGAAGATCGCAGGCGCGCTGCTGCTGCTCTGGGTCTGCTGGAAGATGTGGCGCGAGATCGTCGCCCATTCCGACCAGACGGAGACCGCGGAGGGATCGGCGCAGAAGCACAAGAGCTTCGTGCAGGCGCTGCTTCAGGTGGTGGTCGCCGACGTCTCCATGTCGCTGGACAACGTGCTGGCCGTGGCGGGCGCCGCTCAGGACCACACCTGGGTTCTGGTGGTGGGTCTGGTCTTCTCGGTGGCGCTGATGGGCGTGGCCGCCAGCTTCATCGCCGATCTTCTGGCGAAGCACCGCTGGATCGCCTGGATCGGCCTTGTGGTGATCCTCTATGTGGCGCTGAACATGCTCTTCCACGGCTGGGCCGACGTGGCCTGCGCGAAGGCCGACGAGGTTTGCCGCGCCTATTGGGAAGGCGGCCTCCTCGGAGTTCTGAAGGGCGCCCTCGGCTGAAGCCGGTCGAAGCTGCGGACAAGGCCCTCTCCGCCTGGCGGAGAGGGCGTCTTCATGTTCAGGCGGCGGCCTGAAGGATCGGCAGGAACTCCGCGGCCGTCAGGCTGGCGCCGCCGACGAGGGCGCCGTCCACATCCGGAACCGCGAAGAGCTCGGCGGCGTTCGAGGGCTTGACCGAGCCGCCATAGAGAATCCGCATGGCCTGGCCCTCGGCGCCGAAGCGCCCGACCAGAGCCGCCCGGATGGCCGCATGGATCTCGCGGACGTCCTGCGGCGTGGCGGCGCGGCCCGTGCCGATGGCCCAGACGGGCTCATAGGCCACCACGACCTCCGCCGCCGTCGCGCCCTCGGGGATGGAGCCCGCAAGCTGGCCCTCGACCACCGCGACGGCCTGTCCGGCCTCGCGCTGCTCCAGGGTCTCGCCCACGCAGATGATCGCCAGCAGCCCGGCCCTTTTCGCGGCCTCGGCCTTGGCCCGCACGAGGGCGTCGGTCTCGCCGTGATCGGCGCGGCGCTCGGAATGCCCGAGGATCGCCGCCGAGGCGCCCGCGTCGCGGAGCATCTCCGCCGAGAGGTCGCCCGTATGGGCCCCCGAGGGCTTCGCATGACAATCCTGCCCGCCCAGCGCCAGACCTCGCCCGGCCAGAGCCGCGATCAGCGTCGCCGGAGGGCAGATCAGGGCGTCGGCCTCCCTGACGGCGGCGGCGCCTGCGCGGATCCGGTCGAATTCGGCGGCGTTCGCGGCGAGTCCGTTCATCTTCCAGTTTCCGGCGACGAGCTTGCGGCGGCTCATGCGGGATCTCCTTTCGCTTGAGGGAATTTCTTCGCGCGCGAGGGCGCGGCGGTCTTCAGTCGAACCGCGACGCTCCAGGCGCGCCGCGCCAGAGCGGCGGCGGCCTCCGGATCGTCCAGAGCGGCCTCGGGCAGGCGCCAATAGGGCAGATGCGAGGCGCCGCCGCCCTTCTCCGTCTCGAAGCGCCCGGCGGAGCCTTCGGCCTCCAGATCCATGGCGAATTCGGGATCGGCGCGCAGCCAGACCGCTTCATGGGCGAGCAGGGCGAACATCACGCCTTCCTTGTAGAGCCCCGCGCCGCCGAACATCCGGCGCGCGGAGACTCCGTCGAGATCGGCGAAGAGCTCCAGGGCGCGGGCGATTTCGGAATCAAGGCTCATGATCGGGGCTCCTGAGGATCGGCGGGCGCCTCCGCCGGAGCCCGGACCCTAAAGCCTTCCGCGCGATCCGGGGAATCGACCAAAAGCCGCAGCGGCCTTCCCGGAGGAGACTTCCGCTTCCTTGACCGCATCTTCACGACGCAAGGCCTGCGGCCTCGCCGAAAGACGCTTCGGATTCTTCTCTGGTCGCGTCTTCACGACGCGAGGCCTGCGGCCTCGCTGAAAGACGCTCTAGCGCCTCAGGGTCACCGCCGTGCCCATGAGCGTCAGGATCATCATGTTGTTGGCGCTGAAGTAGTCGCTGCGCAGACCCACCACGGCGTCGGCGCCCATGCGGCGGGCGTTTTCGTCCAGCTCGCGCATGCAGTCGTCGCGGCATTGGCGGAGCATGTTCTCCAGAGTGGCCGAGCGCCCGCCCACCACGTCGCGCACGGCGGCGAAGACGTCCTTCACGATGTTGACGCCCTGCACGGATTCCGCCGTGACGACTCCCAGAACGCGGTCGATCTGATGGCCCGGAACCTCGGGGATGGTCATGATGAGCGTCATCTGCGCAGCCTCGTCGCTGAAGGTCGGTGAAGAGCCGCCGGAAGCGCTGCGCCTCCGGCCGGGCTTCATCTCATGCGCCGGAGCGGAGAACGCAAGCCCTCCCTCTGCGGCTTCCGCGGCGAATCAGCGGGCGGCCCGGAGAGGCGCGGCGGAGGCCGGAGCCCATCGCGGCCGGAAGGGGCTGAGGGTCACGCCCTCGACGTCGGCCCGGCCGAAGACGCCTTGCGGCACCTCCTCCCAGTCGGTCTCCTCGGAATCGAGCGGCTCCGAGGCCACGGCCCTTCCGCCCAGCCGCCGCGAGAGCCGATGGAACAAGGTGGGCGCCTCTCCGTCGGTGGCGTAGCGGGCGATGTGGAGCGTGCGCCCGTCGGAGAGCGCCAGGGTCATCTTCACGCAGGGCCGCGCCCCGATTCCCCGCGCCGTCTCCTCGATGAAGCCCACCATGCGCTCCAGAGCGCCCTGCGGATCGTTCTCCAGCCCGAATCCCAGCGCGAGCAGGAACATCAGCTCCGAATCGGTCGAGCCGCGCCTCTGGGCGTAGTGGGAATCGGGAAGGGCGACCTCCAGCGCGCGGCGGAGCCAGGCGAAATCCTCGATCTGGCCGTTATGCATGAAGCTCCAGCGGCCCGAGACGAAGGGATGGCAATTGGCGCGGCTGGAGCCTCCGCAGGTGGCGGCCCGCACATGGGCCAGAAACAGCGGCGAGCGCACCTGACCGGCCAGATTGCGCAGGTTCTCGTCCGACCAGGCGGGCCCCGCGTCGCGGAAGACGCCCGGCTCGGGCTTCTCGCCATACCAGGCGACGCCGAATCCGTCGCCGTTGGTGGGAGTCCGTCCGCGCAGCGCCAGCAGGCTCTGGGCGATCAGGGACTGACGAGGCGAGGCGATCACCTCTTCGAGAAAGATCGAGGGGCCTTTGTAAGCCGCCCAACGGCACATGACCGGAAACTCCGGCGCGGCGAGGCCTCCGCGCAAAGACGAACCCGCAGATACGCGCGGGCCTGTCATGAGGGTGTCAAGAAATGCGCCCCCATACAAGAGGCCGAGGCGCCGCTCCCCCGCGAAACCGCCCCGGCGAGGCTTCGGCGCCGCGCGGGAGCGAGAGGCCCGCGGAGCCTCTTCCCCCGCCTCGGCCCGCCCGCGACGGCGATTGCGTTTCCCCCCGTAAAATCATAGCCTTTCGCCCGAGCGAGGAGACCCCGAATGACCAGCATCGCCTTGGTGGACGACGACCGCAACATTCTGACCTCCGTCAGCATCGCTCTCGAGGCCGAAGGCTTCGAGGTGAAGACCTATTCGGACGGAGCCGCCGCCCTCACCGCCCTGTCCGCCTCGCCGCCGGACCTCGCGGTCTTCGACATCAAGATGCCCCGCATGGACGGCATGGAGCTGCTGCGGCGGCTGCGTCTGAAGTCGGATCTGCCGGTGCTCTTCCTCACCTCCAAGGACGAGGAGATCGACGAGGTGCTGGGCCTGCGCATGGGCGCCGACGACTACATCCGCAAGCCCTTCTCGCAGCGCCTGCTGATCGAGCGCATCCGGGCGGTGCTGCGTCGGCGCGAGGCCCAGGCCCTCGATCCCGCCGAGCGCGCCGAAAAGGACAAGATCATCCAGCGCGGCAAGCTCTCGCTCGACCCGATGCGCCATTCCTGCGCCTGGAGCGGCGATCAGGTGACGCTCACCGTGACCGAATTCCTGATCCTTCAGGCTCTGGCGCTGCGGCCCGGCTTCGTCAAGAGCCGCGACCAGCTCATGGACGCCGCCTACGACGATCAGGTCTACGTCGACGACCGCACCATCGACAGCCACATCAAGCGCATCCGCAAGAAGTTCCGCGTCGCGGACAAGGACTTCGCCTCCATCGAGACCCTCTATGGCGTCGGCTACAGATATCGCGAGGTCTGAAGAGGCCGCCGCGCCTCCTCCCTCCGCCGCCCTCCCGCGCGGCGGGGGCAGGCTCTGGAGTCTGGTGCGCCGGCTCTGGGGCACGCTGGGGCGGCGGATCCTCTTCGTCAACCTGCTCGGCCTGATCGCGCTGATGTTCGGCGTGATGATGGTCAACCAGTCGCGCGACGAACTGGTGGACATGCGCGTCGAGGGCATGAAGACCGCCGCGCGGCTTCTGGCCGCCGCCGTGGCCCAGCACGCCGAAACCCGCGACGGGCGTCTTGATGTCGAGCAGGCCTTCCCCATCGTCACGGCCCTGGCGCCGCCGGTCGAGATGCGCGTGCAGCTCTACGACCGTCAGGGCCGGCTCGGCGCCGACACCCGCGACGCCGGAGACGTCGAGGCGGCGGTGATCCTCGGCGCGCCCCTGGAGGCGCCCGCCTCCCAGCCGGTCCAGACCGCTCGGGGGCTCTGGCGCGGGATCTCGGCCTTCGTCACCGGACGCAGCGGCCATGGCGGCCTCGACCTCTACCGCGAGACCCGCCCCGCCGCCATCACCAGCGATCAGGAGATCTGGGACGCCATGAGCCTCGTCCAGGAGACCGAGGCGCGGCGCGTCAACAGCCGGGGCGAGCTGATCGTCTCGGTGGCGGCGCCCATCCGGCTGGCCTATTCGGTGATCGGCACGGTGGTGGTCTCGACCGACGGCGGCGACATCGACGACATCCTCGCCGAGGGCCGGGGCTCGCTCTGGCGGATGTTCCTGGTGGCGGCGGCGGTTTCGGCGGCGCTCTCGGCGCTGCTGGCGGCGACCATCGCCAAGCCCATCGAGAAGCTCGCCGAGGCCGCCGAAGCCGGCGCCGAAGCCGGAAGCAGCCCCCTGACGGCGGTGCGCATCCCCGACTACTCGCGGCGCGGCGACGAGATCGGCCATCTTTCGGTGGCGCTGCGGGCCATGACCGGCGCGCTCGGGCGGCGCATGAACGCCGTCGAGAGCTTCGCCGCCGACGTGGCCCACGAGATCAAGAATCCCCTGACCTCCCTGCGCTCGGCGGTGGAGACCATGCCCTCCGCCCGCACCGAGGCCCAGCGCGAACGCCTGCTGGAGGTGATCCGCAGCGACGTGGGGCGGCTGGACCGCCTCGTGACCGACATCTCCAACGCCTCGCGCCTCGACGCCGAGCTCCAGCGCGAGGAGCAGGCCCCCTTCGACGTCGGCGCGCTCTTCGACGCGGTGATCGACGTCACCCGCCCCAACTGGGAGGCGCGCGGCCTGAGGGTCGTCCGGCGCCTGCCGGAGAACGGCCCGCTGATCCTGCGGGGCGTGGAGGGGCGGCTCGGACAGGTGCTGCGCAATCTGGTGGACAACGCCGTCTCCTTCAGCCCCGAGGGCGGCGCGCTGATCCTGCGCGGCTGGCGCGAGCCCGGCGGAGAGGTGCGCATCAGCGTCGAGGACCAGGGGCCCGGCGTCCCGGAGGAGAATCTGGAGTCGGTCTTCCAGCGCTTCTACAGCGAACGCCCCGCCACCGAGGATTTCGGCCAGCATTCGGGGCTCGGGCTGGCGATCTCGCGTCAGATCGTCGAGGCCCATGGCGGGCGCATCTGGGCCGAGAACGTCCGCCCTCCCGATGCGCCGCCCGATTCTCCGCCTCAGGGCGCGCGTTTCCAGGCGGCTCTCCCGGGCTGAGCCCGGATCAGGGAAGCCGGATCACGGGAGCCGGATCCTGCGCGCTCCGGCTGTTCCCGCATGAAGCGAAAAGGCCGCAGTCTTCGACTGCGACGGATTCCCCGCCCCTCGACCGTAACAGGACGAACCGGAAATCATTATGGTGCGGACGGCGCAATCCGCCGATTCCCGCCCGTTCCCGCCGGAGACCAGCCATGCCGACGACCCGCGACGCTCAGGACGCCGTTTCCTCCCGTTCGCCCGCCGACAAGCCCTATCCGATTCTCGTGCTCGTCGGGCCTTCGGGCTCGGGACGCAGCACCGCCGCCGCCGCCCTGGAGGATCTCGGCTTCGCGGTGGTGGACAATCCGCCCCTCAGCCTGCTGGAGGAGGTGGCCGAAGCCCTGCGCGTCGAGGCCCGCGCCACGGAGAGCCGAGGCCTCGCGCTGAGCCTCGCGCCGCCTTCGGCTTCGGCCTTCGTGGCCTCCGGAGGCTCGCATCCCGTGGCGGAGGCGGTGGCCCGGCTGCGCCGTCGCCCCGAGTTCACCGTGACGCTGATCTATCTCGACGCCGAG
This sequence comes from Neomegalonema sp., assembly GCF_028688855.1. Lineage (GTDB taxonomy): Bacteria > Pseudomonadota > Alphaproteobacteria > Rhodobacterales > Rhodobacteraceae > Neomegalonema. The sequence goes on along the minus strand of NZ_JAQTXI010000001.1, from coordinate 175,137 downwards.
GATTCGGTCCTGCTGCGCCGCTACAAGGAGACGCGCCGCCGTCATCCGCGCGGCGGCGAGGCTCTGGCCGAGGCGGTGGCTCAGGAGCGCGCGGCGCTGCGGCCTCTGCGCACCCAGGCGGATCTGACCCTCGACACCTCCGATCTGACGCCCCACGAGCTGCGCGCCGAGATCGCCGAACGCTTCGATTCTCCCGACCGGGCCCGCATGACGGTCTCGGTGATCTCCTTCGGCTTCAAGAACGGCGCTCCTCGCGACGCGGACCTGATGTTCGACGCGCGCTTCCTCTCCAATCCCTACTGGCGTCCGGAGCTGCGTCCGCTCTCGGGGCGCGACGCGCCGGTGGCGGAGTTCGTCGCCGCCGACCCCAATTCCGGGGCGTTCCTCAAACGCCTTTCGGAAATGCTGACCTTCCTTTTGCCGCTTTACGAAAGGGAGGGAAAAAGCTATCTGAACATAGCCATAGGCTGCACAGGCGGCCAGCATCGCTCCGTCTATGCGGCGGAGGCCATCGCCCGCAGCCTGCGCGAGGCGGGATGGTCGCCCAAGCTTCGCCACAGGGATATGAGGGCCTCCTGACCGAACGCCGACGGAACATGGGCGCCTTTTCATGGTCCCGTCAAAAAAACTATGATAAAACAGATTATTGAGTTCGTCCGAACCAGGGAGGTCGAACGATGGACGGGTTTCTGGAACGCGAGATCGTCATCGCCAACGCCAAGGGGCTGCACGCCCGGGCGGCGGCGCGCGTGGCGGTCCTCGCCGAGGGCTACGACGCGAAGGGCGTCCTCTTCTTCGAGAACGAGGAGGCGGACCTCCGCTCGATTCTCGATCTCCTGACGCTGGGCGCCGCTCAGGGCGCCCGGGTCCGACTGCGCGTCTGGGGCGCGCAGGCCAGAGAGCTGGCCGAAGCCCTGGTGGCGCTGATCCGCGCCAAATTCGGCGAGGAAGAGTGACGGCTGCTCCGCAGGACGAAGGGGCCGCTGCGGCGGTTCTGGTCTCCGCCTCCTCCCGCGAGGAGGCGCGCCGCCTCGCGCGGCTTCTGCTGGAGCGGGGACTCGCCGCCTGCGTCCAGCTTGCGCCCATCGACAGCCTCTACCTCTGGAAGGACGCGATCCAGGAGGATGAGGAGATCCTCATGATCGTGAAGACCCGCGCCGCGCTGTTTCCGGCGCTGGAGGCCCTTCTCCGCGAATCCCATGGCTACGAGACGCCCGAGATCCTCGCGCTGCCGGTTTCGGCGGGCTCGGCGCCCTATCTCGCCTGGCTGAGGGCCGCCACGCGCGATCCGGCCGCCTGAGGCCCCATTCGGGCTTCTCCGGCGCGAGATCCCCCTCCCCTCTCCGGCGGGAAGCTCGTAGAAGACCGGAGCCGCCCCTCGCGGGCGAGATCGGCCCGACCCCATCGGGCCCCTCCCCAGGAGAAGCCATGCAGTTTTCATTCACGGCGATGTTCTTCGTCGTTCTGGCGGGCGCCTGCATCTCGATTCAGGCTCCGATCAACGCCGCCCTGGGGCGCGCCGTCCAGAGTCCGCTGGTGGCGGCGGCGATCTCCTTCGGGGTGGGCTTCGCGCTGCTGGGTCTGGCGGCCGTGGCTTCGGGCGACGGGCGCGGCTTCTCGACGGCGCTGCGTCAGGACTGGCGGCTCTGGCTGGGCGGAGTCCTCGGCGCCTTCTACGTCTGGACCATCGTCTGGACCCTGCCGCGCATGGGCGCCCTGACGGCCATCTGCGCGCTGGCCCTGGGCCAGATGCTGGCCGCTCTGCTGCTCGACCGGCTCGGGGCCTTCGGGATGCCGGTGCGCGAGATCACCACGCCGCGGCTTCTCGCGGCGGCGATGGTGGCCGGAGGGCTGGCGCTCTCGCGCTTCTGAAGAGGCCGCCCCTGAGGCTCAAGGGGCCTCCTCCTCCGGAGTTTCGGGGCGGAAGCCGGTGGCCACCACATACATCTCGGCGCTGTCCTGACGGCTGGAGGCGGGCTTCATGTGCCGCACCACGGCGAAGCGCCGCTTGAGCTGCGCCAGAAGCTCGTTTTCGGCGCCGCCCTGCAGGATCTTGGCCACGAAGGCGCCTCCGGGCGGCAGGATGCGGCAGGCGAAGAAGGCCGCCGCCTCGCAGAGCGCCATGATCTTGAGGTGGTCCGTCTGGCGATGGCCCGTGGAGCTGGCCGCCATGTCGGAGAGCACCAGATCCGGGCGCCCGTCGAGCCGCGCCTCGATGGCCTCCTCGGCCTCCTCGTCGAGGAAATCGAGCTGCATGGTCTCGGCGCCGGCGAGGGCCTCGATCTCCTGGAGATCCACGCCCAGCACCCTGCCGCGCGGACCAGGCTTGAGCCCCTCGGCGTTGACGCGCTTGATCGCCACCTGAAGCCAGCCGCCCGGCGCAGCCCCCAGATCCAGCACGCGCACGCCCGGCTTGAAGAGCTTGAACTTGTCGTCCAGCTCCATGATCTTGAAGGCCGAGCGCGAACGCCAGCCCTCGGCCTGAGCCTTGCGCACGAAGGGATCGTTGATCTGGCGCTCCAGCCATTTCTGCGAGGAAAGCGTGCGCCCCTGCGCGGTGCGCAGACGCTCCTTCAGATCCCTGAGGGGCTTCTTCTTCGCGGGACCGGCGGATTTCTCGCCCGCGCCCCTGGAGGATCCGGAGGGAGAGGCGGGCTTGCGGGGGCCTTGAGTCATGCTTGCGGGCTCGTTTCCATTCTATGCGGCGCTCTGTCCCGCGCCGCCGGAGGCGGCCCCGAGGGCGGCCTCCGGAGCGGGCGCGGCGAGGCGCGGACGGTCGCGGTTGATCAATCCGTAGAGCAGCCCCTCGCGCAAGCCCCGATCCGCGACGCGCATGCGGGGCGTGGGCCAGCGCCGGACGATGGCCGTGAAGATCGCCGCCCCGGAGATCACCTGATGGGCCCGCTCCTCGCCGATGCAGGGGATCTCCGAGCGGGCGCCGGGCGAGAGGTCGAGCAGGCGGCTGACCACCCGCTCCAGAGCCTCGACCTCCAGCAGGGCGCCGTCCACCTCTTCGCGATTGTAGCGCGGGAGGCCCATGTGGACCCCCGCCAGCGTGGTGATCGTGCCCGAAGCCCCGAGGATCTGCATCCGGCGGATGGCCTCGCGCCGCCCCACCGCGCCGATGGAGGCCGCGAAGGGCTTCAGCAGCCGGTCCACATGGCCGACCATCTCGGCGAAGCGGGCGCGTTCGTTGCGGATGAAGGCGAAGCGCTCGGCGAGGGTGGCGACGCCCACCGGCAGCGAAACCCAGCTGCTCGCCTCCGGCCCGAGCCGGATCTCCGGCGCGCGGCCCATGAGGAAATCCCGACGCCGCTCCGGCGGCGCTCCGGAGAGATTGGCCCAGACGAGTTCGGTGCTGCCTCCGCCGATGTCGAAGATCAGCAGCTGATCGCGCCTCAGGTCGATCAGCGGGGCGCAGCCCGCCACCGCGAGACGCGCCTCCTCGGCGGTCGAGATCACGTCGAGGCCGAGTCCGGTTTCGCGGCGCACGCGCTGGATGAACTCCGCGCCGTTGCGGGCCCGACGACAGGCCTCGGTGGCGATGGCCCGCAGGCGCAGGGGCTGACGGCGCTCGATCTTCCCGGCGCAGACGCGCAAGGCCTCGATGGCGCGGTCCATCCCGGCGTCGGAGAGGCGATTCGAGGCCTCCATCCCCTCGCCGAGGCGCACGATCCGCGAGAAGGCGTCCACGACGCGGAAGCCTCGCGACCCCGAGGCCGCGATCAGCAGACGGCAATTGTTGGTCCCGAGATCCAGCGCCGCGTACAGCGGTCCGGACAGGGCTCCCTGAGCCGCGTCCGCGCCTTCCGCCCGAGGCGGCCAACCTTCGGCCCCGGCGGCCGTCGGAGTCGGCTCCATCTCCAGCGCGGACACGGTGGGGTCTCCTTCATCCCTGTTGCGCGATTCCCTCATGCTCGGCTCAAGCCTAACAAGAGCGGAAAGGGAGGAAAAGAGGCTTGCCCCTTCGCGCGGGCTCCATGATTCCCCAGATCAGGTCTTTCGAGGCCTGGCGCGGGTGGTGGGCGCGGCGGCGGCGGGATCTTCGGGCCATTCGTGACGCGGATAGCGTCCACGCATCTCCTTGCGCAACTCGGCGTAGGCGCCGCGCCAGAAGGCGGGCAGATCGCCGGTGGTCTGCATGGGCCGGTCCGCCGGAGACAGAAGCCGCACCGCCAGAGGCGCGCGGCCTTCGTCGATGGAGGGATGGCGCGCCAGACCGAAGAGATGCTGGAGCCGGGCCTCCAGAGCGGGCGGATCCACGGCGTAGTCGATGGGGGCGCGGGTTCCGGCGGGAGTCTCGAAGCTCCCCGGCGCGCGGCGGTCGAGGCGGCGGAGGCGCTCGGGACCCAGAGCGGCCCGCAAGGCTTCGGTCGGATCGAAGCGGGCGAAATCCGCCGTGCGGCGCAGAGCCCCCGCGAAAGGCGCCAACCATTCCTCGGCGGAGGCCAGAAGCCCGGCGTCCGACCAGTCCGGAAGATCCGACCCGGCGCCCTCGCGGGAGGTCAGCCACTCCACCCGCCCGCGCAGACGCTGCGCCGCCGCGCTCCAGTCCAGCGCCGAAAGCCCGAGATCCCGCAGGCCCTCCACGGCGGCGAGGCCCCAGCCTTCGGGGCCGGGGTCGAAGGCCTCCTCCTCGAGGATCAGGGCCCCGAAACGCCTTCGTCTGCGCGCGAGGCTCGCGCCCTGAGGCCGCGACCATTGGCAGACCTCTTCGGATTGCAGGCGATCCGCGAAGACGTCGAGAATCTCGGCGCGCGAGATCGGCGCGGCGCGGCGGATGCGGGTCTCGCGCAGATCGCCGTCGAGATCCGCCGCCACGAGCCAGGGCTCATCCCCGAGCGGATCGCCCGGATCGAGGAATCCGCCCTTGCCGCCCGAAAGCAGATAACGCGGCGCATCGCCCTTGCGCCGCTGAGCCACGCGGTCGGGGAAGGCCAGAGCCGCCAGAGCCCCCAGGCCCTCGGCGTCTTCGGGCGGCGCGCCTTTCGCCAGACGCTTCGCCTCCTCCAGGATCCGCGCCCGCGCCGGACGATCCACCGCCCCGCCCCGCTCCGCTTCGTAACGCCCCGGATCGGCCAGAGCCTCCAGATGGCGGCGCAGGTCGGTTTCGCGCCGGGCCTCGCCGCGCAAGACGCCGCGATCCTCCAGCAAGGCCGCCAGACGCGCCGCCAGAGCCTTCCTTTCAGGCGACGCCGACAGGAGCATATGCCCGAGCCTCGGCCCCAGAGGCGCCGAAGCCATGGCGCGGCCATGGGGAGTCGGGCGGCCCTCCGCGTCCAGAGCCCCGAGCGCCTTCAGAAGCTCGACGCCCTGGGCGTAGGCGGCGGCGGGCGGCGGATCGAGCCAGAGCAGATCCTCCGGCGCGGCGCCCCAGATCGCCAGATCCAGCGCGAGGGCCGACAGATCCGCCTCGCGGATCTCGGGCGGGGGCTGAGGCGACAAGGCCCCCTCCTCCGCTTCGGTCCAGAGCCGCCAGGCCGTCCCCGGCGCGACGCGGCCCGCGCGGCCCGCCCTCTGAGCCGCTTCGGCCTTGGAGACGCGTTCCGTCACCAGCCGCGACATGCCCGCCCCCGCATCGAAGCGCGCCCGCCGCGCCTTGCCGCCGTCCACCACGATGCGCACGCCGGGCAAGGTCAGCGAGGTCTCGGCGATGGAGGTCGCCAGCACCACCCGCCGACGCCCCTCCGGCGCGGGCAGAAGCGCCCGGCGCTGCTCGGCGAAGGGCAAGGCCCCATGCAGCGGAATCGCCTCCACATGGCTCGGGAGCCGCCCCGAAAGCGCCGCCTGAACCCGCCCGATCTCCGGAGCGCCGGGCAGAAAGGCCAGCAAATCGCCCGCAGGCTCCGCCGCCAGAGCTTCGAGGATGGCCTCCGCCATGAGGGGTTCGATCCGCGCGGCGGGCGGCGGAGGCGAGGCCCGCCAGCGGAGCGCCACCGGAAAAGCGCGGCCCTCGGAGCGGATCACCGGAGCGCCCCCCATCAGCTGCGCCACGGACTCGCCGTCGAGGGTCGCCGACATGATGAGAATCCGCAGATCGGGCCGCAGCAGGCTCCGGGCCTGAAGGCAGAGCGCGATCCCGAGATCCGCATGAATGGACCGCTCGTGGAATTCGTCGAAGATCACGCAGGCGACGCCCTCAAGCCCCGGATCGCCTTGCATCCGCCTTGTGAGGATGCCCTCCGTCAGCACCTCGACCCGCGTGCGGCCCGAAACCCGGCTTTCCCCCCGGATGCGATAACCGATGCGCTCGCCCGCCGCCTCGCCGAGGGTTTCGGCCATACGTTCGGCGGCGGCGCGCGCCGCCACCCGCCGAGGCTCCAGCATGAGGATGCGGCCGCCGGAAGCCCAATCTTCGTCCATCAGCGCCAGAGGAACCCGCGTGGTCTTGCCCGCGCCCGGCGGCGCCTCCAGCACTGCGAGGCCCTCGGCGCGCAAGGCCGCCCGCAGAGCCGGGATCGCCTCTTCAATCGGCAGATCCGTCATGCGGGCGCGGGCGTCAGGCTGAGGGGCATTCCGCCGCGCGGCCTCAGGGTGAGCTTCATCATGGGGTCGATCTTGCGGATATTGGTCGGCGAGACCTCCCAGCGGTCGAGGATCGTGGCCAGAGCCAGCGAGGCCTCCATCATGGCGAAGCTCGGCCCGATGCAGACCCTCGGCCCGGCGCCGAAGGGCAGATAGGCGAATCTGTGCCGCGCCTTGATCTTCTCGGGGGTGAAGCGCTCCGGATCGAAGGCGTTGGGGTTCTCCCAGACGGCTTCATGGCGATGCAGCGTGTAGATCGGCGCGAGGATCACGTCGCCCTTGCGGATCCTCACCCCGCCGAGTTCGTCGTCTTCGCGGGCCACGCGCACCAGATGCGGCGCCGGAGGATAAAGCCGCATGGCCTCATGAAGCACCTGATGGGCGAAGGGCAGATTCTCCAGAGCCTCCGCCGCGCTTCCCGTCGCCAGAGCCGCCCGGGCCTCCGATCTCAGACGCTCCTGCGTGGGCCGGTCGTTGGCGATGAGATAGAGCGACCAGGTCAGCGCCAGAGCCGTGGTCTCGAAGCCCGCGATGATGAAGGTCAGCAGATTGTCGCGGATCTCGCGGTCGGTCATGCGGCGGCCGTCCTCGGGATCCTCCGCCTTGAGCATCAGCGCCATGAGGTCGACGCCGAAATCTCCGGTCTGCTCGGCGGCGGCGCGGCGGGCGGCGATCCCCTTCTCCATCACCGCGCGGACGCCCTCCAGAGGATGGGTCTTGAAGAGCGCCGAGGGACGCGGAAGCCAGGTCGGCAGATTCAGCAGATCCAGCAGATTCGGAGAGCCGAAGCCCCGCAGATGGGTCATGAGGGACTCGTCCATCCGGGACTTGTAGTCATGCCAGTCGCCCTTGGCCGCAGCGGCGGCCTCGGCGCCCGCGACATGCTCCAGCAGGAGGCGGTCGATGTCCGTGAACATCGTGTCGCGCACGATCTCCATCGCCAGCCGTCTCATCTCGACGCCGACGTTCTGCGGCGCGCCCTGCGCCGTCCCCAGACGATCCGCCGAACGCAGAGCCGCCGCCCGCATGGCCTCGGCCATGGCGTCGAGCTTCTTGCGCTGGAACATCCCCGCCATGGAGCGCCTCTGCCAGCGCCAGTCCTCGCCGTCGGCGAGGAAGAGGCTCTCGCCGAGATAGGGCCTCAGCAGGCGGTGCATGAAGGGCGCCTTGGGGTAGTTGCCCACATTGTCGAGGAAGACCCGCTTGAGCAGATCGGGCCCCGTCACCACGCGCCAGCGTCGGGTGATCACCCTCAGCGTGACGAGGGGCTCGCGATAGGCGGCCTCGGGCACGATCTCCAGCATGTTGCGCCGGGCCGCCTTGAGCATCCCCGGCAGAGCCAGAGGACGCGCCGGAGGACGCGCCGCCGCAGGGATGAAGAGTCTCGTCCCGGATGAATTCCCGGGCGGGGCCGCGTTCATCGCTTGAGCCCTCCGCGCCGAGGCTTTAGAGCCGGAGAGCCCTTTTTCCGGAGATCATCCATGTATCGGCTCCACATCGGCGACAAATCCTATTCGAGCTGGTCTTTGCGCGGCTGGCTGCTGCTCGAAGCCTTCGGCCTCCCCCATGAGGAGGCTTTCCACCCCATGTATACGCCCGAGTTCGAAGCGTTCAAGCGACAGGCCGCCCCAGCCCTGAAGGTGCCGACTCTGGAGATCGTCGAGAACGGGGCCTCGCGCTTCGTCTGGGACAGCCTCGCCATCGCCGAGACCCTCGCCGAAGAGCATCCCGAGGCGGGGCTCTGGCCCGAGGACAAGGCCGCCCGCGCCGCCGCCCGCAGCCTGGCCGCCGAGGCTCATTCCAGCTTCGCGGCCCTGCGCAACGCCATGACCATGAACATCCGCCGCCGTTATCCGGGGGTGGGGCACACCGAACAATCCCTGGCCGACGCCGGACGCGTGCAGATGCTCTGGGCCTGGGCGCGGTCGCGCTTCGGGGCGGAGGGCCCCTGGCTCTTCGGGGCGCGCTTCAGCGTGGCGGACGTCTTCTACGCCCCCATCGTCACGCGCTTCGAGACCTATGGCGTGCCGACCATCCCCGAGGCCCGCGTCTACATGGACGCGGTTCTGGCGCATCCGGCCATGGTGAAATGGATCAAGGGCGCCATGGAGGAGACCTGGTTCCACGCCCGCTACGAGCCCTTCCCCGAGGAGAATTTCGCCGATTGGGCCGATCCGCGCCCGCCGCGCAACGTCGAGGCCTGGAAAGGCGACGTCAGGGCGCGGGTGAATCTCGCCTGCCCCTTCTCGGGCAAGCCGGTGAAGGCGGATTCTCTGGCGATCGCGGACGGCGTGGTCATCGGCTTCTGCAATTCGGGATGCCGCGACAAGTTCGTCGCCGATCCGAAGGCCTGGCCTCAGGCGATGCGGCTGCTGGTCGGGCATCGCTGAGTCTGCCGGACCGAACAGACGAAGGGGAGGCGCGAGCCTCCCCTTTTTTCATGTCCCGGCGCCGAGCCGCGCGCAGAGCGCCTCCAGCTCTTCGGGCGAGGCGTAGCGGATGACCAGCCGACCCCCCTTCCCTTTCGCCTCGACCTCGACCGGCGCCCTCAGGAGCTTCGTCAGCGCCTTGAGCCGGGCGGCCAGCTCGGCGGAGGGTTTCGCGGGGGTCTTCGCCTCCGGGACGGCGGACGGCTGATGCGACTCCTGCGCCAGCTTCTCGGCCTGACGCACGCTCAGGCCCTCGGCGAGGATGCGCCGCGCCAGAGCCAGAGGATCCGCCGAAGCCAGCAGGGCGCGGGCGTGTCCGGCGGTGATCGCGCCTTCCTCCAGCATGCGGCGGGCTTCGTCGGGCAGCTTCAGCAGGCGCAGGAGATTGGCGATATGGCTGCGGCTCTTGCCGAGCCCCTGCGCGAGGCGCTCCTGGGTGTAGCCGAAATCCTCGATCAGCCGGGCGTAGCCCATGGCCTCCTCAAGGGGGTTGAGGTCGGCGCGCTGGACGTTCTCCACCAGAGCGATCTCGAAGGCGGCGGCGTCGTCGAAGCGGCGGACCAGAACCGGAGCGTCCTTCAGTCCGGCGCGCTGGGCGGCCCGCCAGCGGCGCTCCCCTGCGATGATCTCGTAAGGGGCGCCGTCGCGGCGCGGATTGGGCCGCACGAGGATCGGCTGAAGCACGCCCCGCTCGCGGATCGAAGCCGCCAGCTCCTCCAGCTCCTCCTCGCGGAAGAGGCGCCGGGGCTGAGCCGGATTGGGCTCCAGATCCGCCAGACGCAGGCTCTTCAGGGTCTCGTCGCGCAGAGCCTCCGAAACCGCCAGGACGGCGCCCGGCGGCGCGGTCGGAACCTCGCGGGTCTCCGCCTCGCCGAAGAGGGCCGAAAGGCCGCGCCCAAGAGCCTTCTTGCGTTGTCTGGTCTCGCTCATGACGCTCCCCCCGCTCACGCTGTCACCGGATCGCGCTCGCGGCGCAGGACTTCCTCCGCCAGACGCAAGTAAGCCTGACTCCCCGCGCAGGCCCGGTCATAGAGCAGCGCAGGCTTGCCATGGGAAGGCGCCTCCGACAGCCGGACGTTGCGCGGAATGCTCGTCTCGTAGACCACTCCGCCGAGATATTCCCGCACGTCCGCCGCCACCTGAGCCGAAAGGCTGTTGCGCCGGTCATACATGGTCAGCGCCACGCCCTGAACCGCAAGGGCGCGGTTGAGCGTCTTCTTCACCCGGTCGATGGTGTCGAGCAGCTGGCTCAGGCCTTCGAGGGCGAAGAACTCGCATTGCAGCGGCACGATCACGCCGTCGGCGGCGGTCATGGCGTTGATGGTCAGCAGGTTCAGCGAAGGCGGCGAATCGATCAGCACGTAATCGAAGCGCTGATCCGCAGGCCCCTCGCCCGCCGGAGTCCCCTCCGGGCCGCGCAGGGCCTCGCGCAGGAGATGCGCCCGACGCGGCGAATCCGAGATCTCCAGATCCAGCCCCGCGAGGTCGCTGTTGGCCGGAACCACCCAGAGGTTTTCGGCGGCGGTCGCCTGAGCCGCCTCCTCCAGAGAGGCGCGGCCGCTGAGCAGATGATAGGCGTTCGTCTCGCGCTGACGGCGCTCCACGCCGAGGCCCGTGCTGGCGTTGCCCTGGGGATCGAGATCCACCAGCAGCACCCGCCGCCCCACAGCCGCCAGAGCCGCGCCGAGATTGATCGTGGTGGTGGTCTTGCCGACGCCGCCCTTCTGGTTCGAGACGGCGAAGACGCGCAGGGGCCTGGTCTTCTTCGAACGAAGCGCGGCGCGGAGGGGAGCGGATTCCATCAGGTCGAGCCTCCTGTGCGAAACCGCAGGATCATGCTGTCCGGATCGACGCGGCTGGGAAGAATCTCGGGGGCAAAGGGCCAGACTCCGGCGGCCGCGTCAAGCTCTTCGCGTCCCTGGCGGCCCTTCGGAAAGAGCGCGACGCCCCCCGGACGGATCAGACGCCCGCTCCAGGGCAGCAGATCCTTCAGCGGCGCCAGAGCCCGCGCGGAGACCACGTCGGCGCAGGCGTCGGGCAGATCCTCCAGACGCTCCGCCCGGACCTGCACCGAAACGCCCGCCGTCCGCGCCGCCTCCAGCAGGAAGGCCGCCTTGCGCCGGTCGCTCTCGACGAGGGTCACGCGCAGATCCGGCGCGGCCTCCATGGCGAGGATCGCCACCACGAGGCCGGGAAAGCCCGCCCCCGAACCGAGGTCGAACCAGTCCTTCGCGTCCTCCGGCGCCAGAGGCAGCAGCTGCGCCGAATCCAGCATGTGCCGCGCCCAGAGATCGCGGATGGTCGAAGGCCCGACCAGATTCACCGCCTTGTTCCAGCGCCGCAGCAGGGCGGCGTAGGACACCAGACGCTCCAACGTTTCACGTGAAACGCCGGTCTCTTCGCGGAACTCCTCCGCCGACATGACTTCCCCGCTCACGCCGCGTCGCTCCCCTGCCCCGCCCCGTTCCCCGGAGCCCGCCGCACATGGCCGAGCAGCGCCGTCAGAGCCGCAGGCGTCACCCCGTCGAGCCGCGCCGCTTGTCCCAGCGTCGCCGGACGCGCGGCGGCCAGCTTCTGACGCACCTCCGCCGAAAGCCCGCCGATGCGGGTGTAATCGAGATCGGGCGGAATGCGCAAAGCCTCGTCGCGGCGGAAGGCGGCGATCTCGGCGTTCTGACGCAGGAGATAGCCCGCATAAAGCGCGTCGATCTCAAGCTGGGTCGCCAGAGCGGGCGCCAACTCGCCCATCTGCGGCCAGATCTCCGCCAGACGCGCCCTATCGATCCCCGGCAGAGCCAGAAGCTCCAGCGCGCTGCGCCGACGCCCGTCCTTGTTCAGCGTGATCCCGTGGCGCTCGGCTTCGTTGGGCGTCAGGCTGAGGCTCTCGGCCATGGCCCGCGCCTCGGCGAGCCCCCTGCTCTTCCCCGCCCAGGCCTCCGCGCGGCGCCCGTCGACGCAGCCCCAGCCGATCCCCTTGTCCGTCAGACGCTGGTCGGCGTTGTCGGCCCGCAGGGTCAGGCGATATTCCGCCCGCGAGGTGAACATGCGGTAAGGCTCCGTGACGCCCCGCGTCACGAGGTCGTCGATCAGCACGCCGATATAGGCCTCGGCCCGATCCAGCACGAGGCCCTCGCCCCCGCCCGCCCGACGCGCCGCGTTCAGCCCCGCCATGAGCCCCTGAGCCGCCGCCTCCTCATAACCGGTGGTGCCGTTGATCTGCCCCGCCAGATAGAGCCCCGGCAGACGCCGGACCTCAAGCTCGGGGGTCAGCTCGCGGGGATCCACATAGTCATATTCGATGGCGTAGCCGGGACGGAGGATCTCCACCTTCTCCAGCCCCGGAATCGTGCGGAGGAAAGCCTCCTGCGCATCGGCGGGCAGAGAGGTGGACACCCCGTTCGGATAGATCGTGTGATCGTCCAGACCTTCGGGCTCAAGGAAGATCTGATGGCTTTCCTTCTCGGCGAAGCGCGTGATCTTGTCCTCTATGGAGGGGCAATAACGCGGACCCCGCCCGCTGATATGGCCGCCGAAGAGCGCCGAACGCCCGAGATTCTCCGCGATGATCCGGTGAGTCTCGGCGTTGGTGTGGGTGATCCAGCAGACCGTCTGCGGCGTCTCGATGCGCTCGGTCAGGAAGGAGAAGGGCGTCGGCGGATCATCGCCGGGCTGAACCTCCAGCGACGCCTTGTCGATGCTCCGCCCGTCGAGCCGCGCGGGCGTGCCGGTCTTGAGCCGCCCCATGGCCAGATCCAGCCCCTTGAGCCGCTCGGCCAGAGCCACCGAAGGCGCGTCGCCGACCCGTCCGCCCGGAGACCGGACGTCGCCGATGTGGATAATTCCGTGGAGAAAAGTCCCGGTGGTCAGGATCACCGCGCCCGCCGGATAGACCTCGCCGCCTGCGGTCACGCCCGCCGCATGGCCCGAAGCGTCGAGGATCAGGTCGGAGACCTCCGCCTCGATCACATCGAGATTCGCCTGAGCGCGGATCTCCGCCTGAATGGCCTCGCGATAGAGCTTGCGGTCGGCCTGAGCCCGCGGCCCCTGCACCGCCGCGCCCTTGGAGCGGTTCAGCAAGCGGAACTGAATCCCCGCCTTATCGGCGGCGCGGCCCATCACGCCGTCCAGCGCGTCGATCTCGCGCACGAGATGGCCTTTGCCCAGGCCGCCTATGGCCGGATTGCAGGACATCTCGCCGAGGCGGTCGAATCTATGGGTGATGAGCGCCGTGCGCGCCCCCATGCGCGCCGAGGCGAAAGCCGCCTCGCACCCCGCATGGCCGCCGCCCACCACGATCACGTCGAACTTGCGCGCGGTTTCCTGCGCCATCGCGGTCACTTCCCCAGACAGAATTCCGAAAACACGATGTCGAGCAGCGCCTCGACGCCGACCCGTCCCGTCACTTCGCCCAGCGCGGCCAGAGCGGCGCGCAGCTCCTCGGCGGCCAGCTCAGGATAAGCGATCAGGCCCGCCGCGTCATCCGCTTCGCTTTGGGCTGCGAGATCGTCGAAGCGCGCCAGAGCCTCGGCGGCGAGCGAGAGCGCCGCCTTGTGACGCGCGCGGGTCAGCAGAGCCGCAGAGGGATCGGCGCCGCCCGCCAGGATCCGCGCCTTGAGCAGAGCCGCCACCTGAACCGCGCCTGCGGGATCTCTGAGGCTGACGGGCAGGGGAGGGGGGATCGTTTCACGTGAAACATCGCCTAAGGGGGGCAGGGGACCGAGGTCCGCCTTGTTGGCGAGGACCAGATCCCCGTTCAAGAACAAATTGAAAACATTCTCCGGAGGCGGCGCATCCGGCGCAAGGAGGAATATCCGCAGATCGGCGCCCGCCGCAAGCTCTCGCGCACGTGTCACACCCTCACGCTCGATCTCGTCCTCGGTTTCGCGCAGGCCCGCCGTGTCGATCAGCGTGACGGGCAGGCCGTCGATCTCCACAGCGGCCTCGATGGCGTCGCGGGTGGTGCCGGGGCGATCCGAGACGATGGCCGCCCGGCGTTGGGTCAGAGCATTGAGCAAAGTCGACTTCCCGGCGTTGGGCGCGCCGAGGATCGCCACCCGCCAGCCCAGACGCAGACGCTCGCCATGCTCCGCCTGAGCCAGAGCCGCCGCGATCTCGGCGCCCACGCCCGCCGCCTTGACGCGCATCCGGGCGATGACGTCGGGGGGAAGCTCGTCGTCGATGAAATCTATGCTGGCTTCGAGAAAGGCGAGGGCCTCCGAAACGCGCTTCGACCAGCCGCGGCAGGCCTCGCCCAGAGCGCCGTCGAGCTGGCGCAGGGCGGCCCGGCGCTGAGCCTCGGTTTCGGCGGCGAGGAGATCGGCGAGGCCCTCGACCTGGGTCAGGTCAAGCTTGCCCTTGTCGAAAGCGCGGCGGGTGAATTCCCCCGGCGTGGCGAGACGCAGGCCCTCCAGGCCGCCGAGCGCCTCCAACAGCGCCGCGAGAATGGCCGGACCGCCGTGAATCTGAAGCTCCGCGACGTCTTCGCCGGTGAAGCTGGCGGGGGCGGGGAACCAGAGCGCCAAGGCCTGATCCAGCCTTTCGCCGCTCGCCGGATGACGCAGATCCGCCAGAGTCGCGCGGCGAGGGGAGGGGAGTCGGCCCGCCAGAGCCTCCAGAGCCCCGCCCGCGCGGGGTCCGGAGATCCTCAGAACGGCGACGCCCGCCCGACCCGGGGCCGTGGCGGGCGCGAAGATCGTGTCTCGGCTCTGATCGGAGAGGATCATTTCAGGGCGCTCTTCAGGAATGTTTCACGTGAAACGCTCCGCGAGACGCAGGCGCGCAAGCGGAGCAGGGCGCAAAAGGGAAGGGGGCCCGAAAGCCCCCTCAAGGTCTGATCTCAAAGGCTCCGGATGAAGCCCCCTTTGCGAATTAAGCGTTCATGGAATCGAAGAATTCGGCGTTGGTCTTGGTCTGCTTGAGCTTTCCGAGCAGGAATTCGATGGCGTCGGTCGGGCCCATGGGGTTGAGGATGCGCCGCAACAGGAAGGTTTTCGCCAGAGCGCCCTTCTCGGTCAGCAGCTCCTCCTTGCGGGTGCCGGACTTCAGGATGTCGATGGCCGGGAAGACGCGCTTGTCGGCGATCTTGCGGTCGAGGATCACCTCGGCGTTGCCGGTGCCCTTGAACTCTTCGAAGATCACTTCGTCCATGCGCGAGCCGGTTTCGATCAGCGCCGTGGCGATGATCGTCAGCGAGCCGCCTTCCTCGATGTTGCGCGCCGCGCCGAAGAAGCGTTTCGGGCGCTGGAGGGCGTTGGCGTCCACGCCGCCGGTCAGCACCTTGCCCGAAGAAGGCACCACGGTGTTGTAGGCGCGGCCAAGGCGCGTCACGCTGTCGAGGAGAATCACCACGTCGCGCTTGTGCTCGACCAGGCGTTTCGCCTTTTCAATAACCATTTCAGCGACTTGCACATGCCGCACCGCCGGTTCGTCGAAGGTCGAGGAGATGACCTCGCCCTTGACGGTGCGCTGCATGTCGGTGACCTCCTCGGGGCGCTCGTCGATGAGCAGCACGATGAGGTAGCATTCCGGATGGTTCGCCGTGATCGAATTGGCGATGTTCTGGAGCAGGACCGTCTTGCCGGTGCGCGGCGGCGCCACGATCAGCGCGCGCTGACCCTTGCCCATGGGCGCCACGATGTCGATCACCCGCGAGGAGCGGTCGCGCAGGGTGGGGTCGTCCACCTCCATGCGCAGGCGCTCGTTCGGGTAAAGCGGCGTGAGGTTGTCGAAATGGACCTTGTGGCGGATGGCCTCGGGGTCTTCGAAATTGATCGTGTTGACCTTCAGGAGAGCGAAATAGCGCTCGCCTTCCTTGGGAGAACGGATCTGACCCTCGACCGTGTCGCCGGTGCGCAGGCCGAAGCGGCGGATCTGGTTCGGACTGACGTAGATGTCGTCGGGGCCGGGGAGATAATTGGCCTCGGGAGAGCGCAGGAAGCCGAAACCATCCTGAAGCACCTCCAGAACGCCGACCCCCGTGATCCGGACCTCGCGCTCGGCCAGCTCCTTGAGGATGGCGAACATCATGTCCTGCTTGCGCATGGAGCTGGCGTTCTCCACCTCCAGGCTCTCGGCGAAATCCAGAAGGGCTTGCGGCGTCTTCGCCTTCAGCTCCTGGAGCTTGAGGTCTTGCTGATCCATCAGATGTCGTCTCTTGGGAGAAAAGCGCATGGGGCCGCAGCTGGAATGGCGACCGCGCTTGAAAGGCGGCGCGAAATGTAGCCTCTTTCGCGCCTTTCCGCAAGGGCCTGACGGAAATCCGTCGGGCCGCCCCCCTGAATCGCGGCGCAACCGCCCGCAAACTGGGGATAAGTCCGGGGATAACCTGCGGATTCTAGAAGGGTTTGAAGATCACCAGCGCCACGATGAGCAGCATCAGGATCGTCGGGGCCTCGTTGATCATCCGGTAGAATTTCTCGGAGCGCCGGTTCGCGCCAGCGGCGAAATCCTTGCGATAGCGCGACAGCATCCCGTGCACGCCCGACAGGATCAGCACCAGGGCGATCTTCGCATGCAGCCAGCCGCCCGCGCCCGCCTGAGGCGTCAGGCTCAGCAGAAGCCCGGCGGCCCAGGTCGCGATCATCGCCGGATTCATGATCACCCGCAGGAGCTTGAGCTCCATGGTCCGGAAGGTGAGATCCATCTCCGAGCCCGGCGTCGCCCGCGTATGGTAGACGAAGAGCCGCGGCAGATAGAACATCCCCGCCATCCACGAGATCGCCGCCGCGACATGCAGCCATTTCAGCCAGAGATAGGCGGGAGCGAGAGCGTCGACGACCGGCATGGTTCAGCCCCGGATGATGCGCAGCAGCCGCTCGACCTGAGCGGGGTCGGCTTCGGGGGTGATCCCGTGGCCGAGGTTGAAGACATGGGCCCGGCCCGCGAAGCCCTCCAGAACCGCCTCCGCCTCGCCCTGGAGGGCCCTGGAGCCCGGCAGCAGGGTCAGGGGGTCCAGATTGCCCTGGAGCGTCACAGAGGCCGGAATCGCGCTCCTGGCCCAGGCGGGCGAGACGCCGGTGTCCAGACCGAGGGCCGAGACCCCCGTCTCGCGGGCGTAGAGCGCGTAGCCGCCCCCCGCGCCGCGCGGAAAGCCGATGACCGGGACCCCCGGATGACGCCGCCGTAGGGCCTCGACGATGCGGCGCGCAGGCTCGACGGACCAGCGCGCGAAGGCGCGCGGCGCCAGAGCTCCCGCCCAGCTGTCGAAGATCTGCACGGCCTCGGCGCCCGCCTCGATCTGGCGCGAGAGATATTCGACGGTGGCCTCCGTCAGCAGGTCGATCAGAGCCTGGAAGCTCTCGGGATGCGAAAACATCCAGCGCCGCGCCGCCGCCTGCTCGTCCTTGCCGCGCCCCGCCGCCAGATAGGTCGCCAGGGTCCAGGGCGCGCCCGCGAAGCCGATCAGCGTCGTCTCGCGGGGCAGCTCCTCGCGCAGACGGCCCAGGGTTTCGTAGACCGGCGCGAGCTTCCTGTGGAGATCTTCGGGGACAAGTCGGGGCAAGGGCGCTTCGGGGCTCTGGACGTCGAGCCTCGGCCCCTCTCCCTGCTCGAACCAGAGCCGCCAGCCCAGCGCATGCGGAACGACGAGGATGTCCGAAAACAGGATCGCCGCGTCGAAGCCGTAGCGCCGGATCGGCTGCAGGGTGGCCTCGACGGCGAAGTCGGGATTGTAGCAGAGCTCCAGAAAGCCGCCCGCCCTGGCCCGCAATTCCCGGTATTCCGGCAGATAGCGCCCCGCCTGACGCATCAGCCAGACAGGAGGGCGGGGAAGGGCCTCGCCCGAAAGGGCGCGAAGGAGAAGCTTGTCGGTCATGGCCGCGCTTGTAGCCAGATCCCGGAGCGGAGTCGATGCGGCTCCGGGCCGCTTGCGGCCTTCGCGCCCCAGCCTTTCGCCGCAGGCCCCTTCCGGAGCCTGCCGGAGGCCCCCTTCCGGAGAGGCCGGAGTCCTCCGGCCGGAGTTTTCCACAGGAAAAAACCCACAGAAAGAATCTTAAAAAAGGTTGAAGAGGATAGTAGGAGGGTGGAAAAGCGTGAATTCTTTTGAATTCACAAGTTATACCCAGAGTTATCCACAAACGAATCGATTTTCGCGGACGAAACGCAAAGCTCGCACGACGCTGGAAGAGACGGGATTCAAGCCTTGATTCAAAACAGGATTCATCTGATTCGCCCCCGACTCGCGAGTCTTCGATTCGTTCGTGATTCGAACATGAGTCGTCGGAATCCTCCACAATTGGCGCCCGTTATGAGTCGGTCGCTGCCGGGATTCCATCCACCTGTGGATAACTCTGGGGACGAGCTGTGAATCGAATCCGCTTGACTCGGGATAACCCCCTTTTTCCCCTGATTCTTCCCCGTTATCCCCGTTATCCACAGGAGTTGTCCCCATGAGCGCGCAAGCCGCCCCGGAGGCCTCGCCCGAACCCGCCCCCGACTCCGCCGGAAGGCCCGCGGGAGGCCTGCCTCAGGTGCATATCCTCTCCGATTCCACCGGCGACACCCTGCGCGCCGCGCTCCGGGCGGTCTCGGGGCAGTTCCGCCACGTGGCCTTCGAGACCCGCGCCCATACGCTCATCCGCAGCCTGCCCGCCCTCGACCGCGCCTTTCAGGAGATCGCCGCCGCGCCGGGTCTGGTCATGCACAGCGTCGTGACTCCGCAGCTGCGCGCCCGGCTCGAAGAACATTGCCGCAGGCTCGGCCTGCCCAACGTGGCCCTGCTCGATCCGGCCATCGCGGCCATGGCGGCCCATCTGGATTCGCCGCCCAACTGGCGGCCCGGCGGACAGCATGAAGTGGACGTCGCCTATTACGCCCGCATGGCCGCCATCGACTTCGCCATGGAGCATGACGACGGAGAATGGAGCGAAAGGCTCCGCGCCGCCGAAGTGCTGCTCATCGGAGTCAGCCGCACCTCGAAAACCCCGACCTGCGTCTATCTGGCGGGCAAGGGCGTGAAGGCGGCCAATCTGCCCCTGACTTCGGCCCGCCCGCCGCCGCCCGCCCTCTTCGAGTTCGGGCCCGACGAGGGGCCGCTTCTGGTCGGGCTGACGGCCAAGCCCGCGCGTCTGGCGCAGATCCGGGCCCACCGGCTCCAGAGCCTGCGCCAGGAGGACGGACGCGGCGGAGATTACGCCGAGGTCTCGGCGATCCAGCGCGAGGTCGTCGAGGCGCTGAAGCTCTTCGAGCGGCTGCGCTGTCCGGTGATCGACGTCACGCGCCGCTCCATCGAGGAGACGGCCGCGGCCGTGATGAGTCTGCTGGAGGCGCGCGGAAGGGCGCGTCGGGCGGGAGTCCCCTTCACGGGCGGACTGACGGAAAGGGGAGAAGGCTCATGATCCTGCTGGCTTCGGGCAGCGAGGCGCGCGCGCGGATGCTGCGCGCCGCAGGCGTGGAGGTCCATGCGCGCCGCGCCGCCGTGGACGAGGAGGCCGTCACGGCCTCGCTGCGGGCGGAGGGCGTCGGGCCGCGCGACCTCGCCGACGCCCTCGCCGAGATGAAGGCGATGCGGGTCGGGGGTTCGGCGCCGCCGGGCCTGCTGACGCTCGGCGCGGATCAGACGCTCGCCTTCGGGGAGCGGGTCCATGGCAAGCCCGAGAGCCTCAAGGCGGCGCGGGCGCAGCTTCTGGAGCTGCGCGGCGAGTCCCATACGCTGTTTTCGGCGGCGGTGATCGTCGAGAACGGCGCGCCGGTCTGGCGTCATGTGGGCGTGGCGCAATTGCGCATGAGGCCCTTTTCGGAGAAGTTCCTCGACGCCTATCTCGAGGCCGAAGGCGAAGCGATCCTCGGATGCGCGGGCGCCTATCGCATCGAGGGGCCGGGGGCGCAGTTGTTCTCGCGCGTGACGGGCGATCATTTCACCATCCAGGGTCTGCCGCTGCTGGAGATCCTGGGCTATCTGCGGGCGAGGGGGATTCTGACCGAATGAGCGAAGAGCGGGACGCGCCTCTGGCGGGAGTCTTCGGCTGGCCGGCCTCCCATTCGAAATCTCCGGCGCTGCACGGCCACTGGCTGAAGCGTTACGGGATCAGGGGGTGGTATCTGCCTCTCCCCGTGCGGCCGGAGGATTTCGCCGAAGTCCTCGGGGCCCTGCCGCGCATGGGCTTCGTGGGGGCCAACGTCACCATGCCGCACAAGGCCGAGGCCTTCCGCAGGGCCGATGAGGCCACGCCTCTGGCGCGGCGGCTCAGGGCGGCCAACACGCTCACCTTCCGCGAGGGCCGCCTCTTCGCCGACAACACCGACGGATTCGGCTTCATCGAGAATCTGCGCCAGAATTCGCCCGGCTGGAGTCCGGCGGCGGGCCCCGTGGCGGTGATCGGCGCCGGAGGCGCCAGCCGCGCCGTGATCGCCGCCCTCGCCGAGGCCGGGGCGCCCGAGATCCGGCTCCTCAACCGCACCCTCGCCAATTCCGAGGAGCTTCAGCGGGATCTGGATCTTCCTCTGAGGCTCCTGCCCATGGAGAAGCTCTCCGAGGCTCTGGAGGGCGCGGCTCTGGCGGTGAACGCCACGGCGCTCGGCATGGCGGGAGGCCCGCCCTTCGATCTCGATCTGAGCGCCCTGGCGCCGGAAACCCTCGCCACGGATCTGATCTACGCGCCCCTGAAGACGCCTTTCCTCGAAGCCGCCGAGAAGCAGGGCGCCCGGATCGTGGACGGGCTCGGGATGCTGCTGCATCAGGCGCGGCCCGGATTCGCCGCCTGGTTCGGGCGCGAGCCTGACGTGGATGAAGACCTTCGCCGCGCCGTTCTGGAGGCCGCATGAGCTTTCGTCTGGGCCTGACCGGCTCCATCGGCATGGGCAAGAGCGCCACCGCCGAAATGTTCCGCAAGCGCGGGATTCCCGTCTACGACGCCGACGCCGCCGTGGCGGAGCTCTACGCGCCCGGAGGCGGCGCCGCGCCGGTTCTGGAGGCGCTGATCCCCGGCGCCGCCGCGCCCGACGGCTCGGCGGACCGCGAGGTTCTGCGCAAGGCCGTCCTCGGGAATCCCGAGATGCTGAAAAGGCTCGAAGCGGCGATTCATCCGCTGGTCCTCGCCAAACGCGCGGAGTTCCTCGCGGCGAACCGTGCGGCGCCGCTCGTGCTGCTCGACATTCCCCTGCTCTACGAGACCGGTTCGGAGCAGGAGATGGAGGCGGTGCTCGTGGTCTCCGCCCCGGCGGAGGTCCAGCGCGCGCGGGTTCTGGCGCGGCCCGGCATGACTCCCGAGCGTTTCGAGGCCATCCTCGCCCGCCAGACTCCCGACGCCGAAAAGCGCGCCCGCGCGGATCGGGTCCTCGACACCAGCCGCGGATTCCCCGCCGCCGAGGCCGAAGTCGAGGCGATCCTCGACCAGTTCCGCGCGACAGGGCGCATCAGTCAGGAGAAGCCATGACCCGCGAGATCGTCCTCGACACCGAGACCACCGGCTTCGATCCCGCCCGCGGAGACCGCATGGTGGAGGTCGCCTGTCTGGAGCTGGTGAACCGTCTGCCGACGGGGGCGTATTTCCACCGCTACATCGATCCCGAACGCTCCGTGCCCGCCGAGGCCGCCGCCGTCCATGGCCTGACCGACGAGAAGCTGCGCGGCCAGCCGAAATTCCGCGAGATCGCCCAGGATTTCCTCGACTTCATCGGCGAGGATCCGCTGATCATCCACAACGCCGCCTTCGACATGAAGTTCCTGAGCCATGAACTGGCGCTGGCGAACAAGCCCACCCTGCCTTACGCCCGCGCCGTGGACACCCTCGCCATGGCCCGGACGCGGTTTCCCGGCGCTCCGGCCACTCTCGACGCGCTCTGTCGGCGGTTCGGCGTGGACAACTCCGGCCGCAAGCTCCATGGCGCGCTCATCGACTGCGAGCTGCTGGCGGGCGTCTATCTGGAGCTGACCGGAGGACGCCAGATCGGATTCGGCCTCGACGCCGGACCGAAGGGCCGCAAGGCCGCCGGAGCAGGGAATCCGGCGGCGGGCGCCCTCCCGGCGAACGGCGAGGCGGCCGCCCTGCGTCGGCCGGGGCCGCGCCCCGCCCTGCTGACCTCCGGAGAGGCCGCCGCGCATGAAGCCTTCGTCCGGAGCCTCGGCGAGGGCGCGCGCTGGCGTCGGCCCTCCTGAGCGCCGGAGACGGAAAAGGCCGCGCAGGGCGCGGCCTTCCGCAGAATCCCGACGGAAGGGAGAGGCTCAGGCCTGTCCGGTCGGCTGCTGGGCGCGCTGGGCCGCCACGGCGTCGAGCCGCTGGCGATAGAGCGCCATGAAATCCACCGGATCGAGCAGCAGCGGCGGATATCCGCCGTCGCGGGTGGCGTCGGCCACCACGCGCCGCGCGAAGGGGAAGAGGATCCGCGGGCATTCCGCCAGAAGGATCGGCTCGATCATGTTCTGCGGCGCGCCGGTCAGGCGGAAGATCCCGACGTAATCCAGCGAGGTCACGTAGATGTTCCGGTTCTCGACGATGGCCTTGGCCTCGATCTTCAGCGAAACCTCGTAGAGGCCCTGCTCGCCGTCCTCGGAGGGGATCTGACGGGCGTTGGCGTCGATGCGCACGGGCAGGTCGGGGCGCGTGTCGATACGCGTCCCGGCGCCCGGATTCTCGAACGACAGGTCGCGCACGAACTGCGCGAGGATCGACAGCTGAATGTCGGCCGGAGGGGGGGCGGCGTCGGTCATCGAGGAGGCGCTCCTGAAGGATAGGTTCAAAATGGGACGTCGGACCAAGGGGCTATCATGGGGCGGCCCCGGCGCCAAGCCTCGCGCACGGAGAGGCCGCGAGATTCGCGCGCGCCCTTCCTTGCAGGCCCCGATTGAGGAATCGTGAAGGCGCAGAGGCGCCCATCCGGCGATTCGCATCCTTCTGCGACGCTTGCGCTCCCCGCGACAGTGGATTTTAAGCCTGCGACGCCATACATAAGGCTGCAAGCCCCGCGCGCCCGCTTCCGGGACCGCCCGGCTCCCCTTCGCCGCCTCAGGAGACGCGCCCTGATGACCGACGCCTTTCTGGAGATCCTCATCCTCGCCGCCGTGGCCGGATTCGTGTTCATGCGCCTCAAGGGCGTGCTGGGCACCCGCGTCGGGCGCGAAAACCCGGAGGAATGGGGCTTCGGCGCGCCGTCGGGCAGGCCAGATCCCGCCGCCGGACGCGCCGAAGGCGCCCCCGGCCTGCCGCCCGAACTCGGCGTCGATCCCGCGAGCCCCGCAGGACGCGCCCTCGTCCTCGGGCTGGAGGCCGACCCCGACTTCGACCCCGCCGATTTCATGCGCCGCTCGGGGGACGCCTACGAGTATATCCTTCTGGCCTTCGAACATGGCGAGAAAGACGATCTCAGGCCGCTTCTGGCTCCGAACGTTTACCAAAGCTTTTCCCATGTGATCGATGATCGTACGCAGAAAGGCGTCGTCGTCGAAGCCCGTCTCGTCCGCATCGTCTCGACCGAACTCAAGGACGCCCGGTTCAATCCGGCGACCAGAGAAATGCAGATGGACGTCCGCTTCGAAGCCGACCTGATTTCCGCGGCGCGCGATGCGGCCGGCGCGGTGGTGCAGGGCGATCCGACGCAGCCGCGCGTCATCTCCGATCTCTGGACCTTCTCGCGCAGGCTCGGCGACGCCGATCCCAACTGGTTGCTCGTCGCGACGGGCGACTGAGCCCGTCGAGGAGCGAGCATGATCCGTTTCGCCCGAGCCGTCGCCTGCGCGACGGCCCTTTCCGCCTTGAGCGCCTGCGCCAGCGGACCCAAGACCCCTCTCGCCGTCACGCCCACGCCTCTGGCGCCTGCGGCCCTGCCGCCCTCGGCGGCGCCCGTCGCCGTCATCCCGGCGCCGACGCCCGTTCCCGGCGGCGGCGCGCTGCTGCCGCCGATGGTGGCTCATGCCCCGAGGCCCGTTCCGGCTCCGGGGCCTGGCGCTCCTCAGGCTCCCGTCGTCGCGCCCGGCCTGCCGCCCGGCGCCT
The DNA here is from genome assembly GCF_028688855.1 of Neomegalonema sp. Taxonomy (GTDB): domain Bacteria; phylum Pseudomonadota; class Alphaproteobacteria; order Rhodobacterales; family Rhodobacteraceae; genus Neomegalonema. The sequence goes on along the minus strand of NZ_JAQTXI010000001.1, from coordinate 151,259 downwards.
ATGTTCCGCAGGCCATGCAGTTTCCTCCCCAGCCCGCCGCCGGGCCCGAATTCATCCTCCAGGGCGCCGCCGCCCGCGTCCAGCCGGTGCAGTTCGCCGGGCTTCAGGGCTGGGCCGAGGACGACCACGCCGCCGCCCTGAGCGCTCTGGCGGGGGTCTGCCAGAAGCTCGCGGGGCGCGAGGTCTCCGCCTCCATCGGGGGGCCCAAGGCCGCGGACGGCGCGCCCGTCGGGGGCTACGCCGGAGACTGGGCCCAGATCTGCGGCGCCTGGCCCCGCGATCCGCGCAACCGCGCCGAGGCCCGCGCCTTCTTCGAGCACTGGTTCCAGCCGGTGCGCGTCGAGGCCGCGCCGGGCGACGAGGCGCTGTTCACCGGCTATTACGAACCCGAACTGCGCGGTTCGCTGACTCCGGTCGGGCCCTATCAGTTCCCGCTCTACCGCAAGCCGGACGACCTCATCGACGGCGTCGCCTATCACAACCGCGCCCAGATCGACGCGGGCGCGCTCAAGGGCAGGGGGCTGGAGCTGGTCTTCGTCGACGATCCGGTGGATCTGTTCTTCCTGCACATCCAGGGCTCGGGGCGGGTGCGCCTGCCGGACGGCAACGTGATGCGCGTCGGCTATGCGGGCAAGAACGGCCACAGCTACAAGTCCATCGGGCGGGTGCTGGCCGACCGCGGCGAGATGACCCTCGGCGAGACCTCCGCCGACGGAATCAAGGCCTGGGCGCGCAACAATCCGCAGAAGATGTGGGGGCTCTTCGCCGAAAACCCCTCCTACGTCTTCTTCACGCCCAAGGACAGCCTCTCGCCGACCGAAGGCCCCGTGGGCTCCTTCGGCACGCCTCTGCCTGCGCTGCGCTCGGCGGCGGTGGATCCGAAATACTACGCCCTCGGCCTGCCGATCTGGATCGAGACGGATTCGCCCGCCGGAGCCCTGCGCCGGCTGATGATCGCGCTCGACACGGGCGGCGCCATCAAGGGCGCCCAGCGCGCCGACATCTTCTTCGGCTCCGGCGACGAACCCGGACGCCTCGCCGGATCCACCAAGGATTACGGGCGCATGACCGCCCTGATCCCCAAACTCTCGATCCAGCGCATCTGGCAGGGCGCCGTTCCGCGCATCTGAAGACAGGCGCGCGGGACGGGAAACCCTTCCCGGAGGCCGCGCGCCCCCATATAAGGCGCTTCCCGCCCCATCCGACTCTCAAGGGGTCGGGTGGGGTTCGGCGCTTCCACGAAGGGAGACACAGGGGAGGGCGCGCAGGTGCGGCGCAAGGGCAGGATCACCACCGAAGAAGAGCTGCAGCTCTGGCGGGCCGCCATGCGCGACGCGGAGCCTCTGGCGCGTCGCAGGAGGTCCGCCGCGCCCGAGGAGCCGCCTCCCGAACCGCGCAGGCCCGAGCCTCCTGTCTCGCGCCCCGACCTGCTGCCTCTGCCGGATTTCTCCGCCCTCTTCGGCGCCGGGCCCAAGGCGCCTCCCGCCTCCGCGGAGCCGCCCTTCCCCCGGCGGACGGTCGTCGCCAGACCCTTCGTGGAGCCCCTCGGGCCCAGAACGCCCGGACTCGACCGCCGCACCGCCCAACGCCTCATGAAAGGCGAAAAACGTCCCGAAGGGCGGCTCGATCTGCACGGCCTGACCCTGGATCACGCCCATCTGGAGCTCACGCTGTTCATTCTGGCCGCGCGGCGGGCGGGCAAACGCATGGTCCTGGTGGTCACGGGCAAGGGCGGAGACTATCAGGCGCGCGCCCTGGGCCGGGAGGCCCAGCCCGGAACCCTGCGGGAGGCGGCGCCGCGCTGGCTCGATTCCCCGCAGCTCAAGCCCCATGTCGGCGGAGTCTATCCGGCCCATGACCGCCATGGCGGCGCGGGCGCGCTCTACGTCTATCTGCGCAAGAGCTGACGAGGGCTCCGGGCCTCTCGAAACAGGACGCGACCCGGAAAGCCCTTCGGACTTTCCGGGTCGCACGGTCTTCAGGGAAACCGGAGCGGGGAGCCCGCCCTCGGGATCAGGTCTGATCCGACCAGGCCGCGCGGGCGCTGACGCGCTCCACTTCGGCCCGCACCAGGCGCTCGACCATGCCCGGCAGATTCTCGTCCAGCCATTCGCGCAGCATGGGCTTGAGCATCTGGCGCACCACGGCGTTCAGCGATTCCGCCTCGCCTTCGGAGCCCGGCAGCGCAAGGCCGCCGTGCAGCCGGGGCGCGCCCGATCCCGACAGAGCCGCCATCGCCCGCGCGGAGGCGCGTTCGGCGGCTTCCGAGAGCAGATCCTCTTCTTCGACCAGAGCCCGGCGCGCCGAGATCGCGGCGGGCGGCGCCGAAGGACGGGCGGTCAGGGCGGTGGAGGCGGCGGCCGTCGTCGCGACGCTCCGGCCTGCGGCCTCCCAGACGGCGGCCGGATCCTCGGCCTCGCCCAGACGCTCGGTCAGCAGGAGCTCTTCGCGCACGAAGCCGGATTCGGCCTCGGTCGGCGCAGGCGGGATGTCGAGCGGCGAAACCGGATCGCGGCCAGGCTCGAAATCGGAATCGGGGCCCCAGAAGGAGCTGGCGTCGAAGGGCGGCGGCTCCGCGACCGGATCGGCGGGCGGCGCCTCGGGAATGCGGCGCTCCGAAGAGAGGTTCAGAACCCCCTCGTCCAGATCCTCGCGGCTGAAGCGGTCGACGCCGAAGACGTCCAGAGCCTCGCCCGGATCCAGGGTCGAAGAGGCCCGCGTCGGCTCCGCAGGCAGGTCGGAGAGGGAGCCGAAGATGTCGTCCACTTCGCGACGCGTGGTCTCCAGCCTGCGCGACGTCTCCTCGCGCAGGGCGGCGAAGTCGGGCAGGTCGAATTTCGGCGGCTCGAAGACCGGAAGCTCGGGGATGGAGGGCGCGGCCGTCTCGACGAGGGCGCGGCTCGCCTCGCCGGTCGCCTTCGCGGCCTCGGCGGCGAGATCGGCGGCGTTTCCGGCGGCCTCCTCGGCGAGGTCGGCGGCCTCGGCGACCGGATCGGCGACGGTCTCGAAGACGAAGCGTCCGGCCTCCCGCAGGGGATCGGCGGCGCTGGAGGCGGCTTCTGCGGCGAGATCGGCGGCGCTCCTGGCGGTCTCCACAGTGAAGTCGGCGGCGGAGGCGGCGGCGCGTCCGGCGTCCGCGGCGAGATCTTCGGCGGTCTCGAAGACCGAGCGTCCGGCGCGTCCGGCCTCCCTGACGGCCTCTCCGGCGAGATCGGCGGCGCCTCTGGCGGTCTCGACGGTGAATTCGACCGTGGAATCGGCGGCCTTGTCCAGGAGTCCGTCGGCGGCGTCGAAGACGGAGCGTCCGGCCTCCCGGGCGGTCTCGACGGCGCCCGAAGCGGCCTCTCCGGCGCGGTCGAGGAGGAAGTCGGCCGAGCGGTCCGCCTGTCCGGCGAGATCGGCGGCGGCGCCGAAGGCGGAGCGTCCGACCCCTCGGGCGGTCTCGACGGCGCCCCCGGAGAGGTCGGCGAGATCGGCGAAGCTCTCGGAGGCGGTCCGGCGCAGGAAGGCTTCGGCGTCGTCGGCGGAATCGACGACGGTCCGGCGCGCGGAGGAGGCGGCCTCCTCGACCTTGCGGTCGAAGTCAAGGGCCTCGGACCGGAAGGAGGACAGGGGCTTCAGGGGCTCGGCTTCGGGATCCAGCGTATAGCCGTCGTCGAAGGCGCTCGGCGGCGGATTCAGGAAGCGGGCGAAGGGATCCTCGACCGCCGGGGCCGCCGGAGCCGTCGGGGCCGCAGCCGGAGGAGGGGCCTGGATCTGGGCCGGAGGAGGGGCCGCAGGCCGCGAGGGCGCAGGCGGCTCCGGAACGCGCGGCGGCTCCTCGACGAAGCGGCCGCCATAGGCGCTCTCCACCACGCGGGGCGGCGGCGGCGCGACCGGCTCGGGCCGGGAGGCCGAGGCGGATTTCAGGATCGCGCCGAAATCGGCGTCCAGATCGGCGTCGCCGCTCTCGCGGAAGGGGATCTCGAATTCGAAGCGCGCTTCGGTCTCGGGAGCGGGGCGCCCCAGGGCGCGGTCGGCCCAGCCGAAATCCTCTTCGAGGCGTTCGCCGCCGCGCGGAGCGGGGCGGGAGGGCGCAGGCGGCTCGGGTTCGCGCGCGGCGGCGCCGAGTCCGCTCCAGTCGACCTTGGCCGGAGCCGGGGGAGGAGGAGGCGCGGCCGGAGCCGGAGGCTCGACGGGGGCGGGCTCCTCGAAGCGGAAGCGGCGGGGCTCGGGGCGGGGCGGCTCGGGGGCGCGCAGGGCCTCCGGACGCGGAAGCTCCGGACGCGCGGCCTCGCGGGGGGCCTCGCGCAGAGCCTCGCGGAAGACCTCGGCGCGGGGGGCTTCCGGACGCGAAGGCTCTGGACGGGGGGCCTCGGCGCGGGGCGGCTGCTCGACGCGCGGCTGCTGGGCCTCGACGCGGGGCGGGGCCTCTTCGGCCTCGGCGCGGGCGCGCCGGGCGTTGCGGGCCTCCTGTTCGTCCTCCTCGGCGATGATTCGACGGATGGAGGCGAGGATGTCCTCCATGCTGGGTTCGAGAGGCGAAGCGGTGTGATTCGACATGGCGGCCTTCACGATATCCCTGCGCGCAATGCGCCCCAATGCAAGAAACTTAAGATCTTTGTCGTGCCAAAACAAGACAGACCGAGGCCGGAACCCCGAAGCCTCGGCCGGTTCCGCCCGGCCTGCGCGGGCATCATGAGGCGCACAATCTTAAAGGCTGGTTATTGGGGGGGAGTCCGGGAAGACGCGAAGGAGTTGATTCCGCGTTTCAAAATTCCGCCGAGAGGCGGAAATGCGCCCCTCGGCCAAGGATCAATGCCTTGTTTTTGAAATAAATCCGATCGGATCGCCGAGGCGGGCCCTCAGAGCCTGTTGCGGACATATCCGAAGGGGTTCCAGGGAAAGTTCCACCGGTTGACCATGGCCACGGCGGCGTCCATGCCCATGCGGCGGATCTCCTGGGAGGTCGGCGTGGGCGGAATCGGCTCGGAGATGCGGCTGAGTCCGATGGAGGTCGGGCTGAGGCGGCCCATCGACCCCAGGATCCGGTAGGCGCTGATGTGCGAATCAGCCGCCGCCCGCACGAGGGCCGTGCGCGCGTCCAGAAGACTCTGCTGCGCGTTGAGCTGGTCCAGAACCGAACGGGCGCCGACGGTCATCTCCTCGCTCACGCCGGTGTAGGCGAGCTGGGCCGCCTGCACCCGCGCCAGATTGGCCGCCAGGCTCTGTTGCGCGGTGACGTAGCTGGTGAAGGCCGAGCCTACGCTCTGGCGCACGGCGGCTTCGGCGTCCATGATCTGCATGCGCCGCTGGGAGGCCGTCGCGCGGGCGGCCCGCACGCGGCTGTCGACCACGCCGCCGTCATAGATCGGGTGGTTGATCGACACCCCGATGTTGGCGCTGTTGTTGAAGTCGTCGAGCACCGGGAACATGTCGCTCTTGGAGGTCGAGACCCCCGCGCTCACGCCCACGGTGGGCATGTAGCCGGTCATCGTCGATTCGGCGGCGGCGATGGCGGCGCGCTCCTGGGCGCGGGCCGCCAGAATCGAGGGATGGGCCATGGCCTCCGAGAGCGCCAGATCCAGCGTCGAGGGCAGGGTGGGCAGGCGGCTCGGCGGCTGGGGATTGTCCGGGACGCGCCCCACGAGGCGCCGGAAGGTCTGCTCGCTGATGGTCAGGGCCCCGCGCGCCTGGACCACCGAAGCCCGCGTGCTGGAGAGCTGGGCCTCGGCCTGGGCCACGTCGGTGAGGGTGGCCTCGCCGACCTCGAAGCGCAGCCGCGCCGCCTCGGATTGCTGGCGGAAGATCTCGAAGCTCGACAGGGTCATGCCGAGCAGCTCGCGGTCGCGGACCAGCGTGACGTAGGCCACCACGGTGTCCAGCAGCGCCGATTGCTCGGACTGCAGATAGCCCAGCTGGCTGGCGTCGAGGGATTCGGCCGCCTGACGGATCGCGATGGCGGTGCGGCCGCCGTCGTAGACCGGCAGAGAGGCGCTGAGCGACGCCGAAAGGCTGTCTCCCCAGCCGGCGCCGCTGTTGAGCAGGCGGTCGCCCCGGACGCCGTAGCTGCCGCTGGCGTTCAGCGAGGGCGAATAGCCCAGCCGGGCCTGGGTCAGGCTTTCGGCGGCGCTCTGGAGCCCGAAGCGCCCCGCCGCGAGGGAAGGATTGTTGCGATAGGCGTCGCTCAACGCGTCATAGAGCGTTTCGGCCTGAGCCGAAGGGGTCGCGAAGAGTCCGGCGAAGACCCCCGCCGTCAGAGCGAGAGCGGTCGTCCAACGCGTCCAGCGGCGCATGGGGGCCTCCTTGGGCCGACGGAGCCTCGAGGGCCTCCGCCGATGTCAGAACACGAAGCCGGGCTTGCGCGCGAAGCCCGGCAGGACCGTCGCGGCGGCGTCGAAGACCACGCGGCCCCGCAGGTCGCCCTTGGCCGCCAGCCTGGCCCGGCCCATGGGGCCTTCGAGGCTGACGAAGATCAGGCGGCCGCCGGGGGCCAGCTGGGAATCGAGCGTCTCCAGCGAGTCGAGGGCGGTTTCGACGCCGCCTTCGAGCAGTATCACGTCATATGGGCCGGACTCCGGCGCGCCGTCGGCCAGGTCGCCGAGGATCACGCGGACGTGAGGCGCCAGGCGCTCCAGATTGGCGCGGGCCTTGTCGGCCAGCTCCGGATCGCTCTCCAGGGCGGTCACGTGGCGCGAGAGCTTCCCCGCCAGAGCCGCCCCATAGCCGGTTCCGGCGCCCACGAGGAGGATCTTCTCCTCGGGCTCCAGCTCGGCGAGGTCCAGAAGCTTGGCCTGGACGCGCGGTTCGAGGATCTGGCGGCCTCCGCCCAGAGGAATCGGCGAGTCGGAATAGGCGGCGGCCCGGAAGGACTCCGGCGCGAAATCCTCGCGCGGAATCTCCAGCATGGCGGCGATCACGCCTCGGCGGGTCACGTCCGCGGGACGCACCTGACGGTCGACCATGGCTTGGCGCGCGGCGGCGAGGGGGCTGCTGCTGCTCGACATGGGAAGCTCCTCCGGAGGAACGAATGGGTTGGTCTGTGCCACGGAACGAACCGGGGCGCAAGGCGAGGCGGCGGCGCGGAGCGGGTCCGGAGGCGGATTTCCGCCCTATCCGCACCAGCCCTTCGCGAGCGTCCAGTTATGGAGCCAAGGCGCCCCGAAGTCACGTTCGCCGAGACGTTCGGGGCGTCGATTCGGCGTCCGGAGAAATCCGGGCTCCCTTCGACGTCAGGAGAAATCCAGACCCACGTCCAGGGTCCGGACCGAATGGGTCAGGAAGCCCGCCGAGAGCAGATCCACCCCCGTCTCCGCGATGGAGGGCGCGGTCTCGGGCGTGATTCCGCCGCTGGCCTCCAGAAGCGGGCGGCGGGCGGCGGCTTCGGCCCGGCGCACGGCCTCGCGCAGGGTCTCGGGCGACATGTTGTCGAGCAGGATGTTGTCGGCGATCCCGATCCTCAGCGCCTCGTCGAGCTGGTCGAGGGAATCCACTTCAAGCTCGATCTTCATCATGTGCCCGGCGTAGGCGCGGGCGCGCTCCAGAGCCGGACGGACGCCGCCCGCCGCGACAAGATGATTGTCCTTGATGAGAACCGCGTCATCCAGGCCGAAGCGGTGATTCGCCCCGCCTCCGAGCCGCACGGCGCGTTTCTCGAAGATCCGCAGGCCCGGCGTGGTCTTGCGGGTGTCGGCGATCCTGGCTTTGGTATGGGCGATGGACTCGGCGATGCGCCGCGTGAGGCTCGCGATTCCGCACATCCGCCCCATGAAGTTCAAGGCCACCCGCTCGCCCATCAGGATCGAGCGCGCTTCGCCGGTCACGGTCAGGATGGCGTCGCCCCTGGCCATGCGTGCGCCGTCGGCGAGATGGACCGCGATCTTCAGGCCCGGATCCACCAGCCGGAAGGCCAGCTCCGCCACCTGGACGCCCGCCGCCACGCCCGGCTCGCGGGCGTTGATCGCCGCGCGGGCCTGAGTTCCCATGGGAATCGTGGCGTCGGTGGTGACGTCGCCCGCCCGGCCCCAGTCCTCGATCAGCGCCGCCTCGACGGCGGGTCGGATCAGGGCCTCGGGCAGGGGCGGAACGGGAAGGCTGGCGGTCATCGGGCTTCCTCCACGGCTGCGGCGCGGATGGCCAGAGCCTCGTCGAGCGTGATCTCGGTGCGATGCGCCCAGGCCGGATCGGTCTCGGGGAAGTCGCTGCGGAAATGCCCGCCGCGGCTTTCCGTCCGGCGCAGGGCGGCGGCCGCGACCATGGTCGCGGCGGTGGTCATGTTGAGGTAGCTGCGCGAAGCTCCCGCCGCCTCGCGCTCCAGACGCGCGATCTTGCGCAGCGCCCGCTTGAGCCCCTCGGCGTCGCGGACGACCCCCACGTCGTCGCTCATGGTCTGGCGCAGCTCGTGCACCGCCCAGAGATTGCGCAATTCGCCTTCGGCGCTGAAGTCGGCGCGAGGGAGAAGCTCGGGCAGGGCGGCGGGCAGGCTCTCGGAGACCTGCTTCTCCACATCCTCGGCCACGCGGGCGGCGAAGACCACCGCCTCCAGCAATCCGTTGGAGGCGAGGCGGTTGGCGCCGTGCAGCCCCGTCGAGGAGGCTTCGCCGCAGACCCAGAGACTCCCCAGGGAGCTGCGTCCATGAGCGTCCACCCGCACGCCGCCCATGTGGTAATGCGCCGCCGGAGCCACCGGGATGGTCTGGATCGAGGGATCTATCCCCGCCTCCTGGAGATAGCCCATGACGGTGGGGAACTTCTCGCCGAACTCCGTTCCGAGCGCCGCGCGGGCGTCGAGCGCCGGACGATGCCCCGCCTGGATCTGCGCGAAGATCGCCCGGGCCACCACGTCGCGCGGGGCGAGCTCGGCGTCGGGATGGACCTCGGGCATGAAGCGCCGCCCGCCCTCGTCGACCAGCAGGGCGCCTTCGCCGCGCAGGGCCTCGGTGGCCAGCGGCGCGGGATCCTTGCCGAGGTCGATGGCGGTCGGATGGAACTGCACGAACTCCGGATCGGCGATCACGGCGCCCGCCCGGGCCGCCATGCCCATGGCCTGGCCCCGCACCCGCGAGGGATTGGTGGTCACGGCGTAGAGCCCTCCGAGGCCCCCGGCGGCGAGAATCGTGGCGTCGGCGCGGAAGAAGAGCGGCGTGGCGTAGCGGTCTCCGGCGGCGCGGGCGAAGACGCCGATCACGCGGCCCTCCGCCACGGCGAAGTCCACCGCGATGACGCCCTCCACCACCGAGATCGAGGGCGTGGCCCGCACGTCTTCGATCAGGGCGTCCATGATGGCGCGTCCGGCGCGGTCTCCCGCGACGCGCACCACCCGCGCCCGGCCATGGGCCGCCTCGCGCGAGAGCATGTAATGGCCTTCCTCGTCGCGGTCGAAGGGGGCGCCGAGCCGCGCCAGATCCTCGATGCGGGCGGCGGCCTCCCGGGCCACGCTGCGGGCGGTGGCTTCGTCGACGATGCCCGCTCCGGCCTTGAGCGTGTCGTCGGCGTGATCCTCGGGACTGTCGCCCGCGCCCACGGCGGCGGCCACGCCCCCTTGCGCCCAGGCCGAACTCGCGCCCTGCCCGAGCGGATCCGGCGACAGCACCGTCACCGGACGCGGCGCCAGCTTCAGCGCCGCGAAAAGCCCCGCCAGACCGGCGCCGATGATCAGCACTCCCCCGGTCTCGAACGCCGTGTCGAAGCGGCTCATGCCCGCCCTCCAAGCTCTCGGATGAAATCCCCCGAGGCGGGAGACTACGGCGGATTCGCGGCCCGAGCCAAAAAAAACGCGTTCAGCCGGGGTCGGGCTTTGGTCCGGGGAGGAGAGCGGCGCTCCGGCGGCGGCGCTCGCGCATGAGCAGATGGACACCCGCCGCGAATCCCAGCCAGAGCAGGAGGGAGGGCGGACCCTCCAGCAGGACGCCCGCGATCAGCAGGGGCGCGAAGAGCGGCAGGACGGCGTATTCTCCGCGCATGCTCCTCATCAGCCGGTTTCCCGAGGCGGCTTCCGGGAAGAGCCCGAAAAACTCCATGCCCTGAATGGTCAGGAACATCAGCAGGCCGCCGAAAGCCGCGCCGAGGAAGGTCGCGAGGAGCAGCGAGAACCCCGAGATCAGCCACCCGCGCGGCCCCTCTCCGCCGAGGCCGCGCGCGAGCAGCGCCCCCGCCGGAGCCGCGCCGAGTCCGCCGAGAAGCGCGACGGGCCAGAAGTCGAGGAAACCCTGAATCCTGTCGCGCTCCATGATCGCGACCACGCCCAGCCACCAGAGCGCGCCCATCGCGCCCACCAGCAGGGCGCTCCATCCGCGCAGGCTCATCATGGCCTCCCGAAAACTTCGCCTGAAGCCGAGATGGGCCGCCCTCGCGTCTCCTGCAAGATCAGAGGTCCGGCGGGCCGCCCGTCAGCGGCCGTAGAGGATCAGAGACCGCCGGGCCCGGTACATCAGCAGATGGACCCCCAGGAACAGCGCGAACCACAGGCAGAGCATCGGCAGCGAGCCCAGCAGAACCCGCGTCACCACGAAGCCGGTCATGCCCCCCTCCGCGAGGGCCTCGCCGAACATGCCCACCGGATCCACCCCGTCGCGCAGGAAGATCCGCACCGCCCCGACGACGCCTCCGGCGATCATGGCGGTCAGGATGGTGGCCAGAAAGGCGCCGATCAGCCCCAGAAGGACGCCGCTCACGCCCGCCTGGCCGAGAATCGGCCCCAGCAGCCAGCCCGCGAAGAAGCCGCTGACCAGCGCCAGAAGCAGCAGGCTGAACAACTGGGTGTTGCGCATGGGCTCGTCGAGGTCGACCGGCGCCGACTCCACGAACAGCCGGAGCGTCAGGGCGCAGATCGCCGCCGCCAGCGCGATCCAGAAGGAGGCTTGAAGCCGCAGGCCCATGATCAGCCCTCCGCGCCCGTGAGGGGTCCGGAGGGAAGGCGGAGGCCGCCCTCCCGCGCGAGGGTTCGGCGAGATGTCTGGAGACGCATGGTCTGATCCTTTCCCGGCGGGGATTCCGGCTTGTCCCGGGGAAGGAAGGATGTGCGCAAAAAGAGGAAAAGAAAAGCCTAAGACCATACGTCGGACAGCCTTCCCGGACGGCCTTCGCGGACGGCGCAGGCCCGGGCCCGCGCCGCCCCTTCCGCGCCCTCAGCCGCCCTTGAGCGGCGCCGTCGCCTTCCCGAGCCAGCGATGGAGCCCCGGCTCGAGCAGAGGCTCCAGAGCCTCCCGCACGCGGGCGTGATAGGCGTCGATCCAGGCCCGCTCCCCCTTGCGCAGAAGCTTCGTCAGGATCAGCCGCCGGTCGATGGGCGCCAGGGTCAGGGTCTCGAAGCCCATCATGGGCCGCTCGCCCTCTTCGGGGATCTCGGGCGGCGTGACGAGCAGCAGATTCTCGATGCGCAGTCCGAATTCGCCCGCCTTGTAATAGCCCGGCTCGTTGGAGAGGATCATCCCCGGCTCCAGCGCGACGGTTCCCGTCCGGGCGATGCGCACGGGGCCTTCATGCACGTTGAGATAGGCCCCGACGCCATGGCCCGTCCCGTGGTCGTAGTCGAGCCCCGCCTTCCAGAGCGCCAGACGCGCCAGGGCGTCGAGCTGCGCGCCGGTGGTCCCGACCGGAAAGCGCGCCCGCGACAGCGCGACCATCCCCTTGAGCGCCAGAGTGAAGGCGCGGGCCATGGGCTCCGGGACTTCGCCCACCGCCAGGGTGCGCGTGACGTCCGTGGTGCCGTCCTCATATTGCCCGCCCGAATCGATGAGGTAGAGATTCCCCGGCAGGATCTTCAGATCGCTCTCGCGGCTGACGCGGTAATGCGGCAAGGCCGCATGAGGGCCATAGGCCGAGATGCTCGGGAAGCTCAGATCCCTGAGCGCGCCGGTCGCGAGGCGGATCTCCTCCAGCCTTTCGGCGGCGGAGATCTCGGTGAGGCCGCCCTTCGGGGCCTCGGCGTCGAACCAGGCGAGGAAGCGCGTCAGGGCGGCGCCGTCGCGGAGCTGGGCCGCCCGGGCGCCCGCGATTTCGGCGGGAGTCTTGCGGGCCTTGGGCTTGACGCAGGGATCCTCCGTCCAGACGACCTCGGCGCCCGCCGCCTTGAGCCGTTCGGCCAGAGCCGCCGGCGCGGTCTGGCGGGCGGCGCCCACCCGCTTGCCCTTGAGTTCGGCGAGGGCCTCGGGCAGGGCGGATTCCGGCGCCAGAGCCACCGCGTTCCCCAGATGACGGCGCGTCCGGGCGTCGGCGCGGGAGGGATCGACGAACAGACGCGCCCGCCCGTCGGACTCCAGCAGCGCGAAGCCCAGCGCCACCGGATTATGCGTCACGTCCGAGCCGCGGATGTTGAACAGCCAGTTCACCGAATCCGAAGCCGAGAGCAGCATGGCGTCGAGCTTGCGGCGCTTGAGCTCCCCGGCGGCGGCGGCGCGCTTCTGCGCCCCGGAGGCTCCGGCGAGCGCGGTCGTCTGGACGCGCAGCGGCTTCGCCGGAGCGGCGGGGCGGTCGGGCCAGACCGCGTCCAGAGGATTGGACTCCAGCGCGACCAGCTCGCGCCCGGCCTCGCCGAGGGCCCGGGTCCAGTCGGCGAGTTCGGCGGGCGTCAGGAGCCAGGGGTCGTAGCCGATGCGGGCTCCGGAGGGAGCGGCTTCGGCGGTCCAGTCCCAGGGCTTGACCTCCTCGATGCGCCGGATCTCCCAGGCCGCCGGGTCGAGCTGTTCGGCGGCCTGGACCGTATAGCGCCCGTCCACGAAGACCGCCGCCCGCTCCGTCAGCGCGACCGCGAAGCCCGCCGAGCCGCTGAAGCCGGTCAGCCAGAGCAGACGCTCGTCGGCGGCGGGGATGTATTCGCTCTGGAAGCGGTCGGCGTGGGGGATCAGGAAGCCGTCGAGCCCCCGGAGCTTCAGCTCCGCCCGCAGCAGCGCGAGCCGCGCCGCGCCCTGGTCATGGCTCGGGGTCTCAAAGGATTGAAGGGGCACGCTCGATCTCCTCGCTGGAGCCGGACCCCGCCGGAGGGGCGGCCGCGGCCTTCTGGCTGGTCCACATGGCGGCGTAGCGGCCGTTTTCGGCCAGCAGCCGCGCATGAGGGCCGCGCTCGACGATCTCGCCCGCGTCGAGCACGATGATCTCGTCCGCATCCACCACCGTGGAGAGCCGATGGGCGACCACCAGCACTGTGCGATTCTCCGAAAGGCTCCGCAAGCTCTCCTGAATGGCCTTCTCGGTGCGGGTGTCGAGGGCGGAGGTCGCTTCGTCGAGGATGAGGATGGGGGGGTTCTTCAGGATCGCCCGCGCGATGGAGACGCGCTGCTTCTCGCCGCCCGAGAGCTTGAGGCCGCGCTCGCCGACTTCGGTCTCGTAGCCCCTGGGCAGGGTCCGGATGAATTCGTCGAGCCGCGCCGCCTTCGCGGCCCCGACCACCTCCTCGCGGGAGGCTCCGGGGCGGCCATAGGCGATGTTGTAATGGATGGTGTCGTTGAAGAGCACCGTATCCTGAGGCACCACGCCCACCGACTGGCGCAGGCTCTCCTGGGTCACGTCGCGCAGGTCCTGGCCGTCGATGCGGACGCCGCCCGCCTCCACGTCGTAGAAGCGGTAGAGCAGCCGCGCGAGGGTGGATTTCCCCGAGCCCGTCGGCCCCACCACCGCCAGAGTCCGGCCGCCGGGGATCTCGAAGCTCACGCCCTTGAGGATCTCGCGGTCGGGATCGTAGCGGAAGCGGACGGAATCGAAAGTCACCCGGCCTTCGGTGAGCTTCAGGGGCCCCGCGTCGGGGGCGTCCCGGATCTCGACGTTCTGGTCCATGAGCACGAAGAGTTCGGTCATGTCGATCATGGCCTGACGGATCTCGCGATAGACCGTCCCCAGAAAGCCCAGGGGCATGGTGATCTGGAGCATGAAGGCGTTGACCAGCACGAAGTCGCCGACGGTCAGGCTCCCCTGCGCCACGCCGTAGCCCGCCAGGATCATCGCCGCCCCGAGCCCCGCCGAGATGATGAAGGCCTGACCCGCGTTCAGCCAGGCCAGGGAGGTTTGCGTCTCGACGCCCGCCTGCTCGTAGCCCTGCATGGACTGGTCGTAGCGCTCGACCTCGCGGCGTTCGGCGGCGAAATACTTCACCGTCTCATAGTTCAGAAGGCTGTCGACGGCCTTCTGCATGGCTTCCTGGTCCTTGTCGTTCATCCGCTTGCGGATGCCGAGCCGCCATTCCGTCGCCTTGTAGGTGTACCACACATAGGAGATCAGCGTGGCCGCCACGACGAGGAAATACCAGAAATCGAACTTCAGCCAGAAGATCGCCGCCACCACGATCAGCTCGACCACCAGCGGCGCCAGGTTGAACACCAGAAAGCGCAGCAGGAAGTCCACGCCCTTCACGCCGCGGTCGATGATCCGCGAGAGCGCCCCCGTCTTGCGCTGGAGGTGGAAGCGCAGCGAAAGGTCGTGCAGATGGGCGAAGCTCTGGAGGGCGAGGCGCCGCAAGGCCCTCTGGCCGACCTTGGCGAAGACGCCGTCGCGCACCTGCGCGAGCCCGGTCTGCATGAACCTCATGACCGCGTAGAAGAGGATCAGCGCCGTGGGCGCGACCATCAGCGCCCGCGCGCCGTCCGAGACGCCTGCGGGCGTCAGGGCGTCCACGACGCCCTTGAAGAGGAAGGGCGTCCAGATTGTGGCGACCTTCGCCAGAATCAGGAAGACCATCGCCACCGCCACGCGCAGACGCGCTTCGGGCTCTCCCTTCGGCCAGATGTAGGGCGCGACCGCCGCCAGAACGCGCCAGTCGCCTTCGCCGTCCGCCCGCAGACGGCTTCCGCCTTCCGCTTGTCGCATGGGATCTCCGTTCCGCCTTGTGCGTCGCATGAACATGCTTCTGCTTCGGGGTTCTAGACCGCCCGAGGCCCCGACCCAAGGCGTTTTGAAGGTCGATTCCGCAGGGGAAGCCGCCTCAGGAGATCATGGGCGCCGCGCCGGGCCCCTCCTGAAGGATCGCCCGCAGCCGCCCGAGCCCCTCGGACAGCGCCTCGCGGTCGGGCGCCGGGCCGAGCGCCAGACGCACCCCTCGGGGCGCGCCGGGCGTGGCGTGGCGCAGCAGATAGCAGGATTCGTCCGTCGCCACCCGCACCCCCGCGTTGAGCGCCCGCATGGCGAAATCGCTGGTCCGCCAGTCGCCTCCCAGAGGCAGCCAGGCGAAGCTCGCGGCTTCCGGCGCCCGCAGGTCCCATTCGCCGAGCGCCCGGCGCGCCATGGCCGCCCGCGCGGCGACCTCGACGCGCACCGCCCGCAGCACGCGGTCGGCGGCGCCCGAGCGGATCATCTCGGTCAGGAGGCCGGTCGTCAGGGTGGAGGTGTGGTAGTTCAGCACCCGCAGATAACGCGCCGCGGCCGAGATCTTGTGCTTGGGCGCGATCAGCGCCCCGACCCGCAGACCCGCCGCCAGGCATTTCGAGGCTCCGGAGACGTAATAGGAGCCTTCCGGATACAATTGGGCGAAATGCGGCGGACGCGAGGAATCAATCCATCCGTAGACGTCATCCTCGATGACGGCCACGCCCCGCGCCTGGGCTATGGCGGCGATCTCGACCCGCCGCTGCACCGGCATCACCGCCGTGGTGGGGTTGTGATAGGTGGGCGTGACCAGCAGCGCGTCGGGGCTATGCCGCCGACAGGCCTCGTCGAAGGCGGCGGGCAACAGGCCCTGATCGTCCATGGCCACGGGCTCCAGCCTCTGGCCGTTGACGGCGGCCAGCTCGACGAATCCCGGATGGCTGAGCGCCCCCGCCAGAATCACGCCGTCATGGGCGGGCGCGGCCACGCGCATGGCGATGTGCACGCCCTGCTGACCTCCGGCGGTGATGAGCAGCCGCTCCGCCGGAGCCTCCAGCCCCACCACCGAGGCCACCCAGCGCGCATAGGCCTCGCGGTCGGCGAGATCCCATTCCCTCCCGCCGTAAACCCTGAACCGCACGGAGGAATTCGGATCGGAGGCGAGATCGGCCATGGCCTGGCGGATCTCGGCCTCCTGCCCGACGTCGGGCACGCAGTTGTTGGCCATCTCCAGCCAGGGCGCATGGGGCGGAGCGGGCAGGGCGGGTTCGGGCCCCGGCTCGCGATGGGTGAGCGGATGCACCCGCGAATCCGGCGCGCGCACGAAGGTGCCCCGCCCGACGCCCGCCGAGAGATGGCCGCGCTCGATGGCCAGCTTGTAGCCGCGCGCCACCGCGCCCGGCGAGATCTTCAGCCGCCAGGCCAGATCGCGCACGGGCGGCAGCTGGTCGCCGGGCGTCAGTTCGCCGGCCGAAATGGCGCGCCCTATGGCGTCGGCCAGGGCGCGGAACTTCGGGGCGGGCCCCTCCAGAAGTCTGATATCCCAGATTGTATCTGTCACAACTTCCCTATTGTTCTTGTATCCTCGGAATTGTATCTTCCGAATTGCGCCGCAACATGAAACATTCGGTTACGATTTGCGGCGAAAGGTTACATTCAGGTAAGGATCGAATACAATGTCCGCCGCACTTCAGCAAACGCTTTCTCCTTCCGCCGCGATGCGCGCCGAAAGCGCGCTGAGCCGGATCCTCGGCAGGGTCGGCGGCCTGTTCAAACCGCGCGACCCGACGCTGCTCGCCCTCGAGAACATGCTGAACGATCCGCATCTCCTCAAGGACATCGGCCTCGACGCCGAGGCCGCCCGCCGTGAGCTCGGGGGCCGCCTGCGCTGAGTCCGCGAGGCGCTCCGGGGTTCCGGCCGCCTCCCGCGAAGTTTTCCTGACGAACTGGCGCGACGTCCCCGGACGTCGCGCCTTTTTCATCTCAGCCGACCGCGATCTGCGCCCCGAGCGCCGCCATGATCGGCGCGAAGCCGGGGAAGCTGGTGCCCACGGCGCCGAAGTCGTCCACGGTCACGGGGCGGCGCGAGGCCAGCCCGAGCACCAGATGGCTCATGGCGATGCGGTGATCCAGGTGGCAGAGCACGAAGCCGCCGCCCTCCACGCCCCCGGCGCCCCGGCCATGGACGATCAGCGTGTCCTCGTCCGATTCGGTCTCGACGCCGCAGGCGCGCAATCCGGCCTCCATGGCGGCGATGCGGTCGGATTCCTTGGCGCGCAGCTCCTTCACCCCGCGCATGACGGTCCTGCCCGTCGCGAAGGCCGCCACCACCGCCAGAACCGGATATTCGTCGATCATCGAGGGGGCGCGCTCGGGGGGGACCTCGATTCCCTTCAGCTCTGCGCTGAAGCGCGCCCGCAGATCGGCGGCGGGCTCTCCGCCCTCTTCGGTCGCGTTCTCGAAGACGAGATCCGCGCCCATCTCCTGAAGGGTCGTGAAGAGCCCCGCCCGCGTCGGATTGATCCCGACCCGCGGACAGACCACCTCCGAGCCCGGCACGATCAGCGCCGCGCAGAGCGGAAAGGCCGCCGAAGAGGGATCCCGCGGAACCGCCACCTTCTGGGGCCGCAATTCGGGACGGCCCTGGAGCCTGATGATCTTGCCGCCCTCCGGACGCGCCTCCACGGAGACCTCGGCGCCGAAGCCCTTCAGCATGCGCTCGGTGTGGTCGCGGGTGGCCTCGGGCTCGATCACGGAGGTCTCGCCGGGGGCGTTGAGCCCCGCCAGCAGCACCGCCGACTTCACCTGAGCCGAAGCCATGGGCAGAAGATAGGAGATCGGGAGCGGCGATTTCGCGCCGGTCAGCGTGAGCGGCAGCCTTCCGCCGGAGCGCCCGGCGTGAGTCGCGCCGAACTGCGCCAGAGGCGTCAGCACGCGGCCCATGGGCCGACGGCGCAGGCTGGCGTCTCCGGTGAAGGTGGCGGAGAGGTCGGTGGTGGCGGCCGCGCCCATGATCAGCCGCACGCCGGTTCCGGCGTTGCCGCAGTCGATGACGTCCTCGGGCTCCATGAATCCGCCGACGCCGACGCCCTCGACGCGCCAGTCTCCCTGGCCGAGCCGCTCGACCTTCGCGCCGAAGGCCTGCATGGCGCGGGCGGTGCCGAGCACGTCCTCGCCCTCCAGCAGCCCGGAGACCTCCGTGCGCCCCACCGCCAGGGCGCCGAGAATCAGCGCCCGATGCGAAACGGACTTGTCGCCGGGGGCGAGGGCCTCGCCCCTCAGGGGGCCGGAGGCGCGCGAGACGGCGGGTTGGGCGGGGCCGTGGCCGGACATGGAATCGCTCCTGAGATTCGGGATTCTGCGCGAAGGCGGCGGAACTCCTCCCTCGCCGCGCCTGAATAGACCATCCGGGGCTTTCCGCCAAACGCCGCCCGTCCGGGGCGGGGCCGGAGCGGGTCGGGGAGGGCGCGTCTCGCGAAAAACGCCGAAAACCTCTTGCCAAGCGGGGAGAGGCGCTGCTATAGCCTCCCTCCATCCGACGCAGGAGCTTCGCAAGGAGCTTCGGAGACGGATGTGTTCGGGCGCGTAGCTCAGCGGTAGAGCACTGTGTTGACATCGCAGTGGTCACAGGTTCGATCCCTGTCGCGCCCACCATATTTTCAACGCCCGACGCCGTCGGCGCGCCACAAGGGCGCTCAGGCGACGTCGCGTCGGCCGGATCAAGAAGCTAGGCGATAAAAAATGAAAGTTCGGAATTCGCTGAGATCGCTCAAGGCCCGGCACCGCGACTGTCAGCTCGTCCGTCGCAAGGGCCGGATCGTGATCATCAACAAGACGCAGAAGAAGTTCAAGGCGCGTCAGGGCTGATCCTTCGCCCGACGTCTCGAGCTTCTCGCAGGTTGGATTCAAGCCCCGTCGCGGCTTCGCGGCGGGGCTTTCGTCTGTTCGCGGGGAGGCGGATCCGGAGGGCTTCCGAGGGGGAATCAGGCCCGCCGCCGGACCCGCGCGAAGGCGGAGCGTCAAGAAATATATTTCCGGAGCGCGTTTCCCCGATCTCTCAAGAGCTAAGGGGAATCGTTCTTCATACGCCCCTGATCCGGCCGGATTCCGGCGGTTTTCCGCCTCCGCCGCCGGGCCTATGATGGGCGGCCCGGACGCGCCCTTCAGGCGCGCCGCGGCGCCGGCCCCGAAGGCCAGGGCGCGCGAAACCAGAGGGATGGGGCGGATCCGCCCCGACCGAGCCGCAAGATCCGCAGATCGAAGACCGCAGGCCGACCGAGGGGATGCAAGCCGTGAACGAATCCGCAGAGATTCCGCAAGACGCGCCGCCGGCGCGGGCCCTGCCGCATAACGTCGAGGCGGAGCAGGCCGTCCTCGGCGCGATTCTCGTGAACAACGAATCGATGGACCGCGTGACCGCCTTCCTCGAGGCGGAGCATTTCTACGACCCCCTCCACGCCGAGATCTACCGCGCGGCCCGCACCCGCATCCAGCGGGGTCAGATCGCCTCGCCGATCACGCTGCGCGGCCGCTTCGAGCAGGAGCCCGCCATGCAGGAGCTGGGGGGCGTCGGCTATCTCTACAAGCTCGCCGAGGGCGCCGTGGCGGTGTTCAACGTCGAGGATTACGGGCGGATCGTCTATGATCTGGCCATCCGGCGCGAGCTGATGCGGCTCGGCGAGAACCTCGCCGATCAGGCGGGCGACTTCCGCAACGAATCCTCCGGCGCCGAGCAGATCGTCGAGGCCGAACGCCAGCTCTACGCCCTCGCCGAGCGCGGGCGTCTGGAGGGAGGCTTCCGCAGCTTCGCCGCCGCGCTCCGGGAGGCGGTGGACGTCGCCAACGCCGCCTATCAGCGCGAAGGAGGCCTCGCGGGAATCTCGACCGGCCTGAAGGATCTCGATCTGAAGCTCGGGGGGCTGCACAAGTCCGATCTGCTGATTCTCGCGGGCCGCCCCTCCATGGGCAAGACGGCGCTCGCGACGAACGTCGCCTTCAACGTGGCCAGGGCCTACCGGCACGGCGCCCGGCCCGACGGCACCCAGGGCGCGGTGGACGGCGGCGTGGTCGGCTTCTTCTCGCTGGAGATGTCCGCCGAGCAGCTCGCGACGCGCATCCTCTCGGAGCAGGCGCAGATCGCCTCCGAGAAGATCCGCAAGGGCGAGCTGACCGAAGAGGAGTTCGAACGCTTCCTGATCGCCTCCGGCGAGCTTCAGCGCCTGCCGCTGCACATCGACGACACGCCTGCGATCTCCATCGCGACGCTGTCGGCGCGGGCGCGGCGGCTCAAGCGTCAGCACGGGCTGGATCTGGTGGTGGTGGATTATCTCCAGCTGGTGCGGCCCGCCGGGACGCGGGGCGGAGAAAACCGCGTCCAGGAGGTCAGCGAGGTCACCCAGGGCCTGAAGGCTCTGGCCAAGGAGCTGAACGCGCCGGTCGTCGCGCTGTCGCAGCTCTCGCGCCAGGTCGAGAACCGCGACGACAAGCGCCCTCAGCTGTCGGATCTGCGCGAATCGGGCTCCATCGAGCAGGACGCCGACGTCGTGATGTTCGTCTATCGCGAGGAATATTACGTCGGCCGCAAGGAGCCCCGCGAGCACTCCCCCGAATACGCCGGATGGCAGGCCGAGATGGAGAAGGTGCATAATCTCGCGGAGGTCATCATCGGCAAGCAGCGTCATGGCCCCATCGGCGCGGCGCAGCTGTTCTTCGACAGCCGCTACACGAAGTTCGGCGATCTCGCGAAGGACTCCGACAAGAGCTATCGCCCGGAGGCCTGAGGGCTGTCCCTCCGCCGCTCGTCCTGCGTCCAAGAGCCGACTTCCCCGGCGCGCGCGCAGGTCTTAACAGGGGCCTGCGCCGTCGCTCCGGCGGCGCGAGCCTGCCGGGGAGCCTCCATTCATGCCGTCCGCCGCCTCCAAGACCGACGCCGGGAATTTCTTCGAAGACTTCACGCTCGGGCGCAAGCTGGTCCACGCCACGCCGCGCACCCTCACGGAGGGCGACCGGGCGCTCTATACGGCGCTCTATCCGGCGCGCTTCGCGCTTCAGTCTTCGGACGCCTTCGCCCAAGGCTGCGGGCTGCCTTCCTCTCCGCTGGACGATCTGATCGTGTTTCATACGGTCTTCGGCAAGACCGTGCCGGACGTCTCGCTGAACGCGGTGGCGAATCTGGGCTACGCCGAGGGGCGCTTCCTGGCGCCTGTGCGGCCCGGAGCCACGCTGAGGGCCGAATCCGAGGTGATCGGCCTCAAGGAGAACGCCAACGGCGAGACGGGCGTGGTCTACGTCCGCACCCGGGGCTTCGACCAGAACGGCGCGACGGTTCTGGAATATGTCCGCTGGGTGATGGTCCGCAAGCGCGACAAGGCGAATCCGGCCCCGGAAGCCGTGGTTCCGACCCTCGCCAGGGCCATTTCGGCGGCGGATCTCGCGATTCCCGCAGGCTTCAAGGCCTCGGGCTACGATTTCGCCCTCGCGGGCGCGCCCCATCGCTGGGGAGACTACGAGATCGGCGAGAAGATCGACCATGTGGACGGCGCCACCGTCGAGGAGGCCGAGCACATGCTCGCCACCCGCCTCTGGCAGAACACCGCCAAGGTCCATTTCAACCAGCACACCGAGTCGAAGGGCCGCTTCGGCAAGCGTCTGATCTACGGCGGCCATGTGCTGAGCCTCGCCCGCGCCCTGAGCTTCAACGGACTCGCCAACGCCTTCCAGATCGCCGCGATCAACGGCGGGACTCACGTCGCGCCGCTCTTCGCGGGCGACACGGTCTACGCCTGGTCCGAAGTGCTGGACAAGGCCGAGACCTCCGATCCGGGGATCGGGGCGCTGCGCCTGCGGCTGGTGGCGGTGAAGAACCGCAGCGCCGAAGGCTTCCCGCTCAGGACCGCCGAAGGGAAATACGAAGAGGGCGTGATCCTCGATTTCGATTACTGGGCGCTGACGCCGCGCTGAGCATCAGGCCTCAAGACAAACTCAGGGAGAAGAGCATGGGCTTCCGGACGCTGGACGATCTGCATCTGAAGGGGAAAAGGGTTCTGGTCCGGGTGGATCTGAATCTCCCGGTCGAAGAGGGCCGCGTCACCGACGCGACCCGCGTCGAGCGGATCCTCCCGACCATCGAGGAGATTCTCGACAAGGGCGGCCTGCCGATCCTGCTCGCGCATTTCGGACGCCCCAAAGGCCGCGACGACAGCCAGTCGCTGAAGATCGTGGCCCCGGCCCTGACGCGGGCGCTGCGCCGCGAAGTGGTCTTCGGCGCCGATTGCGTCGGGCCGGACGCCGAAGCGGCCCTCCGCGCCGCCAGGCCCGGCGACGTGGTTCTGCTCGAGAACACCCGCTTCCACAAGGAGGAGGAGAAGAACGATCCGGAGTTCGCCCGCCGCCTCGCGGCCCTCGGCGATCTCTACGTCAACGACGCCTTCTCCGCCGCCCATCGCGCCCACGCCTCGACGGAGGGGATCGCGCGGCTGCTGCCCTCGGCCGCCGGACGCGCCATGCAGGCCGAGCTTGAAGCTCTCGGCAAGGCGCTCTCCGAGCCGGAGCGCCCGGTGGTCGCGGTGGTGGGCGGGGCCAAGGTCTCGACCAAGCTCGACCTGATCGGGAATCTCCTCGACAAGGTGGACGTGGTGGTGATCGGCGGCGGCATGGCCAACACCTTCCTCTCGGCCCAGGGCCATGAGGTCGGCAAGTCGCTGCAGGAAGCCGACATGCGCGACACCGCCCGCGAGATCATGGCCAAGGCCGAGGCGGCCGGAAAGATCATCCTCCTGCCGGTGGACGTGGTCGCCGCGACCGGATTCAAGCCGAACGCCGATCACGTGACGGTTCCGGCGGATCAGGTTCCCGCCGACCGCATGATCCTCGACGCCGGGCCGCAGAGCGTGGCGCGGATCGCCGAGGCCTTCGACAAGGCGAAGACCATCGTCTGGAACGGCCCGCTCGGGGCCTTCGAGCTGACTCCCTTCGACGCCGCCACCAACGCGGCGGCGCTCAAGGCGGCGGATCTGGCCGAATCAGGGCGGGCTCTGGCGGTGGCGGGCGGGGGCGACACCGTGGCCGCGCTCAACGCCAGCGGCGCCGCGGAGCGCTTCACCTACGTCTCGACGGCGGGCGGCGCCTTCCTCGAATGGCTGGAGGGCAAGACTCTGCCGGGCGTGGCGGCGCTGGGCTAAGAATCCTGCGCCTCCGGAGGCTTCCGGGCTCCGGAGGCGCGGCTTGCGCGTCCTTGCGGCGACGCTCCGCCGGGCGCGCGGGGCTGCGGCCTCGGGCCTGTTGACGCGCGCCGGATTCCTGCGAGACATGCGGCTCTTCGCCCTTCGGGGCCTTTCTCGCAGCAGGCCTCGCATCATGGCCCATCTCTCCGAGGCGGAAGCGCGCCGCTATCTGACCTTCATTTCGGTCCTCTTCCTGATCTGGGGCGTCATGGCGACGGTCTTCGGCGCCATCTCGCCCAATCTGCTGCGCGAATTCGCGCTGGACGACGCGCGGTTGTCCTATGCTCCGGCCTGTCTGGCGGCGGGGGGCGCGGTGGGGGCGCTCTGGGGCGGCGCGCTCGGCGGCGCCCTGCGGCTGAGGCGGGTGATCCTCGGATTCCTGACGCTGGGTCTGGGCGCGGTGGCGCTGATGGCTCTGGCGCCGGCCTGGCCCGCCTATCTGGCGGGCGCTTTCCTGATGATGATGCTCTTCACGGTCAGCATCACGCTCTGCAACGGGCTGCTGACCAAGATCGCCGCGCCGGAGCGCCGGACGGCGGTCTTCGGACGGGCTCAGGCGGTCTACACCTTCGGCGCGGCGGTCGGTCCGCTGATCGCGGCGGGGCTGCTCTGGCGCGATCCCGAGGCCTGGCGTCTGATCTACGCGCTGTGCGGGCTGGCGCTGGTCGGGCTGCTGGCCTGGGCCTGGACGCGTCTGGCGAGCCTCTCGCAGGCGGGGGTCCGGCTGGAGTCGCGGGGCGGCTTCGCGGCCTATGGCGACGTGCTGCGCGATTCCGGTCTGCGCTGGATGCTGCTGGCGGCGATCCTGGGCGGCGGCATCCTCGAACTGACCCACGCCGCCTTCTCGACGCTCCATGCGGTCAAGGCGGTCGGCCTGAGCGACACGGCGGGGCGGGTGGTCTATACGGCCTTCACGGTGGGCATGTTCATTGCGCGGCTGGCGATCTCGACCACGGGCGGACGCCTCCGGCCCGAGACCCTGCTGACGGCGGCGGGGGCTCTGGCTTCGGCCTCGGCGCTGCTGCTGATGGCGGCTCAGGGCCAGAGCCTGGCGACCTTCGCGAATTTCGGACTCGGCCTGGCGGCGGGCGCCGCCTTTCCGCTGACGATGCTCATGGCCTCGGCGCGGCGGCCCGATCTGGTGGACGCCTCGGTGGGGGCCATGATCCTGGCCTCTTCGGCGGGCTATCAGGCCGCGAGTCTGACGCTCGGGGCTCTGGGCGACGCCTGGGGCCTGAAATCGGCCTACTGGCTGGTGGCGGTCGGGGCGGTGTTGTGGTTTCTGGTCGCCCTGAAGCTGCGGCGGCTCGGGGCCTCCGCCTTGCAGGAAGGAAGGACGGCGTGAGCGGAGCGAAACTTCTTCTGGTGGTCGCCTGCGCCCTCGTGGACGCGGACGGCCGGGTGCTGCTGGCCCGGCGTCCCGAGGGCAAGACTCTGGCGGGGCTCTGGGAGTTCCCGGGCGGCAAGATGGAGCCCGGCGAGCGCCCGGAGGAAGCCCTGATCCGCGAACTGGCCGAGGAGCTGGGAATCGACGTCAGGAGCGCCTGCCTCGCGCCTCTGACCTTCGCCTCCCACGCCTATGAGGAGAGGCATCTCCTGATGCCGCTCTACGTCTGCCGCCGCTGGAACGGCGAGGTCCAGTCCAGGGAGGGGCAGGCTCTGGCCTGGGTGCGCCCCAACCGGATGCGCGATTATCCCATGCCTCCGGCGGATCTGCCGCTCATCGCGCCGCTGATCGACCTTCTTTAAGGCTCCGTTGATCCGGAGGCGGCAGGCTGGAGCCCTCAGGAGCTCCGGCGCGTCGAGGCCCGCATGATCGGTTATGACGGCGAGGCGATCCTCTATCGCGAGGCCGCGCCTTCCTGGTGGTCGAGGAGCGTCTTCGTCCTCATGGGGCTGACGCTCGCGATCATGATTCCGGGTCCGGTCTGGATGCAGGTCGAGCGGGACGAGATCTGGCCTTCCATCGCCGCCCTGACGCCCTTCGCCTTCCTGATGCTGACGATCTTCACGCTGCTTCCGCTGGTCGTCGGAGGGATCTTCGTGGCCATCGGGCTGGCGAGCGTCACGGAGCTGCGGCTCGATCCGGCCTCCGGCGCGGCCGAAAGGATCCGGCGCGGCCCCGTGATCCGCGGGCGCGAGCGTTTCCCGCTCTCCGGGATCGGCGCGCCGGAGCTCGCCCTGCGCCATCACGACGACGGGCCGGGCTTCTTTCTGCGCCTGAACCTGGCGGAAGGGCGCCCGGTCGAGATCGAAGGCTTTCAGGACAAAGCCGAGGCGGAGTTCTGGCGCGACCGCATCCTGAAGCTTCTGGCTTCGGCGGCTCCCTAGAGCGTTTTCCAGCGGAGCCGCTTCGGCTTCGCGTCGTGAAAACGCGACCAAATCGGCGGCTCCCTGGAGCGTTTTCCAGCGAAGCCGCTTCGGCTGCGCGTCGTGAGAACGCGACCAGACAAGAACCTGGAGCCTTTGAGCGACCCCGGTTGGCCGGAAGGCGCTCTAACGCGGGTTCGCGAGCCAGCCTTCGCCCGCCCCGAGCCCGCTCAGCGAGAAGCGCGCCTGACGCGCCCTTCCGTCGTCTCCGGTGAAGTCCACGATCAGCGCGCGGCCCTGGCGCATCCGGGGCAGGAGATCCGCCTGGGAGATGCTCGGGGCGAAGATGGCCTCGTTGGGCGCGCCGTCCTCGACGGGATTCCAGCCGTCCGCCGCGTCGAGCCGCGCGACGGGCGTCGCGTCGATCCGGAGCCCGATCAGCGAGCCCGGCAGGACCGAGCCTCCGACCGGCGTGAAGATCAGGTCGTCCCAGGAGGAGCCGGCCCGCCGCAGCAGGCTCAGGCGATAGGCGGGCTGCGGGCCCTCGGGCCGGAAGGCGACGGGGCCTTGCGCGTCGGCGAAGGCGCTGAGGCTGCAATGGCCCGCAAGACAGAGCCCCGTCCAGTCGCCGAAGGCGCGCGGCCCGGCCTCCTGGGCCCGGGCGGGCGGGGCGGCGGGAAGGGCGAGGGCGGACAGGACCAGGGCGAAGACGGAGCGGGACGGAAGGCGCATGAGGGATCTCCGCGGCAAAGGCGCGACGAGGCGCCCGACCCCTGATCTTAAGGTTGAAAAGGGGCGGCCCTGGGGCGAGGCGGCGACTCTTGATTTTCCCGCCGCGCCCGCGCAGATTGACAGGCATGACCGCTCAGATCCGCCCCATCCTGATCCATCCCGACCGCCGCCTGCGCGCCGAATGCGAGCCCGTCGCGGAGGTGGACGATTCCATCCGCGCCCTGATCGAGGACATGCTCGCCACCATGTACGATGCGCCCGGCGTCGGGCTGGCGGCGCCTCAGGTGGGGGTGCTGAAACGCGTGATCGTGATGGATTGCGTCGACAAGGACGCGCTTCCCGCGCCGGTGGCGATGGTCAATCCGGAAATCCTCCGGGTCTCCGAAGAGCTGAACGTCCATGAGGAAGGCTGCCTCTCGGTCCCCGAGGAATATGTCGAGGTGACCCGGCCCGCCCGCGTGCGCGTGCGCTGGCTGGACGCGGCGGGGGCTCCGCAGGAGGCCGATTTCGAAGGACTCTGGGCCACCTGCGTCCAGCACGAGATCGACCACCTCGACGGACGGCTCTTCATCGACTACGTGGGGCCGCTCAAGCGCAAGCTCATCACCGAGCGCATGAAGAAGCTCAAGCGCGCCCGCGCCCGCGAACAGGAAGAGCGCGAAGCCGGCGTCGCCTGACCTTTGCGCCAGACGCCCCGAACCGGAGCCGCCTCCCCATGACAGAAGACCTGAAGCGCCGCCTCGAGGCGGCCGTCGCCGCTCTGGAGGGCCAGGAGGAGGCTCCGCGCGGCAGGATCAGCCTGACTCCCGCCGGAGCGGCCATCCTCACCATCGAGATCGACCCCGCCCGCGCCGCCGAATACGAACCCTGGCGGCGTCGCGCCGAAGAGGCCCTGAAGGCCGTTCCCGGCGTGGTCAGCGCCCGCGCCGTGCTGACCGCCCACGCCGCCGCGCCTTCCGCGCCCGCCCGCCGCCCGCCCGCCCAGAGCCAGAGCCGCGGCCATGAAGGCCACGGCCATGCGCATGATCATGCGGGCCACGCCCATCCGCATGGCGAGCCCATGCGCGTCTCCGGGCCTCCGCCCGGAGGCCCGCCCAATCTGCGCGGCCCCGCCCAGACGCCCGACGGACGCGCCGGACCCGGCGCCAGGCCCCTGGTTCCCGCTCCGGTCTCCGAGGGGCCGATTCCCGGCGTGGCGCGGATCATCGCGGTGGGCTCGGGCAAGGGCGGCGTGGGCAAGTCCACGGTCGCGGTCAATCTGGCGCTCGCGCTGTCGCGGGAGGGCTGGCGGGTGGGGATGCTCGACGCCGACGTCTACGGCCCCTCGCAGCCGCATCTGCTGGGCATGCGCGGCCGCCCCGAAACCGACGGCCGCAACATCCGGCCTCTGGAGGCGCATGGGCTGAAGGTCATGTCCATGGGCTTCCTGCTGGAGGCCGACCAGTCGGTGGTCTGGCGCGGGCCCATGCTCATGAGCGCCCTGCAGCAGATGCTGCGTCAGGTCTCCTGGGGCGAGCTGGACGCCCTGATCGTCGATCTGCCGCCCGGCACCGGCGACGTCCAGCTCTCGCTCTCGCAGAAGGCGGACGTGACGGGCGCGGTGATCGTCTCCACGCCGCAGGACCTCGCCCTGCTCGACGCCCGCAAGGCGCTGGACATGTTCCGCAAGCTGCATACGCCGGTGCTCGGGGTCGTCGAGAACATGGCGAGCTTCTGCTGTCCCAATTGCGGGACCGAGACGGCCATCTTCGGCCTCGGCGGCGCGAAGCGCGAGGCGGAGCGGCTGGGGCTGCCCTTCCTCGGCGCGATTCCGCTGGACCTCGACCTGCGCATGGCCTCGGACGCCGGGACGCCTCTGGCCGTCACCGATCCCGAGGGCGCGCAGTTCAGGCGGTTCCGCGCCATCGCCCGCGATCTCATGAGCCGCCTGCACGTCGAGGCGGATCAGAGATAGGAGGCGGGCCTCTTTCCGCATCACGTTTTTGTGTCCTGCGCGCTTCCCCTTGCGGAGAAGCGCGCCTGACGCTGCGAAAGCTGAGGCGCCGGAGCCTCGGGGGCCTTAACCTGTCGGGGCCCCCTCGACGCAGTCCGGAGATCCGCCCCTCATGACGGCCCCCCCGACCTCCTCCCCGACGCGGATGCGCGACGCCCTGCTGGACGACCTCCTCCGCGAGGGCGTGCTGGACGCGCCCACCCGCGCCGCCATGGAGGCCGTGCCGCGCGAGATCTTCGTGGATCCGCTCTTCGCGGCCCGCGTCTGGGAGGATTCGCCTCTGCCCATTCCCGGCGGCCAGACCATCAGCGCGCCCTCGGTGGCGGCCCTGATGACCATGGCGCTCGCGCCCACGCGCCGGTGCAAGGTGCTGGAGGTGGGGGCGGGCTCGGGCTATCAGACCGCCGTTCTGGCGCGTCTGGCGCGGCGGGTCTACGCGGTGGAGCGGCGGGCGGATCTGGCGCGGCTCGCGGAGGATCGATTCGCGGCTCTGGGCCTGGGCAACGTCGCGCTGCGCCACGCCGACGGGGCTCTGGGCTGGCCGGAGCAGGCGCCCTTCGACCGCATCCTGGTGGCCGCCGCCGCCGAAGACCCGCCTCCCGCCCTCCTGAGCCAGTTGCGGATCGGCGGCGTGATGGTGTTGCCCGTAGGACAAACCAGCGGAATGCAAGAATTGATTAAGGTTGAGAAGTCAGAATTCGGCTACCATTATACGGAGTTGAAACTTGTCCGGTTCGTCCCTCTGCTCGGCGGAGTGGTGAGGGCCGGAGAAGCGGACAGGCTCTGAAGCGCCCCCCCGCGCGTGACCCACATGAGGATGCCCATGACGCCCATCGTTCCGCAGCGCCCCGGACGCGGCGCGCCTCGCCTGGCCTCTTTGGCGGGCGCCACCGCCATGGCGATGGTTCTGTCGGCCTGCGTCCAGACCGGAGCCCAGGCGCCGATCCAGTACGCCGCGCCGGGCCAGGCCTACGCCATGGGCTGGCCGACCCCCGCTCCGGCGACTCCGGCGATCACGAGCACCTGGCTCGGGCAGACGGCCGGCGCGGCTCCGGCGGGCGTCGTCGGGACGGGCGTCGCGCCCTTCTACGACCAGCGGCTGGCTTCGGCGCCGGTCTACGGCCCGGCCACGAGCTATCTCTCCGACGTGGCTTACGGCGTCCAGGCCCCCGCCTATGCGGGCCCCACCTATGCGGGCCTGGGCTATTCGGGGGTGGGCGGCTACGTGCAGCCCTCGGTTCCGACCTCCACCGTCTACGCCGATCCGACCCTGACCTACGCCGCGCCTCCGGCGACCTACGCCGCCGCGCCCGCGCCGATCCATGATCCGCTTCCGGCCCCGGCGCCGAGCTACAACTACGCTTACGGCGCGACGGCGGGCCTCGGCGGCGTGACGCTCTATGACGGCCGCCTTCCGGCGGCTCCGGTCTACGGGCCGGGCTCCAGCTATGTGGCTTCGGCGAGCATGGCCCCGATCTACGATCCGCAGGATCACGTCTTCACGGGCCAGAGCTACGCCGCCGCGCCCGCTCCGGTCTACGCCGCGCCGACCCCCGCGCCGACCTACGTCGCTTCGGCGCCGCCGATCCACGATCCCTGGCCGGTTCAGGGCCAGAGCTACGGCCAGAGCGCCCCGGTCTTCAACGCGACGCCCTATTCCTACGCCTACGCCCCCGCGCCCCAGACGAGCTATCCGAGCTACGCGCCCAATTACGCGCCGATCTCCGCCCCGAGCTACTCCAACCTTGGCGTGGCGCCGAACGCCTATGTCTCGACCTATTCGCGCGGCGACGTGCTCTTCCGCGTGACCGAAGCCGACCTGCGCGGCGGGGGTCGGCAGATCGCGGTCCAGGCGCCCTCCCATCAGGCCCAGGCGCCTGCGCCCTCCTATCCGACCTACACGCCCGCCCCGCCGACCACGCTCGGCTTCGGCGGCGCGCCGGTCCAGTTCGCCAACGTCCCGGCGAATCCGGCGCCCATCGGCCAGAGCCTCGGCAGCTTCCAGGGAAGCTGGGGTCTGGGCCTCGACGCCGCGCCCGCGCCCACCACCTACGAGCAGCCGAATTATCAGCCGCCGACGAATTACGTGCAGCCCTATGCGCCGCCGTCGAATCTGTCGCGGCCCTACCCGCGGCCCTATCCGGTGAGCGGCGCGGGGATCTATCCCTCGACGCCCATGCCGACCGGCGTGGCCTCGGCCCGCGTGCTCGATTACGGCCCGGCGCCTCAGCCCGCCTGGGTCTTCGAGCCAGGCACGCCGATCTACGCCGATCAGCGCAATCAGCGTTACATCCGCGAGATCGTCCGCTTGCCGCAGAGCCAGCCCGGCCTCTGGACCGACGCCGCTTCGCTGCGGGCGGGGGCTCTGGTTCCGGCTTCTTCCGGCCCGGCCTATCTGGTCTCCTCGGGCGACACGCTCTACCGCATCGCCCGGACGCACGGAGTCTCCGTCGAGTCCCTCGCGGCGGCCAACGGCCTGACGCTGAACGCGGTGATCCATCCGGGTCAGCCGCTCTACATTCCGCGCGGCGGCATCGGCCCCATGGTGCCGGTCTACGAGACCTTCGCGCAGGGTCCGCAGGTTCTGCCCGCCCAGGGGCGGATCGAGACCGGTTCGACCAGAGCGGTTCCGGCTTCCGTGGCCTCCGGGCTCGGGCCGCGCGCGGCTTCTCCGGATTTCGTCTGGCCTCTGCGCGGCCCCCTGACCGCCCGGCGCGACGCCTATGGCGTCACTTCGGTCGAGGTGAAGGGCGCTCCGGGCGCGCCTGTCCGGGCCGCGGCCGCGGGCGAGGCGATCCATGTCGAGAACGGGCCTCAGGGCGTGATGGTCGTTCTGGATCACGGCGGCGGCTGGACCTCGATCCATGTCGGGCTCGCCGAGGTCGGGCTGAAGGTCGGGCAGCGCGTGAATCCGGGCGATCTGCTCGGCGTTCTGGCGGCGCGTCCCGAGGCGGGGCTGGTCTTCGAGCTGCGCCGCAACAATCTGCCGGTGGACCCCACCGACCGCATGCGCGGCTGATCCTTCGCAGGATCTCCCGAGGAATCCGGCGCGCTCCCCGCTTCACGGCGAGGGGCGCGTCTTTTCGTGGCGGCGGAGCGCCTTGCGCCAAAGAGGGGCCGCGACCATAATCGGATCCTGTAGCTTCAGCGTGGGTTTCGGTCATGGCGGGCGATCTTGAGACGGAGATTCTGGTGGTCGGAGGCGGTCCGGCGGGCCTGATCCTGACGGCCCGTCTGACGGCCATGGGCCGCAGCGTGATCTGCGTCGAGCGGGCGCCGCCTCCGGCCGATCCCGAAGACCCCGCCGCCGATCTGCGCACCACGGCCTTCCTGCGGCCCTCCGTGGAGACTCTCCGCCGCGCCGGAGTCTGGGAGGCTCTGGCGCCTCTGGCGGCGCCCTTGCGGATCATGCGCATCGTGCAGCGCGCGCCCGACGCGGGCAAGCCGCCGAGGGTTTCGGCGGATTTCACGCCCCCTGAAGAGGAGGCGGGCGGGCCTTTCGGCTCCAACATCCCGAACGCGGCCTTGCGTCTGGCCCTGACGCGGGTTCTGGCCGAGCGCCCCGGCGCGCGGCTTCTGGCCCCCATGACTCTGGAGCACTGGATCGCCCGCTTCGACGGCGTGCGGGCGCGGCTTTCGGACGGCCGGACCTTGCGGGCGCGTCTGCTCGTCGCGGCCGACGGCCGGGAGTCGGAGATCCGCCGCGCGGCGGGGATCGGCGTGCGGCGCGTGGATTACGAACAGAAGGCCCTTGTGGCGGCGCTCGCCCATGAGGGGCCGCATGGCTACGCCTCCAGCGAGATCCACAGCTCCGGCGGGCCGCTGACCTTCACGCCTCTGCGCGATCCCCTGCGTTCGGGGCTGGTCTGGATGACGCCCAACCTCAAGGCGGCGCGGCTCATGGCCCTGTCGCCCGAGGCCTTCGAGGCCGAGCTTCAGGCCGAGGCCGAAGCGGCGGATCTCGCCCTGGGGCGCATCCGGCTGCTGACGCGGCGGGCGGCCTGGCCCATCGTCGGCCAGCTCGCCGAGCGGCTTCAGGCGCCGCGTCTGGCGCTGATCGCCGAGGCGGCGCATGTGGTGCCGCCCATCGGGGCTCAGGGGATGAACATGTCCCTGCGCGACGTCGAGGTGCTGGCCGAAGAGCTGGAGAAGGCTCCGGATCCCGGCGCCCCCTCCGTTCTGGAGGCCTACGAGCGCCGCCGTCTGCCGGATCTGCGGTTGCGCGGACTCGGGGTGGGCCTCCTGAACCGCGCGGCGAAGTCGGAGTCGCGGGCGATCCGCGACCTGCGGGCCTTCGGTCTGGCGGCGATCCGCGACCTGACTCCTCTGCGCCGCACGGCGGTGCGCCTCGGGCTGGGAGAAGGCGGATGAAGGATTCCGCGCAAGAGGTCCGGCGTCGGCGGGTCTTCTACATGCCGGGCTTCGATCCGCATCCGGATCGCCGCTATCATCGGCTCTTCCGGGAGGAGGGGGCGCGTCAGGCGAGGATCTCGGGCTATCGGCTGGAGGTCGGACGCGCCGTCCAGGGCGACCATCGCGCCGACTGGAGCGCCGTCTACGCCGACGACTCCGGCGCGAAGGTCGAAACGGACCTGCGGGTCTGGTCCTGGCGCGATCTGGTTTCGGCGCGGATGAAGCAGCCGCTCTGGCGGCGGGCGCTGCGGGGCTATGGCGCCTATGGGCGGCTGATCTTCTCGGGCGATGTCTTCCGGCTCGGGCGGCTGGCCTGGACGCCGATGATTCCCATGCTCTACCCTCTGGCGGCGGTGACCTTCTACTTCCTGCTGTCTCTCGGGGCGGGGGCGGCGGTTCTGGCGCTGATGGTCCAGGCTCTGGGTTCGGTCGGCTGGATCCTGGGGCTGGCGTCGGGCGCTCTGGCGGCGCGGGCGGTCTTCCGTCTGCTGCGCAGGCGCGACGGCCGGATCTTCGCCTTCTACCTCTTCGACGCCTACGCCCTGATGCAGGACCACGCCTCGGGCGCCGCGCCGGAGCTGGAGGCGCGGCTCGACGGCTTCGTCGAGGATCTGGCCGCGGCCTCGAAAAGCGGTGTCTACGACGAGATCCTGGTGATCGGCCACAGTCTCGGGGCGGCCTTCGCGGCGGAGATCTGCGGACGGGCCTTCGCGCGGGATCCGGATCTGGCGGCGCGCGGGGCGCGGATCGGCGTCCTGACCCTGGGCCAGATCCTGAGCGCCTTTTCGGCGGTGGGCGGCGGACGCGGCGCCGAGGTGCGGCGGGCGTCGCGGAGTCTGGCGGCGCGGCCCGACGCGGTCTGGGTGGACGTGACCTCCCAAGCCGACGGCGCCTGTTTCGCTCTGGTGGATCCTCTGGCGGGCGACGAGGCGCCGCCTTCCGCCGAGCGCCGGGCGGGTCCGAAGCTGGTGTCGGGGCGTTTCCGCGAGACCATGGGCGAGGCCGAATACGCCCGGCTGCGCCGCAAGTGGAACCGGCTGCATTTCCAGTATCTCCACGCCTTCGAGCGCCCCGGAGTCTTCGAATATTTCGCCATCTGCGCCGGGCCGCTCTCTCTGGCGACGCGCTTCGCGGGCCTCCGCAGTTCGCGCCATGCGCCGCCGCTCGCCGCCGAAGCCGAGGGGGCCGCCTCCGCGCCTGATCTTGCGGCGGCTCCGGCGTGAGCGGCTGCCCCTTCCATCCGCCCAAGCCTCCGGCGCAGCGCAGCCAGGCTTCTGGGGCGCTGAAATATCTGCTCGGGCGGGGCAACATCCTGTCGGCCCTGAACGAGAAGCTGTTCAACGGCTGGGTGGGGCGCTCGCGGGTCTGGGGCCATTCGAGCTTCTGCGTGAACGACCCGGCTCTGGTGCGGCGGGTGCTGGTGGAGAAGGCTTCTGCCTATCCGAAAAGCGCCGTGATGGACCGCGCCTTGCGGCCCCTGCTGGGCGAGAGCGTCTTCATCACCAACGGCGAGACCTGGGCGCGTCAGCGGCGGATGATCGACCCGGCCTTCGCGGGGGGCAAGGTCCGCAAGAGCTTCGAGGACATGCGCGCCGCCGCCCGCGACAGCGCCGAGCGCCTCGCGGCCCTGGCCGACGGGACGCCCAGGGCGGTGGATCCCGAAATGACCTACGTCACCGCCGACGTGATCTTCCGGACGCTCTTCTCGACGCCCATCGCCGCCGAGGACGCCCAGCGCGTCTACAAGGCCTTTCAGGCCTATCAGGCCGAGGCGCCCTTCGTGAGCATGCGCAGCCTCTTCGGCTTCTGGCGGATCTTTCCGAAGAGTCCCCGCACCCGGCGTCTGGAGGCCTCGGGGCGCGAGATCCGGGCCCTGCTGCTGGAGTTCGTGCGCCGCCGCTCGGCGGAGATCCGCGCCGGAACCGCGCCGGACGACCTCGCCACGGCGATCATGACCACGCAGGATCCCGAGACCGGCGCCGTCTTCGGCGACGGGGAGA
The DNA here is from genome assembly GCF_028688855.1 of Neomegalonema sp. Classification (GTDB taxonomy): domain Bacteria; phylum Pseudomonadota; class Alphaproteobacteria; order Rhodobacterales; family Rhodobacteraceae; genus Neomegalonema. The sequence goes on along the minus strand of NZ_JAQTXI010000001.1, from coordinate 116,820 downwards.
TGCTGGATCAGGTGATGATCTTCTTCCTCGCGGGCCACGAGACTTCGGCGAGCGCCCTGTCCTGGGCGCTCTACCTGATCGCCCGCGATCCGGGGACTCAGGCGGCCTTGCGGGCCGAGATCGAGGCCGCGGCGCCGGAGGGGCGCGAGCTGGAGTTCTCCGACCTGCGCAGGCTGGAGAAGCTGCGCGACGTGTTCAAGGAGGCTCTGCGGCTGTATCCGCCGGTGCCCTTCTTCCTGCGGACGGCTCTTGAGGAGGACCGGTTCCGCAAGGCCGAAGTCCCCGCAGGCGCGACGGTGATCGTGGGGCCCTGGTTCCTGCATCGCCACAGGAAGCTCTGGAAGGATCCCGACCTCTTCGACCCCGCCCGCTGGGAGGGGCCCGAGGAGAAGGACGCCGGACGCAAGGCCTGGCTGCCTTTCGGCGCAGGAGCGCGGGTCTGTCCCGGAGCGGCCTTCGCGCTTCAGGAGGCGATGCTGATTCTCGCCGGGATTCTCCGCCGCGTGACCCTGGAGGCCGTGGAGGGCCGCGACCCCGAGCCCACCATGCAGGTGACCTTGCGGCCCAAGGGCGGCGTCTGGCTGCGTCTGCGGCCCGTCGCGCAGGCGTGAGCCGTCGGGAGCGGGCCGGAGGGTCCCGGCGTCCCCTGCGGCGCAACTTCGGCTTGAAGGCGGCGGGCCTCGGGGCGTAGGATGCTCCGGAATGGCGCGCAGGCGGCGCATACGTCTGAATTTCCGATGCGGAGACCCCCGGTCATGCCTCTCTGGTCCCGCGTCAGGGCCTTCTTCGAGCACTCCGGCGTCCTCGATCTTCTGGACGTCTTCCGCTGCGAATCGAAGCCTCCGGAGGCCAGCGTGGCCTTCACCATCGCGGTTGTGGCTCTGGGGGCGAAGATGGCGGGCGTGGACGGCCGCGCCACCGATCCCGAACGCGCCGCCTTCATCGAGGCCTTCCAGGTCGCGCCCGAGGATCTGCCCGGCGTGGAGCGCTTCTTCGCCCAGGCCCAGAGCGATCCGGCGGGCTACGAGATCTACGCGCGGCGCATCGCCGAGATGTTCGTGGACCGTCCCGAATTCCTGGAGGACGTGCTCGCGGGTCTGGTCCACATCGCCCGCAGCGACGGCGAGCTGGACGGTCGGGAGGCCGTGTTCCTGGAGACCGTGGCCGACGTCTTCGGGCTGGAGGCGGGGGCGCGTCGGCGGGTCCTGCGCCGCGACGAGACGGGACTCGCCTGCGCCTATGCGGCTCTCGGCCTGCCGCGCGGGGCCTCTCCGGAGGTCGTGCGCGAGGCCTGGGCTCGCCTCGTGCGCGAGAATCACCCGGATCGGCTCATGGGTCGGGGCCTGCCGCCCGAGGCCCTGCGAATCGCGACCGAAAGGCTGAGCGCCGTCAACGCAGCTTATGAGGCGCTCAAGCCCGCGCGTCTCGAAACCACGCGTTAAGCTTCCCGACGTATTCCTGACGGCACGGCTCCGTCTCCCCCCTGCGGGGCCGCAAGCCTTGCTGCGGGAGAGTCTCCAATGGCCGAACGTGAATCCCTCTCCGCCCAGACGGAACGTCTCGCCGCGCTGCTGAGCAAGCGCCGGGGCGGAGCCGCCGCCGTCGCGGTCGGGACGACGCCGAAGGTCGAGGCGGCTCCCGCGCCCGTCCCGCCGCCCAGGGCTCCCGTCGTCGAGCCCGCCGCGGGCCCGGCGGGCGGCGCGACCGGGGGCGACAGCCTCTCCCTCTATTTCAAGGCGCTCGGGCTGGAGGATCCCTTCTCGGGTTCGGACGCCGGAGCCTCCGCCTCCATCGAGGATCTGCTGGCCATTCAGGGCGAGAGGCCCGCGGGGCCCGCGCCCGTCGCGGCGCGTCCTGCGCCTCCGCCCGCCGCTCCGGCCCCGCCTCCGCCGGTCGCGCCGCCTCCGCCCCCTGCGGCGGCCGCGCCGCCCGAGCCGCCTCTCCCGACGCCTGCGGCGGATCCGGTCCGGGCGTCGCGTCCGGAGCCCGTCGCGCCCTCCCGGCCCGAGCCCCTTGCGCCGCTCGCGGCCGCGCCCGAGCCTGCGGCGCCCGCTCCCGAGCCCGAGCCCGTCGCCGAGGCGTCCTTCGATCCGTTCTTCTCCCGGAGCGCGAAGGCCGAAGCCGTGATCGCCATGCCTTCGGCCTCCGAGCCGCCGCGTCCGCCCGAGCCCGTCTTCGAGGCCAGGAAGCCCGAGCCTCCGGTCGAGTCCATGCGCCGGGATCCCGTCGCTGAGGAGCCCCGCGAGACGGCCGCCGGAGACGCCGGGGATTTCCTCGACCAGGTCTCCTTCGACGACCCCGCCTACGCCCATCCCGAGCCTTCGCGCGCGCCGCGCGCCGAGGTCTCCCGGCCTGCGCCCGTGGAGCTCCCGCCCGTCTCCGCGCTGGAGCCCCTCGACGACCCCGCCTTCTGGGAGACGCCCGCCGAGGAGAGGTCCCGCGCCGTCGAGGAGGCGCACAAGCGCGAATACGAGGCCCAGCTTTCGGTCTTCGACGCGGAGCCCGCCGCGAGCCATGGCGACTCCGTCGAGTCCGGCGAGCAGGAGCAGCCCGCCTATGCGGAGAATCCGGAAGCGGTCTATGGCGAGGAGGAGGGCTACGCCGAGGCCCGCGCCGGTTTCGACGAAGGCGAGATGCTCATGCCCATCGACGCCCAGCGCGCCGAGATGATCCGGCATCTGGCCCAGAACATGGGCTGCGAGCCCGAAGACGTGGTGATCACGGCTCTGGACTGGTATCTCGACGCGCTGATGAACGCCGAGAACGGCGGCGATTCCGACGCCGCCTGACCCCGGAGCCTCCGCAAGACGGAGATGGCGAGATCAAGAAGAAGCGGCCCCTCCGGGATCTCCGGAAAGGCCGCTGTCCGAGGGACCCCTGGAGCGTCTCCGCAAGGCGGAGGCGCTCCCTTTCCGTTTCGCTCAGGCCTTGCCGCGATAGATGGCGACCAGCTCGTTGAGCATCTCCAGAGCCTCGGCGCGGGGGCGCTGGAAGACGTTGCGGCCGATGATCGAGCCGTTGCCGCCGCCGTCGCGGATGGCGCGGGCGTCGGCGTAGACCGAATCCGAGCCCTTGGCCGCGCCGCCCGAGAAGATCACCAGACGCCGACCCGCGAAGCAGGACTGCACCACATGGCCCACGCGCTCGGCCTGGGATCCGGCGGGCACCTTCTGGGCCTGATAGACCTTCTTGGCGTCGGGCTGCTCGAGATGGTCGGTGGGCAGCTTGACCTTGATCACATGGGCGCCGAGCAGGGCGGCCATGTGGGCGGCGTAGGCGGTGACGTCGAAGGCGGTCTCGCCGTCCTTGCCGAGGTCCTCGCCGCGCGGATAGGACCAGACCACCGCCGCCAGGCCATAGGCCTTGGCTTCGGCGATGATCTGGGCGGCTTCCTCGAACATGTCGAGCGAGCTGCCCGAGCCCGGATAGATGGTCAGGCCCACCGCCGAGCAGCCGAGCCGCAGGGCGTCCTGAGGCGAGGCGGTGACCGCCTGGTCCTTGGGCGCGGATTTCGGCAGGAGGCTGTTGGCCGAATTCAGCTTGAGGATCAGCGGCAGCTGTCCGGCGTAGCGGTCGGCGGCGGCCTCCAGCATGCCGAGCGGGGCGGCGTAGGCGTTCAGGCCGGCCTCGAGGGCGAGCTGCGGATGATACAGCGGATCATAGGCTTCGGGATTGGGCGCGAAGCTGCGCGCCGGTCCGTGCTCGAAGCCCTGGTCGACCGGCAGGATGATCATCTTGCCGGTTCCGCCGAGCCTTCCGGCCATCAGCATGCGGCGCAGATTGGCCTTCACGCCCGGCGAATCGGCGCCGTAGCTCTCCAGAATCTTCTCAACCGTCCGAGTCGTTTTCATTCGCCGCACCTGACTTGAAGCCTCAGAATCTTGCGCGCGAGCGCGCGGCCTCCTCATAACGAAGGGGTTGCGGGCCGGTCAAGGCGCAGAGCTGCGGCGCATGCGCCGGATCGGCGCTTGCGGCTCCGGTTCACCATGAGGCTTCAGGCTTCCTTCAAGCTTTCGTCAAAGACTGCGGAGGTTCCCGGTCTCAAGGATTCGAATGATGCGGCTCGTCTCCCTCTTCTCCCGATCCCGCCGTGGAGCGGTCGCCCCGATGATGGGCGTCTGCCTGTTCCTGCTGGTTCTGGTCAGCGGCGGGGCGGTCGAATACAGCAACTTCCACCGCGCCCGCGACACGCTCCAGAAGACCGCCGACGCGGCGGCGCTTTCGGCGGCGCGGCACTTCCACGAGAATCGCGACGAGGCCGCCGCCCGCACGCTGGTCGAGCGGATCCTGGCCGCCGGCGAGACCTCCGGATACGCCACCCAGCTCCCCTTCGACTTCAAGGTCGAATACAACGAGGAGCATCACAGCAGCCACGCCGCCATGCGGGTGCGCGCGAAGGCGGCCACCAGCTTCATGCGTCTGGCGGGGATCGAGAGCCTGACGGCGGAGGTCGAGTCCTTCGCCACCAAGGGCGGCGTGAAGGACATCTACGTCTATCTCCTGCTCGACGTGACCGGCTCGATGCAGGGCCTGATCAACGTGGCCAGCACGGCCATGGTCGATTTCGAGGCGCAGCTGCGCACCCGTCTGGAGCAGCAGGGCGTCGAGATGGGGCGGCTCTTCGTGAAGACCGGCTATTTCCGCGACCTGCGCAGCGACATGGATCCGCCGGCCTGGGAGGAGTCTCCGGTCTACGACATGTCCGATCCGGCGCAGCGCCTGCTGATGCGCGACCACATCCGCGCCCGCAGGGCCACCGGCGGCGGCGACACGCCCGAATCCTCGACGGCGGCCATCGCCTACGCCCTGACCTCGCCGCTGGAGCTGCCGGTGGGCGGCGCGCCGCTCTCGCGGCACATGATCCAGGTGATCGGCGTCTGGACCCATGTGGAGGGCCTGCCCCTCGGCCCCGAGGATCTCTCCGCCTATCGGGCCGCCAACGGCAGCGCGATGCGGCCTCAGGTGGACGACCTGACCGTGCCGCTCTATCAGACGCTGCGGCAGAACGGCGAGCTGGCCGCCCTCCAGAGGTCCATGTCCGCCACCCCCGGAGTCCGCGTCGAGGACGCGCATTACAACTCCTCCTATTACGGCTGCTGCAAGAGCATGGAGCAGCTGCGCACCGAATGGCTGTCGCGCGGAGCGGTCGGGTTGTCCAACCGTTATCTGGCGCTCTTCGTCTACCAGAATCAGTATCCCTGGCGCGAAATGACCCGCTGGGAGAACGTCATCGGCATGGATTACGTCGACAGCTCCGCCGACGCCTTCATCGACGGCGTGGTTCGGGCGGTGATCGAATCGGGCGTCTCGCTGCAGATCGAGCCGCCGCCTTCCGGAGCCTCGCCCTGGGCGGATTCCAGCCGCGGCTCTTCGGACATGAGCACCGGCTCCATCGACCCCGGACCGGCGGAGGCCGCTTCTCCTCCGGGCGGCGCCTCCTCCTCGGGCGGCGCGTCTTCGGGATCGTCTTCGGGCTCCTCCTCGAGCGGCTGGAGCTCCACCTCTTCCGGCAGCTGGACCTGGAGCTCCGGAGGCTGGAGCAGCGGCGGCTCCTCCTCTTCCGGCCATTGGGGCGGGAGCGGCGGCCGCTGAGGCGCGCCTCCGGCTCCCGACCGCGAGGGCCCTGCGCGCAGCGGGGCTCCGCACCGCCTTCCGGGGCGGCGCGCCGGTCGGTCCGGCGACCTCCAGGCTTCGCGAAACCTTCGGGAAGCCCGCCCTGCCAGGGATGCGCCCAGATGCGGATTCGCTCTTCCTTCTTCAGATCCCGACGCGGGGCGGTCGCTCCGCTGATGGGCGTCTGTCTGTTCCTGCTGGTGCTGATCAGCGGCGGGGCGGTCGAATACAGCAATTTCCACCGCGCCCGCGACACGCTCCAGAAGACCGCCGACTCGGCGGCGCTTTCGGCGGCGCGGCATTTCCACGAAACCGGCGACGAGGCCGCCGCGCGCGACGTGGCGGAGCGCATCCTCTTCGTGGGCGAGACGGCGGGATACGTGACCCAGCAGCCTCCCGCCATCGATTTCGACCATGATCCGGATTACAACGTCAGCCACGCCGCCGTGAGGGTCCGCGCCATCGGCGAGACCAGCTTCCTGCGTCTGGCCGGGGTCCGCAGCCTGACCGCCGAAGTGGAGGCTCACGCCAGCAAGGGCGGCGTGAAGGACATCTACATCTACTTCCTCCTCGACGTGACCGTCTCCATGATGGGCCTGATCCAGGTGGCGGGCATGGCCATGGCGGATTTCGAGGCCCAGATGCGCACGCGTCTGGAGCAGAAGGGCGTCGAGATGGGGCGGCTCTTCGTGAAGGTCGGGTTCTTCCGCGATCTGCGTCATGATCCGGTGGTCGCGCCCGCCTGGGAGGAATCTCCGGTCTACGACATGTCCGACCCCGCCCGGCGCGATCAGCTCCGGTCGCTGATCCTGAGCCGCCTGCCCATCGGCGGCATGGATTTCCCGGAATCCGCGGCGGCGGCGGTCGCGCATGCGCTGACCGCGCCCCTCGAGAATCCGCCCGACGGTCCTGCGCTCTCGCGGCATGTGCTTCAGGTCGTCGCGCTCTGGACCGACACCCACAGCGTGCCTCTGGGGCCCGAGGACCTCGCGGCCTATCAGGCCGGAGGAGGCCCGCCTCTGACGCCTCATGTGGACGACCTCACGGTGAGGCTCTACAACGCGCTGCGCAGATCCGGAGAGATCTCCGCGGTTCAGGCGACCCTGGTCGGCCGCTCGGAGGATCGTCATTACGGCTCCGGCGAATACGGCTGCTGCAGGAGCATGGCCGATCTGCGCACGGAGTGGCATTCGCGCGGGACGATTCCGCTCTCCAGCCGCTATCTGGCGATCTTCGCGCCGCGCAACGCCTATCCCTGGCGCGAGATGGCCAATTGGGACGGCGTGACGAGTCTGGGTTTCCTCGCGGGCTCCGTGGACGAGTTCATCGACGCCGTCGTCCAGTCGGTGCTCGACTCGGGCGTAGAGCTGAAGGTCACGCCGCCGCGTCGCCCGATCGGCTCAGGCGCGAGCTGAGGGCGTCGCGCCGAGCAGGCGGCGCAGCGCCTGCAGATCCGTCTTGGAGCCATGGCGCCGGTCCACGGGAATCCGCGCCACGGGCCGGACCTCCAGAGCCCCGAGCTTCGCCGCCTCGCGCCGCCAGAGCGGGGCCTGGCCCGCCTCCCCTTCGAGGGCCAGAACCGCCCGTCCCTCCAGATCGAGCAGGGCCGCGGCCTTCACGCCGGGCCAGAAGCGCGCGGCGGCCTCGACGGCGAAGGGCTTGAGCCCCGCCGCCTCTGCGCCCTGACGCCCGAGCAGCCAGAGCCGCCCCTGATCGTCGAGGCGTCCGGAATCTCCGGTGCGATGCCAGATCTCGCCCGCGCGCCGGAGCTTGGTCCCGGCGTCTTCCGCGCCCCCGAGATAGCCCTTGTTGACGTGCTCCCCCGTCACGAGGATTTCGCCTTCCTCCAGCCTCAGCCGGATCTGCGGCACGGGCCTTCCGGCCAGCAGGCCGCCGCCCGAACGCATCGCCTCCCGATCCTGCGCGCCGATCTCGGCGCCGCGCAGATGGGCGATGGGCTCCGCCTCGGTGGAGCCGTAGACCGCCGTCGTCCCGACGCCCGGCAGACGCTCGGCCATGGCCTGGAGGATGTCCGGCCAGACGGGGCCGCCGCCGGTGAAGACCGCCCGCAAGCCGGGATGCGGCCCGCCCTCGGCCAGCTTCGCGCAGAGGACCGGCGGCAGGAGGGCGCGCTCCGCCCGGGTCGCGCGGAGGCGGGCGGCGAGGCGCTCGGGCGCCAGAAGCTCGGGGCGGCGGGGGCTCCAGTCGGGCAGGATCGAGGCGTTCCCGAGCATCAGATTGGCGATGACGAAGACCGGGAATCCCACCAGATCGCGGCTCGGCTCCGCGCTGCGCAGGAGATCCGCCACGCAGGCGTTCTGCGCCGCGAGGAAGGCGTGGCTGCGCGCGATGGCCTTGGGCCTCCCCGTCGAGCCGGAGGTGAAGCTGATCAGGCCCGGATGATCGGGCGCCGCTTCGTAAACCCCGCGCCGGGGCTCGCCCTCGTTCAGGCCCAGCTTCAGCGGCGTGGACCAGAAGGCGGGCAGCAGCCGCAGCAGATGGAGCCAGCCCGTCGTGATCAGAGCCTTGGGCGCGGCGATCTCCACGGCGCGATTGAGGCCCCTCAGCCCGAGGGCGGGCTCGGGAAACACCGCGACCGCCCCCAGACGCCAGAGCGCGGCGATGGCGGCGTAAAGCCCGATCCCGACCGGCAGGGCGATCATGGCGCGGTCTCCCGGCCCGAGCCCCGCCGCCGCCCAGGCCCCCGCCAGACGCTCGGAGCGGGCGGCGAGGGCGGCGTAGCTGGCTTCCGCGCCGCTCCCCTCGATCAGCGCGAGGCGTTCGCCCCGCCGCTCGACGGCCGAGAGGAAGGGCTCCAGCAGATTCACGGCAGCCGCCGCGCCATCAGCGCGTAACGACGGAAGACCTCGGCGCCGTAGAGTCGGCTGGAATCGCGCGAACGATTGTCCTCGCGCATGAGGGCGTGGATCACATGGTTGAATCCCATGTCGCGGGCGCGGCGGTGGAAGAGATCGGCCATGCGCCGCCCGAGCCCGATCTGAAGGCTGGCGTAGGTCTTGATCACGGCGGATTCCGGCTGCGGCCCCTCGTTGAAGTTCGGATAGCCGAAGAGGAAGCCGACGAGATCCGGGCCCTTCTCGGCGAGGATCACGAAACGCGGATCCACCAGAGGCATGATCGGCGCGTAATGGGCGGAGAAGGAGGCGCGGTCGATGGGCCGGAAGAAGGGATTGCGCGCGAAGGCCTTCAGCGAGAGCGCATGCAGGCGTCCGAGCAGGGCTTCGGGCTCCTTGCCGTCCCAGAAGCGCAGGCGCAGGGCGGGGTCCCGGATCTCGCCTTCCTCCGGCGCGAAGGCCGAGAGCCGGTCCAGCGCCAGCCGCGTCGAGACGTAATCCGCGATGGAGGAGAAGCCCGCCACCCGGAAGGCCGTGAGATCCTCCAGCCCGTTGACCGGTTCGAGCGGAAAGGGCGGTGAGCCGTCGGTTTCGGTCACCAGCCGATAGGCGCCCCAGGTGTCGCCGTTCATGGGGCCGACGAGGGCGCGGAATCCCTCTCCTGCGGCCTGTCGGGCCATCTGGTTGAGCAGATCCGCGCCCGAAACGGGATCAAGGCAGCGCCAGCGCCCCACCGCGGCGGCGCGCCGCTCCTCGAACGGCGGCGCGTCGCGATGGAGGACCGCCGAAGCGCCGTCGTTCCTGAAGATCTCGTCCTTGATTTCGGTCACGCCGCGAGTCCTCCCCGCATGAGATGCCAGGCGGCGTAAAGTCCCGCCGGAACGATCAGCGCCGCCGCGAAGATCTTCGCCCGACGCCAGGTTTCATAGGATTCAGGCCGCCAGAGCGGACCTGCGCCCGCCAGAAGCAGGCTGAGGGCGATCCAGGGGGCGAATCCGCCGCCCCAGTCGGGCGAATGGACGTTGCCCCGCGCGACGAGCCAGACCGCTCCGCCCAGAGCCGCCGCCGCGGGAATCCAGATCCAGCGCCGCCGCCGCGGCAGCGCGAGGGCCAGATGGGCCGCCGCGATCCCCGCGAAGGTCAGGCCGTAGAGATTGATCGCGGTGGGGCCGAAGCCCTCGCCCACCCCCAGCCAGAGCAGGCTGACCAGAGCCGTCGCCGCGAGGAAATCCAGATCGGGGAAGGGGCTGGAATCGGGCCGCGTCCGCCGCGCCGCCAGATGGGCCAGAATCGCCAGGGCGGGCAGAAGGGCGTTCTGGGCCTTGGTCACGGCGCAGACGAGGAAGATCAGCACCGTGGCGGCGCGGGCGGCGTGGTCGGAAAGCCCGAGCCTCGGCGCCAGACGCAAGGCCGCCCAGAGCGCGATGAGGAAGATTCCCGCCATGGCCGCCAGCTCGGCCAGAGGCGCGTCCAGATAGCTCGCGAGCAGGAAATGCGCGCCCACCGGCACGAAGAGGTTGTCCAGACCCCGCCAGCTGTCGGCCTCGACGAGGGCGGCGAAGGCGGCGGTCATCAGCCCCAGCAGGATCACGGCGGGACGCGGGATGTCGGTCAGCAGCAGGAGCGCGATCATGCTGACCAGAAAGGCCACGATGAAGAAGGCCGTCACGCCTTCGAGGCTCTTTTCTCCGCTGGCGACGGCGAAGCGGCTGCGTCCGTAGGCCGAGCCCACCAGAGCCGCCGCCGCATCGGCCAGAGCCAGCAGCAGAAGCGGCAACGCATAGAGGATCGGTTCTCCCCCCGAGCGCAGGAAGAGGAAGCCCACGGCCAGAATCAGCCAGATCTCGCCGAAGGACTGACGCTCGACGCCATGCAGCGCCGCGCCGAGGCCTCTGCGGCGCAGGGCGGGCAGGCGCAGGACTCCCAGCACCAGCAAGGACAGCCCCATGAGGAGCATCACCGGCCAGGGCTCCCTGAAGAGCATCGGCAGGGCGAGGGCCGAAAGCCCAGCCGCCATATGGGCGAGCTTGCGCTGTCCCTCCGGCCCGAGCCCCTCCCTTTCGGCCAGCCAGCGCGCGAAGCCCAGCACCCCCAGAAGCGCGAGGATGAAGCTCAGCACGAGCCCGACATGGCGCAGCGCCAGAGCGGTTTCCGGAGTCACGACGGCGCCTCCTCGACGATGAAGTCGGAATAGAAGAAAGCCTTGTCCATGGCCGCCCCCGCCTGCTCCAGATCCGCGCGCCGGATCGCGCGCCCGGCTGATCCCGCAAGATCGGCGCCCCGGCGCGGCGCCATCATGTTCCAATAGACCAGACGCGCCCCCGGAGACGCCTTGTCCAGAAGGCTGGCGTAGATCCGCGCGAAGGCCTCGGGCGGCATGTATTCGAAGATGTCGGAGAGATTATAGCCGTCCGCCCTTTCGCCGGGCTCGAGGGCGGTCTCGACGGGGCCGGGCCGGATCTCGATGCGGTCGAGGCGTTCGCGGATGGGCTCGAAGGACTCGGGGCGCCAGGGGAGCGGCAGGGCCTCGCCGTGAGTCCCGAAGAAGATCCAGCGCAGGAAGGGATTCGCGCAAGGATCGAGATCCACCGCCGCATGACGCAGCCGCCGCGCCACATGATCCGACAGACTCCCCTCGACATGGGCGAAGAAGGCCGGATCCCGCCCGAGCCGCCCCATGACGAAATTAGAGAAAAACAGCTTCAGCAGAAGCCGCCAGCGCCAGTTGCTCCAACGCTGGTCGAGGAATTCCGCGCGCCCGGCGCGGTCGCGCGGCTCGAAGATGGCTTCGACCGTGCGGCGTGAATGGGCCAGGGGCAAGACCCGCCGCCGGAAAAGCCGGAAATAGCGCTCGAACTTGCCGATCCCGCCGAGGCCATGAGCCTCGACCTCGGATTTCAACGGCGCCCAGAAGGCCTGATCCTCGGCGGAGAGGTCGCGGGCGGCCTTGTCCAGAAGCTCGCCGCGTCGGGCCGAGGGCCGCGAGCCGAACAGCTCCAGAAGCTCGCCATGGGTCAGGGCGCCCCAGGCGCTCAGGCGAATCCTCAGGCAGGCCAGTTGCGCCGGAGAGAGATCGGCCACCACCACCCGCGCCGGATCCAGCAGCAGCAGGGCGAGGGCGTTGTCGCCCGCCGAGCAGATGGAGACCAGCGTCCCGCCTTTTTGTTCGCCGAGCCCGAGCAAGAGGGGATCGGCGTCCTCCCAAAGCTGGGCGTAGCGGATCTGGTCGAAGGCGGCATGGGCCTCGATAGGTGATTGAACGTTGTTCATGATTTGAGTCTTCGCACGAATCCGCCCGCGCCGTCCACTTCGATCTCTTCGCCGGAGACCAGCCAGGCCGTCGCCCCTTTCAGCCCGACCACGCAGGGAATCCCGAGTTCGCGCGCCACGATGGCCGAATGCGAGAGCAGACTCCCGCGCTCCACCACGAGGGCGGAGGCGTTGGCGAAGAGCGCGATCCAGCCGGGGTCCGTATGGGGCGCCACGAGGATCTCGCCCGGCGCGAGGCTCTCCGTGCGGGGGTCGAGGATGATCTTCGCCGCGCCGCGCGCCAGACCCGCCGAACATCCGGTTCCCTTGCGCTCTTCGTCTGCGGAGCGCGGGCCGGAGGCGCGGGGCGCCGCGAGGGCCTGATCCAGCCCGGTGAGCGCCGCGCCTTCGATCCTCAGGCGTGCGGGCGGCGCAGGCCGCGCCAGAGACCGGGCGTCGGCGGGTTTGCGCAGCGCGACGAGCCCTTTCAGATCGAGATCCGCGCCGAAGCCTTCGACGGCGCCCAGAAGCTCCAGATGCGTGAGGTGCAGAACGTCGCGCGGAGCCTCCAGCTTCCCGGCGGCGGTCAATCGCGCGCCCATCTCCAGAAAGAGCCGTCTTGCGCGTCCGAAGATGCGGGTCCGCTCGAAGCGGAGATTCTCGCGGTGCCGCACAAGGGTTTTCGCCTGAGCCAGCCTGCGCCGCGCAAGCAGACGCCAGACAGGTCGTTTCGGCGCGATCTCCTTCAGGCGGGCTTTCACATCGGCCTCGGTGAGCGGCGGCGGCGGGCCTGCGGATTCGGGCTTTCCGGCGGCGGCCAGCACGGCGGCGTGCAAAGGGCGCGGATCTTCATCGAGCGTCACGCTTTCGAGCTTCAGCTCTTCGGCGCAGCGATCGGCGAATCTGGCGAGATAGCCCGCCAGAGGCGGCCCGAGCGCTCCCGCCGCCAGAGCCTCGGAGTCATTGCGGCGCAAAGCCTCCATGAGGGCGGGTTCGCGGCGGGCGAGGGCGCCCATCTCGCGGATGCGCTTCGCCGGTTCGGCGGAGACGATGTCGCCCTGACCGATCATCACGTCGTTATGCAGCGTCAGGCCCCGGTCGCCGCCCGCCTGCTCCAGCATCTTCCGCGAGGAGCCGAAGGCGATCATGCAGAGGAAATCATTGACGAGGGGTGCGTCCCAACGCTCCAGAAGCTGCGCCTCGATGCGCCGGTATTCCTCCGCCAGAGCCGAAAACGGGAGGCCCTTCAGCTCTCCGGCGGGGCGGGCGAGGGCGGCTTCGAGCCGTTGCTCGAAGAGGCGGATGCGTCCGGGCAGACGCAGCCATTCCCGAAAGAGCCTCAGCCCCGCGCCGCCGAGTCGGGCGTATTCCCCGAAGCGCGCGAGTCCCTGGGCGGGCGGGGGCGTCAGGCGGGCGAGGAGATCGGCGGGCAAGGGCTCGTCGAGGCCCATCATGGAATCCATGAACTGAGCGTTGAGCCGCGCGCCGGGCAGCAGGCCGAGCGCCTTCCGCCAATTGGCGAGGTTGTAGTAAACGCGCCCATCCGCCCGCGCGAGGAGGTTCTCCAGCACCTCCCGATGATCGGAGATGGTCTCCCGCTTCACGCCGAGCAGCCCCAGAAGCCGCTGATAGACCCGCGCATAGACATATTGCGCGAAGCCGTAGGTCAGCGTCGAGACGACTCCCGGATAGCTCTCCACGATGTTGGAGTTGTCGAAGACCGTCAGCGCCGGGTCCGGCGGCGCGAGGAGGGAGGCGGGCAGGGTGGTGATGGGCCGCGCCTGAAGCAGCCAGAGCTTTTCGCCCTCGAAGGCCCATTCGAAATCCTGCGGCCCCTTGAGCTTCGCCTCCAGAGCCCGGCCCAGATCCGCCAGAGCCTTGAGGTCGGCCTCGGTCAAGACGCGCGGGCCTTCGCTGGCGGACGTCGCATGGCCCCGGGCGTCGAGGCGCCAGTCCTCGCCCTCGACCTCGCCGCCGACGAGCCTGTCGGCCAGCCCCTCCACCGCCGAGATCAGCAGCACGCCGCGTTCGCCCGTCACCGGATCGGCGGTGAAGGCGACTCCGGCGGCGCGCGGCGCGATCATCCGTTGCACCAGCACGGCGGGAGCGCCGCCTTCAGGGTCCAGCCCTCTCGCCGCGCGATAGGCCCTCAGCGAGTCCGTGAGGCCGGAGTCCCGCACCTTGCGGGCGGCCTCCGCCACGCCCTCGGCGGGGATGTTCAGCAAGGAGAGGAATTGTCCGGCGTGGGAATGGCTCGCGCCGTCCTCTTCGCGGCCCGAACTGCGCACCGCGTAAGGCCCCGGACCCAGAGCCGCCAGAGCCTCGCGTAAATCCGCCGCCTCGCCCTCCAGCGCGAAGAAAGGCGGAATCTCGAAGCCTTCCGCCTGAAGCCGCGCCAGAGCCGCCGCCTTGCCGCCCGCCCGTGCGGAATCCCGCGCCGCTTCTCCGGTCAGGATCATGAGCCGCCTCCCGTGAGGAAGGGCGCGAATCCCGCCGCCGCATAGCAGAGCAAGACCCAGAGCCCGGCCATGAGGTCGAGGCGCCTGGCGCGCTCCGGCGTCGCGGAGGCCAAGAATCCCAGGCCCGCCATGAGCGCCGCCAGAGCCGCGGCGGTCCCGATCAGCGCCACGACGCCGAAAGCGCCCATCGCCCAGCCCACCCAGAGCAGCAGCGCCCAGGCCAGAGCCACCACGCCCATCCAGATCCGCGCCGCGCGCTCCAGCCCCCAGAGCCCCGAATAGCTCTCGACGCCGGGACGTTCGCTCTGCGGCGCCCAGATCTTGCGCCCGATCTCCAGCACGCAGCCGTTGACGAAGCTGAGCGCCAGAAAGCCGCCCAGACCCGCCGGAGGCCTCCCCGCCGCCGGGAGCCACTCCATCGCCGTCACGAAAAGGTCGATCAGCGGCATGATGAGCATATGCGAGAGCAGATAGAGGATCGGCCTCGCCTTGAGCCATGCGGGGGCGCCGAATTCGAGCGTCATCAGCGCCAGCCAGCCCCAGACCAGAGCCAAAAGCCCCAGGAGCCGCCAATCCACGCTGAGGCTCGCGGCGATCATGACCGCGCCCGCGCCAAGCCCGAGATCGCGCAAAAACCCGAGCGTCACCAGCCCGCGCGGGACGGGCCTTTCGGGACGGAAGCGCGCATCCTCCTCATGATCCTTGAATTCGTCGCAGACCCGCATCTGGAAGAAGAAGGCGAGCATGCAGAGCCAGGCCGCCAGATAGACCCAGAGTCCCGGCGCGGGCCTGCCGCCCAGATGGGCCGACACGCTCAGGCTCGCCGCCGAGAAGGCCGCCAGCAGGATTCCGCTCTTCAGCAGGGGAAAGCGCTCGGCCTGATAGATCCAGAGCCTGCGCGCGAGGCTCAAACCTGTTTCCTCGGTCATGACGGGGCCTTGCTTTTCGGCGCCCGCCGCGCGAGCCGCGCATGGGCGCGGGTGAACTCGCCCGCCGAAATGGCCGCGATGATCGAGATCTCGCCGCAGAGACAGAGCGCCGCCGTCACCTCGGCCAGAGCCGCCGCCTTGCCCTCGCCCTGAAGCCCGAGGATGCGCAGGGCCGCCGCCTGGGTCGGCAGGCCGGTGCCTCCGCCCACCGAGCCCACGAGGATGTTGGGCAGGGTGGCCGAGAAGAACAGCCCGCCCTCGCGCGGCTCCATGCGGGTGAAGCCCACGGCGGATTCCGCGACGCAGGCGGCGTCCTGTCCGGTGGCGATGTAGAAGGCCGCGAGTCCGTTGGCGTAATGGGCCTGAGCCCCGATCTGTCCCGAGAGCAGCGCCCCCAGATTGGCCATGCGGCCATAAGCCAGCATGGCTTCGGGCTCGGCGCGCAGATGGCGGCGGATGATCTCGTCGGGCAGGGTGACGCTGGCGGTGACCTTGCGTCCGCGTCCGGCGAGAAGCCCCAGATGGCTGGCCTTCTTGTCGCCGGAGAAATTCGCCTCCACGAAGGCGTGCAGCGGCTTCACGGGCGTATGTTCGAGAATATGGTCGCAGAGCGCCTGAGTGGCGATGGTGGCCATGTTCTGGCCCGCCGCGTCGCCGGTGGCGTAGCGGCAGAGCAGGAAGACGCAATCGCTGTCGAGCATGGGCTCCAGAGACAGAAGCTCGCCATGGCGGGTTGTGGCCTCGGCGGCGGCCTTCAGAGCCTCGGCCTCCCGCGCGACCCAGTCCACGAAGACGCCCGCCTCCAGGATGTCGGCGAAGATGAAGCCGGGGCTGCGCAGGACGCCTTCTCCGAGCAGCGCCGTCGCGACGCCCCCCGCCCGCCCGACCGCCTCGGCGCCCCGGCCATAGGAGGCCACCAGAGCCGCTTCGGTGGTCGCCAGAGGAATGAAGTAATCGCCCCGCGCGTTGAGCCCCAGCACCCGCAAAGGCCCGATCACGCCCATGGGCAGCTTGGCCCGACCCACGTAATTCTCGATGTTGCGGCTGTAGAGCGGGGCGGCCTCCAGATCCTCCGGCCCGGCGAGGATCTCGCGATCTTCGGCGGAGGCGCCGCTTTCGGCCTCCAGCCTCTCCCAGAAGCGCGCGAGATTCGCCGCCGAGGCCTCGCGGGCGGGGCGGAGGGGGCGCGTCGGCTCGGCCTCCGGCGAGGGCGTGAAATGCGCCCGCGCTCCGGCGATGGAGTCGAAGACCCGCCGCAGACGCTCCAGCATCGCCTCGACGTGATAGGGAACGATGGCCATGGCTTCCCCTGGGCTTCCGCCGGAGGGCGGATTTCGCCGGAAGCTTACATCATCGGCTCGGAAGGCGGAAACTCTCCCGACGGAGCGCGATCAGGGCGGGCCGAAGGCCGCCCTGGTGAATCGCGCGACCCAATGAAAAGCCGCAGCGCGATCAGGGGCGTGCGGTCAGGGCGCGTCTTCGGCGGGGGGCTCGAAGCCTTCGGGCGGATCCTCGTCCGGGACGGGCTCCTCCGCTTCGGCGGGCGGGAGCGGCGCGCAGCTTTCGGCGGCGGCGCTCAGGGCCGCGAAGCCGTAGACATGGCGGCTCAGCAGCGCCGAGGGCGCGCCCGATCCGTAGGCCTCTTCGGCGGCCTGGGCGGCGGTCGGATCCAGCGCCGTGAAGCTCAGGGCGGCGGCGGTGACCGGCATGTCGGGATAGGTCTCGGCCAGATCGCGCACCTTCTCCGAGATGCAGGCGCAGAAGCGTCGGGCGGGGATCAGGGGCTTGTCGGGCACTCCCCAGATGACCTGGAACCGCGGACAGGCGGGCGCGAAGCTCAGGGCCGCCGAGGCCGGCGCAGGCGCGGGGGCGGGCGAGACGGCGGGCGTCTGCGCGGAAAGGGGCGCGGCGGAGACTCCCGCCCAGAGAGCGAGCGTCGCCGCAAGCCGGAGACGTTTCATGGGCGTTTCCCCTCAGCCTGAACGACAGGACGCGACTCGCGGAAGACCGGGGCGGAGTCCAACCGCCCCGCCCCCTCCTGTCAAGCTCCGGCTCGGTCGGGGCTCGGGGGAGGCGGCGCGCAGGAAAGGGCGGCCGCCTCGGGAGGCTTCACGGAGTCAGCGGGCGAACTTCTTGTATTTCAGCCGCTTGGGCTCGACCGAATCCGGGCCGAGGCGCCGGATCTTGTCCTTCTCGTAATCCTCGAAGTTGCCCTGGAACCATTCGACGTGCGAATCGCCCTCGAAGGCGAGGATATGCGTGCAGATGCGGTCGAGGAACCAGCGGTCATGGCTGATGACCACGGCGCATCCGGCGAAGTCGAGCAGGGCGTCTTCGAGCGCGCGCAGGGTCTCCACGTCGAGGTCGTTGGTCGGCTCGTCGAGGAGCAGCACGTTGCCGCCCGACTTCAGCAGCTTGGCCATGTGGACGCGGTTGCGTTCGCCGCCCGAGAGGATCCCGACCTTCTTCTGCTGGTCGCCGCCCTTGAAGTTGAAGGCGCCGACATAGGCGCGGCTGTTCATCTCCGCGTCGCCGAGCTTGAGGATGTCGAGTCCGCCGGAGATCTCCTGCCAGACGGTCTTGTTCGGGTCGAGCGCGTCGCGGGACTGGTCGACGTAGGCGAGCTGCACCGTCTCGCCGAGCGTGATCGATCCGCCGTCGGCCTGCTCCTGGCCGGTGAGCATCCGGAAGAGCGTGGACTTGCCCGCGCCGTTCGGCCCGACCACGCCCACGATGCCGCCCGGAGGCAGGGCGAAGGTCAATCCGTCGATGAGCAGGCGGTCGCCGTAGCCCTTCACCAGACCCTCGGCCTCGATCACCTTGCCGCCGAGGCGGGGGCCGTTGGGAATGATGATCTGGGCCTGTCCGATGCGGTCGCGCTCGGACTGGTTCGCCAGATCCTCATAGGCGCTGAGGCGGGCCTTGGATTTCGCCTGACGCGCCTTGGGCGAAGAGCGCACCCATTCCAGTTCGCGGGCGAGGGTCTTCTGCCGGGCGGCGTCGTCGCGTTCTTCCTGCGCGAGGCGTTTGGCCTTCTGCTCCATCCAGCTGGAGTAGTTGCCTTCCCAGGGAATGCCCTTGCCGCGGTCGAGCTCCAGGATCCAGCTGGTGATCTGGTCGAGGAAGTAGCGGTCGTGGGTCACGATGAGGATCGTGCCCTTGTATTCGATCAGATGCTTCTGCAGCCAGGCGATGGTCTCGGCGTCGAGATGGTTGGTCGGCTCGTCGAGGAGCAGCATCTCGGGCGCTTCGAGCAGCAGCTTGCAGAGCGCCACCCGGCGCCGCTCGCCGCCCGAGAGCGTGGCCACGGGGGCGTCGTCGGGAGGGCAGCGCAGGGCCTCCATGGCGACGTCGACCTGGGAATCCAGATCCCAGAGGTTCTGGGCGTCGATCTGGTCCTGAAGCTGGGTCATCTCCTCCATGAGCTCGTCGGAATATTCCTCGCCGAGCTTCATCGAGATCTCGTTGAACCGGTCGAGCAGGGCCTTTTTCGGCGCCACGCCCTCCATCACGTTCTCGCGCACGGACTTGCTCTCGTCGAGCTTCGGCTCCTGAGACAGATAGCCCACGCGCGCGCCTTCGGCGGCCCAGGCCTCGCCTGCGAAATCCTTGTCCTGCCCGGCCATGATCCGCAGCAGCGAGGACTTGCCCGCGCCGTTGACGCCGATCACGCCGATCTTGACGCCCGGCAGAAAGGACAGCCGGATGTTTTCAAAGACTTTCTTGCCGCCCGGATAGGCTTTGGACACGCCGTCCATGTGATAGACGTATTGATAGGCCATCTTGCGCGGATCCCTGGAGCTCTGGTCATGGGAAAAGGCCCGGCGTCGAGGGCCGGGCGCCCTTGGGGGCCTTGTAGCCCTCCCGCGTCGCAGGCGCAACGCGTCTCGACCGCATGTGGCCTTCAGGAGACAGACGACCCCTCCCGAGGCGGACTCGCCGCACGCGCCATTGAAGCGGCGGCAACCGAACCTTTATCTTTGCGGGCAAGCTCGCGACCCCCCGCAGGAGGAGCACCTCATGATTCGTCAGATTCCGCGCTTCGCGCCGACCGCCTTCGCCGCCCTTCTGGCTTTCGGCGCCGCGCCCGCCTCCGCCCAGACCTCCGATCCTTCGGTCGACCTGATGCTTCAGGCCGTGCGCGCCGGGCTTCCGGCCGCGGCCGCTCCGCAGCTCGTGCAGAACGCCGACGTCTGCGCCTCCCGCGGCGGCCAGATGATGGCCACCACCAGCGGCGCCCAGGTCTGCATCGGCGGCGTGGCCGCTCCCGGCGCCGCCGCGCAGCTCGGCACGGTCTCGCTGCCCGGCGTCGAGGCGATCCGCGTCGAATCCGCCGCCATCCCCGGCCAGGGCCATGGCGTCGCGCAGCAGCCGGTCGCCTTCACGGCGGTGCCGCCCTCGGTCGTGGTGACCTCGACCCAGACCGCGCCGATCATCCAGCAGCAGGCCGCCGCCCCCGTCGCGATTCCGCAGCCCCCGGTCCAGGACGCCTTCGCGCCCCAGTTCGCCGCGCCCGCTCCGGCTCCGCAGCAGTTCGCGGCTCCGGCTCCGCAGCAGTTCGCCGCGCCCGCGCCCCAGCAGTTCGCGGCGCCTGCGCCTGTCGCGGCTCCGCTTCCGGCGGCCCTGCCCTCCACGACGACGACCACCGTGACCACCACCACGCAGAGCTTCGTCTCGCCGACCTACAGCGCGCCCACGGCTTCGGCGGGCTCCGAGGGCTTCGTGACGCTGAACCTCCAGGAGGATCCGGCGGCTTCGGCGGCCTGCCGTCAGCAGGGCGGGATTTCGGCCCATGCGCTCGACGGGCGTTTCCTCTGCCTGACCGGCCAGATCTACCGGGACATCCAGGCTCCGGCGCAGCAGGTCCTGCCCGCCTCGATCCACTCCGCGCAGTGATCCGGCCTCGCCGGGCTCCGCGCGGCGGAGTCCGGCGAACCTCCCGCGCAAGCTTTCCGTCTGCGCGCCCCTCTCTCGCGAGGGGCGTGGGGCGGAGTGATTCGCCAGGATCCGCCCGCCATGCGGGAACCTCTCCGGAGGGTTCGCGCATAGGAGCGTTCTGATTCGCATCCGGAGACTGATTTTTCAAAACCTATCCGTAAGGATAGGTGGCGGATTGTTCTTTTGTGCGCCGCAAAAAGCGTCTGCGGACGGAATTTTTTCTCCAATGAAAACAATTTGGATTGCGGCTTTTCCGTGGTCCGTGCGACGCATTTTCACGTCTTGTCAAAACTTCTGCCGCAGGCTCCATACCTCTGGATCAGTCGGAGGGGTTGGCCTCTTCATCATTTTCCGCCCTACATGGAACGGCGGGTGACGAGAGCGCGAGCTTCATCAAGGAGTATGTGAATGTTCAAGAGGAATCCGGCGACGATTCTGGCTCTGGCGGCGGCCTTCGGTCTGGCGGCGGCGGCCCCGACCGTGGCCAATGAAGCCCTGAGCGGCGCGTTCGGCGGCGCCTCGGGTCTTTCCGACCTCCGGGTCTCCATCCAGCCGGCCTCTTCGGCCGTCGCGACGGGCCCCGTCTACAATCCGGCTCCGGTTTCGGCTCCGGTCTACACGCCTTCGGCCTCTTCGGCTCCGCTCTACGCGGCGCCGACGCGCGCGGCGGCTCCGGCGGCGGGCGGCTCGCCCTTTCCGGGTCTGAACGTGGTGCACGCCGATTCCGTGGCGGCGCGTCCTTCCTCGACGCAGAAGCTCGACATGAGCGGCGCCGACGGCAGCCTGCGCGCCTGCTACGCCAACGGCGGCATGGCCCAGCAATCGGGCGACCTCAGCTATTTCTGCAACTACACGCCGGTCACGGCCGAGGCCTCGCCCCACATCACGCCGCCGGACGTGGACACGGGCTATCGCGGCACGCAGAACGCGCTCGACGCCACGATTCAGGATTGCATCGTGCGCGGCGGTTCGCTGGCTCAGCTGACCAATCAGAACTACGTCTGCGTGATGTGACCTCAGGCGGCCTCCGGGCCGTCTCCGAAGTTTCGCGCTCGCCCCTTCTCCGCGCCGGAGGAGGGGTTTTTTCTCGCCTTCACAGCGTCTTGAGATCCCGCGCCGGATCGGCCAGAGCCTCGGGATCGGGGCTGCGGCCCTGCTCGATCCAGCGCTTGCCGGTCATGTAGGCGCGGGCGTCGTTCAGGGCCTCGACGGCGATCAGCGCGCCCTCGCGGAAGAGCCAGACCGCCTGAGCCCGCCCCGCGCCCTTGCGGATCACGGCCTGATCATAGCCGTAGGGCAGGCCCGCCGACTGCAGCTTGACGTCGAACTGATCCGACCAGAACCAGGGCGCCTGTTCGGTCGGGCGCGGCTGGCCGAGGAGGGCGGCGGCGGCGATCTTGCCCTGATCTATGGCGTTCTGCACCGATTCCAGCCGCAGGGGCCCGTAACGCGGATCCTCGCGTTCGGCGCAATCGCCGATGGCGTAGATGGCCGGATCGCTGGTGCGGCAATCGGCGTCGACGCGGATTCCGTTTTCGGTGCGCAGATCCGCTCCCCGCGCGAGATCCTGGTTGGGCAGGGCGCCGATGCCCGCCACCACCAGATCCGCTTCGAGCTCGGCCTCGTGGATGCGGCGGACGTGATCCACCTCCACCCGCTCTATGGCGACGCGCCGGACCCTTCCTTCGCCTTCGAGCGCATGGAGAGTCTGGCGAAGCCGGACATGCACGCCCTCCGCCTCGTGGATCGCCTGGAGCGCCGCCGCCGTCTCGACGCTGGCCACCCGCGAGAGCAGCCGCTCCGAGCGGTGGATCACCACGGCCTCCATGCCGCGTCCGCGCAGAGCCGCCGCCGCCTCCAGCCCGACATAGCCGCCGCCGAGGATCACGGCCCTCCCCCCCGGACGGATCTCCGGCGCGAGACGGTCGATGTCGGCCATGCCCCGGATCACATGGACGCCCTCCAGCCCGGCGCCGGGCCGGTCCAGAGGCCGCGCCCGCGCGCCCGTCGCGAGGACCAGAGCCCCATAGGCGAGGGATTCGCCGCTCTCCAGATTCACGCGTCCGGCCTTGCGGTCGATCCCGACCGCCCGCGCGTTCAGGCGCAGCTCGATTCCGTGATCGGCGTAGAAGCTTTCCGGCTTGAGGAACAGCCGGTCGCGCTCCATCGCCCCGAGGAGATAGGCCTTGGAGAGCGGCGGACGCTGATAGGGCGGCCAGGGCTCTTCGCCGAGCAAGGTCAGCCGCCCCTTGTATCCGCCCTTGCGCAGGCTGTCGCAGAGCTGGAGCCCCGCCTGTCCCGCCCCCGCCACCACGACCGAATCCGGAATCATGATCACAACCCCGCCGCGTCAGGCCGCACGTTGGCCGGTTCGTCGATGCGCTTCATCTCGTACCAGCGGCGCGGCTCTCCGCCCTCGCGGGGCGTGGCCACGAACCAGCGGCCCTGTTCATGCGCCAGATCATAGCACTGGGGACGCGGCTCGCCGAAACAGACGCCGGAGCCTTCGGCGCGCCAGGGCGCGGCCCATTGCGCGGCGGATCCGGCGTAGGTGGCGCGGCCGTCCTCGTAGAAGCGGAGGATTCCCTCGGTTCCGTCCGGACGATGCTCGACGATCTTGCGATGGCTCATCGCCCCGAGGATCTCGCCGGGCTCCAGAGCCCGCGTCCGGGCCAGATGCGGCGGCGGCGGCGCGCAGCCTCCCAGAAGGACGAGAAGGGCGAACGGGAGACTGCGACGAAGGATGGTCATGGAGGGCGGCCTCTCCCTGAAATCGGCTCTCGACTTTTGCCGCTTGGGGCCGCAGGTTGCAAGGCCCCCGCTTCGGGGCAGGTTGGGAGGAGACATCATCATGGCGCAGATTCAGGAAGGCGAACGCCTGCCGGAGGCGACCTTCACGGTCATGACCGCCGAAGGCCCGAAGCCCGTCACGACGAAGGAGTTCTTCGGCGGACGCAAGGTGGCTTTCTTCGCGGCGCCCGGCGCCTTCACGCCGACCTGCGACAAGGCCCATCTGCCGAGCTACGTGGCCAACGTCGAGAAGTTCAAGGCCAAGGGAATCGACGCGGTGGCGGGCACCACCGTCAACGACGTCTTCGTCCTCGACGCCTGGTCGAAGGCCAGCGGCGCCGACGGCAAGGTGACGCTGCTCGCCGACGGCTCGGCGGCCTTCGCGAAAGCCGTCGGGATGGATCTCGACCTGACCGCCCGCGGATTGGGCCTGCGCTCGAAGCGCTACGCCATGCTCGTCGAGGACGGGGTGGTCAAGAAGCTGCTCGTCGAGGACGTCCCCAGCGAAGCGACCTGCTCCACGGGCGGCTTTCTGCTCGACCAGATCTGATCCCGCCCTCTTGCGCAGGGAGAAGCGCGCTCATGCTGCGTGATCCGGCCGCGCCGCCGCGCGGCTTGAGCGTCGGCCTCTTCGGCGGGTCCTTCGATCCGCCGCACGAGGGGCATCGTCTGGTGGTGGAGACGGCCATGCGCCGCACCCGCCTCAAGCGGCTGTGGGTTCTGGTCACGCCGGGGAATCCCCTGAAGCCGCGTCCGCCCGCCGATCTGGAACGCCGCATCGCGGCCTGCCGCGCCCTGATGGCGGGGATTCCCGGCGTGACGGTCACCGGCGTCGAGGAGCGCCTCGGCGCGCGCTACAGCGCCGACACGCTGGCGCATCTGCGGCGGCTCTATCCGCGAACCCGGTTCGTGTGGATCATGGGCGCCGACAATCTCGCCCAGTTCCACAAATGGGAGGACTGGGCCTGGATTCTCGAAAACTTTCCTCTGGCGGTGGTGGCGCGTCCGCAATCGGTGGTGAAGGCGGGGCTGTCGCCCGCCGTGCGCCGCTACGCCAGGGCGCGGCTCTCCGAGGAGGAGGCGCCGCTGCTGCCTTTCCTCGAGGCGCCCGCCTGGGTGCTGCTGGCGCGAGGCCCGACCTCCAGGCTCTCCTCGACGGCGCTGCGCGCGGCGGGCAGCTGGCCCTGAGCCTCGCCCGTCCCGACGCGCTCACCAGCGCGCGTGAGGATGCTGCACCTGAAGTCCGAAGACCGGCGGCTGACCGGGAACCCGCATTTCTCCGACCGGCGAGACCGGCGCCACGGGCATGCGTCCGAGGAAGGACGGCGAACACTGGATGAGCCGCGGCGCATACCAGCAGGGATCTCCCGGAGAGCCGCCCGGAGGCCGGGCCGAAGCCGCGGAGGACAGGGCGAGCGGGAGGGCCAGAACCGCGGCGGCGCCGGGAAGCGTGAAGATCCGGAACATGGCGAGGCGCCTTTCTTGTCGTGCGATGGAAGGAGGGCGCGGCCGCATCTCCGACGTCGGGTCCGGAGGCCCCTCAGAACCCCGGCGGCAGCGGCTGCGGATTCAGCCGACGCAGATCCACGGGCGGAATCGGCTGAGGATTGAGCGCGCGGGCGTCGACGGGGGGAATCGGCTGCGGGTTCAGCCAGCGCAGTTCCACAGGCGGCAGCGGCTGCGGATTCAACTGCGACCAGACGGGCGGGGTCTGGGCGAAGACGGATCCCTGGAAGGGCTGGGCCGCGACGAAAGGCGCGAAGGTCGAGGCGAAGACGGCGCCGAGAACAGCGGATCTCCGGAACATGGCGGTCTCCTTCGGGTGAGGGGCGAGGGGCGGGAGGGATCCCGGCTCGCCTCTGCGATCAACCTTGGGGAGAATTTACGGCGGAAACAAGACCGCAAAAGGAGAAGATTCAGGCCGCAAGAGGGCCTTTCCTCGACGCCGCGCCCGGATTCGAGGGCGCCCCGGGCCTCCCGTCGGGCGGAGGACCGGAGCAGGCCGAGCCTCAGCCCGGCAGGTTCAGCCGCTTCCAGATGGCGTCCACGCGCGCCTTGGTTCCGGAATCCATGTCGAGCTTGCGGCCCCATTCGCGGTTCGTCTCGCCTTCCCATTTGTCGGTCGCGTCGAGCCCGATCTTGGAGCCCAGACCCGAAACCGGAGAGGCGAAATCGAGATAATCGATGGGGGTGTTCTCCAGCATGGTGATGTCGCGGGCGGGGTCCATGCGGGTCACGACGGCCCACCAGACGTCCTTCCAGTCGCGAGGGTCGATGTCCTCGTCCACCACGATGACCCATTTCGTATACATGAACTGCCGCAGGAAGCTCCAGGCCCCGAGCATCACCCGCTTGGCGTGGCCCGGATAGGCCTTGCGCATCTGGATCACCGCGATGCGGTAGCTGCAGCCCTCGGGGGGAAGCCAGAAGTCCAGGATCTCGGGGAACTGCCCCTGGAGGAGCGGAATGAAGACCTCGTTCAGCGCCTCGCCGAGGATGGCGGGCTCGTCGGGGGGGCGCCCGGTGTAGGTGGTCAGATAGATCGGCTTCCGGCGCATGGTGATCGCGCTGACGGTGAAGACCGGGAATTCCTCGACCGAATTGTAATAGCCCGTATGGTCGCCATAGGGGCCTTCGGGGGCGGTCTCGTCGAGGCTCACATGGCCTTCGAGCACGATCTCCGCCTGAGCCGGAACCTTCAGAGGCACCGTCTTGCAGGGGACCAGCTCCGCCGCCTTGCCGCGCAGCAAGCCCGCGAAGTGATATTCGCTGAGGGTGTCCGGCACGGGCGTCACGGCGGCGAGGATCACGCCGGGATCCGCCCCGATCACCGCCGCCGCAGGCAGAGGCTCGGGCCGCGCGGCCTTCCAGCGCCGATGATGCTGCGCTCCGCCGCGATGCTTGAGCCAGCGCATGATGAGCTTGTTCTTGCCCAGCTTCTGCATGCGGTAGACGCCGAGGTTGAAGTTGTCCTCCTTGCCTTCGCCGGGGCCTCTGGTCACCACGAGGGGCCAGGTCACGAGCGGCGCGGGTTCGTCGGGCCAGCAGGTCTGGATGGGGATGCGGTCGAGGTCGACCTCCTCGCCCTGGAGAACCACCTCCTGAGCGGGCGCCGAGCCGCCGAGCAATCCGCCGCCGCCGATGGTTTTCGGCTTCATGCCGAGGACGGTCTTCGCCAGAGGCAGCATGCCCATGGCCTCGCGCAGGGAGCCGGGCGGCTCGGGCTGGCGCAGGAAGGCGAGCAATTCGCCGACTTCACGCAGGTCTCGGGCGGTGCGCCGCTCCTTGCCGCCGAGCGTCACCGCGCGGGCGACGCGCTCCACCGTGCCGAAGAGATTCGCGAGCACCGGCATTTCGGAGGGGCGTCCGTCGGCGTGGACCGTGTTCTCGAAGAGCAGCGCCGGGCCGCCCGCATGGAGCACGCGCTTGTGGATCTCGGTGATCTCGCGATCCAGGGACACCCGCTCGCGGATGCGCACCAGCTGGCCTTCGGCCTCCAGACTGTCGAGGAAATCGCGCAGCGAGCCGTAAGCCATGGAGAGCCTCCCTTTGGAATCCTCAGGGAGTCTTACCGGGCCCGGCGGCGGAAGGGGAGGGGGATCAGGCGGCCTTGTCCTGGGCGAGGGCCAGCAGACTCGCGGCGGCCTCGCGGGCCTGAGGCGTGATGGTCTCGCCCGCCAGCATGCGGGCCAGCTCCTCCAGCCGCGCGACGCCCGTCAGGGCCTCGACCTCGGTGCGGGCGGCGGGGCCTTCGGGCGTCTCGACCAGACGCTTGCTGATGCGCCAATGGTCGCGGGCCCGGGCGGCCACCTGAGGCGAATGGGTCACCGCCAGAGCCTGCCCCGCCTCGCCGATCTTCTGGAGCCGACGCCCCACGGCGTCGGCGGCGGCGCCGCCCACGCCGCTGTCGATCTCGTCGAAGATGAGGGTCTTGGGATCGTCCGAATCCGCGAGCCGCGCCTTGATCGCCAGAAGGAAGCGCGCCAGCTCGCCCCCCGAGGCGATCTTGTCCAGAGGCCCCGGACGCGAACCCGGATTGGTCGCCGCCTCGAAGCTCACGCGGTCCTGACCCTCCGGCCCGGCCTGGGCGGGGTCGGAGTCGATCTTCACGCGGAATTGGGCGCGCTCCATGCGCAGGGGCGCGAGCTCCTCGGCCACCGCCGCCGCGAGCGCCTCGCCCGCCTTGCGCCGCGCCGCGCCGAGCTCTCCGGCGGCGAGGGAATAGGCCTTGCGGGCGGCTTCGGCGGCCGCGTCCAGAGCCTTCAGACGCTCCTCGCCCGCCGAGATGAAGGCCATCTTCGCCGCCAGAGCCTCGCGGAGCTTCGGCAGATCCTCCACCTGGGTCTGATGCTTGCGCGCCAGCCCCCGCAGCGCGAAGAGCCGCTCCTCGGCCTCCTCCAGACGGCGCGGATCGAAGGCCAGGGATTCCAGAGCGCGGTCCACCTCGCGGGCGGCTTCGGACAGCTCGGCCAGCGCGCGGTCGAGCGCCGCGAGCGCCGGATCCAGCAGAGCCTCGGCTCGGGGCGCGGCGCCCTCCAGCCAGCGGAGGGCCTCGGCCATGCGCCCTTCGGCGCCCTGAGCCCCCAGAAGCTCGGCGGCTCTGGCCACGTCTCCGGCGATCTGCTCGGCGCGGCGCAGCCCCCGGCGGGTGGCGTCGAGGGCTTCCTCCTCGCCCGGTCGGGGCGCGAGGTCGTCGAGTTCTTCGAGGGCGTGGGAGATGAAGTCGACTTCCCTGCGGGCTTCGGTCAGGGCGGCTTCGGCGGCGCTGCGGGCGGCTTCGGCCTCGCTGCGGGCGCGCCAGAGCCGCCGGACCTCCGTCAGGCGGGGGCCGTTCGCCGCATAGAGGTCGAGGAGACGGCGATGTCCCGCCGGATTCAGCAGGCCCCTTTCGTCGAACTGGCCATGGATCTCGACCAGCAGGCTCCCCGCCGCCTTGAGCGCCGCCAGACTCGCGGGCTGATCGTTGAGGAAGGCGCGTCCCCGGCCCTCCGCCGAGACCACGCGCCGCAGGATCAGCGGCTCTCCGGGCTCCCAGAGATAGCCCTGCTCCTCGGCCCAGGCCCGGACGGGATGCGTTTCGGGGATCTCGAATTCGGCCATGGCCATGGCCTGGGCCGCTCCGACCCGCACGACCTCGGCGCCGCCCCGCCCGCCCAGAGCCAGCCCGAGCGCGTCCAGAAGGATGGATTTGCCCGCGCCCGTCTCGCCCGTCAGCACGCCGAGACCTTCGCGGAAGCTCAGGTCCAGCGCCTGGATCAGCACCACGTCGCGAATGACGAGCCGTCGGAGCATGGCCAGGCGGCCCCCGCAGGATTGAGGTCGGGACGGGAGCGCCAGGACTCGGGCGCTCCTGATCTTCATAGCCTCAGGCGGCGGCGGCGCAAAGCGGGTTTCGCCTTTCAACCGCCTTCCGGACGCCTTTCGTGCGCGCTCAGAGGATCTCGCCCTCGATCACCTGACGGTAGATCCTGCGCAGCCAGGAGCCCGATCCCATCTCCGGCGAGAGGCCCTGGCCCTGAAGCAGGGCGTAGGAGGCCTGATACCACTCGGAGCCGGGGTAGTTGTGGCCGAGCACCGCCGCCGCCGACCGCGCCTCGCTCACCACGCCGAGCCGCAGATAGGACTCGACGAGGCGATGGAGCGCCTCGGGCACATGGGTCGAGCCCTGATGATTCTCGACCACGTTGCGGAAGCGGTTGATCGAGGCGAGGTAGTCGCCGCGCGCCAGATAGAAGCGGCCGATCTCCATCTCCTTGCCCGCCAGATGGTCGCGCACGAGGTCGAGCTGGACCTGGGCCTCGCGGGCGTAGGGCGTGCCGGGATGCCGCAGGATCACTTCTTCGAGGGCGGTCTGGGCCTCTTCGGTCACCGACTGGTCGCGGCCCACGTCCACGATGCGCTCGTAATAGGACTGCGCCACCAGATAGCGCGCATAGGCCGTTTCGGGATCGCTCGGATAGAAATCGACGAAGCGGTCGGCGGCGAGGATGGCCTTGTCGTATTCCGCCGCCTCGAAGGAGGCGAAGGCCGACATGATCATGGCCCGCTTGGCGTAGGGCGAATAGGGATGCAGGCGCTCCACCTCGTCGAAGAGCGGCGCCGCGGCGCGATGATTCCCCGCGTTCATGAGGGCCTCGGCGCGGCCGAAGATCGATTCGGGCGATTCGTCGGGACGGGCGAGGCGGGTGTCGGTTCCGCTCGTGAACCAGCCCGTGGCGCCTTCATAGGCGTCGCGCGCGGTCTGGCAGCCGGTCAGCGCCGTCATGAGGAGGGCCGCGGCCCCGAGCTTCGCCACGGAACGCGCGCTGGAAGTTAGCGCCATGTGTCTCGCCTCCGGATCATCGATACTGAACGGGCTGAGCGCCCCAGGGCCTGGGGAGCGGCCGACGCCTCCAGCCTCGCGCCCCGATCTCGCGCCCCAATCTCGCGCCGGAGCATAAACATCTCCTCTTCGCGCGTCGACTCCCGCGAAAATTCGCAGGCTGACCATCCGGAGGAGCGCCCCGCAGGAGATCCCCGCAGGCGCAGGCGCGCGGGAATCCCGGGACCGGAAGCCTCAGGCGCTGACGCGCAGCCCGGCGGCGGCCGGAAGGCTGTCGAGCAGCGGCGCCGTCAGCGGCAGGGCGTCGGGCAGCACGGCCCCGCGCGCGCCCTCGACGCTCTCGAAGCGCCAGAGATGCGGCGCCGCGAACAGAGCCCGCAGCAGGCGGTTGGTCATGTCGTGGCCGGCCTTCTCGCCGATGTAGCGCCCGAGGATCGGCGCGCCCGCAAGGGCCAGATCGCCCACGGCGTCGAGCATCTTGTGGCGCACGAATTCGTCCGGCCAGCGCAGGCCGCCCGGATTGAGCACCCGTCCGCCGTCCACGACGACGGCGTTCTCCAGCGAGCCGCCGCGGGTGAGGCCCATCTCGCGCAGCTTCTCGATCTCGAAGAGCCGTCCGAAGGTGCGGGCCGCGGCCAGCTCCTCGACGAAGGCGTCTCCCGTGAGGTCGAGCGCGATCTCCTGACGTCCGATGGCCGGATCGGGGAATTCGATCAGGAAGCGGCCCTCGAAGCGGGCGCAGGGCTCCAGGCGGGCGAGCTTGCCCTCATGGCGGACCTCGATGGGCGCCAGGATGCGGATCGCCTGCAGGGGGGCGTCGGTCTCGGTCAGGCCCGCCGCGAGGATCGCCTCGACGAAGGGACGCGAGCCGCCGTCCATGATGGGGACTTCCGGGCCGTCGATCTCGATGAGGACGTCGTCCAGGCCGCAGCCCGCCAGAGCCGCCATGAGATGCTCCACCGTGCCGACGCTTCCGCCCTGGGCGTTGGTCAGCCTGGTGCAGAGCCGCGTGTCGGTCACGAGGTCGTAGCGGGCGGGGATGAGGGCGGCCTCGCCCTTGAGGTCGCGGCGACGGATGAGATATCCGGTCTCCGGCGCGGCGGGGCGCAAGGTCAGATGGGCGGGCGCGCCGCCATGGACGCCCACGCCCTGCATGTGGATAGGCCGTTGCAAGCTCCGCCGCATGATCTCGATCCCTCGTCCGTGACGCCGTAAACCGGTCTTGTTCAGTCGGCACCATGACCGCGCGGGCGCGTCGGGACAAATCACGGATCATGTCGAAATATGACAGGATCCGCGATGCGCCGAGCGAAGGGATAGGGCGGGAGTCAGCGTTTGCGGAAGGCGTCGAGGCTGACCACCTGGCCTTCGCCGGAGGGGGCGGGCGCGGGATCGGGCGGAGAGGAAGGCGGATCGGGCTCCTCCTCGAAGACGGCTTCGGCGTCGTCGGGCGATTCCGAGGCGGGGATCTCGAAGCCGAACTTCGCGGTCGGATCGACGAAGCGCGTCAGGGCCTGGAGCGGAACGACGATGGTTTCGGGCGCGTCGTCGAAGCTGAGCCCCACCGAAAAGCGGTCGGAGGCCACGGCCAGATCCCAGAACTCGTTCTGGAGGACGATGGTGATCTCTTCGGGATATTGCGCCTTCACGCGGGCCGACATCACGACTCCCGGATGATCGGTCCGGAAGGTGATGTAGAAATGCGTTTCGCCCTGGAGGCCGTGCTCGGCGGCGTGCGCGAGGATCCGGCGCGCCACGTCCAGAAAGGCGTCGCGCATGATCTCCCTGTAGTTCAGCGTGTCCCCACCCATGACTCCTCCGGGAGTTTCTTCCTGCGGCTCTGATCTTTCACCGATGACCGGATGACGCAAATGAAAAGGCGCCTTCCGGCGCTTCACGGGGGATTCTGTCGCATTTGCGCCGCGCCCGGCCGTAGTCGGAGGAATCCGGGCGCGGCCGTCGGGAGGGGCTCAGAAGCCGGCGATGGCGTCGAAGTCGATCTTCTCGGCGTAGGCGCGCTTCTCCTCGGCGGAGGCCGAGCCGTCGATGGTGACGAGGGCGCGGTTGGCGACGACGATCTGGAATTCGCCTTCGGAGGTCTCCACGCCGCGATGACGCCCGAAGCGGGCGCTCTTGCCCATGGAGGCGGTCATCTGCGGATTGCCGACGATGGCCGCGAACTGCATGACCATGGGCGAATCCAGGATGATCGTGACGCCGACGGAGTCGGAGGTCGCGGTCTTGACGTAGCTGCGCGAGATGGTGGTCCCGCCGCCGAACATGGCGGCGGCCATGCCCATGCCGGCGGAATCTCCGTCTTCGGCGGTCCAGCCCTCGAAGGCGGCGGGCAGAACCTCGGAGAGGGTGGCGGCGCGCTGCTCGGAGATCAGCTGGGACGCCGTGTCGAGGGAGAATTTCGTCTCCGCGAGATCGCCCGCCTCATAGGCTTCGAGCGCGGCCTGGATGGCGTCCTTCACGTCGTCGGCGAAGGCGGCGGGCGGGGCGGCGAACAGGGCGGCGGCGAGGAGGAGGGCGGGTCTGGCGCGCATGGGTCGGAGACTCCTGAAGCGGGAAGAAGCCCCGTCCTGGAAGGACGAGGCGCCGGATCAGGCCTCATGCTAGCACAAGATTCTCCTCAGGGGAAATCTCGCCCGGATATCTCCCCTGACGTGCGTCGACCCTGAAGTCTCGCCCCCCTCATGCGCCCCGCGCCACGGCCCGGGCGCCCCCCTTTTCATGCGCCTCGCGCCACGGCGCGGGCGCCCCCCCCTCTTCACGCGCCCCGGGCCACGGCCCGGGCGCCGATATCGCGGCGATGGAAGCCCTCGGGCCAGTCGATGAGGTCGACGGCGGCGTAGGCGCGCTTCTGAGCCTCGGCGGCGGTCGCGCCCAGAGTCGCGACGCTCAGCACGCGCCCGCCCTCGGCGATCAGGCGCTCGCCCTCGCGCCTGGCCCCGGCGAGGAAGACCAGAGCTCCCGAGGCCTCGGCCTTCTCGACGCCCCGGATCTCGCTGCTGCGGACGTAGTCGCCGGGATAGCCCTTCGCCGCCATGACCACCGCGAGACAGGTCTCGGGGCTCCAGGAGAGCGAGACCTCGTTCAGCCGCCCCTCGGCGACGGCCAGAAGCGCGGGCAGAAGATCCGACTCGAGCCGCGGCATCAGCGCCTGACATTCCGGATCGCCGAAACGGGCGTTGATCTCGATGAGGCTGGGCTCTCCGGCCTCGATCATCAGCCCCGCGAAGATCACGCCGCGATAGGGCGTCCCGCGCTTCGCCATCTCGCGGGCGATGGGCCGGATGATGCGCTCCATGGCGCGCGCCGTGACGGCCTCGTCCAGCACGGGGGCGGGCGAATAGGCGCCCATGCCGCCGGTGTTGGGGCCCTGGTCGCCGTCATGGGCGCGCTTGTGGTCCTGGGCGCCTGCGAGGGGAACGGCCGTCTCGCCGTCCACGAGGGCGAAGAGGCTGGCCTCCTCGCCGGTCAGCACCTGCTCGACCACCACCTCGGGCTTGCCGAAGCCGCCGCCGAAGATATGCCGGAGCGCCGCCTCCGCCTCTGCGAGCGTGGCCGCCACGGTCACGCCCTTGCCCGCCGCCAGTCCGTCGGCCTTGACGACGATGGGCGCGCCCTCGGCCTGCACGTAGGCCAGAGCGGGCTCCAGAGCCTCGAAGCGCCGCCAGCGGGCGGTCGGGGCGCCGCAGGCGTCGCAGATCTCCTTGGTGAAGCTCTTGGAGATCTCCAGTTGAGCCGCCGCGCGGCTCGGGCCGAAGACGCGGAAGCCCGCCGCCGTCAGACGATCCGAGACCCCCGCCTCCAGAGGCGCCTCGGGGCCGATCACCACCAGGTCGATCTTCTCGGCGCGGGCGAAGGCCTCGACCGCCTCGGGATCCAGCGGATTCACCGCGGCGGCTTCGACGCCCTCCGGCAGCGAGGCGCCGTTCGCGCTGCGCCAGAGCTTCGTCGGCAGAGGGCTTTGCGCCAGCTTCCAGCAGAGCGCGTTTTCGCGGCCTCCGCCGCCCAGCACCAGAATCCGCATGATCTCGCCCCCTCCGTCAGCCATTCGCGCAAGGGTGTAGTGCCTCCGGCGCGGAGGTTAAAGAGGCGCGATGTCGCCTTCGGCCCATCGGGCGCGGGTCTCGGCGGCGAACTCCGCGAGGCTCCCGGCTTCGAGGGCCGCCCGGATTCCCTGCATGAGGTCCTGATAATAGGTCAGGTTGTGCTGGGTCACGAGCATCGAGGAGAGGATTTCGCCCGTCTTGTAGAGGTGATGATGATAGGCGCGGCTGAAGTCG
Source organism: Neomegalonema sp. (assembly GCF_028688855.1). Classification (GTDB taxonomy): domain Bacteria; phylum Pseudomonadota; class Alphaproteobacteria; order Rhodobacterales; family Rhodobacteraceae; genus Neomegalonema. The sequence goes on along the minus strand of NZ_JAQTXI010000001.1, from coordinate 83,370 downwards.
CGGCAGGCGGGGCAGGCGCATCCCTCGTCGATGGGGCGAGGGTCGGCCTTGTGGCGGGCGTTCTTGACGTTGAGCGGCCCGCGCCGCGTGAAGGCCTGTCCGTTGCGGCCCGAGCGGGTCGGCAGGACGCAGTCGAACATGTCGATTCCGCGCTCCACCGCCCCGAGGAGGTCGTCCGGCTTGCCGACGCCCATCAGATAGCGCGGCTTGTCCTCGGGGAGCATCCCGGCGCAGAAATCGAGGGTGGAGAACATCAGCTCCTGGCCCTCGCCCACCGCCAGACCGCCCACGGCGTAGCCTTCGAAGCCGATCTCCGTCAGGGCCTTGGAGGATTCCTCGCGCAGATCCTTATGCACCGAGCCCTGCTGAATCCCGAAGAGCGCATGGCCGGGACGATCCCCGAAGGCCTCGCGCGAGCGCTTCGCCCAGCGCATCGAGAGCCGCATGGAGGAGGCCGCCCCCGCCTCGTCGATGGGCCAGGGGGCGCATTCGTCGAAGGCCATGACGATGTCCGAGCCGAGCTTGCGCTGGATCTCCATGGAGGTCTCGGGGCTGAGCATGTGCTCGGAGCCGTCCACATGGCTGCGGAAGCGCACCCCTGATTCGTCCAGCCTGCGCAGTCCCGCGAGGGACATCACCTGATAGCCCCCCGAATCGGTCAGGATGGGCCGGGGCCAGTTCATGAACCTGTGCAGCCCGCCGAGCTTCTCCATGAGGTCGGCGCCGGGCCGGAGCATCAGATGATAGGTGTTGCCCAGCAGGATCTCGGCGCCCGTGGCGCGGACCTCCTCGGGGCGCATGGCCTTGACCGTGGCCGCCGTGCCCACCGGCATGAAGGCGGGCGTTTCGATCGAGCCGCGCGGGGTCTCGATGCGTCCGCGCCGGGCGGCGCCGTCGCGGGCGAGGAGGGTGAAGCGAAAGGCCGCAGGGTTCATCTTCTTGATTTCGACAGGGTTGCGGAAGAGGCCGGGTTCCGGAACCGGATGGGGCTTGCTAACATGGCCCGCCCGCCGATTCCGTCGCCCCCTCCATACGATGCGGGAGGCCGCGGCGAAAGGGCGAAGGGCGTTTTCGGAACATGGGGAAGGCTCCGGGGAGGGAGGGACCCTCAACCAGGCGTGGAGGCGCGAGCGGCACATGAGCCTCGCCAAGGATCTTGCGGAAGTCTGGGACGAAGCCGAGGCGCGGCGCGGTCGGCGCTGGGCCTGTCCCGAACTCGACGCGCCCGCCACGGCGCTGGTCGTGGTCGGCCTGACGCGCGGCCTCCTCCAGGAGGCGCCTCATGCGCAGGGCGCTCTGGCGCGGATCGAGGCTCTGGCGGCGGCGCTGCGGCTGGTGGGAGGAAAGGCGCTCTGGGCGCGGCCCGACGATTCCTCCGTGCCTCCCGGTCTGGCTCTGGCGCAGGGCGCGGCCCGCGCGACGGCCGCTCAGGACGAATTCGCGCCCGGAATCCCCCGACGTCCCGGAGATTTCGTCGTGCGGGCCCGTCCGCCGAGCCTCTTCTTTCCCGGCGCGAGCCTCGCGCCCCATCTGCTGCGCGACGCGGGGATCTCCACGCTGATCTTCGCGGGCGGGCTCACGCATCTGGAGGTGGAATCCTCGCTGCGGGACGCCGTCTGCGCCGGATTCCAGTGCGTCGTGGCGGCGGATTGCTGCCTCGACCGCACGCCCGAGGCGCATCTCGCTTCCCTGCGGGCGATGCACCGCAGCTTCGCCGACGTGCGCCCCACCCATGACCTCGTGACGCTGTTGCGGCGCAACATCGGCCTGAGCCTCCATGAGGTGGACGACGTCAACGAGGCGGCGGCCTCGGCGGTGGCGGCTTCGGCCTCGGCGCTGCCCTTCGCGCCCGCCCTCGGCACGCCCGAACCCCGGTCGCCCGACCCCATGTCGCCCGAGCCCGGAGCCTCCGAGAGGGTCGGCGCGCGGATCGCCGCCGCCTGGGCGAAGGCTCCGCCGCCCGAGCCTCCTCCGCCCGCCCCGGCGCGGGAAGCGCGGCGAGAGGCGCCGCCGCAGCAGGAGCCGGAGGACTCCGCCGAAGAGCCCTCCATGGAGGCGATCCTCGCGGAGATCCTGGAGTCGGAGGAGTTCCGGCGCGTCAGCGGCGCCCGGGCTCCGGAGCGCGCCCCCCCGCCGGAGCTCCATCCGGAGCCGCGTCCGGCCGAAGCCCGTCCGGCGCGCCGCGCGCCGGAGCCGCCGGGCCGGGCCTTCGGGCCTCAGGCCGGCGCCATGGACGAAGCGGCCGCGCGCGCCTATATTCCTCTGGAGAACTTCCTCGCATCGGAACCGGACCCATCCAAGCCATGACCGAGTCCATAGACCGCTCCGAACCCGCCGCCCGCTCCGGGGAGGAGGCTCAGGAAGCCTCCCGGGAGAGCGCGGAGGCGGCTGGCGTCTTCGATCCGCCCGAAGGGTCGCCGCTGCTCGCGCCCTCCAGCGTGGAGCACCCGGTCTTCCCGGAGATCGAGGCGGCCCTGCGCACCATCTACGATCCCGAGATCCCGGTGAACATCTATGATCTGGGGCTCGTCTACGCCATCCTCATCGACGCCGAGGGCGCGGTGAAGATCGAGATGACCCTGACCGCTCCGGGCTGTCCGGTGGCGGGGGAGATGCCCGGATGGGTGGTGGACGCCGTCGAGCCGCTGCCGGGAATCCGCCAGGTGGAGGTCGATCTCGTCTGGGATCCGCCCTGGACCATGGACCGCCTCACCGACGAGGCGAAGCTCGAACTGGGCTATCTGTAAGGCAAGGAGATAGGCCATGAGCCTCATGATTCCCGGAAAGGCCTTCCTCACCCTGACGCCCCGCGCCACGAAGCGCATCCGCGCCATGGCCGAAGAGAAGGGCGTCTACGCCCTGCGCCTCGGCGTGAAGAAGGGCGGATGCGCGGGCATGGAATACGCCATGGAGGAGGCCGCCGAGCGCAAGCCCGGCGAAGAGCTCATCGAACAGGACGGCGCCCGCGTGCTGGTCTCGCCCATGGCGGCGATGTTCCTGCTCGGCTGCGAGGTGGATTACGAGACGGGCCTTCTGGAATCGGGGTTCAGGTTCCGCAATCCCAATGTGGTGGACAGCTGCGGATGCGGCGAATCGGTGAAGTTCTCGGGCCAGCCCGAGCCCGCCGCCGACGACATCCAGGATTGCGGCCGCTGAAGGAGTCCCGCCCTTCTCCATGAAGGGCGCCGACGCCCCGCCGCCGGGACCGCACAATCCCATCAGGACGCCGCGCCGCAGGAGCGCGGCGTTTTTTATTCGTCGGTCAAGAGACTGGGAATATTGAGGATTCCATCTTCCGGATCCCTCCGCCCCTTGAACCTCCTCCCTATCCTTCCGATTTACATCCGACGGCGTCGAAGGCCGCTCCGGCCGCCCGAGACGCATCCGGCAACGACCATCATGGAGGACCGTCCGATGAAGGGTCTGGCGCTCTGGCTTCTGGGGATTCCCATCCCGATCATCATCCTGCTCTATCTCTTCTTCTTCAACTGAGAGCAGGCGGAGGGCCGCGCGGGCGAGAGCCCGGCGGCCTTCCCTGAGTCAGGCTTCGGGCGGCTGGGGATGGGCTTTGGACACGGCGTCCAGCGCCTTGAGCCGCTCCAGCAGAGCCTCGATGCGGTCGAGCCGCACCATGTTGGGCCCGTCCGAGGGGGCGTTGTCGGGATCCTGGTGGGTCTCGATGAAGAGGCCCGCCACGACGCCCGTCGCCAGGGCCGCCCGGGCGAGGGTCTCGACGAAGCGGCGCTCGCCGCCGCTGGAGCCGCCCTGTCCGCCGGGCTGCTGCACGGAATGGGTGGCGTCGAAGATCACGGGGGCGCCGATCCCGGCCAGAACCGGCAGGGCGCGCATGTCCGAAACCAGGGCGTTGTAGCCGAAGGAGACGCCGCGCTCGGTGGTCAGCACGTTCGGATTCCCCGAGTCCGAGATCTTGGCCACCACGTTGCGCATGTCCCAGGGCGCGAGGAACTGGCCCTTCTTGACGTTCACCACCTTGCCCGTGCGGGCGGCGGCGACCAGAAGATCCGTCTGGCGGCAGAGGAAGGCCGGAATCTGGAGCACGTCCACATGGGGCGCGACCAGAGCGCATTGCTCTTCGGTGTGGATGTCGGTCAGCACGGGCAGGCCGAGGGTCGCGCGGATCTCGTCGAAGATCGGGAGGGCCGCCTCCAGCCCCGCGCCGCGCCTGCCGCTCAGCGAAGTGCGGTTGGCCTTGTCGAAGCTCGACTTGTAGACCAGTCCGATTCCGAGCCAGCCGCAGATCTCCTTGAGCGCGCCCGCCATGTCGAGGGCGTGCTGACGCGATTCGAGCTGGCAGGGTCCGGCGATGAGCGCGAAGGGGGCGGCGGCGTCGAAGACGACGCCTCCCGCCGCGACGCGCGAAGAGAGAAGGGTCATGAACGCTCCCATCATCAAGCAAGAAGGGGGACGAAGCCCCCGGACAACGTAAACCGACGCCATGAAGCACGCGGATGAGGGAGCCGTCCAGAGGCGAAGGCGAGGGGGCGGACGGCCCTCACTCCGGCGCTGGTCTCCGGGCGGCCCGTCGGGTTCTCCTGACGGCGAGGGCCTCTTCTCGGGCGAGGGCGGCGGCCTCCTCGGCGGCTTCGCGCTCGGCCTTGACGGCGCGTCCTTCCTCGCGGGCTTCGTCGCGTTCCATGAGCAGGCGGTGGATCTCCTCCATGCCCGTCGAGGCGCCCTGTTCGTTCAGCGACAGCGTCATGTAGGAGAGCGCCGTCTCGTATTGCGTTTCGGCGTGGCCGAGGATGCGCGCGAAATAGGGCGCCTTGGTCATGGGCGGGGCGAAGGCCTCCATGCAGGCCTCGGCGTAGAAGGCCCGCAGCGCCTTGAGCGTCAGGGAGGGATGCGGCGGCCAGCGCATGGCGATGGGCGGATATTCCCGCAGGAGCTTGTTGAAGGGCGGATTCACCGCCGAATTCAGTTTGGCCGGAGTCATCTCGGCCCAGCGGGCGCCTTCGCGGTCGGCGCGCAGCCGCGCGAAGGCGTCGAGGATCTGCGCGGCGGGCGCCAGGACCGGAATCACGTAGCTCCTGCCGAACATGGTGCCTTCGGCGCCGCGGGTCTTGGCCTGGCCCGAGAACTCCACCAGCCATTTCTGACGGACCCGCACGCCCGAGGGCAGGGCGGAGTCCACAGGCGCGAATCCGCCGAACTTCAGCACCTCGACGAAGCGTCGCCCCGTCAGGCCCATCAGCCCGAGGGCGAGGAAGCGCGGATCCTCCGACTCGAGCATGCGGGTCAGTTCGGCGACGATCTCGCGCCAGCCGGAGACCCGCGCGAGGCTGCGGTTGGAGTTGTCCACCGCGACGCGGTAATCCTCGTTCACGGCGGCGACCATCTCGCGCTCGATGCGGACCTCCTCGAAGACGACCTCCAGGATCTTCTGCGGGACTCCGGCCTCTTCGAGCGCCCGGCGCAGCGGAGCCCGGAAGCGCGAGGAATAGAGCTTCTGGGTGGCGGCGGTCTTGTTGCGGAACTGGTCGCGTTCGCGGCCCCAGCGCACGACCAGCTTGCGCCGCCAGTCCTTGACCGGCTTCGGAGTCAGCAGCTCCAGCACGTCGCGCTGGAAGGCCTCCACCGCCTCGGCCAGGGCGTAGCGGCGCAGAGGCGGCGGCGCGGCGGGGCGTCGGGCGATTCTGGGGACGGCTCGGGCGGCCTTGCGGGCCTTGCGTTCGCGCCAGGCCTTCTGCGCGGCGCTCTCGATGGTTTCGGCGCGCTCGGGCTCCGGAGTCGCGGACTTGCGGCGCGGGCGCTTCGGCGGGGGAGGCGCTTCGGGGTCGGACATGCGGCCTCACGCGGAAGGATCACGAGCTTGCGGAGCGGGCTCCGCCTGGGGCCGCAGCATATTGAACCTGGGAAAGCTTGTCGAATCCCGGCCCGCCCGGCCTCAGATCCAGCGCCGCACCCGCGCCAGATAGGCGGGCGCCTGATCGGGGAAGCGCGCCAGAAGCCGGGCCTCCTCCTCGCGGATGAAGCGCCGGTCGATCAGCGCCGCGAAGCCGAAGGGGACTGCGAGCGCGGGCGGCGCCCCGAGGATCAGGCCCCAGCCGAGCAGGATCAGGACCATCCCCAGATAGATCGGATTGCGGCTGAAGCCGAAGATTCCCGAAGTCAGCAGCTTGTCGGGATCGTTGCGGGGCATGATCGGCGTGGCGGCGAGCAGGAATTGCGGCGCCGCCAGAAAGATGGCGCCCGCCCCCAGGATCATGGCCAGCCAGCCCGGGAGGTCGGCGTCGAGGCGCCAGGGAGTCCAGAGGGCGATCAGCAGCATGAGCAGGCCGGAAAGCGTCATCCAGACGGGGGGAAGATCGAAACGCCGCAGCATGGCGGACTCCTTTGCGCGCCGAGGCCTCCAATGCGGAATCCGCATATGGAAAGTCTGGAGATTCAAGTCCCTGAGAGCGACGAAGCCTCCGCGCCGCGTCTTGCGGGCCTCAGCCTCCCGCGAATCCCCGGCGGGCCCTTCGCCCCCATGGACAGGATCCCGAACCCATGTTAGAGCGCAATCCGCCCGGCCGGAGAAGACCTCGCGGAGGATCTGACGCGAAAGCGCGGCGGGCGAAGCTCTGGAGCTGCGGCCGTTCCTCCCCATATGGGGCCGAGGCCGCTCCGGGCGCGTTCGACGGGCGTGGAGGGCCTGAAATGCGAATGGTCTTGCGAAAGGAGTCGCGACGAGCCGCACGCCGTCCCGCCTGACCTCTGGTTCTGGTCCCGCCGCTCTGGGAGCCCGCCCATGAACGCCTCCTCCGCCGCCTCGTCGCTTCCGGTCTCCTCCGCGTCCTCCGAAGCGCCTCTGCTCGACATCCGCCGCGAGACCCCCGAGGATCTCGCCGAAGTCGAATATCTCCTCGACACCTGCTTCGCGCCCGGACGCACGGCGCTGTCCTCCTATCGCCTGCGCGACGGGGTGGAGCCTCTGCGCGAGTTCTGCCTCGTGGCCCGCGACGAACAGCGGAGCCTCGTCTCCTGCATCCGCTACTGGCCGGTGCGGGTGGGCGAGGCGGGATCTGCGGCGCTGCTGCTGGGGCCGGTGGCCACCCATCCGACGCGTCAGGGCGAGGGGCTCGGGGCGATGCTGATCCTGCGCAGCCTGCGCATGGCCAGGGAAGCCGGATGGACCCGCGTCATCCTCGTGGGCGACGAACCCTACTATCGCAAGTTCGGATTCGCCCGCGAGACGGCGCTGAAGATCTCCTATCCGCCGCCGGTGAACCCTGCGCGGCTGCTGGCCAGAGAGCTGCAGCCCGGCGCCATGGCGGAGCTTTCGGGCATGGTCCGCAAATGGACTCCCGAAGCCCCCGCCTGAAGCCTTCTCCTCCCTTCTCCTTTCTCCTTCCGGATCCCTCCCCCCTCAGACGGCCCTTCGCGGGCCTTTTCATCGAGTCCGGATCATGCTCTCCGATCCCGCCCATCTGGCCGCCTTCTTCGCTCTGGCGGCGGCTTTCTGCTGGTCGATCTCTCCGCTGATCGCGGCGGGGGCCAATTCCTGGCTCGGGGGGATCGGCTTCTCGCGAATCCGCACGTATTGCGCCGTGGGGATTCTGGCCTTCATGTCGCTCTGGACCGGCGGCTGGAGCGCCCTCCAGGGCTGGCAGATCCGCGATCTGGCCCTGTCGGGGCTGATCGGGGTCTTCATCGGCGACACGCTGCTCTTCGCGAGCATGGCGATTCTCGGGCCGCGGCGCTCGGGGCTGCTCTTCTCGACCCACGCCGCCATGACCGCCGCCCTCGCCGGGATCTTCCTCGGCGAGCGGCTGACGGCGCCGGTCTGGGCGGGAATCGCTCTGGTGACGGGCGGCGTGATGCTCGCCACCTTCTACGGCAAGAGCCGCGACAACGCCCACGCCTGGGAGGCCAACGCCGGAGCCGTCGGCCTCGGAGTGATTCTGGGGCTGCTCTCGGCTCTGGGGCAGGCGGTGGGGGCGGCCGTCGTCAAGCCCGCCATGGACGCGGGCGCCGATCCCGTCGCGGGCTCGACGATCCGCATGGCGGCTTCGGCGGCCTGTCATCTGGCGGCCTTCCTGATCTGGCCGAAGTTCACGGCGCTGCGCAATCCGCTGACGCCGAAGATCTTCGTGCGGGTGCTGCTGGTGGCGCTGATCGCCATGTGCCTCGGCATGACCTTCTTCCTGGAGGCGCTGGCTCATGGCGAGGCCGGATGGGTCTCGGTGCTCTCGACCCTCTCGACCATCCTGATCCTGCCTTTGCTCTGGATCTTCTTCCGGAGGCCGCCGCCTTCCGGAGCCTGGGTCGGGGCGGGAATCGGCGCGGCGGGCACGGCGCTGATCCTCCTCAACGTGGGCGGATGATCTGGCGCCGTGATCGGGCGCGGCTTGTGGGCTTCGGGGACGGATGCTAGCCTCCGCCCGGTCGAGGCTGCGAAAGGCGGGGTCATGAAGCGGGCGGGTCTGGAAACGCAGAGGCCGGGAGGCCGCGCGTGAGCGCCTACGCCGCCCGCCTGCCCAAGGCGGACCTCCGCCTGCGCCTCGAAGGCGCGGTGGAGCCCGAACTCGCCGTGGCTCTGGCCGGGCGCCACGGGCTGTCTCCGGAGATCGAGACGGGCGCGCCCGTCGGCAGGGTCGCGGATTTCGCCCAGCGCATGAAGGCGCGGCTGGTCGGGCTGATCGAGGCCGGAGATTTCCACGCCGCCGCCGCCGCCGCTCTGGCGCGCGCCTTCGAGAGCCGCGTGCGTCATGTGGAGATGGCCCTGACGCCGCAACTGCATCTGGGTCGGGGGGTGGCCTTCGCGGCCATGCTGGAGGGAATCGCGGCGGCCTTCCGCGAGGCCCGCGCCCGCGGCCAGACGACCCGCCTGATCCTCGCCTTCCGGCGCGAGGATCCCGAGGAGGAGGCCTTCGACGTCCTGCGCCTCGCGGAGCCCCATCTCGCCGATTTCATCGGGATCGGGCTCACGGGGCCGGAGTTCGGACATCCGCCGCAGCATTTCGCCCGGCTCTTCGCCCGGGCCCGCGAGATGGGGCTCAAGCTCACCTGCGACGCCGGACAGGACGGACCGCCCGAATATGTGCGTCAGGCTGCGGTGGATCTCGACGTGGACCGCATCGACCATGGCGACGCCGCCGCCGAATTTCCGGCGCTCATGCGCGAGATCGTCGAGCGGCGGGAGACTCTGGTGTTGCGTCCTTCGGCGAATCTGGCTCTGGGGCTGCTGGATTCGGCGAGCGCGCATCCTCTGCGGACCCTGACCGGGGCGGGCGTGAGCGTGACCCTCGCCAGCGGAGACCCCGCCTGGTTCGGCGACCTCAACGCCAATTACGCGCTTCTCGCCGAGGAGCTGGCGCTCTCGAAATCCGAGATCCTCAAGCTCGTGCGGACGGGATTCGAAGCCGCCTTCCTGACCGCCGAAGAGCGCGAAGCCCATCTGGCCGCCCTGGCGGAGGCCGCCTGATCGCCCGAATCGACAAGGCCCGCCTCCGGGAAGAGGCGGGCCTTGTCGCAAGTCCGGCGGGAAAGGCTCACATGCCTTCGGGGCCGCGGGCGATGGCCGCGACGCCCGTGCGGGCCACGTCCACCAGCCCGAGGGGCCGCATCAGCTCGACGAAGGCGTCGATCTTGCCGGGATCGCCGGTGAGCTCGAAGACGAAGCTCTCCAGAGTGGTGTCCATGATCCGGCCGCGGAAGGCCTCGTTGAGCCGCAGGGCCTCGACGCGCTTCTCGCCCGTCGAGCGCACCTTGATCAGCGCCAGCTCGCGCTCGACCGAAGGTCCGGCCACGGTGATGTCCACGACCTTGTGCACCGGCACCAGCTTCGTGAGCAGCGCCTTGATCTGCTCGATCACCATCGGCGAGCCCGTGGTGACGATGGTGATCCGCGAGAGATGTTCGTTATGGTCCACCTCGGCGACGGTCAGGCTCTCGATGTTGTAGCCGCGTCCCGAAAACAGCCCGATGATCCGGGCCAGAACGCCCGATTCGTTGTCGACCAGAACCGCCATGGTGTGGCGCTCGATGGTCTCCGGCTTCTGCATCACGCTCATGGTCTCGCGCTCCCTCAAACCAGCATCGCGCCGGCGGCGTCGATGGCGCCTTCGGTTTCAGCCTCGCCCAGCAGCATCTCGTGATGCCCCTTGCCCGAGGGAATCATGGGGAAGCAGTTCTCGTGCTTCTCGACCATGCAGTCGAAGATCACCGGGCCGTCGTAGGCGAGCATCTCGGCGATGGCGCCGTCCAGCTCCTCGGGCTTCTCGGCGCGGATCCCCTTGCAGCCGAAGGCCTCGGCCAGCTTGACGAAATCGGGCAGGGCCTCCGAATAGCTGGAGGAATAGCGCTCGCCGTGCAGCAGCTGCTGCCACTGGCGCACCATGCCGAGCCGTTCGTTGTTCAGGATGAAGATCTTCACCGGCAGACGATACTGAACCGCCGTGCTCATCTCCTGCATGGTCATGAGGAAGCTGGCTTCGCCCGCGACGTCGATCACCAGAGACTTCGGGTGCGCCATCTGCACGCCGATGGCCGCCGGGACGCCGTAGCCCATGGTGCCGAGCCCGCCCGAGGTCATCCAGCGGTTGGGCTCCTCGAACTTCAGGAACTGGGCCGCCCACATCTGGTGCTGGCCGACTTCCGTGGTGATGTAGAAGTCCTTCTTCTCGATGGCCGCCTGAAGCCGCTGCAGGGCGTATTGCGGCTTGATGGTGGTTTCGGAAGGCGCGTAGCGGAAGCAGTCGATGGCGCGCCAGCCGGCGATCTGCTTCCACCAGTCCTTGACCGCGCCCTTCTGGATCTTCGAGCCGCCCGACTTCCAGATGCGGAGCATGTCCTCCAGCACCACGGCGCAATCGCCGATGATCCCGACGTCCGCGCGCACCGCCTTGTTGATCGAGGAGGGGTCGATGTCGACGTGGATCTTCTTCGAGCCCGGCGAGAAGGCGTCGAGGCGCCCGGTGATGCGGTCGTCGAAGCGGGCGCCGATGTTGATCATCACGTCGCAGCCGTGCATGGCGAGATTCGCCTCGTAGGAGCCGTGCATCCCGAGCATCCCGAGCCACTGCTTGTCCGAGGCGGGATAGGCCCCGAGGCCCATCAGCGTCGAGGTCACGGGAAAGCCCGTGGCTCTGGCGAATTCGCGCAGGAGCCGCGTGGCGTTGGGGCCGGAGTTGATCACCCCGCCGCCGGTGTAGAAGATCGGCCGCTCGGCCTTCTCGATCAGCTCGACGGCCTTCCTGATGTCCGAGAGGTCGCCGCGCGTCTGGGGATTGTAGCTCTTGCGCTTGGCCTCGCGGGCGGGGACGTAGACGCCCGGCGACATCTGCACGTTCTTGGGGATGTCCACCAGCACCGGGCCGGGACGCCCCGTGGTCGCCACCTGGAAGGCCTGATGCATGGCCTTGGCCAGGTCGTTGGCGTCCTTCACCAGCCAGTTGTGCTTGGTGCAGGGGCGCGTGATGCCCACCGTGTCGGCTTCCTGGAAGGCGTCGGTGCCGATGAGGAAGGTCCCCACCTGGCCCGAGATGCAGATGATCGGGATCGAATCCATCAGGGCGTCCTGGAGGCCGGTGACGGCGTTGGTCGCGCCGGGGCCCGAGGTCACCAGCAGCACGCCCGGCTTGCCCGTGGAGCGCGCGTAGCCTTCGGCGGCGTGCGCCGCGCCCTGCTCGTGGCGGACGAGGACATGCTTGATGTGGTTCTGCTTGAAGATCTCGTCGTAGATCGGCAGGACCGCGCCGCCCGGATAGCCGAAGATCACCTCGACTCCCTGATCCTTCAGGGCTTTCAGCACGATCTCCGCGCCGGTCATGGTCTGCGACATGATTGCTTCCTCAAACTTCCTCGACATCGCCGCCGTCTCGCCGCCTGAAGCTCCGGGGGGCGGAGCGCGGCGATCCGGAAATGAAAAAGGGGCCCTCGAAGGCCCCCCCTGACAGCGCGCCCTGCGCCGACGGATCATTCCGCCGCGCTCAGACGCGCCCCGTAACGACAAGAACGCCGCGCATGATGCACATCGGCCGGACTCCCTTGACCCCGTCTGCGCTGCGCCGGAGGCTCCTCCGGGATCATCGCGCGGGAATGGGGGGCAAATTAATCAGGCTCCGAGGGCGCGTCAAGACGCGAATCGCGGATCATGGAGGAAAATAGCGGGAAACGGCGTCATCCGCGCAATAATCTTGCTCGGAAAGCTTCAGCCAGTCGCGGGCGCGATTGCGGAACCACGTATCCTGGCGCTTCGCGTAACGGCGGGTGTTGACCACGGCCTTCTCGCGCGCCTCCTCGAAGCTCATCCGGCCTTGCAGATAAGCCGTCAGCTCCGGCGCGCCATGGGCCTGGAGTCCGGGGATCTGCGGCGGCAAGCCGCGCGCGAGAACCTTGCGGGCTTCTTCGAGGGCGCCTTCCGCCAGCATCTGGTCGAACCTGACCGCGATGCGCGGCAGGAGCCAGTCCCGGTCCGGCGTCAGCGCGACCGCCCGGCAGGCCGACAAGGGGAGAATCGGCGGCGGAGTCTCGCGCGCCCATTGCGCGAGTCCCTGGCCGGTGCCTTTCAGCACCTCCCAGGCCCTTTGCACGCGGCGGGGATTGGCGCGGTCCAGAACCTCCAGAGTCGCTTCGTCCAGTTCGGCGAGGAGTCCGGCGGTTCCCTCGCGGGCGATGCGTTCGGCGGTCTCGGCGCGCAGCTCGGGGGGAATCGGCGGAATCTCCGCGAGGCCTCTGGTCAGGGCCTCGAAGTAAAGCCCCGTGCCCCCGACGAAGACCGGACGCCAGCCCTTCGCCGCGCAAAGCTCCAGAGCCTCCCGCGCCTCGCGCAGCCAGTCGCCGACGCTGTAGGGCAGGGCGGCGTCCCGATGCCCGTAAAGCAGATGCGGGACGCGGGCGGCCTCCGCCTCCGAAGGCCGCGCCGAGAGCAGACGCCAGTCGGCGTAGACCTGCATGGAATCGGCGTTGATCGAGGCGCCGCCATCCCGCTCGGCCAGGGCCAGGGCCAGAGCCGATTTCCCCGAGGCGGTCGGGCCGCCGATCAGGATCGGCGGGGCCTTGCGGAAGGCGTCGGAGAGGGAATCGGTCATGCGGGACTTCCGGAGAGCTGGAGTCGAAAGCGCCGCGCTCCGGCGGAGGCGGCGCTTCCGGCGATTCGGCGCGCAGAGCCCGGAGCCTCCCCCGATCCGGCGGGATGGGTCGAAGGCTCCGGCTTCCTGCGGGGCGGCGGCTGAGCCCGAGAAGGCTCTAGCGCGGATCGACCGGCGAGACGTCCTCGTCGTCGGGCGCTTCCTCCGCAGGGAGGGCGGGCTCGTCTTCGGGGGCGGGGGCGGCCTCTCCGGCGGGCTCCTCCCCGGGGGCCTCGGGCGCGACGCCCTCGCGCAGATCCTGCTTCAGCGGCTGGAGGATCTCGTCGAGGTCGATCCAGTCCTCTTCCGCGCCGTTGGTCGGGGCGTCGAGGTCGATGACGCCCTCGCCTTCGTCTTCGCCCGAGGCGGCGGCCTGCAGGGCCTCCCGGGCGGCGGCGACGGCGGTCTGAGCCTCGTCCAGCGCGCCGAGGGCGCGGTCTAGGTCCGCGAGGGCCCGGGCCACGGAGCCCGTTCCGCCGCCTGCGCCGTCCGGGGTCTCCGTCTCGGCGTCCCAGAGATGCTGGAGCTCCTCGGCGACGACGCCGGTGTGATCCTCCTCGCCGTCCGTGAAGGCGCCGTAGACCACGAGGAAGGCGTTGTAGACGTCGCCGGAGACCACCGGGCACATGATGAGCACGTCGTTGTCGCCGGGCTGCAGGTCGTAGCCGTATTTGGTCCAGCTGTCCTGTTCGACGCTATGGCCGCCGTTGGCTTCGAGATAGGCGTTGAGGACGCGGTCGGCGCGCTCCATGCAGATTTCGCGCGTGGCGGTCTCGCCCAGATCCATCACCATCCAGCCCTCCGCGAGGGACGGACCTGCAAGCGCCGTGGCGCAGACCGTCGTCAGGGCGGCCCCGATGCGTTTCATGGGCTTCTCCTCCTTCCGCCCGACGCTGCGTCGGGCTTCTTCAGCGGGATCATGCCCATGGCGAGGGCGGGCCGCAAGCCCGGCTCTCGTCCGGGCGCCCGTTCTTGAGGTCAGCCCTGAAGGCTCCTCATGCGGAGCGCCCGGAAGCCCCGAGTCTCAGAGGGGGGCGTTGTCCCACTGCTCCTTGAGCCGCTCGGCGATGGTGTCGGTGAAATCCTCCTGCGAGTCCTCGAAGGCGCCGTAGACGGTCAGGAAGGCGTTGAACTTGCCGCCGTTGACCACCGGGCACATGACGAGCACGTCGTTGTCGCCGGGCTTGAGGTCGTAGCCGTAGACGGTCCAGCTGTCCTTCTCGACGCTGTGGCCGCCGAAGGAGGAGATATAGCCGTTCAGCACGCTCTCGGCGCGGCTCATGCAGACCTCGCGCGTGGCGGTCTCGCCCAGGTCCATCACCACCCAGCCCTCGGCGGCGGCGGGCGGGATCAGACTCGCCGTCAACAGGGCGACAAGGATTCCGACGCGGTTCATGGGGCTTCTCCTCTTCAATCCGGACAACACGCAAGGCGGATCCAAGGATTCTCCAGAAGAGTCATGAACGCAATATGGAAGAAATCGTGAGTCTCCGGCGGAATCTCGCCGAATGAGGAGAGGAGGCGCGCCCTTCCCGCGCGGAAGGACGCCTCTCGGGATCTTGCGCGCTTTCGGCCTCGCCTCAGCCCGTCGCGCCGGGCGTCCTCGCGAGGCTCGCCACGGGCGCCGGGCCCGGGGTCTCGCCCGCGCAGAGCGAACGGCCGCGCACGGCGTCGGCGGTCTCCAGCTCCAGATTTTCGCTGAAGGCGGAGCCGGTGAAGGCCACGGCGTTCAGGGTCGGGCTGATGGCGGCGTAACGCAGGCGCAGGACCTCCGCGCCGGAGAGGTCGCGGGCGAAGATCCCCTCGTCGGCGATCCGGAGATCGGCGAAGGGCGCTCCGGGGCCGCGCCAGCAGCGCGCCGCATGGCGCGAGACGGCCTCGCCGACTTCCTGAAGGCTCAGGTTGGGAAAGACGGCGAGCTTGGCCTCGGCGCCGAGCTGGTCGAGCGGCGTGGCTTTGGCTGAGACGATGGGCGCGGCGGCGGGCGGCGGGCGCAGACGCGAATCCGTCACGGCCGGAGAGGGCGCGAGCCCCGCAGGCGGACGCGTGGAGGCGCATCCCGCCGCCGTCAGGGCCGCCAGCGCGACGAGGACGGGCTTGAAGCGGCTCATGCGGCCTCCTGCGTCAGGGCCTCGAACATGGGCAGGCCGTCGACGCCGCCGAGCAGCGCCTCGATGGCGCGTTCCGGATGGGGCATCATGCCGAGCACGCGGCGATTCTCCGAGAGGATCCCGGCGATGCGGCGCTCGGAGCCGTTGACCTCCTCGGCGTAGCGGAAGGCGACGCGGTTCCCGCCCTCCAGCCGGTCGAGGGTTTCGGCGTCGGCGACGTAGCGGCCGTCGTGATGGGCGATGGGCAGACGGATCCGCGCCCCCGCCTCGTAGCCGCGTCCGAAGGGGCTCTGGGTCTCCTCGGCGATCAGCTCCACCGACTTGCAGAGGAAATCCAGGCCCGCATTGCGCATCAGGGCGCCGGGGAGCAATCCGGCTTCGGTCAGCACCTGGAAGCCGTTGCAGACGCCCAGCACCAGCCCGCCGCGCGCCGCGAACTCCGCCGTCGCCCGCATGGCCGGAGACCGCGCCGCGATGGCGCCGCTGCGCAGATAGTCGCCGAAGGAGAAGCCGCCCGGAACGGCCACCAGATCCAGACCCGCAGGCAGATCCGCATCCTTGTGCCAGACCATCTCGGGCTTGCGCCCCGTGACGCGCTCCAGAGCCGCCGCCATGTCGCGGTCGCAGTTGGAGCCGGGGAAGACCAGAACCGCGCTTTTCATGCGCTCGCCTCCATTGGGGGCCTGATGGGGCCCTGATCGTCCGGCGCCTCGCCGCGAGGGGCGAGGAGGCGCCGGATTCCTGTCCGGCCTCCGTTCAGCCGAGGATCTCGACGCGCCAGGTCTCGACGACCGTGTTCGCCAGAAGCTGACGGCACATGGCGTCGACCTGGGCGCGGGCGGCCTCGGGATCGGTCTCGTCGAGGTCCAGATCCAGCACCTTGCCCTGACGCACGCTCCTCACGCCCTCGAAGCCGAGAGTCCCGAGGGCGTGGGCCACCGCCGCGCCCTGCGGATCGAGAACGCCCGACTTCAGGCTCACATGCACGCGCGCTTTCATGCTCAGGTCTCCTCGGGATCTTCCTTGCCGCGGAGCGCGGCGGGGGGATCTTCCTTGCCGCGATTCACGGCGGGCGGGTCTTCCTTGCGGCGCGAGGCCGCGGGCTTGGCCCTTTCGGGCGTCGAACCGGCGGAGCGCTTCGCCCCTTCCGCTCTCAAGCGGCGCCGGTTCGCAAGTTCGCTTCAATGAACGAGCTTGGGCCCGCCTTCGTCCTCTCCGGCGGCGACGTTCTCGGGCATCACGCCGAGCCGCCGCGCGACCTCCGCATAGGCCTCGACCAGATCGCCGAGATTCTCGCGGAAGACGTCCTTGTCGAGCTTGCGCCCGGTCTTGACGTCCCAGAGCCGCATGGAGTCGGGGCTGATCTCGTCGGCGAGCAGGACCACCTGATTGTCGCCGTCCCAGATGTGGCCGAACTCGATCTTGAAATCGACCAGCTTCAGCCCGACGCCCATGAAGAGGCCGCTCAGGAAGTCGTTGACCCGCAGCGCCATGGAGATCATGTCGTCCATGTCCTGCTGGTCGGCCCAGTTGAAGGCGGCGATGTGCTCTTCGCTGACCATCGGGTCGCCGAGCTTGTCGTCCTTGTAGTAGAATTCGACGATGGGCCGGGGCAGGGCCTCGCCCTGGGTCAGGCCGAGCTTCTTGACCAGGCTGCCCGCCGCCACGTTGCGGACCACCACCTCGAGCGGGATGATCTCCACGGCCCGGATGAGCTGCTCGCGCATGTTGATGCGGCGGATGAAATGCGTCCGGATGCCGATGGCGTTGAGCTGCGTCATCAGGAATTCGGAGATGCGGTTGTTCAGAACGCCCTTGCCGTCGATGATGGCGTGCTTCTGCTTGTTGAAGGCTGTCGCGTCATCCTTGAAATACTGGACCAGCGTTCCCGGCTCCGGCCCTTCGTAGAGATTCTTGGCCTTGCCTTCGTAAACGAGACGCCGACGGCTCATGGAAGCCTCCGTGAGGGCGGCTCGACCGCGGTGCGGGAGCCGCAAAGAAGGGAGGGAGCCGCCGGAGATTCCGACGGCTCGCCTTTCGCGCTGTATATGGGGAGCGGCGGCGTCCCGCAAGCGCGGCGCAGGGGCGCAGGGAGTCCGGAGAGGGGGCCGGGGGCGCCTTCAGAGCGCGAGGCGCATCAGGACGTCGTCGTAAAACCGCCCCTCCACGGCGTGGGCCTCCGGGATCAGGCCGATCTGCGCGAAGCCGAGCCGGGCGTAAAGCGCGCGGGCGGCGGCGTTCTCCGTCATGACGTCGAGATGGACGGCGCGCAGGCCCGGAAGGCTCCGGGCGTGATCGAGCGCGGCCTCGACCAGTCCCGAGGCCAGACCCCGCCCGCGCTGGTCAGGCGTCAGATAGATATGGACGAGCACCGCGAGATGGCTGCGTCTGGGGCTGGATTCCCGCCAGATCCCGCTCAGACCGACCAGACGATCCTCCGCGAAGGCGCCGAAGAGCGCCAGATCTCCCGCAGGCTCCAGCCGCGCCCGCCAGAATTCGGGCGGGCGGGCGCTTTCCTCCTCGAAGCTTGCGCCGAAATTCGCAGGCTCCTCGCGCAGGGCGCGCAGCCGCAGGGCTTGATAGGCTTCGAGATCCTCGGGCGTCAGGCGACGGATGAACATGAAGAAGCTCCGGATTCGCGCTCCCCTGGGGGCGAGGCCGGAGATTCTGCGCGGATTCCCTGCGGAGTCGAGGAGGGAGAGTCAGAATTCCTCCTGAATCCCCTTGGGCGCCTCGGCCTCGGCGCGCAGACCGCTGCGCCAGGCCAGAACCGCCAGAACCGGAGTCGCCAGCGACAGCAGGATCAGCGTCGGCCAGAGCCCGATCCGCGAGACGAAAAGCCAGTCCATGGCCGCGTCGAAACGCTGGAGGAATTCCGGAGACGAGGGGAACAGAGCATAACCGAACTGGGCGCCCGTCTGGGCGATCAGGAAAATCATGAGCGATGCGGCCGCAAGCGCCCTGCTGATGGGATTCATGGCGGTCTCCGGGAATGTCGGGGGGTGATCCTCGGCCTTCAGCATGCACCGGATTTACGAAGGAAATCTCTCCATCCGGCGAGGGATGGACGAAAAAAGCGCGGAGTTCGCGCTTTCTTGATCTTTATCGGCGGGCGCGGAGGCGACGCGCCCGCAAGCGCGTCGCGCAAGGCGCGTCAGCCGAGAGGTTCGAGCTCGGGTTCGGGGCGCAGAAGGCCCTTTTCGACCGCCAGCTCCTTCATCCGCGCCTGGAGCTTCTCGAAGGCCCGCACCTCTATCTGGCGGATCCGCTCGCGCGAGACGCCGTAGACTTCGGCGAGCTGTTCGAGGGTGGCCGGATCGTCCTGGAGGCGGCGCTCGGTCAGGATGCGCTGCTCGCGTTCGGTCAGGCCGCTCATGGCCGCCGCGAGGATCTCGCGACGGGCGTCCATCTCCTCGCGTTCGGCGTAGTCTCCGGCCTGATCGGCGTTTTCGTCGGTCAGCCAGTCCTGCCATTCGGAGGTCGCGTCGCCGTCGGACTTCACCGGCGCGTTCAGCGACTGGTCGCCGCCGCCCTGCAGGCGGCGGTTCATGGCCACCACCTCGTCCGCGGGCACGTTGAGCTTGGTGGCGATCTGCGCGACGGCGTCGGGATGCAGATCCCCGTCCTCGAGCGCGTTGATCTGCGACTTGGCGCGGCGCAGGTTGAAGAACAGCTTCTTCTGGGCGGCGGTGGTGCCCATCTTCACCAGCGACCAGGATCTGAGGATGTATTCCTGAATGGCGGCCCGGATCCACCACATGGCGTAGGTGGCCAGACGGAAGCCGCGCTCCGGATCGAAGCGCTTGACCGCCTGCATCAGGCCCACGTTGGCTTCCGAGATCACTTCGGAGACCGGCAGGCCGTAGCCGCGATAGCCCATCGCGATCTTCGCCGCGAGGCGCAGATGCGAAGTCACCATCTTGTGGGCCGCCTCGCGGTCTCCGCGATCGGCCCATGATTTGGCGAGAAGGTATTCCTCCTCGGGCTGGAGCATTGGAAATTTCCGGATCTCGCTCAGATAGCGGCTCAAACCGCTGTCCGAAGACAGGGCCGGCAGATTGCCATAGCTCATGGAGTCGCTCCTGTTGATAACCCTTGGCGCGACCTGGAATCGCCGCGCCCCCACCCGATCCATCATGGAAAGAATCTGGTCAAGACTGTGACCGGAGCCTTAAGATTTCTCCATGAATCCGCGCAAGGCCGTGAGCAGCGCCCCGAAGGCGGGGGGCGGCGGCGCGCAAAAGGTCAGCATAGCCCCAGTTTCCGGATGCGGGAAACCCAGACGCCCCGCATGCAGCGCCTGGCCTCCCAGTCCCGCGATGGCCGCGCGCAGCGATTCGGGCGCGCCTTCCGGAATCGGACGGGCCCGGCCGTAGACCGGATCTCCGATCAGGGGATTGCCCAGATGCGCCATGTGCGCGCGGATCTGATGGGTGCGGCCTGTCTCCAGACGGCAGCGGACGAGGGAGGCGAAGACCATGTCGCCTTCTTCGTCGGGCGGAGAAAAGCGCTCCTGGATCCGGATCCGCGTGACGGCCCGCCGCGCCGCGCCGCCTGTCTCGGGCTTGACCACCGCCATGCGCTTGCGGTCGGCGGGGTGGCGGCCGAGGAGCGTCTCCAGCCGCAGCACGCCGCCCGTCTCGAAGCTCACGCCGTCGAGGCCGCGGATGCGTCCGCTGGCGCTGGAGGGCGCTCCCCAGCAGACCGCGTCATAGATCCTTTCGAGGTCATGGGCCGCGAATCGGGCCGCGAGGGCCTGATGGGCGGCGTCGGTCTTGGCGACCACCAGCACGCCGCTGGTGTCCTTGTCGATGCGATGGACGATTCCGGGGCGGATCTCGCCGCCGATTCCCGAAAGGCTCGCGCCGCAATGATGCAGCAGCGCGTTGACCAGCGTGCCGTCGGGAGTCCCCGGCGCCGGATGCACCGCCATGCCCACCGGCTTGTCGACCACCACGATCGAGGCGTCTTCGTAGAGGATGGAGAGCGGGATCTCCTGCGGCTGGGGCCGCGCCGGAGCCGGAGCCGGAGGCGACACGCGCCAGATTTCGCCGGCTTTGACCTTGCGGGAAAGCTCCGTTAGCTTCGCGCCCGATCCGCCCGGCCCGGCCGGTGTCAGGCGCTCGACGGCGCCTTGCGCCGCCAGGGCCTGAAGCCGCGAGCGGCTGAGCGCCAGATCGGGCGCCGCCTGCGCGAGGGCTTCGGCCAGAGCGCGGTCGGCCCGCAGGCCCTCGGCTTCGGGCGGCAGGGTCACGGTCAGGGGCGCGGGCGCGTTCGGGATCGGCTGGGAGGGCGTCGCGCCCTCATCTTCGCCCGGATCCTCTTCAAGGTCGGAGTTCATGCGCGAGACGGAAGCCGAAAATCCCTCCGAAGTCGAGGAATATCCCGAGGCCCCGCAATTCCGTCGTCTGCGGCGGCTGGTGAGCCTGCTGCTCCTGACGCTGATCGTGGCCACCATGGCGATCACGCTGGCGCTGGTCTCGAAGCTGATGAACTTCGGCGCGACGCCTGCGGGCGGGGGCGGAGGAGCCGCGTCGGCGGCGCCGGGGCTGCGTCTGGCGCCGGGCGAGCGCATCGAGGCGGTGGGCTTCGAGGGGACGCGGGCCCTCGTGGCGGTGGAGGGGCCGGAGGGCGCGCGACGCCTCGTGCTGCTGGAGATTCCGCCGGGCGGAGAAATTCTCGTCGAGCCGCCGCAGAATCGGGATTGACCGCCTGTCGCAAGACCTTTAAGAAGCCTCCCACGCCTGCAAGGGCGGTCCGCGCCGCGTCCCCATCGTCTAGTGGCCTAGGACACCAGCCTCTCACGTTGGGAACAGGGGTTCGAGTCCCCTTGGGGACGCCACGCGCGTCACGAAAAAGCCTCTCCGCAAGGAGGGGCTTTTCGCGTTTCCGGCCCTCGGCGCAAGGCGGCGGATCGCTCCGCCGCCCGCATGAGAGGATCAATCCTCTTCCTGGAAAACCTCCTCGCGGCGCTTGCGGATCGAGGGCAGCAGCACCGCCGCCAGCACCAGGACCGTCAGGACCAGCAGGACGGCGCTGATCGGCCGGTTGACGAAGGTCATGGGATCGCCGCGCGAGATCAGCATGGCGCGGCGGAGGTTCTCCTCCATCATCGGCCCGAGCACGAAGCCCAGCAGCAAGGGCGCGGGCTCGCATTTCAGCTTGAGCATGACATAGCCCACCAGGCCGAAGGCGCAGATCGAATAGAGGTCGAAGGCGTTGCCGTTGACGCTGTAGACGCCCACCGAACAGAAGGTCATGATGATCGGGAAGAGGATGTAGTAAGGCACCGTCAGCATCTTCACCCACAGCCCGATCAGCGGCAGATTGAGCAGCAGAAGCAGAAGGTTGCCGATCCACATCGAGGCGATCAGGCCCCAGAAGAGGTCGGGCTTCTCCGCCGCGACGCCCGGTCCGGGCGTGATGCCCTGGATGATCATCGCGCCGATCATCAGCGCCATCACCGGATTGGCCGGAATGCCGAGGGTCAGCAGAGGGATGAAGCTGGTCTGGGCGCCCGCGTTGTTGGCCGATTCGGGCCCCGCCACGCCCTCGATGGCGCCCTTGCCGAACTCCTCCGGATGCTTCGAGATGCGCTTCTCGACCGTATAGGCCGCGAAGCTGGCGAGAATCGCGCCGCCGCCCGGCAGGATGCCCAGAAGCGAGCCGATGCCCGTGCCGCGCAGCACCGGACCGGCCATGCGGCGGAAGTCCTCCTTGCTCGGCCAGAGGTTCGAGACCTTGGTCTGGAGCACCGTGCGCGTCTTCTCGTCTTCGAGATTGCGCAGGATCTCGGCCACGCCGAAGACGCCCACCGCCAGAGCCACGAAGCTCAGGCCGTCGGCGAATTCGCGGACTCCGAAGATGAAGCGCTCGCCGCCCGTGAAGACGTCGGTGCCCACCAGCCCCAGCAGAAGCCCCAGCACCACCATCGCCAGAGCCTTGAGAATCGAGCCGTGGGCCAGCGCGATGGAGGCCACCAGCCCCAGCAGCATCAGCGAGAAATATTCCGCCGGGCCGAACTTCAGCGCCACCGTGGTCAGGGGCGGCGCGAAGATCGCCACCAGCAGCGTCGAGACGCAGCCCGCGAAGAAGCTGCCCAGCGCCGCCGTGGCGAGCGCCGTTCCGGCGCGGCCCTTGCGGGCCATCTGGTAGCCGTCGATGGCCGTGACCGCCGAAGAGGATTCGCCCGGCAGGTTGATCAGGATCGCCGTGGTCGAGCCGCCGTATTGCGCGCCGTAATAGATGCCCGCCAGCATGATCAGCGCCGAGGTCGGGCCGAGCTGGAAGGTCAGCGGCAGCAGCATGGCGATGGTGGCCGTCACGCCGAGGCCGGGCAGAACCCCGACCAGCGTGCCCAGAAGCACTCCCGCCAGACAGAAGAGCAGATTCTCCGGCGTGGCCGCCGTCTGGAACCCGAGGATCAGATTGTCGAAGACGTTCATGGGATCAGCCTCCCGTCGCGGGCGGGGGAGGGGGAGGAGCCGAGGCGAAAAGCCCCTTCGCCCAGGCCATGGCCGGCGAGAGATCCGGAGCCAGCCCGGCGATGGGCTTCGGAATCCAGGGGCCGAGCCGCGGATAGGGCAGCCCCAGCCCGTAGCTGAAGGCCGCCATGGAGAAGAGCGTCACGCAGAGCGCGAGGATCAGCGCCTTGAGCGGCGTCATCTTCACCGAAGCGAAGCTGGCGATCAGCGTGCAGAGGAACACCGAGGGCGCGAAGCCCAGTCCCCGCACCGTCATCCCGAAGACCAGCGGCGCCGTCAGGATCAGCGCCATGCCCCGCTAGGCGAGCGCCCCGACCGGCTCGCCCTGACGGCGCGTCGAGGCGAGGATGATGATCAGCCCGAGCAGAAGCAGAACGCCCGAAAGCAGCAGCGGAAAATAGCCCGGCCCCATGCGGCGCGCCGTGCCCAGGTCGAGGTCGAACCAGGAGGTCAGGCCGAAGATCAGCCCGAAGGCGACGAACATCAGGCCCGCCAGCAGGTCCGTCAGGTCGAATTTCAAGGATTTCATGCGCGCAGGGGCTCCCCCTCCCAGAGCGTCTCCAGGAGAAGCGGCTCCGCTTCTCCGGCCGGGAAACGCGTCAGATCAAGAACCGGGATCCTCCCGCCCTTCCGGGAAGGGCGCGGAGGATCCGGACAGGCGAAGGCCCGGCGTCCCGAAGGAGGCCGGGCGCGGATCCTCGCCGCGGATCAGTCGGCGTACTGGCCCGCCGCCTCGATGATCGGCTTCCAGATCGCCACCTCGGCCTCCAGCTTGGCCTTGAGCGCCTCGGGCGTGGCCTCCTCGGCGGTGGAGGGGACCGTCCCCAGCTCCGCGAAGCGCGAGACCACGTTCGGATCGGCCAGCGCCTTCCGGAGCGATTCCGAAAGCCGGAGGTTGATCTCGTCGGGAGTCCCGGCGGGGGTGTAGACCCCGTGCCAGATGCCCACCTGGAAGCCGGGCAGCTGCTCGTCCATGGCGGGCAGGTCGGGGAAGAGCGCCAGCCGCTCCGGCGAGGTCACGGCGTAGGCCTTGATCGTGCCGCCCTGGATCTGGGTGGTGGTGTTGGTGGTCTGGTCGCACATGAAGTCGACCTGTCCGCCGATGAGGTCGGTCATGGCCGGGCCGGTGCCCTTGTAGGGGATGGTCTGGATCGGGGTCTCCAGCGCGCTGAGCAGCATCATCCCGCAGAGATGCGAGGCCGCGCCGATGCCGGCGTTGGCCATGTTGACGTCCTCGGCGTTCTCCTTGAGGTAGGAGATCAGCCCGCCGAGATCCGAGGGCGGAAAGTCCTTGCGCGCCACGATGGTCATGGGCACGTCGGTCACGAGGCCGACGTAGCCGAAGGCCTCCAGCGTCTTGTAGGGCAGCTTGCGGTAGAGCGTGTCGCTGGTGGCCATGCCGATGTGATGGAGCAGCAGCGTGTAGCCGTCGGGCGCCGAGGCCGCCAGACGCGCCGCGCCCAGAGTGCCTCCCGCGCCGCCGACGTTCTCGACGATGATGGTCTGTCCGAGATCGCGGGTCATGGATTCGGCCACGAGCCGCGCGACGGTGTCGGTGGGGCCGCCCGCCGAGAAGGGCACGATCATGGTGATCTGGCGGGTCGGATACTGCTGGGCCGAGGCGGAGCCCATGGAGAAGGCGAGCGCCAGAGCGGCGGCTCCGCCTTGAGCGAAGACGGTGAAACGCACGAGGATTCCTCCCAGAACATGGTTTCTTCGGAGCTCTCCGGGCTTTTCCGGCCCCTTCGCCCCGGTTGGCCTCCAGAAAACCTCATCCGGGGGCCTGGCGCAATGGTTCAGTGAACGCTTCATGAATTCCGGAGGAGGTTCCCCGATCCTCAGGAGGCGGCGACCCGCGTGAAGACCCCGAACTCCGCCAGCCCGTCGAGCATGAACTGCACCGCCAGAGCCCCGAGAATCACCCCGAGGATCCGCGTCAGCAGGTTGACCGCCGTCAGGCTGATGTGCCGCGCCAGAGAGCTCGAAAGCAGCAGGAAGATCATCGTCAGGGCCATGGCCGTCGCCAGGGCGGCCAGCACCACGGCCCGCGCGCCCCAGTCCTCGCCGGAGCGGTTCATGAGCAGGATCACCGTGGCGATGGCGCCGGGGCCCGCCAGAAGCGGCAGCGCCAGAGGAAAGATCGACGGATCGCTCTCCTGCGGATGATCCGATTCATGGGCGTGCATGGCGGTGTTGGAGCGCCTCTGGCTGCGCTTCTCGAAGAGCATCTCGATGGCGATGAGCAGCAGCATCAGCCCCCCCGAGACCCGGAAGGCCGGAAGCCCGATGCCGAAGAGCTGGAGGATCTCGGCGCCCGCCAGCGCGAAGACCACCAGAATCCCGGTCGCGGTGATCACCGCCCGCACGGCGATGCGCCGCCGCTGGAGGGAATCCAGCCCGGGAGTCAGGGCGATGAAGATCGGCACGATGGCGATGGGGTCGACCAGCACCAGCAGCGTCACGAGGGTGGGGAGGAAGGCTTCCAGCATGAGGCTCGGCTCCGGTCGTCTGAGGGGCCCGGTGAAGGGCCGGGGGGCGGGAGACCGGCGGCCGCGGGACGAAAGGCCGCAGGAGGTCGGAGCGGAGCCGGGAGGATCCCCCTTTCTCCCTTGCCGGAAGGGAGAATGCAATTCCTCCTGCGTCCGGGCTCCCGAGCGCGCGGCGCGCTTCGGCTTTCTCGCGCGGGACCTCTTGCGGAGCGGGGCGGGATTCGCTAGAACCCGGCTTCGCGAGCGGCGCGGGTGTAGCTCAATGGTAGAGCAGCAGCCTTCCAAGCTGAATACGAGGGTTCGATTCCCTTCACCCGCTCCATCTCTCCCCGGGAATCCCGAGGAGGCGCTTGCTTTGCGGCCTCCGGGCCGCTATCTAGACGCCACGCGCCGGAGGGGTATAGCTCAGCTGGTAGAGCGCCGGTCTCCAAAACCGAAGGTCGCGGGTTCGATCCCTGCTGCCCCTGCCACCGCGCGTATGGGCTCTCGAGGCCCGAGAGGCGCCGGGTCGTCTCCCGGCCGCAGGAGGGGCCCCCTCCGCAGCAGGATTCGGACAGCCCATGGCCAGAACTTCCCCCGTCCAGTTCATCAACCAGGTCCGCGCCGAGGCCGCCAGAGTCACCTGGCCCACCCGCCGCGAGACGATCACGGCCACCATCTCCGTGATCATCATGGCCGTTCTGGCGGCGATCTTCTTCGTGCTGGTCGACCAGATCGTGAGCCTGTTCATCCGCTCCGTCCTGAGCCTCGGCGGCTGAAGACCCCCGCCGGAGGCTCCGGCGCTTTGGCGCCGCGTCGATTTTCCGCGTCAAGGGCTCTTGCCTTCGCGGGGAAGGGCCGATAAAAGGCCGCATTCTCCGTCGCCCTTCACCCGGCGGCGGGATCGTCGTTTTTCTCCGATTTCGCAGACGGCGCCGCGAGGCGCCCAGCTTCCGAGGCCTGCCCCCGCGATGGCGAAACGCTGGTACATCGTCCACGCCTATTCCAACTTCGAAAAGAAGGTGGCCGAATCGATTCGCGAAACCGCGCGTCAATTGGGGCTCGAAGAGGCTTTCGAAGAGATCCTGGTCCCGACCGAAGACGTCATCGAGATCCGGCGCGGCCAGAAGATCAACGCCGAGCGGAAGTTCTTCCCCGGCTACGTGATCGTCAGGATGGACATGAACGACGAGACTTACCATCTCGTGAAGAACACGCCCCGCGTCGCGGGCTTCCTCGGCCCCCAGGGCAAGCCGACCCCGGTCTCGGAAAGCGAGATCGAGCGCCTCATCGCCCAGGTCGAGACCCCCGCCGAGCGGCCCCGCACCACCATCGTCTACGAGATCGGCGAGACGGTCCGGGTGGTGGACGGGCCCTTCGAATCCTTCACCGGCGTGGTCGAGGAAGTGGACGAGATCTCCTCGCGGCTCAAGGTGGCCGTGTCGATCTTCGGGCGGGCCACCCCCGTCGAACTGGAATACGCGCAGGTGCAGAAGGCCTCCTGACGGGATCCGTCGGGAGCGCTCCGGAGCGGCGAAGGCCGGATCGCGGAGCGCCTTGCGTTCGAAGACTTCAGCCCGAAGCCCCGGGCGCTCCGGAACGGAGCGGAGAGGGGCGCGGGTCCGGGCCTCCCCGGAGCGGCCGCCTGCGGCCGGACCGGGAAGCGCCCGATCGGGATGGAGCCTCTCCGCATGGTCGGAAAGGCTCCGGAGCTTTCGCGGGAGGCCGTCGGGCCGCACCGCGCCCGCCTTCGGCTTCGCCGGTCGAGGGCTCAGGACGGAGAGAGACATGGCGAAAAAAGTCATCGGCCAGATCAAGCTGAACGTGGCGGCCGGCAAGGCGACTCCGTCGCCGCCGATCGGCCCGGCGCTGGGTCAGCGCGGTCTGAACATCATCGGCTTCACCAAGGAGTTCAACGCCCGGACCCAGAGCATGGAGCCCGGCACTCCCCTGCCGACGATCATCACCTACTACCAGGACAAGTCGTTCAGCTTCGAGATCAAGACGGCGCCGACCACCTGGTATCTGAAGAAGGCGGCGGGCATCCAGTCGGCCTCCAAGAAGCCCGGCCGCGAACCGGCCGGCGTGGTCACTCAGGCCAAGATCCGCGAGATCGCCGAAGCGAAGCTCAAGGATCTGAACGCGGTGGACATCGAAGCCGCCATGAAGATCATCGAAGGCTCGGCCCGCTCCATGGGCCTGCGGGTGGAGGGCTGACCATGGCCGCTGGAAAACGCATCCGCGCCGCGCGCGCCAATTTCGCCGACAAGCGCAACCTCGCGCTCGACGCGGCGCTGAACCTCGTCAAGGCCAACGCCACCGCGAAGTTCGACGAGACCGTCGAGATCGCCGTGAACCTGGGCGTCGACCCCCGCCACGCCGACCAGATGGTCCGCGGCGTGGTGAAGCTGCCCAACGGCACCGGCAAGAGCGTCCGCGTGGCGGTCTTCGCCCGCGGCGCCAAGGCCGACGAAGCCACAAGAGCCGGAGCCGAGATCGTCGGCGCCGAGGATCTGCTGGAGCAGATCCAGGGCGGCAAGATGGATTTCGACCGCGTGATCGCCACGCCGGACATGATGGGCCTCGTGGGCCGTCTGGGCAAGGTGCTGGGCCCCCGCGGCCTGATGCCGAACCCGAAGGTCGGCACCGTGACCATGGACGTGGCCACGGCCGTCTCCGACGCCAAGGGCGGCCAGGTGCAGTTCCGCGTCGAGAAGGCGGGCGTGATCCACGCCGGCATCGGCAAGGCCAGCTTCTCCGCCGAGGCGCTCGCCGAGAACGCCCGCGCCTTCGTGGAGGCCCTCAACCGCGCCAAGCCGGCCGGAGCCAAGGGCACCTACGTCAAGAAGGTGTCGCTCTCCTCCACCATGGGGCCCGGCGTCTCGGTGGACGGCTCCGCCTTCTCGGCGGCGGCGGCTTCGTGAGATTGTGAAATTCCGCGCCTCCCTCGGGCGGCGCGGTCTCGGAGGGCGCGAGCCCTCCGCCTGTCCAAGACCACGGGCGCCCAGGCGGTTCTCCGCCGCGGCTTAATCTCCCGTTGAGACGGGGTTCCGGATTCAAGGCCGCCTTCGGGCGGGTCATGGTCTCGGGGCC
Organism: Neomegalonema sp.; assembly: GCF_028688855.1. Lineage (GTDB taxonomy): Bacteria > Pseudomonadota > Alphaproteobacteria > Rhodobacterales > Rhodobacteraceae > Neomegalonema. The sequence goes on along the minus strand of NZ_JAQTXI010000001.1, from coordinate 55,141 downwards.
TGCGGACAGGAGCGGTCTTCGCAAGAAGGCCGAACCGGGCGCGGCGGATCCTCCCCGCGCTTCTCGTCCAAACCGGCGGGGCGCTCCGGCGTTCCGCCTCAGGTCAGGAGACCGACAATGGACAGAGCTCAGAAACAAGCCGAGATCGAAGAACTCGACCTCGCCTTTTCTGAGTCCGGCGTGGTGGTGATCTCCCATTACGTCGGCTTGACGGTCGCCCAGATGTCCGAATTGCGCGCGCAGATGCGAAACGTCGGCGCGCGCGCGAAAGTGGCGAAGAACACCCTGGCGCGTCGCGCCTTCGAGGGCAAGCCGGGCGCAGGCGCGGCCCAGTACCTCAAGGGCCAGACGCTGCTCGCCTTCTCCGAGGATCCCGTCGCCGCCGCCAAGGTGGTCGTCGAGTTCTCGAAGAAGCACGAGAAGCTGGTGGTGCTCGGCGGCGCGATGGGCGCGACGGTCCTGAACGCCGACGGCGTGAAGGCTCTCGCCGAGCTGCCCTCGCTCGACCAGCTGCGCGGCGGCCTCATCGGCCTGCTGCAGGCCCCGGCCTCCAAGCTCGCCCGCGTCGTCCAGGCGCCGGCCGGTCAGCTGGCCCGGGTTTTCGCCGCCTATTCGGAGAAGGACGCCGCCTGACGGCGTCCGGCGACCCTGCCGCGCGGCCACGCCTTTTGCGCGCTTGCGCCGCGTTCAGATCTTGAACCAGAACAGGAATACCCTAAATGGCCAATCTTGACAAAATCGTGGAAGACCTCTCGGCCCTGACCGTGCTCGAGGCCGCCGAGCTCTCGAAGCTCCTCGAAGAGAAGTGGGGCGTCTCCGCCGCCGCGCCGGTGGCCGTCGCCGCCGCCGGCCCGGTCGCCGCCGCCGCGCCCGTCGAGGAGAAGACCGAGTTCACCGTGGTCCTCGTCGACGCCGGCGACAAGAAGATCAACGTGATCAAGGAAGTCCGCGCCATCACCGGCCTGGGCCTCAAGGAAGCCAAGGACCTCGTCGAGGGCGCCCCTTCCGAAGTCAAGGCCGACGCGCCCAAGGCCGACGCCGAGAAGTGGAAGAAGCAGCTCGAAGAGGCCGGCGCCAAGGTCGAGCTGAAGTGACCCCGAGCCGCGCCCTGCGCGCGGCGATCCGGTCACGCTGTTGAATTCGGGCCGGCTCCGCCTCTCGGCGGGGCTGGCCCTCCGCCGTCTCGGCGGCGGGGCCCTCCGGCCTCCGCGCCGGACCGGCCTCATTCGTTGGTTTCTTTTCCGCCGCGCTGGACGCGGCCACCCGATCCCGGCCGCGCTTTTGGGCGAAGCGCGGCGCGAAGATGTCGACAGGCCGGAGCGGCGCATGGGCGCGGCTCCGGCGTCACGCGGCGGCGCCGGGCCCCGGGGCGCGGCCGCAAGAGCAGGCGAGGACCAGCATGGCGCAGACCCAGTTCGGCCGCAAACGCATCCGCAAGGTTTTCGGCGGAGTCCGCGAAGCCGCGAAGATGCCGAATCTGATCGAAGTGCAGAAAAGCTCTTACGACCAGTTCCTGAACAGCGGCGACGACGGCTCGCCCCGCGACGGCGTCGGCATTCAGGGCGCTTTCCAGGGCGTCTTCCCCATCCGCGACTTCAATGAAACCGCGCTGCTCGAATTCGTCCGCTACGAGCTCGAGACTCCGAAATTCGACGTCGAGGAATGCCAGCAGCGCGATCTGACCTACGCCGCGCCGCTGAAGGTGACTCTGCGCCTGATCGTCTTCGACGTCAACGAGGACACCGGCGCCCGCTCGGTGAAGGACATCAAGGAGCAGGACGTCTACATGGGCGACATGCCCCTCATGACCGAGAACGGCACCTTCGTCGTGAACGGCTCCGAGCGCGTGATCGTCAGCCAGATGCACCGTTCGCCGGGCGTCTTCTTCGACCATGACCGCGGCAAGACCCATTCCTCGGGCAAGCTGCTGTTCTCGTCGCGCGTGATTCCCTACCGCGGCTCCTGGCTCGACTTCGAGTTCGACGCCAAGGACATCGTCTACGTCCGCATCGACCGCAAGCGCAAGCTTCCGGCGACCACCCTGCTCTATGCGCTCGGCATGGATCAGGAGGAGATCATGTCGACCTTCTACGGCCAGGCGCCCTATGCGCGCCGGGGCGAGGGCTGGGCGACTCCCTTCAATCCGGATCGTCTGAAGGGCTCCAAGCCGGTCTACGACCTGGTGGACGCCGATTCGGGCGAAGTCGTCGCGGAGGCGGGCCAGAAGCTCACCCCCCGCAAGCTCAAGAAGCTGGCCGAGGGCGGCGTCAAGGAGATCCTCGCGCCCTTCGAGGCCATCCTCGGGCGCTACGTCGCCGTGGACCTCGTCGACGAGCGCACCGGCCTCATCCACGCCGAAGCCGGCGACGAGATCGACGAGAAGCTGGTCGACAAGCTGCTCGGCCTCGGCATGGAGGTCGTCCCGACCCTCGACATCGACCACATCGAGATCGGCGGCTACATGCGCGCGACCATGGCGGTCGACAAGAACGCCACCCGCGAACAGGCGCTGATGGACATCTACCGCGTCATGCGCCCCGGCGAGCCCCCGACGCTCGACGGCGCCGAGACGCTGTTCAACAGCCTCTTCTTCGATCTGGAGCGCTACGACCTTTCGGCGGTCGGCCGCGTGAAGATGAACATCCGTCTGGACCTCGACGCTCCGGACACCCTCCGCACCCTGCGCAAGGCCGACATCCTGGCCGTGCTGAAGATGCTGGTCGGCCTGCGCGACGGCCATGGCGAGATCGACGACATCGACAACCTCGGCAATCGCCGCGTGCGTTCCGTGGGCGAGCTGATGGAGAACCAGTATCGCCTCGGCCTGCTGCGCATGGAGCGCGCCATCAAGGAGCGCATGTCCGCGGTCGACATCGACACGATCATGCCGCAGGACCTGATCAACGCCAAACCGGCGGCCGCCGCCGTGCGCGAATTCTTCGGCTCCTCGCAGCTCTCGCAGTTCATGGACCAGACCAACCCGCTCTCCGAGGTGACGCACAAGCGCCGCCTCTCGGCGCTCGGGCCGGGCGGTCTGACGCGCGAGCGCGCGGGCTTCGAGGTCCGCGACGTCCATCCGACCCATTACGGCCGCATCTGCCCCATCGAGACGCCGGAAGGTCCGAACATCGGTCTGATCAACTCGCTGGCGACCTTCGCCCGCGTGAACAAGTACGGCTTCATCGAGACGCCCTACCGCAAGGTCATCGACGGCAAGGTGAGCGACGAGGTGGTCTATCTCTCCGCCATGGAGGAGATGAAGCACACCGTCGCCCAGGCCGGCGCCGACCTCGACGAGGAAGGCCGCTTCGCCACGGATCTCGTCTCGGCCCGCCAGGGCGGCGACTTCGTGGTCGCGCCGCGCGAGCAGGTCACGCTGGTGGACGTCTCGCCCAAGCAGCTGGTTTCGGTCGCCGCGGCGCTGATCCCCTTCCTGGAGAACGACGACGCCAACCGCGCCCTCATGGGCTCGAACATGCAGCGTCAGGCGGTGCCTCTGGTGAAGGCCGAGGCGCCTTTCGTCGGCACGGGCATGGAGTCGGTGGTGGCGCGCGATTCCGGCGCGGCCATCGCGGCGCGTCGCGGCGGCGTGATCGACCAGGTGGACGCCACCCGCGTCGTGATCCGCGTCACGGACAACCTGCGCCAGGGCGAGCCGGGCGTGGACATCTATCGTCTGCGCAAGTTCCAGCGCTCGAACCAGAACACCTGCATCAACCAGCGTCCGCTGGTGAAGGTGGGCGACCGCGTGGCCTCCGGCGACGTCATCGCCGACGGCCCCAGCACGGATCTCGGCGAGCTGGCGCTCGGCAAGAACGTGCTCGTCGCCTTCATGCCCTGGAACGGCTACAACTTCGAGGACTCCATCCTCATCTCCGAGCGCATCGCCAAGGACGACGTCTTCACCTCGATCCACATCGAGGAATATGAAGTCTCGGCCCGCGACACCAAGCTCGGGCCCGAGGAGATCACCCGCGACATCCCGAACGTGGGCGAGGAATCGCTCCGCAATCTGGACGAGGCGGGCATCGTCTACATCGGCGCCGAGGTCCAGCCCGGCGACATCCTGGTCGGCAAGATCACGCCCAAGGGCGAAAGCCCGATGACGCCGGAAGAAAAGCTTCTGCGCGCCATCTTCGGCGAGAAGGCTTCGGACGTCCGCGACACCTCGCTGCGCATGCCTCCGGGCGGCTACGGCACGGTGGTCGAGGTGCGCGTCTTCAACCGCCACGGCGTCGAGAAGGACGAGCGGTCGCGTCAGATCGAGCGCGAGGAGATCGAAAGCCTCCAGCGCGACCATGACGACGAGCTCGGCATCCTCGAGCGCAACATCTCGGCGCGTCTGCGCCAGCTTCTGGTCGGCCAGCGCGCGGTGAAGGGGCCCAAGGGCTTCAAGGCGGGCGTGGACGTCACCGACGAGGCTCTGGATTCGCTCCAGAAGAACCTCTGGTGGCAGATCGTCCCGCCGACCGAGGAGCAGGCCCGCGAGGTCGAGGCCCTGCGCGAGCAGTACGACGCCCTCAAGAAGACCCTGCGCCGCCGCTTCGACGACAAGGTCGAGAAGGTGCGCCGGGGCGACGACCTGCCTCCGGGCGTGATGAAGTCGGTCAAGGTCTTCGTGGCGGTGAAGCGCAAGCTCCAGCCCGGCGACAAGATGGCCGGACGTCACGGCAACAAGGGCGTGGTCTCGCGCGTGGTGCCCGAGGAGGACATGCCCTTCCTCGAGGACGGCACGCCGGTCGATCTCGTGCTGAACCCGCTGGGCGTGCCTTCGCGCATGAACGTCGGACAGATCCTCGAGACGCATCTGGGCTGGGCCGCGGCCGGTCTGGGCCGCAGCATCGGCGAGGCGCTCGACGGCTTCGAGCGCTCCGGCGACGCCGCGAAGGTCCGCGAGGCCATGCTGCGCGCCTATGGCGACGCCTCCTACGCCGAGAGCCTCGCGAAGCTGTCCGACGAGGAGCTGGTCGAGGCGGCGGGCAACGTCCGTCGCGGCGTGCCCTTCGCGACGCCCGTCTTCGACGGCGCCAAGGAGGCCGACATCGACCGGCATCTGGCGCTGGCGGGCTTCGACTCCTCGGGTCAGGTCCGTCTGCACGACGGCCGCACCGGCGAGCCCTTCGCCCGCAAGGTGACGGTCGGATACAAATATCTCCTGAAGCTGCATCATCTGGTGGACGACAAGATCCACGCCCGCAGCACCGGCCCCTACAGCCTCGTGACCCAGCAGCCGCTGGGCGGCAAGGCCCAGTTCGGCGGCCAGCGCTTCGGCGAGATGGAGGTCTGGGCGCTCGAAGCCTACGGCGCCGCCTACACGCTGCAGGAGATGCTGACGGTCAAGTCCGACGACGTGGCCGGACGCACCAAGGTCTACGAGTCCATCGTCAAGGGCGAAGACAACTTCGAGGCCGGCATTCCCGAGAGCTTCAACGTGCTCGTCAAGGAGATCCGGTCTCTGGGTCTGAACGTCGAACTGCTGGACGACGAGGAGCGCTGAGCTTCCCGACCTTCGTCCGCCCGCCTCGCGCCCCCCTTTCCGCCGGGGGCGCGGGGTCGCCCGCCGCCATATCGCGCCCCGCCCTCTCCCCACGGGGCCGCGCAGGAGCTATCTGATGAACGAGATCGCCAACGTCTTCAATCCGCTGGCTGCGCCCAAGAGCTTCGACGAAATCCGCATCTCGCTCGCCAGCCCGGAGAAGATCCTCTCCTGGTCCTTCGGCGAGATCAAGAAGCCCGAAACCATCAACTACCGCACCTTCAAGCCGGAGCGGGACGGGCTCTTCTGCGCCCGCATCTTCGGCCCGGTGAAGGACTACGAATGCTTGTGCGGCAAGTACAAGCGCATGAAGTACAAGGGCATCACCTGCGAGAAATGCGGCGTCGAGGTGACGCTCTCGAAGGTGCGCCGCGAGCGCATGGGCCATATCGAGCTCGCCGCGCCGGTCGCCCATATCTGGTTCCTGAAGTCGCTGCCCTCGCGCATCGGCCTGATGCTCGACATGACCCTGCGCGATCTGGAGCGGGTGCTCTATTTCGAACAGTACATCGTGCTCGATCCGGGCATGACGACGCTGAAGCCGGGCCAGCTGCTCACCGACGAGGAGCTGCTCGACGCTCAGGACGAATTCGGCGAGGACACCTTCACCGCCGGAATCGGCGCCGAAGCCGTCCGCGAGATGCTGTCGGCCATCGACCTCGACGCCGAGGCCGAGCGCCTGCGCGTGGAGCTCTCCGAGGCCACCGGCGAACTCAAGCCCAAGAAGATCATCAAGCGGCTCAAGCTGGTGGAAAGCTTCATCGAGTCGGGCAACCGGCCCGAATGGATGATCCTGACCGTGGTGCCGGTGATCCCGCCCGAGCTGCGCCCGCTGGTGCCTCTGGACGGCGGCCGCTTCGCGACCTCCGACCTCAACGACCTCTATCGCCGCGTGATCAACCGCAACAACCGCCTCAAGCGGCTGATCGAGCTGCGCGCGCCGGACATCATCGTCCGCAACGAGAAGCGCATGCTTCAGGAGGCCGTGGACGCGCTCTTCGACAACGGCCGCCGCGGCCGCATCATCACGGGCGCCAACAAGCGTCCGCTGAAGTCGCTCGCCGACATGCTCAAGGGCAAGCAGGGCCGGTTCCGTCAGAACCTGCTCGGCAAGCGCGTCGACTTCTCGGGCCGTTCGGTGATCGTGGTCGGCCCGGAGCTGAAGCTCCATCAGTGCGGCCTGCCCAAGAAGATGGCGCTCGAGCTCTTCAAGCCCTTCATCTACGCCAAGCTCGACGCCCAGGGGCACAGCTCCACCGTCAAGCAGGCCAAGAAGCTGGTCGAGAAGGAGCGTCCCGAGGTCTGGGACATCCTCGACGAGGTGATCCGCGAACATCCGGTGCTGCTCAACCGCGCCCCGACGCTCCACCGCCTCGGCATCCAGGCCTTCGAGCCCACCCTGATCGAGGGCAAGGCGATCCAGCTTCATCCGCTGGTCTGCTCGGCCTTCAACGCCGACTTCGACGGCGACCAGATGGCCGTGCACGTCCCGCTGAGCCTCGAGGCCCAGCTTGAGGCGCGCGTGCTGATGATGTCGACCAACAACATCCTCAGCCCCGCGAGCGGCCGTCCGATCATCGTGCCCTCTCAGGACATCATCCTCGGGCTCTACTACATCTCGCTCGAGAAGAAGGGCGAGCCCGGCGAGGGCATGGCCTTCTCCAGCATGAACGAGATCGACCACGCCCTGGCTTCGGGCGCGATCACCATGCACACGAAGATCATCGCCCGCATCGAGGAGGTCGACGCCGAGGGCGAAACCGTCTCGCGCCGCGTGGAGGCGACTCCGGGCCGCATGAAGCTCGCGGCGCTGCTGCCGAAGACGAAGGACATCACCTTCGACATCGTCAACCGCGTGCTGCGCAAGCGCGAGGTCGGCGAGGTCATCGACGCCGTCTACCGCCATTGCGGCCAGAAGGACACGGTGGTCTTCTGCGATCAGATGATGCAGCTCGGCTTCCGCGAGGCCTTCAAGGCGGGCATCTCCTTCGGCAAGAACGACATGGAGATCCCGCCCGAGAAATGGGACATCGTCGAGGCCACGCGCGATCAGGCGAAGGTCTTCGAGGAGCAGTATCAGGAAGGCCTGATCACCCAGGGCGAGAAGTACAACAAGGTCGTGGACGCCTGGCTGAAGTGCACCGACAAGGTCGCCGCCGCCATGATGGACCGCATCGCCGCCCCGCGCTTCGACGCGGAGACGGGCCGTCAGCTCGAGCCGAATTCGGTCTACATGATGGCCCATTCCGGCGCGCGCGGCTCGCCCGCCCAGATGAAGCAGCTCGCGGGGATGCGCGGCCTGATGACCAAGCCCTCGGGCGAGATCATCGAGGCCCCCATCGTCTCGAACTTCAAGGAAGGCCTGACGGTTCTCGAATACTTCAACTCGACCCACGGCGCCCGCAAGGGCCTCGCGGACACCGCGCTGAAGACCGCGAACTCGGGCTATCTGACCCGCCGCCTCGTCGACGTCGCCCAGGACTGCATCGTCAAGGTCGACGATTGCGGCACCGAGGAAGGCATCACGGTCCAGGCGGTGGTCAAGGGCGGCGAGATCGTCTCGCCCCTCTCCGAGCGCATCCTCGGCCGCACCCTGCTGGAGGACGTGCTCCATCCGGCCAGCAACGAGGTCTTCCTCGCGGCGGGCGAGGTGATCGACGAGAACCAGTCGCTCGACATCGAGAAGATCGGCGTGCAGCGGGTGAAGATCCGTTCGCCGCTGACCTGCGCGCTCGAAGAGGGCATCTGCGCCAAGTGCTACGGCCGCGATCTGGCGCGCGGCACGGCGGTGAACATCGGCGAGGCGGTGGGCATCATCGCGGCGCAGTCCATCGGCGAGCCCGGCACCCAGCTGACCATGCGCACCTTCCACATCGGCGGCACGGCGCAGCTGGCCACCAGCAGCTTCGCCGAAGCCTCGCAGGAGGGCGTCGCGCAGATCGTGAATCCGCGCAGCACGCTCACCAACGCGGCGGGCGACGTCATCGCGGCGGGCCGCAACGTGCAGATCGCGATTCTGGACCCGCAGGGGCGTCAGCGCGCGCTGCACAAGCTGGCCTACGGCTCGAAGCTCCTCGTCAGGGAGGGCGACGAGATCCGCCGCGGCCAGAAGATCGCGGAATGGGATCCCTACACCCTGCCGATCCTCTCGGAGCGCGCGGGCGTGGCCAAGCTGGTCGACCTGATCCCCGGCATGTCGGTGCGCGAGGAGACGGACGAAGCCACCGGCATCAGCCAGCGCATCGTCTCCGACTGGCGCGCGGTTCCGCGCGGCCAGGACCTCAAGCCCGCGATCACCATCGTCGATTCCTCCGGCGAGATGGTGAAGCTCGAGAACGGCAACCCCGCGCATTACTTCATGTCGGTGGACGCCATCCTCTCGGTCGAGGACGGGCAGGAGATCAAGGTCGGCGAGGTTCTGGCGCGCATCCCGCGCGAGGGCGCCAAGACCCGCGACATCACGGGCGGTCTGCCGCGCGTGGCCGAGCTCTTCGAGGCGCGTCGTCCGAAGGACCACGCGATCATCGCCGAGATCGACGGCTACGTGCGCTTCGGCCGCGACTACAAGAACAAGCGCCGTCTGACCATCGAGCCCGCGGAAGAGGGCGTCGATCCGGTGGAGCACCTCATCCCGAAGGGCAAGCACCTCGCCGTTCAGGAAGGCGACTTCATCCAGAAGGGCGAATATCTGCTGGAAGGCAATCCGGCGCCGCACGACATCCTGGCGATCATGGGCGTGGAGGCTCTGGCCGACTACCTCATCAATGAAATCCAGGACGTCTACCGGCTCCAGGGCGTGAAGATCAACGACAAGCACATCGAAGTCATCGTGCGGCAGATGCTGCAGAAGATCGAGATCGAGGAGTCGGGCGACACCACGCTGCTGGCCGGAGAACAGGTCGAGCGCGACGAGTTCGACGCCGAGAACGCCAAGGCCGAAGCGGCCGGACGGCGCCCGGCGAAGGGCAAGCCGGTTCTGCTGGGCATCACCAAGGCCTCGCTCCAGACGCGCAGCTTCATCTCGGCGGCCTCCTTCCAGGAGACCACGAGGGTCCTCACCGAAGCCTCGGTGCAGGGCAAGAGCGACCGCCTGGACGGGCTCAAGGAGAACGTGATCGTCGGACGCCTGATTCCGGCGGGCACGGGCGGCCAGGCCGCGCGCTACCGGCGAATCGCCGCCGAGCGCGACCGCAAGATCGTGGCGGAGCGCCAGGCCGCCGCGGACGCCGCCCTCACGCTCGAAGCCTCGGCGGAGACGGTCCTCGAAGCCGCCCCCGCGGCGGCTCCGGCTCCGGAATCGCGCGAGTGATCAGAAGCTTGCTCCCGCCGGGTCTTCCGGCCCGGCGGGAGCCCCGGGCGAGGCGGGCCGACGCCCTCCGGAGGCCGGGCCGCAAGCCCGGCCTGCGTCCGAAAAGCTGTTGACCTCCAGGGTTCTTGCCATTAGGTTCCGCCAGCGTCCGGAGAGCGAGGCGACTCAAATCTCCCGGACTTCTGGTATTCAAAGCAAACTCGGTTCACGACCCCGGGCGCAAGCCTGTGGTCCTCTGGGTTTTCGACCGCGCTTCCGGCGGAGCGCCGACGCGGTCCTTATTTCTATTCGCGGCCGCGCTAGGGGCCGGTCACGACGGAGTTAAGGCGAAGAGATGCCGACGATCCAGCAGTTGATCCGCAAGCCGCGGACCCCCAAGCCGGTCCGCAACAAGGTGATCCACCTTGAGGGCAGCCCGCAGAAGCGCGGCGTCTGCACCCGCGTCTACACCACGACCCCGAAGAAGCCGAACTCGGCGCTTCGCAAGGTGGCCAAGGTGCGCCTCGTGAACGGCTTCGAGGTCATCAGCTACGTCCCCGGCGAGGGACACAACCTTCAGGAGCACTCCGTGGTCCTGATCCGCGGCGGCCGCGTCAAGGATCTTCCTGGCGTGCGCTATCACATCCTGCGCGGCGTTCTCGACACCCAGGGCGTCAAGAACCGCAAGCAGCGTCGCTCGCTCTACGGCGCCAAGCGTCCGAAGTGATGCGCAACTGATCCGATTCGAAGGAAGAACCCATGTCGCGTCGTCACAGAGCGGAAAAGCGAGATGTCCTGCCGGACGCCAAGTTCGGTGATCTCGTCGTCGGCCGCTTCATGAACAAGCTCATGTACGCGGGCAAGAAGTCCGTGGCCGAAGGCATCGTCTACGGCGCTTTCGAGCGCGTCGAGCAGAAGCTCCGCCGCAGCCCGGTCGAGGTGTTCCACGAGGCCCTCGACAACGTGAAGCCCTCCCTCGAGGTGCGTTCCCGCCGCGTCGGCGGCGCCACCTACCAGGTGCCGGTCGACGTGCGTCCGGAGCGCCGCGAGGCTCTCGCGATCCGCTGGCTGATCTCGGCGGCCCGCGGCCGCGGCGAGACCACCATGATCGACAAGCTCTCCAACGAGCTTCTCGACGCCGTCGCGAACCGCGGCTCGGCCGTGAAGAAGCGCGAAGACACCCACAAGATGGCCGACGCGAACCGCGCGTTCAGCCATTACCGCTGGTAAGCGCAACGGAGCCGCCACGAAGGCGTGGCGGCCCCCTCGCATCAGGATGAATTGAGATGGCCCGCGAATATCCGCTTCCGCGCTACCGCAACTTCGGCATCATGGCGCACATCGACGCCGGAAAGACGACGACCTCGGAGCGCATCCTCTACTTCACGGGCAAGTCCCACAAGCTCGGCGAAGTCCACGAGGGCGCCGCCACCATGGACTTCATGGAGCAGGAGCAGGAGCGCGGGATCACCATCACCTCCGCCGCGACCACGACCTTCTGGAAGGGCCGCGACGGCGAGAACTACCGCCTGAACGTCATCGACACCCCCGGCCACGTCGACTTCACCATCGAGGTCGAGCGTTCGCTGCGCGTGCTCGACGGCGCGGTCTGCGTGCTCGACTCCAACCAGGGCGTCGAGCCCCAGACCGAGACCGTCTGGCGCCAGGGCGACAAGTACCGCGTGCCCCGCATCGTCTTCTGCAACAAGATGGACAAGACGGGCGCGAGCTTCGAGAACTGCCTCAAGGACATCAAGGAGCGCCTCGGCGCCCGTCCGGTCGCGCTTCAGCTGCCCATCGGCGCTGAATCCGAGTTCAAGGGCATGATCGACCTCATCGAGATGGACGCGATCACCTGGGACGGCGACGAAGCCACCGCGAAGATGTCGCGCGGCCCGATCCCCGAGGATCTCCAGGCGAAAGCCGAAGAGATGCGCGCCGAGCTCATCGAAGCCGCCGTCGAGCTCGACGACGCGGTGATGGAGTCCTACCTCGAAGGCGAGGAGCCCGACGCGCCCACGCTGCGCCGTCTGGTGCGCAAGGCGGTCCTGACGGGCGCCTTCTTCCCGGTTCTCTGCGGCTCGGCCTTCAAGAACAAGGGCGTCCAGCCCCTGCTCGACGCCGTCGTCGACTTCCTGCCCGCGCCGACCGACGTGCCGGACATCAAGGGCGTGGACTACAAGACCGGCGAGGAGACCACCCGTCCCTCCAGCGACGACGCGCCGCTCTCGCTGCTCGCGTTCAAGATCATGGACGACCCCTTCGGCGTCCTGACCTTCGCGCGCGTCTACTCGGGCAAGCTCGAAAAGGGCGTGACCCTGATCAACACCGCCCGCGAGAAGAACGAGCGCATCGGCCGCATGGTGCTCATGCACGCGAACCAGCGTCAGGAGATCACCGAAGCCTACGCCGGCGACATCGTGGCGCTGATCGGCCTCAAGGACACCCGCACGGGCGACACGCTCTGCGATCCGGCCAAGCCGGTGATCCTCGAGAAGATGATCTTCCCCGAGCCCGTCATCGAGATGGCCGTGGAGCCCAAGACCAAGGCCGACCAGGAGAAGATGATCGTCGCGCTCCAGAAGCTGGTGACCGAGGATCCCTCCTTCTACCTGACGACCGACCCGGAATCCGGACAGACGATCATCAAGGGCCAGGGCGAACTGCATCTGGACATCAAGATCGACATCATGCGCCGGACCCACAAGGTCGAGGTCAACGTGGGCGCCCCGCAGGTGGCCTATCGCGAGACCATCCGCGGCAACACCACCATCGACTACACGCACAAGAAGCAGTCCGGCGGTTCGGGCCAGTTCGCGCGCGTCAAGATCGAGGTCGGCCCGAGCGAAACCGGCAAGGGCTACGCCTTCGAGAGCAAGGTCGTCGGCGGCTCGGTGCCCAAGGAGTTCATCCCCGGCGTGGAGAAGGGCCTGAATTCGGTCCTCTCCTCGGGTCCGATCGCGGGCTTCCCCGTGGTCGACGTCCGGGTGGCCCTGATCGACGGCGCCTATCACGAGGTCGACTCCTCGGCCATCGCCTTCGAGATCGCCGCCCGCACCGCCTTCCGCGAAGGCCTCCAGAAGGCCAGCCCGGTCCTGCTGGAGCCGGTGATGAAGGTCGAGGTGGTCAGCCCCGAGGAATACGTCGGCGGCGTGATCGGCGACCTGAACTCCCGTCGCGGCCAGATCGCCGGAACCGACGTGCGCGGCAACGCGCAGGTCATCACGGCGATGGTCCCCCTGGCGAACATGTTCGGCTACGTGAACACGCTGCGCTCGATGAGCCAGGGTCGCGCGGCCTACTCCATGCAGTTCGACCACTACGACCAAGTGCCGCAGAACGTCGCCCAGGAAATCCAGGCGAAATACAAGTAATCCCATCGATGGCGCGGCGCGTCGACCCCTAGAGGCGGCGCGCGCCTTTCAGCGAGACGGAGGGGCCCCAGATGGCCAAAGAGAAATTCGAGCGCAACAAGCCGCATGTCAACATCGGCACCATCGGCCACGTGGACCATGGCAAGACGTCGCTGACCGCGGCGATCACCAAGGTCCTCGCGGAGAAGGGCGGCGCGGCGTTCAAGGCCTATGACCAGATCGACAACGCGCCGGAAGAGAAGGCGCGCGGCATCACGATCAACACCTCGCACGTCGAGTACGAGACCGCGGCCCGCCACTACGCCCACGTCGACTGCCCCGGCCACGCCGATTATGTGAAGAACATGATCACCGGCGCCGCGCAGATGGACGGCGCGATCCTGGTCGTGTCCTCGGCCGACGGCCCCATGCCCCAGACCCGCGAGCACATCCTGCTGGCGCGTCAGGTCGGCGTGCCGGCTCTGGTCGTGTTCATGAACAAGGTCGACATGGTCGACGATCCGGAGCTGCTCGAGCTGGTCGAGATGGAGGTGCGCGAGCTCCTCTCCTCCTACCAGTTCCCCGGCGACGACATCCCGGTGGTCAAGGGCTCGGCGCTCGCCGCGCTCGAGGACAAGACCCCCGAGATCGGCCATGACGCCGTGCTGGCGCTCATGGACGCCGTCGACGCCTACATCCCGACGCCCGAGCGCCCCATCGACCAGCCCTTCCTGATGCCGGTCGAGGACGTGTTCTCGATCTCCGGCCGCGGCACCGTCGTGACCGGCCGCGTCGAGCGCGGCATCGTGAAGGTCGGCGAGGAAATCGAGATCGTCGGCATCCGCCCGAACCAGAAGACGACCGTCACCGGCGTCGAGATGTTCCGCAAGCTGCTCGACCAGGGCCAGGCCGGCGACAACATCGGCGCGCTGCTGCGCGGCATCACCCGCGAGCAGGTCGAGCGCGGCCAGGTGCTCTGCAAGCCGGGTTCGGTGAAGCCGCACACGAAGTTCGAAGCCGAGGCCTACATCCTCACGAAGGAAGAAGGCGGCCGTCACACGCCGTTCTTCACCAACTACCGCCCGCAGTTCTACTTCCGCACCACGGACGTGACCGGCATGGTCAAGCTTCCGGACGGCGTGGAGATGGTCATGCCCGGCGACAACGTGAAGATGGAAGTCGAGCTGATCCAGCCGATCGCCATGGAGGAGAAGCTCCGCTTCGCCATCCGTGAAGGCGGCCGCACGGTCGGCGCCGGCGTCGTCGCCAAGATCATCGCCTGAGGCGAAAGCACCCCCGCGGCGCGGACCCGCCAAGGATCCGCGCCGCTCCTTTATTTTCGGGCGCGTGACGTTTTTCTGACGAGTCGCGCGAAGAAAGCCGAGAGCCACGATGCAAGGACAGAACATCCGTATTCGGCTTAAAGCCTTCGATTTCCGCGCGCTCGACGCCTCGACGCGCGAAATCGTGAATACGGCCAAACGCACGGGCGCGCAGGTGCGGGGACCGATCCCCCTGCCGACCCACATCGAGAAGTTCACCGTGAACCGTTCGCCGCACATCGACAAGAAGTCGCGCGAGCAGTTCGAGATCCGGACGCACAAGCGCCTGCTCGACATCGTCGATCCGACGCCCCAGACCGTGGACGCGCTGATGAAGCTCGATCTGGCGGCCGGCGTCGACGTCGAAATCAAGCTCTGAGGGAGGTCACGCAGATGCGTACAGGCGTGATCGCGAAGAAGCTGGGCATGACCCGGCTGTTCATGGACGACGGGCGTCAGGTGCCGGTGACGGTGCTGCAGCTGGATCGTCTGCAGGTCGTCGGTCAGCGGACCGTCGAGAAGGACGGCTACACCGCCGTCACCCTGGGCGCCAGCGCGGCCAAGGCCAAGAACGTCACCAAGCCGATGCGCGGCCATTTCGCGGCCGCCAACGTCGAGCCCAAGAAGAAGCTCGTCGAGTTCCGCGTCTCCGAGGCCGAACTGGTCGAGGTGGGCGCCGAGCTCTCCGCCGAGCATTTCCTCGTCGGCCAGCACGTCGACGTCGCGGGCACGACCATCGGCAAGGGCTTCGCCGGCGGCATCAAGCGCCACGGCTTCGGCGGTCTGCGCGCGACCCACGGCGTGTCGGTCTCGCACCGTTCGATCGGTTCGACCGGCGGACGCCAGGATCCGGGCAAGACCTTCAAGAACAAGCGCATGCCGGGCCACATGGGCGACGTGCGCGTGACGGTGCAGAATCTCGAGGTCGTGCGCACCGACGCCGACCGCGGGCTGATCATGGTCAAGGGCGCGGTCCCCGGCTCCAAGGGCGGCTGGGTCACGGTGCGCGACGCCGTGAAGAAGGCGGCTCCCGAGGGCGCGCCGGTTCCGGCCGGCGTGAAATCCGCCGCCGCTCCGGCCCAGGCCGAAGCCGCCGCCGAGGGAGGCGAATGATGAAGGCGCAAGTCGTCACTCTGGACGCGGGCTCCGCCGGCGAGATCGACCTCGACGAGGCGATCTTCGGCGTCGAACCCCGCGCCGACATCCTGCATCGCGTGGTGCGCTGGCAGCTGGCCAAGCGCCAGGCGGGCACCCACAAGACCAAGACGCGCTCCGAAGTCGCGGGCACGCGCAAGAAGATCTACAAGCAGAAAGGCACCGGCGGCGCGCGCCACGGCGCCCGCAGCGCGCCGATCTTCCGCAAGGGCGGCGTGGCCATCGGCCTCGTCTCCCGCAGCCACGCGCATGATCTGCCCAAGAAGGTCCGCGCGCTCGGGCTCCGCATGGCCCTTTCGGCCAAGCAGGGCGAGGGCAAGCTGACCATCGTCGACTCCGCCACGGCCGAGGGCAAGACCGCCCTGCTCAAGGCGAAGCTCGACAAGCTGGGCTGGGGCCGGACGCTCGTCATCGACGGCGCCGAGGTGAACGAGGGCTTCCTCCTCGCCTCGCGCAACATCGAGGGCGTGAATGTTCTGCCGACCATGGGCGCCAACGTCTACGACATCCTTCGCCACGACAGCCTGGTCCTGACCAAGGCCGCCGTGGAGGCGCTGGAGGCGCGGCTGAAATGAGCGTGAAGCCCGAGCATTACGACATCCTGCGTCGGCCCATCGTGACCGAGAAGTCCACCATGGCCTCCGAGCACAACGCGGTGGTCTTCGAGGTGGCGATCGACGCGAACAAGCCTCAGATCAAGGAGGCCGTCGAGGCCCTCTTCAAGGTCGAGGTCGCGAAGGTCAACACCCTCGTGACCAAGGGCAAGAAGAAGCTGTTCCGCGGCCGTCCGGGCCGTCGGAGCGATGTGAAGAAAGCGATCGTGACCCTCCGCGAGGGCCATGCGATCGACGTGACGACCGGCCTCTGAGCCGGAAGGACGAACGACGGGAGACGTGAAGAATGGCGTTGAAGACTTACAAGCCGACCACGCCGGGCCAGCGCGGGCTGGTTCTGATCGACCGTTCGGGGCTGTGGAAAGGTCGTCCTGAGAAGACCCTCGTCGAGGGTCTGACCAAGACGGGCGGACGCAACAACCTCGGCCGCATGACGGTCCGGCATCGGGGCGGCGGAGCCAAGCGGCTCTATCGCTTCATCGACTTCAAACGGCGCAAGTGGGACGTCCCCGGCGTCGTGGAGCGTCTGGAGTACGACCCCAACCGCACGGCCTTCATCGCGCTGGTGAAGTACGAGGACGGCGAGGTCGCCTACATCCTGGCTCCGCAGCGGCTCGCGGTGGGCGACAAGGTCGTCGCCGGCGCGAAGGTGGACGTGAAGCCCGGCAACGCGATGCCCCTTTCGGGCATGCCGATCGGCTCGATCGTCCACAACATCGAGATGAAGGCGGGCAAGGGCGGCCAGATCGCGCGCTCCGCCGGCACCTACGCGCAGTTCGTCGGCCGCGACGCCGGCTATGCGCAGCTGCGCCTGAACTCGGGCGAAGTGCGCCTCGTGCGCGAGGAATGCATGGCGACCGTGGGCGCGGTGTCCAACGCCGACCACATGAACCAGAACCTCGGCAAGGCGGGCCGCAACCGGCATCTCGGCTGGCGTCCGACCGTGCGCGGCGTGGCGATGAACCCGGTGGACCATCCGCACGGCGGCGGCGAAGGCCGCACCTCGGGCGGCCGTCACCCGGTCACGCCCTGGGGCAAGCCCACCAAGGGCGCGCGCACCCGCACGAACAAGACCACGCAGAAATACATTCTGCGCAGCCGTCACGCCAAGAAGAAGTAAGGAGCAGCCCCCATGCCGCGTTCCGTCTGGAAGGGCCCCTTCGTCGACGGCTATCTGCTGAAGAAAGCGGAAGCCGCCCGAACCTCGGGCCGCAAGGAAGTGATCAAGATCTGGTCGCGCCGGTCGACGATCCTGCCGCAATTCGTCGGACTCACCTTCGGCGTCTACAACGGCCAGAAGCACATCCCGGTCATCGTCTCGGAAGAGATGATCGGCCAGAAGTTCGGCGAATTCTCGCCGACCCGCACCTATTACGGCCATGCGGCCGACAAGAAAGCGAAGCGGAAGTAAGCGATGGGACAGAAATCCAATCCGCGCCGCCTCGCGGACAACGAGGCCCAGGCCGTCGCGCGCATGCTGCGCGTCAGCCCTCAGAAGCTCAACCTCGTGGCGCAGCTCATCCGGCACAAGCCGGCGGCTCAGGCTCTGGCCGAGCTGACCTTCTCCAAGCGCCGCATCGCGATCGACGTGCGCAAGGCGCTGCAGTCGGCCATCGCCAACGCCGAGAACAACCACGGCCTCGACGTGGACAGCCTCGTGGTGGCGGAAGCCTACGTCGGCAAGAGCATCACCCTCAAGCGCGGCCATCCGCGCGCCCGGGGCCGCTACGCGCGCATCGAGAAGCCGTTCGCCCAGGTGACGATCAAGCTGCGCGAGATCAAAGAGGAGGCCGCGTAACATGGGCCACAAAGTCAATCCGATCGGGCTGCGCCTCGGGATCAACCGGACCTGGGACTCGCGCTGGTACGCCGACGACAAGGACTACGGCAAGCTGCTGCACGAGGACATCGCGATCCGCGACTACGTCCACAAGAACCACAAGCAGGCCGGCGTCTCGCGCGTCGTGATCGAGCGTCCGCACCGCAAGTGCCGCGTCACGATCCACACCGCCCGTCCCGGCCTGATCATCGGCAAGAAGGGCGCGGACATCGAGCAGCTGCGCAAGAAGCTCTCGGACTTCACCGACGCCGAGACCCATCTGAACATCGTCGAGGTGCGCAAGCCCGAGATCGACGCTCAGCTGGCGGCCGAGGGCGTGGCCCAGCAGCTCGAGAAGCGCGTGTCCTTCCGCCGCGCCATGAAGCGCGCCGTGCAGTCGGCGATGCGCATGGGGGCCCAGGGCATCCGCATCAACGTGGGCGGCCGCCTCGGCGGCGCCGAGATCGCCCGCGTCGAGTGGTACCGCGAGGGCCGCGTGCCCCTGCACACCCTGCGCGCCGACGTCGATTACGCGACCGCCGAAGCCCATACCGCCTATGGCGTGATCGGCGTCAAGGTCTGGATCTTCAAGGGCGAAGTCCTCGAGCATGACCCGACGGCCCGCGATCGCCGCGCCGCCGAGGCTCAGGAAGGCGGCGGGGGCGGTCGTCCGCGTCGCGATCGCGACCGCGACTGATCCGGCCCCAAGCTGAGAAGCGAGAGAAACCATGCTGCAACCCAAGCGCACGACCTACCGCAAGGCGCACAAGGGGCGGATTCACGGCCAGGCCAAGGGCGGCTACGAGCTGAACTTCGGCGAATATGGTCTGAAGGCCCTGGAGCCGGAGCGCGTCACCGCCCGTCAGATCGAGGCGGCCCGCCGCGCGCTCACGCGCCACATGAAGCGTCAGGGACGCGTGTGGATCCGGATCTTCCCGGATCTGCCCGTCACCGGCAAACCCGCCGAGGTCCGCATGGGCTCGGGCAAGGGCTCCGTCGATTTCTGGGCGGCCCGAGTCCATCCCGGCAGGATCATGTTTGAGATTGACGGCGTCCCGCCCGATGTGGCAGAGGAAGCGCTCCGTCTGGGAGCCATGAAGCTCCCGATCAAGTGCCGATTCGTTCGGCGCGCGGACTGGTGATCCCTTAAAGATCTCCGAACAGCCGCTCGGGCGGGAGTTTTCCCGCCGCGGGCGGCGAACGTCATCCGGGCGGCCGCAAGGCCGCCTTGTCCAGGGATTTCGGGAAGGACCGCCATGAAGGCCGCCGAACTGAAAGACAAGACCCCGGACCAGCTTCAGGAGACGCTGGTTCAGCTGAAGAAAGAGCAGTTCAACCTGCGCTTTCAGCAGGCGACGGGGCAGCTCGAGAATCCCGCGCGTCGGCGCGCCGTGCGGCGCGATCTGGCCCGGGTTTTGACCGTGGTCAACGCCAAGGCGCGCGCCAGCGCCGCCGAAGCCTGAACCCAGGGAAATAGAATGCCGAAGCGCGTGCTGCAAGGCCAGGTGGTGAGCGACGTCAACGACAAGACCATCGTGGTCTATGTCGAACGCCGTCTGACCCACCCCGTTCTGAAGAAGACCGTCCGCCTCTCGAAGAAGTACCACGCCCACGACGAGACCAACTCGGCGAAAAAGGGCGATGTGGTGCGGATCCGCGAGCGGGCGCCCATCTCGAAGCTGAAGCGCTGGGAGCTGGTCACGGAGTAACCTCCGCACCGGTTTCCGGTCGTCGAAACCGAGCCTGAGGCCGCAAGGTCGATGGGCTTAGGTCGGGAGATCGAACCATGATCCAGATGCAGAGCAATCTGGACGTCGCCGACAATTCCGGCGCGCGTCGAGTGATGTGCATCAAGGTGCTTGGCGGAGCCAAGCGCCGTTACGCCGGGGTCGGCGACGTGATCGTCGTGTCCATCAAGGACGCCACCCCGAAGGGCAAGGTGAAGAAGGGCGACGTGCGCAAGGCCGTCGTCGTGCGCACCGCCAAGGAGATCCGTCGCGAAGACGGCACCGTGATCCGCTTCGACGGCAACGCCGCCGTGCTGATCGGCAAGGAAGGCGAGCCCATCGGGACCCGCATCTTCGGGCCGGTGCCGCGCGAGCTGCGCGCCAAGAACTACATGAAGATCATCTCGCTCGCGCCGGAGGTGCTGTGATGGCCGCCAAACTGCGCAAGGGCGACAAGGTCGTCGTGCTCGCCGGCCGCGACAAGGGCCGTCAGGGCGAGATCCTGGAAGTGATCCCCAAGGACGGCCGCGCGGTCGTCGCCGGAATCAACCTGGTCACGCGCCACCAGCGCCAGAGCCAGACCCAGGAAGGCGGCCGCATCAGCAAGCCCGCCGCCCTCGATCTCTCCAACCTCGCCTTCGTCGACCCGAAGAGCGGCGAACCGACCCGCGTCGGCTTCCGCATCGGCGAGGACGGCAAGAAGGTCCGCTACGCCAAGAAGTCCGGGGAGGCGATCTGATGTCCGAGACCTACGTTCCGCGTCTCAAGACCCTCTACGTCTCCGAGATCCGCAAGGCGCTCAAGGAAGAGTTCTCCTACAAGAACGACATGCAGATCCCGCGGCTCGACAAGATCGTGCTGAACATCGGCGTCGGCGAAGCCACGAGCGACTCCAAGAAGATCAAGTCGGCCGAAGAGGACCTGACCCTCATCGCCGCGCAGAAGCCGGTCGTGACCAAGGCCCGCAAGTCCATCGCCGGCTTCAAGCTGCGCGAGGGCATGCCGATCGGCGTGAAGGTCACGCTGCGCCAGGCCCGGATGTACGACTTCCTCGACCGTCTGGTGACCATCGCGCTGCCGCGCGTCCGCGACTTCCGGGGCGTCAACCCCAAGAGCTTCGACGGCCACGGCAACTACGCCATGGGCGTCCGCGAGCACCTGATCTTCCCGGAGATCGATTACGACAAGGCGGAGAACGCCTGGGGCATGGACGTGATCATCTGCACCACGGCCAGAACCGACGATGAAGCGCGGGCCCTGCTCAAGCGCTTCAACATGCCCTTCACCACCTGACGCATCGGAACTCCATCGATATGGCGAAGAAAAGCTCCATCGAGACCAACAACCGCCGCATGCGTCTGGCCGCTCAATACGCGGCCAAGCGCGCCCGCCTCAAGGCGGCGGCGAAGGACGAGTCTCTGCCCCCTGAAGAGCGCTTCAAGGCGCGTCTCCAGCTTTCGGAACTGCCGCGCAACAGCGCGCCGAACCGCATCCGCAACCGCTGCGAAGTCTCCGGACGTCCGCGCGGCTATTATCGCAAGCTGCGCATGTCGCGCATCGCCCTGCGGGATTTCGCCTCCGAAGGCCTGATCCCGGGCATGACCAAGTCCAGCTGGTGAGGAGGGTTACCCAATGACCATGACCGATCCTCTGGCCGACATGCTGGCCCGCATCCGCAACGCCCAGCTGCGCCGCCGCTCGACGGTGCGCACCCCCGCCTCGCGTCTGC
Organism: Neomegalonema sp.; assembly: GCF_028688855.1. Classification (GTDB taxonomy): domain Bacteria; phylum Pseudomonadota; class Alphaproteobacteria; order Rhodobacterales; family Rhodobacteraceae; genus Neomegalonema. The sequence goes on along the minus strand of NZ_JAQTXI010000001.1, from coordinate 33,598 downwards.
GCGGCTGGGTGCTGGACGTGCTGGCCTCCGAGGGCTACATCCGCGCCTACGAGCGCCTCGAGGAGCCGGGTTCGCATCCGGAGTTCGAGATCTCGCTGAAGTACTTCGACGGCGAGCCCGTGATCCGCGAGATCAAGCGCATCTCCAAGCCCGGCCGCCGCGTCTACACCGGCGTCGAGAAGATGCCGCGCGTCCGCAACGGCCTCGGCGTCTCCATCGTCTCGACCTCGCAGGGCGTCATGTCCGACGCCTCCGCGCGGGAGAAGAACATCGGCGGCGAAGTGCTCTGCACCGTCTTCTAACCAAACTGGCCGGCTCGCCAGGCTTTCCCTGAAGAGGGGAGGGGAGCCCTCCCGCCCGCAAGGGCGGAAGAATCTCCCCGCCCTTCCGAGGGAAAGAACCAGCGAGCCAGAAGAGGAAACCATGTCGCGTATCGGCAAAAAGCCCGTTCCCGTCGCCAAGGGCGTGGACGTGCAGGTGAAAGGCCAGACGGTTTCGGTCAAGGGACCGAAGGGTCAGCGCAGCTTCACCGTTCCCGACGATGTGTCGGTGGTCTTTGAGAACGGCGCGGTGGCCTTCGCGCCGCGCGGCGACAGCAAGCGCGCCCGCAGCATGTGGGGCATGTCGCGCAGCGTCGTCGAGAATCTCCAGATCGGCGTCACCCAGGGCTTCAAGAAGAATCTCCAGATCGAGGGCGTCGGCTATCGCGCGGCGGTTCAGGGCAAGGTCCTGAAGCTGTCGCTCGGCTACTCCCACGACGTGAACTACGAGATTCCGGAAGGCATCGAGATCAAGACCCCCAAGCCGGTCGAGATCGAGATCTCCGGGATCGACGAACAGCGCGTCGGCCAGGTGGCCGCCGAGATCCGCGCCTGGCGTCCCCCCGAGCCCTACAAGGGCAAGGGCGTGAAATACGCCGGCGAATTCATCTTCCGCAAGGAAGGCAAGAAGAAGTAAGGGGCGCTCCATGGCCAAATCCAATCAGGAAGCCCTCGCGCGCCGCCGTCAGCGGGTGCGGGGCCGTCTCAAGAAGGTCTCCGAAGGACGCGCGCGTCTTTCGGTCTTCCGGTCTTCGCAGAACATCTACGCCCAGGTGATCGACGACGTGGCGGGCCACACCCTCGCCGCGGCCTCGACGATGGAGGCCGATCTGGCCTCCTTCAAGGGCAAGCGCAACAAGGACGCCGCCGCCGCCGTGGGCAAGCTCGTCGCCGAGCGGGCCAGGGCCGCGGGCGTGGAGCAGGTCTACTTCGACCGCGGCGCCTATCTGTTCCATGGGCGCGTGAAGGCGCTCGCCGACGCGGCCCGCGAGGCCGGGTTGCAGTTTTAAGGAGGGCGACCCATGGCCCGTCAGGATGGCGAGCGCAACCGCGACCGCAACCGCGACGACGAGCGCGATTCCGAATTCGTGGATCGTCTGGTCCACATCAACCGCGTCTCCAAGACCGTCAAGGGCGGCAAGCGCTTCGGCTTCGCCGCGCTGGTCGTCGTCGGCGACCAGAAGGGCCGCGTCGGCTTCGGCCACGGCAAGGCCCGCGAAGTGCCCGAGGCGATCCGCAAGGCGACCGAGCAGGCCAAGGCCGGCCTGATCCGCGTGCATCTGCGCGAAGGCCGCACGCTGCATCACGACACGCCGGGCCGCTGGGGCGCCGGCCGCGTGATGATGCGTTCGGCCGCCGCGGGCACGGGCATCATCGCCGGCGGCCCGATGCGCGCCGTCTTCGAGGCTCTGGGCGTTCAGGACGTGGTGGCGAAATCCATCGGTTCTCCGAACCCCTACAACATGGTCCGCGCGACCTTCGAGGCGCTCAAGAACGAGACCTCGCCGCGCGCCGTGGCCGCCCGTCGCGGCAAGAAGGTGGCCGACATTCTCGCCCGCCGTCCCGGCGAGGCCGTTTCGGCCCTGACCGAGTAAGGAGGCGAAGATGTCCAAACCCACGGTGACGGTCCGTCAGGTCCGCAGCGCCGCCCGCCGCACCGAGGATCAGGCCGCCACCCTGCGCGGCCTCGGCCTCGGCAAGATCAACCGGACCCGGACCCTCGAGGACACGCCCTCGGTCCGGGGGATGATCAACAAGATCTCCCACCTCGTCGAGGTGGTCGAGCCGGAGGCCTGAAGCCTTCGGAGCGCATTTTCCGGGCGGCCCCATCGGGCCGCCCGATTCACATTCACAGGCCGCGGCCTCCGACGCTGATGACGCGCGTCGATCAGGTCCGGCGATCAGGAGAGCGTCATGAAACTGCATGAGCTTCGCGACAACGAAGGCGCCGTCACCCGCAAGTTCCGCGTGGGCCGCGGCCCCGGCTCCGGCAAGGGCAAGACCTCCGGCGTCGGCATCAAGGGCCAGGGCTCGCGCCGCGGCGTGGCGATCAAGGGCTTCGAAGGCGGCCAGATGCCCCTTCACCGCCGTCTGCCCAAGCGCGGCTTCAAGAACATCTTCTCGAAGCAGCACGCGATCATCAACATCGGCGACCTCGAGGCGCTGGTCGAGGCGGGCCGCATCGACGGTTCGGCCGAGATCACCCATGAAGTCCTCGTGGCGGCGGGCGTCTCCCGCGCGGCGAAGGACGGCCTGCGCGTGCTGGGCGGCGGCGAGCTGAAGCTCAAGCTGACCATCCGCGCCGCCGGAGCCTCGGCTTCGGCCCGCGAGGCGGTTGCAAAGGCGGGCGGGACGCTCCATCTTCCCGAGGCCGCGCCCGAAGCCGTCTGAGACGACGGACCGGAGCGGTCCGGGAGCGCCCTGCGGTTCTCCCGGGCCTTGCGGCCGCGCCTGCGCCCCTGAGGAGAGGGACGAGGGGCGCGGGCCGGAGCGTCCTCCAGGGCGGAGCCCCAACGGCTTCGCCCCCTGAAGACGCCACGACACAAGGAACTGGAGCGTTCGAACGATCCGATCCGGTCGGGACGCGCTCCAGGGATCTCGCGGAGGGCCCTCCTCCGCGGGGCGCGATGCTTCGAGGCGGGCGATCAACGGGCGAAGTCCGGCGCGCCGCGCCTGAATTCGGGGACCCCCATGGCTTCGGCTGCTGAACAACTCGCCGCCAATCTGAGCTGGAAGACCTTCGGCAAGGCCAAGGATCTCCAGCGTCGCATCCTCTACACGCTTCTGGTGCTGGTGGTTTACCGCTTCGGCACCTACGTGCCCCTGCCGGGCATCAACCCGCAGGCCCTGCAGCAGCTGATGCAGAGCACCCAGCACGGCATCCTCGGGATGTTCAACGCCTTCTCGGGCGGCGCTGTGGAGCGCATGTCGATCCTCGCGCTGGGGATCATGCCCTACATCTCGGCCTCGATCATCGTCCAGCTGATGACCTCCATGGTCCCCTCGCTGGAGAAGCTCAAGAAAGAGGGCGAATCGGGCCGCCGCAAGATCAACCAGTACACCCGCTACGGCACGGTGGCTCTGGCGATCCTCCAGGGCTGGGGCATCGTGGCGGGCCTCGCGAATCAGGGCACGCTGATCGACGGCGGCGCCTTCTACCGCGTCGCGACGGTGGCGATCCTGGTCGGCGGCACCATGATGCTGCTGTGGCTCGGCGAGCAGATCACCGCGCGGGGCGTGGGCAACGGCGTCTCGCTGATCATCTTCGCGGGCATCGTCGCCGAGATGCCGCGCGCCATCGGCAACCTGCTCCAGCAGGGCAGCCAGAACATCATCTCTCCGGCGCTGATCATCAGCCTGATCGTGTTCGGCCTTCTGGTGATCGCCTTCGTGGTCTTCATGGAGCGCGCCCAGAGGCGGATTCTGGTGCAATATCCCAAGCGCCAGGTGGGCCCCCAGCAGATGACCGGCGGCGAAAGCTCGCATCTGCCCCTGAAGGTGAACACGGCGGGCGTGATTCCGGCCATCTTCGCCAGCTCGCTGCTGCTGCTGCCGATGACGGTCGCCAGCTTCGCGGGCGAGAACGCGGGCGGCTGGCTCTCGACCCTCACCGCGGCCCTCGGCCCCGGACAGCCGCTCTATCTGCTCATCTACGCGGCGCTGATCATCTTCTTCGCCTTCTTCTACACGGCCGTGGTCTTCAACCCCGCCGACGTGGCCGACAACCTCAAGAAGCAGGGCGGCTTCATCCCCGGCGTGCGGCCCGGCGAGCGGACGGCCCAATATCTGGATTACGTCCTGACGCGCCTGACCGCCATCGGCGCGGTCTACATGGCGGCGGTCTGCCTCTTGCCTGAATTGATGAGAGCGCGCTGGACCATTCCATTTTATTTCGGAGGCACTTCCCTTCTGATCGTCGTGAGCGTTACGATGGACACCATCACGCAAGTGCAAAGCCATCTGATCGCCCATCAGTATGAAGGGTTGATCCAGAAATCGCGACTGAGGGGGAAGCGTAGATGAACATCATCCTGTTGGGGCCGCCTGGGGCGGGCAAGGGCACCCAGGCCCGCATGCTGACCGAAAACCGGGGGCTGGTGCAGCTCTCGACGGGCGACATGCTCCGCGCGGCGGTCGCGGCGGGAACTCCGGTCGGCAAGGCCGCCGACGCGGTGATGAAGAGCGGCGGCCTCGTCGGCGACGAGATCGTCATCGGCGTGATCTCCGAGCGGCTCGACCAGCCGGACGTGAAGCAGGGAGTCATCTTCGACGGCTTCCCGCGCACCCTGGCCCAGGCCGACGCCCTGGAGAAGCTGCTCGCGGACAAGGGAATCGCCCTCGACAGCGTCATCGAGATGAGCGTGGACGACGAGGTGGTCGTGGCCCGCATCGCCGGGCGCTACACCTGCGCGAAATGCGGCGAAGGCTACCACGACGAAAGCAAGCAGCCGAAGACTCCGGGCGTCTGCGACAAATGCGGAAGCACGGATTTCAAGCGCCGCGCCGACGACAACGCCGACGCCGTCAAGACCCGCCTTCTGGCCTATTACCGCGAGACCTCGCCCCTGATCGGCTATTACTACGCCAAGGGCCGCCTGCAGTCGGTGGACGGGCTGGCCGACATCGACGAGGTCGAGCGCCAGATCTCCGCGATCCTGGGCTGATCCGGCCGCAGCGAGCCTTCGGCGCCCGAGGCGCCCGAGGCGCTCCGCCCTTGCGGCGGGGCGCCCCGACACCCGGGAAGAGCACAGAGTCCTTGACTCACGGGCGTTCCGGACTATCTTGCGCCGATCTTGACGGCCGGATGAGTCGCGACGCTCCTTTTCAAGCTCAGGACTCCATTCCGGACGACGCGCCGCAGCTCTTGCGAGAATCCGGGCGCGGCGCCGTCCGGCTCCCCTTTCCGCTTTCACGGGGGAGGGGGCGATTTGGAAGCGACCAAAAGGCTGGATCAGCCGGAACCGAACGGAGAGAGACGTGGCGCGCATCGCTGGCGTGAACATTCCCACGAACAAGCAGGTCCAGGTGGCCCTGACTTACATTCATGGCATCGGCCATCATAGCGCGAAGGAGCTGCTCGCCAAGGTCGGCGTGGACGCCACCCGCCGCGTGAACGAGCTGACCGACGCCGAAGTGCTGCAGATCCGCGAAGCCATCGACGCGGGCTACAAGGTCGAGGGCGACCTGCGCCGCGAAGTCTCGATGAACATCAAGAGGCTGATGGACTTGGGCTGCTATCGCGGCCTGCGTCACCGCAAGGGCCTGCCGGTGCGCGGCCAGCGCACCCACACCAACGCCCGCACCCGCAAGGGTCCCGCCAAGCCCATCGCCGGCAAGAAGAAGTAAGAGATCATGGCTCCGAACGAAAAGTCCCGTCCGCGCCGCAAGGAGCGCAAGAACATCGCCGCTGGCGTCGCGCATGTGAACGCCAGCTTCAACAACACGATGATCACCATCGCCGACGCCCAGGGCAACGCGATCTCGTGGTCCTCGTCGGGGATGATGGGCTTCAAGGGCTCGCGCAAGTCCACGCCCTACGCCGCGCAGGTCGCCGCCGAGGACGCGGGCAAGAAGGCCATGGAGCATGGCCTGCGCACGCTCGAAGTCGAGGTTCAGGGCCCCGGTTCGGGCCGCGAATCGGCTCTGCGCGCGCTGCAGGCCCTTGGCCTCGCGGTCACCTCGATCCGCGACGTGACCCCGATCGCCCATAACGGCTGCCGTCCGCCGAAGCGCCGCCGCGTCTGACGCGCCGCATCGCAGATCCGATCCCCCGTCTTCGCAGGAAGGCGGGGGATTTCGCCGTTCGGACGGGACCGCCCGTCGACAGAAGATTCCCGGATCCTCGGGACACGCGCCTTCGGGCGCGCACGAATTGGAGGACGCCGTGATCCAGAAGAACTGGAAACATCTCATCCGCCCCGAGCGGCCCAACGTCGAATATGGCGCCGACGCCTCGCGCAAGGCGACCATGACGGTCGAGCCCCTCGAGCGCGGCTTCGGCCTGACGCTGGGCAATTCTCTGCGTCGGGTTCTGCTCTCGTCGATCCAAGGCGCGGCGGTCACCGCGATCCAGATCAACAACGTGCTGCACGAGTTCTCGTCGGTCGAGGGCGTCCGCGAGGACGTGACCGACATCGTGCTGAACGTGAAGGGCCTCGCCATCCGCATGGACGTGGAGGGTCCGAAGCGTCTGACGCTCCAGGCCAGCGGGCCGGGCGAGGTCCGCGCCGGACAGATCCAGACCAGCTCGGGCATCGAGATCCTCAACCCGAATCACCTGATCTGCCATCTGGACACCAACGCCTCGATCAACATGGAGTTGACCGTGGCGCAGGGCAAAGGCTACGTCCCGGCCGACCAGAACCGCCCCGAAGACGCCCCCATCGGCTATATCCCGGTGGATGCGCTCTACAGCCCGGTCAAGCGCGTGTCCTATCAGGTGGCGCCGACCCGCTCGGGCCAGATCCTCGACTACGACCGCCTGACGCTGACCATCGAGACCGACGGCTCGGTGACTCCGGACGACGCGCTGGCCTATGCGGCGCGCATCCTCCAGGACCAGCTCCAGACCTTCATCAATTTCGACGAGCCCCGCGAGGACGTGCGCGAGGCCCCCGAGACCCAGCTCGAATTCAATCCGATCTTCCTCAAGAAGGTCGACGAACTGGAGCTGTCGGTGCGTTCGGCGAATTGCCTGAAGAACGACAACATCGTCTACATCGGCGATCTCATCCAGAAGACCGAGGCGGAGATGCTCCGCACGCCGAACTTCGGGCGCAAGTCGCTGAACGAGATCAAGGAAGTCCTCTCGGTGATGAACCTGCACCTCGGCACCGACGTGCCGAACTGGCCGCCGGAGAACATCGAGGAGCTGGCCAAGAAGTTCGAGGACAGCTTCTGAGACGATCCCGAAGGGCTTCGGCGCGAACCGCCGGAGCCCCCGGTCTGCGGGCTCCCGGCCTTTCCCGGCCGGAGCCCCCCCGGTCTGCGGGCTTCCGGCCTTCCCGGCCGGAGCCCCCCCGATCTACGGGCTCCCGGCCTTCCCGGCCGGAGCCCCAAAGCGCCCGACCCGACGCAGGGTGGGGCTGACAAAGCATAAAGCTTCACTTCAAGGAGAATCCCCATGCGTCACGGTCATGGCTACCGCAAGCTCAACCGCACCCATTCGCATCGTCAGCACATGCTGGCCAACATGGCCGTCTCGCTGATCGAGCACGAGCAGATCAAGACGACCCTGCCCAAGGCGAAGGAGCTTCGTCCCTATGTGGAGAAGCTCGTCACGCTGAGCCGTCGGGGCGATCTGCACGCCCGCCGCCTGCTGATCGCGCGTCTGCGTCAGGAAGAGCCGGCGAAGAAGCTGATCGACGTCCTCGGCCCGCGCTACGCGCAGCGTCCGGGCGGCTACGTCCGCATCCTGAAGGCGGGCTTCCGCTATGGCGACATGGCCCCGATGGCCATCGTCGAGTTCGTGGACCGCGACCCCGAGGCCAAGGGCGCCGACGCCCGCGCCCGCGCCGCCGCCGAGGAAGCCGTCGAGGCCTGATCCTCGCGCGTCTCGCAGATTTCCGGACATGGGCGGGCTTGCGGGTCCGCCCTTTTCCATATGGGGTCCGGAGCCCCGGAAGGCTCCGGATCCTTCGTCTTCCGCGCAAGCCCTCCGGCGCGCGCCTCCATCGGGCCGGGCCTGTGTCGCCCGTCGCCCGCAACGGCAAGGGATCTCCCATGCAAGACCGACCGAACCTCCCGCTTCAGCCCCGGATGGGGCGCGAGCGGCTGTCTCTGGCGCTTGGCGTCCTGGCGATGATGGCCGTGGTGGCGGCCTCGAATCTCCTCGTGACGAAGCCCATCGGCCAATGGCTGACCTGGGCGGCGCTGACCTATCCCTTCGCCTTTCTCGTCACCGACGTGATGAACCGTCTGCACGGGCCCGCCATGGCGCGACGGGTGATCTGGGCGGGCTTCACCTGCGCGGTGGCCCTGTCGGTGGTTCTGGCGACGCCGCGCATCGCCTTCGCCTCGGGGACGGCCTTCCTCTGCGCGCAGTTGCTCGACGTGGGGGTCTTCAACCGCCTGCGCGAAGGGAGCTGGTGGAAGGCGCCTCTGGCGGCTTCCGTGGCGGGGGGGGCGCTCGACAGCCTGCTGTTCTGGACGCTCGCCTTCGCGGGCGCGACCGGAGACGACGCCTTTCCCGGCTGGCCGCGCTACGGCCTCGCGGATTGGGGCGTCAAGACGCTGGTGACCTTCGCCACGCTGATTCCCTTCCGCCTGCTCACGGCGGGCAGGATCGGCCCGACGGGCGCGCGCCGCGTCTGAGGCCTCGCCTCTCGCGCGAACCGACCGGCGAAAGCGCGGATTTCCCAAGCGCTTTCGCCTCATGACGCAGAATTCGCTTAACCCCGTCCCGTTCTGAGGCTAGGGTCTGGGGGCGAATTCCCGGAGTCTGGCGGAGTCGGTCGAAGATGGTTGAGGAGGCTCAACGCCGCCGCTGGGCGGCGGTCGCGCCCGAGATGACGCGCCCCACCCTGACCTTGGTCCTGATGATCGCCTTCCTGATCATGATCGGGGTGATCGGCTGGCTGGTCCATGCGCGGATCGCGCAGATCTTCGCGGCGCATCTCTATCTGAACCTCTTCATCTTTTCGGTCTTCGTGATCGGCGTGGCCTATGTCTTCTGGCAGGTGCTGCGGCTCTTCCGGAGCGTCGAGTGGATGGAGGCCTTCCTCGCCGAGCGCCCCGGCTTCGACCTCATCGAGCCTCCGCCGCTGCTGGCCTCCATGGCGGCGCTCCTGCGCGAGCGCGAGAACCGCCGCCGTCTGAGCGCCTTCACGGTGCGGACCATCCTCGATTCGGTGGGGACGCGGCTGGACGAAAGCCGCGATTTCGGCCGCTACATCGCGGGCGCGCTGATCTTCCTCGGACTTCTGGGCACCTTCTGGGGCCTCTCGCGGACGGTGCCCGCCGTGGTGGACACCATCCGCAGCCTCGCGCCGGAGCCCGGAGACGACGGAACCGCCGTCTTCGGACGCCTGGTGGCCGGGCTGGAGGAGCAGCTCGGCGGCATGGGCACGGCCTTCGCGGCGGCGCTTCTGGGCCTGACGGGCTCTCTGATCGTGGGCTTCCTCGACATCCTCGCCGGGCGGGCGCAGAACCGCTTCTATCAGGAGTTCGAGGAGGGGCTTTCGGGCATCGCCGACGTCAGCCGCAACGACGAAGGCGTGCTGGGGCGGCTCGCGCCCCTGCTGGAGCGCAATTCGGAATCCCTGGAGCGCCTCGCCCACGCCTTGATCGAAGGCGAGGCGGCGCGCAATCAGGGCATGGCGCGGCTGGACCACGCCGCGCGCAATCTCGATCTTCTGGCCGAACGCTTCTCCGCCGCCGAAACCACGGTTTCGCGGCTGCTCGATTCGCAGAACGCCCTCGGGACGGTGCTGCGCGAGGCCTCCGCGCGCAATCGGGGCGTGCTCGGCGGCATGGACGAAGCCACCCGCGCCCATATCCGCAATCTCGACACGCAGATTCTCCGCCTCACCGAGGAGGTGGCCGCCGGACGTCAGGACGCCGTGGCCGAATTGCGCGCCGAACTCAAGCTGCTGACCCGCGCCGTCCAGGCGCTCGGCGGCGGCTCCTGACGGGCGGAGGCTCAGGCCATGGCGCTCGGGCGCAGAAGGCGGGACGACGGCGGCGGCCTGACGCGGGACATCTGGCCCGCCTTCGTGGACGTCATGACCTCGCTTCTGCTGGTGCTGATGTTCGTGCTGTCGATCTTCATGCTGATGCAGCATTTCTCCAGCCAGACCATCGCCGACCAGTCACGGAATCTGGAGGCCCAGCGCGCCGCTCTGGCGGCCCAGGAGGAATCCCTCGTGGACGCCCGCGGCGAGGTCGACCGCCAGACCCTCGCGCTGAGCGACCTCTCGGCGCAGCTCGACGCCCTGGCCCGCAGCCTCGCCCTGGAGCAGGACCAGAGCGGAAGGCTTCAGGAATCCCAGGCGCAGCTGGCCTCCTCGCTCTTCGGCGCGCAGAACGAACGCGATCAGCTGGCCTCCAGACTGAACCTCACCGAGCAGCAGCGCGCCGATCTGGAGCGCGACGCCGCCGCCCTCTCGCTGGAGCTCGAGGCCCAGCGCCGCCGCGCCGAAGAGACCCTGACGCTGCTCGCCGCCGCCGAGGCCGCCCGCACGGCTCTGGAGACCGATTCCGCCCGCGAGCGCGCCGAGGCCATGACCGAGACCGAACGCAACGCCGCTCTGCTGGCTCTGGCGGAATCGCGGCTGGCCGATCAGGAGGCGCTGAATCTCGAAGACCGCCGCCAGGTCGAGCTTCTGAATCAGCAGTTGATGGCTCTGCGCGCGCAGATGGCCTCCGTGGCGGTGGCGCTCGACGCCGTGGAGGCCGACGGCGAGACGCCCGAAGCCCGCATCGCCGATCTCGGGGCGCGGCTGAACGTGGCCCTCGCCGACAAGGTGGACGAGCTCACGCGCTACCGCTCGGAGTTCTTCGGCCGGGTGCGCGCGGCGGTCGAGGGCCGCCCCGGCGTGCAGATCGTCGGCGACCGCTTCGTCTTCCAGTCCGAGGTGCTGTTTCCGGTGGGCTCGCCCGAACTCGGCGCGGCGGGGCGCGAGGAGATCGCGCGCGTGGCCGGGATCCTCAAGGAGGTTTCGGACGCCCTGCCGCCCGAAGTGCCCTGGGTCCTGCGCGTGGACGGCCATACCGACAGCCGCCCCATCGCCGCCGGCGCCCGCTACGCCGACAACTGGGAGCTGTCGCAGGCCCGCGCCTTGTCGGTGGCGCGCTTCCTCATCGCCGAGGAGGGCTTTCCGGCCGACCGCGTGGCCGCGACGGGCTTCGGCGAATTCCAGCCTCTGGATCCGGCGAACACGCCGGAGGCCTGGGCCCGCAACCGCCGCATCGAACTGAAGCTCACCGAGCGCTGACGCGCCTGCGCGAATCTCGGAGGAAATCCATGCGAGACCAGCCCTTTCCGCCTCGCCTCCATGCGGAGGATCCGGCTTTCGAGATCGTCAATCCGGAGGGGGATCCGGAGATCCTGCTGCTCTGCGACCACGCCTCCAACGCGGTCCCGGAGGAGATGGGGACGCTCGGTCTGCCGCCGGAGGAGTTCCGCCGCCACACCGCCTACGACATCGGCGCGCGGGGCGCGACTCTCGCCCTCGCGGAGCTTCTGGACGCGCCTGCGGTCCTGTCGCGGTTTTCGCGTCTGGTGATCGACCCCAATCGCGGCGACGACGATCCGACCCTCGTCCGCAAGATCTCGGACGGGGCGATCATCCCCGGCAACCGCCAGGCCGACGCCGCCGAGGCGCAGCGTCGCCGGATGCGCTGGATGTCGCCCTATCATGCGGCGATCACGCAGCGCGTCGAGGCGGCTCTGGCGCGGGGCGTTCGGCCGAAGCTGCTGTCGATGCACAGCTTCACGCCGCGCATGGCTCTGGGGCCGCCGAGGCCCTGGCATGTCGGGGTGCTCTGGGATCATGACGACGGGCGCATGGCTCTGCCGCTGATGGGCGCCCTCGCGCAGGAGCCCGACCTCGTGGTGGGCGACAACGAGCCCTATGCGGGCCGCCTCAAGGGCGACACGATGTGGCGTCATGCGCTTCAGCGGGGTCTGGCGCATGTGGTCCTCGAGATCCGTCAGGATCTGATCGGCGACGCGGCGGGCGAAAGGCTCTGGGCCGAAAGGCTCGCGCCCGCCCTGAGGCTGGCGGTCGAGTCGGCGCGGCTGGGCGAGGCCTGATCAGGCCTCGTCCGTCGGCCTTGCGGCGGCTGGGTCACTCGGCGCAGGCGCCGACCCTGGAGACCTCGTAATCCACCCGGCCGACCATGCCTTCGGGCATGGGCAGGGGGCTGAGTTCGAGCGTCAGGACGCAGTCTCCGGCCCGGACGCGCCATTCGGAGACTCCGGCCGCGTTCTCGCCGAGATCCTCGATGCTCCGGATGGGGCGATGGCCCGCCGCCTCGGCGAGGGCGTCGCTGTCGAGGATCGTCTTGAGCTTCCAGACGCTGTCATGGAAGGGGGGCAGGGCGGCGAGGGCGGGGCTCGCCGCAAGGAGCAGCCCGGCTGCGAGGGAGGCGAGCGCGAATCTCATGGGGGTCATCCTGAAGCTGGCGTCCGCAGACGCGATCCCTTGAGACATGGACCGGAGGAACCGCGCCCGCAAGCTCTCAAGGCGTTTTCCGGCCCGGCTCCCGCCTTCCGGAAGGCGCGCTCAGATGAGCTGTTCGCGGACCTTGTCGAAGAGATCGGGGCCGCCCGCCGCCACCCAGCCGCTGGCCAGAGGATCGTCTCCGCCCGAGAGATCCGCGACGATTCCGCCCGCCTCACGCACGAGGAGCAGGCCTGCGGCCATGTCCCAGGCGTTGATCTCGCGCTCCCAGAAGAAATCGAGCCTTCCGGCGGCCACATAGGCCAGGTCCAGCGCCGCCGAGCCCATGCGCCGCACGCCCGCCGTCTGGGGCATGAGGCGGGTCAGCTCGCGGAGGGTCTGGGGGAGGGTGTTCTTGGCGCCGAAGGGCACGCCCGTGCCGAGCAGCGCGCGGCTGAGGTCCCGGGTGGGCGCCACGCGGATGCGCCGGTCGTTGAGCCATGCGCCGCCGCCCTTCTCCGAGACGAAGAGGTCCTGCTTGGCGGGGTCGTAGATCACGCCCGCGACGATCTCGCCCTTGTGCTCCAGAGCGATGGAGACCGCCCAATGCGGAATCGCGCGGAGGAAGTTCGTCGTGCCGTCGAGGGGATCGACGATCCAGCGACGGGTCGCGTCGGCGCCCTTCTCCTCGCCGGTCTCCTCGCCGACCCAGCCATAGGCCGGACGCGCCGTCATGAGGTCGGTCTTGATGACGGCTTCCGCCTTGCGGTCGGCCATGGAGACGAAGTCTCCGGGGCCTTTCACCGAGGCCTGAAGATTCTCCAGTTCGGCGAAATCGCGCATCAGCCCGCGCCCCGCCTTGCGGGCGGCGTCGACCATGATCTTCAGATTGGCGGATGGCGCGTACATGAAGCCCCTGGAATGTCTGGAATGAAGGAAGGAGAAGGCGCCTCAGCCCCTTGCGCGCAGGAGCCGCGATTTCTCGCGGTCCCAGTCGCGTTTCTTTTCGGTCTCGCGCTTGTCGGCGGCCTTCTTGCCCTTGGCGATTCCGAGCAGCATCTTGGCGATGCCCCGCTCGTTGAAATAGACCTTGAGCGGGATCAGCGTCATGCCTTCGCGGTTGACCGCCTGCGCGAGCTTGGCGATCTCGCGCAGATGGAGCAGAAGGCGCCGCGGACGGCGCTCTTCATGGCCGAAACGATTGGCCTCGGCGTAGGCGGGGAAATAGGCGTTGATCAGATTGATCTGCCCGTCTTTCGCTTCGGCGTAGGAATCGGCGATGTTGGCCTGACCGTTGCGCAGCGACTTCACCTCCGAGCCGAGCAGCACCATGCCCGCCTCGATGGTGTTTTCGATGGCGTAGTGGTAGCGGGCCTTGCGGTTCTCCGCGACCACGCCGTCTCCGCGCTGCGCCTTGCGAGCCATGAAGCTTCCTCTCAGGCCGCGACGGCGTTGGTCAGGCCCGCCTGAACCATCGCCGCGCGGATCTGCTCGCGGGCGGCGGGGCTCACGGGGACCAGAGGCAGGCGCTGTTCGTCGGCGATCTTGCCCAGCAGCGAGAGCGCGTATTTCGCGCCGCCCGGATTGGGCTCCACGAAGAGCGCCTTGTGCAGCGGCATGAGCCGGTCCTGGATCGCGCGGGCTGCGGCGAAGTCTCCGCGCAGCGTGGCGGCCTGGAACTCGGCGCAGAGCCTCGGCGCGACGTTGGAGGTCACCGAGATGCAGCCGACGCCGCCATGGGCGTTGAAGCCCAGCGCCGAAGCGTCCTCGCCCGAGAGCTGGATGAACTCCTCGCCGCAGGTCAGACGCTGCTCCGAAACGCGCTCGACCTTGCCGGTGGCGTCCTTCACCCCGACGATCCGCGGCAGCTTCGCCAGACGGCCCATGGTCTCGGGCGTCATGTCGACGATGCTGCGGCCGGGGATGTTGTAGATGAAGATCGGAATCCCGGCGGCGTCATGCACGGCCTTGAAATGCTGATAGAGGCCTTCCTGGGTGGGCTTGTTGTAATAGGGCGTGACGACGAGCGCCGCATCCGCCCCGACCTGCGCGGCGAATCGGGTCAGGCGCACGGCCTCGGCGGTGGAGTTGGAGCCCGCCCCCGCGATGATCTTGACGCGGCCCGCCGCCTGACGGACCACGATCTCCACCACGCGCTCATGTTCGGCGTGGCTGAGGGTGGGGGTCTCGCCGGTGGTGCCCACGGGCACGAGGCCTGAGGAGCCCTCGGCGATCTGCCAGTCGACCAGCTGTTTCAGGGCTTTCTCATCGACTTCGCCGCCCTTGAAGGGCGTCACGAGCGCGGTGATGGAGCCTCTGAACATGGGAATGTCGCTGGACATGGCCTTTCGCCTTCTCAATGCAAAACGCGCCCACTCCCGACTCACGACTCTCGTCTCGGGGGGCGCGTCAGCACCTTAGGATTCCGGGGGCTCCGGCGCAAGCCGCCGAATCGGCGGAGGGGCTTCAGGAGGCCCGCGCCGCCAGACTCGCGGAAGCGGCCTCGGGCGCGGCGTGGACGTGCAGTCCGCATTCCTTCCTGGCGTCGGCCTCCCACCACCAGCGCCCGGCGCGCTCCTCCTCGCCGAGCCGCAGCGCCCGGGTGCAGGGCTGGCAGCCGATGGAGGGAAAACCCTGATCATGCAGGCGGTTGTAGGGGATCCGCTCCAGCGCGACGTAATCGACCAGCCTCTGGCGCGGCCAGTCCAGCAGGGGAGCGGCCTTGATGAGCCCATGGGCTTCGTCCCATTCGACGAAATGGCCGCCGCGCCGCGCCTGCGACTGTTCGGCGCGCAGGCCCGTCACCCAGACGCCCGCCCCCGCCAGAGCCCGCCGCAGAGGCAGCACCTTGCGCGCTCCGCAGCAGGCCTGACGCGCCGCGACCGATTCGCGGAAGCCGTAGGGCCCCTGTTCGGCGGTCAGGCGGGCGAGGTCGTCGGCGGCGGGATGGAACACCTCGATGCGCAGCCCGTAGCGGGCTTCGGTCTCGGCCCAGACCTCGTAGGTCTCGGGGAAGAGCCGCCCCGTGTCGAGCGTGCGCAGACGGATCGCCGCGCCCGAATCGACGATGGCGTGGGTCAGCGCCTGATCCTCCAGGCCGAAGCTGGTGGTGAAGACGGCTTCGCCTCCCGTCTCGCGGGCGGCTTCGGCCAGACGCCTCAGCCGGGCGCCGAGGCCGATGGAGTCGAAGCCGCGCGCCAGGGATTCAAGACGGGCGTCGGGGCGGGAGATCGGGGCTTCGCTCAAAGCCGTCATAGCCGGACCTGCGTTTCATCTGGGGGGCTGCGGTTCGCCGCAGCTTAGAATGCGCGGATCATTTGCAAAGCGCATATTCCCCGATTATCAAATCCGGATGTTGAATTTGAAGCTCGTGCATCTGCGCCTGCTGGAGCGCCTCGGCGCCGACGGGGCCAATCTCAGCGCCGCCGCCCGGAGTCTCGGGCTGTCGCAGCCTTCGGCGAGCCGTCTGCTCGCGGAGCTGGAGCAATCCATGGGCGGGCCGCTCCTGCGGCGCGAGGGCAAGCGCTTCGTGGGGCTGACGCCGCTCGCCGAGGAGGCCCGCGCCCATGTGCGGCGCATCGTCGAGGCGGAGCGGGCGCTGGAGTCGCTGGCTCAGGACAAGCGCGACCCCTCGACGGGCGAATTGCGCATCGCCACGACTCACGCCCAGGCGCGGCATTTCCTGCCCGCGCCGCTCAAGCGCTTCCGCAAGCGCTGGCCGGACGTGCGTCTGCGGCTGGTGCAGGGCATGCCGGAGACCCTCGCGGCGCTGGTGGTCGGCGGAGAAGCGGACGTGGCCGTCTTCACCGAGGGCCTCGGCGAGCATCCGGCGCTGAAAAGCGCGCCCTGCTACGCCTGGCGCCATGTGACGCTCGCGGCGCCGGGGCCGGAGGCGGGCGCGGGGCCGATCTCCATGGCGGAGCTGGCGGCCTCTCCGGTGCTGACCTACGTGCAGGGGATCAGCGGGCGGCGGGGTCTGGACGAAGCCTTCGAGGCGGCGGGGCATCCTCTGCGCGTGGCGCTGGAGGCCGCCGATTCGGACGTGCTCAAGACCTTCGCCCGCGCCGAATTCGGGCGGGCGGTGGTCTCCGCGATGACCTGGGACCCCATGACGGATTCGGACCTCGTGCTGCGCCCGGTCAAGGAGCCTCTGCCGGTGTTCCACACCCGGGCGGCCTGGCTGCGCGAGCGTCCCTTGCGGCGCTTCGAGCGGGGCTTCCTCGAATTCCTGCGCGAGGAGAGCGTGAAGCTCGAAGAGCGCATGGCCGCCGCCGTCGCCCAGACGACGGCGCATGACGGCTACGGCGCCGACATCTGAGGCGGGCCTCAGAGCGGCGGGGGCGCCTCGATATGGAGGCGGCCCGGCAGGCGTCGGGGCGGCTTCAGGTTCGGATCATGGATCAGCCGCAGCTCCAGCGTGACGGCGCGGGCGGGTTCGGTCTCGATGGGCGGGACCTTGCGGAACCTCTGATCCGAGCGCCCGGTCAGGCCGGTCACGCCGCCGGAGAGGCTGGAGCGCGGCGCTCCGGCCGCCGAGGAGGGGACGACGGGGACGACGACGGAGGATGGGGCGAGCGGGGCGGCGGTCGCCGCATCCCGACGACGCTCCTCCGCTCTGGCCCTTTCCCTCAGCTCCCGCAGCATGAGTTCGCTGTCCTGGGCGAGGACGGCTGGCGGGCGGCGCCTGCGCTGCGCGCCCGGGTCGGGGCTCAGGTCTTCGAGGCGCTGCGCCGCCTTTCTCTCCTCCAGGCTCGCCTCCTCCAGGTTTCGCCGGACCTCCTCCAGCTGGACCTCCGCCTCCAGGCGCCGCAGATCGGCTTCCGTCTGGAGCAGCCGTCCTCTCAGGAGAGCCTCCCATTCCCTCATCGCCTCCAGGCGCTGTTTCCGGGTCTGGTGGAGGCGCTCACGCATCTGCTGCGCCTCCTGCGTCCTGCGCTGCGCCTCCTCTTCCTCCAGGCGCCTTTGTCTTTCCTCGGCCTCAGCCTTCTGTGTGGCCTCCAGCAGGGCGTCTCTGGCGGGGAGGGGCGGGAGTTCGGGCGTGAAGCGCGCCTGCACCACGCCGCGATCCTGCGGCGCGGCCGCCTCCGAGCCCGCAGCGATTCCGCCCGCGCTCCCGGAGCCGTAGAAGGTGAAGCGGCCTTCGACGGCTTCCAGCCTCTCCAGACACCAGCTCTGACCCGGATTCAGCCGGAAGGAGCCCAGGGGCAGGCCGTCCAGCCTCAGCTCCACATCGGTCCGGAGATGGAAGCGCGAGCCGAGGCAGATCCGGAAGACCTGTCCGTCGCGCATCCGCACGTAGCCCGAGTCGTCTTCAAGGCCCTCCTGGATCGTGAGCGAGAATTCGCCGCCCTCCAGAGCGGCGGCGGGCGAAGCGAAGGCCAGACCCAGAAGGGGGCCGGCCAGAACGAGGCCGGGAGACAGGGCGCGCATGGACGGGCTCCTCAAGAGGCGGGACGCAGGAGCGTCAGGCGGGATGAAGAGGATCGGAGATCTCCGGATCCGCGAGATCCCACTCGAACCTTTCCGAGAGGCCGTTGCAAGACGCGCGCCTCGGGCGGGAGAAGATCGCCCGACGCCGAGGAATCCGGGAAACAGGTCCGGGCCCGCAAAAGCCGACGCCCCCCTCTTCCGGACAAGAGGGGGGCGCGACTCCAGGAGGCGGGCGGGCGGGCGGCATGGGGAAGCGACGAAGCCTCGCCGCGCCTCGAAGGCTCAGAAGCCCGGATAGGAGATCCAGGGGCTGGAGAACCAGGGGCCGGGGCGCATCTGCGCCCGCAGATCCAGCGTGACCGCGCGGTCGTAGTCGCGGCTCGTGAAGGAGGGGCGGGGAAGATGGCGGAAGCCGCCGGAGCCGTCCGCGACATGGGCGTAGCTCGTCCATTCCTGCAGCGGGACGAAGCGCGCCACGATCCCCTCGTTCAGGCCGGGGCGCAGCTGGCTCCAGCCGCCATGGGCGAAGCGCGGCGCGTCGGGGATCATGCGGTCGAGGCAGGTCGAGCCGTAGGCCTCCAGGCGATAGGCGCCGTAGAAGCGGTCGCCCACGACCAGCTCCACATCGACGCGCTCGCCGCGGTCGGAGCGCAGGCAGATCCGGTAGGAGGGGGCGTCGTTCAGCGCGACGCGCCCGGCGGAATCCTCGGCGCCCTGCGGAAGCGTGAGGCTGAAGCCGCCGCTCCAGGCGGCCTCGGCGGGGGACTGGGCGGCGAAGGCGGCGGCGGTCGTGAAAAAGGCGGCGGTCAGGAATTTGCGCATGTCGGGTCTCCTCGAAAGGCCGCGCCGGAAGCGGGGGGCGGGAGCGCCTCCGGACCTGGACCCTTTTCAGGGCGCGTCGGAGAGGCGTTCGGATTTCGCCGGGCGGCTGATGGCCCTTCATGCAACCTGGAGAGGAGATCGGGCAAGATCACGAATCATGCTCCATGATCCATGGAGCCTTCGCGGATTCCGGAGCCTGAAACGCCGACGCCCCCTCTCTGGCGAGAAGGGGCGCACGGCTTCGGCTTGCGGCCCGAAGGCCGGAGCTCCGGGAGGCCGCCCCCGGATCCCGAGGAATCCGGAGACGGCGCGTCGAGAGAGGGTCGTCAGACCCGGGGACTCAGCGCCACAGGGGCGCCGGCGCCGGGACGTCGAAGCGGCCGGGCAGCGGCTGGGGCTGCGGCGGGGCCGGGTAGTACAGCGGCGGACGCGGCTGGACCCAGGGCTGCGGCTGAACCCACGGCTGAGGCTGGGGCTGGACCCAGGGCTGCGGCTGAACCCACGGCTGCGGCTGGGGCTGGACCCAGGGCTGAGGCTGGGGCTGCGGCTGCGGCCAGGGTTGCGGCTGAGGCTGGGGCTGGGGCTGCGGCCAGGTGGCGATGGGGCCCGGCTCCTGACGCAGGTCATGCACGAGGCGCAGTTCGAGCGTCACGGCGCGGGCGTTGTCGCGCTGGATGGGCTGGGTCTGCGCGAACTGCTGCGAGGACTGGCCGGTCAGGCCGGTCACGCCGCTGGAGAGGTTCGAGTCCATCTGCTGCGGCGTGGGGGCCGCGCTGCGGGCCAGGCCCTGAGGGCCGGCGCCGCCGGGCGCGCCGAAGGTGGTCGCCGGAGCGGAGCGGAAGCTCGGGACCATCTGCTGCTCGGGGATGAAACGGGCGCTGATGCGGCCGCGCTGCGGATGGCTCACGACGCCCGAACCCGAGGAGATGCCGCCGAAGCTGTCGGCCTTGTAGAAGGTGAAGTTGCCGCGCGAGCCGCTGGGGCGCTCGAGGCAGACGTTCGTGTAGGGGTTCAGGCGGAAGGTGCCGACCGAAAGGCCGTCCACGCTCAGCTCGACGTCCGAACGCTCGGCGCGGTCGGAGCGAAGGCAGATCTGGTAGACTTGGCCGTCGCGGAGCCGGACGTAGCCGTTGCCGTCCTCGGCGCCGGCCGAGACGCTCAGGCTGTAGCCGCCGCTCTGGACGGCGTAGGCCGGAAGGGGCGCGACCGTCAGGAAGAGGGCCGCCGTGAGGAATTTGCGCATTTTGAACTCCACTCAATGCCGAAGCCAGGACAAGGTGACCCCGATCTAAGGCCATTCCAAGGCGCAACAATGGTTTTTCGAGCCTCATGAAAGGCCGCTCCGCCTTATACTGTCGAATGAGGCGGAGCAAGGCGCATCCCCGTCGGGAGGAGGAGAAAGCAGCCCCGACGAGGCGAAGATCCGCCCTCGCCGCTTTGCGCGCAGCGTGCGGAAGGCGGCGCGCGGCGCGCAAAGGATCAAGGGTTTCAAGCCTCTCCGCCGGAGGCCGCGAGTCCGGCGGCGGATCTCCCCGGAAGCGGCGCTCCGGAGCGCGCGCCGGAGAAGGCCGCTCGCCCGACAGGGGCGCGAGGCGCGCCGCAATCGCCCGAAAGGAGGCGCAGCGCGTGCGGTCCCGACGCGCGGAGCCCGCCCTCCGGCGCTTCGGGAATCACGGCGGAGGGCGCAGGGAGGCGGATCAGCCCCAGACGTCGCGGACGAAGCTCTCGTACCAGGCGTAGGCTTCGGCTTCGGTGGCCTTGCGGGTCTCGGCGGATTCGCCCGTTTCGGAGATGAAGGGCTCGGCGGTCTCGATCTTTTCGGCGCCGGCCTTGTAGGTCGCGCCGATCTTCACCGCGTCGCCGACCTCGATGAGGCTCCAGCAGGTGTTGAGGTAGCGCGCCGGGAAGGCCCGCGCGCCCAGAAGCCGCGCCCGCAGGGCCGCCGCCGCCGATTTCGCCTGGGAATTGGCCGAAAAGGCCGATTTGGGCATGTCGCCCTGAGCCGCCGCGTCGCCGAGAATCAGGATGTCCGGATCATGGGCGCTCTGGAGGGTTTCGGGCAGGACCGGCGCCCAGTCGCCTTCGCCCGCGAGCCCCGCCAGACGCGCCGCCGCGCCCGCCTTCTGCGGCGGAATGAAGTTGATCACGTCGCCGTGGAAGACCTCGCCGGAGAGGCCAGTCACGGTTCTGGCCCCGGCGTCGAGGCTGGCGAAGCCGCCGCCGGTGAACTCGGCGGGGACCCATTCGATCATCCCCGGATAATGGCGCGTCCAGCCCTGTTCGAAGAGCGCCTGCTTCGAGAAGGAGCTTTTCGCGTCCAGCAGCAGGATCTTCGCGCGCGTGCGCCCCGTGGACTTCAGCAGATGCGCGATCAGCGACACGCGCTCATAGGGGCCCGGAGGGCAGCGATAGGGATTGCCCGGAACCGCCACGACCACCGTGCCGCCATCCTCCAGAGCGTCGAGCTGGGCGCGCAGAAGCTGCGTCTGGGGCCCGGCCTTGTAGGCGTGGGGAATCAGGGTCTCGGCGATTTCGGGCGTGTAGCCCTCGACGGCGTCCCATTTGAAGTCGATGCCCGGCGCCAGCGCGAGGGCGTCATAGGGGACGCGCGTCCCGTCGGCGAGGATCACCGCCTTGCCTTCGCGGTCGAGATCCGCGGCGCGCCCCTGGACGATCTCGATTCCGGCGGCCTTCAGCTTGTCGAAGCCCTGGACCAGATCCTCGAAGGGGTAGAGTCCGCCCAGATAGTAATTCGAGAAGGGGCAGGTGATGTGATGCGGATTCTCGTCGATCAGCGTGACCGAGAGCCCGCCGCCCTGAGCCGCATAGCGCGCCAGAGTCGCGCCGCCCGGCCCTGCCCCCACCACCACCAGACGCGGCGCGGCGCCCTGCGCGAGAGAAGGCGTCGCCAGACCGAAGGCCGCCGCGCCGAGCGTCAGCTTGCCGAAGCCTCGGCGGGTCAGGGCGGAGGCGGGGCGAAGAGGGGAGGACATGCGCGGTCTCCATGAGGGCTGGCCGGAAGCGGCGGCGCCCGCAGGCGCGGGCGTCGGCGCGGAGTCTGACGCCGATCCCCGGGGGCGCAAACAAGAAACGGAGATTTGCTCATGCGGAATCCGGATAAGCGGCCCGCCCGAAGCGGCCGCCCGGATCCGGAGTCCGGAGCGCTTTCCGGCGAAGCTGACCAGGCTTCGCCAGGCTTCGCGTCGCGAAAGCGCGACAACGCGAAAGCGCGACAAGATTGAAGACCTGGAGCTTCTGAACGACCCGCTTCGGTCGGAAAACGCTCTAGGGCTCCGCAGGCCGTCCGGCGAACCAGGCCGCCACATGGCCGCGTTCTTCGGGAGTCAGGCTGCGGGCCACGACGCCCATCTGGTCGTGAGTCCGCGCCCCGGAGGCGTAGGCCTCCAGAGCCGCGCGGAGTTCGGCGAAGGAACGGCCCTCCAGAGCCGGAACGCCGGGCGTCGCGCCGCCATGGCAGGCGGCGCAGGCCTCGGCGAGCCAGGCGCCGTATTCCGGATCCGGAGCCGCCTCGGCGGCGGGAGCCGGAGCCTGAAGCGGCTCCGGCGCGGCCTGAGGAAAGACGCCTCCCCTGAGAAGCGCCGCGAAGGCCGCCGCGATCAGGAAGGCGGCCGGAGTCATCGATCCGCCAGTTCGTCCGCCAGCACGTCGCGGACCACCGAAAGATCCGCCTCGCGCGTGGCGAAGGCCTCGCCGATTCCCCGGACCAGAATGAAGGTCAGGGCGCCCTGCGAGACCTTCTTGTCCTGAGCCATCAGCTCCATCAGGCCCTCGACGCCCGGCAGACGGCCGGGAATGTCGCCGAGGCTGGTCTTGAGCCCCATGGCCCGCAGATGCGCCATGGCGCGCTCGGCGTCCTGACGCGGACAGAGCCCCATCCGCGCCGAGACCTCGAAGGCCAGGGCGCAGCCGATGGAGACTCCTTCGCCATGCAGCAGCCGGGCGGAATATTCGGTGGCGGCCTCCAGGGCGTGGCCGAAGGTGTGGCCGAGGTTGAGCAGCATGCGTTCGCCCTGCTCGGTTTCGTCGCGCTCGACGATCCCGGCCTTGTTGCTGCAGGAGCGCGCCACGGCTTCGGCGCGGGCCTCGGGATCTCCGGCCTTGAGGGCGGGGCCGTTGCGCTCCAGCCATTCGAAGAAGGGGCGGTCGCCGAGCAACCCGTATTTCACCACCTCGGCGTAGCCCGAGAGGAATTCGCGCGGCGGCAGCGTGTCGAGCAGGGCGGTGTCGGCCAGCACCAGCCGCGGCTGATGGAAGGCCCCGACGAGATTCTTGCCCTGAAGCGTGTTGATGCCGGTCTTGCCGCCGACGGAGCTGTCCACCTGGGCGAGCAGGCTGGTGGGGATCTGCACGAAGTCGAGGCCGCGCCGCAGGATCGCCGCCGCGAATCCCACGAGGTCGCCGGTCACGCCGCCGCCGAAGGCGAGGACCATGTCCTTGCGTTCGATGCGGGCCTCCAGAAGCTCTTCGGTCACGAAGGCCAGAGGCCCCCAGGCCTTGGTCTTCTCGCCGGGAGGGAGGATGATCTCCTTGACCGATTCCACGCCCCCCGCCGCCAGACCGAGCTTCAGCGCGGTCAGATGCAGCCTGGCCACGCTTCCGTCGGCCACGATGGCGACATAAGGACGCTGCAGCAGGGGAGCGATGCGCGCTCCGGCTTCCTTGATGAGGCCGGGGCCGATCACGATCTCGTAGTCGCGGCCGCCTTCGAGGCGCGTCCGGAGGGTCCTGCGCAGCGGATCCGCGGAGCCGGAGGCGGCGGAATCGGGAGAGGGGGCGCTCATCGGGCGCCTCGCCCGGAAGGCTCGCGTCTTTCGATGACGCCCTCGTCGGAGAGCAGCGCGAGGGTCTGCGCGAGGGCCTCCTCCTGGGTGGCCTCGCCGCCGTCGAGGGTCAGATGGGCCTCGGCGTAGACCGGATGACGCTTCTCGACCAGAGCCGCCAGAGTGGCGCGGCGGTCGCCGGTCTCCAGCAAGGGGCGGTCGGATTTCTTGGCCAGACGTCGCACCAGCACGTCCACATCCGCCTTCAACCAGAGAACCATGCAACGTTCCTTCAATAATTTCCGTGTGTCGGGATTCATGAACGCCCCTCCGCCCGTGGCCAGCACGAAGGGGGCGGGCGTCTCGACCAGCCGCGCGATCACCCGCCTTTCCCCATCCCGGAAGGCGGGCTCGCCATGGCGCGCGAAGATCTCGGGGATGGTCATGCGCGCGGCGGCCTCGATCTCCGAATCCGCGTCGAGGAAGGGGGCCTCCGTCGCCTGGGAAAGGCGCTTGCCGATGGCCGTCTTGCCCGCGCCCATCAGGCCGACCAGCGCCAGACTGCGGCGAAGGCGCCACCGGGAAGCCTCGGAAAAGCTCTCGGAGGGAGGGCCATCTTCCGATTCCTCGTTTTGGACTTGGGTTTTCGACATAATTCCCTGAACATCAGTCTCTGGGTATAGTGCGTGCGGCCTGCGGCTGCGCCACGAACGTCGCGCGGCGGCGAGGGGCGGACCGAGGAGCGGCGAGAGGATAGATGAAAACCTACAGAAGCGGCAAACGGGAGAAAAGTCTTTCCGGACGTCTTCTTCGGACGCTCTTTTTGGCGGTCGCGGCGGCCGTCGTGGCTTTCGCGGTCTATGTGGCCGTGGCCGATCTGCCCGCGCCGCAACGTGAGATCGTGCGAGAGGCGCCCCATGACCTTCTGCTCCCCCGTTGATCCGACCGGCGACCCCAATTTCCGTCAGAGGCCTTCCGGAGAGGCCTCCGCGGGCCGGAGGCCTTCCCCGCGCGGCGCCTTCCGGAGCCTCCTGAGGCGGAGCGGAGCCCCGGGCGCCGCGGCCTGCGCGCTGCTGGCGCTGGCTCCTGCGGCTCTGGCCCAGAACGTGTTCCAGCCCAAGAGCGTGATTCCCTGGCTCGGCGGAGAGGCCACCTCGGCCCCCCGCGAGACCGCCGCGCCCGTCCCGAGCCCGATTCAGGCGCCTGCGCCCGCTCCGGTCCGGTCGGGAGGCGGCGGAGCGGGAATCTCCGCGGCGCCGCTCGCGCCGATGGGGAGCGCGCCCGCGCCGATCCTGGCTCCGGGGCCTGCGGCGCCCTTCGCCTTCAACGTGCCCGCCGAGCCGCCCGCCCGCATCGTGATTCCGCGCGGCCTCGATCCCGAGACCAGCGGCTCCTCCGTGATCTCGCCGCAGGACCTCACGCCGCAGGCGCGCGGCTCGCGCATCGATTCGGGCGAGGGGCTCGCGGCGCCCTCCGCCGAGGGCGCGGGTCTGGCGGGCGCCTTCGAACTCGGCCTGCCTCAGGACATGTGGCGCGGCTCAGATCCCGACGCCGCCGAAGAGGCGCTGAAGGGGCTGCGTCCCACGCCTTATCAGGCGGCGAACGGCGTCCTGCAACGTTTCCTCGTCGCGACCGCGCCGCCGCCTCCGGGGGCGGAGGGCGTGGCGGCGCTGCGGGCGCGGGCCCTGCTCGACCTCGGAGCGCCCGACGCGGCGGCGCGTCTGGCGGATCTGGCGCGCTCGGCGAAGGATCCCGCCGCCGAACGCGCAGGCGCCGAGGCGGCGCTGATCGCCGGGCGCGACGCGGTCTATTGCTCGGTGGCGCATAACGCCGTGGAGAGCGCCGCCCGCACCCAGGACCTCGACGGATTCTGGATCGGCATGCGGGCCTATTGTCTGGCCCGCGAGGGCAATCCCATGGCGGCGGTGGCGGTTTCGGCCATGCGCGAGCGCGGGCGGCTCGATCCCCTGACGGCCCAGCTCATCGAGGCGGTGCTCGACAAGGGCATGAAGCCCTTCGTGCAGCTGCCGCCCGCCGACGGGCTCGACCCGCTGCGTCTGGCGGCGCTGCGGCTGCTGGAGATCCCGCCGCCGGCCGAAGGGGCGCGCATCGCGCCTCTGGCCTTGCTGCCCGCCTATCTGGCCTCGCCCTCGGCGGAGCCCGAGGCGAAGATCGTCGCCGCCGAACGGCTGGAGGCGGCGGGCGCCGTCAGCACGTCGGAGCTGGTGGCGGCCTACGAGCGTTACGGCGTCCAGCCGGGCGGGGGCGCCTTCGCGCGCGCCCGGGCGGTGCTGGCGGCGGCTCAGGGGGTGCTCGATCCGGGCGCCGTGGCCGAGGCTCTGGTCCGGGCCTCCCGGGATGCGGGGCCTCAGGGCTTCGCCAGCCTCGCGCGGAGCTTCGCGCCTTTCCTCGCTTCGGCGGCTCCGGGGAGCATGCCGCCCGAACTGGCCTTCGCGGCCCGCGATTCGCTGCTCATGGCCGGAGACGCCGAGGCCGCCCGTCGCTGGACGCCCTTCCTGCCCTCCGCCACGCCCGTCGAGCGGGCCGACGCGGCGGCTCTGCTGCTGCTGACCGATCCGGCGCCTCAGCCGCCTCTGTCGCCCGAGGACCGCGCCGCTCTGGAGACCCGCGCCCGCGAAGGCGACCGCAGCACGCGGCTGATCCTCATGGCGCTGGAGGGGCTGGATCCGAACGGACGCATCGGCCCGGCCGCGCCCTATGTGCAGGCGGCCCACGCCGGGCGTCAGGCGGAGGCCTCGCTGGGGGCGCTCAAGGCTCTGGCGGCGGAGGGGGCCGATCTGCGGCCCGAGACTCTGGCGCAGGTCATGCGGGCGCTGTCGCTGTCGGGGCTCGGGGCGGACGCCCGGCGCATCGCCGCCGAAGCCGCCTTGCTGACCCGCTGGCCCTGAGCCTGCGGGAGGCGTTGAAAAGGGGCGCCGCTCCGGATTCCACGAGGGGTCCGGGGCGGCGCTTTTCCATACGAATCAGGAACATCC
Source organism: Neomegalonema sp. (assembly GCF_028688855.1). Taxonomy (GTDB): domain Bacteria; phylum Pseudomonadota; class Alphaproteobacteria; order Rhodobacterales; family Rhodobacteraceae; genus Neomegalonema. The sequence goes on along the minus strand of NZ_JAQTXI010000001.1, from coordinate 7,145 downwards.
CGCCTGTCCGCCCTCGAACCCGAGCGGCGAAGCGCCGCCTCTGCGCGCGCCCCTGCGGCGCGGCCTGGACCGAATCGGCGCGTCCTGCGGGGGAAGAATTCGTCTGGGGAGAATTGAGGCGCAAATGCGACGCCTGCCCCCTTGTCGCCATAATTCGTCTCCAGAGCCGTCGCTCCATACATCGAAAGGTTGGGGGCATGGGCGGAGATTGGGCGCGGCGCGCGGGAATCTGGACGGCCTGCGTCTGGATCGCGGGAGGAGCGGGCGTCTGGGGCGCGGAGCCTCCCCCTCCCATCGCGCCGCCGCTTCCTGCCGCGCCGATGCCCGTCGCGCCGATGCCCGTCGCGCCGATGCCCGTTGCGCCGATTCCGGGCCATGGACCCGCCTTTTCGGCGCCGGGCGGACCGCGCATCGCGGGAGTCTGGCGGGTTCTGCCTCTGCCCGGCTCGCCGCTGGGGGGGGAGGTCGTCTTCTACGACCGCCAGTTCGAGGGCCGGGCGGGCTGCGGACGCTTCTTCGGCTCCTATGAGCGCATGGACCCCTGGTTTCGCGTGCGCGAGCCCTTCCTTGAAGGCCGCTGCGAGATGGAGGCCCAGCTGCTGGAGCGGCTGACGCAGGCGGCGCGGCTGATCCGGCGAGGCTCCGTGCTGGAGTTCTCGGATTCGGCGGGGCGGACGCTGCTGCGGCTCAGCCCGATGTGAGGCTCAGTCCTGCGCGGGGGCCGCCGTGAAGGGATGGCAGACCCGCCCCGCTTCGGCGTTGGCGAAGCGTCCGGCGTCGGGCGGCGCAGGGAGCCTGAACTCCGCGCAGATCTCGAAGCGCCCCGGCTCGCCGAGCGTATGATATTCAAGGGCCTCCGATGCGAAATCCGGGCAATAGGCCGAAGGCTGTTCGTCGCAGAACCGCTTCGCCTCCGCCAGAGATCCGGGCAGGGCGCCCCGGAGCTGATGGAAGGTCTCGACGCTGCTCGCCGCGCTCTGAAGGACGTCGCGCGTCGCGGAATCTTCCCGCAACAGGCGGTTATGGGTCGGCCCGCCCGAAAGCCAGAGCCCCCAACCCGCCGTCGCCGCGAGGACGAGACCGAAAACCAGCCGCAGGATCCGACGTTCGTTCACGACGCAGCCTCATCCTTGCCGAGATCCGTCCGGTGATAGAGCCAGATCCCGGAGACGCAGAGAAGCAGGATCAGGGACTTCAGCAGGAAGCGCAGGCCGAGTTCGCCGCGCAGCAGATAATAGACGAAGCTGATCGCATCCCCGAGCAGGACGCAGGCCCCCACGAAGATGGTGAAATAGGCCAGGATCAGCCGGATGCGGGGGATCGCCTGTCCGGCGCGGCTCTGCGCCCGGTCCAGACTCCTCTCGGTCAGCCAGAAGAGCGGCGTGGCCACGATCAGCGCGGCGACGTTGTCCTGAATCGCGCGGATGGGGTCGCCGGAATGGAAGAACCCGCCCATCCGGCCGAGACCATCCGGGAGGTGGTGGTCGAGGAAGGTGAAGAGCAGCGAGACGAAGTTCCAGGCGACGACGTAAAGCAGCACGAAATAGAAGCAATGCATGAAGAAGAGCCGCGGCGAGACGAAAGCCCTCGGCCTCGGGGCGGGCGCGCCGAGATCCGTCTCGACGTAGCGGCCGAGGGCGGCTTCGATGCGGGCGTCCTCCCAGCCTGCGCCGCTCAGGGCGCTGCGGATGCGGGCGAAATCGGCGCCTTTCGCGGAGGCGGCCCGGATGAAATCGTCGAGTTCGTCGGATCTTGCGCTCATGGCCGCAGAGATTACGGCTCCTTGCGGGCGGCGTCAATGGAAATTGAGCGACGTTCAATGAACCGGCGGAGCTTCAGGGCTTGGCGCGGAGGCCTCTGCGCTTTAAACTCATTTTGTTCTTGTGCAAGGAGGCCCTCATGGCGGCGCCCGTCGATGCGACTTCGCATCTCTATCTGATCGACGGCTCGGGCTTCATCTTCCGGGCCTTTCACGCCCTGCCTGGCCTGACGCGCAAATCGGACGGTCTGCCGACGGGGGCGGTCTCGGGCTTCTGCAACATGCTCTGGAAGCTGGTGGACGACGCCTTCGACGGCGACGGCGTCGGGCCGACTCATCTGCTCGTGGCCTTCGACGTCAGCCGCGTGAGCTTCCGCAACGAGATCTACGCCGATTACAAGGCGCATCGTCCGCCGCCGCCCGAGGCCCTGATTCCGCAATTCCCGCTGATCCGTCGCGCGGCGGAGGCCTTCAACCTCCCGGGCGTGGAGCTTGAGGGCTTCGAGGCCGACGACCTCATCGCCTCCTATGCGCAGAGCGCGGCGGCGCTCGGGGCGAAGGTCACCATCGTCTCCTCGGACAAGGACCTGATGCAGCTTGTGGGCGGCAAGGTGGCGCTCTTCGATCCCATGAAGGAGAAGGCCATAGGCCCCAGGGAGGTCGAGGAGAAATTCGGCGTGCCCCCCGAGCGCGTGATCGACGTGCAGGCCCTCGCCGGAGACGCCAGCGACAATGTGCCCGGAGCCCCCGGAATCGGACTCAAGACGGCGGCTCAGCTGATCCTCGAATATGGCGATCTGGATCAGCTGCTCGCCCGCGCCGGAGAAATCAAACAGCCCAAGCGCCGCGAAAGCCTGATCGAGAACGCCGAGCAGATCCAGATCTCCCGCAAGCTGGTGACCCTCGACCGCAAGGCGCCTCAGCCTCTGGCTCTGGAGGATCTGGGCGTTCGCCCGCCTGATCCGGCGAAGCTGCTGGAGTTCCTGCGCGAGATGGAGTTCGCGACTCTGGCGAAACGGGCCGTCTCGCGCTTCGGAGAGGCGGGGGAGGGCGGCCTCTTCGTGAGGCCTCGTCCCGCGCCGGAGCCCATGCTCGAAGACGAAGCTCCGCCCGCGCCGGAGGATCCGGCGCTTTTCGCGCCCTTCGACGGCGCAGGCTATAAAACCCTCTCCACGGAGGGGGAGTTGTCGGCGTGGATCGAGCGGGCGAAAGCTCAGGGCTTCGTCGCGCTGGATCTGGAGACCACCAGCCTCGACGAGATGCAGGCCGAGATCGTCGGCGTGGCCCTGGCTCTGGCGCCGGGCGAGGCGGCTTATCTCCCGCTCGGCCATGTCGAGGGCGAGGATGATCTCTTCGGCTCGCGCCGCCCGGCCTCCGGACAGATGGCCATGGAGGCGGCCTTGGCGTTGCTCAAGCCGCTCTGCGAGGACGACTCGGTTCTCAAGATCGGGCAGAATCTCAAATATGATCTGAAGGTTCTGGCGAATTACGGGATCGGTCTCGCGCCCATCGACGACACCATGCTGATGTCCTATGCGCTGGGCTCGGGCGAGGGCCGCCATGGCCTTGAGGCGCTGATGGCGGCGCATCTCGGCCAGGAGGGCCAGCCGATTCAGGAGCTGATCGGCTCGGGCAAGAAGCAGATCGGCTTCGCGCAAGTCCCTGTCGAGAAGGCCGCCCGCTACGCCGCCGAAGACGCCGACGCCGCCTTGCGTCTGGCGTTGCTGCTCAAGCCGAGGCTCTGGCGCAAGGGTCTGGCGACGGTCTACGAAACGCTTGAGCGCCCCATCATTCCGGTTCTGGCGGCCATGGAGCGCGAGGGAATCCTCGTGGACAAAGCCGCTCTGGCGCGGATGTCAGGGGATTTCGCCCGGCGCATGGCGGCTTACGAAGCCGAGATCCATCAGCTTGCGGGGCGCGAGTTCAATCTCGCCTCGCCCAAGCAACTCGGCGAGATCCTCTTCGAGGAGATGGGCCTTCCCGGCGGACGCAAGACCAAGACCGGCGCCTGGAGCACCGACGTCGAGGCTCTGGACGAGCTTGCGGCGGATCACGCCCTCGCGGCGCGGATTCTCGACTGGCGGCAATTGGCCAAGCTGAAATCCACCTACGCCGACGCTCTGGTGGAGCATGTGGACCCCCGGACAGGCCGCGTCCACACGTCTTTTTCGCTGGCGGCGACCAGCACGGGGCGCCTCGCCTCGACCGACCCCAATCTGCAGAACATCCCCATCCGCACCGAGGAGGGCCGGGCGATCCGCCGGGCCTTCGTCGCGCCGGAGGGCTGCAAGCTGGTTTCGCTGGACTACTCCCAGATCGAGTTGCGCATCCTCGCCCATGTCGCGGATGTGCCCGCCCTGCGCGAGGCCTTCGCCGAAGGCCGCGACATCCACGCCATCACGGCGGCGCGGGTCTTCGGGCTGAAGCTCGAAGAGGTGACGCCGGAGCTCCGGCGTCGGGCCAAGGCGGTGAATTTCGGCGTCATCTACGGCTCGACGGCCCATGGTCTGGCGCGGCAACTGGGCGTCGGGCGGAGCGAGGCGCAGATCTTCATCGACGCCTATTTCGCCGAATTCCCCGGCATCAAGGCCTATATGGAGCGCACCATCTCCGAGGCGAAGCGCAAGGGCTACGTGGAGACCATCTTCGGACGCCGGATTCTGGCTTCGGGCGTGGGCGGCAAGGGCGCTCAGCGCGGCGCCGCCGAGCGCGCCGCCATCAACGCGCCGATCCAGGGCGCCGCCGCCGACGTCATCCGTCGGGCGATGATCCGCGTTCCTCCGGCTCTGGCGGCTTCGGGGCTCCGGGCGAAGATGCTGCTCCAGGTCCATGACGAACTCATCTTCGAGGCGCCGGAAGCCGAGGTCGAGGCTCTGATCGCGCTGGTCAGACCCATCATGGAGCGCGCCGACGAGCCGGTGGTGAAGCTGGCCGCGCCTCTGGTGGTCGAGGCGGGTTCGGGGGCGAACTGGGCCGAGGCGCATTGAGCGTTTTCCAGCGAAGCCGACAAGGCTTCGCGTCGTGAAAACGCGACCAACAAAGCAGCCGGAGCCTCTGAAGGATCGGGCCGAGGCGCATTGAGCCGCCCGCCCGCCTGAGCTATCAGAGGGGCTTTCCGTCTCGGAGGCTGGGAGCGGCGCTTCATGGATCATTTCCTTTACAAGAACGGGGCTCTTCACGCCGAAGACGTCCCGCTGGCCGAGATCGCCGAGGCGGTCGGCACGCCGGTCTACGTCTATTCCCGCGCCACGCTGGAGCGTCATTACCGCGTCTTCGACGAGGCTCTGGAGAGCTTCCCGAAGCGCATCGTCTGCTTCGCGGTGAAGGCCAACGGCTCCCTCGCGGTGCTGGCGACCATGGCGAAGCTCGGGGCCGGCGCCGATGTGGTCTCCGAAGGCGAGTTCCGGCGGGCTCTGGCGGCGGGCGTCCCCGGCGAGAAGGTGATCTTCTCCGGCGTGGGCAAGACGCCTGACGAAATGCGCTTCGCCCTCGAACAGGGCGTGCGTCAGTTCAACGTCGAATCCGAGCCCGAGCTTGAGGCTCTGAACGCGGTGGCGATCCAGCGCGGCGTGAGGGCGCCGGTGGCCCTGCGCATGAATCCCGACGTGGACGCGAAAACCCACGCCAAGATCTCCACGGGCAAATCCGAGAACAAGTTCGGCGTCCCCGCGGCGCAGATCGCGGAGGTGGTCCATCGCGCCTTGCAGATGCCGGGAATCCGTCTGACGGGCCTCGCGATGCACATCGGCTCGCAGCTGACCGATCTGGAGCCCTTCGCCGCCGCCTTCGCCCGGATGCGCCGCATGGCCGAGGATCTGCGCGCCGAGGGAATCGCTCTGGAGCGTCTGGACCTCGGCGGGGGTCTGGGCGTGCCCTATGAGCGGCGCACCAACGCGCCGCCGCCTCTGCCTCTGGATTACGGGCGCGTCGCGGAGGCCGCCCTCGGCGATTTCGTGCGCGAGACCGGCGCGGAGCTGGCTCTGGAGCCGGGGCGCCTCATCGCGGCCAACGCCGGAATCCTGCTCTCGCGGGTGGTCTATGTGAAGCAGGGCGAGGGTCGCCGCTTCCTGATCCTCGATTCCGCGATGAACGACCTCATGCGCCCCGCCATGTACGACGCCTGGCACGACCTCGTGCCGGTGAAGGAGGCGCCCCTCGACGCCCCCACGGGGCCTTACGACGTGGTCGGGCCGGTCTGCGAGACCGGCGACCGCTTCGCCGAACAGCGCCCCCTGCCGCCGCTCGTCGCGGGGGATCTCGTGGCCTTCCGCACGGCGGGCGCTTACGGAGCCTCCATGGCTTCGGAATACAACACGCGTCCTCTGGTCCCGGAGGTTCTCGTGGATGGGGAGCGCTTTGCGGTCACGCGTCCGCGCCCCACATATGACGAGATCTTGAGCCGGGACCGCATCCCCGACTGGTTATAAAGGCTGGGGACCCTTGCGGGTCCGCCGCATCGCCCGCAGGATGAGCACCATGAGCGCCCAGACCTCCCGAACGGCCCCCGCCCGCCCCGAATCCGCCGCCCCGCCCGCCGAGCTTCTCGTCAAGGCGCGGCGGACGGGACGCGTCCTGAGTCTGGAGCGCCTGACGCGGCGCTTCTGGCCGCTCTGGACGGCGGCGCTCTTCGGTCTGGCGCTGACTCTGGCGGGCTTCTGGAGCCTCTGGAGCCCCATGCTCCGGACGGGGCTTCTGGCGGGTTTCGGGCTGCTTCTGGCCTTCCTGTTCTGGCGCGGCGCGCGCGGCTGGGCCTCGCCCACCCGCGCCGAGGAGCTGGCGGCGCTCGACGCCGGACTCGCCCGCCGCGCCGCCACCCATCTGGCCGACGACGCGCCCGCCCTCGGCGCCGAGACTCCCATGGGCCGCGCGCTCTGGGCGGCGCACCGGCGGCGGCTGGAGGCGGAGGCGGCTCGGGCGAAGGTGCCCGCTCCGGATCTGCGGCTCTCCGCGCCCGACCCCTGGGGCCTGCGCTACTGGGCGCTTCTGGCGCTGATCGGCGGCTTCTCCGTCTACTGGAGCGGCGCGCGCGATCAGGTCGCGGGGATCTTCGCCGGAGCCCCCGAGCCGACGGCCGCGGTTCTGGCGGCGGCTCCGGCGCGTCTGGACGCCTGGATCAATCCGCCGCCCTACACCCGCGCGCCGCCGATCTACCTCATGAGCCGCCCCGGCCAGAAGATCGACGTGCCGACGGGCTCGGTGCTGCAATTCCGCGTGGCGGGCGCCTCCGAGGCGCCTGTGGGCGAGCTTCCCGGCTCGGCGGAGGTCTTCGCCGAAGACGGCCCCGGCGTCTTCGCGCTCAAGGCGGAGATTCTGGCTTCCGGCCCCGCTTCGGCGCGGCATCAGGGCGAGGCGCTCGGCTCCTGGGAGTTCGTGGTCATTCCCGACG
>NZ_JAQTXI010000013.1:97122-117523 GCF_028688855.1 Neomegalonema sp. | reverse complement strand
CCGGAGCGGGCGCGGCGGCCTGTTGCGGGGGCCGGGCGGCGGCCGGCGCGGCGGCCTGAGGCGCCGCAGGCTGCGGCAGGGGCGGCGCCGTGGGGGCTCCGGAATCCTGAGGGCCGCGTCCGCCGAAGCTGAGGCCTCCGCCGCCGGGAGTCCCGAAGATGACGCCCGCCGAGGGATTGATCTCCAGATCGGCGTGCTGACGCAGGATGCGCACGAACTCCATGCCGCTGGTGGCCGCCTTGAGCTGCACGCGCGGTTCTCCGCCCGCGCCCGCCGCCACGGCCCCGACCTCCACGCCGCGCGGAAAGACGCCGCCGTCTCCGGAGGTCACCACGCGGTCGCCGTGATTCAGCCGGACGTTCTGCTGCATGAAGACGAGCTTGGGCTGATCTCCGCCGTCTCCGGCGAGGATGGCGCGATGTCCGGCGGGCTCGACGCGCACCGGAATGCGGCTGCGGGTGTCCGTGAGCAGCAGCAGCCGCGAGGAGCGTTCGCCCACCGCCAGCACCCGCCCGATCAGGCCGTCTCCGCTGAGCGCCGCCGAGCCCTCATGCACGCCGTCGGCGGAGCCCACGCTGACGAGAGCCGTCTGGGTGGCCTGATCGGCCGAATCGGCGATGACCTGCCCCACCACGCTCAGCACCCGCAGAGGCGGACGCACGTTGTTCAATCCGCGCAGACGCTCGTTCTCCTGCTGGACGCGGAAGGCGTAGTCGCGCCAGCTGCGCAGGGTCTCGACCTCGGCGCGCAGACGGGAGTTCTCGGCGTAGATGTTGAAGGCCGTCCGCGAGCGGGCGAAGAGCCCGCTGAAGAACCGCACCGGACCCGTGGCCACCTCCAGAGCGGGCGCGGCCCTTTCGGCGGCGGCCTGCTTGGCGCGCTCCACGCGCGGATCTCCCGAAGCGTCGAGCAGCATCATGGCCGCCCCCCCGACGACCAGAGCGCCGAGGCCCAGCTGCGCGAGCGCGCGTCTCAGGCTTTTCTCGCGGCCGGCGGCCATGGGGGGTCATCCTCCGACGGGGCGGCGACCGCGGCGGAAAACTCCGGCCAAGGCGCATCGCACAAGGAAATCAAGGCGAAGGAGGTTCAGACCTCCTCGATCAGAACATGGCTCAGGGCGGCCATGTGTTCAAGCGCCCGGCCCGTGCCCAGCGCCACGCAGTTCAGCGGCTCGTCGGCGATGGTGACCGGAAGGCCCGTCTCGTCGCGCAGCACCCGGTCGAGGTCGCCCAGCAGCGCGCCGCCTCCGGTGAGCATGATCCCCCGGTCCACGATGTCGGCGGAGAGCTCGGCGGGCATCTGCTCCAGGGCCACCTTCACCGCCTCGACGATCTGGGCGGTGGGCTCGGCGAGGGCCTCGGCGATCTGGGCCTGATTGACCGAGATCTCCTTGGGCACGCCGTTCATGAGGTCGCGGCCGCGCACCTGGATGATCTGGCCGACGCCCGTTTCGGGCAGGCAGGCCGCGCCGATCTGCATCTTGATGCGCTCGGCGGTGGTCTCGCCGACGAGCAGGCTGTGGTTGCGGCGCAGATAGGCGATGATCGCCTCGTCCATCTTGTCGCCGCCGACCCGCACCGAACGGGCGTAGACGATGTCGGCCATGGAGATGATCGCCACCTCGGTGGTGCCGCCGCCGATGTCCACCACCATCGAGCCGATGGGCTCGGTCACCTGGATCCCCGCGCCGATGGCGGCGGCGATGGGCTCGGGAATCAGACGCACGGCGCGGGCGCCCGCCTCCAGGGCCGAATCGCGGATGGCGCGCTGTTCGACGGGAGTCGCGCCCGAAGGCACGCAGACGAGGATGAACGGACGCGAGAAGAAGCCCCGGCGCTGGACCTTGCGAATCATCTCCTTGATCATGGCCTTGGCCACGTCGAAATCGGCGATGACGCCGTCGCGGAGCGGGCGGATGGCCTCGATGCGGCCCGGCGTGCGGCCGATCATGGCCTTGGCCTCATGGCCGATGGCGAGGATCTCCTTGCGTTCTCCCTTGCGCGAGACCGCCACCACCGAGGGCTCGTTGAGCACGATGCCGCGCCCCTTGATGTAGATGAGCGTATTGGCCGTGCCGAGATCGATGGCGATGTCCGAGGAGAACAAGTTGAAAAATCCCAGCATCGCCCCGTCCCTGAATCCGTCTTGCCTTTGCGGCGGCGCCGCATCCCGTCGGGCTTCCTTATATCGTCCGGCGAAAGGGGCGCAAAGGGCTTTCAGCCGCGAAAACGCCGTCGAATCCGAGAGATTCGACGGCGCATGCGGAGAATGACGCGAGGTTGCGGCTTCGCCGATCAGCCCGCCAGAGCAGAGCTTTCCGGCGCGGTCTTCTGACGGCGCAGGAAGAGCTTGTTCAGCGCGTTGACGTAGGCCTTGGCCGCGGCGACCACGGTGTCGGTGTCGGCGGCCTGGGAGGCGGCGATATGTCCGCCCTCCTCCAGACGCACCGAGACCTCGGCCTGGGCGTCGGTGCCGCCGGTCACGGAGGTCACCTGGAAGAGCTGCAGCCTGCCCTGATGCTTCACCAGAGCCTTGATCGCCTTGTAGGCGGCGTCCACCGGGCCGTCGCCCTCGCCTTCGGATTCCTGACGCTGGCCGTCGATCTCCAGCACGACGCGGGATTTCGCCCTCTGGCCCATGCGGCTTTCGACCTGCAGGTCGATCAGCTTCACGCGGCCCTCGCCGCCCTCGACCTCGGAGGCGGCGTCGTCCACCAGGGCGATCAGGTCTTCGTCGAAGATCTCGCGCTTGGCGTCGCCCAGCGCCTTGAAGCGCACGAAGGCGTCCTGCAGGGCGTTGTCGCCGAGATCATAGCCCAGCTCCTTCAGGCGCTCCTTCAGCGCATGACGGCCCGAATGCTTGCCCAGCACGAGGCTGGTCTTGCTGACGCCCACCGTCTCGGGGGTCATGATCTCGTAGGTTCCGGCGTGCTTGAGCATGCCGTCCTGATGGATGCCCGATTCATGGGCGAAGGCGTTCTTGCCGACGATGGCCTTGTTGTATTGCACCGGGAAGCCGGTGGCGTTGGCCACCATCCGCGAGGCCCGGGCCAGATAGACCGGATCCACGCCGGATTCATAGGGCAGCACGTCGCGACGCACGCGCAGCGCCATCACCGCCTCTTCGAGGGCCGCGTTGCCCGCGCGCTCGCCGAGTCCGTTGATGGTGCATTCGATCTGACGCGCCCCCGCCGAGACCGCCGCCAGGGAGTTGGCCACCGCCATGCCGAGGTCGTTGTGGCAATGGGTCGCGATGATCGCCATGCGGTCGATCTCGGGCACGTCCTCGCGGAGCTGGCGGATGATCTTCGCCGATTCGTTGGGGATGGTGTAGCCGACGGTGTCCGGGATGTTGATGGTGTTGGCGCCCGCCTCCAGGGCGGCGCGCACGGCTTTCGCCAGGAATTCGCGTTCGGTGCGGGTGCCGTCCTCGGGCGACCACTGCACGTTGTCGCAGAGGCTGCGGGCGTAGCTGACGCTCTCGTGGATCTTGGCCAGAACCTGTTCGGGCTCCAGGTTCAGCTTGTGCTTCATGTGCAGCGGCGAGGTGCTCAGGAAGGTGTGGATGCGCGGATTCCGCGCGCCCTCCAGAGCCTCCCAGGCCCGCAGGATGTCCTTCTTCGAGGCCCGCGCCAGACCGCAGACCGAAGCCCGCTTCACCAGTCCGGCGATGGCCTTGACGGCCTCGAAATCGCCTTCGGAGGCGATGGGGAAGCCCGCTTCGATGACGTCCACGCCCATCTCGTCGAGGAGCGCGGCGATCTCGCATTTGTCCTCGTGGGTCATGGAGGCGCCGGGCGACTGCTCGCCGTCGCGCAGGGTGGTGTCGAAGATCAGAACGCGGTCGACGGGACCGGCGGAAATCGCGGAGACGGGCCCGGAATCATGGGAGGGGGCGGAATCGGTCATGATATGAAGAACCTGAGTTTCAGTCTGGAAATGAAGGTCGGGCGCGGCGCGAAGGAGTCGAACTCCCCTGAGCGGGCGCGCCGCTGGCCGCGGCCGCGCTCAGGGGCGCGTAAGAAGAAGCGCGGCCGCGAGCCCGATGGGGCCGACCGTCCGGACATCCTCAAGAATGGCGCTGCTGGCGAACATGGGATTCTGGTAGCAGAAGCCCCGCCCGCCCGCAAGGCGAAAGCGGAGCCGGAGGGGTTTTCGCGCGGCCTCGTCGAGGCTGCGAGGGGCCGGAGGCCGGTTTCACGCCGCCTTCAGAACATCAGGGCTTTCGATAGAACGTCACGGGCGCGCAGTCGAAAGAAGCGTGATGCCCGCCGCGATTCGACCAATAATTCGTGCATGTATTGGCGGAGGATATCTGCCCTACGCAGCCGACCGACACCCAGTCGCCACCAGTATTATGAGTATTAACCGGACATTGATACAGAACGACCGGCGCAAGCCCCTGCCGCAGGTCGCCCATCTCCTGCCGAAGCCTCGCCAACTCGCTTCTTAATTCCATAACGCCGGAGTTGAGATCCTCCAGCTTTCTTTCGACCTCCCGTTGGCGCGCGATGAGCCCGTCCTGAGCCTCTCCCGGCGGACCCGACGCCAGGAAGGCCGCAAGGGCTCCCAGAACGATCGACGTCTTGCGCATGTCCCGTCCCCCTCTCGAACCTCTGGAGCGTGAAGCGGCGGGGTCCGGCGCAACGTCGATCCCCGAGACTCCGCGCAGGGAGCGGCGAGGCTCCCTGAGCGCGCATGGTCAGATCATTCGCCGCATTCCGTCAACCTGGAATCGACCTTCATCCACATCTCCCGTTTCGCGACCCTGATCCGTCCCGGAGGAGCGCCCAAGGCCCTTCGCCTCCCCGACGCCACGAGCGGCCCCGGACAGATTTTTCACTGAACGAAATACGGAAAGGTTCAATTTCAGACAATTCAACCCTGCATGGAGGGCGACAATGAACAGGATCATCAGGGTCTCGCTTCAGCCCGCATGCTGCTCGCCGCGCCAGGCGCAGGCTTCGCGGAAACGCCGAAATCACGAGATGGCGAGGGTCAGAAGAAATCCTGCCGGATCCCGGATTGCGAAGCGGAGGCCCATGACGATCTCGGGCTGTGTCCGCAGACCAGGCTCCCGTCCAGCTGCACGCTGATCCACCTCGAAGACAGGAAGAAACGCATGCGGAACCGCACATGGGGACGAGGCTCGGGCGGCGTCAGGAGCGCCGGCTCCGAACCTGACGGCGCAGTCCCGGGAATCACCCGGGAGCCGGGTGATTCCCTCTGCGCCCCGGCTTACTGGTTCTGCTGTTCGGCCTCTTCCTGCGTCGAGCGGCTGCCGCGCGCCCAGTATCCGTCATAGACCTCGCCGGTGGCGTAGGTCATGACGCCATGCCCATGGCGGCGGCCGCTCCGGAATTCGCCCTCATAGACGTTGAAGGCCTCGCCGCTCCGATAGCGCGCGACGCCGCGGCCGTTCATCTGGCCGTTGCTCCAGTCGCCCTCGAACTCGAAGCCCTCGTTCTCGATGAGGATCTTGCCGCGTCCGCTGCGCTGGCCCTTCGAGAAGCCGCCCTCGTAGACGGTCCCGTTGGAGTAGCGCGCCACGCCCTGGCCGTCCTGAAGACCCTCGACCCAGTCGCCGTCATATTCATAGCCGGATTCGGGGATGGTCATCTTGCCGCGCCCGTGATGGGCCGCGTCGCGGAACTGGCCTTCGTAGATCACGCCGTTGGGATATTTCGCGATCCCCTTGCCGTCGATCCGGCCTTCCTTCCATTCGCCCTCGTATTCGCCGCCGTCCTCGAAGGAGATGCGGCCATGCCCGTGAGGCGCGCCGTCGCGGAACCGGCCGACGTAGGTCGAGCCGTTGGGATATTTCGCGATCCCCTCGCCCTCGATCCGGCCTTCCTTCCACTCGCCGACGTATTCATAGCCGTCCGGCAGACGGAAGGTGCCCTTGCCGTGCTGACGGCCGCCCTCGAAATCGCCGACGTATTCGCCGCCGTCCGGATAGGTCACCACCGTGCCGCCGCCAGCGCCGCGCTGGGCGCTGATCACGCCGCCCTCCGCCGGACGCACCGGCGCCAGAGGCTGCGACAGAGGCGCCTCCTCGGCCGCCCCCCGCGCCGGACGCGGAGTCGGGGCCGGCGCCTGCTCGACCTGAGCGACGCGCGTCGGCGCCGTCACGCCGGAGGGCTCGGCGCCCGCCGTCGGCACGACCGCCGTCCCCGCCAGCGCCGCGACGCCGAGCGCCGGAAGAATTCTCGGAAACCACATCATCATCCACGCCTTATCCGCATGCCCGGACGCGACGAACGCCGGCCGTCTCCCACGCCGTCCCCTTGCGGGAGACCATACTCAAGGGCGCCCGTCGGGCGCAACCCGCCGCGAGCGTCCGCGCCCTGTTCTTCTCGGCCCCGGCCTCTGCGGAGGGCTTTCTTGCGCCTCCTCAGGGAGCGGGTTAGGACTGTCCCGCCCGTCGCATCAGGAGCCGAGCCATGGCCGACCGCCTTCAGATCCTCATCGCCCAACGCGATCCCACGACCGGAGATCTGCGCGGAAACCTGGGCGAAGCCAGGGCGGCCCTCGCCGCAGCCGGGGCGCAAGGCGCCGATCTGGCCGTCCTGCCCGAGATGTTCCTGAGCGGTTATCAACTTCAGGACCTTGTGCGCAAGCCCGCTTTCGGACGAGCCTGCGCCGAGGCTCTGGCGGAGATCGCCGCCGAAACGCGTCCGGGAGGACCGGGCCTGCTGATCGGGGGGCCGCTCCATGAGGGAGGCAGGGTCCATAACGCGTTGTTTCTCTGCGCGGACGGGGCGGTTCAGGCGGTCTCGCGCAAGCATGAGCGCCCCAATTACGGCGTCTTCGACGAGAAGCGCACGCTGGATCCGGGGCCGCTGCCGGAGCCGATCACGTTTCGCGGCGTCCGGCTCGGGCTGCTGATCTGCGAGGACGCCTGGGAGGAGCCTGCGGCGAGGGCTCTGGCGGCGGCGGGCGCCGAGATCCTGATCGTGGCCAACGGATCGCCTTACGAACGCGGAAAACACGAGGGCGCGCGCATGGCCGACATGCGGGCGCGCGTCGCGGAGACGGGACTCCCTCTCCTCTATGTGAACATGGTCGGGGGACAGGACGACCAGGTCTTCGACGGCGGAAGCTTCGTGCTCGACGCCGAGGGGGGGCGGGCCGTCCAGGCGCCCTTCTTCGAGAGCCGCGACCTGCTCACGATCTGGACCAGGGAAGGCGAGGGCTGGCGTTGCGCGCCCGGGCCGGTCGCGCCGACGCCCTCCGATCATGAGGCCGATTATCAGGCGATCTGCCTTGGCCTCGGCGACTACATGCGCAAATCCGGCTTCAGACAGGCGGTTCTGGGGCTCTCGGGCGGAATCGATTCGGCCATCGTGGCGGCCGTCGCCGCCGACGTCCTCGGGCCGGAGAACGTCTGGTGCGTGATGCTGCCCTCGCGCTTCACCAGCCGGACCAGCCTCGAAGACGCCGCCGAAGTCGCGCGGCTGATCGGGGCGAAGCTCGATTCGCTCTCCATCGCCAGCGCGGTCGAGGCGACCGGCCAGGAGCTGGCGCCCTTCTTCGCCGGAACGGAGTCGGGCCTGACCGAAGAGAACGTGCAGCCGCGCTTGCGGGCGCTCTATCTCATGGCGCTGTCGAACAAGTTCGGCCATCTGCTGCTGACCACGGGCAACAAGTCCGAGGTTTCGGTGGGCTATTCGACGCTCTACGGCGACATGGCGGGCGGCTACAATCCGCTGATCGACCTCTACAAGACGCGGGTCTTCGAGATCTGCCGGTGGCGCAACGCCAACCATCGCCCCTGGATGAAGGGCGCGGCGGGGCCGGTGATCCCCGAGCGGGTGATCTCCAAGCCGCCGACCGCCGAACTCCGCGAGAACCAGAAGGACAGCGACAGCCTGCCGGAATATCCGGTGCTCGACGCCATTCTGGAGCGACTCATCGAAGGCGACCAGAGCGTCGCGGAGGTGGTCGAGGCGGGATTCGAGCGCGAGACCGTCCGCAAGGTGGAGCGGCTGATCTACATCGCGGAATACAAGCGCTTCCAGGCGGCGCCCGGCCCCAAGATCACCCATAAGGCGCTCTGGCTGGACCGGCGCTATCCCATCGTCAACCGCTTCCGCGACCCGAGCTAAACCGCAACCCGCTTCAGGTCGCGGTCGAACACGAGGATCTCGTCGAGGGGAGTCCCCTCGGCGAGGCCGCGCGCGGGGAGGCCCATGGCCTCCAGAGGCGTCTCCAGACACATGCTCAGGGCCTCCTCCAGCGGAAGCCCGAGATGACGGACGGCGTTGGCGAAGCTCTGGGCCATGTCGACATGCGCCCCCGCCAGAGAACCCGCCGCATTCACCAGAGCCCCGTCCCGGACGAAGATCTTCTGGCCGTAGATCTCGAAATGATCCGGCCCGTTCACCGTGGCCATGGCGTCGGAGACGATGAAGCTCCGGCCCCCGCGCGGACGCCCCCGGATCGCGATGCGCGCCATGGGCCAGCTCACGTGGATTCCGTCGCAGATCAGGCCGCACCAGGCCTCCGAATCGATGAGCGTCCCGACCACGCCGGGGTCGCGCGAAGACATGGGCGTCATGGCGTTATAAAGATGCGTGCCCATGGAGAACCCCGCCTCCAGCGCCGCCAGCGCCTGATCCGCCGTCGCGGCGGTGTGGCCCATCGAGAGGACGACGCCCATCTCGCGCGCCTCGCGGATCTGATCGGGCCGGGCCTGCTCCGGCGCGAGGGTCAGCAGCACGGGAATCCCCGCCGCCCGCAACCGCCGCAAGGCCGACAAGGTCCGTTCGTCCAGAGGCCGGATGAAACGCGCATCATGAGTCCCGCGCCGCTCCGGCGAGATATGCGGCCCCTCGACATGCAGCCCCAGCACGCCCCGCTCGCCCCAAAGGCCGAGCATGGCCTCGACGGTCTGGTCGAGGCGCTCCGGCGCGTCGGTGATGAGGGTGGGCAGGATCGCCGCCGTCCCCACCGCCCGATGCGCCGCCGCCACAGCGCGAATCCCCGCTTCGGTGGGCTCGGAGTTGACCATCACGCCCCCGCCGCCATTGACCTGAAGATCAATGAAGCCGGGGGAGACGAGATGAGGCGTCGAATCCGGGCGCTCCTCCGGGCCGAGAGGCCGGAGGCGCTTCAGCGCCCCGCCCTCGACCTCCAGAGCGAGGCCCTTTTGCAAGCTCCCGTCCAACCAGAGCAATTCCGGCGCGATCAGGCGGCTCATGCGGCGGACTCCGGGAAGAGATAGGGATCCAGCGCCGCCTGAACCTGCGCGTAAAGCAGGGATTTCGCCGGAGCCACGCCCTCGGCGCGCAAGCCTTCGGCGCGGGTCAGGATCTCCGGCGCGAAATATTGCTCCATGAGCGGCGCGGGCGGACGGGAGGCGTCGAAAGCGGCCTCCAGGGCGCTCACGGCGGCCAGAGCCTCGGGCCTGGCCCAGTAATAGCGGATGCGGTCCGCATAGCCGAAATGCCGCAAGACCCGATCATCCGGGTAATGGCCGCGCCAGAATTTCGGCTCGGCCAGCATGAGCCTTTCCATCACCCCGGAGACATGCGCGCGGCTGTCGAGCCAGCCCTGAACATGGCTCAGGCCGTAAAGCGCCTGACGCCAGGCGAAGGTCAGAGCCGGGCCGACCTTCAGCACCGCGAAGCCGCGTCGCGCCAAAGCCGGATAGACCTCGGGATATTGGTAATCGGTGGAATGAGCCTCGAAGGCGAGATCCGGCTGATCCTTCAGCGCCGCCGAGAGCCGATCAGGGCTGTTCAGGTCGAGGCGATCCACATGATCCGGCGCGAATTCGACGCCGGGCTGGACCACCAGCCCCCGCACCCGCTCGAAAGCCGCCGGGACTCCCGCCGCCGCGAAGGCCGCCCGATGGGCCTCCAGCGTGGCGAGGGCGCGCTCGGGTGGCGTCGGCGCGATGCCCGACTCGTCCTTGCGGGCCCCGCCCGGAGGCGGCACCTCGGTGCCGATGACGTAAAGCGCGCGTCCGGGGGCCTCCGCCTCGCAGACCGCCGCCAGAGCCGCCGCGCGGCTCGCCGCCAGAGCGTCCCCGACCTGGGCGGGCTCTCCCGCGCAGCCCTCGGAGCAATCGAGGTGGATCTTGGCGAATCCCGCCCGCAGATAGGCGCGCATGAGATCCGCCGCCTTGGCCATGGCCGAATCCGCAGGCTCCGAGCGCCAGCCCTGAGGCCCCAGATGATCGCCGCCGAAGACTGCGCGCGCCGGGTCCACGCCCTCGCGGGCGCAGATCGCGCGGACCATGGCGATGAACTCCGGCGGGCGCATCCCGGTGTAGCCGCCGAACTGATCCACCTGATTGCTCGTGGCCTCGATGAGCAGGGTCCTGTCGCGCGCCTCGGCCAGACGCAGCGCAGCCGCCAGAGCGTCCGGATGGGCCGTGCAGACCGAAGCCAGAGCCACGGCGCGTCCGGCGCGGTTGGCGCGGACGATTTCGGTGAAGGCGTCCCGGCTCATGGCGTGAGGCTCCCTGCATGGATGGCGGCGCCGCGTCCGCCGGAGGCGTCGCCGAAGGTCGCGATCCGCAGGGCCGGAGGCCGCAGGTCTCCCAGAGGCCGCCGCGCCAGAGCCGCCGCCAGACGCTCCGCCACGCCCGGCAGACGCGACAGACCCCCGCCCAGCACCACGCATTGCGGATCCAGCAGCAGCCGCGCCTGATCCAGAGCCTCGGCGGCCAGATCGGCCCAGATCTCCAGCACGGCTTCGCCTTCGGGATGGGCCGCCAGCTCCTCGCCGGAGATCCTGAGCCCGAGTCCGGCCTCGGCCAGACGCGCCAGCCCCGGCCCCGCCACATAGGTTTCATAACAGCCGAGCCGCCCGCAGCCGCAGCGGATCAGCGGCAGATTCAGGCCCTCCAGCGCGCGGGCGGAGATCCCCACATGGCCGATCTCCACCGCGAGGCGGTTCAGCCGGCCCGGCGCCTCGGCGCCTCTCTGGCAGAAGCCCGCCGCCACGCCCGTCCCGAGGATCAGGCCGAGCACGGTTTCAAAACCCTCGCCCGCTCCGCCCCGCGCCTCCGAGAGCGCGAAGGCCGAACAATCGTTGAGGAAGGCGAAATCCCGCCCGAAGCGCGTCCGCAGAGCCGCCGCCACGTTGCGTCCGCCGATGGGCAGATTCGCCGCCGTCGAGGCCCCCGTCTCCGGATCGACGATCCCCGGCAGAGCCACCCCGATGGGAGCGGCCTTCGGCGTCGCCGCCATGATCCATTCGACCTGTTCGGCGAGGACCGCCATGAAGTCGCGGAAATCGCCTCTGGAGGTCGGCAGGCGCCTTTTCGCCAGAGGCGCGAAGCCCGCTCCGAAGAGCTGGGCCTCGATCTTGGTGCCCCCGACGTCGATTCCGCCGCAGAGGGCGGTCCCGGCCTGGCTCACGCTCATGGTTCGAAGCGGTAGAGCTTCACCCCGGCCACCACCCGCGTCAGCGAGCCCTGGCCCTTGAAGGGGTCGTCCACGTTCAGCCCCAGCCCGTCGGACCAGCGCGCCGCCAGCATCTGCGCCGGGATGATGTGCAGGACCGCGTCCCAGCGCGCCTTCCCGAGCCCCTGCGCCGGGATCTCGCCGCCCGTCCCGATGGTCCGGACTTCGGCCTCGGGATATTGGCGCGCCACCTCCTCGGCGAGGTCGGAGTCGTAACGCGCCGTGCGATGGTCCGGATGCAGCAGCACATAGACCTGAGCATCCGGCTCCACGGCGGATTTCGGGCCGTGGCGGAAGCCGAGCGGACTGTCCCAGGCGGCGTTGACGCGGCCTGCGGTCAGCTCCAGCACCTTCAGCGCCGATTCCCGCGCCGCGAACTTCAGCGCCCCCGAGCCGAGAAAGAAGGCCCGGTCCGGACGCGGCTGCGCCCAGTCCTTCAGCCGCTCAAGAAGCTCCTCGGCGCCCTCGGCGAGGATCGGCAGGGCGCGGGCGGCGTCGGTCTCGGGATCGAAGACCGCCAGAGCCCCGAGCAGCATGCAGCTGACGCTCGAGGTCATGGCGAAGCCCTGGTCATGGGCGGCCTCGGGCGGCAGGAGCAGCCGCAGTTCGCCCGGCCCCGGATGCGCCCGCGTCGCCAGAGTCCCTTCGGGATTGCAGGTCACGTGCAGCCGGTCGGCTTCGGGCAGAAGCTGGTCCAGAAGATCGAGCATCCCGACGGATTCGGAGCTGTCGCCGCTGCGGCTGAACTGCACGACCAGAAGCCGCCCCTTCGGCGCGGGGAAGTCCTGCGGAGCGGCCACGTAATCGGTGGTCGGCACGGCCCGCAGCCGGGGACCCGGACGCCCCGCCCCCGCCGCGGCGATCTCGCCGATGAAGCTGCTGCTGCCCGCGCCGCAGAGCCAGACCTCCTCCACGCCGCGCTCGGCGATCCAGCGCCGGAGCGCCCCCGCCTCGCGGGCCAGATCGGCGGCCCAGGACCGCCAGATCTCCGGTTGCCTGTGGATCTCGCGCCATGTGGCCCAGCGCTCAAGACTCCTGCTGTCCGTCACGTCGTCTCCTGTCCTTCTTCGTCTTGTCCATGGACCGACAGCACCTCGACTCCCGCTGCGGCCGCTTCGCGGGCTGCGGGATGGTCGGGCGGCAGATCGGTCACGAGAATCGCCGCGCGCCCGAGGTCGCAGACCTTGTAGAGCGCCGGCTGAGAGAATTTCGAGGCGTCGGCCAGCAGGATCACGCGGTCGGCGGCTTCGGTCATGGCGCGGGTCTGGCGGGCCTCGTCCTCGCGCGAGCCGCCGATCCTGCCCTTGCCGATCCCGTAGACGCCCATCACGAAGCTGTCGAAGCGCAGCCCCTGGAGCGCCCTTTCCGCCAGCTCCCCCACCAGGGCGAGGGAATCCGGACGCACCCGCCCGCCGGTGAGCATCACCTCGTGACGGCCCTGGGCCATCAGCATGGAGGCGATGGGAAGGCTGGTGGTCAGGATGGTCAGCGGCGCGGCGTCGCGCAGGTGCTCGGCGAAGGCCTCGACGGTCGAGCCGTTGTCGAGCAGGATGGCCGAAGCCTCCGCGACCAGCGGCGCGGCTCGCGCGGCGATGCGCCGCTTGGCCTCGCGGTTCATGCTGCGCCGCTCGTGGACGGCGGGCTCCACCAGCGCCGAGAGCGGCGCCGAGCCCTCCAGAGCCAGGTCGATGCGGAAGGCCGCCAGTCCGGCGTATCCCATCTCCTTGCAGAAGCGGATGAGCGTGGGCTCGCTGGCCCCGAGTTCGAGGCAGAGCTCCCGCGAGGTCTTGCGGATGAAGGCTTCGGGATCGCGCAGGGCCAGTTCGCCGATGACGCGCAGCTTGGGGGTCATGGCCTCCAGGGCGGCGAGGATGCGCCCCCGCAGGCCGAGCCCGTCTTCGACGGGGCTTCGCCGCGTCGCCATGTCCGTCCGTCCGTTCATGACGCCTCCGCTCTCCGCCTTCCAGTCGCCGCGGACGCCCGACGCGCGTTCAGCTCCTTATCTTCGCAGGGGGAGAATAGCCTGCTCAAGGATTTTAGCAATGCTAAAACCTGCTTGATTATCCCTAAAGTCAAAGCTTAATTCGGGGAAACGCGAACGACCTGAATCACTCTGGAGGCGACGCCGCATGATTCCCGACGGGACGCCGGAGACCGAAGCTTCCGACCGGATCGAACTTGAGGTTTGCGTCGATTCGGCGGAGGGCTTCGCAACGGCGCGACAGGCGGGAATCGACCGGATCGAGCTCTGTTCGGCCCTCGGGCTGGGCGGGCTCACCCCTTCCCCCGGCTTCCTGAAAGCGGCCGCCTCCTCTTTTTCTTTCCCCGACAGACCCCGGATCTTCGTGATGATCCGCCCGAGGCCGGGCGACTTCGTCTATGGCGCGGCGGATCTCGCGGTGGCGGAGGCCGATCTCGCGGCCGCCCGCGCGGCGGGCGCGGAAGGCGCGGTCTTCGGCGCCTCGCGGCCCGACGGCGGCCTGGATCTCGCGGCGCTGGAGCGGCTCAAGCGCGCGGCCGGTCCGCTGGAGCTGACGCTCCATCGCGCCTTCGACCTCACGCCCGATCCCATGGCCGCCCTGGAGCAGGCGGTGGATCTCGGCTTCGCGCGGATCCTCACCTCGGGCGGCGCGGCGACGGCCCCTCAGGGCGCCGCCCTTCTGGCGCGGCTGATCCGGGCGGCGCGCGGGCGCATCCAGATCATGCCCGGCGGCGGCGTGACGCCCGAGAACGCGCGGGCCCTGCTGCTCAAGACCGGCGCGCGGGCTCTGCACGGCTCCTTCTCGGGCCCGGCGCGCAAGGGCGTGCTCGGCGAACCCGGCCTGCGCGCGACCTCTCCGCAGGTTCTCGGCCGCATGCTGGCGGCCCTGCGTCGCCGGGAGACCGAGGAGGCCGCTCCATGAAGATCGGGATCGTGGGGCTCGGCGCCCGCTCCGCGGTTCTGGCGGGGCGCTTCCGGAAGATCGAGCCGGAGCTGAAGGTGGTCGGCTACGTCGATCCCTTCCCCGCCCGGCTGGAGGCCATGGAGCGGCTCGGCTTCGCGCCCGAGCCCTACGACTCCATTCCGGATCTGGTGCGGGCGGAGCAGCCCGACCTTCTGCTGATCGGCTCGCCCAATCATCTGCATCTGCGTCATGTCGAGGCGGCGCTCGAGAGCGGCGCGCCGAAGATCTTCGTCGAGAAGCCCGTGGTGGTCTCGCGCGAGGAGACGCTCGCCATGGCGCGGCTCGTGGCCCGGACCCAGGGCGAGGAGCGCCTGCTCGTGGGCCTGGTGCTGCGTCATTCTCCGCTCTACCGGCTCCTGCGCGAGGCTCAGGCGAGGGGCTGGATCGGCGAGGTCATGTCCATCGAGGCCAGCGAGCACATCGCGCCCTATCACGGCTCCTTCTTCATGCGCGACTGGCGGCGCTTCACGAGCCTCTCCGGTGGGTTCATGCTGGAGAAATGCTGTCACGACCTCGATCTGTATCAGAGCGTCGCGGGATCGCGGGCGCGGCGCGTGGCGAGCTTCGGCGGACGCAAGCGCTATCTGCCCGAGCATGCGCCCGCCGGAAGGCCCGCCTATCTGGCGCGGATGTCGCCGCGCTGGAACGGCTCGGAGGACGCCTTCAGCGGCGAGGGCGACCTCATCGACTATCAGACCGCGCTGGTGGAGTATGAATCCGGCGCGACTCTGGCCTTTCACACCAATCTCAACACGCCCGACGAATTCCGCCGCTTCTGCGTGATCGGGCGGACGGGCATGGCCGAAGGCGACTTCGTGCGCAATTTCTTCCAGGCCACCGACGCCGAAACCGGAACCCGCCTCTTCGAGACGCGGGAAGTCCAGCCGCAGGGCGTCCCGAGCCAGCATTACGGCGCCGACGACGCCATGGCCCGCGATCTGCTCGCGCATCTGCGCGGCGAGGGCGACGCGCCGCATGTCTCGGTGATCGACGCCCTGGAGGCCGGCGCCACGGCCCTCGCCATGGACGAAGCCCGCAGGGAATCCCGCCTGGTCGATCTCGCGCCTTTCTGGAGCGAATTCGACGCGGCGCTCGGACGCTCTCGCTCGCCCTCGCCCTCCCGCGCCGGAGGCGCCCCATGACGCGCCGCTTCGACGCCTTTCCCTATCTGCTCCTGCTGCCTGCGGCGCTGCTGACTCTGGCCATCGTGGCCTGGCCGGTGGTCGAGACCTTCCGGCTCTCCTTCACCAACGCCTCGATCCGGGCGACGGAAGATTACATCGGCTTCCAGAACTACGAGCGGCTCTTCTCGGGGAGCTTCATGGCGATCATCTGGCGGACCCTGCTCTGGGTGGCGCTGTCGGTCTGCCTGAAGCTGGCGATGGGGCTGTTCGGGGCGGTGCTGCTCAACGCCGCCGTGCCGGGACGCGCGCTCTTCCGGGTGCTGGTCATGCCGCCCTGGATCGTGCCCATCGCCATCGGCGTCTTCATGTGGAGCTGGATGTACAACGGCCAGTTCGGGATGATCTCGGGGCTGCTCCAGCGCTGGGGCTTCCTGGCGGGGCCTTTCGAATTCCTCGGCTACCGGAATTCGGCCTTCCTCGCCACGGTGGTCACGGACGTCTGGATCGGGACGCCTCTGGTGACGCTCTATCTGCTGGCGGCCATGCAGACCGTGCCGCGCGAGCTCCACGAGGCCGCCTGGGTGGACGGCGCGAGCCGCTTCCACCGCTTCCGCCGCGTGACGCTGCCCCTGATCGCGCCCTCTCTGGCGACCATGGCCTTGCTCTCGGCCATCTGGACCTTCAACAGCTTCGAGATCATCTGGATCCTCACCGAGGGCGGCCCGCGCGGCGCCACCACCACCATGATCATCGACACCTACAAGACCGCCATCAGCCGCTTTCAATATGGCGCGGGCGCGGCGCGCTCGGCCACGCTGCTCGTGCTGCTGATGGTCCTGACGGGGATCTATCTGCTGCTGCTCAACCGCATGGCGCGCCGCGCCCGGCGCCTCGAGGAGGCCTCGGCATGATCGACCGCTATCGCTGGTGGGAGCTGGTCCTGATCTATGCGGGGATCGCGGTCTTCCTGATCTTCCTGCTGGCGCCTTTCGTCGAGGCCTTCATGGTCAGCCTGCGGCCCCTGACGCAGGTGTTCCGCGCGCCCTACCGCTTCTTCACCGAGGGCATGAGCTTCAAGGCCTATGGCGACATGTGGACCAGCGTGCCCATGCTCTGGCGCTACATGCTCAACAGCTTCCTGATCGCCTCGGGCGCGACGATCCTGGCGCTGATCTGCATCGTTCCGGCGGCCTATTCCTTCGCCCGCTTCAGCTATCGGGGCCGGGACGCGCTGCTCGGCGTCTTCCTGGTGGTGAACATGGTGGGGGCGGCGGTGCTGATCATCCCGCTCTACCGCATCATGCAGAGCTTCGGGCTGCTCAACAGCTACGGCGCGATGATCGTTCCGGGGGCGGCCTTCGCCACGCCCGCCGGGATCTTCCTGATGCGCAGCTATTTCCTGCGCATCCCCCGCGAGCTGGAGGAGGCCGCGCTGATGGACGGCGCCTCGCGGCTCTACACCCTGCGGCGGGTGATCCTGCCGGTGGCGACGCCGGGCATCGTGGTGGTGGCCATCGCGACCTTCATCGCGGCCTACGCCCAGCAGTTCCTCTTCGCGCTGACCTTCAATTCGCGCGACGCCTATAATCCCCTTCCCATGGGGCTCTACCAGTTCTTCGGCCATGAGCGCGTGCTCTGGAACGAACTGATGGCGGCCAGTCTGGTGGGCGTGGCCCCCGTGCTGCTGGTCTACGCCTTCATGCAGAAGCATATCGTCGCCGGACTGACCTCCGGCGCGGTGAAGGAATGACAAAACGACGTCAGGGAGAAACGCGATGAAACGACTTCTGATGAGCGCGGCGGCCTTGGGCCTGCTCGCCTCCGCCGCCCAGGCGCAGAACGTCACCACGCTGCATGTCATCAACTGCGGCGCCGACGGCGACCTGCCCGTGCAGAACGAGCACATCGCCGCCTGGGAGGCCGAAAACCCCGCCTACAAGGTGAACCTCGAATACGTGCCCTGGGGCCAGTGCGAGGAGAAGGCCATCAGCCTCGCCCGCGCGGGCGACGCGCCGGCTTCGGCCTACATGGGCTCGCGCACGCTGAAGATGCTCGCCGACAACGACCTCATCCAGACCGTCGAGCTGACCGACGAGGAGAAGGCCGGCTATGCGCCCAGCGTCCTCGCGACCGTCCAGTTCGACGGCAAGGTCTGGGGTCTGCCGCGCGCCTTCTCGACCAAGGGCCTCTTCTGGAACAAGACCCTCTTCGCCGAAGCGGGCCTGCCCACCGACAAGGGCCCCCAGACCTGGGCCGAAGTGCTGACGGCGGCCAAGGCCATCGACGAAAAGACCTCCGCCGACGGAATCGGCATTCCCGCCGCCTCCTTCGACAACACGATGCATCAGTTCCTGAAGTGGATGTATTCGAACGGCGGCCAGGTCGTCGACGCCGAGGGCGAGGTGGTCTTCAACTCGCCCCAGAACGTCGAGAC
Source organism: Neomegalonema sp. (assembly GCF_028688855.1). Lineage (GTDB taxonomy): Bacteria > Pseudomonadota > Alphaproteobacteria > Rhodobacterales > Rhodobacteraceae > Neomegalonema. The sequence continues at coordinate 99,604 of NZ_JAQTXI010000013.1, read as the reverse complement.
CATGGAGTTCTACAAGGAGCTCGCGCAATACGCCGAGCCCGGCCCCCTCGCCTATGACCGCGGCAAGCTGGAGCCCCTCTTCAACGAGGGCCGCATCGGCATGGTGGTCCATGGCGGATTCGGCCGCAAGGGCTTCTCGAACGTGGATTACGGCATCGAGCTGATCCCCGCCGGACCTCATGGCGCGCAATCGACGCTGCTCATCACCGACAGCCTCGTGATCTTCAAGGGCACGGGCGTCGAGGAGCCGGCGCTGAGCCTCGTGAAATACCTCACCGCTCCCGAGCGCCAGTTCGAGGTCGACAAGCAGGGCGGCTGGACCCCCGTGCGCCTCGTCGAGGGCGCCGAGGAGACGCTCCTCGCCGAGGATCCCAACTGGAAGGTCTTCCTCGACGGCATCGCCATCGGCGGCCCGGAGCCTGTCATGACCGACTACCGCGCCATGCAGGACATTCTCATCGAGGCCATTCAAGGCGTGGTCATGGGCGAGGTCGAGCCCGCCGCGGCTGTGGCCGAGGCTCAGGCCCGCCTTGAGGAGATCGCCGACTGACGTCGCCTTGAGGGCGCGCCCCGACCCTGAAATCCGGGGGCGCGCCCTCCACCTTGCGGAGCGTCCCGTCAGCGGCGCCTCGACCCCGCCGCATCCATGGCGGCGCTCCGCCCTTTTTTTTCCGCCCATCATCCGGAGGCTCCCTTGGGAGAGGTTCGTCTCGTCGACGTCAGGAAAAGCTTCGGGGCGGCCCATGTCGTCAAGGGCGTGGACCTCACGATTCCGGATGGAGAATTCGCGGTCTTCGTCGGGCCTTCGGGCTGCGGGAAATCGACGCTGCTGCGCATGATCGCCGGCCTGGAGAGCACCACCTCCGGCAGGATCGAGATCGGCGGCAGGCAGGTCGACGCCCTGCCCCCCGTGGAGCGCGGCGTGGCCATGGTCTTCCAGAGCTACGCGCTCTATCCGCACATGAGCGTCTACGAGAACATCGCCTTTCCGCTGCGGGTGGCCCGCATGGCGGAGGCCGACCTCGACCGCCGCGTGAAGGACGCCGCCGGGACGCTGCAGTTGACCGCGCGGCTCGGGCATCGTCCGGCGGCCCTCTCGGGCGGACAGCGCCAGCGCGTCGCGATAGGCCGGGCCATCGTGCGCCAGCCGAAGGTCTTCCTCTTCGACGAGCCTTTGTCCAATCTCGACGCCGCCCTGCGCGGCGAGATGCGGCTGGAGCTGACGCGGCTGCATAAGGAGCTCGGCGCCACCATGATCTACGTCACCCATGACCAGGTCGAGGCCATGACCATGGCGGACCGCATCGTGGTGCTCAACGCCGGACTCGTCGAGCAGGTGGGCGGGCCTCTGGAGCTTTACCATCATCCGCGCAATCTTTTCGTGGCGGGGTTCATCGGCAATCCGAAGATGAACCTCCTGCCCGCCGGGTCTCTGGGCCGCGAGGAAGGCGGCCTGCGGGTCCGGCTCTTCGACGGCGCCGAGCTCGTGGTCCCGGTCGAGGGCGAGGCGGCGGCGGGCTCGGCGCTGACGCTCGGGGCGCGCCCCGAGCATCTGCGGATCGATCCGGCGGGGAGCCTCGCCATGAAGGCCGAAGTCGTGGAGCGCCTCGGCGCGGCGAGCGTCGTCTACGGCCCCGCCTCCAACGGCGAGCAGATCCGGCTTCAGGTCTCGGGAGACGCCCCGATCCGGCCCGGCGAAAGGCTGTCGCTGGCTCTGGATCCGGCGCTCTGCCATGTCTTCGACGCCCAGGGCGAGGCGCTGACACGGCGCTCGTAGCCTGAAAGATCGCTTTCTGATCCTGTTTCGTTTGTCGATCTCCTGAAAGAAGCTTAGGCTGCCCTGACGAAATCTCGATTCAGGGAGGCGAAGATGAAGCTTTCAGGCGGATGCCATTGCGGCGCGCTGCGCTACGAGATCGACGGCGAGGCGGTGGCCTCGGCGATCTGCCATTGCCGGGACTGCCGGAAATCCACCGGCGCGCCCCTGACGGGCTGGCTGATGATCCCCCGCGAGGCCCTGACCATCGCCGGAGAGCCGAAGGTCTACGCCTCTTCGGCGCATGGACGGCGCTTCTTCTGCGGGACCTGCGGCGCGAGCCTCTTCTACGCCAACGCCGAGACCCTGCCCGGACTGATCGACGTGCAGAGCGGCTCCCTGGACGATCCGGAGCAGGCGCCGCCCCGGATCCACGTCATGGGCTCGCAGCGCGTCAGCTGGACGCGCCGCCTCGATGATCTGCCCGAATTCGCGACCTATCCCGATCAGCCTCCGGAGGCCTGAACTGCTTCAGATCCTGGGCTCGGTCGGGGCGTCTCCGGTCAGGGCGGCGCGGGAATGCGAGATGAATTCGCGCCGCCACATGGCCCAGGTCACCAGAGCCGCTCCCGCCACGGCGCCCCAGGGCCCGAGCAGCCAGCCGAGAGTCCCGAGCGCGAAGTAAAGCCCCCTCAGACCCCGGTTGAAGTTCAGCGCCGCCTGTTC